>CBDICR010000007.1:0-1392500 GCA_965277425.1 Caulobacteraceae bacterium
CAGTTTCAAGCCCGCTGGTGCCACCGCGAGGTCCTCTGCTGTGCGGAGTCAGACCGCGTTTTGGAGCTGCGCTGGACGGCCGCGCACCCTGTGCCCCTCCCCACGGAGGGTATTGGCTGAGCTGCGCGCCGCGGCTGGCGCCCTCCCGGCGGCGTGCGCCAGGGCTACAGCGGCCGCGGGCCGCCGGAGTTAGGTTACATAACTTTCTGTGTTTGGGCTGATGGGCTTTGTTTTCTCTGCCTTTTGCGCCCTTGCCCTCCTCGGCATCGTCGTGCCCCTCTCGGGGCCTGTCCCTCGTCTTCGCTGCGCCGCTCGCTCAGCACGGCTGCCTCGGCCCCCTGTGCTGTTTCCCCTGCGCACCTTCTGCAGGCCCCATGTTAGGGGGCGCCTCCCCTGCAGACCCGGCACGTTGCATGCCGGGGTCGTACTCAACTTCCGCGCGGTGCCGCGGGTGCGACTGGTCACCAGGGGTCAGTCTCATGGGGTTTGCCATGGGGTGTCATCGGTTGCGCATCTGGCCTTGTTTTGCCTCCACTTCACCCGCGCCTTTGCCATGGACCTTGCTGCACCTCGCCAGACATTCGGACTATCTGCAGGCATTGTGTGTGCGTCGCTTCCAGCCGTCACTTTCCCTGCGTTTGTGCAGTTGGCTAGTGTGTTGCTTGGCAAACTTCTGCATTCCTTGCGCTGTGGCCGTCCGTTTCTGCCTGCGTACGAACGCCAGCGCTGCGCCGCCAGCGCCGCCGGTACGGGGTCGGGCGACGTCGCCATGGCCGCGGCGCCAGCCCAGCAGCTGCGGCTGCCCCGACGCAGCGCCCCTCGCGACTCTGCGATGGCTGACGCGCCGCCGCTGCGCCTGCCGCCGCCCCGGGCGGGCCCTGCGCGCGCCCCGCCTGCCGAGCACCCGGCAGCGCAGCCTGACTTTGCCATGGCTGAAGCGGCTGCCCTGTCACAGCCGCAGCTGCCTGCGCCTGGGCGCCTCGGGCCTGCCGTGCGCGTGCGCACCACGGCGGCAACGCGGCCAGCGCGGCTCCCGCAGCTCATGCCACCGGCCTCGCCGTCCGGCCAGCTGCCGCTGCGGGCCCTGCCTGTGCCTCCGCCAGCCGCCCCTGCGCCAGCGCCGCCAGTGCCGGCCGCACGCACACGCGCTCCGCACGCAACGGGCGCAACTGCTCTGCCAGCCGCCCAGCGGCAGCGCCCTCAGCGCCGTCCGCCCGGGCCCTTGGTGCTCCCGCCGCCGCCGCCGCTCCCGCCGCCGCCCGCCCTGCCAGGGCCGCCGCGGATGCGTGCTCCACAGCGCCGCCGCGCGCCGCCGGGCCCCTCTTCGCCGGCTGCCACCAGCGGTTCCGAGCGGGCCCTGCGGCCATCCTCGCCCGTGCGACACCGGCGCGCGGGTGACACGGCGAGCCGCCGCAACCCGCCCCGCCAGCGCGCGCTCCATGGTCCGTGGTACTCCTGCACCGGGCGCCCCAGCAGCGGGGCGCCCGCGCGGCCATGACGTCCTGCGCTCGCGCTCTGCGGCTCCTCAGCCTCAATGTCAATGGTATGCAATCCGCTCACAAACGCCTGACACTCTTCTCGGAGCTCCTTCTAAATGCATGGGATGTCATTGTGCTCCAGGAGACTCACCATGACGATGAGGCTGAGGGGCTTGCTTGGGCGCGTGAGGGGGCGGGCGTTGGGAAGCCCTGGCTTGGGGACACGTTTTGGTCATCTTGTTCCCACAACCCCAGGTCTGGGGGTGTGGCTGTATTGTTCCGTGACGGCGCTGCCGTGTCTGACATCCAGAGCGTCTGCGAGGCCCCGGGCAGGGCCCTGGTAGTGTCCTTTCAGCATGGCAGCGTAGCGCATGCTGTGGTCTCGGTGTATGCCCCTGTGGAGCGTGCCCTGCGGCAGGCCTGGTTCCTGAACACCCTGCTGCCCCTCCTCCCCAGCGACCGCGCGTTGCTGGTGGGCGGGGACTTTAACTGCGTGAGCGACGCCTTTGACGTGTTGGGCGGCACAGCCGATTCCTTCTATAGGAGGGAGGTGGGCTATTGGGGCGGCTTGCAGCGCGTGCAGGCCGACAGGGACCTCGTTGATGTTTATAGAGAGTTGCACCCCACTGGTCAGGAGATCACGCGTCCGGGGCCACAGTCCGCGGCACGCCTGGACCGCTGGCTTGTGTCCCGCCCTCTGCTTGGTTGCCTGCGCGCCGCTGATGTGGGCGTCGGCGTTGATCAGCTCCCATCTGATCACCGCGCCGTCTACATCGCGCTGCGCGCGGGCCGCCAGGGGCCGGCGCTCGGCAGGGGCCCCTGGCGCTTTTCTCTAGACCTGTTGCAGAACGCGGCCTACATGGACGCCACTGCAGCACTGCTAGATAGGTTTGACGCCTCACACCCTGTTATAGCTGGCAGTGCCACCCTCGGCGCTGACTATGAAGCGCTCAAGGCGCTGCTGCGTGAGGAGGCCAAATGCCACATGTTGGCGCGGTCTCGTGTACGCAATGCGCAGGTGACAGCGGCAGACCGGGCCGTGCGCGACGCGCTCGCGCTCTACCAGCGGCACCCCACGCTGGCCTATGCGCGCGAGGGGCTCATGCACGCACGCGCGCGGCGTCAGGCGCTCGCCCGTGAGGCTGCCATAGCGGCTGCCCGCAAGGCCCAGGTCGTGTGGCAACACTACGGCGAGCAACCCACCTTTTGGTTCCATTGGCTCACCCGCGAGCGGCAGCAGCTGACCACCATACACGCATTGCGCTGTGGGCCCCACCCGGACTGTCCTGCGGTGCCTTTGGATGCTGCCCGCCGCTCACAGGGCGCGGCCGCCCTTTGCGCCTACTACTCAGGGGACACGCCTGATGGGCTCTACGCCCCGCGCCCCACAGACCGCGCTGCTCAGGACACCCTGCTAGGCGCGGTTGACATGCGCATGTCCCCCGCGGCAGTTGCTGCTTGTGTAGGCGCTAAGGGCGCTGTGGAGGGTGCTGATGCGCCCCCGCAGGGCCCTGCACGGCCCCAAACCCCCGCTTCTAGTGCGCGCCTCGCCGGTGAACTCACCAACGAGGAGCTGTCTGCTGTGTACAAGCGCCTGCCGCGCGGCAAGGCTCCCGGCGACGATGGCCTGCCCTACGAGTTCTATGTCGCCTTCCAGCGACAGCTGGCACCGCGCCTGCTGGCCGTGCTGAATGCGGCGTTCCACAGCACATCAACGGCGGCGTTGCCGCTGAGCATGCGCTCCGGACGCATTACGCTGCTCTATAAGGGCAAAGGCACGGACCGCACCCAGCCCAGTAGCTACAGACCTATCACCCTGCTGAACTGTGACTACAAGATCGCTGCTGCTGCCATTGCCGCGCGCCTGGGCGCGCCTCTCAGCTCGGTCATTGACAGTTCTCAGACAGCCTTCCTCCCCAAGCGCTGGATTGGGGATAATGTGCTTGCCCATCTGGAGACAGTCGACTATTTGCGGGCCACCGGCCAGCCTGGTTCCATGGTATTCTTGGATCTGGCCAAGGCGTTTGATCGCATTGACCGCGCCTGGATCCTGCGCTCCTTAGAGGCCCTCGGGGCGCCGGCATGCATCCCACGCTGGGTACAGGTCCTGCACGGCGGCACTTGCGCCACTGTCGCCTACAATGGCTGGGTCACAGACCCTTTCCCGGTCAGCTCTGGGGTTTTTCAGGGGAGCCCCTTGTCTCCGATCCTGTATGTTGCTGCTAGCCAGCCGTTGGCCGCATATGCGCGCAGCCTTGCAGCACAGGGCTTGATTCGCCCTATCCTGCTGCCTTCGGGTCGGCCAGCGCCCATACTCCACCAACATGCTGATGACACAACGGTGCATGTGCGCACGCGCATTGACGCGCGGCTTGTCCCGGACGGGCCGATTCAGCTGTTCTGCAGAGCTAGTGGCTCCCTGGTTCAGCCCAGGAAGTCGCAGGGCTTGGAGATTTGCGCACCAGAGGGTGGGCCACCCTTCTCTGGCATATGTCCCCTCACTGGGATCACGTTTGTCGCGGGCGCCGCTCCTATCACGCATCTGGGGGTGTTGCTGGGACGCGATCCGGCAGCCAATGCGGAGGCAGCTTACACGGCCCTCATTGCCCGCATGCAGCGCCGCGCGCAGCGTTACATGCGCATAGACCTAGGGTTCTATGGCAGGGCCTACATAGCTAAGCAGGTCCTTGCCTCCATGGCCAGCCATCTGTCATGCTTTGTTGCCCCACCTCCACGGCTGCTGCAGCGTATGACTCAGCTGCTCAGCACATTTGTGGCTGCCAACCGGCCGCACCGGCCGTCCGCGCACAGCGCCAATACGCACGCGGCGGCACTGAACCCCGGGCGCCATATTTGCGCCCTGCCTTGGGCCTGGGGGGGCGTCAACCATGTCGACATTGGCATTCAGATCCAGGCCCTCCAAGCGCGCAACGTCTCGCGGTTCCTTGAGCCCGAGACGCACGCCTGGAAAGCCTTCTTTGCACAGTGGTTAGGCAGAGACCCTGCATGGCTGCATGCGCACCCTGCTCTAGCGCTCCGCGAGCTCGACCGCTGGGGCTTAGGCCTGGCGGCCCTGTTCTTTGCTGTGCCCATCAGCGCGCGGGATATGCCCATGCGCGTGCTGGCCTACATTCAGGCCTTCCGCGCGCTTCGCCCACACCGCGCCTTTTCTGTCTCTGACACACCCCGAGAGGCCCTGCTTCAGGAACCATTGTTCTTTAATCCTCGCATTCGCGGTCCTGAGTGCGGCGCTCCGTTGTCGGGGATTGGCTGGCGCCCAGTGGCCGAGGCTGGCGTACGGCGCGTTGGCGACCTGCGCCGCCTGCTAACCGAAGCCCTGCCGCCCGGAATTTCCTCCGGGCAGCGCAGTGTGCTGCTTGCTGCCCTGCCGCAGGAGTGGCGCGCGGCCCTCAACAGTGACATCAATCTGGACACGCTGGAGTGGCTCATTAGCGCGGCCGCCCACGGCGATGCGGCCGCTTGGCGCCGCTCCGCTGCCCCTCCGGGCGCCGGCGCAGACGGCGCCGGCGCCTGGTGGCAACCCTACACCCTGGAGGGCCCCACCGGCCGCATGAGCCCTGCCGCAGCGCCACCGCAATGCCACCCGCCGCCGGACGCCCGCCCGGCTCTGGTCGTGCTGTGGGACGCTGGCCGCCCCTGGCACGTGCGCAAGGGCACCCACGCGGCCATTGCTCCCTCCGGAGCACAACCGCACTTGGTGGGGGGCTGGGCGGATGCCACCGTGGACCCGGGCGGCTGGCTCATTGGCAAGGAGCCCTGCATGCAGCTCCTGGTGAAGGCCGCCAACCTCCGCCTGCAGGCGGCGCGCGCCATGCTGGCCGGGTTCCGCAACCCTATCACCTGCCCGCTGCGGCCGGCCATCTGGGAGGGCGGGCTCAGGGCTGCCGAAGGGCGCTGGCGCGATGCGCTGGCAGGCCGGGGCCTCATGGCAAGGGGCGTCCCTGCGGCGCGGGCGGGCCAGCGCATGCCGCGCAACCCTGCCTTCGAGGCGCCCTGGATGCACCCGCCTCCGCCGCGCGCGGCGCCTGACGAGCGCCGGGCACGAGCTGCCGCGCGCGCCGAGCGCACCGGGCAGCGCCCGCCCGTGCCCGACGACACCGCTGACCCTCTCGCTCCGGCTGGGCGCCGGCCCGCCTGGGCCAGCGTCTGGTCAGATATCTATGACGTGGACATTGACCGGCGGCACCGCTGCACTGCCTTTCGCATCCTTCACGGTCAGCTGCGTGTGGGCATGTTCATGGGCTACATCCGGCACCATGACTCTGCGGCGGCCTGTTGCTGCCCACACCCTGCCTGCGCTGGCGCTGGCCAATCTCTGAAGCACGTCTTCCTCGCCTGTGTTGTCGCGCGCCCTGTGGTGGCCTGGCTGGCGCAGGTGCGGGGAGCGATAGCAGGCCAGCGGGCGCCGCCGCTCACTGCGGCCGTGCTCCTCGCTGGCGACCACCGCGGCTGGCCAGTTGCTCCGGCGCTGCAGCCGCTTTGGACGCGCCTCCGCCTCACGGCCCTCTGGCACCTGTGGCGCGCCTCGCGCCGTGGCGCGCTTGACGCCGGCGCGCAGCCACTCACGGCTGCCAGGGTGGCCAGCCACATCCTGCACGACTGCCGCGGTGCCATCCAGCGCGATTTCCTGCGCGTCTCGTCTCTCATGGACTGCGACATGGGCGTGCCGCCAGACTGGTTGCGCGGCCGCTCGCCCACGATGAAGCTCGCGCAGTTTCAAGCCCGCTGGTGCCACCGCGAGGTCCTCTGCTGTGCGGAGTCAGACCGCGTTTTGGAGCTGCGCTGGACGGCCGCGCACCCTGTGCCCCTCCCCACGGAGGGTATTGGCTGAGCTGCGCGCCGCGGCTGGCGCCCTCCCGGCGGCGTGCGCCAGGGCTACAGCGGCCGCGGGCCGCCGGAGTTAGGTTACATAACTTTCTGTGTTTGGGCTGATGGGCTTTGTTTTCTCTGCCTTTTGCGCCCTTGCCCTCCTCGGCATCGTCGTGCCCCTCTCGGGGCTGTCCCTCGTCTTCGCTGCGCCGCTCGCTCAGCACGGCTGCCTCGGCCCCCTGTGCTGTTCCCCTGCGCACCTTCTGCAGGCCCCATGTTAGGGGGCGCCTCCCCTGCAGACCCGGCACGTTGCATGCCGGGGTCGTACTCAACTTCCGCGCGGTGCCGCGGGTGCGACTGGTCACCAGGGGTCAGTCTCATGGGGTTTGCCATGGGGTGTCGGGCTTTGCTTGCGCCAGCGGGACTGCCCTGATTGGGGTGCGCAGCCCAGGGCATCGGTTGCGCATCTGGCCTTGTTTTGCCTCCACTTCACCCGCGCCTTTGCCATGAACCTTGCTGCACCTCGCCAGACATTCGGACTATCTGCAGGCATTGTGTGTGCGTCGCTTCCAGCCGTCACTTTCCCTGCGTTTGTGCAGTTGGCTAGTGTGTTGCTTGGCAAACTTCTGCATTCCTTGCGCTGTGGCCGTCCGTTTCTGCCTGCGTACGAACGCCAGCGCTGCGCCGCCAGCGCCGCCGGTACGGGGTCGGGCGACGTCGCCATGGCCGCGGCGCCAGCCCAGCAGCTGCGGCTGCCCCGACGCAGCGCCCCTCGCGACTCTGCGATGGCTGACGCGCCGCCGCTGCGCCTGCCGCCGCCCCGGGCGGGCCCTGCGCGCGCCCCGCCTGCCGAGCACCCGGCAGCGCAGCCTGACTTTGCCATGGCTGAAGCGGCTGCCCTGTCACAGCCGCAGCTGCCTGCGCCTGGGCGCCTCGGGCCTGCCGTGCGCGTGCGCACCACGGCGGCAACGCGGCCAGCGCGGCTCCCGCAGCTCATGCCACCGGCCTCGCCGTCCGGCCAGCTGCCGCTGCGGGCCCTGCCTGTGCCTCCGCCAGCCGCCCCTGCGCCAGCGCCGCCAGTGCCGGCCGCACGCACACGCGCTCCGCACGCAACGGGCGCAACTGCTCTGCCAGCCGCCCAGCGGCAGCGCCCTCAGCGCCGTCCGCCCGGGCCCTTGGTGCTCCCGCCGCCGCCGCCGCTCCCGCCGCCGCCCGCCCTGCCAGGGCCGCCGCGGATGCGTGCTCCACAGCGCCGCCGCGCGCCGCCGGGCCCCTCTTCGCCGGCTGCCACCAGCGGTTCCGAGCGGGCCCTGCGGCCATCCTCGCCCGTGCGACACCGGCGCGCGGGTGACACGGCGAGCCGCCGCAACCCGCCCCGCCAGCGCGCGCTCCATGGTCCGTGGTACTCCTGCACCGGGCGCCCCAGCAGCGGGGCGCCCGCGCGGCCATGACGTCCTGCGCTCGCGCTCTGCGGCTCCTCAGCCTCAATGTCAATGGTATGCAATCCGCTCACAAACGCCTGACACTCTTCTCGGAGCTCCTTCTAAATGCATGGGATGTCATTGTGCTCCAGGAGACTCACCATGACGATGAGGCTGAGGGGCTTGCTTGGGCGCGTGAGGGGGCGGGCGTTGGGAAGCCCTGGCTTGGGGACACGTTTTGGTCATCTTGTTCCCACAACCCCAGGTCTGGGGGTGTGGCTGTATTGTTCCGTGACGGCGCTGCCGTGTCTGACATCCAGAGCGTCTGCGAGGCCCCGGGCAGGGCCCTGGTAGTGTCCTTTCAGCATGGCAGCGTAGCGCATGCTGTGGTCTCGGTGTATGCCCCTGTGGAGCGTGCCCTGCGGCAGGCCTGGTTCCTGAACACCCTGCTGCCCCTCCTCCCCAGCGACCGCGCGTTGCTGGTGGGCGGGGACTTTAACTGCGTGAGCGACGCCTTTGACGTGTTGGGCGGCACAGCCGATTCCTTCTATAGGAGGGAGGTGGGCTATTGGGGCGGCTTGCAGCGCGTGCAGGCCGACAGGGACCTCGTTGATGTTTATAGAGAGTTGCACCCCACTGGTCAGGAGATCACGCGTCCGGGGCCACAGTCCGCGGCACGCCTGGACCGCTGGCTTGTGTCCCGCCCTCTGCTTGGTTGCCTGCGCGCCGCTGATGTGGGCGTCGGCGTTGATCAGCTCCCATCTGATCACCGCGCCGTCTACATCGCGCTGCGCGCGGGCCGCCAGGGGCCGGCGCTCGGCAGGGGCCCCTGGCGCTTTTCTCTAGACCTGTTGCAGAACGCGGCCTACATGGACGCCACTGCAGCACTGCTAGATAGGTTTGACGCCTCACACCCTGTTATAGCTGGCAGTGCCACCCTCGGCGCTGACTATGAAGCGCTCAAGGCGCTGCTGCGTGAGGAGGCCAAATGCCACATGTTGGCGCGGTCTCGTGTACGCAATGCGCAGGTGACAGCGGCAGACCGGGCCGTGCGCGACGCGCTCGCGCTCTACCAGCGGCACCCCACGCTGGCCTATGCGCGCGAGGGGCTCATGCACGCACGCGCGCGGCGTCAGGCGCTCGCCCGTGAGGCTGCCATAGCGGCTGCCCGCAAGGCCCAGGTCGTGTGGCAACACTACGGCGAGCAACCCACCTTTTGGTTCCATTGGCTCACCCGCGAGCGGCAGCAGCTGACCACCATACACGCATTGCGCTGTGGGCCCCACCCGGACTGTCCTGCGGTGCCTTTGGATGCTGCCCGCCGCTCACAGGGCGCGGCCGCCCTTTGCGCCTACTACTCAGGGGACACGCCTGATGGGCTCTACGCCCCGCGCCCCACAGACCGCGCTGCTCAGGACACCCTGCTAGGCGCGGTTGACATGCGCATGTCCCCCGCGGCAGTTGCTGCTTGTGTAGGCGCTAAGGGCGCTGTGGAGGGTGCTGATGCGCCCCCGCAGGGCCCTGCACGGCCCCAAACCCCCGCTTCTAGTGCGCGCCTCGCCGGTGAACTCACCAACGAGGAGCTGTCTGCTGTGTACAAGCGCCTGCCGCGCGGCAAGGCTCCCGGCGACGATGGCCTGCCCTACGAGTTCTATGTCGCCTTCCAGCGACAGCTGGCACCGCGCCTGCTGGCCGTGCTGAATGCGGCGTTCCACAGCACATCAACGGCGGCGTTGCCGCTGAGCATGCGCTCCGGACGCATTACGCTGCTCTATAAGGGCAAAGGCACGGACCGCACCCAGCCCAGTAGCTACAGACCTATCACCCTGCTGAACTGTGACTACAAGATCGCTGCTGCTGCCATTGCCGCGCGCCTGGGCGCGCCTCTCAGCTCGGTCATTGACAGTTCTCAGACAGCCTTCCTCCCCAAGCGCTGGATTGGGGATAATGTGCTTGCCCATCTGGAGACAGTCGACTATTTGCGGGCCACCGGCCAGCCTGGTTCCATGGTATTCTTGGATCTGGCCAAGGCGTTTGATCGCATTGACCGCGCCTGGATCCTGCGCTCCTTAGAGGCCCTCGGGGCGCCGGCATGCATCCCACGCTGGGTACAGGTCCTGCACGGCGGCACTTGCGCCACTGTCGCCTACAATGGCTGGGTCACAGACCCTTTCCCGGTCAGCTCTGGGGTTTTTCAGGGGAGCCCCTTGTCTCCGATCCTGTATGTTGCTGCTAGCCAGCCGTTGGCCGCAT
Source organism: Caulobacteraceae bacterium (assembly GCA_965277425.1). Lineage (GTDB taxonomy): Bacteria > Pseudomonadota > Alphaproteobacteria > Caulobacterales > Caulobacteraceae > Poindextera. The sequence continues at coordinate 9,983 of CBDICR010000007.1, forward strand.
ATGCGCGCAGCCTTGCAGCACAGGGCTTGATTCGCCCTATCCTGCTGCCTTCGGGTCGGCCAGCGCCCATACTCCACCAACATGCTGATGACACAACGGTGCATGTGCGCACGCGCATTGACGCGCGGCTTGTCCCGGACGGGCCGATTCAGCTGTTCTGCAGAGCTAGTGGCTCCCTGGTTCAGCCCAGGAAGTCGCAGGGCTTGGAGATTTGCGCACCAGAGGGTGGGCCACCCTTCTCTGGCATATGTCCCCTCACTGGGATCACGTTTGTCGCGGGCGCCGCTCCTATCACGCATCTGGGGGTGTTGCTGGGACGCGATCCGGCAGCCAATGCGGAGGCAGCTTACACGGCCCTCATTGCCCGCATGCAGCGCCGCGCGCAGCGTTACATGCGCATAGACCTAGGGTTCTATGGCAGGGCCTACATAGCTAAGCAGGTCCTTGCCTCCATGGCCAGCCATCTGTCATGCTTTGTTGCCCCACCTCCACGGCTGCTGCAGCGTATGACTCAGCTGCTCAGCACATTTGTGGCTGCCAACCGGCCGCACCGGCCGTCCGCGCACAGCGCCAATACGCACGCGGCGGCACTGAACCCCGGGCGCCATATTTGCGCCCTGCCTTGGGCCTGGGGGGGCGTCAACCATGTCGACATTGGCATTCAGATCCAGGCCCTCCAAGCGCGCAACGTCTCGCGGTTCCTTGAGCCCGAGACGCACGCCTGGAAAGCCTTCTTTGCACAGTGGTTAGGCAGAGACCCTGCATGGCTGCATGCGCACCCTGCTCTCGCGCTCCGCGAGCTCGACCGCTGGGGCTTAGGCCTGGCGGCCCTGTTCTTTGCTGTGCCCATCAGCGCGCGGGATATGCCCATGCGCGTGCTGGCCTACATTCAGGCCTTCCGCGCGCTTCGCCCACACCGCGCCTTTTCTGTCTCTGACACACCCCGAGAGGCCCTGCTTCAGGAACCATTGTTCTTTAATCCTCGCATTCGCGGTCCTGAGTGCGGCGCTCCGTTGTCGGGGATTGGCTGGCGCCCAGTGGCCGAGGCTGGCGTACGGCGCGTTGGCGACCTGCGCCGCCTGCTAACCGAAGCCCTGCCGCCCGGAATTTCCTCCGGGCAGCGCAGTGTGCTGCTTGCTGCCCTGCCGCAGGAGTGGCGCGCGGCCCTCAACAGTGACATCAATCTGGACACGCTGGAGTGGCTCATTAGCGCGGCCGCCCACGGCGATGCGGCCGCTTGGCGCCGCTCCGCTGCCCCTCCGGGCGCCGGCGCAGACGGCGCCGGCGCCTGGTGGCAACCCTACACCCTGGAGGGCCCCACCGGCCGCATGAGCCCTGCCGCAGCGCCACCGCAATGCCACCAGCCGCCGGACGCCCGCCCGGCTCTGGTCGTGCTGTGGGACGCTGGCCGCCCCTGGCACGTGCGCAAGGGCACCCACGCGGCCATTGCTCCCTCCGGAGCACAACAGGGACGCCCAGGCACTCCTTTCCTGGCCCTCTCCTTCGGGGGAGGCGCCGTCACCGAGGTTTTGCATGCCTTGCGTTGCGGCCTAGCGCTGTCTTCTGTAAGACATGACCTTCCTTGAAAAAAAAAAAAAAAAAAAAAAAAAAAAAAAAAAAAAAAAAAAAAAAAAAAGGTGCGTTCGGCGCGCGCGGCAGCTCGTGCCCGCCGCTCGTCAGGCGCCGCGCGCGGCGGAGGCGGGTGCATCCAGGGCGCCTCGAATGCAGGGTTGCGCAGCATGCGCTGGCCGGAGCAGGCAGTGCGTCAACATGACTCACTCAAAAAAAAAAAAAAAAAAAAAAAAACATGACTCCAACGGCCTGTGCAGCATCATACGCGAGCTGCCCTGCGTGGGACGTCCAGATGCCAGGCTGCCGCAGCCACACCTCCTCGCGTCCGGCCGCTGTCAATGCCGCACTTCCTGGCGCCCGGGCGCTGCCGCAGCCGCACTGCACCACCCATAACAGCGTTGCTGACGCCCATGCCGGCACAGCAAAATGAATCCTTGCCAAAGGAAGCGCCAGCAATATGCATCGCAGCATCACACAATCCATGAACTCCATAGAACAGACAATTTCAGGCAGCATCATATATGTTGCTGGTGCTCCCACGGCTTCCCTGCTAACATGTAGCATGCTCTTTGCTGCACTTCCATGCGCAATTGTAGGCTTCTGTCATACAACTTTTTTTTTCTCTTTTTTTTTTCTCTTTTTTTTTTTTCAACCTGCTAGTGCTCCCACGGCATAGGCCATGTCTGCCCTCACGCAGTTATGCAGGTGCATTAGGCTCCCAACAAGCTGACTGCAGGGGAACTTAGCCTGGTCCAGAACGTTGCCCCTCATCTTTGGTCATCTGGATTGCAACTTGGATCTGTACGCACGCCGCTTCGTATCCAGCAGACCGTAACTCGCCCAAATAACTGCAGCCGCTCCTGACCCAACGAAGTCGCCCTCGCGCTGCACATAGCCCTTGGCTACCAACCAGGCTTTGAGTCGCGCAAAACGCCTGTCACCGTCAATCTTTATATGGTAGACCCACTTGGCAGCAATGGCAAGCGCGTATGCTGGCAACCCCTCAAGGACCCATGTCTGGTTGGCCTGCAACAGTTCCACTTCGTCGTCCAGTGCCTGCCGCCACTGCTCATCACCTCCAATGCCAGCTATGGCACGCGCATATGCAGGCAACCCTTCGAGCACCCCTGTCTGGTTGGCCTGCAACAACTCCACCTCATCCCCCATTGCCTGCTGCCACTGCTCATCACCATCAAACGCCATGGCCCCTTCAAACATGGCAGGTACCACAAAAGCAGCCACTGCTGAGCCCTCAGCAGACGGAGAGGGCTGGCAGCAGTCCTGAATTGCTGCGTGTACATCTAACTGAACACTCGGCCTGAGAAGATGCTGTCGTCTGGCATTAGGACGCTGTAGCCCTCGATGTCGTGTCCGTAGCCACCCATGCTGCCGCGCTCATCAGCATCCGCCACCACAACTTGCGCGTAGGGCTTGCCAGCTGCCAGCAGGGCAGCTGGCTCTACTAAGCTGGCACACGCACTCCGGTGTGCAGAGACAGCATGAGCACTTTGATCATAGAGACTGTATGCGCCGTCCGCACCGACCGGGGCTGCAGCAACAACTCTGCCGTTGCACACGATGTCGCAGCAGGCTCTATAGAAGCGGAACTGTGCGTCCTCCTTCGTGGCGCTGTGGACAGAGAACAGATAGAATGCAGCGCCCGGGACATACAGGACATCACGCAACTTGAACAGGCACTGCTCCTCCAGCTCAGTGACCGCGTCTCCCACGCACTCCGCCTCGACCGTCTGCCCGTTGCCAGAGGTTATTGTTATTTTCAGGGCTTGCGCGAACGTTATTCAACAGGTGCACATTGCCGGTGACATGGTGCCCTGCGCCCGAGTCCAGCACCCACTTAGCTCCCCAGGCGCTGCTCAAAGCCGCCATCGCAGACGTGCGCGTGACGCCCTCACCGCAACCACCAAAGCCACCGCCGCTGCGGGCATAGCTCTGGTCGGCGCTACGGCCGCACATCTGCGCCTCGCGCTCATTGTCAGCCTTCCGCTTTCTGCACTCAGACGCAAAGTGCCCGCCTCATTGCAAAACCAGCAACGCTTGCCGGAAGCCCTGGTTCTGATAGCTTCATATCTATTCGCGCGCATTGAATAGAGGATGCGCTCCATCTTTCCACCCTGCGCCTGTTCCATGTCGCACGTCAGGCGCATCTCCACCGGCAGGAGCTTAGGCAGCAAATCTTCGATCCGCAGATCCTGGCTCTGTTCAAGCACAGTGACTAGCATAGCATAATCCTTGCGGCAACCCCGCCAGGACAGACAACACTAACTCCTGGTCGCAGATGTCATAACCTGCGGACAGCAGCTAGTCACGCAGATCTATCGCACGCCCAACATACTCCGTCACTAGATCTGCAGAAAAAACCGCAAGGTGCTTGAGCTGTTGCTTCGGCGGCATCTGCCTCGCCGTGCTCTGGGCTTGGTTGATGTCCCGCAACGTCGTCCACGCCTCCCGCGCGCTCCTGGCCCTGCTGATAAGCCGCACGTGCAGGGGCTGTACACACAGCGTCATATACGCCTTTGTCTGCTCGTCATTGAACACACCCCCACCAGCAACAGCACCCCACAGGCTGTTGCTGACCAGGACAGACTGCATCTGCACTCTCCGCACTGCATAATTATCGCTGCCAAGCTTGGCAATGGTGACCTTATCCATACTGCACCTCAGGTACCTGGCCTTTAGCCACTACCATTCCAGATCTGACCCTCCAGGCAGTCCACACGCAACACAACGGGTTGCCCTCTGCCGCGAAGGCAGGACTTCAAGGCTCCGTCACGAAGGCAGGACTCCAAGGCTCCGTCACATGTCCCCAAGCAGGGCCATCAGCCGGGTCGGCCCTTGTCAACGCAGGTAGTTTGCCGATCGGCTCCTGCCGCGAATACACGCCAGGCTGAACTTCAAGGCTTCGTCACTAATCCCAAGCAGGATCACCAGACGTATCGGTCCTTGCCAATGCAGGCCGTCAGCACACAAACGTTGCTCTCCAGATCTGACCCTGATAGTCAATCCGGATGCAACCAACGGATCGGCCTCTGCCGCGATAACACGCCAGGCAGTTGTAACAGGCTCCGTTGACTGACCCCAAGCGGGATCACCAGACGAATCGGCCTCTGCCGCGAATGCACGCCAGGCAGACCAAGGCTCCGTCTCCACTATTTGCCCCTCAAGCGTATGGGCCCATAACCTGTTGAGGGGAGACACTCAGCTAACTTGAGGCAAACAGTAATTGTTACAGGGTCGCTCGTCCAAAGCTCTGCCTGGGGCCTCAATGCAGCCCTCTGATTGTCAGAGAGCAGCACCCTCTTTGCTCTTGCTACTGAGAGGACAGGTCGTGCTGCGACTGGACGGGTGTAGTTCTCTGGATGCCAGCGGAAACGAGCCGTGTCAACCGTCTTCCACACGCAGCTTCGCATGGTCATGCGCAAGCAGCTGACCATATTACACCACGAGCTTGCGTTAGTGCATTGAAAGGTTACCGAGATCGGATCCACTCGTCAGGCGGCCGTGCGTTGAATGTTTACCGATATCGGTATCCGCCTCCGTCTGTCAAATGTCGTTTTAAACCCCGGCGGGGCAAGAGCCCCGGCCTCTGCCCCGGCCCCGCGCCCGCCGGTGCCCTGGGCGTGTGGGCCAAGGTGTGTAGTTTTGTAGCAAACGGTTGCAGTCTGAGCTTTAGCATGGACGGCCTAAGAGCAGAGGAGCCCAAGCAGTCCAGCTCAGGCTTGCAGTTTCATTTGCACCCGGTGCGCGCTTTGATGGCGGACACTTGCGCTTGCCGTACTCCTTTTTCGCTGCACAGTGGTTGCGTGTAAGGGTGTGTTTGCCGGCTGTGCAGCTTGTCCTCATCAACATTAGCGACCACGCCATGCGCATAAGCGCCACCAGCGGCGGTCCATCAGGCGAGGTGCGCGTGCTGGGCTGCCTGCTGGGCCAGCAGGCGGGCCGCGTGGTGGATATCAGCAACTCTTTTGAGTTGCGGCACGAGCTGACCGCGGAGGGCAGCGTGGCGCTCGACGAGGCGTTCGTCACCAAGAAGCTGGAGCAGTGTATGTCCACTCGCGATGTGCACTGCCTGCCAGCAGTGGTGCCTTGACCAACGAACGTGGGTTGCGTCGCAGACAAGCAGACTTTTGCGCACCTGGATGTAGTGGGCTGGTACGCTACTGGCGCTGAGGTACAGGAGACGGATATCCACGTCCACCGAAGGGTGCGTTGAAGTGGTTGGCACCCCTCACTCCGCTCTCAAACCTTTGCTCTCGCCTTGAAACAAGTGCATGGCTGCGGCTCACAGGTGATGGCCATGAACGAGTCACCCGTCTTCCTGCTGATGAACATCAAGCCACGCCTTGCGCAGAAGGAGCTGCCTGTCCTGCTTTATGAGAGCGGTGCGCCGTGAAACAGTGCGTCTGCAGGCAACTGGGCAGCGGATGAGCGACTGACGCCAAGGTGTCCTGCGGTGCAGAGCTGCATTCAGTGGAAGGAGCGCCGCAGTTTGTTTTTGTGCAGTCCAAGTACACAGTGGAGGTGAGGTTCTGCAGCACCTTGAGCATGTTGAGGGCGGACATGGAGTCGGAGCAGCTGACAGCAGTGCCTCCGCTGCAGACTTCCGAAGCTGAGCGAATCGGCATAAACCAAGTGGCCAAAGTGCTGCCACCCGGCAATGACAAGGGCACCGATCAGCGTACGTGCTGCATTCAAGACGCGTCCAGACATGTTAGCCTGCTGATGCACATGGTGCTGACGCATGCCATGGGGGACGCAGTGACGGCTCACTTCACTTCGCTGCATGCAGCCCTGACGATGCTGACGGGCCGGTTGACCCTCTTGCATGGCCTCCTCCGCAAGATGGCCGCCGGTGCGCCTGCATGCACCCTTGCGCACTGCTCAAGCATGGCCTGGACAGAGTGGCAGCTTGAAATTTGGAAGCGCTCCTCGCAGGCGAGGTCGCATACGACCATGCCATTGTGCAACAGGCGGCCAGTCTTGTGCGGCGGCTGCCTGCGGTGAAGACAACAGGCTTCCAGGGCGACTTCTTCACCGTGAGTGGTTGCGCTGCTGTTGGTTTGCGGAAGCACCTTGTGAGCAGCTGGGCTGTTTGTCACGTGCCGGCCTTGCAGCGCAGGAGTACAGCGATGCCATGCTGACAGTCCTCATGACCAGCGTCACAAAAGGCGCTCATACTGTCAACGAGATAGTGGACAAGGTAATGCCAGTGTCTTTTCACATATGTGAGCGCTCCCCGTGCACTGCAACTGGTCAGGTGCTCTCAGCCTGCGGTGGTATACAGCCGACGGCCTTGCCTCAGCCACCAGCGCGCTTGTCGCTGCAGGTGAGCATCGCGTACGATAAGAGCAGGCGGAGGGGCCTGATGTGAAAGCAGCGCAGACCCAAGGCAAGACCGCAGCCGTGCTTGCCACACAAAGGAGACGCTGCAGGGCGTGGTTGCTTGTCCGCTTATGGCACTCATGACCTGGCTCTGCCAAAACGGGACAGGGTAGCCAGTGTGTGAAGTCCTATGCTAGGTCCAGTCCTTTTCGGAAGCGCGAACTCTTTCTTCAGCCACTTTGAGGCGGCCCGATCCGCCCTATGTGCAAGCACGCTCAGCAGCACTTCCCTCTTGCCCAGCGCGCCTGCGTTGGCCGGCAAAGCCTGCTGGCACAGTCAGCGCAGTCAGTCCAGTTTATATGTTTGAGCCTGCCAGTCTGCTCTGTTTGCTACCAGAGTGCTCACCACGACCCTGCATGCTTCCCATGCTGTAACCTAAGCAGCAAGTCCTAAGCCACCAAGTACAACGAGGAGGTGCTGTCGTCACCTGATACCTGGCGATGAGCGTGCCAGTGTCCATGCGCATGATGTCAAGCAGGCTGTAAACTTGCGCCAGGTTCTGGTCGATGACATCTTTTGGTAGGCCCTCTCCATTTGCATAGAACAGAACGCGCAGCTGCTCCAGGTCGTCCTCAAGCGCGCGTGTGTCCTCAGGAATGAACCATCTGTGCCAGCGCAGGGCGCCGTCAACGCTTGCTACTTCCGCCAAGGGTGCGGTGGCACGCACTCTGCTCCAAGCGTGGCTGACACAGCGCGCTGTACCTGTGCGGGCCGCCATGCAGAAGGACCCGGACGAGCGCTTCTGCCAGACCGTCAAGCAGTGCCTGCGCCAGGAGAGGATGCAGCTCGGGCCAGGCTGCCTGGCAGAGCTCTGCGAGCGCTTGGTCTACTGCAGGCAGTGCGGCACCCAGTCGCGCATCCCCAGCATCCACCCGGAAGCGATACAGGTCCTGTAGCAACAGTGACCGCAGGTCCAGGTACACCACCTGCGTGAATTGCCAATGGTCAGAGCGCATGAGGCAGCCATGCACAGTGCATGGCGCAGGCAATGCGCACTGGCATTTTAGACAACACTGCTGAAGTGCTGGCAGGTTGAGCGCGGCTGATGCAGGGCCTGCAGGATAGCCTTCGCACCTTTGTGGCAACAGCCGCAAGTGCTCTCTGCAAGCAGCCGTCAAACGCTGCCTCTACAGTATTCAAGAACCCGCTCGGCACGCTCTCAGACGGCCTGCCTCACATGCACGCCTCAGCATGCAAGCAGGCGGAGCAGTAACGGCAGAGTGGGAGGCCCAGAGCAGCTTCAGAGCGCACTGCGACCACGCTGGAAACTGCCGTTTGATGTACATCAATGAATTCAGCAGCGTGCCGATCCTCCTGGGCGTTAAGGCGGCGCAGCGCCTGTCAGCCTCCTGCTGTGCCGGACTTGGCTCTTCCTCCTCATGATGCCGGTGCCTGCTCCGCCCCCAATTACACGTCCATGAGTGCTTGTTGCATGCACAAGCGATATCAAGACCCGCGTGTGCAGGGAGCCAACTGACACTGCTGACCAACCTGAAGGTGGGTGTGCGCCCAGCACCCACAGCCTCGGCCTTCACGAGCACTTCTCGCTTGTACCGGACGAGCGGTGGCAGTGGAGGCACCAGGCAGTCGCACGACAGCTGAGCGGTAACGGCCTCAGCGTAGCGCAGCAGCAGGTCCTTGAGGCCGTCCAAAAGAGCGCCAGACGCCTCTGCCGGCAGCGTACCATCCAGCACCAGGCTGGCAAAGGCCTCCTCAGCTATTTTCACCACCTCAGGGGCAGACCTGCACATGCGCACATACCTCTTGCTGCAACGCGTACAAGCGCTGAGAGGCGCCCTGGGGCTTGCTACAACACGTCCCTATGAGCACTCGAACACCACCTTCGCTCGCACACCCCTCCTCAGAAAGATACACTGTGGTCTTGCCTGGCGCAGCTGGGTGAAGTGGCATTGATGGGCTGCCAGGTCTCGCTGGCCAGCAGCCGCCTGAGCCATGCCTCCAAAGCAGCCAGCTGCCTGGCAACCCAGGCCTGCAGCAGCCGGCGCAGCTGCGTTTGCACGCCCCAGGCTGGCAGAGAGGACCCGGGCAGTTTCTCTGCACAGGCTGCTTCTGCGTCTGCCACAGCCCGCAGCGCCTTGAGTACGCCGCCTCCCGGGTCCAGGCTGTGGACTGCGCGCATGAAAGCTGTCTCCCTTCCACTCCACTTCAACAGGATGCATGTGCTGACTCGGCAGTCAGCCAGCACAGGCCTGCCTTGCTCCATGAGCTGCGGGTAAAAGCAGCCCATGAGATGGAAAGAACTTGTATCTGACTGTATCAAACCGTATCCTAGCAGGACAGCAAATGGGATGTACTGCAGGAATCGGTGCTTCATCAGAGCAAGGCTCCCTGGCTCCAGAGCAGACGCAAACCTGTCGCAAGCCATGGACGCACGGCCCGGCCGAGCGCCTCATGTAGCACCGGCGCGACGCCCAGCAGTGGCAGGGCACCGCCCCAGATGCTTGCAGCATCATCCAGGATCTGTGACGTGCCGGCCGCGAGCTTGTGCATGCGCTCTGCCAGGCCCTCGTCACCGGTTGCAGCCGCAGCCGCCATGTGCGCAAACGCTGAGGCCGCCGCATTGCGGCTGCACAGCTGCAGCATCTGCGTGCATACAGCCCAAAAGGACCCATATAGGTGGTGACTTTCTAGATGCTCTCAGTTTGGACTACTGTTTCAAAGTATGTGGCTGAGCGACACCATCTACCATGCAGTGCTTGAAACTGCTGCTCCAAAGTATGTGGCTGAGCGACAACATCTACCGTGCAAAGCTTTCAGCCTGGAAGACATGCTTATCCCGACGCCAAATGCTTTGCAGCACAGAAAGGCAAGGGCAGTCCAGGAGGCGCGCCTCCTCAGTGGCGCCGCGGCCGAGACTCTGCTGGAGGGTGGGCAGCCCCAGCAGGGCTGCCACGCCCTGCAGGTGCTCACGGCCGCCGGGCGTGCGGTCGTAGGTGCCGGCTGCCTCAGCCAACACATGCAACATTGAGCTGGCCACGTGCCAGGGCAAGCTCTCCTCCCTGACATCTTCAGCATGCACCGCCGCCACGAGCGCAGCCCGCAGCACTGCCGGAAGCAGGCGCTCGCAGTGCGCCAGCAGCGCCGCACTGCCTGCCACACACACCCATCATCGCCTGCACCCTGCCCCATACATCTATTGCAGCCGCCACGCAGAGCCCAGTCAGGCCCAGGCGCGCGCCTGGGTGGCGCATGTACTCCACAAAATGCACCCAGGCCATGAGGTTCGCATGCGTCTGCTGCGACACCCCCAGCTGCGGCCACACAGCACGCTGCAGGAGCGCAGGAAGACCCACGCCGCTCTCTGCCAGCAATGCGCTGTCATCCGCTCCAAACAGCGCTCCCAGCAGCATGCGCGCCAGCAGGACGCGCCCTTGGAAGGGCAGCGCCCAGCCATCTCTGCGCCAGCACATCTCCCTAGTCAAACGCCGCTGCGGGGCTTCATGTCCATGTGCTGATGATGGCCCAGCACTCACCTGGCTTGGCTGGCGAGGCTGGAGGCCACCGCGAATGCCGCATCACAGAACTCGCCATAAACGGGCACGCAGAAGTCAGCGGCGTCCTCAACGGCCAACTGCCGCAGCCGGCCCTTCAGCCGCGCCAGGCCCTCTGCACCGCACCCGCGCGCCTCGCCAAACAGCAGCAACGGCGCAGCCGTGAGCTCCCGCCACCGCGCGTAGCGCCGGAAGCTCGCAAACTGCGGCGGCCGCGTGTGCAGCAGCAGGCGCGCGGGCAGCTCCAGCGAGCACGTCTGCAAGTCTGTGAGGTCGGTGCCAAGGGCAGCGACGGCGGCCAGGCAGTCGGCCGCGGTGGCCTCCGTGAGCTCCAGGTGCTGGCGGACCGCCTCTGAGGTCGCCACGCTAGCTTGGCTGCCGCAGCGGACCTTGAACATGACGAACGCCAGGGCCTGCAGCTTGTACACGCCTGCAGGGGAGGGCGTGCCTTGCGGTGTGCAGCGCACGCGTGCAGGGCCGCGCGAGCCATACAGTCCAAGAATCGGCAACAGGAGGGACATGGCAAAAGGGAACACGGGCCCACCCGCTGAGAGCAAGCACGTGCATGGCTGAGGTCGCAGCTCCATGCCTTGGAGCCCGGCCCGCGCTGCAAGCTGATGCGCACACTAGAGCAGGATTGCAGGCAGGTTTGTCAGGCAGCGCTCTCCCGCAGCACCTCCTCGGTTGCAAAGCTCTGCCAACAGCTCAGACTGCTCGGGCCTGCTTCGTACCTCAGGGCCTCCCCTCGGGTGAGACCTAAGGTGGTCCGGGCGGCTAACTTGTTTTTGCTGCAGAGCTGGAGATTGCGGCCGAGCCAGGTGCAGCCAGCGGGCATCGGGTGGTCTTGGTCCGCGCATTTCAGCATTCTTAACAATGAGAAGGATATAAAAGGTGCGGCGCTCAGGCGAGCAGCAATGGCGAGCGTGCTCAGCAGCAACGCATTCGCGCTGCTCGACGATGATGAGCAGGGCAACGTTGCTACGGACGCCGCTACAGTGGCCAACATCCCGGCGGCCAAGGCCGCGCCGGCAAAGGCCAAGGAGGAGCCCAAGCCAGGTGCGTGGCCCATACTGGCGTGCACGCCGGCTGTCCTGCTGTTTAGCTTGGAGCTCCTGAATGTGCAGGCTGGCGGCGCATTTCGGCGGCTGCAGTTGCTGAAAGGCATGCCGGACTGTCGCAGCTGCCAAGGTGGCCGCTGGGGTGGAGGCGAGGATGAGGGGCGCGGCGCCCGAAAACAACAACCGCGGGGGTCGCGGGCGCGGCCCAGGGCCGCGCAGCAGCGAGGGGCCAGGCAGGGGGCGCGGGTATGACAGGCCGTCGCGGGAGGAGGGCGAGGCCTTTGATGCCGGCACCGGGCCGGCGGCTTCCCGGGGCCGGGGTTCTGCCCGGGGCGGGCCTGGTCGAGGCGGGCCGAGCAGGCGCAGGCCTGGTTTACCGAGGCGGATGGCCGCTGGACGTTGAAAACCCGCTATCGCGGCCTTGTTCGCTTCGAAAGAAGCAATCTGCTCGATCTTCTCGGCCCGGCGCCGCCGCTGGAACTGTCCGACTACGACCTGATCCTGTGTCGCAACGTGCTGATCTATTTCCATCCAGACCAGGTGATGGCGGTGGCGCGGGCGCTGGTCGAGCGGCTGAACCCGGATGGGTGGCTGCTGGTCGGCCATGCGGAAGCCAACCCCGGTTTCGGCCGGTTCGCCAAGGCGGTGCGGCTCAAGGACGGGACCGCCTACCGCCGGCCGGACGCCGAAGAGATCGCCGCCGCGCCGAGCGCGCCGACCTGGACCCCCGAGCCCGCGCCGGATCCCGTCGCCGTCGAACCGCCGCAAGCGCCCAGCCGGCCCCTGCCGCCGCCTCGGGTCGCGGCCGCTCCGACCCCGGCCAAGCCCGTCGCGACCTTGGATCAGATTCGCGGCCTGGCCGATCGCGGCCAGCTGGCCGCGGCGGCCGAGCTTTGCGCGCTCGCCCTGGAGCAGGCGCCCCAGGACGCGGCGCTGCACTACTATGCGGGATTGATTCATCGCGGGCTGGACCAGGTCGGCCAGGCCGAGGATGCGTTCCGGCGCGCCGTCTATCTCGACGGCGGCTTCGTCATGGCCCACTATCAGCTCGGCCTCGCGCGCCTGGACCGGAACAAGATCTCGCCCGGCCGTCAGTCGATCCGGACGGCGGCCAATCTGGCGGGAACCGAATCCCCTGACCTCGAATTACCCGAGGGGGTCGGTCTGACCGCGGGCGATCTGCGGGACTTGGCGCGCCTGCACCTCGAGACGCGCGGGACCAGGGGGACGAGGTGAATCCGAGTACGACGCCGTTCCTTGCCGACCTCGCGCCCGACGAAGGCGCAAGGCGGATCCTTGAGGCGCGCACGCGGGCGCTGGCCCTTCGCGGGCGCGGCGAGGCGGCGGCGAGCGCCGCCCAGACGGTGCTTCTCTGCGAGATCGCCGGCAGCCTCTATGGGCTTGCCATCGGCGAGATCGAGCGGGTCGAGCCCTTTGATCGCCATGGCGCGGCCCCCGCGGGCCATCCCGCCTTCGTCGCCCTGGCGTCGGTGGCGGGCCGCGTCCGCTCGGTCATGGACCTGGCGACCTTGCTGGGCTCGCCGGCGCCCGAAGCCGGCGGCTATCTGATCGTCCCGAGGGGGCATGACGGTGTCGCTCTGCGAATCGCCGCGCGTCCCGTTGTGGTGGAGGTCGAGTTGCTTGAAGACGACGGCGAGCGCGCCTGCGTCCGGGCTCCAGACGAGCATGCGGGCCGCATCGTCGGCCTTTTGACCGTCCAGGGCCTTATGTCTTCGTCCCTATCCGCTGCGCCAACAGGAGCCTGACGTGACGATCGCCAACCGCATTCTTCTGGGCTTCGCCGCCGCGACGGTTCTGCTTCTGGCGGTGGGCCTCTTCGGCCTCAACCAGATCAGCCAGGTGCGCTCCACCACCCAAATCATCGTCACGCGCGATCTGTCCTTCATCAAGCAGATCGACGCCATTCGCGACGCCAAATACGAGATGCAGGCCGCCGCCGAGAGCGGCTTCGTGGAAACCGCTTTGCATACGGGCGCGGCGTCCCTCGCCCAGGCGCGCGGTGACTGGTCGACCGACGCCGACGCCGCATCGCAAGGCATCGACCGCGCGATCACTCTGTCCGCGCAGTATTCAAACACCGCCGTCTCCGGCGACCGCGCCGACGCCTGGCGCCAGATCGGCCAGACCATGATCCACGCCAAGCCGATCCTGGCGGATCTTCGCGCGCGGAACGCGGCGACCTTCGACGCCCTGGGCGGCGGCGACATCGCCGCCGCAGCCTCCCACCGCGCGGGTTTGCAAGCGTCCCGCGACGCCTTCGACGCCGATATGAACACCGCCAATCAGGTGATGGAGCAGGCGGTTCAGGCTGGGCAGGACGAGGTGAACGCCGTCTATGAGCTCGCCCGGCTCTCGACCATCGGCGGCCTGATCGCCGCGGTGATCATCGCCATCGTGGTGGCCTTCCTGATCCGCCGCTCCATCGTCGGGCCCCTGAGCGCCTTCATGAGCTTTGTCGAGCGGGTGGGGCAGGGCGACCTGACCGGCCAGACCGCGACGACCAGCGGCGACGAGATCGGCCGGCTGGGCGGGGCGATGAACACCATGGTCGATGGGCTGAAGGATCTGGCGCGGCAAAGCCGCGAGGCGACCGAGAATCTGAACGCCGCCACGGCCGAAATCCGGGCCTCGACCCAGGAGCAGGCCGCCAGCGTCGAGGAACAGCTCGCCGCCGTCCAGGAGACCGCCGCCACCGTCGACGAGATCACCCATTCCGGCGTCCAGATCGGCAAGCGCGCCCAGGAGGTCATCGCCTCGGCCCAGGCGACCGCGCAGACCAGCAGCGAAGGCCTGCGCGCCGTGGACGAAACCGCCAGGGCGATGGACGCCATTCGCGACCAGGCCGAGGCCGTGGCGCACAACATCGTCGCGCTCAGCGAGAAGACCCAGGCCATCGGCGACATCATCGCCACGGTCAACGACCTGTCCGAGCGGTCGCACCTTCTGGCGCTCAACGCCGCCATCGAAGCGGCCGCCGCCGGCGAAAACGGCCGCAGCTTCGCGATCGTCGCCTCGGAGATGAAGATGCTGGCCGACCAGGCGAAATCGGCGACCGGCCAGGTCCGCTCGATTCTCGGCGACATCCAGCGCGGGATCAATTCCTCGGTGATGCTGACCGAGGAGGCCGTCAAGCGGGTGGCGGCGGGCAAGGAGCGCACGGACACCACCCAGCGCACCATCACCGAAATCACCGGCCGGGTGCAGGAAAGCGTGCAGACCTTCCAGCAGATCGTCGCCTCGACCAACCAGCAGCAGCTGGGTATCGAGCAGGTCATGGGCGCCTTGCAGAATATCCGCCAGGCCAGCCAGCAGACCGCGGCCGGCACGCGTCAGCTCGACGAGGCGGCCGCTAACCTGTCGGGTCTGTCCCAACAGCTGCTGGCGATCGCCGAGCGCTACCGGGTCTGATCGCCCCGTCGTGGCCGACATTCGCGCCCAGCTGCTGGCCGCCTTCGAGATCGAGCACCGCGACCATCTCGAAGCGATCCGCCGCGCGCTCGCCGCGCCGGCCAAGGCGGACCTGCGCGAAATCTTCCGGCGCGCGCACAGTTTGAAGGGCGCCGCGCGCGCCGTCGACCTGCCACAGGTCGAGGCCCTGGCCCACCAGCTGGAAGACCTGTTCGCCCAGGCCATGGAAGGCAAGGCGCGGCTGGCGGGAGCAACGCTCGACGAGATTCGCGGCCTCGTCGACCTCATCGAGGCGAAGGCCGCGGCCCCGGCGCCCCCCGCCGCAACGCTCGAAGCGGTCGCGGCCGATGCGGTCGAACCGGCGGCGCGCCCCCGCGACCTGGTCCGGATCGATTCCGACGCCATCGAGCGGCTGACTCTGGCCACCCGTGAACTGTCCGCCGCCGCCCAGGGCCAGATGGCCGCGCCCGAGCGGCTCGCCCGGCTCGCCGCCGACGTCCGCAAGCTGGAGCAGGCCTGGAGCGGCATTCGCGCCGAAGCCTCCAGCCAAGCGTCGGCGCGCGATTTCGATGTCGGCCTTCGGGCGATTTCCCAGGCCCTGTCGGCGCTGCGAGACCAGCAGGTCAGGTCAGGATGGGTCCTGGATCAGGCGACGGCGCGGCTGCGCGAAGAGGTCGAGGCCATCTCCCTGATCCCCGCCGAAACCGTGCTGGGCGATCTTGGCCGCATGGTTCGGGAGATCGCCCAGGAGGCCGGCGTTCCGGTCGAGGTGCGGATCGACGGGCTGGAGACCCGGGCGGAGCGGCGCGTGGTCCAGGCCCTGCGCGATCCCTTGATCCATCTGCTGCGCAACGCGCTCAGCCATGGCGGCGAAGCGAGCGCCACGCGCCTCGCCGCCGGCAAGCCGGAGCGCCTGCTGGTCGGCCTGGCTCTGGCCAGCCAGGGCGGCCGCCTGCAGGTTCGGGTCTATGACGACGGGCGAGGTCCCGATATCGCCCGGATCGCCGCCGCCGCCCACGACCGCGGCGTCACGGCCGATCGCCCGGAGGACGAAGCGGTTTCGCCCGAGGAGATCCTGGCGCTCGCCTTCGAGCCGGGCGTGTCGTCGGCCGGAGCGGTCGATCAGCTTTCGGGCCGCGGCATGGGCCTTTCCATCGTGGCCGAAGCCGTGCGGGCGCTTGGCGGATCTGTGACGCTCACCGGCCGGCGTCCCTACGGCGCCGAGGTGAGCCTGTCGGTTCCCATCTCCACGGCGCGCCAACCCGTGGTCCTGGTCGAGGCGTCCGGCGACGTCTTCGCGCTTCCCACCTATGCCGTGCGCCGCACGCTCCGCGTCGGGGCGGACGCCATCCAACAGGTGGAAGATACGCCGACCGTCCGGATAGAACTGGACGGTCTGGACGTTATAGCGCCGATGACCTCGCTCGACGGACTCATTGGGCGCCCGGCGCCGCGACCATCCGCCGGCTTTACAACGGCCCTGCTGCTGTCCCGCGGTGACCGCTATCTCTGTTTGGTGGTCGACGCCGTGCGCGATGTCGGCGAACTTGTCTTGGAGGCGATCAAGCCCGTGGGCCTGAACGCCGCACTGGTCATCGGCGCGGTCCGGGTCGAGGATGACGCCCCGGCCGTCGTGCTCAATCCCGAGGCCCTGTTCGACCTGTGGCTGCGCCATTCGCGCCGGCTGACCGCGGCGGGCCTCGGCCTGGGCGTCAGGACCGAGTCCCGCGCGCCCCAGGCCAGGACGGTGCTGGTGGTCGACGATTCCATCACTACCCGCACCCTGGAAAAGAGCATCCTGGAAGCCCAGGGCTACACCGTCATCCTGGCGGTCGATGGACTGGATGCGCTGCAGGCCCTGCGCTCGGGCGACGGCCTGGTCGAGCTGGTGCTGGCCGACGTCGAGATGCCGCGGATGGACGGGTTTTCCCTGTTGCAGGCGATCAAGGCGGACGCCGGGCTCGCCCATCTGCCGGTGATCTTGATGACCTCGCGCGATGACCCGCAGGACATCCGCCGAGGCATGGACCTCGGCGCCGACGCCTATATCACCAAGCAGAAATTCGATCAGCGCGAACTCCTCGGGACGATCGGGCGCCTGTTGTGAAGCATCCGGTTCGGGTCATGGTCGTGGAGGATTCCCTCGTCGTGCGCCAGCTTTTGACCCACATCATCAGCCGCGATCCCAGGTTCGAAGTGGCGGCGGCCGTCGCATCGGCCGAGGAAGCCCTGTCCGAAATCGGCCGGGTCGAGCCCGACGTCATTTCCATGGACATCCGGCTGCCGGGGATGGACGGGCTGGAGGCCACGCGCCGGATCATGGGCGAACACCCGACCCCGATCGTCGTCATCGCCGACGCCGTCGAGGACGCCGCGCTGCATATCTCGATGAATGCGCTGAAGGCCGGCGCGCTTACCGTGGTGGAAAAGCCGGTTGGCCTGGCCAGCGAAGCCTATGAGCGGCTGGCCCAGACCATCTGCACCCAGCTCTACATCATGAGCAGCGTGCCGGTGATCCGCCGGCGCATGGCCGGGATCAGCCCGCCGCGGCTTTCGCAGGCGGGCGGGTCGCCGACGCGCGATTTCGTCGGCCTGAGCTATCTGGCGCTCGCCGCCTCGACCGGCGGTCCGCCGGCCCTGGCCAAGGTGCTCGACGCCCTGTCGGCGGACTTTCCGGCGCCGGTGTTCATCGTCCAGCATATGGGCGCGGCCTTCATGGAGGGATTCGCCCACTGGCTCGACGGGTTGTCGCGCCTGAGCGTACAGATCGCCCGCGACGGCGAGACCGCAAGGCCCGGCTGCGCCTATGTCGCGCCGGGCGACTGTCACCTGACCATCCGCGCCGGCGGGGCCATGAAGCTGACGGGCGATGCGCCGGTCAGCGGCCAGCGCCCATCGGCCAGCACCTTGTTCAGCTCGCTCGCCCGATCGGCGGGAACGCGAACGGCCGCCGTCTTGCTGACCGGCATGGGCGAGGACGGCGCCGTCGGCCTGGCCGAGCTTCACGCCGCCGGCGGCTACACCATCGCCGAACATCCGAGCACGGCCGTGGTCAACGGCATGCCGGGCGCCGCCGTGCGCCTGCGCGCGGCGCGCGAGGTGCTGGCGCTGGAGCTGATCGGCCCGCGCCTGGCCGCGCTCGCCGAAAAGGTCGAGCCGTCATGAGCGCGGCCACCATACTGATGGTCGAGGACTCCGACACCCAGGCGCTCGCCCTGCGCTCGACCCTGGAAGGCCACGGCTACCAGGTCGAGGTCTCGTCCAGCGCGGAGGCCGCCCTGGAGCGGCTGAACGACAGCCTGCCGGACATCGTGGTGGCCGACTTCCATCTGCCGGGCATGGACGGGCGTGAGCTGTCGCGGCAGATCCGCCTCAACAGCCGCACCCGCGCGCTGCCGGTGCTGATGCTGACCAGCGCGCGCGAGCACGATCTGGAGCGCCAGGGGCTGGAAAGCGGCGTCGACGCCTATGTCTCGAAGTCGGCGGACCCGGACCTTTTGCTGGTGCGGCTGCAGGGCCTGCTGCGGCGGGCGACGAGCGTGGGGCCGCGCGATCCCTCGAGCGGCTTTCGCCGCGCTCGCATCCTGCTGATCAACGCCAGCGCCACGGCTCGGATGCGGCTGCGCCATCTGCTCGAACAGGAGGGCTACGACGTCATTGAACCGGCCGGCGGCGAAGACCCGCTTGGCATGGCGGACCGGGAGACCGATTGCGTGATCCTGTCGCTGGCCGGGCCCGATCTGGACGGGCTGGAGCTGTGCAAAGCGCTGCAGGCCCGGCGCGAAAGCCTGCCGGCGGATTTTCAGATCGTCGCCATCGGCCCCGGCGCCGACCAGCCGGACAAGCTCGCCGTCGCTTTCGCGGCCGGCGCGGACGAGGTTTCGGGGCGCGACGACGCCGACGACGTGCTGCAGGTGCGCATCCGCGCGCTGATGCGGCGCAAGATGATCATCGAGGACAACCGCCGGGCCCAGGAAGCGGAGGCGCGGGCGGCCGCGGCCGACGAGCTGGCGCGGGCCAACGCCGACCTCGCCGCGGCCAACCGCCAGCTGCGCGACGCCCAGGCCCAGCTGGTCCAGTCGGCCAAGATGGCCTCGCTGGGCGAGCTGGTCGCCGGCATCGCCCATGAGATCAACAACCCCTTGGCCTTCATCCTCGGCCACCAGGACACGATCGTGCGCCTGACCCGCCAGGTCCAGACCGATCTGGCGGCGGACGCCGAGGCCGCCGCGCCGCTGGCCAAGGCGCTGGATCGGCTCGGCGCGATGCGCGTCGGCCTGCAGCGGATTCAGAGCCTTGTGCTGAACCTGCGCAAGTTTTCTCGTCTCGACGAGGCGGACACGCAGCGCCTGGACGTCGCCGACGCCATCGAGACGGTCCTGGCCTTGCTGGCCCCAAAGCTGGGCGAGATCGAGGTGCGCCGCCGCTTCGAGGCCAAGGGCGGTCTTGAAGGATCGCCGGCGCTGCTCAATCAGGTGGTGATGAACATCGTCGCCAACGCCGCGGACGCCCTGGACGGCGTCGGCGTCATCGAGGTCGCCACTCGGGATGGCGATGGACTCTACCTCATCGATATCGACGACAACGGTCCCGGCGTGCCCGCGGACCTGCGCGACCGCATCTTCGAGCCCTTCTTCACCACCAAGGCGGTCGGCGATGGCACCGGCCTGGGCCTCGCCATCGCCTACAGCGTCGTCAAGGCGCACAAGGGCGAGATCAGCGTCGGAGACAGCGCCATGGGCGGCGCCCGCTTCACCCTGACCCTGCCGCAGGCGGGCGCGTGATGGACGAGGTCGCTCAAATCCTGCTCGTCGATGACGAACCCGATATTCTTATCGCCCTGGAAGACCTCTTCGAGACGGACTACCGCGTCCTGAAGGCCGGCTCCGGCCCTGAGGCGCTTGAGATCCTGGCGGCCAATCCCGCCATCGACGTGATCGTTTCCGACCAGCGCATGCCCGGGATGACCGGGGACGTGTTCCTGGGACGCGCACGCGAGGTTTCGGGCGCCATCGCCATTCTCTTGACCGGCTATGCCGATCTGGGCGCGGTGGTCGCGGCCCTGAACCAGGGTGGCATCGTCGGTTACGCCGCCAAGCCCTGGGAGCCGCAAGGGCTGCGCGCCATGGTCGCCGGCGCCGCCAAACAGCGCCAGTTACGCCGGGCGCTGGCCCGCGAGCAGGCGCTGCTGCGCGGGCTGATGGACCATATTCCGGCCGAGGTGGCGTTCAAGGACCGCCAGGGCCGCTACGTCCAGGTCAACGCCCACAAGGCCAGGGCCTTGCAGGTCTCGGCGGAGCCCGACGAAGGCTTTACGGCGACCGACGCCGAAGTGTTGCGGACCGGTCAGCCGGTTCTGACGACCGTGGAGCAGGAGGCCGCAGCCGGACCGAAGTGGACCGAGACGGAGACCTTCGTCATTACGGATGCGGTCGGCGAGGTCACGCATCTGGCGGCGATCTCACGCGATGTCACGGCGCAAAAGACCGCCGAGAGCCAGTTGCGGCAATCGGAAAAGCTTCGGGCTCTGGGAACGCTGGCCGGAGGCGTGGCGCATGATTTCAACAATCTGCTGACGGCGATTCTCGGCAGCCTGGAGTTGGCCGGCCGCAAGCTGGGCGACGACGCCGCCGTGCGAAAATACCTCGACAACGCCGCCAAGGCCGCCAACCGCGGCGCGGCCCTGACCCAGCGGCTGCTCGGCTTCAGCCGACCGACGGAGAGCCGGGCGCATCTGGCCGATCTGGCCGCGGTGCTCGCCGGCGCCCGCGACCTGATGGCCCAGACGCTCGGTTCGGGCGTCCATGTGACCTGGGATATTCCAGACGACCTCTGGTCCTGCATGCTGGAGCCCGACCAGCTGGAGCTGGCGCTGCTCAACCTGGGCGTCAACGCCCGCGACGCCATGGACGGCGCCGGCGAGATCGCGATCAGCGCGCGAAATCTGACGCTCAAGGCGGCGGATCGGAGCCTCGACCTTGCCGCGGGAGACTACGCCATCTTGACCGTGCGCGACTCCGGCCACGGGATGACGCCGGAGACGCTGGGGCGCGTCATGGAGCCGTTTTTCACCACCAAGGCGCCGGGTAAGGGCACCGGTCTCGGCCTGCCCATGGTCTACAGCTTCATCAAACGCTCCGGCGGGGCCCTCGACATCGCCAGCCAGGTCGGGGCGGGGACGGAGGTCGCCCTCTACCTGCCGCGGGGCGCTCAGCCCGCCGGCTCGGAGCCGCCGGCCGAGCCGCGGCGCCCCGTCGCCCAGGACCGGGCGCTTTGCGTCCTCCTTGTCGACGACGAGGCGATCGTCCGGGACGTCACCGCCGACTTTCTGCGCCAGCAGGGCCACCAGGTGCTGCAAGCCGGTGATGGCTTCACGGCGCTGAAACTCTTCCAGGCCGATCATGACCGGATCGATCTGGCGGTGATCGACTTCGCCATGCCCGGGATGACCGGCGTCGATCTGGCCGTCGCGATGCACAGCCGCCGGCCCGATCTGCCGATCATCCTTTTGACCGGCTATTTCGACCTCGAGGCCGTGCCGAACGACATAACGGTCATGCACAAGCCGTTCTCGGACGCGGGCCTGCTCGAGGCGATCTCCGTGGTGGCGGCCGCAAGCAGCGCCCCTCGCTGATCCGGGCCGCGCCCATGATCGGCCATCGTCCGAACCGTGACGGAACGGGTGGGCGCCTCGTCGCGTTGCGGTCTTGGAGCGCCGGGTGTTTGAGCAGGCCGGCGACCGCCGTCCGGGAAGAGATTCGCGGTCGCTCAACGGACCAAGGCAACCAGCATGAGCAAGATTGTAGTCGTAACAGGCGCCGGCGCCGGTGTCGGGCGCGCCGTCGCGACGGAATTCGCCCGCAACGGTTGCGATGTCGCGCTTCTGTCCCGCGATCCGGACCGGTTGCACGCCGCGGCGGAGGCGTTGCGGCGGTTCGGCGTCCGCGCCCTGCCGATTTCGACCGATGTCGCCGACGCCGACGCGGTGAGCGCCGCCGCCGACCGGGTCGAGGCGGAGCTTGGCCCGATCGATGTCTGGGTGAATGTGGCCATGGCGACGGTCTTCGCGCCCGTGCATGAACTGACCGCGGCGGAATTTCAGCGCGGTACGGCGGTGACCTATCTCGGTCAGGTGCACGGGACGATGGCGGCGCTGAAGCACATGCGTCCGCGCAATCGCGGCTCCATCGTCTGCGTGGGCTCGGCCCTGGCCTATAGGTCGGTGCCTCTGCAATCGATCTATTGCGGCGCTAAGTTCGCCATCCGCGGGTTTCTGGGCGCGCTGCGTTCGGAACTCTACCATGACCGGGTCAAGGTCACGGTGACCGAGGTCGACCTGCCCGCCGTCAACACGCCGCAATTCGATTGGGCCCGCAACAAGATGGGCCGTAAGGCCCAGCCCGTGCCGCCCATCTTTCAACCCGAGGTGGCCGCCCGCGCCATCTATTTCGGCGCCTTCCATCCGCGTCGGCAGATCTGGGTCGGCTTCCCGACCGTCAAGGCCATCCTGGCCAACCGCCTCTTTCCAGGCCTGCTCGATCGATACCTCGCCAAGTCGGGCTACAGCGGCCAGCTCACCGACCAGCCTTCCGATCCACGCGCGCCCGGCAACCTGTTCGAGCCGGTGGCTGGCCCCTACGGCGCCCACGGGCGCTTCGACGACAGGGCGCGCCCGGCGAGCCTGGAAATGATCACAAGCCGCCATCGCGATGTCTTCACGGCCGCCGCCGCCCTCGCCCTGGTCATGGGCGCGCGCCTGATTGGAAAACGGCTCTTGTCGCGACCGTCGGGTCACCGCCCATGACCCTGGAAATCAAGGTCGGGCCGCCGCAGCTGACGGTCCACCAGGGCTATGCGGTCATGGTCAGCGATCCTGACGGGCAGATTCCCGATGTCAGTGACAACGGGCTCTTCTTCCTCGACACGCGCCTGATCTGCGTCTGGACCCTGTTCGCCGACGGCCAGTCTTGGAAGCTGTTGAACGGGGGCGGGCTGGCCGGTAACGCCGCGCGCGTTTTCTGCACCAATCCGGCCATCGAGACCGTCAGCGGGACCATTCCAGAGAAGACCATGGGCCTGGCCTTCGGCCGTTACGTGGATGGCGGCATGCACGAAGACCTGGAGATCACCAACCACACCGCCCAGACTGTCGTCTTCAATCTCGAACTGGCGATCCGCAGCGATTTCGCCGATCTGTTCGAGGTCAAGGGCAAGAGCGTCACGCGGCGCGGCGAGATCAAGGTCAACTGGTCCGAAGACGACGAAACCCTGACCACCACCTATACTCACGAGGATTTTTCCCGCTCGCTTCGGGTCCGGGCGGGCTCAAACAGCTCGCCGATGACCTATGCCAATGGCAGGCTCAGCTTCAAGGTCGAGATCGGGCCGGGCGCATCGTGGCGAACCTGCCTGCTCTACGATTTCGCCGACGGCGAGACCTGGAGCGCCGCGCCCAGCCAATGTGTCGCCGATCCGGCCGGAGCGGCCGCCAAGCGCGCCGCCAGGCTGTGGAAGGACGAGGTGCTGAAACTTCAGAGCAGCAACGACACCTTCGCCGCCGCCTTCGCCCAGGCGATCGATGACATGTCGGCCTTGCGCCTGCCGCTCGCGGGCACCGATCACATCCAGTTCGTGCCGGCCGCGGGCCTGCCGTGGTTCGTGGCGCTGTTCGGCCGCGACAGTCTGGTGATCTCGCTGCAGAACGCCATCGTGCACCCGGAGTTCGCCAAGGCCGCGCTGACCGTTCTCGGCCAATGGCAGGCGACGGAGCGGGACGACTACCGCGACGCCGAACCCGGCAAGATCCATCACGAGCTGCGGCGCGGCGAGCTGGCCCACTTCAAGCTTATTCCGCATACGCCCTATTACGGCACCGCCGACGCCACGCCGCTCTATCTGATCACCTTGCATTCCGCCTGGATGTCCACCGGCGATCACGGCCTGCTGACCGAGCACCTGGGCACGGCGGAGCGTTGCCTCGACTGGATCGACCACTATGGCGACCGCGACGGCGATGGTTTTCAGGAATATCAGACCCGCTCGAGCGCCGGCTACGAGAACCAGGGCTGGAAGGATTCCGGCGACGCGGTGATGAATGTCGACGGGTCGCTGGTGAAGGGGCCCAAGGCGCTCTGTGAGCTGCAGGGCTATGTCTATGACGCGTGGCTGCGCATGGCGCAGGTCTATGACGCGCTGGGTCGCGCCGACCGCGCCGCCGACCTCCGCAATAAGGCCGCCGCGCTGTTCGAGCGGTTCAACGCGACCTTCTGGAACGAAGAGGAAGGCTTCTACGCCTTCACTCTGGACGGCGACAAAAACCCGGTCTGGTCGATCGCCTCGAACCCCGGCCAATGCCTGTGGTCCGGCATCGTGCCGCCGGATCGCGCCAAGCGCGTCGCCGCCCGGCTGAAAAAGCCCGACATGTGGAGCGGCTGGGGCATCCGGACGCTGTCTTCGGACCACAAGAACTTCAATCCGTACAACTACCAGACCGGCGCCGTCTGGCCGCACGACAACGGCTTCATCGCCCAGGGCCTGAAGCGCTACGGCCTGCACGACGAGACCTGCGAGGTCGCCGAGGCGATCATGCGCGCGGTCGGCTATTTCGCCATGAACCAGCTGCCCGAACTCTACGCCGGCACCCAACGCGAGCCGACCAACTTTCCGGTGCAGTATCTTGGCGCGAACGTGCCGCAGGGCTGGGCGGCGGGTGCGATGTTCTCGCTGTTGCAGGCCCTGCTCGGTTTCCAGGCCGACGCGCCGAACAAGCGGCTCTACGTCGATCCCTCGCTTCCGGCCTGGCTGCCGGACCTGACGGTCAAAGGCCTTCGGATCGGCCAGATGAGCTTCGACATCCGCTTCTGGCGCGCTGGAAACACGACCGAATACGAAGTCATGCGGGGCCCGGCGGACTGTGTTTCGCGGCGCGCGATGACGGACTGGGCCCGCGAGCTGACCGGCGCCGACCCGGCATAGGCCTTCGGCGCCCCTGACCGCTTTTTCGCCGTCTTCCTAGATCACATTATGATCTTATCTCGGTCCTCAAGGATCAGAGGCGTGATTGGTCCTGCGTAAGCAGTCGCCGACGACCGCTGTCGACCCCAAAGACCGCGTCAACTTGAAGCAAAGGATCAGGTTCCAATTCCAATGACCAGGAAAAGCTATTTTTCCGGCGCCGCTGTCTGCGCCACCGCCGCATTGCTGGCGGGAGCGGGCGGCTATTGGGCGCGCGCGAACGCCGAAACCGGCGCCGTCAACGCCACGCCCACCGCCAGCGCGCCGGCCATGGCGCCCGACTCGTTCGCCGACATCGTCCAGCGGGTCGCGCCCGCCGTGGTGTCCATCGACGTCATCGAAAAGGCCACCCCCGCCGATGCGGCGATGCAGGGCATGCCGTTCACCTTCCGCTTCGGAACCCCGAATGGCGGCGACGGCTCGAACGGCGACAACGGGTCGAACAATCCCTTCGGCCAACTCATTCCGCAGGCGCCCGGCGGCGGCGCGCAGCCGCCGGAGCGCGCGACCGCCTCGGGCTTCTTCATTTCGTCGGACGGCTACATCCTGACCAACAATCACGTGGTGCAGGGCGCGGCGAAGATCACCGTGCGGACCAAGGACGGCGGCTCGCTTGATGCGCGGCTGGTCGGAACCGACCCGGCCACCGATCTGGCCGTGATCCAGGTCCAGGGCCATGACTTTCCGTTCGTCAGCTTCGAGGACCGGGCCAAGCCGAGGGTCGGCGACTGGGTCGTCGCGGTTGGAAATCCCTTCGGCCTCGGCGGCACGGCGACGGCGGGCATCGTGTCGGCTCTCGGCCGCCAGGACGTGGGCGATTCCAACTATGTCGATTACATGCAGATCGACGCGCCGATCAATCGCGGCAATTCCGGCGGACCGACCTTCGACGTCTATGGACGGGTCGTCGGCGTGAACACCCTGATCTATTCGCCGTCCGGCGGCTCGGTCGGCATCGGCTTCGATATTCCGGCCGACGTCGCCGCGTCCGTCAGCCGGCAACTGATCGACCATCGCGAAGTGGTGCGCGGCTATATCGGCGCCACCGTCCAGAACGTGACGCCGGATATCGCCGACAGCCTGGGCCTGCCCGGCGGCAAGGGCGCGCTGGTGGCCGAAATCACGCCGGGCGGCCCGTCCGATCACGCCGGCCTCAAGTCCGGCGACCTGGTTCAGAGCGTCGATGGTCACGACATCACCTCGGCCTCGGACCTCACCCGTCAGGTCGGGCTGGCGCGGCCGGGCGACGTCATTCAGCTGCAGGTGCGTCGCGACGGCCACGAACAAGAGATCTCGCTCCGATCGGGGACGCGGCCATCCGAGGCGATGCTGGCCAGCAACGCAGAAGGCCAGCCGGGCGCGGGCGCCGATCCCAACGCCGCGAACGCGGCCGTGATGGGCATGCAGCTGGAGCCAAACCCATCGGGCGGCGTCACGATCGCCGGCGTGCGGCCCGGTTCGGACGCCGGCGACAAGGGCTTGAGCCAGGGCGACGTGATCCTGCGCGCCGGCGACCACAGCGTCGGGACCGCCGCCGATGTCTCCGCCGCCGTGGCCGAGGCCCGGCAAAAGGGCCGCCAGGACATCCTGGTGCTGGTCGCGCACAACGGCCACAAGCTGTTCGTGCCGCTTGAGCTCGGCAAGGCCATGGGCTGAGGCGACGACTGCGATCGGTGTCCCCGCCTTGGTCCGGTGGGGCGCCGTCGCGGGTCCCTATGGCATCGCCCCGGTGACGTCGCCTCCCGGCGCGTCGGAAGACCGCTCCAGCGCCGGCAGGGCCTCGCCGGCGATGACCGCCTCGAAGCTGCGCAGGCGCTTATAGACCGACAAAAGGTCCACGATCGTGGTCCAGGAATTGACCAGGTACTGAAACGAGCTGCGCACCTGGTCGAAGGCGTTCAGGATCTGGTTGAGCAGACCGAGCGTTATGGCGCCGGCGACGATGGTCGGACCCAGGATGATATAGGCAAATATGTTATCGACCTGAAGATAGAACATCCGTCCGACGTTGAAATAGAGATAGTTGAAATATAACCGGAAATAGTTGCGGCGCACGTTGGCGAACAGTTCGACGAGCGTCGGCGGCTGGGCGCGGGCGGCGTCGTCTTCGCCATAGACCAGTTCCTTGCGATAGGCGGCCTCCACCCGCTGGTTGCGGAATTCCAGGCCGGGCAGGCGGATGCCGATCAAGGCCAGGAAGGCCGTGCCGAACAGCGACCAGAAAATCGCCGCCAGCACCAGAGGCTGCGGCACCCGGCCGATCAGCGGCAGGGTGGTCACATGCAGCGACAGGGTCACCAGCACCGGCAGGAAGGCGATCAGGGTCATGACCGCGTTGACCAGGCTGCCGCCCAGGTCCTCCACCGTTGTGGAGAAGCGCATGGTGTCTTCCTGGATCCGCTGGGAGGCGCCTTCGACCTTCCTCAGAGTCGGCCAGTGGTCGACATAGTAGTTGTTCATCGCCGTGCGCCAGCGAAAGACATAGTGGCTGGTGAAGAAGGCGATCAGGACTCCCGCCGTCACGGCCGCCAGCGCGATGTTCGCAAAAGTGAGCAGCTGGGCGTAAAACTGGGCGACGGTGACGTGCCCGGTATGCCCGAGCGCCGCCTGCACCAGGTCGTAGAACGGGCCGTACCAGTTGTTGATGACGACGCTGACCTCGACCTGCAGATAGGTCGCGAACACGATCAGCGCCGAGCCCCAGACCGACCATCGCGACCAGGGATGGGGGGCGAAGACCTGCCAAAAGGCGGCGAACAGGCCCGTCGCCGCCCAATAGTAGAGGTCGAACCAAAGGAAAGGTTTCGACCAGAATAGCGAGACGCCGATGATAGGCCCCTGGCCCGGCGCGGCCTGCGGCAGGCCGATGAACCCTCCCCAGGTCTTGCCGCCGAGGTGCCAAACCGCGACCGCGAAGGCGATCCAAAGGATCACCGAGATGAAAAAGGGCCGCGGGCGTGGAAAGAAGGAGACGAACATCAGGCATATCCTTGCGGCAGGAGCTGCGGCTTAAGAGAACCAGGCGGGCGGAAACAAGGCGCCGGGAGCGTGCGCCTGGCGAATGCGCAACCGAGACCACGAAAAGACGCCGCCTCAAACCCGCTTAACCGAGGGGCGATGGCCGCTGCATGAACGAAGTCGCCGCGGCTCCGTCAAGCTGAGCCGTAGGTGACGACTCGTTAGCGACGATGCTTCACCAGGACGCAAGGTGTTCAGGTGGATAACCGCAAGTAGAATGCTGGGGATTGCGGCCTATGAAACTTGTCTGGCTCACGGATCTGGGTCGGAATCTGCGGGGTCTGGGCCTGCACCGCGGCACGCTCGCTGTCGCCGTCCTGGGCGTGGTCGCGCCCCAGATCCTGCTCCTGAGCCTTTTGGCCGCAAAACCGGCGGTCGGACGGATCGGCGCCGTCACCCTGGCCGAGTGCGCCGGCGCGAGCGCCTTGGCCCTGCTGGTTATCGCCGCGTCCTTAGCCTCATTCGGCCGCGCCGCGATGGCGCTGCATTCCCTGGCGCAGGCCTTCGGGCTGGACGATGAGACGCGCCTCGCGACGGACTCGGTCGACATGCTCGGCGACGTGCGGCGACTGGCCGACCAGTTGGAACAGGTGCGGCCGCGTCTGGCCAACCGACATCCGGGGACCGGCCTGCCGACCCGCGAGCCGTTTTTAGGCGAAGTCGGCGCGGACATGACCGCCTCGAACGAGCCGGTGCTGCTCGCCGTGATCCGTTTCTGCGACTTCGATCGCATAGCGCCGTTCGATCAGGACGGCGCCGAACGCGCCCTGAACGGCCTCGGCGCACGCCTGCAGGGCGCGATCGAGGCCGGCCGGCGCCTGGCGCAGGTCGACCGCGACTGTTTCGCTGTCTGGTTCAACGGCGTGCCGCTGCGCGACGCCACCCGGGAGCTTCGCGCGATTTCCTATGTGCTCGGACAGGACCTTGGCGCGGGTGAACACAGGCTTACGCCGGAGCTGAAAATCGGCGCGGCGGTGTTTCCGCACGACGCCGGCGACGCCAACGTCCTTCTGACCCGCGCCTTCGCCGCGCTGCCGCGCGCCGGCGACGCCCAGGAGGACAACCTCGCCTTCTTCTCCGCCACCTCCTCGGTCGCCGCTCGCGAGCGCTTTAGCATGGAGCAGGATCTGCGCCACGCGATCAGCCGCGAGCAACTTCGCGTCTACTTCCAGCCGGTGGTCGATCTGTCGGCGGGACGGGTGATCGGCGCGGAGGCGCTGGTGCGCTGGCTGCATCCCGAGCACGGTTCGGTGCCGGCCGGCGACTTCATCCCCGTGCTGGAGCAGTCCGGCCTGATCGACGAGGTGGGCCTTTGGGTTCTCAACACCGCTTGTCGGGAAGCGCGCGCATGGCGTGAACAGGGTCTCGAGGGCCTGACCGTCGCGGTCAATCTCTCGGCGCGGCAGTTCCGCGATCCGGTGCTCAGCATGATGATCCTGCGGACGCTGGAGCGTCACCGCCTGCTGGCGCAGAATCTCGAACTCGAACTGACCGAGACGGCGATGATGCAGGACGCCGCGCGCACGCGGCAGCTTTTGCTGCATCTGAAGGCGCTCGGCGTCGGCGTCGCCATCGACGATTTCGGGACCGGCTACGCCAGCCTCAGCTGCCTGAAAAGCCTGCCCTTCACCAAGCTGAAGATCGACCGCGAGTTCGTCGCCAAGGTGCATGAGCGCCCCGACAGCCGCGCCATCTGTTCGACGTTGATCGCGCTGGGACGCGGCCTGGACATGAAGGTGCTGGCGGAAGGGGTCGAGGAGGCGGAGGAGGTCGAGACGCTGCTGCAGATGGGCTGTTCGCTGTTTCAGGGCTACTATTTCGCCCGACCCATGCCCGCGGCGACCTTCCTTGAGACCATCAGGGACCCGGCCTGGCTGGCCAAGCTCGAAATCGGCTCGACAAAGCCGTCACGGCCCACGCTGAGGCGGGCATGAGCGGCGCCGGCGCAACGGGCATGCCGCAACCGCGAGGCGCGGCGCCGGCCATGGCGGCCGTTCTGGCGCTGGCCCTTTCGGCGTGCGCCACCGCCAACCTGCGCACGACGGCGGCGCCTGTCGCGCCCGCCGCGCTCGTCGCACCCGCCCAGCCGGCGGCCTCGCCGGGCCTGGCGCCGGCCGAACGGCTCGCCAGGGCGATCGACCTCCTGGACCATGGCCAGGCCGCTCAGGCGCGCGCCGAACTTCAGGCCTTGCTGGCGGCTCGCGCGGATGATGGGCGCGCCGCGCGGCTGATCCGCGAGATCGACGAGGCGCCGCAGGCCCTGCTCGGCGCGCGCAGCTTCGCCTACACGGTCAGGCCGGGCGAGACGATGTCGGTGCTCGCCGAACGCTTCCTCGGCGATCCGCTGATGTTCTACGCGCTCGCCCGCTACAACGGCATCGAGGCGCCCGCGGACGTGACGTCGGGACGCGTCCTGATGATCCCCGGCGTTCCGCACCGGAGCGCGGCCCCGGCGGCGGCGCAGACGCCGGCCAAGGCCGCGCCGGCTCTCAATCCCGGTCAAGCCAGGCTTCTGCGCGCCTCGGCGCTCGAGGCCATGAGCCGCGGCGACATCAATCGCGCGGTCAGCCTTCTACAGCATGCCGCGGCGCTGGATCCGGGCAATACGCGCATCGCCCGCGACCTTGCTCGCGCCTTGCGCATCCAGGCCACCGTGCATAGGCGCTGAAGTACGCCAAGTCTTAACCGGATGCCGTTACGATACGCTCTAAAGCAGAAGCTATCCAATCTAGCGCGTGTATCAGGGGTTTAAGTTGCTGAAACGGCTGGGACGATACGAAATTCAGGACTGTATCGGCCGAGGCGCCATGGCCGACGTCTTCCGCGCCTACGATCCGGGCATCAACCGGGTTCTGGCGATCAAGGTCCTGAAGCCGGAATTCCGGCAGAGCCGTCAATACGCCCAGCGTTTCCTTCGCGAGGCCAAGGCCGCCGGCGCCCTGTCGCACCCCAACATCGTGACGATCTACGATGTCGGCGAGGAGAGCGGCTATCCCTACATCGCCATGGAGTTGCTGGACGGCGAGACTTTGGACGGCGTCCTGCAGCGCCGGGGCCGGCTGCCGGCCGACGAGGTCGCCGCGATCGGCCTGCAGCTCGCCGAGGCGCTGAACTATGCGCACGATCTTGGCGTCGTGCATCGCGACATCAAGCCCTCGAACATCATGCTGTGCCGGGACGGCCAGACGATCAAGCTGCTGGATTTCGGCATCGCCTGGATCGCCGAGGCCGATATTCTGGCCAGCGAAGACGCCACCTTGCGCACCCAGGTCGGGCAGGTGCTCGGTACGCCGCGCTATATGAGCCCCGAACAGGCCCTCGGCCTTGAGGTCGACGGCCGCACCGATCTCTTTTCGGCGGGCGTGGTCCTTTACGAACTGATCACCGCCAAGCGCGCCTTCAGCGGCGCCAACGCCGCGTCGCTGGCCCTGCAGATCACCCAGCGCGATCCCCAACCGATCGCCGGCCTGGCGCCCGACTGCCCGCGCGGGCTGCAGTTCATCATCGGCAAGCTGCTTGCCAAGAAACCCGAAAAGCGCTTCGCCGGCGGCGCCCATCTGGCCGCGGCGCTGAATCGCGAACGGGGCCACGCGCTGCTGACCGGCGGTTTCGGCGCTCGCCGCGCGCTGCCGCTGCCCGCCAGGATGACCCTGATCATGGCCTCGATCACGGCTCTGGTCCTGCTGGCGAGCATCGGCACGGTGCTGCAGCGGCAAGAGCAGGCCATGCAGGCCATGACCCTGACCTCCGGTTCGGCGATCGCTTCCTTCATCGCCAGCAACGCCTCGCTGACCGCGGTCGACAACGCCTCGCTGCCGCCCGACCAGCGCGACTGGCTGCCGGTGCAGGCCTTCGTCAAGACCGCGTCGACCGACCCCAACGTCCGGCAGATCACCGTCGTCGACGACGCCGGCGTGGTGCGCGCCGCCAGCCGTCCGGCCCTGGTCGGCCAGCCCTATCGTCCGACCCGGGGCGAGGTGGTGCTCAGCCGGGCCAAGGGCCTGACCGTCTCGGCGGCCGGCGCGGGATTCCGCTTCATGCGGCCCATCCTCTATGCCGGCCAGACCTTCGGCGCCGTCGACGTCACGCTCAGCAAGGCCGAGCTTTTGTCGGTCGTCGATCAGTCGCGCCTTTTGCTGGCGATCCTCGGCCTCGTTACGCTCGGATCGGTGATCGCCGTCAGCTACGCCGCCGGCCGCTCGATCGCGCTGCCGGTGCGCAGGCTGAAGGCCGCGCTCGCCGATGCGGCTGGGGGCGATCTGGATTTTCGCATCTCGCACCACCGCAAGGATGAGTTCGGCGACCTTTTCGACGGCTTCAACGGGCTGGTCGCGGCCATGCAGGAGCGTCAGGAGGCGCCCGACGCCAGCGCGCGCGGCGCGGCAAACGTCCGCCCAGCCCTCGACGCCGGACCGTTCGCGCCGGCGCTGGCGACCTCGGATGCGGTCGCCTCGGCCATGGCCGCCGCCGACGCGATCGACGAGCAGGATCGCACGCGGATTTCAGCCCCGCCGTCCGCCGTGCCCTATGGGGAGCCTGCGGCGGCGGTCGGCGCCGGCCAATATGTCCCTGGCAGCCTGCTCGACCGCCTGCGCCAGCTTCGTCAGGCTTAAGGGGCGCCGCCGTGATCACCCTTCGCCTTTTCCGGCAAGCCGATCCCTTCCGCCAGCTCGATGCGCGCACGCTTGAGCAGGGCGAAATCGTCATCGGCCGCGATGAGGCGGCGGATTGGCCGCTGGCGGACGCCACGCGAAAGCTATCGCGCCGTCATTGCGTGATTGGCGTAGCCGGCGCCAAGGTCACCGTGCGCGACACCAGCGCCAACGGCGTGCTGGTCGGCGAGGCGCGTGAAGCAGCGCCGCGCGATACGCAGCGCGAAATCCAGCCGACCGAGGTCCTGCGGCTGGGCGACTACCTGATCGTGGTGGAGGGCGACCCAGTCGCCTCCGCGCCGCCGCCACCGGCCGAGGACGAGGCGGATACCCCCTTCATCACGCCGCCGGCGGCGAAGACCACTCTGGCGGACGTGTCCGTGCCTTCGGACTGGAGCGAGGATACCCAAGCGCCGCCGTCAGCGCCGGGCGCGGCGGTCGCCAACGCCGATGGGTCTCTGCTCGAAGCCTTCTGCGAAGGCGCGCACCTGGACGTCTCGGCCTTCTCCGGGGAGGACGCCGAAGCCGTCATGCGACGGCTGGGCGCCGTCTATCAGCAGATGGTTCTCGGCCTGGCCGACCTGATGAGCGAACGCACGACGGTGAAGACCCAGTACCGGATGGATCGGACCACCGTGCGTTCGGGCGGCAACAACCCCTTCCGCTGGGCGGGGGCGCAAAGGGTGGCCGTCGACCTGCTGCGCGGCGGCGGCGAGGAATTCCTTTCCGGACCGGCGGCGGTGCAGGCCTCGTTCGGGGACATGAAGAAGCACCTGCTCTGCCTGATGGACGGCTTCCGGGCGGCGTTGGAGGCGACTCTGGACGAGCTCAGCCCGCAGGCCGTCGAGGCGCGGATCGCCGGCCAATCCTTCTTCCTGAAGGGCAGGGGCGCCGCCGCCTGGACGGCGTTCGCCGCCGCGCACGATCAGTTTCGCAAAGAGGCGAGCGAAGACCCCGACGGCGCCGTCAGCCGCGAATTCCGCGCCGCCTATGCCCGGCGGCTGACGGAGCTGGACGACATGGGCGGCGGCCTTTGAGCGGTCACGCGCAGCCCTGCGCCGCGGCGACCGTCCCGGTCGCCCGCTCCGCCGCTAGAACCCATGTCGGCGCCGTCCGCGCCTTGAACGAGGACGACTATCTCGACAACGGACAGCTCGGCCTGTGGGCGGTGGCGGACGGCATGGGCGGCCACCAGGCCGGCGACCTCGCCAGCCGCCTGACCATCGAGGCCTTGGCGGCCATAGCCCCGGCCGCGTCCGGCTATGGGCTGCTGGGCGCCGTCCGCGAGGCCTTGCGGCACACCAACGCCCGTCTGCTGGCGGAGGCCGCCTCGATCGGCCGCGGCGCGGTCGTCGGCTCGACCGTGGTGGCCCTGCTCATCCGCGACGGGCACTTCGCCTGCCTGTGGGCCGGCGACAGCCGCGCCTATCGCCTGCGCGATGGCCGGCTCGACCTCGTCACCCACGACCACAGCGTCATGCAGGAGATGGTCGACCGGGGCGAGATCACCGCTGAGGACGCCAGGTCGCACCCTTACGCCAACCTCATCACCCGCGCCCTGGGCGTCGCCGAACGGCTGGACACCGACCTCAGCCACGGCGCGATCGAGCCCGGCGACCTCTTCCTGCTCTGTTCCGACGGGCTGACCGGCGCGCTGATGGAGGCCGAGATCGCCGATATCCTTGGCCGCAACGCCTTGGACACCGCGGCAGACGCCCTCATCGCCGCCGCGCTCGACCGCGGCGCGAAGGACAATGTCACCGTGGTGCTTGTCCAGCCTTAAGGCGCGGATCAGACCGCCGCCGACGAGCGGACCATTCGAACCGACCGGCTGGGGTGGAAAACGGACCCGGTTTGCGTCGCCTCGGCGATCCCTAGCCGTGCGTCAGGCGGTCGGGACCGGCAGGCAAGGCATCACCTCGACTCCATCGCCGGGAAAGATGCTGAAGTGTGGATGGTCTTCGAACATACGGGCCGCCGCCTCATGGTCTTTCGCATCGACGACGACATAGGCCGCGATGTTGTTCTGGATGGCGGCGATCCCGGCGGCTGAGACTCTCTTGGTCTTGCCCAGCGGGCCGCCTGTTTCGACGATCCGGTCCGCGTGGCGCGCCATCCACTCGCTCCAGGCCTGCATGCCCTTGGCGATAGTGGCTTCGTCGGCGCGCGCGCCCGCGCCCGGCTGGCCCGTATAGAGCGCCATGAACTTCGCCATCTTATCCTCCTTCGTTGTGCGCCGGCCGAGGCCCCGCACCCGCATCCAGCATAGGACGACCGAACCGCCCCCATTCCGACATTTGCAATCACCATGATAGCAGAAGCGCCGTCTGGGAGTCCGCCGTGGGTCGATCGTCCCCGTCGGCCGTGCGCGCGAAACCGCAGGCGATGCCCGGCGTCATCTGGCTGATCGCGCCACCAGCCCACGGGCGCGATCACCCCGCCGGTGTCGCATTGCGCCCGGCGCGGCTTGCCGATATCAGCCGGCGTCGTATCCCCCTCGAATACAGCGATCGCCAACCGTGACCGTCACCGCCAATGGCCGCACCGCCGACCACGATATCGACCCGATCTTCCTGAATCGCTGGTCGCCGAGGGCCTTCACCGGCGAGGCCTTGCCGCGCGCGGCTCTGATGAGCCTGTTCGAGGCGGCGCGGTGGGCGCCGTCGGCGTTCAACCTGCAGCCCTGGCGGTTTGTCTATGCCGAGCGGGACACCCCGGACTGGGAGCGGCTGCTAAGCGTCCTGATCGAATACAACCAGGCCTGGGTGCGGGGGGCCTCGGTTCTGGTCTTCGTCGTCTCGGACCGGTTCCGCCGCAAGGCCGGCGCCGCGCCCGAGCCGCTCTACAGCCATTCCTTCGACGCTGGCGCCGCCTGGGCCTGTCTGGCCCTGCAGGCGCACCACATGGGGCTGGCGGCGCACGGGATGACCGGCTTCGATCCGGCCAGGGCCTATGAAGAACTGGGCCTGCCCGAGGCCGACTATCGGGTGGAGGCGGCCGTGGCGATCGGCCGGCCCGCCGACAAGAGCGTCTTGCCGCAAGCCTACCGCGCTCGGGAAGCGCCGAGCGACCGGCTGCCGATGTCAGGCTTCGTCTTCGAGGGCCGCTTCAAAAGCTAGGCGTCTCGACCGCCCGCTTGACAGCGCGCGCATCCGAGGCGCAGTTTTCTTAATATTCGAAACGCTGTTCCGCTGAGCGGAAAGGAGACGGCCTTGCCTTTCGCCCTTCAGGCCGCGCGCGAACCCGCCGAGGCGGGGCTGGCCTCCGTGGACCTGGTGCTCGATCTTTTGGAGAGCCTGGCGGCCTCGCCGCGGCCGCGCGGGGTCTCCGATCTCGCCCGGGAGCTGGCGATTTCGAAGGCCCGCGCCCACCGGCACTTAAGGGCGCTAGTCGAGCGCGGCTATGTGCGCCAGGACGCCGAGACCGACCGCTATGAGATCGGCGTCAAGCTGATGGTGTTGGGCGAGGCGGTTCGCGAGCGGTTCGGCGCGCTGGGGGCGATGCGGCCGGAAATGAGCCGCCTGCGCGAGGCCACCGGCCAAGCGGTCACCGCCTCGGCCCTGGTGGAGGGCGCGGTGACGGTGCTGGAGGTGCTGCAGGGCCGCACCCTGATCGAGTTCGGCATCCGTCCCGGCGCCCGGCTGGACTTTCGCGCGTCGGCGCACGGGCTTGTCGCCCTGGCGTTCGGGCCGCCCGCCCTGCTCGAAGCAGCGGCGCCGGCCGAGGCGGCCGACCGCGCCGCGCTGCTGGCCGAGGTCGACAAGGTCCGCCGGCAGGGTTGGGCCACGGCGGCCGATCGGGTCCTGGCCGGCGTCAACGCCCTGGCCGCGCCGGTGTTCGACCACCGCGGCGCGCTCGGCGGCGCCCTGGCCATCGTCGGCTCGAGCCAGCTGATCGCGGCCGAGCCGACCGGCGATCAGATCGCCGCCGTGCTCGGGGCGGCGTCCGAGGCCTCGAGTCGGCTCGGATGGAGGGCGCGCGCGGCATGACCTATTCGCTGGCGATCGACATTGGCGGCACCTTCACCGACGCGGTGCTGCGCGGCGAGGACGGCTCGCTCACCGTCGACAAGACCCTGACCACCCATCACGACCTGCTCGAGGGCTTTTTTCGCGGCGTGACCCTGGTGCTTGGCAAGGCCGGGGTCTCGGCCAGCCAGGTGGACGGGGTCGTCGTGCACGCCACCACGGTGGTGACCAACGCCCTGATCGAACGCCGCGGGCCGCCGACAGCGCTCATCACCACCAAGGGCTTCGCCGACGTCCTGTCGATCCGCAACGAGCACCGCTACGACATGTACGACCCGCAGATCGAGTTCGCGGCGCCGTTGATCCCGCGCGAGCTGACCTTCGAGCTGAATGAGCGGACCCTCGCCGACGGGACGGTGCTGTGCGGCGTCGACGCGGCCGAGGTCGCGGCCCTGGCGCCGGCTCTGCGCGCCGCCGGCATCGTCTCCGTCGCGGTCTGCCTGATCAACGGCTTCCGCAATCCGGCCAACGAACAGGCGGTCGGCGAGGCGCTGCGCGCGGCCGCGCCCGACCTCTATATTTCGCTGTCCTCCTCCGTCGCGCCGCAGATCCGCGAATATCCGCGCGCCTCCACGACCGCCATCAACGCCTATACCGCCCCGATCACCGGACCCTATCTGACGGGCATGGCCAAGGGGCTTGACGAGATCGGCGCCCCCAACCGGCCGCTGATCATGCTGAGTTCCGGCGGCGTCATCGGCGCGGAGACGGCGGGGCGAAATCCGGTGCGGATGATCGAGAGCGGGCCCGCCGCCGGGGCGCTGGCCGCGGTCTATTACGCCGAGCGGCTTGGCCTGGACCGGCTGCTCTCCTTCGACATGGGCGGCACCACCGCCAAGGCCTGCCTGATCGAGGACCGCAAGCCGCTGGTCGCCGGCAGCTTCGAGGTCGACCGCAAATACCGCTTCAGCGAAGGCAGCGGCATGCCGCTGACCATCCCCTCGATCGACATGATCGAGATCGGCGCCGGCGGCGGCAGCATCGCCTCCATCGACGACCTCGGCCTTCTGAAGGTCGGGCCGCGCAGCGCCGGCTCCGAGCCCGGTCCGGCCTGCTATGGCCGCGGCGGGACCGAGGTCACCGTCACCGACGCCGATCTGGTGCTGGGCCTGCTCGACGGCGACAACTTCCTGGGTGGCGACATGGCGCTGGACAGGGCTGCTGCGGAAGCGGCCATGCGCCGGCTGGGCGAGGGCCTGGGAACCGACGTCAGCCAGACGGCGGGCGGGGTCTATCGCATTGTCGCCGAGACCATGGCCTCGGCCGCCCGCACCCACGCCACCGATCGCGGCGTCGACTACCGGGGCCTGCCGCTGCTGGCCTTCGGCGGCGCGGGGCCGGTGCACGCCTGCGCGGTCGGCGAACTCTTGCAGAGCACGGCGGTGATCTTCCCGCCCCAGGCCAGCGTGCTGTCCGCCTTCGGGACCCTGGTGACGCCGGTTCGCCTGGACCTGGTGCGCAGCGCGCTCGGCGGCCTGAACGAGCTCGACTGGAGCGAGGTGGACCGCCTGCTGGATGACATGGCCGGGGAGGGGACCGCCGCCCTGGTCGACGCGGGCTGCGCCTCGGACGCGGTTCGCCTGAAGATCGGCGCCGACCTACGCTATTTCGGCCAGCAGAACGAGGTCGCCGTCGCCTTCGAACGCGACCCGCGCGACGGCCGCGACATCGAGATGATCCGTCAGGCCTTCGAAACCGTCTACATGGCCCAGTACGGCGTTGTGCCCTCGCACGTGCCGGTGGAGATCGTCAGCTGGCGGCTCACCGCCCAGGGACCGGACATCGCCATCGAGCCGCCGCCGCGGCCGTCGCGCCGGCCGGGCGCGGCCAAGGCCGAGCGGATGGTGCCGCTGTGGGCGGACGCCGGGCCGGCCAAGGTCTATGATCGCGCCGACCTGGCCCTGGGCCAGACCATCGCCGGGCCGGCGATCATCGAGGAACGCGAGACCACCATCGTCCTGCCGCCGGGATGGGAAGGGGTGGTCAACGAGATCGGCTGCGTGGCGGCGACCCGGAAGGCATGAGCATGGACGGCATCGAACTCGAGATCGCCTGGTCGAACCTGATCGGCATCGTCAGCGAGCAGGCCAAGGCGCTGCAGCGCATCGCCTTCAGCCCGATCGTGCGCGAGGCCGGCGACCTGGCCAGCGGCCTGTTCGACGCCAGGGGGCGGATGGTCGCCCAGGCCAATACTGGCACGCCGGGCCACATCAACTCGCTCGCCGCCGCCGGCGAGAGCCTGCATAAGCTGTTCGAGGGCAAGCTCGAGCCCGGCGACATCGTCATCACCAACGATCCCTGGATGTCGGCGGGCCACTTCTTCGACATCACCGTGCTCTGTCCGATCTTCTGGCACACCCGGCTGATCGGCTATATCGGCTCGACCGTCCATCACACCGACATCGGCGGCTACGGCATCGGGGCCGGGGCGCGCGACATCCACGAGGAGGGCCTGTGGATCCCGCCGTCGAAGCTGTACGAGCGGGGCGAGCCCAATCCGCTGCTGCATGACATCATCGGGCGCAATGTACGCACCCCCGACCACGTCTTCGGCGACCTCGCCGCTCAGGTCTCCAGCGGCCGGGCGGGGGGCGAGCGGCTGATCGCGCTTTGCCGCCGCCAGGGCCTGCAGGACATCGAGGCGGTCTCCGAGGAGATCATCGCGCGTTCCGAGGCCGCGACGCGGCGGGCGATTCGCGCCTTGCCGGCCGGGACCTGGCATGGCGAGAGCCGCTTCGACGTGCCCGGCGGCGAGGTCATCGAACTGAAGGCCGCGGTGACCATCGACAACGAGGCCGGCGACGTTATCGTCGATTTCGCGGGCTCGTCCGGCGCCAGCCCGCTCGGGATCAACGTGGTGATGAACTACACCCACGCCTATTCCACCTTCGCGGTGCGCAGCTGCCTCAATCCGGAGCAGCCGAACAACTATGGCTCGCTGGCGCCGATCAAGGTG
Source organism: Caulobacteraceae bacterium (assembly GCA_965277425.1). Lineage (GTDB taxonomy): Bacteria > Pseudomonadota > Alphaproteobacteria > Caulobacterales > Caulobacteraceae > Poindextera. Next base: position 49,622 of record CBDICR010000007.1, read on the forward strand.
CGGGCGCCGGAGGGCTCGATCGTCAACGCCGCCTATCCCTCGCCGCTGAACGCGCGTCACGTGGTGGGCATGTTCGTGCCCATGCCGATCCTGAAGGCGCTCTACCATGTGATGCCCGACCGGGTGCTCGCCGAGGGCTCGGGCGCGGTCTGGACCGTGCAGATCCAGGGCAAGCGCGCCGATGGCGAGGCCTTCACCTCCTCGATGTTCAACTATTCCGGCGGCATGGGCGGCCGGGCCGGCAAGCCAGGCCCCAGCGCCACCTGCTATCCGACCGGCGTGGCCGCGGTGCCGGTCGAAATCCTGGAGGCCACCATGCCCATCGTCTTCGATCGGCGCGCGCTGCGGCCCGGATCGGGCGGCGTCGGCCGCTCGCGCGGCGGCGACGGCCAGGTGATCGGATTCCACATGCGCACCGACCAGCCCTGGCTGCTCAACGCGGTGCCGAGCCGCCTGGACCAGGGTCCGGAAGGCCTGGACGGCGGCGAGGCCGGCGCGGCCGGACGCTTCACCGTCAACGGCCAGTCGGTGTCGGAATCCAAGAAGATGCCGATGGCGGCCGGCGACGTCGTCGTCCTGGAGACCCCCGGCGGCGGCGGCTACGGCGCGGCCTGAACGGAACAGCAAAGCGAGACGGAAAGGGCGGATTCTCATGGACATCCACGCGATCGATTGGAGCCAGACGCCTTGGGAGCCGGTCCGGGAGGGGGTCGAGCGCAAGGCCTTTTCCGGCGACGGCGCCACCGTGTCGCTCAACCGCCTGCAGCCGGGGCATGAGCCGCGGCCGCACGACCATCCGCATGAGCAGATCGTCTATATTCTGAGCGGCCAGATCGACTTCCACATCGCCGACACCGTCACGCGGCTTGGCGCCGGCGGCCTTTTGGTGGTGCCGCCGAACGCGCGGCACTGGGGCGTGGTGGTCGGCGAGGAGCCGGTGCTCAATCTGGACATCTTCACGCCCAAGCGGGCCGAATACGCGTCCTGACCCTCAAAGCCTCGGCGCTGACCCAAACCCTGGAGGAAACCCCATGGCCTATCCGCACACCCTGATCTTCGTCGACCTCGCCGCCGACGATCCGGCCGCCGCCGGGAAATTCTATGCCGAGGTGTTCGGCTGGCGCGACGACGATCGGCCGCTGGGGCTCTATCACCGCATGGTGCCGGGCGGGAACTTCCTGAAGCCCGACGGGACCGAGAGCGAGATCGGCAACCTGCACCTGGGCATCTTCAAGGCCGCCAATGCGCGGCCGCATCCCGAGCCGGAGGGGGTCGAGCCGCGCGACCTCAGCCAGGGCGGCCGCAAGCCCCGGATATGGATCCTGGTCAGCGACGACGAGCCGGTGGACGCCATTCTGGACCGCGCGGTGGCGCGCGGCGCCAGGATCCTCTGGCGCGACCATTACTGGGCGACCTTCAACGGCTTCAACCACGCCTTTGCCGATCCCTGGGGCAATGAGATCATCCTATGGGGCAAGGCGGGGCCGGACCCCAAGGTCCCGGACGGCTACACTTCGGAGTAGAGGCCCGCTTCGGTTAACCCCTTGCGCGTCGGACCATGGCGCCAATAAACTCACCCCTATTACCAAGGTTATTTTCTGCTGATTGAAATTTCAGCGGGAAATGCATGGGCGGTGGGAGTTGTGTCGAATGTCGGAGCTGATGCCTGTGCGCGGCCGTGGAGAACGCCTCGGCGTTGACCTGCGCGACCGTTCGAGCCTCGCCCTGGTGGGCTGGGCGCCGGAACTGCAAAAAGCCAAGGTCTATGAGCAGATCCTGCTCGACGTCATCCTCGGCGAGTTGCCGCCGGGAGGCCGGCTGGACGAACAGGAGCTGGCGCGGCGCTATGGCGCCGGCCTGGCCGGGGTTCGCGACGCCCTGGGCCGTCTGGCCCTCGAAGGCCTGGTCGTGCGCCGGCCGCGCGCCGGCACAACCGTGGCGCCGCTGGATCTGGTCGACGTGCGCCAGGCCTTCGAGGCGCGCCGCCTGATCGAGCCTCATTGCGCGGCGCTCGCCGCCACCCACGCCACGCCCGCCGACATCGCCGCACTGCAGAGCGCCTTCGACGGCGCGCCCGAGGCCGCCCGCACCCGCGATTCCCGCGCCCTCGTCGGCATGGACCAGCGCTTCCACGTCGCCATCGCCCGGGCGACGCGCAACCTGACGCTGGCCAAGATCGTCATCCCGCTGCAGCACAAGGCCGCGCGCTTCTGGGTCTATTCCATGGTCGAGGATACCGAAGATGAACGCATGGCCGAGATCACCCGCCATCTGAAGGTGGTCGACTGTATCGCGCGGCGCGACGCCGAGGCGGCCCACGCCGCCATGCTGAACATTCTCGGCGTCTTCTCGGAGAACGTGAAACGCGCCGTCGCCAACGGGACCGCGATGGAGCAGCCGACACCCGCGTCGCTGGAATGAGCCCGGATCGACCAAAACGTCGCAGGTCAGATGACGCGGCGATGGGCGCCGGGCGCGGCAAATTGCGCAACGGCTTTGCATCACTCAAATTTCGTGTAAAATTTCAGACGACACATTGACTACCCGGGCGCGCGCCGCAAAACCTGCTCCCGGTCCTGTGAGATCAAGGGGATATCCGCGCGGGCGGGCATTTGCAGGACGCAAAAAAAGGGGGCCACATGTCCAAGCACTTCATTCTTCTCGCGGGCGTCTCGAGCCTGACCCTACTCGCCGGCCTGGCGCGGGCGCAGGACGTCAAGGGACCCACCGCGCCCCCCGTCGTCGCGCCAGCGGCGGATGACTCGTCCAACGAGGTGATCGTCACCGCCGACAAGGCCGGCCTGCTTGAGCGCCGGCCGAACAGCACAATATTCGGCCTGACCAAGCCGCTGATCGAGACGCCGCGCTCGGCCAGCATCGTCAGCGCCGTGACCCTGCAGAGGTACGGCATCCAGACCATCAACGACCTGGTCGCCGTCTCGCCCAGCACCTACACCGCCAGCTTCTACGGTGTGCCCGGCTCGCTCGACGTGCGCGGCACGCTCGCCGACAACTACTTCCTCGGCTTCAAGCTGATCGAGAACCGCGGCACCTATAACACCCCGGTCGGGGACGCCGCGCAGATCGAGATCGTCCGCGGTCCGCCGTCGGCAATCTACGGGCCAGGCAAGGTCGGCGGTTTCCTGAACTTCGTTCCGAAGTCGGCGAAGAGCGAGGACCTGACCCATCCGGTCGGCGAGATCGACGCGACCTATGGCAGCTACGACCTAGTGGACGTGAACGGCCAGGTCGGCGCGCCGCTGAATTTCGGCACGGCGACCGGGGGCCTCTATGCCTATGGCGAATACGACCAGAACGGCAGCTATTACGAAGGCATCCACCCCAAGAATGCGCAGGTGGAAGTCTCGGCCAACTACGATCTGCCGGGCGGGTGGGGCGTGTCCGCCGACACCCTGCTCATCACCTCAACCGGTCAGATCCAGACGCCGGGCTGGAACCGGCTGACGCCCGCCCTGATCAGCAGCCAGACCTACATCACCGGCCGCAACACCACGCTGACGCCTTCGCCTGGGGTCGGCTACCTGACCCCGAACCAGGCCACGCCGACGGCGCCATATTACCCCTTCAACTATACCTCGGTCGGCGCCGGACTCTTCGCGGCCTATTATGGCGGAACGCCGGCCGGGCCGCCTTTGCCCGACTTTCAGCTCAACAGCCCTGGCGCCGGAGCTACGGTCAAGCTCAATCCCCGCGACGTTTTCGTCGGCCCCACCGACTTCTCCAACACCTTTGTGCCGGCGGTGGTTTTCGGCGTGTCGAAGGATCTCCCGAACGATAACACGTTGAAACTGCAGTTCTTCTACAACGGCTTGAGCAACGAACGCTTCGTCAGCTACGGCTTTCCAGCCTGGTTCCGGTCCAACACCTATGAGGGGCGCCTGACAGACAACTTCAAATTGTCAGCCTTCGAGGGGGATGTGACCGCCGATACGATCGTAGGCGGCTCCTACCGCTATTATCAGGGCCGCGACATGCAGAGCTATGACGACGGCCTGATCGCGCTCGATCGCCGGGACCTCGCCGCCGGCGCGTCGCCAAGCGACACCATCTGCAGTCCGTTCGCCGTAGGCGATAAGGGCGACCAGATCCCGGCGAACTGCCAGGGCTGGGAATTCGACGTCCACAGCACCGAAGCCGACGAAGGCGTCTTCGCCACTACCGATATCTCGGTCTTCAAGCGGCTCGATTTCATCGTCGGCGGCCGATACGACGACTATCAGGTGCGCAGCTCCGACAGCGGCATCTTCGCCAATCCAGCCGTCGGACTCGATTACGACGCCGCCGGGCCGGTCTCCGGATCCAAGGGCGAACCGTCATTTTCGGCGAGCGTGACCTACAAGCTCGGCTGGGGGCTGTTGCCCTATTTCACCTATGCGCAGGACAACACGCTGGAGGTGCAGCAGGCCGGCGACCTGATGCCAAGCCAGATCAAGAGCGGCGGCTATATCAGCGCCTCGAACCTCACCGAGGGCGGGCTGAAGTTCGAGCTGCTCGGCAACACTCTGGTTGGTTCCATCGACGGCTACCTGCAGAACCGCACGGGGCTCGCCGGACTCAACAACGTCAGCCAAGCCACCCGCTCGACCGGCGTCGAATTCGAGGTCCGCTACCTGGCCACCAAGAATCTCAGCTTCGTGCTGACGGGCAACAACCAGCACACCGAGGTGATCGGACCCGACAGCGGAACCTATTACGTTCCGGCCTATGCCGTCTGCGGCAACAACACCGCCTGCGAGATCAACTCGTTCGGCGGCGCCTATCTGGTCTACGACTTCGCCACCTCGCCGCTCGGCCATCCCGGCAACTATACGCTGACAACCATCCCCGCCACCGTCGTCAGCCTCCATGCCGACTACATCACCGATGAGTACGACTGGGGGCGGGCCGGGATCACCATCGGCGCGACCTATGTTTCGCAGACCTCCGGGACGATCAGGAATGCGATCGTCTATCCATCCTACACGATCGCCGACGCCTCGGTCTTCTATCAACACGGGCCCTACGAGGCGGACCTGAACGTCACCAACCTGTTCGACAAGCTCTATTTCACCCCGAACTCCGACCCGACCTACGTGAACGTGGCCGTCCTTCCGGGGATCGGGCGCGAGTGGCGCCTCACGCTGAAGCGCAGGTTCTAAAGTTGATTCCTCCCGCGGGTGCGGCCACGGCGCCCGCCGGACAGTTGGGGCGGAAGGAGTAGCGATGCCGAAGATCGAATGGCGACCCTGGATCCTTGTCTCGGTCTTCAGCGTGGTCCTCTTCCTGATCACGGCCGCGACCTACAACGCTTTGGGCGTGGTGTTGCCGAACATGGTCAGGGAGGAGGGCTGGAGCTGGACCGAGGCCGGCTTCGGCTTCACCCTGCTGGGCGCGGCGACCGGCGGCTCATCCTTCATTCCCCCGATCCTGATCCGCCGCTTCGGCGTGCGCGTGACGCTGCTCTGCGGCACGGCGGTGATGGCCGGCGGCTTCTTCTGCCTGGCTGAAACCCACCGGGCCTTGGTCTATTTCCTCGGTACGACGCTTTGCGGGATCGGCTATCAGATGATGGCGCTGATCCCCGGCACCCACGTTCTGGCGGCGGTGTTCAAGCATCGCGCCCTGCCGTTCGGCATCTATTTCACCTCCGCCGCCCTGGGCGGGATCGCCGGGCCGTTCATGGTCTTCGGCGTCATGCACCTGGCTCACGATCATTGGCGCGTGTTCTGGATGACCCAGATGATCGCCGCCTTCGTGGTCGGCGTCGTCTGCGCGATCCTGGTCGGCGGCCCGGCGGCCCTGAGGCGCGCCTCCGAGGCGACCGATATCGAGGTCGCGGCCGAGGCGGCCAAGCCTGGCCGGTCGAACGTCTATCGCACCGCGGTCGACTGGACGGCGCGCGAGGCGCTGCGCACGCCGCAGTTCTACGTCCTGCTCGCGGCCTATTTCGGCCACCTGCTGATCGGGGTGACCGTGGCCAGCGTCTCGGTCGCGCACCTGACCCAGCAGGGGGTGACCGCGACGGTCGCCGGGACCATGCTCAGCGTCGAGGCGCTGATGCAGACGGCGGGCCGCGCCTTCGGCGGCCTGATCGGCGACCTGGTCGACCCGCGCTACCTGATGATCGCTTCGCTGGGGTGCCTGGCGGTGGGGTCGGCGGCGCTCAGCGTCGCGCACGACTATCCGATGATGCTGCTCTACGCCGTCGGCAGCGGGATCGGCTTCGGCCTGACCCTGCTGACGGTGACGGTGCTGCTGCTCAACTATTATGGCCGCAAGCACAACCTGGAGATCTTCTCGATCACCTGCCTGATCGGCGCGGTCTCAGCGCTGGGCCCGACCATCGGCGGCAGTCTGCGCGACCTGACCGGCAGCTTCGCCTCGACCTTCCAGCTGTTCGCTGGCGTCATCGCCGTGATCCTGATCGCCGTTGTCTTCATGCGGCCGCCGCATCGGGTGGCCTCGCCGGGCGAGCCGAGCCTCGAACGTTCGGATCGCTCCACCCCCTTCGCCCAAGACCCTGCCTAAGAGGAGCCTCGCCGTGGCCAGATCGCAAAACCATGAATTCGGCGTCTTCCTGCCGGTCGCCAATGGCGGCTGGATCATCTCGTCGACCACTCCGCCGCTCGACGGCCTGTGGAAGCAGAACCTCGCCGCCTCGGTCACCGCCGACGAGGCCGGCCTCGACTTCGTCATGTCCATGGGCAAGTGGCGCGGCTTCGGCGGCGAAACCAACCACTGGGGCACCCAGATGGAATCGCTGACCATGATGGCCGGCATCGCCATGGCGACCAAGAAGGTCAAGCTGTGGGCGACCATCCACCCTCTGCTGCAGAACCCGGCGGTGGCGGCCAAGATGATCACCACCCTCGACCATATCAGCGGCGGCCGCGCCGGACTGAACATCGTCGCCGGCGCCTATAAGGGCGAGTTCGACCAGATGGGCGCCTGGGACGACAGCCTCGACCACGACGATCGCTATGCGCTGACCGAAGAGTGGACGATGCTGATCAAGCGGCTGTGGAGCGAGCCCAGCGTCAGCCACGAGGGCCGCTTCTTCCATTTCAAGGACTGCGAATCCAACCCCAAGCCCCTGTCGCGGCCGCACCCGGACCTGATCGCCGCCGGCATGTCCGATCGCGGCTTCGACTTCGCCGTGCGCGAGGCCGACGCCTGCTTCATCGGGGGTCGCACGCCGGAGGAGCGTCGCGATTCCAGCCGTCGCGCCAAGGCGGTGGCCGAGAAATACGGCAAGACCGTCAAGACCTACGCCATGTGCACGGTGGTCTATGCCGAGACCGACGCCAAGGCCGAGGCCCTGGTCGAGCATTATCGCGAGGGCGTCGACATGGGCGCGGTGATCGAGATGCTGAAGAGCTGGGGCGTGCCGCCGGAGCGGCTGGATTCGGTGGCCAAGCAGCAGGGCGCCTTCATGACCCAGACCGCCGTCGGATCGCCCGCGACCTGCGCCGACGCCATCGAGGAATTTCTGACCTTTTGCGAGATCGACGGCATCATGCTGATCTTCCCCGACTATGTCGAAGGCCTGAAGATGTTCGGCGCCGACATCCTGCCCGGACTGCGGATGGTGGCGGCATGAACGCGGCGCTCAAATCCGAAGAGCCGGCCGGGTCCGCGGATGGATTGGCGGCCTGGATCGCGCCGTCGCGCACCGCGCTGGTGCTGATCGACATGCAGGTCGACTTCGCCTCGCCCGATGGCGTGCTGGCCGGGTTCGGCGTCGATCTGAGCACGGTGGGGCCGGCGCTGGAGGCGGCGCAGACCCTGGCCGAGGCCGCGCGCCGGGCCGGCGTCGCGGTCATCTTCGTCGGCCTGCAGACCAGCGCCGAACAGGACTCCGCCGCCTGGAACGAGCGGATGCGGCGGCGGGGCGGCGATCCGGAGCAGGACAGCGCGCTCTGCCGTATCGGCACGGCGGGCGCGGCCTTCTTCGGGCCGCAACCGGCGCCTGGCGAGCCGGTCATCGCCAAGGCGCGCTACAGCGGCTTTTTCCGCACCGACCTCGACGCCGAGCTGCGGCGGCGGGGGCTGGACACCATCGTCGCCTGCGGCGTGACCACCGAATGCTGCGTCGACTGCACGGTGCGCGACGCCTTCCACCTGGACTATCACGTGTTCGTCGCCCGTGACGCCTGCGCCGCCTACGAGGCCGACCTGCACCAAGGCGCCTTGAAGAGCCTGGAGCTGAACTGCGCGATTCTGGTCGACACGGCCGAGGTCGTGGCGGCCTGGCGAAAGGCGGCCTGAGCCATGGCTGACGGATTTCCACATCTGGGCGCGGTGGCGCCGTTTTCGGTCGACGAGGCCGATCGCGCCGCCCTGGCGGCGGCCATCAATGAGACCGAACTGGTCGAGCTGGCGCTCGCCCTCGGCAATATCCCCAGCCCCGCCGGCCACGAGAAGGCGGCCGGCGACTTCGTGCACGACTGGATGGCCCGGGAGGGATTTTCCCCGCGCAAGGTGGGCGCGACGCCCGACCGCTCCAACATCGTCGGAACCTATGGCGGCCGTGGCGACTCGGGGGCGGGACGCAACCTCCTGTTCACCGCCCACCTCGACACCGAGGCGCCGACCTGGAATCCCGACCTGGACCCCTACAAGTTCCGGCCCGAGACCCTGCTCAATCGCGAATGGCAGGAGTGCTGGCTCCAGGACGGCGTCCTCTACGGCTATCCGATCGCCAACGATCGCGGGCCGATGAGCTGTTTCCTGATGGCCGCCAAGGCCCTGAAGACCGCCGGCATAGACCTCGCCGGCAAGCTCTACCTCACCGCCTGTCCGGGCGAGATCGGCCCTGAGCCGATGGAGGAAAACCGCGGCGTCGACTTCATGGGCAAGGACATCGGCGCCCATTATCTGTTCCATCACGGCGGGGTGGCGCCCGACTTCGCCATCGCCGCCGAGGGCTGCGACTTCGGCCTGACCTGGGTCGGCTGCGGCTATTCGGTCTGGCGCGTCAAGCTGCTCGGCGAGGCGGTCTTCACCCCGCTGCTCACCCATCCGGAAGACCCTTACCAGCATCCCAATCCGATCTACCGCCTGGGCAAGGTGATCGCCGCGCTCAACCGCTGGGGCCGCGAGTATGAGGTCGCCAATCGCTATGAGAGCCAGGGCGGGGTCGCCGTGCCCAAGACCCAGATCGCCGCCATCCGCGGCGGCGTTCCCTACGCCTTCGGCGCCGGCACCGAGGTTTGCTGTCTTTATCTCGAAGTGGGCCTGAGCCCGCGCCAGCAGGCGGCCGATGTGCTGCATGCGCTGGAGCGGCTGGTGGTCGAGGAGGGGCTGGGCGAGATCGAGATCGAGCCGCTGGTGGTGCGCAACGGCTTCGAGGCCGATGCGGTCCAGGTCGGCCCGCTGGTCGGCGCGGTCGATGCGGCGACGCGCCTGACCCTCGGCCATCCGGTCGAGCGCGCCGCGCCGGTTTACTCGAGCATGTGGCGCGACCACAATGTCTTCAACATGCAGCGCATCCCGGCCATCACCACCGGCTTCCGGCGCTGGCGGCCCAGGCCGCGCGACCTGGTCGACAGCGCCCTGGTCTACGCCCTGACCGCCCTGGCGATCTGCGGCCGGGCCGAGGCTGGGCGCGCCGTCGCCCACGCCGCGCCGGTCTATGGCGACAATCCGTTCGGGGACGCTTGAAAACGACGTCCCGTAAAATCTGGGAGTGAAACAATGAGCTATGAAGTTCTCGAGGTTAAGCCGCTGACCCTACGCATCGGCGCGGAAATCGGCGGCGTCGATCTCACCAAACCCTTGAGCAACCGACAGACCAAGGAGCTGCGCGACGCGATCGCCGACTATCAGGTGATCTTCTTCCGCGACCAGCCCCTGGACCATGAGAGCCATATCCGCTTCGGCCGCGTGTTCGGCGACCTGGTGGTGCATTCCAGCGTGCCGCACATTCCCGGCCACGAGGAGATCGTCGAGATCCGCGCCGACGAGAATTCCAAGAACGTCCCGGGCGAGAACTGGCACTCGGACCTGACCTGCGACGCCGTCCCGCCGATGGGCTCGATCCTCTATCTGCACACGGTGCCCGAGACCGGCGGCGACACCATGTTCGCCAGCATGTACGCGGCCTATGACGCGCTTTCGCCGCGCATGAAGGCCTATCTGGAAGGGCTGGAGGCCGAGCACGACGGCAACCACGTCTATCGCCCGCTCTTCCCCGACCTGGATCGCTCCTATCCGTGCAACAACCACCCGATCATCCGCACCCATCCGGTGACCGGCAAGAAGGGCATCTTCGTCAACGCCTCCTACACCACCAACATCATCGGCGTGCCGAAGGACGAGAGCGATGCGGTGCTGGGCTTCCTCTACAAGCACGTGATGAACCCCAACTTCCACGTGCGTTTCCGCTGGCGGCCGAACTCGGTGGCCTTCTGGGACAACCGCTGCACCCAGCACCTGGCGGTCTGGGACTATTTCCCGCAAGTCCGCTCCGGCTACCGCGTCACGGTGGCGGGGGAAAAGCCGATGTAGAGAAAATAGAACCCTCTCCCCCGCGAAGAGCGGGGGCGAGGGTTCATTTTTCTTCAAACCCCGTCGACATCGTCAGCGCCGCCCATTCGCCGATCTCGGCCTGGAAGCGGGCGAGCTGGCGGGTGGCGTAGTGCATGGCGTCGGCGCCGAGCAGGAGTTGCAGGGGCGGGGTCTCGGCGTCGACCACGGTCAGGATCGCCTGAGCGACGCGCGCCGGATCGCCGGATTCGTGGCCGCCATGTTCGGCGAGGATGCGGCGGGCCTGGCGGGCCGCGCCGTCATAGTCGTCGATGATCCGCCGGGTCTGATGCAGCGATCGGCCGGCATAGTCGGTGCGCATGCCGCCGGGCTCGACATTGATGACCTTGATCCCCAGTTCGGCGACCTCCTGGGCCAGGGTCTGGGCCAGGCCCTCCAGCGCGAACTTGCTGGCGCAATAGACGCCGGTCCCGGCCCAGGTCGCCACGCCGCTGACCGAGGTGATGTTGACGATGCGCCCGGCGCGGCGTTTGCGCATGAAGGGCAGCACCGCCTGCATCATGGCGAGCGGCGCGAAGACATTGACCTCGAACTGGGCGCGGGTCTCGGCCAGGCTGGCCTCCTCGACGGCGCCGACCAGGCCGTAGCCGGCATTGTTGACCAGCACGTCCAGCCCGCCGGTCGCCAACTCCGCCTTGGCCGCGACGTCGTGGATCCTCGCCTCGTCCGTGACGTCGAGCAGAACGCCGAAGGCGCGATGCGGCGCCAGGGCCTCGAACGCGGCGAGGGCTTCGGGGCTCCGCACCGTGCCGGCGACCTTGTCGCCGCGGTCGAGCGCCGCCCTCGCCAGCGCCTTGCCTAGGCCGGCGCTGACGCCGGTGATCAGCCAATTGGTCATGACGGGCCTTCAGTAAGGCTTGTCGCCCTTGACCCATAGCCGGTGCATCACGCGGTAGTATTTGGTGTCGTCATAGAGGGTGCCGGTGTGCAGGGTGCAGCGGTTGTCCCACATCAAGACGTCGCCGACGCGCCATTTGTGGCGGAAGACGAACTCGTCCTGGGTGGCGAACTCGATCAGCTCGTCCATCAGCTTGAGCCCTTCGGGGTTCGGCATGCCGACGACGCCCTTGACCGTGCCGGTGGAGACGAACAGCGCCTTGCGGCCGTCCGACGGGTGGGTGCGGACCAGGGGGTGGAAGACGTCGGGATTGTCGGCCAACAACTCTTCGCTGGGGTTTTCCATGCGGTTGAAATCGCGCGTGGCCATGAAGTGGCGCCAGCTGTGGTGCACCATCTTGCCGTCGAGCTCGGCCTGGCGCTCGGGGGTGAGGGCGTTCCAGGCCTGGCAGAGGTCGGCCAGCAGGGTGTCGCTGCCGACCGGCGGCACCTCCACGGCATAGAGCATGGTGCTCATCACCGGCTCGGCCTTGTAGGAATAGTCGGTGTGCCAGCCGATGCCGTCATTGTGGGCGCCGATCGGCTTGCCCTCGACGACGCGGTTGGACAGCACATAGATCTTCGGAAAGCCGGGCAGGGTGTTTTCGACCAGGGTGTGGTCCTCGGGCTCGCCAAAGCGCTTGATGAAGCGCATCAGGTCGGCCGGCTCCAGCGACTGGTCGCGCAAGAGGATCGCGCCGTGGGCCTGGAAGGCGGCGACCACCGCATCGATCGTGGCGTCGTCGGCGCGCTTGATGTCCACGTCCAGAATTTCCGCGCCGAAGCCGGGCTTAAGCGGGCGGTGCTTCACCTGGGTGATGGTGTCCATAGGGTCCTCACAGGATCGAGAAGAGCGGGGAATTGCAGCCAGACTAGCCGCCTGAAACGGCGACGTCTTGCCCTAGCGCGCCCGATCATTTGCTCGCGCCGCCGGGGTGTGCGCGCATTTGCATCAACGGCGCCCGGCGAACCGACGTCGAGGCCGCGGCGCCTGCGTCGCCAACTCCGCGTGCGCGCTGGTGCAAGACAGGCCCGGCGCGCAAAGCTATCGTCCTGGTCTCAGCAGGGATGATCGCGATGACCACCGAGATCCTTTCGGACGCCTTCTTCGACAGCCTGGCCAGTTCCGTCGCCGATCTCGACCGCGCCGAGACCCTGCCGCCCGCCTGCTACACCGATCCGGCCTTCTACGCGTTCGAGAAGGAAGCGCTGTTCAACCACGAATGGCTCTGCGTCGGGCGCGAGTCCTGGGTGGCGGAGGCCGGCGACTATTTCACCACCCAGATCATCGGCGAGCCGATCATCGTCGCGCGCACCCGCAAGGGCGAGCTGACGGCCATGTCGGCGGTCTGCCAGCATCGGGCCATGCTGGTCGCCGAGGGGCGCGGCAATACGCGCGGCTTCGTCTGTCCCTATCACCACTGGGTCTATGGGCTGGACGGCGCGCTGATCAACGCGCCGGCGATGGAGCGGACCTGCGACTTCGACAAGAAAAAGATCCGCTTGCCGGCCCTCAAGGTCGAGGTCTGGCTGGGCTTCATCTTCATCAATTTCGATCCCGCCGCCGCCGCCCTGGCGCCGCGGCTGGCCAAGGTCGCCGAGGCGCTCGCCAGCTACGATCTCGCCGCCGCCGAGGGCCCGCCGCCCATGACCGGATCCTTCGCCTGGAACTGGAAGGTGATGTTCGAGAACAACAACGACGGCTACCACGCCAACAAGCTGCATCACGGGCCGCTGCACGACTTCGTGCCGAGCGAGCTGGCGAGCTTTCCCGAGTCGGGCGCCAACGACGCCGGCTTCCTGCGCTTCAACGGCACCACCCACCCCGACGCCAGCTTCAACCCGACGCAAAAGGCGGTGCTGCCGATCTTCCCCAAGCTGACGCAGGTCGACCGCAACCGGATGACCTTCGCCAACGTGCCGCCGACCCTGTCGCTGGTGCTGACCAACGACCTGGTGGTCTTCCTGATCCTGCGCGCCACCGGGCCGGAGTCGCTGGAACAGGACACCGGCGTGCTGGTCGCGCCCGGCGCCATGGAAGACCCCGCTTTCGGGCACAGGCTGGACATGATCATGACCAGCGCCGGCAAGATCATCGCCCAGGACATGCATGTGGACGGCCTGGTCCAGGTCGGGCTGCGCTCCCGCTTCGCCATTCGCGGCCGCTATTCCTGGCAGGAAGGCGCGCAAGGTCAGTTCAATCGCTGGATGACGTCGCGCTATCAGGAGACGTGGCGGCGCATGAGCGGCAAGGCGGGCGCGCCCAAAGCCACGGCGGCGGCCTGATGGCGCGTCTGCCGGCGGTCTTCTTCGGTCACGGCAGCCCGACCATCGCGCTGGAGACCAACGACACCACCCGTGCCTGGGCGGCCATCGCCAGCGCGATCGGCAAGCCCAAGGCGATCCTGGCCATCTCGGCCCATTGGCTGACCCGCGGCGTCGCCGTCACCGCCATGGTCCGGCCGAAGACCCTGCACGACTTCGGCCGCTCGCTGCCCGCGCCCCTGTTCGACGTCCAGTATCCGGCGCCTGGCGATCCGGCCCTGGCGGCGCGCGTGCGCGATCTTTTGGCGCCGAGCAATATTGTCCTCGACCGATCCGCCTGGGGGCTGGACCATGGGACCTGGTCGGTGCTCTCCAAGGCCTATCCGGCCGCCGACGTGCCGGTGGTGCAACTGAGCATGGACGCGACCAAGCCGCCTTCCTGGCACTTCGAGATGGGCCGGCGGCTCGCGCCCTTGCGCGACGAGGGCGTTCTGGTGATGGGCAGCGGCAATATCGTGCACAATCTCGCCGTCATGAGCTGGGAAGGGCGTTTTGCGCCCGCCTATGACTGGGCCGTGCGCTTCAACGACTATATCCGCGAAGCCATCGCCGAGGACGAGCCGGACAGGGTCGTCGACTATCCCTCGCGCGGCCCGGACGCGGCGATGGCGGTGACCGATCCGGATCATTTCTGGCCGCTGCTCTACGTGCTGGGCGCGCGCGCGCCAGGCGAGGCGGCGCGGTTCGTCACCGACCATTTCGAGCACAGGTCGCTGAGCATGATGAGCGTCGTCCTCGGCGGCGAGCTCAACGCCGTTCGCGCGGCCGCCTGAAGTCAAGGGGATTGCATGGCTTTCATCTGCGAGGCGGGCGAGACGCGCCCCGACACCCAGCCCGGCGCGCTGCACCACCTGAAGGCGACCCCGAAGACGGTGCATTGGGGCTATTTCGACGCCGCGCTCGCGCCGGCCTTGAGCGTCAAAAGCGGCGACCTGATCCAGGCCGAAGCCATCACCCACCATGCCGGCGATGCGCCGGAGCTGATGATGGACGAGGCCGTCCAGACCCTGTTCCGCGAAATCCCCGAGGCCGACCGCAATCCGGGCGTCCACATCATGACCGGGCCGATAGAGGTCGAGGGCGCCAGGCCCGGAGACATCCTGGAGGTGCGCTATCTGCGCATGGTCCCGCGCTGCAGTTACGGCTCCAACCTGGCGGCCAACTGGGGCTATCTCTACAAGGAGTTCGGTGAAAAGGAGCGGGTGACCATCTATCAGCTCGACGCCGATTTCGGCCATGCCCAGGCCCTCTATGCCTATGATTTCCCGGGCAAATACCTGATCCCGGGGACGGTCACCCACTGCCCGGCCTGCGACCGCCAGCCGGCGCTGAAGGGCGTGCGCGTGCCGGCCCGCCCGCATCTGGGCACGGCGGGGGTGGCGCCGGACGCCGCCGGCCGGGTCAGCACCATCCCGCCCGGCCTGCATGGCGGCAATGTCGATAATTGGCGCATCGGCGCCGGGGCGAGCATGTACTATCCGGTGCAGGTGGACGGCGGCCTCTTCTCCATCGGTGACCCTCACGTCAGCCAGGGCGACGGCGAGCTTTCCGGCACGGCGATCGAGGCCTCGCTCAACGTCCTTTTCCAGATCGTGCTGCGCAAGGATTTCAGCGTGCCGAGCCCGCTCCTGGAAACGCCGAAATACTGGATCGTGCACGGGTTCAACGAGGACCTGAACGTCGCCATGCGCGACGCCTCGCTGGAGATGCTGGGCCTGCTCACAACCCACGTCGGCTTGACGCGCAACGACGCCTATTCTCTGATGAGCGTCGCCGCCGACTTCGCGGTGACCCAGGTGGTGGACGGCCGCCAGGGCGTGCATGTGCGCGTGCCCAGGTCGGTCTTTCCGTCCAGGGGCGAGCCCGCGGCGCAGGGGTGAAGGCCTGGCGGTTCAGCACCGAGGCCTATCCGCCGGGCGAGCGGCGGGACGCCTGGCGCGAGGCCATGGTGCGCCTGCGCCTGCCGGTGGAGGCGGCGGCGGGAGACGATGACGCCAGCGCGTCCGTCACCTGCCTGGTCTCGCCCATGGGCATGGAGTTTTCGCTGGTCAACGCCGGCGCCCAGGAGATTTCTGGCCGCAACCGCGATCAGCCCGCCGCCATCTGGCTGGCCGTCCTGCTGGAAGGCTCGGCCATCCTCGACGACGGGACGTCCGAGGCGGACATCCAGCCCGGCGACATCGTCTTCGGCCCGACCGGCATGGCCGCGGCCCTGCGCCTGCGTACGCGCTTTCGGCTGCTGTTCATCACCGCGCCCCGGGTGGCGCTCGATCATCGGCTGGTGGCGCCGCGCTCCGTGCGGATCGGCCATCTGGCCGCGGCCGGCGGCCTGAACCACGTCTTTTCAGGCCTGTTACGCGCGCTCGCCGATACGCTGGACGATCTCAGCGGCGACCAGTTGCGGCCGGTGGAGCTGGCCGTGACCGAATTCCTGGTCGCCGGCCTCGCCGCCGACGTCGCCGCGCCGCACAGCCCCGCCGCGGTCCGCGGGGCGCACCTGCACCGGGTCCGGCAAAGCATCGAGCTCTTGCTGGCCGAGCCCGACCTGAGGCTGGCGCGCGTCGCCGAGGCGGCGGGCGTCTCGCCGCGTTACCTGCAAAAGCTGTTCGCCACCGCCGGCGAGAGCTTCACCCGCTATGTCCGCCTGCGCCGGCTGGAACGCTGCCGGCTAGATATGCTCAGCCCGCGCTATGCCGACACGTCCATTTCCAGCATCGCCTTCCGCTGGGGCTTCAACGGCTCGGCGCATTTCAGCCGCGCCTTCCGCGAACAGTACGGCCTCTCCCCCCGCGCCTTCCGCCGCGCCGGGGGCGGCTAAAGCCTGAGCGCCGCCTCGATCGCCAGGCGGGTCGGCATCGAGGCCGCCGCGCCCAGCCGCTCGGTCGACAGCGCGGCCGCCATATTGGCCCAGGCCATCGCCGCCTCCAGCGGCTCGCCTTGCGCCAACCGCGCCGCCAGCACGCCGCAGAAGCAGTCGCCGGCGCCGGTGGTGTCGACGACGGCCGCCGGCCGGCCCTCGACGACGGTCAGCCGGTCCGTCTCCACCGCGACGGCGCCGGCCTTGCCCAGGGTGACGATGACGGTCTGGCCGGCGCGCGAGATCAATCCTCGCGCAGCCGAGCCGATGTCGTCGAGCTGTTCGGGAACCGCGCCGGTCCCGGCATAGCGGGCCAGTTCCGTCTCGTTGACGATCAGGATGTCGGTGAGCGCAAAGAGGCGGCGACCATCCTCCACGGCCGGGGCGGCGTTCAGGATGCGCGTCGCGCCTTGCGCCGCCGCGCCGGCGAACAGCGCCTCGATGGCGGCGACGGGCGTCTCGAGTTGCGCCAGGAAGACCGCGCAGCCGGTCACCGCCGCGGCGCGCACGGCGTCCGGTTGCAGCGCCGCGTTTGCGCCGCCGGCGACGACGATGCTGTTCTCGCCGGCCGCCGAGACCCAGATGAAGGCCTGGCCCGTGGGATGTTCGGCCAGCTGCGCCACGTGATCGGTGATGACGCCGGCCTCGCGCATGGCCGCCAGCATGAGCGCGCCGGCCTCGTCGCGGCCGACCGCGCCGATCAGGGTGGTGGGCGCGCCGCAGAGGGCCGCGGCCACCGCCTGGTTGGCGCCCTTGCCGCCGGGCAGGCGATCGACGCCCAGACCGGCGACGGTCTCGCCCGGCCGCGGCAGTTCGATCACCCGGCAAACGATGTCCAGGTTCAGTGAGCCGATGACACAGACACTCATTACAACCGTCCCGGCCTGCTGCATTTTCCGCCGGCCTCTTATAGGCTGGCGCGATGAGCTCCGCCTATCTGCCCGACGATCGTTTGAAGTCCCGCCTGGCCTTGGCCGGCGCGGTCGGCTGCCACTGGCTCACCCTCGGCGCGCCCGTGCTGGCCGAACTGGCGAGCGAGGCCGGAGCCGAGAGCCTGGTCATCGACATGCAGCACGGCCGCTGGGATCGCGAAGGGCTGGAGAACGCCATCGCCGCCGTCGGCGCGCGCGCGCCGGTGCTGGTGCGCACGGCCGACGCCTCGGACTTCGCCATCGGCTCGGCGCTGGACGCCGGCGCGCACGGGGTGATTGTCCCGATGATCAACGGCGCGGCCGAGTGCGCCTCGGTGGTGGCCGCCGCCCACTATCCGCCGCACGGGCGCCGGTCCGGCGGCGGCGCGCGGCCGGGCGCGGATTTCGCGGCCTATCGCAAGGCGATGGCCGACCACATGCTGGTCGCGGTCATGATCGAGACCGTCGCCGGGGTCGAGGCCGCCGAGGCGATCGCCGCCGTCCCGCGCCTGGGCATGATCTTCATCGGCCCCAACGACCTGTCGCTGGCGCTCGGCGAGGCGCAAGGCTCCCCGGCCTTCGAAGCCGCCCTGGCGCTCGTGCTGGCGGCGGGCGAAGCGGCCGGCGTGCCGGTCGGCATCTATACCGGCAATGCCGAGCAGGCGGCGAGCCGCGCGGCCGAGGGCTACCGGTTCGTCGTCGTCGCCAGCGACGTCCAGCTCAATCGCGCCGCGGCCAGGAGCGTCTGGGACGGCTTCCGCAATGGCCGACCGTGAGCGCGGGGCGTCGGCGGCCTGACGCATAACGAGCCGGTGCAAGAACCGCGAGGCGTTATTTGCGTTGAAGGGGACCTTTCAAGGAGGTTTCCATGCTCGAGAAGGTCCCGGCCGGTCTCGGTCACGCCCTGCGCGGCGTGCGCGCGGGTTATGAGAAGATCGTCAGCGAGGCCGACGATTTCGTCGGCGTCCCCGACCTGATCGTCCTGGAGAGCGCCGCATTCGAGGATGGCGGCTCCATTCCGGCCCGTTACACGGCCGATGGCGACAAGGTCTCGCCGCCGCTAAGCTGGCGCTGTCCGATCGCCGGCGCCGCGGGGCTGGTGCTGATCGTCGAAGATCCGGATGCGCCGAGTCCCGAGCCGTTTTTGCACCTGCTGGCCTGGGACCTGCCGCCGGATCTTGGCGAAATGCCGGAGGGTCAGCTCAAAAGCCCCCATCACGAGGGCCTTGACGAGGTCCTGGGCCGGAACTCCTACCTGCAGGCCGCTTGGCTGCCACCCGACCCGCCGACCGGCCATGGGCCCCATCTCTACGTCTTCCAGATTTTCGCGGTGGACCGGAAGCTCGATTTCGCCAGCCCGCCGCGCCGCGCTCAGGTCGTGGAGGCGATGAAACGCCATGTCGTCGCCAAGGGCCTGCTCATCGGGACCTATGAGCGAGCCTAAGCGTTCACTCTTCAACATTGGAGAGCCGCCATGCCAGCCAAATCCGCCGCGCAACAGAAGGCCGCCGGCGCGGCCCTGTCCGCCAAACGGGGCGATACCCCGAAAAGCAAGCTCAAGGGCGCGTCCAAGTCGATGCTGTCGATGAGCGAGAAAGAGCTGGAGGACTTCGCCTCGACCAAGCGCAAGGGCAAACCGGAACACGTCTCGAAATAGGCGGCCGAGCCCGCGCCTCAACCTCGCTCTCCGACCCAAAGGAAACCAGTCGTGTTGAGGCTCAAGCCCGAAACGCCGCCGCGGCCTTCGTCGCAAGACGTGTCCGCGCCCGCACATTTGGCCGACCGCCGGTCAGCCTCCCCCAGCCGGCCCACGCCGGCGGAGGTGCTCGAAAAGCTTCGATCGCTTACGCCCGCCATTCAGGCGCGCGCCCACGGCCTCGACGCAACGGGGGCCTTCCCCGACGAGGATCTGGCCGCCCTGAAGGCGTGTGGCGCCACCGAGGTCTTCGCCTCGTCCGACCCGACGCCCGCCGAGTTGATGCAGGCGCTGCGCCTGGTCGGCCGGGCCAATCTCAGCCTTGGCCGGATCTTCGAGGGCCACGTCAACGGCGCGCGGCTGTTCGATTGGTGCGGCGACGAGACCCAGCGCGGCGCGTTGGCGGAAGGCCTGGCGCAAGGCTGGATCCTGGGCGTCTGGAACACGGAAAAAGCGCCGGGGGTAAGGGTCGAAGGCGGCGCCGGCGGCGAGGTTCTGAGCGGCGCCAAATCCTACGCCACCGGCGCCGGTCATATCGATCGGGCGGTGATCACCGCCGCCCTGAGCGATGGCCGGCGGCAGATGGTCGTGGTCAAGGCCGACGATCCCCGGCGCAGCGATCCGTCGGCCTGGAAGGTCCGCGGCATGAAGGCCACGGTCAGCGGGATCTATGATCTGACCGGCCTGCCGATCGGCGCCACAACGCGGCTCGGCCAGCCCGGCGACTACGAGCGCGAGCCGCGGTTTTCGGCGGGCGCCTGGCGCTTTACGGCGGTGCAGCTGGGCGGCGTCGAGCGGATCCTGCAGCTGCTGCGCGACCATCTCGCCGCCTCGCCGGCCGGCGCGGACCCTATCCAGCGCGCCCGGTTCGCAACCGCCCTTGCCGCGGCCCGATCAGCCTATCTTTGGGTCAGCCAGGCGGCGGCGCGCGCCGAAGCGCCCGACGCGGGCGCCGACGAGATCGCCTTTGTGCTAATGACGCGCGGGGTGGTCGAGCGCGCTGGCCTCGACGCCATGGAGGCGGCGGCCCGATCCGTCGGCACCCGCGCCTTTTTCGAGGACAACCCTCTGGACCAGGCCTGCCGCGACCTGGCCCTCTATCTGCGCCAACCCGTGCCCGACCAGGCGCTGGACCGCGCGGCCGCCGCCTTCATCGACCATGACTGCTGGCGGGACGATCCGCTGTGGTAGAGGCGGTCGGCCAACAGAACTGGATCGCGCTACGCCGCCGGGCGCGGCGGCTGGATGCGAGCGCCCTGCGCGATCTTTCGCCATTGCTGGTCCTCTCGCCGCATCAGGATGACGAGACCCTGGGCTGCGGCGGCCTGATCGCCGCGGCGGCCGAGGCCGGTCTTCGGCCACGGGTCGCCTATCTGACCGACGGCGCCGCCTCGCACACCGGCTCGGCCGCCTGGCCCGCCAGCCGGCTGGCTCGGGCGCGGCGCCAGGAGGCGCTCAATGCGCTTCAGGTCCTGGGCGTCGGAGCCGAGGACGTGCTCTTTCTCGGCTGGCCCGACGCCTCGCCCTTTGGGCTGGATAGCCAGGCCTATCGACAGAGCCTCGCGACCCTGACGAACTGGGCCTCGAGCTTCCGGCCGCGCAGCCTCTGGTCGCCCTGGATCGGCGAGAAGCACTGCGACCACCTCGCCGCCAGCCAGCTCGCCGGCGACCTCGCGGGCCGGGTATGCGGGGCGCCGGTCCTGATGGACTATCTGGTCTGGGGTTGGAAAGAGCCCAATCTTTGCAGCGGCGGCGAAGCGGTATGGGCGCTGGACTGCGCGCGCAACGCGGGCAAGCGACGCCGCGCTCTGGCCTGCCACCGGACACAGACCAGCGGCTTGATCGCCGACGCGCAGACCGCATTCCAGGTGCCGCCCGAACTCGCCGCCCTGGCGTCGCGTCCGGTGGAAATCTTTCTGGAAAGGCCATGAGGAAGTCGCGCTCTCTCGACGCCGACTATTTCGAGGGACTCTACCGGGCCGATCCGGACCCGTGGCGTTTCGAGACCAGCGATTACGAGACGGGAAAATACGCCGAAACCCTCGCGGTCCTGAGCGGCGAGCGCGCCGGACGGGCCCTGGAGATGGGCTGTTCGATCGGCGTGCTGACCCGCGACCTGGCGGGCCTGTGCGATCGCCTTGTCGCAACGGAGCTGTCGCCGACCGCGCTGCAGCGCGCGCGCCAGCGTTGTCGGGATCTGGGCAATGTGGATTTCGTGCTGGCGAAGTCCGTCACGGACGGATTCCAGGGCCGGTTCGACCTGATGGTGCTGTCGGAGGTGGTCTATTATTTCGACGCTGCCGACCTGGCCAGGGTCGCGGACGCCATCAAGGCGAGTCTTGCGGTGGATGGGCGGCTGCTGCTGGTCCATTGGCTGGGCGAGACCGACTATCCGCGTTCCGGCGACGACGCGGTCAGCGCCCTGGCGGCGCATCTGGACGGTCATGTGCGGGTCGAACTCGAGACGCGGCGAGAGGACTATCGTCTGGACCTTTGGCGGCGCCGCGCCGGCTTCTAGCCCGCCCTGGCGAAGGTCCGAGCCTGGCGGGCGGCCCTGACCAGACCCCGCGCCCGCGCTGCTTCCTGATCGAGGTTTCGAAAGCTCAGGGCTCGGGCGGACGGCCCGCCGACGCCGAGCGTCGCGCTGATCGTCATGAGGCCGTCGATCGGCTCATCCTCGCCCTGCCGCCCCCACTGGGCCAGGGTATCGGACGTGCCGCCGCGCGCGCGGCCGGTCAGCCTGGGCGAGGTGCGGACGCGCACGTCCGTCGGATGACGCACGGCCCCGCCCGTCCGGCGGACCGCGTCGAACAGCGCCTTGTCCTCGCCCACGGTCGGAGTCGGCGCGCCGCCGGTCGCGGCATAGGCGCGGTGGGTCAGGGCGATGCTGGCGCCGCCTTCGTAGAAATGGCGTGGCCACGGCTCGCTCTCGTCGCGGCCAGCTTTAAGGAAGCTCATCGCATTGTCGTAGCGCTGGATCCGCGCCATGCGTCGGCGCAGGCGCGGGGGCAGGGCGCGCAACTCGCTCGGATTGAGCCGGGCCAGGCCCGCCACGGCGCCGTAGCCCTTGTCGAGATGGTCGATCGTGCGGGTGATCCAGTCGCCGGCGACCAGGGTGTCGGCATCGGTGGACATCAGCACGTCACCGGGCTCGGACAGATGCTCGGTGGCGGCGTCGAGCGCCAGGCGCCGCGCCCAGCCGGGATTGGCGCGATCGGCCGGCAGAGCGAGGTCGAGAACCTCCAGCCGGCCCCTCCAGGCTGACCCGAACGCCCTGGCCCTGGCGACCGTGTCGTCTTGGCAATTGTTCGCCAGCACGACGATCGTCAGCCGAGAAACGCGGCAATCGGACACCGAGGCGGCGATACGGCCGAGGCAGTCGCCGATCCGCTCGGCTTCATTGCGAGCCGGTATGGCGATTGAAACGCGCCGGTGCATAGCCGCCCTTCCAAACGAGCACGCGTACGGCCGCCCATACAATTAATGAAAATTGGCGGCTTACGTTCCCTGGACCCGAGCGGCCGACCCTCAACCTGAACCGTCATCGGATGTTCAACACGCCCTGCGGCGCGGGCCTACAGGGCGGCTTGTCAACAAAGCGAAACCGGCTATGGTCCGCGCCCTCGCGATGGCGGCGGTCTACGGCGTGCTTCGACGGGGCGGGTGCATAGCTCAGTTGGTAGAGCAGCTGACTCTTAATCAGCGGGTCGTAGGTTCGAATCCTACTGCACCCACCAGCCTTTTCAATGGGTTAGGTGATCAGCGGTTTCCCAGTCTCATGAAATAACGCCAATTGGGCCACGGCATGAGACTCTGGAACGATAGTAAATCTATCGATCAGAACCGCGACGTTCGAGGCGCGGGGACGCTACGCAAACAAAAACCTCCGCCCTCGTCGGCTCGCCGGATCGTTTCGAAGATATTCCTTGCCCGAGACGGCAGAGCTGGAATTCCCCTGGCCCGCGGGATTTTCGTCCTGTGGCTCAGCTGCCGTCCGAGCTTTCGGCCGCTACAAGGCCGAATGGCGCCCGCCTGTCCTGGAGGCAGCAGTTTGCCGGCAAGGAAATCCTTGCCCCATTGGGCAGCGAACTCCCGCCTTTCGCCATTCTCCTGAGACCCTGCCCACAGCACGACGGCCACGTCGCCGCGCGAACGAACCGGTGATCGAGACTCTTCCGCAGAGGCTTTGATTCTACAGACTATTGTCCAAGGCAAAATAGTTTTTGCGCTTTCGTCAGGTTGATTGACGTTCGATAGCGACACCCCTGGTATGGAATGGGCAGCGTCCGCGGGCGTGGTGGAAATTCGCTGAGCGAGGCGGGCCGTGGAGCCGCCACGGCTTCAGATGGTTCTCCGCCAGCCGCTGGCGCACTGTCTGGCGGGAGAAATCCTCATGCTCGGGGAGCGCGATCATCTCGCCGGCCAGCAGTCGAGGGTCCAGCGGGATGGTCCCGGCGGCGGCTTGGAGCGGGCGGTCGCCACCAACAGCGCCTCCTCCTTGCCCGAGAGCCCTCATGGCCCAACCCGTCAAATCCTCTGTCTAGCGGTATTAGGCGACATTCGCCGACACCTCGGCGTCATGTCGGTCGCATAAGGTCGAAGCTGGGCCACCCTCGATCGCCAACGACGCTCTGAGCGCATGCGAGGTTTCGCTCAGTTGAGGTTTGGGCGCGTCGGGCGTTGGCGCAGCGCGAGATTCGATGGTCGGGCGACGTCGCCCTGAAAACGCGAGGGATCCGTGGCGGGGCGGCGACAATGAAAGCTTCGACCGCGCCGCTGGGGCTGCTCGCCCTCGGCTGCGCCTGGCCGGCGCAGGCTCAACAGGCCAGTCCAGCCCCCGCCGCGGCTCAAGGCCCCGCGGGACAGGAGGTGGTTGTCACGGCGCAGCGGCCCAAGACCCAAACCTTGATCGATCGGAAGGTTTACGCCGTCTCCGGCAATCTCCAGGCGACGACGGGCTCGGCGGCGGACGTGCTGAACGAGGTCCCGTCGGTGGATGTCGATCCGGACGGCGCGGTTAGCCTGCGCGGTGATCCGAACGTGACGGTCCTGATCGACGGCAAGCCGTCGGCGGCCTTCTCGGGCGCGGCGGCGGGCCTGAGCCTGCTGCAATTCCCGGCCAGCGACATCGACCGGATCGAGGTGATGGCCAATCCGCCGTCACAGTTCAAGGCCGAGGGATCGGGCGGCGTCATCAACATCATCACCAAAAAGGACCGCAAGCCCGGCCTTACGGGGTCCGCCCAGCTGAGCGCCGGTGAATACGGCCGCTCCGTCTTCGGCGCGGACGCCAGCTACAACGCCGGCACGCTCAAGCTTTCGGGCGGGGTCGGGCTGCGCCAGGACATCCGCGACCGCCTGACGACGGACAAGCGCACCGAGGCCGATCCGGCGACCGGCGCGCCCATCCGCTCGTCGGAAGCCATCGACGAGCATTTCAACCGCCTGACGCCGTCGCTGAACGCCGACGTCGACGACGAACTGAACCCGCGCCAGTCGATCGGCGCCTCGATGACTCTCACCGATCTGACCGGCCATCGCTATTTCACTCAGGCCGACCAGAGCGGTCCAGCCGGCGCGCCGGTGCAAGCCAGCTCGACGCGCCATAGCGACGGCCACGAGAGCCACATCGAGGACGGCCAGGAGGCGCATTTTTCGCAAAAGCTCTGGCGCCCGGACGAAACTCTGAACCTGTCCCTGCAGCGCAGCGCCACCCACGAGCATGAGCGCTACGACTATACGGACAGCTCCATCCTGCCGGCGTCGCCCCCGACCGTCTCCGATCTGCACCTCGGCCTTGACCTTGCGAAGATCGAGTTCAGCGCGGACTACGACCTGCCCTTGTCCGGCAAAGGCGACATCAAGCTCGGCTACGATCTGGAGTCCGACAACGACGACTTCAACAATTTCGGCGACGCGATCGATCCGATCACCGGGCAAAAGGTTATCGACCCGAACGTCACCAATCATTTCCAATATCGCCAGACGGTGAACGCCCTCTATGGCGCGTACGAGCGGTCGCTCGGCCCATGGTCCGTGCAAGGCGGCCTGCGCGCCGAAGCGACCCGCGCGACCTGGCTTCAGATCACCGGGAACACGCCCGGCGGACGCGACGAGTTCGCCGTCTATCCCAGCCTGCAGGTGGAGCGCACCCTTGGGCCGGCGGACAAGCTCTCCGCCAGCCTAAGCCGCAGGGTGACCAGGCCCGACCCCGAAGCCCTCAACCCGTTCAGCGACCATTAGGACATCTATAATCTCAGGGCCGGCAACCCGAACCTGCTGCCGCAGGACACCTGGTCCGGCCAGCTGGCCTATACCCACAGCGCCGGCGCTCTCAGCTATGGCGCGACCGGCTACTACCGGCTCGACCGCAACAGCGTGACCGATGTGGCGCAGTCGCTCGGCGGCGGCGTGGTGCTCCTTACCAAGGCCAATCTGCCGAAAAGCCAATCGGCCGGCCTGGAGTTCAACGCCAGCGGCAAGCTTAACCGCAGTCTCTCCTACAGCCTGAGCGGCGAGGCCTTCTACACCCAGATCGACGCCGCCTCGCTCGGCGCGCCCGGCCTGGAAGCGACCGTCGGGCTCAATCTGAAGGCCAGCCTCGACTATCGGCCAACATCACGCGACACCGCCCAGATCTCGATCTCCAGGATCGACAAGCGCCTGACCCCGCAAGGCTTCGTCAGCGCCATCAACCTCGTCAACCTGGGTTACAAGCGCCAGGTTCGTCCGGATCTGGCCGTGGTGGCGACGATCTCGGACGGGCTCGACGGCCAAAGGTTTCGCCGGTTCGTGAACACGCCGACGCTGCGGGACGCCTACCAACGCTATCAGGTCGGGCGGATCGCCTATATCGGCCTGATCTACACCTTCGGCGGGCCGGGCAAGCCGAAATCAGCGGATTTCAACTATGACCCGTAGCGCTGCCGGCAAGCCCTTCGAACGCCGACGCATTGAGAGCGGCGGCGATGGCCGACTTCAGCGCTTGGGGCGGACCGGCCGCTCCGCCCCTTGGTCGAACTGTCGCTGAAATGAGGTAAGACTCCACGAGGGGCGACGAGAAGCCTGGACGCCATGACCGAACAGGACAACGGATTGGATCTCCAACTCAGTCGCCGGATGCTGCTGGCCGCCGCGGGGCTCGCGGGAGGCGCGGCGGTCGTCGGCTCCGTCGCCGAAGCCGCTGGCGCCGAAGCGGTCGCCGGCTCGCCCGATCCCGCGATGGCGGCGCCGGTCGCTGGACTGCATCTGCAGTTCGGCGCCGATGCATCATCCCAGATGGTGGTCTCCTGGCACACGCAGCAGCCCGTTCGCCGCCCCCGGGTCCTGGTCGGGCGTATGGACGGCAAGCTCGAGCAGGTCGTCGAGGCCGCGACGGCCAGCTATGCCGACGCCAAGTCCGGCCAGGTCGTCTACGCCCATCATGCGAAGATCGGTCAGCTGTGCGCGGACACCGCCTATCTGTATGGGGCGCTGCATGACGGGACCGCGCCGCAGTTCAGCGCATTCCGCACATCGCCGCGAGGCCGCGCGCCGTTCACTTTCACGAGTTTTGGTGATCAGGGCACGCCAACCCTGGGCAGAGAATTCGTCCCGCCCGCCGGCGTGACAATTCCCGGTCCCCTCTATGTGAACGACAACCTTGGCTCGCCCTTTGCCGCCGACACCACACTTGGGGTCGAGCGGCTGCAGCCCTTGTTCCACCTGTTCAATGGCGATCTTTGCTACGCCAATCTTGCCCACGATCGGGTGCGCGCCTGGCGGGATTTCTGGGAAAACAACAGCCGCAGCGCCAGCCGGCGCCCCTGGATGCCCTCGGCCGGCAACCACGAGAACGAGCTCGGCAACGGGCCGATCGGCTACCGGGCCTATCAGACCTATTTCTCGGTGCCGGAGGCGGGCGGCCAGACGGAGGTGACGCGCGGGCTCTGGTACGCCTTCACCGCCGGCTCGGTCCGCGTGGTCAGCATCGCCAATGACGATGTCGCCTACCAGGACGGCGGGGACTCCTACGTCCGAGGCTATTCCTCGGGTGCGCAGAAGGCTTGGCTGGAAGCCGAACTGTCGGCGTCCCGGCGCGACCCCGATATCGACTGGATCGTGGTGTGCATGCACCAGGTCGCCATCTCGACGGCCGACAAGACCAATGGCGCCGATCTCGGAATCCGCGAGGAATGGGTTCCGCTGTTCGACAGATACGGCGTCGATCTGGTGGTGTGCGGGCACGAGCATCATTACGAACGCTCGCATCCGATCCGAGGCCAGGAAACCAACCCGACCCTGACGCCGATCGCCGCCTCGACGGACATTGGCCTGATCGACACCAGCCAGGGCACGGTGCACATGGTCATCGGCGGCGGCGGCACGTCTAAACCTTCCAATTCGCTTTTTTTCCACCCGCCGCAATGTCGGGTGATCACCGCCGTCGGCGCCCCCGACGCCAAGACGGGCAAGCGACCGCCGGTCTATATTCGGGAGGCGGCGCCCTGGTCGGCGGTGCGGAACGCCGCCCATTCCTACGGCTTTGCGGCGTTCACCGTCGATCCCGGATCGAGACGCGGCGGGCTCACCACGATCAAGGTCACCTATTACGACGTCACGGGCGCGGACGGCCAACTGGCCCCCTTCGAGACCTTCACCCTGCGCCGCCCTCGCCGCGACTAGAGCGGGCAAGGCGCGGTGACGCTGGCGACACTGAAAAGCCAGGTCCATGCCGCCGTCGTCATACGGTTGCGATGAGCGTTAAATCCTCACGACGCCCTGGAGCGTAGAAGCCGGCCGAGCAGATATAAGGCGACACCGGAAACCAAGGTCAGGCTCAGGCTGAAGCCCCACAGGCCGCGGAGGACGTCAAGCGGGAACGCGAAGGCGAAGATCGCAAAGCCGAGCGATGCGATGATCGCCGCCGCCATCAGCCTACGGATGGCGCGCGCCGCGCCGGCGTGACCGATGAGATGCGAACTGGCGGCGAAGCCCACGGCCGCCATGAGGGCGATGGCGGTGGGAACGCCGGCGCCGGCCGGCACGGTATTATTCGGCCCCAACAAAAGCGAAAAGACCCTGTGCTCCCAAAACAGCACCGCATAGCCGATCATCAAGGCCGCCCCGCCGCCGCCAGCCAACACGATAGCCGTCGCGAGCCGGGCGCGTTCGGCCTGTCCGCTAAAAATCGCGTGAGACACTCGGGGCAAGGCGATCTCGCAAAGATTGCGCGTCACCGTGACGACCATCCGCAACAACTTCATCACCACGTCCAGCGCGATCAGGGCCGGCCCGATGCCGAAGCGGGCGGTGAAGATCGCGTAAGGCGCATTCAGGGTGAGCCATTCCCCGAAGGTGGCCTGTAGCGACATCCAGAGCCGCGCCAGCTGCGCGCGGACCGCCGATGAGGTGAGCCCGCGAGGCCAAGCAAACAGATCCGTATCGCGTCCGGTGATATATATTAAATACAAGTGGAAAACGATCGTCTGCGCCGCCAGGCCAATGTTGAACCAAAAGAAATCACGATGGAAGAATAGCCAGGCCATGAAGGCGAAGTTCAACCCTCTTCGCGTGAGACTTAGTAGCTCAAACTGAAATGCGCGCGCGGTGGCGAGCATTGTCATCTGCATTTCAGAGAACCAGATATTCGAGAAAAGACAGAAAAAGAGCTGGCAGAACAGCAATATGTATCCGTGAACGTTGTGGACGCCGATCGCGAAGGGCGCGCCGAGACAGACCAACAAAAGCAAGGCCTGACTGGCGTGGAAGGACGCGGACGCCTCCGGCAATCCGCCGACCAGATCCTCGCGAACGACCCGCTCGCGCAACAGGATGAAGTTGGCTCGGGCCACCGACTGATTGATCGGCAACAGATAGAGGCCCACCGCAACCACTGCGATCGCGTTCGAGAAATCGTGCGCGGACAGAACGCGTGAGAAGACCAGCGTCTGGGCGAGGGTGTAGACGATGGCGAGCCCGGCGTTGAAGGCATGCGCTCCCGGAAACCCGGTCGCCATCGACCAAAACCTGCGCAACGCCGGACGGCTTGCGGCCAGCTTCAACGGCGTCTCTCGACTTCCTTGGCTTGAATGATCATGCCCGGCCCTTCGATCTTCAATGCGCGGCGATGTATAAGACGCAGCGCGACCGAACTCGCCACCCCGGCGATCTATTGAACGGCAGCGGCGAAAGGCATCGGATGGAAACCTTGGCGCAAGGCGAGCCGACGCCGCGAGAGCGCGTGCTGTTTTTCTTTTTCGCCTTTGAAATCGCCATCATCGTCTTTCTGCAGAAGATCGCCATGCCCGGCTTGCCGGTTGACGTCAGCCTGCCGCTTCTCGCGCTCGGGCTTATGCTGTTGCTGGCGACTGGGATAGGTACGATCTCACCGACGCGCGTCCTCATGCTGTCAATTTTTCTGGCCGCGGCGACGCTCAGTCAGATTCTGGCGGGCCGCGGCGTGTCGGCTCCAAGCATTTTGCTATTATTTGTGCTTTATACGGCGCTTATATTCCGAATGGATCTGTCTTGGAGGGCGTATCTCCGTAATTTGAACCTCTATCAGAACGCCATGTTGATTGGCGGTATAATTGTTATTATTCAGGATATATGGCAATTCACTATCGGATGGCAGAGTTTTCCAAATATGGAACATCTCGTGCCGTCTGCCTTGCTGACGCCTGGCTATATATATATTCAGCCGCTCAGCTATGGATCGGCTTATATAAAGCCCAGTGGTTTCTTTTTCCGCGAAGTTTCATTCGTTTCGCAGTTTACCGCGATCGCGTTCGTCATTGAGCTGGCTTTCTTTAGACGGGCCTGGCGCCTCGTTCTTTATACCGCGGTTCTTTTTGCCTGTTTTGCCGGCACCGGGCTGCTGCTCCTGGCGTTGATCACCCCAATCCTGCTTCTGCGTTCCCCGCCTCGCGCAGCCCTGTTGCTGGTCGCGCTCGCCGTCACGGCGCTCGCGGCGGCGTTTGCGTTCGGATGGTTTGGATATGTCGGCCAGAGGCTGGGCGAGATCCAGTCGTCCACCAGCAGCACCAGCGGCCGGTTCGTCGTGCCGTTCCAGCAGATGATGGACTTCATACGCCAAGGCGGCCCCGTGCTTTGGGGCAAGGGGGCGGGAAACATGCCGGCCACCGAGACCTATGTCTGGCTACCGATCACCAAGCTGGTCCTGGAGTATGGCGTCGTCGCCACCATCGCCTTTTACGCGATGTTTCTTCACGCCCTGTTCGACCGCGGCGCTGACCTGATGCTGGGCGCCGCGCTTTTCGTCCTGTTCAACCTGATGGGCGGCTATCTCCAGGTGGCCGTGATCGTGAATCTTTGCATCCTGCTGGGAACCATGTTCCGACCCAGCGGACCCAAGCCTTCCGCCGTGATGATGCGACGGCTGGTGCGCGGACCGTGGCGGGCGACGTCGGACTCCGCCCAGACGTCGACCAGGCCGACCCCGGCATGAGCAACGAACATCAGGGACACATTCGCAGCCTCGACGGATTGCGCGGCGTGGCGGCGCTCTGGGTCTTGTTGGGACATACGCTCGTGGCCAGCGGCTGGCGGCTGCCGGTGCTGACCAGCCCCTATGCCGTCGATCTTTTCATCATGATTTCCGGTTTTCTGATGGCCTTTCATTTTCATCTCCGCCAGGACAGGGAGCCGTGGCCAGCGCCAAGCACCTGGGCGCGCTTCTGGATTCGGCGCGTTTTCAGGATCGCGCCGCTCTATTATGTCGTGCTGGCCCTTGGTCTCGGCTTTGGGGTCTTTTTGCAGGCTGGCTATGCCGCGCTCGACGCCGTGGCGTCCAATCCAACGCCGGCGGGCTTCTTCCATGACACGAGCCTGGCCAACATCCTGCTGCATCTGAGTTTTCTGTTCGGTCTTGTCACGCCTTACGACGCGCACGCGCCGCTGCCCGACTGGAGCATCAGTCTGGAGATGCAATTCTATCTGATCTTTCCGTTCCTCATGCTGCTGGGAATGCGCATCGGGATCGCGTGCATGACGAGCCTGCTGGCGATGGTCAGCGTCGCCCTGTTGGTGCTTTTTCCGTCCTATTTCGCCAGTTTCTTTCAGCCGTCGCCCCTGCCCATGCGATTGCCGCTGTTCTTGAGCGGGATGCTGGTCGCGTCGGTGCTGTGGGAGCGACGGCGAACTTGGCGGATCGCGCTGGCGGTGCTGCTGCCCGTCGTGACGCTGGCGGCCTTTCCCGGCGCCGTGAAGCCGGTCGCCATCGACTGCGGATTGGTGGCGACCTTCACCGCGCTGGTCGCAAGCGACCTGCTGCCTGTCGGCGAACACGCGCGCGGCTGGCTACGGAGCGCCTCGCGACGCCTCGGCGGGCGGCCCTTCGGGTTCATGGCCGATGTGTCCTACGGCGTTTATCTGATCCATATGCCGCTGCTGTTCATCGCAAGCGGCGTGGCCGCGCGATATTTCGGCGTCGGCGTCTTTGCCCCGCTGCGTTTCTTCGCGCTGTTGGCGATGATCCTGCCGGCGACCTACCTGCTGGCTTGGATCGCGTATCGGCTGATCGAACAACCGGCGATCTCGCTTGGACGGCTCCTGATCGGCCGGATTTGGAAGTCAGTCCCGCCCCGTCGCCCTCTGGCGGATTCGACGGCCCAGCGCTCGGGCTAGATTGAACACATGACGGCCGCGCCGCGTGGTGTCGAGGCCGGTCCGCCGCCAATTCTCGACGAGCAGGAGGCTGGCGGT
The DNA here is from genome assembly GCA_965277425.1 of Caulobacteraceae bacterium. Lineage (GTDB taxonomy): Bacteria > Pseudomonadota > Alphaproteobacteria > Caulobacterales > Caulobacteraceae > Poindextera. Next base: position 81,540 of record CBDICR010000007.1, read on the forward strand.
GAGCGGGACCAGGCCGCCGGGTCGCTCCCCCGTCGCCCAGGCGGCGAAATAGCTGGTGGCTTGGTTGAAATCGAACGTCTCCAGCCGATCGCCATCGATCGCAGACGGGGCGAGGAGGCCAAGGCCGATGCCGACGCCCAGCAGATCGCGCAGATTGTCCAGTCGATCGTCGATCAGGGCGAACCGGGCGCGAGGCGTCCCGTAGCGTCGTTCAAGCACGGGCAGTATAAGGCTCTTACGCAGGCCCCGGGAAAATAGCGCCACCGGCGCATGTCGAAGGCCGGCCACGAACAGGTCCTCCGCCGCAATGAGCCCCGCGAGGGCCCCATCGGCCACGCCCGCGACGTGAAGGATATGGCGCGCTTCGCGGCGGGACCGGTGGGTGAGCACGACGACCGGCGCCTCGATCGCGGCCAGCCGCCCGGCCAGGCCCTGATGCAGACGCAGGATCTCGAGCGTCTCAAGCAGCGGCGGGCCGCATTCGAAGACGACGACACCGTCGAGGTCCAAAAGCAGCAGACTGTCCATCACTCCCATGCGGTCAGGCCATGGCGTTGCAGCCAGCGGCGGTATTCGCCGGCATGGGGGCTGTTGCCGGACCAGGGGTAGAAATGCACGAAGCGATGCAGCCAACTGTCGGGCTCGGCGGTAGCGGGGCGGGCCTCGTCGCTCTGGTCGACCCAGCACAGCACATTGACGGAGACCGCGCGCGCGCCGGCGTCCAGCAGTCTTTGCCGTACCACGCGGATGGACCCCCCGGTGACCATGCAGTCATCGACGACGGCCACGGACTTGCCGGTCACGTCGAAGGCGAAGCTCTCCGCGGCGATCCTATGACGCAGATACTTACGGGCGAACATCAGGCGCTCGACCGCCAGCACGAGACCGCGAACGGCTCGCCAGCGAATGACGGCGTCGGCGAAGGGGATCAGCGACACGATCGCCAGCAGTCGCGCTTTCAGGCGACCACCTTCGCGCTGGATGCGAACCATCTCGAAAGGCACGCCGAGGCGGTCGGCGACGATCCAGGTGGGCAACAAGGCGCCGTTGGCCAGGCCGACAAGCAGATCAGGCGCTTGAGCGGCCATGGCCGCGGCCAGTCCGACGGAAAGGGCCTCGGCGTCGGCCAAGGACACGTGAATCTTGGTGCGTGAAATATCCAGCGCGCGATATTTCTCAACGACGCCGCTCACTGGATCGCGCCCTTCAGGTGGTCGGCGAGGCGCAGCGCCATGGCGACGATCGTCAAGGTCGGGTTGGCATGGCTGGACGTCGGGAAGACGGCGGGACCGGCCAGGTGGAGATTGGCCACGTAATGGACCCTGGCGTCGGCGTCCACCACGCCTTGCGCCGGACTCGCCGCCATCCGGGCGGTTCCGATGTGGTGGCCGCCGACCGGCAGGGCGGTCCGAGCCTGGTCTTCCAGGGCCGCGTCATCAAAAGCGATCACGCCACAGCCGGACCGCGCGAAACCATCCCTCAGGGCGCGCAATGTCTCCGCCAGGGTGCGGACATCAAGTTCGTTCAGCCGCCAGTCGATCTTCAACCGGGGAACCCCGAAGCCGTCGCGCCGATCCGATAGCGTGACCCGGCTGTCCGGGTCCGGGGCCTGCTCGCCGTTGAAGTCCAGCGGATAAACCCCCGCCCGGCTGGGAAGCGCGACATAGGGCAGCTTGCGGTAGGCCAAGGTGTGCGTGGTCAGCCATCGCGCCAGAAATCCGGCCACCGCCGGGGCGCCGAGCGCCAGGTTGCCCAGATGGCGTCCCCAGAACGCCGCGTTCTGCGGCTGCGCCGCGACCGAAGCGTGTTCGACCATCGATAGCTTGCGCCGGAACTCCGGTATGATGAAGCTCTTTGCCAGGAACATGGCCGACAGCACGCCATGGCCGTGGGCGGGGTCGACGACATTGGGATGATGAAGTCGCACCATGGCGTTCAAAAGGCCCAGGGTTCGCCGCCGTTCGGCGCTCAGCATCAGGCGCCGTCGCGCATAGACGCCGTCGCGGGTCATCACGAAGCCATACTGGACGGGACGGTTGGCCGGCGTCAGACGCAATTGGCCGATGGCCCCTTCGACGTGGCACATATAGGTCCGGCCCACATAGTCCGAATGATTGCCTATGTTGGAGGCGAGCAGCAGTCGCGCGGTCTCAAGCCCCCCGACGGCGAGAACGTAGGCGCGGGCGCAGACCGTGAATTGTCGGTCCGGCGCCGTGGCGAAGCGCGCGGCGTCGATCGCGCCGCCGTCGTCGGTCCGGTCCAATCCGACGCACGCAGCATTCGCGATGACGCGCAAACGCTCGTCCCTCGACAGCGCCCGGCCGTGGCGCTTCCACATGTCGACCGGAGGGCTGTATCGTTCAATGGAGTCGGTATCGATATCGGGGCTGGAAAATCCATCGATGAATTCGCCCGCCCTCAGCGCGGTGGAAGCGGCATAGTCGAAGTCTCCGACTTCAAGCAGGCGCTGAGCACGCTGGTAGAAGGGGATGAGGCTTTCGCGCCCGAAAGGCCAGCCGCTCAGCGGGACGTGGTCGCGGCGGGTGAAATCTTCGGCGTCATAGGGGACGCATCGGCCGCCCCAGATCGTCGTGGATCCGCCCAGCCGGCGCTGTCGGTACATATGAGGCGGCGAATGGGCTGCGCCCATCACCTCGCCCTCGTAGAAGTCTTGGCTTTTGGCGTCCGGCTTCAGGCCGCCAGCCTCGATCAGCACCACGCGCAGACCCGAGCCGAGCAGGCCGAGCGCGAGCGAGATGCCGGCCGCGCCGGCGCCGACAACACAGATGTCGCAGTCGAGTTGCACGTCCTTCGGCAGCGTGCGAGCGTCGATATTCACGCCGCCGCCCGCGGTTGGATCAAGCCGCCGATAAGCCCCGCGGCCCAGAGAAGATGAATGATCGGCAGGGCGACGACAGCGGCCAGCGCGCAGCGGTCGCGGGTTCGCGCCGCCAGCAAAGCGGCGATCGCGGCGACGGCGGCCAAATAGCCAGCCGGAACGACCAGCGCGATCGGACGGGCGGGCGCCAGCAGCAGGGCCAGCGCAATCGCGGTGAGCGCCACAGGCGGCAACAGCTGACGCAGCCTCGGTCGCTCGCCGTGCTTTCGAAGGGTGCGCGCCCGCCCGCGGCCGTAATTATAGTACTGACGGGCGAGGCCCCTCGCCGTCGAGCGCGGGTAGTAGATCATCTCAATATCGCTCGCAAACCAGATACGGCCGCCGGCGGCGCGAAGGCGAACGTCCAGTTCGGCATCCTCGTTGGCCACGAAGCTCTCGTCATAGCCGCCGACGGCCGAAAAGGCCCGACGATCGAAAGCGGCGTGATGCCCGTGGTCGATGAAGCGAGACGTTCCACCGATCCGATGGGCCGCCCCGCCCGTGCCGAATACGCTGTTGGAGACCGCCGCGACCGCGCGTTGAAAGCAGGACATCCCGACGCTGATCATGGGTATGACGACGCTCTGACCGCCGCTGGCGACCAGAGCCTCCAAGAGCCGGGGGACGAAATCGTCCGGATAGGCGCCATGGGCGTCGATCCGCACAAGCACGTTCGCGCGGGGATCCGCGACGGCGGCGGCGATGTTAAGTCCCGCCGACTGGGTCCGGCGAAGATTGTCGATCAGCCGGACCCGCGGCTCCTCGCGACCGATGGCGGCCACGATCCGCCGGGTACCGTCGTGGCTGCCGCCGTCGGCGACGATGATCTCGACGACCCGGTCATCGGCTTGACGAATGATCTGGCGCAAGAGGGGCTCGATATGAGCGGCCTCGTTCAGAGTTGGGATGATGATGGCGGCGATGGGCGGTGACTCCATCAGAAGTCGACGACCCAGCCTTCGACGCCTTCGTTGGTGAAATGCACCGTATCCGGGTCTCCACCGGCCTCGCGAAGCGCGCGCAGCAGGCGCGAGCGCAGGTTTGGCTGGGTCAGAAACATGAGGAAGCCTCCACCGCCGGCGCCGGAAATCTTGCCGCCAACCGCGCCGTTCTCATGGGCGACCGTCCATATCCGGTCGATTTCAGCGTTGGAAACCGATTGTGATGTCGCCTTCTTCGCGGTCCATGAACGATTGAGAATGGCGGCCATCCGGCCGACATCCCCGGTGAGCAGGGCGGCCTTCATCTCAAACGCGTCCTGCTTGAGCTGGTGCATCGCCTCAAGGGCCGTCGAATTTCCACTGGTCACATTGGCCACCTGGTCTGTGATGATCTGATGCGAAGCGCGCGACTGCCCCGTCGAACAGACGATGATCGATGACATCATTTCGTTGGCGATGCCGGCCCGGAGCCGCAGCGGGTTGACGATGACACGCTCCCCGGCGAGGAATTCTATGAAGTTTACGCCGCCGAAAGCGGCTGCATACTGATCCTGCATGCCGCCGGCGAGGGCCAGGTCCTTGCGCTCGATGTCGAAGGCGAGCCTGGCGATGTCGTAAGGCCCGAGCGGAAGGTCGAACGCAACGCGAAAGGCCTCGACCATCGCGACGACCAGCGCCGAAGACGAGCCGAGCCCGGATCCCGCCGGCGCATCGATCATGGTTTCCAGCTTCACCGCCGGCGTCCGCCCGGCCAGGAATTGACGCGATATTCGACTGTAGACGGCGCGATGGAGTCTCAACCCCTCATCGATCTTCATGCCTTGAATAGGCACCTGTTCCAATTCGTCGAGGTCGCCCGCGTGAAGAACGAGGTCTTCCCCATAGATCAGCGACAACGAAACATGGGCATAGCGATTGATTGTGGCGTTGAGCACGGCACCGCCAAACTGTTCGGCATAGTGGGGAAGGTCGGTGCTGCCGCCCGCCAGCCCGAGCCTGAGCGGCGCGCGTGACCTGACCTTTTGATGCGCTAGCGGCAATGCCATGATCTTACGAAGCTCCTTGGCTGCTGGCGGCGGCGACTCTGCGGGCCGAGCGACACATGAGAGAAAATCAGGCGCATACTCTCGCCAACGCCTCGAGATGGTGTGGATTGGTCGTCCCCGCGACCACGGTGGCCACGTCCGTGCGAGCGGCGGCGCGCGCGACCGCCGCAGCGGGCGACAGGTTCGGTTGCGACCGTATCACCTCCCGGGCCATGACCGCGATCCCGCGCGCGGCCAGGCAGGCGCCGACACCGCTCGACGCCGCGGCGTTCAAGACATCGAGCGGAACCTGAACCAGACTGACTCCCGCCATTTCCGTCGCCGCCGCCAAGGTCTCGTGATCGTCGACGGAGACGCCGAAATGGCGCAATTTCCCCGACCGCTTGAGGTCGGCGAGCATCGCGCAGAGGGCAGGGTCGCGCATCGCCGTGACGTCGGGGCTGTGCAGCAAAAGGCCATCGACATAGTCGAATCGCAGTCGCCGTAACGAGCTATCGAACGCTCGGGCGAGCCTGTGCGGGTCAAAGTCCTTGGCCAGATGGCCCTCGCGTCGCTCGGCGATCGCGCGCCGCGCGCCCCTGGATCGCGCCAACGGCTTGAGAACAGGCTTGAATGGCGCGAGCGCCCGCATTTTCCAAGAAAAACGATTGCCAAGCTTGGTGACCACAAAGGCTTCGGCTCGACGGCCCGCGAGCGCCCGGCCGATCATGCGTTCGCTGTCGCCTTGCCCATAAATATCCGCCGTGTCGAAAACCGTGACGCCAAGGTCGAGAGCCGCCTCAAGCGTGGCTCGCGCCTGCGCGTCGGTCGCCGCGTTGCCGAATGATCCGAACTGGCTGCACCCAAGCCCGAGAACCGACAAGGATAGCGAGCCGCTTTCGGCGCTGACAACCGTGGTGGTTCGCATTTCAACGTCCGTTCGGCGCGGTGACGTCGGGTGCGTTCATCATCATGAAGGACAGTGGTCGCATCTTAGGCCTGTATGGGGATAACTCAGCCCCGCGCATGCCGCTCCCGCAGGGTAGGCCGTCGTGATCATGGCTTGTAGCGCGGCGATGAGCGACGCGTTATGAGGGGATCGAGATGGGCGGGACGGCACCACTATGAAGCTCCTGATCTGCGTTCTCGCGCTGCTGACGACGGCTTGCTCATCCGTAAACGCGCTGGGCACGGAAATGGCGCCGGCCCAACCGTTGGTGGCGGCGCAAGCGGAACAATATCGACTTGGCGTCGCCGACAAGGTGCGGGTGCTGGTGTACGACGAACCGACACTCTCGGGCGAGTTCGTGGTCAATTCCGACGGTAATCTGTCGCTCCCGCTTATAGGCGACGTAAAAGCCCAGGGCCGTACGGCCGCGGAATTGGGATTGGCGGTTCAAAATGCTCTCAGCGAAGGTTATTTGCGTCATCCGAAGGTAAGCCTGGAAGTCTTGATCTTTCGGCCATTCTATATATTGGGCGAAGTGAACAAACCAGGAGAATATCCTTCCTCTAACGGCCTTACTGTTCTGAACGCGGTTGCTACGGCGGGAGGATTCACTTATCGAGCCGAAAAGCATCACTACTACGTAAAATATGCTGGGCAAACTTCCGAGCACAAATTAAGCCTTGATCCGGCCTCTAAAGTCTATCCAGGTGACACAATCCGCATCGGCGAGCGTTATTTCTGAGCGCGGCGCCTCACGCCCTGCCGATCGCCGAAGGCGGGCGCGGCTTCGATTTTGCGGATTGACGCTCGGGCCGCCAGCCGGCCGTCGACTGGGTTGCGGCGCGATCATCATTTTCTCCGGATTGGCGATTGCGGGACACGCGGCGGCGCAGGACGTCTTGGGGAATGTCTTGGGATCAGACGCTCAGCTCGATGACAACCGAGGCGGCAATGTCAGCGTGTTGGATCGGCCACGGCCGGAGTGGGCGCCGCTCGGCATTCACGTCGGGGGCTTCACCGTATTTCCGAAGGTGGATAGCGGTCTTGGCTATGTTTCCAACGTGTTCGCCACGCCAAGCGACGTGCATGGCGATGGCTACATCGCGATCGATCCCACGATCTACGCCCAGAGCAACTGGTCGCGCGATGGCCTGTCGGGCTCGGTCGGCGCGCATATTCGACAGTTTTTCACCTATCGCAGCGAAAACGAAGACGGTTGGTTCGCCAACCTCGACGGACGGCTCGATGTGGTGGGCGACAGCTACATCACGGCCGGAGCCAGCGTCAGGAAGGCTTACGAGGAACAGGACGAGGGGGACTATCCGATCGGAGCGATCGCGCCAGTCGGCTATGTTCAGGACCAGTCCTACCTGCGAGGATTTTTTGAGCAAGGCCGCATCAGGCTGGTCGGGGCGGCCGACTATAACCACCTCAGCTTTGGCGATGTGCTGGCCCAAGGCGGCGGGGAGCTGGACCAGAGTAGTCAAGATCAGTCCATCAGCCGGTTCACCGGTCGAGGCGAGTTTGGGCTGACGCCAGATCAATCCGTCTTCAGCCAGTTCACCTACACGACATCGAGCTACGACCATGATCTGGCCGGCGGCTTGCAGAACCGCAGCTCGCAAGAGGCGCGCGCTGTGTTTGGCGCCAGCTTCGACATCACCGCCGTGTCCCGCGGCGAGCTCGCGTTGGGCTATATCCAGCGCGATTACGCGTCCCCCGCTTTCAAGAATTTAGCCGGGCTGGCGGTCGACGCCAAGGTTGAGTATTTTCCAACCCAGCTCGTCACTCTTACGCTTCGGGGCTATCGCCTTGTTCAAGACAGTATTTTCCTTAACTCCGGCGGGTTCTTCAATAATACTATAATTTTGCGCGCAGACTATGAATTGTTGAGAAATTTGCTTCTTGATGCGCAAGGGAGTTATAATCTAGACCAATTCGAGGGCGTCGACAGGATTGATCGCGTCACCGAATTTCAGTTCGGCGCTCACTACTTGCTTAGCCATACGCTCGGTGTAAAAGGTGATCTTGTTTATATTGATCGAAATTCGTCTGGCTCGCTGCCCGGACCCCGGTTTAGCGATTTTCGGGCGGTGTTGACCTTGACCGTACAAAGATGACGTTCCCGTCGCTCTCCTGCTGCTTTCGGCAAGCGCTATGACCATAGACAGATCCATCCCTTCCTCGGGTGCAGATGGGCGATCCCCGTGGCAGCAAGGGTTCATCGGACCGCTAGATCTGACTCAGATCATCGCCATAATTCGACGACGGCTGGTCCTTTTTCTGACCGTCTTCGTGGTGCTCGCGGCCGCCACTCTGCTGATCTCGCTCTTTCTGACGCCTCTTTACTCAGCGACGGCCATGATCAAGCTCGATCCTGATCAGCATAAGCTGTTGAGTTCCGGCCCCCAACAAAACCCGGTCCCGGATCCCGATATGATCGACACCGAGATCGCGGTGATGCGGTCGCCGGAGGTCGCCCGACGTGTGGTCGACGAACTCAATCTCGAACAGAACCCGGCCTATCTTGGCCGGCGGGGATTCTTGCGGTCGCTGCTTGCGGGTCCGCGCCCGCCATCCACCGAACCGGAACGCATCGCGATCGCCAAACGGCTGAGCCAACGGTTCAAGGCGACCCGCGAGAGCACGACCTATATTGTTGATCTAAGTTATGTTTCCCCCGATCCGCGGCAGGCCGCCACCCTCGCCAACGCCTTCGCGCGTGAGTATCTTCAGACCACGGTCAGCTCACAGGTGAATACGGCCGCACAGCAGGCCGCATGGCTCGGGGCGCGGTTGCAGGCCCTCGGTGCGGACCTCCAGCAGGCGGATGCGAACGTCGCCCGTTATCGAGCGGCGGCCGGTATCGTGAGCGGCGGCGTAAACGGCACGATCACCGACCAGCAAGTCGCCCCGATATCCACCCAGCTGGCGACCGCCCAGTCCGAGGCCGCGGCCGCCCACGCCGCCGTAACGGCGGCGCGCGCGCAGATGGCCCGCGGCGGCCTGGACTCTGTTTCCAGCGTCCTCGGCTCGGCGACCATTTCCCAACTGCGGCTCGAACGCGCCGAGGTGCTTAAGAAGCAGGCCGAAATCAGCGTTCGCTATGGGCCAAAGTACCCGGAGTCGGTCGATGTGCAGCAGCAGCTTGATTCGGTGAATCGCCAGCTGAACGATGAGTCCCGAAGGATTGTCGGCGGCTTGGAAGGCGACGCCAGCGCCGCTGGAGCGCGGGCTCAGAGTCTGCAGTCCGACCTGGACCGTCTGCGAGCCCAACAGGCGGCCAACACACAGGCCTCGGTGGAGGCGGACAGCCTGCAGCGCGACGCGGACGCCAAACGCGCAATATACAACGAGGTGTCGGCGCTCGAGCAGCAAGCCAGTCAACAGGCGCATTTGACGGAAAGCAACGCACACCTGATCTCGTCCGCGACGCCGCCGACGACGCCGTCCTTCCCCAACATTCCCCTGTTCGCGGTCATGGGCGTAATGCTTGGCGCGCTTGGCGGGGCCGGCGCCGTTTTCCTGGGCGAGGCGCTGGATACGGGCCTTCACTCCGCGACCCAGGTTGAAACCGCGTTCGACATTCCGCTCCTGGCCGCGGCGCCGACGCTGGTGCGCTCCCAGTTACGCACGAAAGCCGGCTCGTCCCAGTCGGCCGCCGACTATATCGTCAACAAGCCGTTGTCCCTCTATGCGGAGTCGATGCGAAACCTGCGCAGCGCCCTGATGTTGCGCAGCGCCGGTTCGCCGCCGAAGGTGATCGCCCTGACATCGGCATTGCCGTTGGAGGGAAAAACCTTCACCGCGATCTCGCTGGCCGCGATCATGGGATTGAGCGGCGAGCGTGTCCTTCTCGTGGATTGCGACAGGCATCTGCACTCAGTCGCCGGTGCTCTCGGCCTGCGGGCGGACAGCGGCCTGGTCGAGGTGTTGAAAGGCCAAGCCAACCTCGATCAGGTTATTCTTCGCCACCAGGCGAGCGGGATGGACGTGCTGCCGCTGACCAATTCGCCGCCTCTGGCCGAGGACCTTTTCGGCGGCGAGAGGTTCGAGGCGCTTCTGGAGCGCCTGCGTTCGGCCTACGACCATATCATATTGGACCTGCCGCCGGCGCTCGCCGTCGCGGACGCGCGAACGCTCTCGGCCGCGGCCGACGCCGTGGTGGTCGTCTTGCGCTGGGGCCGGACCTCAAGAAAGGTGGTCGCATCCACCCTTGCGCGACTTGAGCAGGACCACGCCAATGTTGTCGGGGCGGTCTTGACCCAAGTCGACGCCAGCAACCGCAGCGCGGCCGGGGCCGTCGCGCCAGGCTTCGACAGCCGGGTCTATCAGGACTACTACCAGGAATAGCCCATCCGCCCATAAGGCCCGCGATACCGTTCAAAAGTCGTAGGAAGGGTCGTCGGCCCGGCGAAACACGATCCTCAGGTCGGGCGCCTGGCCGGAGACGTCGATATACCAGAGACGCACAATCACCGGCGCCTTGAACCACTTGCAGTCGAACATCGCCACGCCGGCGAAGCTTTTATCGTCGCAGTCGAAAGGCGCGCCGTATTCCTGGTCGAGCGCCTCGCTCATGTGATGCGCCAGCTGCAGATTGCCGCGCGTCTGCGCCGGACTGAGATCGACGGGGGCCAGTTGGATCGTGGTCAGGGCGCCATCACGGAAGAAAAAGCGAGCCTCCACGGACCGTTGCGCGAAGCTCAGTCCTTTCGCCACCAGATCGTCGGTTTCTCCGCCCGTCAGGGTCACGAGGGTCCGCGGCGGCGCGGCGTCCGGAAAGGTCTTTCGCACGTCGCCAGGGCTGGATCCGACCGTGACGCCCCGCCAGAGACTCTGGGCGATCGCCGACGGCGCGCCGGTTAGCGCGAGGACTGCGCCGGCGAGCGCCAGGCCAGGCCAGCGGCGCGCCAGCGCGCTTGGGTGCGGCGATCTGTCCGACCCGTCCCCCCGCCGCCACAGGCCTGAAAAGGCGACCTTAATGGGTTTGTCGTGCGCCGCCGGGCATCGAACCGTGCGAGACTTGCGCGATCGATTCGCCAAGATGGTTCGTGAGTAGGCATATAAGGTGCGCCCGGGGTTGCGATACCTGGTCATGACAGGGCTTTGCATCGTTGCTCCGGCGGCGAACGCGGAGACTCTCGCCGACGCCATCGCTCTCGCCTATCAGTCCAACCCGAGCCTGCAAAGCGCAAGGGCGCAACTGCGCGCCCTTGATGAGAGCTATGTGCAGGCCAGGGCCGGATACCGTCCAACCGCCACGTTTCAGCTCGGGCCGTCCTATTCCAAGGTTCAGCAGACAAACCTGTTCGGCCAACGGGTCGATCCCGATGCGAACCTGGGCGCCGCGGATATTTCGGTCACCCAGCCAATCTACACCGGCGGCGCCACGAGTTCGGCCGTGGACGCCGCCAGCGCCACTATCGAAGCCCAGCGCGAGGCGCTGCGAAGCGTCGAAGCCAATGTGCTGCAAAGCGTTATTCAGGCCTATTCGGACGTGCGGCGCGATGAGCAGATCCTGACCATCTACGAGAATGAACTCGGCGTTCTGCAAACCCAGGTCGACGACGCGCGCGCCAGGCAAAAGGGCGGCGAGGTCACCAGGACCGACGTCGAACAATCCGTGGCTCAGCTGGACAGCACCCGCGCGATTCTCACCCTGGCCCAGGGGCAGCTTGAAGTCAGCCGCTCCGAATATGCCGCGGCGGTCGGCCAGGACCCCGGCAAGCTGGAGGCGGAGCCTCCACTGGCCGGTCTTCCCTTGACCATTGACGAGGCGTTTGAAGCCTCACGGCGACACAGCGCCACCCTCTTGCAAGCGCAACTCACCGAGAAGGCCTCCGCGGCTCGGATCGCCGAAGCCAAGGCCAACTACGGGCCCAAGGCGGAATTCACCACAACCTACGGCTACACGGGCGCGTTGCAGCCCTTTTACGCGCGGAACGAGGATCGCGCCTTGACCGCGGCCATAACGATAACGGTTCCGATCCTCACCGGTGGGTTGCGGGGTTCGTATACGCGTCAGGCGATCGAGACCAACAACAGTGATCGCATCAATATCGAACTCGCGCGCCGGACGGTTGTTCAAGCGGTTTCCGCGGCCTGGAATACCGCGCTCGCCAACCGCGCCAGCGCGATCTCCGACGACCATGCGGTGAGCGCCGCACGCCAGTATTTTTCCGATACGCAGGTGGAGTACCGCGTCGGCCAGCGATCCACGCTCGACGTCCTCGTCGCCGAACAGACGCTGCGCACCGCTGAAATCACCCTGATCCAAGCCAAGCACGACGCCTATGTTGCGGAAGCCGCGCTTCTGAACGCCGTTGGTCGCCTGGAGGCGGGCAATCTGGTCAAAGACATACCCCTTTACGATCCAGCCAGGTCGTTCAGGCGAGTCCAGCAGGCTGGCGCCCTGCCTTGGGAGGGGGCTGTCGCCGCGATCGACAGGTTGGGGGCTCCCGGCCCCGGCATCGCCGAACCGCTGTCTTCGCCCAAAATTCTGCCGCATGCGACCTTGATCGGCGGACCGGACATACCGGCGGACGCGCCGCCTTCGACCAGCGATCCGACCACGCCGGAACCGCACACGACAAGTCCTAACACACCGCCTGGCCTGGGTGCAGATCGAGGAGCTCCGTATGCGCCTGCGGATTGAGCTGACAAAGGCCGCGCGGATGATCCAGATGCGGCGGAGCGCGAGGGGCCTTGCGCCTGGCGGGGCGTCATGGCTCTGACCCCATCCGAGCACCGGCCCGGAGGCGCGGAGCGGGGCCCGTTGCGCGAGGCGTTCGCCTTGTGCAGCCTGCACATGCGCTACGCCGTTTTCTTCAGCGCCTTGGTCAATCTCGCCTACTTGGCGCCGACGCTCTACATGCTTCAGGTCTATGACCGGGTGGTGCCGTCCGGGAGCCGATCGACCTTGGTCTTTCTGACAATCGCTCTGGGCGCGACCTTATTTGTTCTCACCTATCTTGACCGCATGCGAAGCCGGATTTTGCTGGCCGCCAGCGTCAGTCTCGACCAGGGCTTCTCCGGACGCTTGTTTCAACGCGCGATGGCGGCCGCGGGCGCCGGCCAACCCCTGCGCCTCAACCAGTTGATCCGCGACTTCGACACCGTGCGCTTGGCGGTCACCGGACCGGCGATGCTGGCCCTGTTCGACGCGCCCTGGATACCGATCTACATCGTCGTCTGCTATATCGTGCATCCGCTGATCGGTTCGATCGCGCTCGGCGGCGCTCTGTTGCTGATCCTGTTGGCGATTTTGAACGATCGAATTACGCGCGACGTGAACAGACAGGCGGCGGCGGCCGTCGCCGCCAGCGCCGCGGGGCAGGACTCCATCAGCGCCAGCGCCGACGTCGTCCGCGCGCTGGGCATGACCTCGGCCTTCCAGGCCCAGTTCGAGGCCGCTCGCGCCAAGGCCAGTACGCCGCAGCTTCAAGGCACGCGGACCAGCGGCCGGATCGGCGCGCTGATCCGCTTTTTACGCCTCTTCCTGCAATCGATCGCGCTGGGCGCCGGCGCGTGGCTGGCCATCGAGAAGCAGGTGTCCGCCGGCGCGATCTTCGCCAGTTCCATGCTCGCGGCCCGTGCGCTGTCGCCGATCGACCAGATCGTCGCTCAATGGCGCGTCCTGTCGGCTGCGGCGACCTCCTATAACGCGCTGCGGGACTATCTGGGTCGGGAGACGTCGGTTAACACCACGCTCTTGCCGGACCCGCGCGCGCGGCTCACCCTGCAACGGGCATCGGTCTTTTCGCCCAGTCGCGACCGGCTGCTTCTGAACGGAATCAGCTTTGAGGCCGCCGCGGGCTCGATCATCGCGGTCATCGGCCCAAGCGGCGCCGGGAAGACCACCTTGCTGCAATTGATCGCCAACGCGCGCGCCGTGGATCAGGGCGAAATCCGCATCGACGGCGCGAAATACGCCGACTGGGATCCGCAGCGGCTGGGTCGGTTCATCGGCTATATGCCTCAGGACTCCGCGCTCTTTCCCGGCAGCATCAAGGACAACATCTCGCGGTTCAATAGCTGGATCGGCGTCAGCGGACCCCAAGCCGACGAGATGGCGGTCGCGGCGGCTAAGGCGGCCGGCGTCCACGAAATGATCCTCAGACTGCCGAAGGGTTACGACACCGTGCTGGGTCAGCGGGGCCGCGGCTTGTCGGCGGGTCAACAGCAGCGCATCGCCATGGCGCGCGCGCTTTACGGGCAACCCTTGCTCTATTTGCTGGACGAACCCAATTCGAACGCCGACGGGGAAGCCGACGCGGCCCTGTTGCAGATTATCGCTCATCTGAAGGCGGCCGGCGCCATTGTCATCATCGCCGCCCACCGGGTTTCGCTGGTGGCCGTGGCGGATATGGTCGCCCTCCTGAACGAAGGCCGGCTGGAGCGGTTCGGGCCGCGAGATGAGGTCCTGGCCGCCTTGCGCGAGAGCCAGACGGGCGCCGCAGCCGTTCTGCCGAAACCAACAACGGTGTCTTGATCCCATGGACGGCGCACCGAATACAGGATCTGCATCGACCCTTGGAGCCGGCGCCCGACTTCGTTTGCTCGGGACGCGGCTGCTGGGCGGGCCGACCGACTCACCCGGCGTCACGGCTTCGCCGCGCCGTGATATCGCAAGCGGTCTGCTGGTGCTGGGGCTGTTCCTTCTTGTCTTCGTGGGATGGGGGCTGATCGCGCCTCTCGATGCGGGGGTCTATGCGCCCGGAACGGTGGTGGTGTTCGGCAATCGGCAGGCGGTGCAGCAAAAGGACGGCGGAATCGTCTCCGAGCTCGATGTCCACGAGGGCGATCGCGTGCAGGCCGGGCAGGTTCTGCTTCGGCTCTCGCCGGACGAGTTGCAGGCCAGCGAACGGGCCACCGCCGACCAGGTGTTCGCGCTCGAGGCGCTGCAGGCGCGGCTTCTGGCCGAGATCAACGGCCGCCCATCGATCACGCCGCCGCCGGACTTCGCCGGGTTGAGCGGGCAAGACCGTCAGTCCGCCGACAACGCCTTGCATATCCAGCAGGTGGAGTTCGCCGCGCGGGCCTCCGATCTTGGCACGCAGAAGGCGGTGCTGCGCCAGCGGGAGAACCAGCTGACCGACCAGATCGAAGGCTATCAGCAACAGCTCACGGCCAATCGTCGCCAGCAGGTGCTGATCCAGGACGAAATCGGCGGGCTAAAGGATCTTCTCGACCACGGCCTGGTGCCGATGACCCGCATGCGCTCGCTGGAGCGCGACGCCGCCCAACTCTCGGGGTCGAGCGGCGAATATAGCTCCGATGTCGCCAGGATCGAGCAGCAGATCGGCGAGACGCGCCTTCAGATCAGCGATCTCGACCGGGCGCGGGTGGCCGATGTCAGCAAGGACTTTCGCGACGCCCAGATGGACTTGTCCCAGGCCCAGCCAAAGCTGCAGGCCATAAATGAACAGATCGAGCGTCTGACCGTCCGCTCTCCCGCGACCGGTCGAGTCCTCGGCCTTAGTATCTTCACCGTCGGCGGCGTTGTCGCGCCCGGCCAAAAGCTCATGGACGTCGTCCCCGAAGGCGAACCGCTGGTTATCGAGGCCAGGGTCAAACCCAATGACGTCGACGATCTCAAGGTTGGGCAGGCCACGGAGATCCGCATTCCCGCCTTTCATGATCGCCGCATGCCTCTGTTGGTCGGCCATGTGCGGAAGGTCTCGGCCGACAGCATCATCGACGAAAAGACCGGCGCGGCCTACTTCACCTTGCAAGTGACCGTCGCGCCGTCCGAGATCAGGCTGATCCGTCAATATCGCGGCGCCTATGCGGGCCTGCAGCCCGGCCTGCCTGTCGAAGTCGTGGTCCCGACCCGCAATCGCACCGCCGCGGACTATTTGATCGAGCCGCTGCGCGATATGTTGTGGAAGTCGTTTCGTCAACGTTGATCCGGCTGGATCAGGAACGCCAACAGCCGGCGGCGCTGGCCGCCGCCAGAGCCGGCGCGAACCGGCTCACGTCGAAGACGCGGGGCTGATGCTTCGAGGACGTGCGTATGGCAACACGCCGAGCCCCGACGAGGTATCGGGCCGGCAGCACCACCTCGCCGTCCGACGGGTTCTCGATCGGCCCTCCATCACGATAAAAGCCGTGCCTGTCGTCTTCCAGCGTCGCTTCCCGGACGCTGCGCGCGGCGCCGTCGTCGATGCGGAAATAGGCGTCGTCGGTGTCGGACCTGACGCCCAGGCGGAATATCAGGCTGTCGCGGTCGAAGCGGATGTCGCGCTTCGTCAGCGAACACTGGATTTGGCCGGTGAAGGTGTCGCGGCTGATCTGGATGGTCCAGTCGCCGACCTTTTTCGTGTCCACGCTCGTCTGATTGTGGGCGCCTTGGCCGAACAAGGCCAAGGCGGCCAGCATCGCTGCGATCATTCGATCCCTCGCTCGACAAGTGGATGGCGGGGCCTACTCGAACATGATCATCGCCCGTTTGCCAAGCGCCGCGCGGCGCAGGCGGTCGCACGTCCGTCGCGCGCCTGGGGGTTGACCCGGCGGCGAGCGCGGCTGAACGATCAACAAATGGGGTCGCCTCGCCGCGGCGGCCATCCGCCACCTGGAGCCTTCTCGTGACCCTGGGACTCTCGGAAGACACCACTGGAGAACCGGCGTTTCGCCGGCATGCGCGCATTATCTGGGCGCTCCTGCTGCGTGAACTCAGCACGCGCTACGGCCGCAACAACATAGGGTTTTTGTGGGTGGTCGGCGAGCCGCTGCTCTTCGCGACGGGCGTTATCGTGCTGTGGAGGTTCGTCCGGACGCCGTACGAGCATGGCATCCCAATCATACCCTTCGTCATTACGGGATACCTGCCCATTATTCTGGTTCGTCACATGATCTCGCATGGAATGAACGCCGTTCGGGTCAATAGCAGCCTTCTATATCACCGACAGCTGACGGTGCTTCATCTGTTCTTTGCGCGCATTTCGCTGGAATTTATTGGAGTTACGCTTGCATTCATTGTAATATTTCTGATATTGTTGTTCTTTGGACAAATATCCCCACCTGTAAATCTTCCTCTCGTCTATATGGGTTGGTTCACGCTGGCCTGGACGTCGTTCGGCCTTGCCATGATATTCGGCGCGCTCGGTGAAATGTTCGACTATGTCGAGCGCTTCGTCTCGGTGATCACCTACATACTGGTGCCGCTGTCGGGGACATTCTACATGGCCGCTTGGTTGCCGCCGGCCGTGCGCCGGGCGGCGCTCTATCTGCCGTTCCTGCATAGCGTGGAGATGGTCCGCGGGGGATTCTTCGGTCAGGTGGTTCAGACCTACTACAGCATTCCCTATGCGATGGCCTGGGGCGCGGGCTTGACCCTGATCGGATTGGGGTTGGCGCGATTTGTCCGAGACCGTGTAGAAATCGAATAGGGTGCGCCGCGGCGGCGGCGCTTGCGCAACCCGTTCGCGCGGCTCGCGGTGGCGAGGGTGAGGGAGTTCGGTGACGATGGTCGAGGGATCGAGATGGTCTCGATGGTCGGCGTCGCTCACATCTCCGTGGCGGCTCTTTGCTCTGGTGGTCGTCGTTCCGACGCTGATCGCGGCCGTCTATTATCTGCTGATCGCCGCGCCGATCTACGTTTCGGAGGCGCGCTTCGTCGTCAGGTCACGGGCGCAGTCCGCGGGCCCGGCGGGTCTGGGCGTTGTCCTGGAGAGCGTCGGGGTGAACGTATCCTCCGGCGACACCGATGCGTTTGAGGTCGACGACTACATGACGTCGCGCGACGCCGTCGCGGACCTGGACCGGCGGCATGGTTTGAGAGCGATGTTGGATCGCCCCGAAGCCGACTTTCTGGAGCGTTTTCCCCGCCCGTTCCAAAGCCACAGCTTTGAATCCCTTTTCAAGGCCTATCAGCGGTTCGTCACCGTCGGCTACAACACCACCAGCGGCGTCAGCACGCTGAGCGTCGAGGCCTTTCGTCCACGCGACGCCGCCGAGATCGCCAACGCCTTGCTCAATGGCGGGGAAGCGGTGATCAACCGCTTGAATGCCCGCGCGGCGCGCGACGCGGTGGCCGAGGCCCAGCAGGAAGTCATGGAGTCCCAAGCGAGAAGTGTGGAAGCCGAAAGCGCGCTGACCAACTTTCGCAATCGCGAGCAGCTGATCGATCCCACGCGATCGTCGCTGGCGGGCCTGGATCTGGTCGGCCAGCTCGAGACCCAGCTCGCGACGCTGCGCGCGGACCGCGCCAGCCAGGCGGCGCTGGCGCCGCAGAGCGCGGAACTGACCGTGATCGACAAGCGCATCGCCGCCTATCAGACCCAGATTGAAACCGAACGCGCTCGAGTCGCCGGCCAGACCAATTCGCTGGCTCCAGAGATCGGCGAGTACGAGCAGCTGGTGCTGGACCGGGATTTTGCCGACAAGTCGCTGGCCTCGGCCTTCGTCTCCCTCGACGACGCCCGCGTCGACGCCAGGCGGCAGCAGCTTTATCTTGAGCAGGTTGTCTATCCCAACACCCCCGACAAGGCCGAGCTGCCCCATCGGCTCCTGTCTGTCGCCATGGTGCTGGTCACCACGCTGGTCGCTTTCGCCACCGTCGCCTTGATCTTGGCGGGCTTTCGTGAACATCGGCAGGGCTGAGGAAAGGCGTCCATGCTCGTCGTTGATCGCGTCGCAAAGCACTATGGCGGCCGACACCAGGCGCGCTGGTTGTTCACCGATCTTTCGTTCGCGCTATCCGCCCACGAACGGTTGGCCATTCTTGGCCGAAACGGCCAAGGCAAATCGACGCTGATCAAGATCTTGGGCGGCGTGATTCCGCCCACGCGCGGCGCCGTAAAATGGTCCATGAGTTCGTCCTGGCCGCTTGGGTTTGGCGGCGGATTTCAGGGCGGATTGACCGGTCTCGATAATATCCGGTTTCTAGCGCGAATCTATGACAGGCCATTTGATCTGATCATTGGCCGCGTTGAAGGTTTTGCTGAGCTTGGAGAGTCGCTCTACGTACCAGTCAAATACTATTCCTCCGGTATGCGGGCTCGCCTGTCCTTTGGCCTTTCCCTGGCCATCGAGTTCGATTGCTACCTGATCGACGAAATCATCGCGGTTGGAGATCTGCTTTTCCGACACAAATGCGAGCATGAATTGTTCGAAAAACGCGCCGGCCGGGCCTTCATAATCGCTTCCCATGATCTGGACTTCATCCGCCGGACCTGTCCCAGAGCGATCGTGATCGAAGGAGGCCGTGCGAAGATGTTCGACGATATCGAGGTGGCGCTGGAGATATATCAGACGATTTGCGCCGATGCGGAGGCGGCCAACGCCGGCGGTGTGGCCGCATGAGCGACGCCGCCGCGTTGGCCGACCCTGAGGATGTCGAACCGGTCGTGCTGATGACGCCCGCGGCGTTGCGGACGCCCCTGGGATTGGCGCTGGCGGACCTTGCGCGGGCTTCGCTCGATGACGAGCCGATGGGTTTCGACCCCTCCCACGGTCGCAAAGGTTTGCGGATCTGCCTTGAGGCCCGCGACGTGCCGGCCGGGCGAGCTGGTCGAATCGCCGTGGTGGTCGGGGATCCGGGCGCGGCGGTTCGCAGGCTGGTTCAGACCGAGGATATGGCTCTTACGGACGCGCTTCGGCTGATTTCGGGTCAGTTCGCCGAGGCGGCCGGGCTCGTGAACCAGACAGCCGCCTTCACCTTCACCGAGCAGCAGTTCCTGGACGCCCCGGCGCAGTCTCTGTGCGCCTTGATCACGCAATTGGATTTGCATCCGCCGCCGGAGGTTCTTGGGGCCGCGGCCGCCGCGTTCGCCCGGGCGGTCCGGGCTTGCGCCCGGCCCGCGGACGAAAAGGACGCTTTCGGCGTCGACGCCGCCTTGGCCGCCCATGCTCGCCTTCCGCTGACGAAGGGGGCTTCGGCCTTTTGGCGACGCGACCTGTTCTTCGGCGGCGATACCCCCGATAAGGCGTGCGCGCCATCGATCGACATCACCGGAAACGGGCGAATTCTGGTCTATGGCCCCTATATTCGCCTGGCCCCGGGTCGCTGGAGCGCCGAAGTCGCGTTCGAGGTCTGCGCCCATGCCGCCCGTCGCACATTTCATGTCGAATTCGTCGCCGGCGACAGCCTGACGCAGGTCAAATTTCAGCCATCGGCGGCGGGCGGGTGCCTGGTCAAGGTGGGTTGCTCCATTTCGCAGGCCACGCCGGTGGAACTTCGTGTTGCGGTCAGCCGCGCGGCCTTCCACGGTGAGCTGCGGTTTCTGGGCGCCACGGTCCGGTATGAAGGTGGTCTTGAAGAGCCCGGCCAATGAGCGGGTTGCGCGCCCAGGCCTCGGCGCTCGCCTCGGCCTGGATGGAAATTGTCTGCGCCGGCATGGCCAGGGGAGGGTGAGTTGACGAAGTCGGCCGGCATAATGGGGAGCCGATTTCGTGGGCTTGGGCGCAGAGGGCTTAACGAGGACAAGCCGCCCGCTTCGCGCCCGGCGCCGTTCGACGCCTCCAGCGCCGCGTGCATCGCCCTTGCCCGGCAACTCGACCTGTCGAAACGCTCTATCGAGTTGTCGGACGCTGATGCCGAGCGAATTCAGCTAAACGCAACTTCCGATTGCGTCCTTGCCCGCGCCAGGATACTTCGCGCCGCGGGCCGGACCTCCGCGGCGCTGGGGCTTCAGCGGCAGGGCTGGCGGCTGGGACGATCGCGCCCGGAGTCCGTGGCCTTGACCTTCAGCGCGGCCGGGCAGGACGAGGAGTTCGTGCGGCTGATCGCCGGCGCCGACGCCGAACGCGACCTCACCCATTGGCCGGCGGCCGAGGCCCTCTATCTGAGCGCGCTTGATCTCTATCCGCTCCACCATGGCTATCGCGTGCAACTGGGCCATATGTTGAAGGAACAGGGCCGGTACATGGCCGCGGAAATTCAATACCGCAGCGCCCTGGCGCTCGGCGCGGTCATCGCCGATGTCCTGAGACACCTTGTCTTTGTGTGCGAGCGGCAAGGTCAGGAGCCAGGCGCGTCGGCTCGACCGGTGGTCTTGGGCCAGCCGATGGACCTGGCGCCCACCACCGTCGAGATTCAGACCCTGGCCTATCTCTTCTGGCGCGATATGTCGGTGTCGGACGACGACATGGCCTCTATGCTGAGGCGATGCGCGAGCTGTGAGGACGCCGCCGTGGCGATGATCGCCGACCCGCGGTTCAAAAGCCGCAACGCGACGCTTATTCGATTGCTGAAGGACCGCCGATGACCTCGGCCGACGCGCCAAGCGTATCGATCATCATCAGTACGCTCGACCGCGCCAGGCTTCTGCAGGATTCGCTCAGAGCCATCGAGGCGCTGGACTATGCGAATCTGGAAGTTGTCGTCGTCAACGGCCCGTCCACCGACGACACCGCCCAGGTGCTCGATCGCTGGGAAGGACGGCTGAAGCGCGCCAGCTGTCCGGTGGCCAATCTCGCCGTGTCGCGCAACCTCGGCATCGAACGGGCCGCGGGCGAACTGATCGCCTTCATCGACGACGACGCCGCGGCCCACCCGGCTTGGCTAAAAAATCTCGTGCTCGGCTTCGGCGATCCTCGCGTTGGGGCCGTCGGCGGCTGCACGATCGACAATACCGGCGTGCGTTGGCAGGTGCGCAAGACGATTTGCGATCGATTTGGCAACGTGTTCAACGTCGCGCCGCATTTCGACGAACGGCCGCTCTGCAGGCCCGGCTCGCCCTATTACCCAAGCCTGCTCGGGACGAACTGCGCCTTTCGCGCTTCGGCGCTGAGGCGGATTGGGGGTTTCGACGAGGTCTTCGCCTATCTTCTCGACGAGACCGATGTCTGTCTTCGCCTAGTCGATGCCGGCTGGGTGGTGACGTACGAGCCGTCCTCGATGGTCTTCCATCAGTTCGCGCCCAGCGGGACGCGCTCGCACGACAACGTGGCCCGCACCCTCTATCCATCCGCCGTGAGCAAGGCCTATTTCACCATGACTCACGGGGCCCGGCGCTCGTCGCTGGAGGCCGCCACCGAACTGGACAATTATCGGCGCGATATCCTCGGCGCGAATGCCTGGCTCTACGAAAACGATCGTATCACCGAGGCGCACCGGTTCAGTCTGGATCAGGATCTTCTGAGCGGGATCGAGCAAGGTGTCGCCATCGCCATGGCGAAGGTCGACAAACCGCCTCCGACCCTGCGCGCGGACGATGTGTTCCAGCCCATGGAGCGCCCGGATCGTCTGCATCTGGCCTTCGTCAGCCAAGCCTACGAGCCGCGCGCCGAAGCCGGCATCGCGCGTTGGACGAGTTTGGCGGCGCACGGGCTGGCGGCGCGCGGACATACCGTGCACGTCCTGACCCGGGCGGACGGCGCCGAGTCGGTGGAGTTTCACGACGGGCTTTGGGTGCACCGGATGACCCCTTTCCCCGAGGCCGCCGCGGCCATTTCCGAAGCCTACGACATACCGACGGACCTGGCCGCCTGGTGCGGGCGCGTCTGGCGGGAGGTCCAACTGCTCAAGTCGTCGGGTCTGAGGCTGGTGTCCTTTCCGATCTGGGACCTGGAGGGTCTGCCCCTGGCCGATGACGGCGACCTGGCCACGGTCGTGAGCCTGCACACCACCTACGCCATGGCCAAGCCGTTCAAGCCGGAGTGGAACCTGCGACCGCTGTTCGAATACGAGACCGTCAATCGGATCATCAACGCGGAAGCCAGACTGCTCGCCAGCGCGCCTGTGCTTTTGTCCAACAGCAAGGCCATCGAGCGGGAAATCAAGCACGTCTATGGGCTCGACATCGAGGATCGGGCCTTGTGTGTCCCGCACGGCACCACCGATCCGCTTGAGAGCCGCGGCGAGCGCGCGGAGGCGCGCGACCAGCGCCTGCGGGCGGGCGGGCCGTTGCGGGTGCTGTTCGTCGGCCGCTTCGAGCCGCGCAAGGGCTTCGATATAGCCACGCGGGTGGCCGCCTGCCTGGTTGCGGGCGAGTCGAATGTCGAGATGTGGTTCGCGGGCGACACGCTGTCGGACCAGCACCGGTTGGCTCTGTCCAGAGCGGGGCTGGAGTGGATCGAGCACCACCCCGCCGTCCGGTTTTTGGGCGTGGTGTCGCGCGCGGCCCTCGATGACGCCTATGTCGACTGCGACCTGGTGCTCGCGCCCAGCCGCTTTGAATCCTTTGGACTTGTCGCGATCGAGGCCATGGCCGCGGGTCGACCGGTGTTCGCGCTCGCCGCCGGGGGGCTGGCCGAGATCGTCGAAGACCATGTCAGCGGTCGGCTCTGGGCGGACTCTGGTGATGTCGCAGAGCCCATCGCCGCTGAGATTCAGCGGCTGAACGACGACCGGGACGCCTTGCTCGCCCTCGGCCGAGGCGCTCGCAAGACGTTCGAGCAGAATTACACGGCCGCCGCGATGGCCGAAGGTCTTGAACGGGCCTATCGTCGCGCGCTGTCCACCGATGCAAGCGAGATGCAGCCATGACCGTCGATCCGGGCCGCTTGCGTCACGCCATCCTTCTCGCAACGGGTGAGCAGCCGGCGAGCGGCGAGGTCGAACCGCTGGCGGACAGGCTGTGCCTGGCTGAAGAGGTGCTGCCCTATCTTCTTCTTCGCCGCGACGGATTTGCCGGTTGCGAACGCATCAAGGCCGCTCTGGCCGAGGCCGTGGCGCGGTCGCCCGCGCCGCCACGATCGCTACGTCCGCCAGGGTTGGCGGGCGCCGCCAACGCGGCGTCCGCCGCGGCCGACCTCAAGTCCGCGCTCAAGGCGGTGATCGAACATGACCTCGCCAGCGCCGAAATCCATCGCCATCTCGACGCGGCGGTGCGCCGCGCCGTTGAGCTCAGTCCCGCCGAGGGCTTCGATGCGCACTTGCGCGTCCGCATCGACTGAGGCGGTCAAGCCGGCGGCGGATGACGCAAGACGATATTGGCGTAGGCGGTCGCCTCCAGCCTGTCGGCCGTGAGGTGTTCGCTCGCCGCCCCGTCCGGCGAGATCGCGTAAGCGGCCAAGCCCAACCGGGTGATCAGCTGAATCAAGGCGCGCGGCTCGTAGCCGGCCTCGGACATCTGGGCCTTCGACCATTCGAGGACGATGGTGATGTTGGGGGATTGGCTCAGCACACGGTCGGCGCCCAGAAGCACGGCGGTCTCATGGCCCTCCACATCGATTTTGAGCAGATCGACGACCAGGCCGTCCGGGACGACGAGGTCGAGCGGCTTGACCTCCACCGCGAGGGTTTGGCCCCCCTCCACCATGGCGGGGTTAACCGATAGCGACGCGTTCGCGGCCTTCGATGTCGGGATGGAGAGCACCGCGCGGTCGGACCGCTCGCCGACCGCCAATGCATTGATTTCCACGGGAGACATGGACCAGTTGATGGCGATATTCGCTTCGAGAAGCGCGACCATCGCCGGGTTCGGCTCGATCGCGATGACCCGCCCGCGACCATGCGGCCCAATTCTTGATCCGGCCAGGCAGGCGAAATAGCCGAAGTTGGCGCCGACATCCACGAAGACGCTGTCGGCGGTCAGGGTGCGGCTGACAAGGGCCGAGAGTTCAGGCTCCCACTGGCGATAGACCACCAGTTGCGGGGTCATGATCAGATCGTCCGGATCGATCAGGTATTTCAATCCATGAAGGGTTTGCACGAGCAGGCGGCCGGGGCCGAGCAGGGCGCCGAACGGGCCGACGACCTGACGCACCTCGGTCAGAAGGTCCTTAATCTCCTCGACGCGCCGCGATATCTGATCGAGCCGGGCATTCAGGGCTTTAATCCTGGGGTCAAGCCGCTCAGCCGCGTCCTTGTCGGCCATCCACATCCTCCTGCGGCCCGGCGCGCGCACCAGCCCGCCGTCATACTCGCTTTAAGGTCCAGACCCGGTTTAATAGGTTCCGGCCCAACCCCCAACGACCTGGATGCGCGCGTCGATCGGAAGGCCATTGTGGAGGTATTTTGGATTCGCTCAGGGTCTGCGTCGATGCCTTCAACATCGGCCTGAAACGAGGCTCGGGGATTGCGACCTATGGCAGGAATCTGCTGGCGTCCTTCGCCCAGCTCGGCTTTGAAACACAGATTCTGTATGGGCCGCGCTCGTTGCCAGTCCGCGACAAGCTTCTCCAGGAGATAGCTCTATTCGACGCGCCACCGCGTCCTTCGCTCGCCACGAGCTGGCTTCAGGCCGTTGACTGGGTCAGGCCTCCGTTTTCGCGAACCGCTCTTGAAATCGAGCGCAAGGGGACGGTGATAACCCGCCAGCTCGCCGCTCAGGCGCCGCCGAGCGACCGTGTCTGGGCCTGCCAGGACGTCTTTCATCGCGCCAATCGCGCCTATGCCACCTACCGGAGATTCACCCCCATTCGCCTGGGCGCGAGCGGCCAGCGAACCGATGTCATGCATTGGACATGTCCACTTCCCCTAAAGGCTATCGGCGTCGCCAACATCTATACTTTTCACGATCTCGTACCTTTGAAGTTGCCGTTCACAACCTTGGACAATAAGGCGAATTACTATTCTATGTGTCGAAACATCATAGATGTTGCGGATCAATTTTTAGCAGTTTCTGAGTCGACCAAGAGAGACCTTGTCGATATCTTCCGCGTGCCGGAAGAGCGGGTGACCACGACCTATCAATCCGTGCAGCTTCCCGAGGCCTTGTTGGCGAGGGCGGATGCGGAGGTCGAGGCGGAGATCGGCGGCGTCTTTGGCCTGGGGTGGCGGGGCTATTTCATCTTCTTCGGCGGCATCGAACCGAAAAAGAACCTGCCGCGACTGATCGAAGCCTATCTTGGCTCGGGCGTCGATACGCCCCTGGTGGTGGTCGGCGGCAAATCCTGGCTCGATGAGGATGAGACCAGGCTGATCTACCCCGATCTGGTCGAGGTCAGCGCCATCCGAGGCCGGACAATACGCCGCTCGGACCGCATCCGCCTTTATGACTACCTCCCCATGAGCCTGCTGGTCAGCCTGATCCGGGGCGCCAAGGCGACCCTGTTCCCATCCCTCTACGAGGGTTTTGGGCTACCGGTGCTCGAGTCGATGCAGTTGGGGACGCCGGTGCTGACGTCCAATACCGGCGCATTGCCGGAGACCGCGGGCGAGGCGGCCGTGCTGATCGATCCCTATGACACCCAGGCGATCGGCCGCGCGATCCGCGCCCTCGACGCCGATGACGATCTGCGCCACGAACTCGCCCGGCGCGGACGCGAGCAGGCGGCGAAGTTCAGCCCCGAGGCCCATCGTCGCCGGCTGGCGGACGTCTATGCGCGGTTGAGGTGAGCCATGGTCGCGATCCTCTTCGACGTCACACGCCTGCTGCTTCGGGGGCCGCGCGCCTCGCCGACCGGCATCGACCGGGTGTCCCTAGCCTACGGGCGCTGGCTCCTGGAGCGGCGTGACCTGGATCTGACCCCGGTCTGGGGGCTTGGCGGCGCGCTTTCGCCCATGCCGGCGAGGGCCTTCGCCAGGATGATCCAAGCCGCCATGCCGTGCGCGCCTCGCGAGCCGCGACAACGCGGCCCAAGCCGCGCGTGGCGTCGACTTGCGCGCGCCTTGGCTTGCCCACTTGGCTCCGCCGAGGCCTTGCGCCCCGTGCGGCGACCTGGCGACATGGTCGCGGCCGGGGCCTGGGGCATCGGCACGGCGCGGCGTTCGCTCGACCTGATCGGCCGCCTGACGCCGTCGCCAGGCGCCATCTATCTGAATGTCAGTCATTTCGGGTTGGAAAACCCGAACCTGCTCAAGCGGTTGGCGGCCCGTAGGGTTCGCCCGGCCGTGATGGTTCACGATCTGATTCCGATCCTCCACCCCGAATTCTGCGCCCCGGGGGGCGCCGAGCGCCATGCTCGCCGCATCCGCGGCGCCTTGGCCCATGCCGGGCTGATTGTCGCCAATTCGCAAAGCACTGCGGACGATGTGCTCGACTACGCCCGCTCCCATGACCTTGGCGCGCCGCCGATCGTGGTCGCGCCGCTGGGTGTGGAAGCGGCCTTTCAAAGACGCCCAGAGGCGGTCGCCTCGAGCGCGCCCTATTTCGTCTGCGTGGGGACCATCGAACCCAGGAAGAATCTCGCTTTTCTTCTCACGGTCTGGCGCCGGCTCGCCGAACGCCTGGGTGGGGATGCGCCACGACTGGTCGTTGTCGGCCGGCGAGGCTGGGAGAATGAGGCCGTGATCGACCATTTGCAGCGATCGCCGCCAATTCTACGGCTGGTTCACGAGGTCTGCGACCTGCAAGACGAAGAGCTTGCACGGCTGGTCGCGGGCGCGACGGCCTTGCTGGCGCCCTCCCTGGCCGAGGGATTCGACTTCGCGACCATCGAGGCCCTGGCGCTGGGAACGCCGGTGATCGCCTCGCGGATACCGGCTCATTGCGAAATGGCGCGCGGCGGCCGTTTCGTCGATCCGCTTGACGGGTTGGGATGGCTCGACGCCATCGAGTCGGCGCTGCGCGAGCCGCGCCGCGGCCCGCCTTTCAGCCCGCCCACCTGGGACGATCATTTCCGGATCGTCGAGGACGCCTTGAACCTAGGGCGGGCTTAAGGAGCGTTGCTAAGGGTCAAGCAGGCGCTCAGAGACCGCCGGCGCCGCCAGCGCCGCGCCGCGCCGGCTGGAATAGCCGCCGTTGATCTGGGTGCGAGCGATGACCGTTCGCCGGAACGCGGCATAGAGGCGGGCGTCCGGCGCCGTCGGCGAGGTCCAGAACGCGTCGAGGCCGGTTTGATGGGTAAGGCCGGGCAGGTTGTAGATCGCCGAGCCAAGCGCCATCGTCGGGCGATCACGCCCAAGCGCCGCCAAACCCGCGGTCGAGTTGGTGGTGATGGCGCCGGTCGCGCAATCGAGCATCGCGGCCAGTTCGCCAGTCTCGATGACAGCGATCCGATCCTTCAGCCCCAGTCGCCCGGCCAGCCGCTCAATGACGATATCGTGCCGTTCGATGCCATGATCCAGCGGGTGCATTTTGAACACGAGCCGGGCCTCCGCCGACGCGTGTTCGGCAAAACTGTTCATCACACGCTCGATCATCGCGGCGACCGTCTTGAAGGGTGAATGGCGCAACAGCTGGCTGTCGCCGGTCGCTGCAGCAAGACGAGGAAATAGGGCCCCGGCTGCGGGGTGGTCTGCCGCGCCCGCCGCATCAGCCGCCCGGAAAAGCGGCGCAAATGGGCCAGCCCTTGTCGCCGGATCGAATAGCCATAGGGCGAGCGGTATCGCCGAAAGACTGGAAATCCGAGATAGTAGCCGGCGTAGTAGCCAATGATGCGCCGCGTCAGATCGGGGATATCGGCGCCAAGGGCGTGCTCGTCGTGAGCCGGAACACAACCGTCCGCCGCGGCTTGGCGGTAGAGGTCAGGATCGCGCGGCAGTCGCGAATTGCCGTTGACGCCGTCGGGCTCAATCGTGATCCAGTTCGGTCGAAAATATCCCTCTTCCATGACGTGGACCCGGACACCGGACCGCCGGGCGCACGCGATGGCCTCTGCCGCGTAGAGATGACAATCGCCGAATACGACAAGGTCGCTCACGCCCCGGCATCGAATGAAATCACCGATCCAGGCGGCCCAACCCTCATGGGTCCCCCGATACAGGACCGCGTGCTTCAAGCCCCAGTCCAAGACATCGCCGCCATTGAGCAGGACGCGCGTACAGCGAGCGCCCGCGGCGAGCAGGCGGTGCGCCAGCATGGATGAGAAGGGGCCGAACGGGCAGGTCACAAAAAGGAAGTGACGGCCGGACCCCCGCCGGGGCTTGAGGTCGCGCTGGGGCTTGCCTGGCGCGGCGTTCGGCGAAAGGAAGCGTGATCTCCAATCCGGCGCGCGTGGCCGAACCGTTTCCTCTGTCGGTGTTCTTTTCGAGAGAACACCAGAATCGAAACCAAATCGCTCTACATACATCGAGCTCAATTGAGCACGCTTGTCACGCGGACGTTGTACGTAATCTGCGAAATGGCGCTTACGAAATCGAGAAATTTTTTCGTTTCCGTGACGTCGGCGCGGGGCACATAGATCACATCGTTTGCCTGGACTTCGAAGCTGTTGCTGATCAGGTATCCGGCTGGATCGCGAAGATTCAACCGATAGACAACGGGCACGCCCTTTACTGTCGCAGGCAGATGGACACCCAATAGAGCGGCGATCTGCGGCTGTTCGAATCGAAACAGCAGGACCGACGACGCGTTCGCCGAATTCGTGTCCAGCCCGCCGGCGCGGCTGATGGCCCCAGCCAAGGTCAGGCCGTCGTCGCCGATCGTTTCCTGCTGGTCGCGACCGAAAGCGCCGAAGGTGCTGTATTTTCTTGGCTCGTACAGCAACCGGATCTGATCGCCGGGCGCCAGGCGCAGGTTCTGGTTGGAATCCGCCATCAGCACCGACAGCGGTGCGCTCACGCTTTTCGCGCCGCGCACCACGGTGACGACAACGTCGGCCGGCGGCTTGGTCGGCCCGCCCGCCGACGCCAGCGCATCCATCAGCCGGTCGTTATTGGCCGATAACGGGAAACGCCCTGAGTTGCGCACCTCGCCGATCACGCTCACCGAATTGGCGGGACTGCTGACCAGGGTCAGCACCACCTGCGGATCGAACACCTTGCCACGGAGGGCGACACGGATGGCGTTGCCGGCCGCCGAGGGCGTCAGTCCGGCGATGCGCACCATGCCGGCATAGGGGAAGGCGACGCGCCCCTCGGCGTCCACCACGATATGCTGCAGCGCGCTGGGAGCGGTTGCGCCGTTCGGGCTGGCCTTGGTCGAGAACATGTCGTCGGTTCCCGGTTCGAAAACCGCGACGGAGACGATGTCGCCGGGCGCGATGCGATCGTTGGGCGCATCGCTTGTCGCGCTGGCCAGACCGCCGAGCGGGGTCGGTCGCGTGGCGGAGATGATCTCGGCGATGCGGTAGTCCAGATCGACAAGTCCATAGCCTTCATGGCCGGCTCGGGCCGTTCCATGAGCGACGGTCGTTGCGGAAGGGCCGTCATGCGGAAAGCTCTCGCAGCCGCAGACGCCGAGCAACAGGCAACAGACAAACGCGTTGCGCATCGATTCCCCAATCGCCGGATTCTCATCCGTGCGCCGGGCGCTCGTCAAGCCTCGATCGGGGCCTGGCGCAATTCGACGCAGCTCTGCCGCCGACCTGCCTTCATCCGCGTCACATCAGCCGAAGAGATGCCAATCTGGCCCTGGATTTCCGATGGTTCCGCCGCCGGTGATGTGGGTGTCGTCGAGGGTCCAGGAGGCGAGGGCGCCGGACGCGTCGGTGAACAGAATGTCGGCCTTGTGGTCGCCGTTGAGATCGGTGAGTTCGGAGAAGGTCCACGTCCCGCCGGGGTTGCCGATATTGCCGCCGCCGATGATGGAGATGCCGTTCAAATCCCAGGAGGCGTAGTTGCCGGAGGCGTCCTCGAACAGGATATCGGCCTTGCCGTCGCCGTTCATGTCGCCGAGCGCCTTGAACACGAAGCTGCCGCCGGGGTTGCCGATGTCGCCGCCGCCGATGATCTGGGTGTCGTTCATCAGCCAGGCCCAGTAATCGCCGGTCGTG
The DNA here is from genome assembly GCA_965277425.1 of Caulobacteraceae bacterium. Lineage (GTDB taxonomy): Bacteria > Pseudomonadota > Alphaproteobacteria > Caulobacterales > Caulobacteraceae > Poindextera. The sequence goes on from CBDICR010000007.1 coordinate 111,822, forward strand.
GTGTTCTTGAACAGGATGTCGGCCTTGCCGTCGCCGTTGAGATCGCCGATCCCCTCGAAGGCGTAGTCGCTCCCGGGGTTGCCGAGGGAGCCGCCGCCGACGACGGCGTCGTTGCTGATGTCCCAAGTGGCGTACATGCCGGTCGTGGTGTTGTGGAACAGCAGGTCGCTGGTCCCGTCGCCGTTGAAGTCGCCGGCGCCGATCAGGCCCCAGTCGGCGCCGGGGTTGCCGAGGCTGGCTCCGCCGATGAGGTGCGTCCCGTCGGTGAGCCAGGTGGTCACCGTCCCGTTGGCGGCCTGGAAGGCGACGTCCTGGGCGCCGGCGCCGGTGAAGTCGCCGACCACCTGCGGCGTGGTCGAGCCGGAGCTGCCCAGCGTGCCGCCGCCGACGATCTGGGTTGCGTTGACCTCCCAGGTGGCGATGGTTCCGTTGGCTTGCTCGAAGAAGAGGGTCGGGAAGGTCTGGCCGCGGTCGAGGGGCTCGGGCATGTTGCTGGAGCCGGGGTTGCCGATGGTCCCTCCGCCGGTGATGGCGGTGTCGTTCAGGTCCCAGGTGGCCAGCGTCCCGTCGATGTTGCGGAACAGAAGGTCGCTCTTGCCGTCGCCGTTATAGTCGCCGATGCCGACCAGGCTCCAGCCTGCTCCGGGGTCGCCGATCGTTCCGCCGCCGATGATCTGGGTCCCGCTGACGTCCCAGGTGGCGTAGGTCCCGCTGGCGTTCTCGAACAGGATGTCGCTTCTGCCATCGCCATTGAAGTCGCCGACGCCGACGAAGCTCCATCCGACGCCCGGCGAGCCGAGGTTGCCGCCGCCGGTGATGGTCGTGTCGCCGAGCTGCCAGGTGGCGTAGGTCCCGTCGGCGTTCTCGAACAGGATGTCGCTCTTGCCGTCGCCGTTGAAGTCGCCGATGGCCTTGAACACCCAATCCGGGCCGGGCGCGCCCAAGGTTCCCCCGCCGATGATCGAGGTCCCGTTCAGGTCCCAGGTGGCGTAGGTCCCGCTGGTGTTCTCGAACAGGATGTCGCTCTTGCCGTCGCCGTTGAAGTCGCCGACCCCCAGCTCGGTCCAACCCGCGCCGGGGTTGCCCAGCACGCCGCCGCCGATGATCGTGGTCCCCGACATCTGCCAGGTCGCCAACGTCCCGTCCGCCTGGGCGAACAGCAGGTCCGACATCCCGTCGCCGTTGAAGTCGCCAGACCCCGCATAGCGCCACTGCGGCCCTGGGCTCCCAAGACCGCCGCCGCCGGTGATCTGCGTGTCGTTCAACTGCCAGGTCGCCAACGCCCCCCCGGCGCCGGCGAAGAGGATGTCGCTGCGGCCGTCCGCGTTGAAGTCGTCAGGCGGCAGGACGAGGACATTCGACGAAAGGCTGGCCGCCAGATCGATCGTCTCGATGCCGACGCCGGTGTCCAGGAACAGGAACCGGCCGTCGCCGGAAACCTGCATGAGACCGATCAGGTTGCCGTCGCCCACAGGTCCAGCGATCTGCGCGGTCACCGGGATCGTAGCGGTCTGCTCCCACGATGTCGTGTCGTAAACCAGGATGTCCTGGGTGCTCGCATCCCAAAGAAAGAGGTCGCGGCCATTTTCGCTGAAATGCGCCCCAATGATCGATCCGGCCCTCTGCAGGGAACTTAAGTCTTTAACAAGTGATAAGGAGGTGTTGAGGACAAATATGTTATTGTAGGTATCATCCACAACCAATCCGGCGTGTTCGTTGACGTCTTCCTTGCCGTTGTTAAAGCCGGCTGCGCCCAGGGCGTATAGATCCGTGGAGGCGACAACAGTACCGGACTGTGAATCATAGAGCTGCAGAGGCCCGTCAGAGATATTGCTTGGCGCGACAAGGATGTAACGCCCGTGCTCCGAGGAAATAAGGTACGCGGGCGCGGAGACGCTCGCGAGTCCGCTGACCGGGGTTGGATTGAACGATGAGGTTTCAGCCGGAAATGAACGAATAGGCGTCCACCCTGAGCCGCCGAACGTCGTCGAAACGAGGGCGGCATCCTGATTATCGACCGCTATACTGGCGACCCCCCGCTCATAGCCGCCAACCGTGAACACGAGGGGTGTGATTGCGAGCGTGTTGAGTGATACTCTATCTATGGTGACGTCGAAGTTGTCGCCGTCCGCCGCAATATCGCTGCGACCAGCCAAAAGAAATTGGTCGTCGGACGAAAGCGCCAAGCTTGTTATGTCCCCTCCGATATTTATCGGCGTGAGGAACGTCTGGCTGTATGGGCTCCATCGATAGATGGTTCCCGATGTGGTCCCAAAATAGAGTAGTTTTCGTTCGGTATCGTAAACGAAACTGGAAATGTTTGCGGCGTTGAATATACTGTCAAGGCCGTTACCATCCTGTTCGGAAATCGAATATCCCAGGGCATCCATTACACGCAGATCTGTCGGCGAGACTTTCGCTTCAATTCCCGCTGGCGTGAAGGCGTCGAACGAATCGCCGGAGACCGAGGCCCCCCAATCTCCCGAATCGCCGTTGTTTTGCTGTGCATTATTGAACGGGAGCAGCATTTGCTGGCCGTCTATGGAGAAGTTGGCGGCGCCGGGCGCGAGATTATGGATACCAGCGCCGCTGTAGCGAAATAGATCGAGTGGACTATAGATATCAACCCCGTTCTCAACGTCTCCCACCGAAGAAATCCGGCCGAGAACTTCGGAAATCTCGTGCTCGAGAGTTCCCACGGCGTCATAATCGCCGCTTACGGCGCGCTGGCTGGGGGCATAGGTGAACGGTTCGGACGAACTCAGGCCGACGTAACCGTCGATTGCAGCTGGGCCGCCGTGGTAGAGTCCAAGCGCCTTGGATTCGGCGCTGGTGACGAAGAAAAGGCCGCCATTCGTCGGATCGCTGGTCGGCTGGGCGCCGATCGAGGCCAAGTCGTCCGGCGACGTCGCCGTGTTCGTCAAGGCCGCCAGAACTTGCGCGTAGTTGAAGTTGGCGCCGACGGAGATGCTTTCTCCCAGATTGTCAGCGCCCACGGACTGGCCTTCGACTTCGCCATAGCCAAAAGCGATGTTTACCGTGATCGGCGTGGTGATCTCGGCGTCCCAGTACTGCACAGCGGCCTGCACGGCCGTCATAAAGCCGCTAGGCGCGCCCGCGACGCTGGGGTCGTAAGTAACGTTGATCTCCATGCCGATCGCCTAAAACCGTACGGAAATCCAAGGGCGTGACAAAAAAGCTCGGCCTAAATCTTGGTCGGCGCCTGGCGATTCTGTTGAGTGGGTGATTTCCCCCGACACCACAATGCTATCATTGGACGAGCGCGGCTCTACCGTCAATCAGCGCGCCGGCGCGATCAGGGCGCCGGGTTCGGGTTAACGGCGCTATTGGTTTGATGATGCCGGTGTTGGGTGTGGCGATTTTCTCGGATCGTTCGATTCGGGAGCCTGAGCCTGTCCGACCTTTCGCCGGCGAGGCCGTAGCCGCGCCCTCTCTGCCTAGCGGTTCGGCCTGGCCAGACCGACAGCGAATTCGTGCAGGTCGCGACCGCGGTCGGCCCAATCGAACGCGGTGCGCACATGCTCGAAGGCGGCGTCTTGAAGCCTGTTCAACCGGGCCTCATCCATGAGCAGAGGCTCGATGCCGGCGGCGAGTTGAGCCATGGTTTCAACCCCCGCATAGTGTCGGCCCGACACAAATCCCATTCCTGAAAGGGCGGCGTCCAGGGCAAGGATCGGCAACCTGCAGAAGGCGTGAGACAGCGCCCTGATCTTGAACCCGCCGCCAATGTCGTCGGCGATCACCCCCATCCGGCAGGTGAGCAGGTAAGGCTCCAGATCATCCACGTGCCCTAGATAGTCAAATCCCGGATACTTCTCGCGAAATTCGCTCAAGTCCCCGCTCCCGACGATCTCGATCTTGACGCGCTTGTCGACCCCCTGGGCGGCGATAGCCGCCAGAACGTGGTCGAGCACCAGTCGCTTATGATGCGCGTCTCGATGACCAAGAATGACGACCCGCCGAGGCGTCGCGGCGTCGATCGTTCGGCTCTCCACCCGAGCCCCGGCATAGGCCGGCATCACCACGACGCTGGGGGTCTTGACCATGGCGTTGAAGGCGATCTCGTCGGCTGGCGTGTTCGCGACAATTCCGTCGGCGGTCGCATTCGCACGCCGCTCCAGGCTCGTGGCCTTGAACGCGTCCAGCGCCAGGACCGCTTTGAACGGCGAGCGCTCCGCGGCCACCATCTGCCACCGGATGTCTCTCTCGACATTATGATTGATGACGATGACGCTGGGCCTTGAAGGCCAGCTGGCCATGGCGGCCCTCAAGGGTTCGACGATCCAGAACATGCCGATGAAGTCGACGAAAACGGCGGAACACGCGCGCGCGGCTTCGACCGCCTCGCGAAGATAATCGGCGCTCAGGTGGCGATAGGCGACATTGGGCAGCGGCGAGCCAAGGCTGCGCCAGCGCGGCGGCTGCGTGTACGGCGTCTCGAACCATGCGATATTAGCCCGAGCCGGAGCCAGGACGCCAGGCGCATGAAAGGCCAGGACATGAACCTTTTCATATTTTGCCAGGCTCTCGATGAGATTTCGAGAGTAATCGACATCCCCTCCCTTTAATGGAGGATAGGGAAAATGTCGCGTGAGCCATAGATAAGTCATTTTACTCCGTCATAGAAACGGCTTTGACTAGGCATAAGACCAATTTTAAAATCGATGTACAGCGACCGCCAGCCGTCGATTAAAATGATATCGAGCGCTCCGGTCGATTTTTCATGAACCGTCAAGGATGACAAGGCCCTAGCGAGCCGCTACCGCTCTGTCGTGCACCATGTTGCTCCAGGATCGCTTATGATCGATCGCCAAGGCCATATCGTCGAACTGCAGTCGATCCGCGGCATCGCCGCCCTGGTGGTAATCCTTGGCCACGCCACGGGATATTTCACGTCGCCGCCGTGGATCGAACGATGGCGCGGCCTGATCAACGGCCATGCGGCGGTGATGATCTTTTTCGTTCTCAGCGGCTATGTCCTGACCCTGTCGTTGAGAGACAGGCTGAGGGGCGCCGAAGACGTCTGCGCCTTTTATGTGAAACGGATGTTTCGCATCTATCCGGCGATTTGGTTCGCGTCCCTGCTGGGGCTGGCCTATCTGCTCCTGCTGCATTGGAACGTCCCGATCGGCGGGACCTCGCAATGGTTTCGCGAGCGTTTCCGGCCTGACCGTATGAGCGCGCTCTATATCATCGCCTCCTTCGCGGGCATGCTGGCCTTCATCCTGCCGCAGCTATGGACCATTTTCGTGGAGGTGGTCGCCTCGGCGCTGATGCCGTTGATCGCCTGGACGGCGCATCGGCGCCGAAAGCTTTTCCTGGGGCTGTTCCTCGTGCTCCTGACGCTCAGCCTGACCATCGGAGGCCTCACCTATTACGGGGTGATGGCCTATTTGGTGGATTTCGTTATCGGCGCTAGCCTGGCCGCGCCGTCACCCGATATCCGCGCCCGTCTGGGCCGCATCGGGAACGGCCCGGCCCGCATCATCATGGTGCTGGCGCTCGTGGTTCTCATGGCGCCGCGCAACTTCCTGGTCACCGGCTATAACAATGGCTGGCTGCAGTTGGTCGAGGTCAGCGGCGCAACCACGATCATCGCCTTGATCATCTACAGCCAGGTCGATATCCCGCTGCTGCGCGCGAAGGCGGCGGTTGGCTTGGGCGATATCTCCTATAGTCTTTATCTGCTTCATTTCCCGGTGATGTGCATCCTGGCCAAGGGTCTTGGCGGCCTGGTCCACGCGACGGCGAGCAACACGATCTTCATGTCCCTGGCGCTTGTCGGTCTAACCCTGGCGGTGAGCATTCCGCTGGCGTGGCTCGCCTATAACTACATCGAGCTTCCAGGGATCAAGCTGGGCGCGCGGGCGGTGCGGATTTTGAAATTGACCAGCGTACCTCAACCGGCCGTGGGCAAGGCTTGACGCGACAGCCTCGCGCCGCCTCAGCCGAAGAGGTGCCAATCCGGGCCTGGATTTCCGATGGTCCCGCCGCCGGTGATGTGGGTGTCGTCGAGGGTCCAGGAGGCGAGGGCGCCGGACGCGTCGGTGAACAGGATGTCGGCCTTGTGGTCGCCGTTGAGATCGGTGAGTTCGGAGAAGGTCCAGGTGCCGCCGGGGTTGCCGATATTGCCGCCGCCGATGATGGAGATGCCGTTCATATCCCATGAGGCGTAGTTGCCGGAGGCGTCCTCGAACAGGATATCGGCCTTGCCGTCGCCGTTCATGTCGCCGAGCGCCTTGAACACGAAGCTGCCGCCGGGGTTGCCGATATCGCCGCCGCCGATGATCTGGGTGTCGTTCATCAGCCAGGCCCAGTAATCGCCGGTCGTGGTGTTCTTGAACAGGATGTCGTCCTTGCCGTCGCCGTTGAGATCGCCGGTCCCCTCGAAGACGAAGCCTGGGGCCACGCCCAGGTTGCCGCCGCCGACGACGGCGTCGTTGCTGATGTCCCAGGTGGCGTACATGCCGGTCGTGGTGTTGTGGAACAACAGGTCGCTGGTCCCGGAGCCGTTGAAGTCGCCTGAGCCGATCAGGCTCCAGCTCGGACCAGGATCGCCCAAGGTCGACCCGCCGATGAGTTGAGCGCCGTTGGTCAGCCAGGTCGCCACGGTCCCGTCCGCGGCCTGGAACGCCAGATCGCGCACGCCGTCGCCGTTGAAGTCTCCGATCACATGCAGCGACGTCGCACCGGGATCCCCCAGCGTTCCACCACCGACGATCTGGGTTGCGTTGACCTCCCAGGTGGCCGTCATCCCGTCGGCCTGCTGGAAGGTCAGCATGGGCGGCGTCCACGCCGCATTCGACGCGCTGACGTCCTGGGTCACCGTATCGAGACTGTAGGCTCGCACATAGTCGACCTGCAGGCTCGCGCCGTCGGCCGAGTCGCCGACCGGAGCGCCGGCCCAGCCACCGGTGTCCGTGCTGATGATCAGGTACATGGGCTTGTCCATGCCGGCGGGCGTCGGCGAGGACGCCACCTCGACCCCATCGACGTACCAGCTCAGCGTCTGAGGTGTCCAAAGGACCCCGTAGGTGTGAAAGCCGGTTGAGAGATCGGGGATAAAATTAGCGAAGGTGTCCGATGCGTTGAACTGTCCGACGCCCGACGTGCTGTAATGGTCGGTGTTATGGATCGTGTCGGTGGTGTCGTTGACGGCTTCGACCGCGTCGAGTTCCGTCGAATAGCTGCCGTCCGCCGGAACAAGCCAAAAGCCGCTCCCGACGCCCGTTCCTTGGGGCATGTCGGCGCGGATCTCAAAATAGCCATAGGTCTGGGCGAAGCTTTTCTCGGTGCTCAGGATGCCCGATGTGTAGCCGTAGTTCCACAGCGCCGCCTGTTGGGCGCTGGTGGTCGGCTCGATGGTGATGGAGGCGACCCCGTTGGCGACGGAAAAAGGATCGATGCCAAGCGGCGTGGTTCCGCTGCCCGCGAAGCTCGGATCGAGATCGACGGAGAGTTCTCCGCTGATCGTATGGCTGTCCAGGCCGTTCTGGTTGCCCCAAGCGTAGCTGGTCTTCCAAACGCCGGCGCCGGTCGCGGCATTGTAAAAATTCAAGGTGTTGAATTCGTCGTCGAACGTCAGCTTCAGATCGGACGTATTGAGCGCGAGCTCGAAATTACCGGCGGTGAATTGATTGAGCTGGACGTCCTTGAAGTCGATAAGGTCATTGGGTGAAAGCTGCAGAACGACGTCGCCGCCGACCTGCGTCATCGCGGCTTTGACCTGATCGAACGAGGTAAAGCCATAACCCGCCAGACGAACCACGTCGGTGTCGGTGGCGCCGGGATGAAAGTCGTAGATCGTGTCCTTGCCGGAATTGGCGTCGAACACGAAGGTGTCGCCGCCGGCGCTGACCAGCACGTCGTCGCCGCCCATGCCGTCGATGGTCTCGCCGGCATGATCGGCGATGATCAGATTCGCAAGCTCGTTGCCCACCCCGTTGACCGTGCCGAACTCGGCGTTCAGCGTCAGGTTTTGGATGCCGCTCGGCAAAATAAAGGTCGTATAGGCGATGACGGTGTCGACGCCGCCGCCGGCCGTCACGGTATCGTTCGGTGAATTGACCACGAAGGTGTCGTCGGTCGGGCCGCCCGTCATGGCCTCGCCCTGGCCGGTCGGGAAGATCCGCGTCGGCTGTGCGCCCGCCGCCAGCGCGCTCGTGCCGCTGCCCCAGAGCGTGGTCGTGTAAGCCTGGCTGGCGGCCAGCGTCACGCCATCATAGTTTACATACTCAGACATTGCCCGCCCGTGTCTCAATTGCGGCGCCGGCCCGGCCAGCGCCAGAATTATCGGAATGGACATTGCCCACAGGGCGTTAATCATCGGTTTCTCCAGAGGGTTAAGTTCCGTTAATTCTCTATAAGTGTTTATCTATCTTTATTTTGTCTTGTGGTTTCGCTCGTATCCCGCTTGATATTGATAAGTATACGCAAGAACCAACCGATATACGGGCGATTAACAGCGACTTTCCGGCAAGGCTTGGCCTGTTCTGTTTGCGGAAGAGCAGGAACGCGGTTGAAGGCCTTCCGGGGCGGGGCGCGGATCCGGGGCCGCAGAAGCTCGGACGAACAGCGCCACGAAGCGTATATTGCGGAAAGTTCGCAACCTGACTTGAAGCCAAATCTGGACCGTTTGATGCCTAAGATTCGCTTTGCCGATGTTCGCGCCTGGATCTTCGACCAAGCGCTCCCCTACTGGGCGGCGCATGGAGTCGATCGTTTGAACGGCGGCTTCGTCGAGCATCTTGATCTCGACGGGAGGGACGCGGGCGTTCCGTTCAAGCGCACGCGCGCCCAGTGCCGGCAGATATACTGCTTCACCCACGCAAGTCTGATGGGCTGGGAGCCCGGCGCGGAGATCGCGGCGCATGGCTGGCGTTTCCTCATGGCCAACGGGCGAGGCGAGGGCGGGGCCTGGGTGCGGCGCATGGGGCGCGGCGGCGGCGCGCTTGACGCCACATGCGACGCCTATGACATGGCCTTCGCCCTATTCGCGCATGGCTGGCGGTATCGCTCGACGAACGATCCGCGGGTGTTGGAGAGCGCGTTGGCGACCGTCGAGGCGTTGGATCGACGACTGAAGCACCCTAACGGGCTGGGCTGGCGAACCCACGAAGGCGCGGCCGGCCCCCGCGCGCAGAACCCGCACATGCACATCATCGAGGCCTCGATCGAACTGGCCGACAGCACCGGTCATCCCCGATTCAAGGCGCTGGCGCAGGAGGTTCTCGCGCTTTTCCTCACCCGCTTTTTCGATCGCCCAGCAGGTCTCCTGCGCGAATTCTACGCCGCGGACTGGTCGCGCCCGGACACTGCGGAAGGCCACATTGTCGAGCCTGGCCATATGTTCGAATGGGCGTGGATACTCTATCGCGCCAAACGGGTTTTGGGCCTCGACAGCGGCGATGACGCGCGCCGACTGTTCGATACGGCCGAGCGGATAGGACTGGCGCCGGCGACGGCCTTGACGCTCGACCAGATCGACGATCGAGGCCGGATCCTGGCCGGCGGCAGCCGTTGCTGGCCGCAGACCGAAGCGCTCAAGGCCAATCTGGCCGTGTTTGAAAACGAGGGTGTCGATCGCCGGCCGGGGATTTCACGATGCGTCGACAACCTGCTCGACCGCTATCTCGCCGCCAAGCCTCCTGGCGTCTGGATTGAACAGTTCGACAGCTCGGGCCGCCCAGACGTGGATAAGATTCCGTCGACGACCTTCTATCACCTGTTCCTCGCCTTCAGCGAACTGTTGAGGCTGCAGCCCGCGATAGAAGCGCTCGGCGAAGATTGAGCGATCGACCCCTACGCTTCACGCCACGTCCTTGTCCGAGAAAAACCCCCGGCCGCCACCGATCCATGCCATGTCATAATTCGCCGCCATCGCCGCAGCGGAGGTCTGATGATCGTCGAGGCTGGCGTGGCGCTCGATGAGTCAAACCTTCCCTGACGGGAGCGGTGAAAGCCCGGCGAGGGACGCAGGCGCGGCGTCCGTGCTTGGCCTATTTGGATCGACTAGACTGGTATAATCGCAATATCTGGAGCCTCCGTTGCGCGATAATCCGGATTCATCTGAGCCGCCAGTATCCAGAAGACCGAGCAGCGGCAACCAGAATATGGCCAGAGTGCTCTACATGACGCTCTTGGGCTGCATCGTTTTAATGCAGCGCATTGTCGTCCCAAATCTTAATATAGATTTTTCCCTTATTTTAATATACGTCGCGATACTTGTCCTATTTTTTATATATAAGGTCAATATTTCAAGATCAAAATTGATCCTATTCGTCATTTTTGCTGTTTTCGTAATTATAAGCAGCTTCCTCTCGGCGGCGCCGTTTTCTGAAAACAGCCTTTTGCTATTAATAATATGCTACTTTCCATTTATATTTACTGTGGAATTCTCAACTGAGAGCTATCTCAGAATTATAAATTCTTACCAAAAGATTATGATTTTTTGCTGTGCTGTCGCATTTATGCAGGACGCGGTCCAGGTAATTTATGGTTGGCAAGCGTTTCCAAATATGGACTTGATGTTACCAAAATCATGGATAGTCGATAATTTTGTATATATTCAGCATGTGAAGTATGGCTCTCAATACATAAAACCAAACGCCTTTTTCTTTCGAGAGGTGTCATTTCTATCTCAGTTCGTTGCTATTGCAATGGTCATTGAGTTTACATATTTTATGAGACCCATTCATTTGATAATTTATACCTTTACTATATTTCTTTGCCTTGCCGGAACTGGACTTCTTTTGATTGCAATCATGGCGCCGATGCTGTTCGTTCGGCTACCGTCCAGGTGGAAGGTTATTTCGGGGCTGGCAACGCTCTTAACCTTGGGCGCCGCGCTATATTTTGGCTGGTTTGGCGAGGTTGGTCAAAGAGTCACGGAGTATCAAGATCCGCAAAGCAGCTCATACGGGAGATTTATATATCCGATTACGCTCATAATGAATCTTCCGAATTCAATCAGGTCGCTGATTTCCGGCGCCGGGCCGGGAAATTCTCCCTCTTTCGAGCTTGGGAATGTCATAGCAATTTCGAAAATGATTATTGAATATGGTGTTTTTTCAACAATAGCCTTCTATGTATTTATGGTATGGTCGCTGTTCTATAAGGCGCCAAGCCGACGCATAGGGTTGAGTTTGTTCATATTGTTCAATATACTTGGGGCTTATCTGCTGGTGCCTGTAATCCCGATGTTGATGGTCGCCTTGGGGATATTGCCGCGGCCCACCAAACCGCCTGGGTCGTTCAAGGAAAATCGTCTGGCCTTGGCTGGAGCGTTCTGACGGATGTCTGCTCGTCGCGCCGGCCGCCGCTGTGACAACGCAGCCTTGGCGAGGTTTTGGGGCCTCTTCAGCGGTCAAAATGGGGCTTTGAGGCTTGCGATGAGCGGGCTGACGATCTCAAGCAGGCTCCCCCCCTCGTAGAGGACGCCGGTCACATGAGCGGCGCTGGCGGCCGCGATGTCGGTGGCGCGATCGCCGATCATCGCGGCGCGTGATCGATCGACGGGGAACCGGGCGAAAAGATCATCAAGCATTCCAGGTCCCGGTTTGCGCGCCGCGGACTCGCGCCGATACGAAGCCACCGCCGCGTCCGGATGAAAAGGACAGTAGGCGAAGGCGTCGATATGGGCGCCGTGGCGGTTCATTTCCGCGTTCATCCACCGGTGCAACCGGATCACGTCGGCCTCGCCATAGCGACCGTGCGCGACCCCGGCCTGATTGGTGGCCACGAAGGCGAACAGCCCCGCGTCGTTGACCGCCTTCACCGCCGCCATGGCCCCCTCCACCCAGATGATCTGATCGGGACGATAGGCGTATTCGACATCCAGGTTCAGCACGCCGTCGCGATCGAAAACGACGGCCCCGCGGGTCAGGCGCCGGGGGATGAAATCCTGGGCCCGATCAAGATCCTCGACCACGCCGATATCGATGAACGCCGCGTCATAGACGCGTCCATGGAGGTCTCGGTCTGCGGCGATGCGCGGATAGATGTCGCGTTCGATCGATGTGGCGCCACTGGATGCGATGCGCTCGACGACTCGCCTGGCAAAAACGCCGACACCGCCGTTGATCAGCCCCGGGCCTGGCCCCTCCGGGCGCTCGGCGAACCCGACGATGCGCTGACCGTCCATCGCCACCCGCCCATAACGCGAGGCGTCTTCAACCCTGCGTATGGCGAGCGTCGCCTCGGCATCGGGCGCGACGCTCGCCAAGTCCCAAAGGTTGATGTCGAAAAGGGAATCGCCATTCAAAAGAAAAAAGCGTTCGTCGAGATGATCCGCCGCCAGCCGTAGGGCGCCGCCCGTGCCAAGCGGCGCGGGCTCGACCAGAACGCGGACGTCCGCATCGCCGCCAAAGGCCTCGATCAGGCGCTCCGCTCGAAAACCCGCCAGCAGCAAGATATCCGAAAGCCCATAACGGCGAAGTTCGTCGATCAGCCAGCCAAGAAAGGGCCGGCCGGCGACGGAAAGGAGAGGTTTGGGCGTTTCACGGGTACGCTCACCCAGCCGCGTTCCAAGTCCGCCAACAAGAATAACAGCCTGTTTAACCATTAGGTTCTACGCCGAAACAGATTGTTGATGATAACCGCGTGGACGAGGTCAAGTCGCGTATTGACGCGCCGGCGTCCCCACGGCCTCCTAGACAAGGCCCGATCGAAAAATGCATACGATCACGCTTATGGCATTGCCTCTCAAACGCCTTGCGCCTTAATCTTTATTTTGCGAATCGTGTCCTAAAGAAAAAAATTAGGAGGAAACGATGTCCGTCGTAGCCAGGGAAATCGTACAGGCTGAACAGAGCCAGGGATTGAGTTCGGTTGCGCCCGCGGCCTGGACCCTGGACGGCGGCGGCGCCGGCGGCCTCGACACGCTCTCCGAGCGCGCGGCTCATCGCGAAGCGGCCTACGCGGATGGCGAGGTCGTCCGATATCCCCTATGGGCGCGCGTCGCCTTGCTCGTCGGCGGGTCCGCCCTCTGCTGGGCCGGCATCATCTGGGTCGCGACGCGTCTGTTACGCCAATAGGCCGAGGCTTTTTGGGGCCCGTCAGGCCTGGGATAAAGGGTTAATAGGATCCTTTCCGGTTGATGACGACGACGACCGTCATCAATAGAATCCAGACATCGAGCTGTAGATTTCGCGACCGGGCGTAAATCGTGTCGATGGCCACGCGCCGACGATAGGTCGTATCGTTGCGACCGGTGACCTGCCAAAGCCCCGTAATCCCCGGTGAGACCAGCTTGTAGTGCTTGAAATAGCGGCCGTAGCGACAAATCTCCGCCTCGACGATGGGGCGAGGTCCGACGAGATTCATTTCGCCGCGCAGCACATTAAAGAGCTGGGGTAGTTCGTCGAGGCTGCTCTTGCGCATGAAATTTCCCCACGGGGTGACTCGAGGGTCTTTGCGCAGTTTGTGGTCGCGCGACCACTCCGCGCGGGCGGCCGGATTGACTTGCAGGTAGGCGTCAAGCCTCGCCACGGCGTCGACCGTCATGCTCCTGAATTTCAGACACTTGAATTTGGCGCCGTCCCGACCAATTCGCGTATGGCCGAACAGGATGGGGCCCTCACTTGCCAACCCGGTTATGATCGCGGTCACAATCATGAGGGGCGAAAAGAAAACGAGCAAAAGAAGAGCCAGGCTGGCGTTGATCAGATATTCCTTGGTCGATGCCCTGCACGCCTCGGATGGTCCGGTCATAACTGTCAAACCCATCAGGTCGAACTGGCTGGATTGAAGATCGGTTCTCATAGCGAAATAACTGCCGAAATTTGAAGGTGGCGGCCTAAAAGGACATCGATACGCCGCGCCATGGACCCGATTGCGAATTTGGACGGACCTGTATCGACCGTCGTCAGAAGTGTACGGCGACCGGCAAACTGATCTTCCACAGCCATCGCCAAAGCCGACACTCCGCCTGAACAGAGGCAGATTAGCGGCGCCTCAGATCGTTAACGGAAACCTCGGTTCGAGGTTGCATGGTTAGGCGCCTATCCGCGGAGAACTCCGGGAGAACGCGTCAACTGACCCGTCGGAAGCCCTGTTCCGAAAAGGCTTTAGCGGTCCAACCACGAGCAGGGCGGCGGCTCGGTCTCGCTATGGGCGTAAACCTGGGGCCATTAACATTTGTTCCCGCGATGACCGCGCCGCCTCCGCGTATTTCGAGTGAGGGCCGGCCATGTTAAATGACCGCGGCACAAGATGCCGGCGCCGTCCTGAGCGCGGGCATCGATCAGCGGTCGCATTTTCCGGACCAGAGGCATCTCATGAACGTCGCCGAAGCCGTCAAGCTCATCAACATCAAGCACCTCGACAAGCTCTATATCGGCGGCGCCTGGGTCGCCCCGTCCTCGGACGGCAAGATCGAGGTCGTCTCGCCGGTGACCGAGGAGGTGATCTTCACCGTCGTCGAGGCGCGCGAGGCCGATATGGACCGGGCCGTGGCCGCCGCCCGCGAGGCCTTCGACAAGGGTCCGTGGCCCCGGATGAGCCATGCCGAGCGCGCCGAGTGGATGATCCGGCTGGGCGCGGCGCTCGAGGCGCGCAACGAAGAGCTGGGCCATGCCTGGACCAACCAGATCGGCGCCCTTCACGCCGTCACCGGCAGCTCCGGCGCGAACGCGGCGGCGACCTTCGGGCGCTTTGCGGCGCTGGCGTCGACCTTCGAATGGGAAGAGCCGCACACGCCGGGCGACGGCCAGGGCCGCGCGATGATCGTGCGCGAGCCGGTGGGGGTCTGCGCGGCGGTGGTGCCGTGGAACAATCCGCTGGGCCTGGCCTGCGGCAAGATCGCGCCCGGCTTCCTGGCCGGCTGCACCTTTGTCCTGAAGGCGTCGCCGGAGACGCCGCTGGACGCCTATATCCTGGCCGAGGCGGCCGAGGCGATCGGCCTGCCGGCGGGCGTGCTGAACGTCGTCTGCGGTCACCGCGAGGCCTCCGAACACCTGATCCGCAACCCCGGCGTCGACAAGGTGGCCTTCACCGGCTCATCGGCGGCCGGCAAGCGCATCGCCTCGATCCTGGGCGAGCGCATGGCGCGCTACACCATGGAGCTCGGCGGCAAGTCCGCCGCCATCGTGCTCGACGATTTCGGGGTGGACGAGGCGGTGCAGAACCTCACCGGCAGCCTCTGCCGGCTGAGCGGCCAGGTCTGCGCGGCCCTGACCCGGGTGATCGTGCCCCGCGAGCGCCATGACGATTTCGTCGACAGCTTCGCCGCGGCCATGGCCAAGGTGCAGCCGGGCGATCCCTACGATCCCAGGTCGAGCTATGGCCCGCTGGCGATGCAGCGGCAGCTGGAGCGGGTGCAGGGCTACATCGCCAAGGGCAAGGACGAGGGCGCGACCCTGGCCTATGGCGGCGGCCGGCCGGCCGGCCTCAATCGCGGCTTCTATTTCGAGCCGACCCTGTTCGCCAATGTCGACAACGCCATGACCATCGCCCAGGAGGAGATCTTCGGCCCGGTGATCTGCCTGATCCCGTCCGACGGCGAGGAAGACGCCATCCGCATCGCCAACGATACCGTCTACGGGTTGAACGGGGCGGTGCTGACCCACGACAACCGACGCGCCTACGACGTCGCCCGGCAGATCCGCGCCGGCAACGTCTCGCAGGGACGGATGCGGATCGATTTCAGCATCGCCTTCGGCGGCTTCAAGCAGTCCGGCGTCGGCCGCGAAGGCGGTCGTGAGGGCCTGCTGCCCTATCTCGAGCCTAAGACCCTGATGCTCGACGGCCCGGCGGGCTAGCGGGCGGGCGGATATCGTCGAGCCGAACTCGGGCGGTGACGGAACGCCGGCTGGGCCGCGGGGGTTAGACTCTGTGACGCCGATCGATCGGACGGCGATCTGTCAACGCTGGGATAGAGCCATCTCCTCCGACCATGAAGGCAAGCCGCTGAAGCGCCGCCGCCGCGGAATGGGCGTCCCCTTGCAGTTTATCCTTGGCGCTCTTCTCGTGCTGGGCTTCTGTGCGCTGCTCTGGATGATGTTCGGCGGACGAGGCTGAGCCGGCCGAGGTCTTGCCGGCTCGAGCCGAGTTTGGTTGAGACCGTGCGCGAACCGATGCTGATGTGAGACGCCTGGTCGTTCCGCAGAGTGGAATCGGCGGACAAGATGCTGTTGCGCCGAACGTCTGCGCTCTAACTCGACGCTGGCGCACGCGTTGAACGGTGGCGCGGACAAGCCGTCGCGCAACGGAGATCGCGTCGGCTGGCGTGGAAAGAGTGTCGAGGACAGGGCCTTGACGGTGGGGGCGAGCCCGCATGGCGGTCAGTGAGTTAGGCGTTCGGACGGCTCGGCGGAGCGCGAGGCTGCACGTCTGGACCCGCCGCGCCGCCCCCGGTCTCCGCCGCATCGTCGCAGAGCCGTTGACGCATTTCCTGGTGGCGGGCCTGGCCATCTTTATCGCCGGGCGGATCTACGAAACCCAGACCAACACCTATCGAATCGTGGTCACGCCCCAGCACGTGGCCGAGATCGCCAACCAATACGCCCTGCAGTTCGGCGCCCAGCCCGGCCCCCAGGCGCTGGAGGCGCTGGTCAAGCGCGACGTCGATGACGAGATGCTGCTGCGTCAGGGCCAGGCCCTGAAGCTCGACCAGGACGACGAGATCGTCAGCCGGCGGGTGGAACAGAAGATGCAGTTCCTCATGCAGGACCTCAACCCGCCCGCCGAGCCGACCGACGCCCGGCTACAGGCCTATTTCACCGCCCACGCCAGCCACTATATGACGCCGCCGCGGGCGAGCTTCACCCACATCTACTTCTCGGCCGACAACGGCGGCGACGCGGCGGCGCAGGCCCGGGCGCGGGCCGTGCTGGCCTCGCTGAACAGCTCGGTGACCCGCGCGCCGGACCGCGGCGATCCGTTCCCCGATCTCTACGACTTCTCAGCCTATGAGCCCGATCAGGTGCAGCGCCTGTTCGGCCAGACGCCGTTCGCTCAGGCCGTGTTCACGGCGCCGCCCGGAAGATGGGCCGGTCCGTTCCGGTCAGGCTACGGTTGGCATCTGATCTATGTCCAGGCGCGGCAGCCGGCGGCGCTGCCGCCGCTCAGCGCCGTGCGCGAGCAGGTGCGGGCGGACTATCTGCAGGACGCGCAGGATGCGGCCAACAAGGCCGCGTTCGACCGGTTGGCGCAGCGCTTCACGGTGGTGCGCGAAGATTTGAGGCCGGCGCAATGAGGCGGCTCGTCGCCCTGTTCATTTTCTGTCTCGGCCTTTTGTCCGCGGGCGCCGCGAGCGCACATGAGGTGCGGCCCGCCTATCTCGAGATCGACCAGACCGGCGCGGCGACCTACAGGGCGATCTGGAAACAGCCGGTGATGGGCGAGTTGGCGATCCACCTGGCGCCGCATCTCTCGAACGGCTGGCTCGACCAGCCGCCGGCCGACCAGTACGCCACCGCGGGCTTCCTGATCCGCACCTGGACCATCCGGGCCGCCGGGTCGAGCCCGCTCGACGGCCAGACCGTCAGCATCGAGGGGCTTCAGGACACCGTCACCGACGTCTTCGTCCGTATCCGCCTGGCGAACGGCCGCGGCCTCGTCGCCATCGTGCGGCCGGAAGCGCCCAGCCTGCGGCTATCGCTGGCCAAGGGCGCGTCGATGTCGGTCTCGGCCTTCCTGCTGCTGGGCGTGCAGCACATCCTGACCGGGCCGGATCACCTGCTGTTCCTGCTTGGCCTGCTGCTCATCGTCGGCGACCGTTGGATGCTGCTGAAGACGGTGAGCGCCTTCACGCTCGCGCACAGCCTGACCCTGGCGGCGGCGACCTTCGGCCTGATCTCCCTGCCAACCGCGCTGCTCAACACCCTCATCGCGCTCTCGATCCTGTTCGTGGCGCCGGAAGTGATCCGCGCCCGGCGCGGCGGGACCAGCCTCACCATCCGCCATCCCTGGGCGGTGGCGTTCGCCTTCGGCCTGTTGCACGGCATGGGCTTCGCCAGCGGGCTCACCTCGCTCGGGCTCGAGAAGGGGACGCTGCTGGGCGCGCTGGTGCTGTTCAACGTCGGGGTCGAGATCGGGCAGCTCGCCTTCATCGCCCTGGTGCTGGCGCTGCTGCGCGCCTTCCGGCTGATGCAGATCCGCTGGCCGCGGCCCATCGCGCTGGCGCCCACCTACGCCATCGGCGTCTTTGGCGCGTCCTGGACCCTCCAGTACGGCGCCGCCCTGTTCGGGTTCGGCTGATGGACCGGCGCCGCGAGATTTCGCTCTTCCTCCTTTTCGCCCTGGCGGTGTTGCTGCCAGCGGACGCCAGCGCGCACATCGTCAAAGGCGAGGCGATCGGTTTCGTCAGCGGCTTCGAACATCCGATTTCGGGCTTCGACCACATCATCGCCATGGTGGCGGTGGGGCTCTGGGGCGCTCAGCTGGGCGCGCCGGCGATCTGGCTGCTGCCGGTGACCTTCCCGCTGGTTATGGCGTTCGGCGGTTTCCTGGGGCTGATCGGCGTTTCGCTGCCAGGCAGCGAAGTCGCCATCGCCCTGTCGGGCGTCGGCCTTGGCGCTGTGGTGCTCACCGAGTTCCGCCCGCCGCTCTGGGTCGCCGCCGCCATCGTGGGGACCTTCGGGCTCTTCCACGGCTACGCCCACGGCCACGAACTGCCGCCCGGGCAGAACGCGATCCTCTACAGCATCGGCTTCATTCTCGCGACCGGGCTGCTGCACATCACCGGCATAACCATCGGCCTGGTTCACCGCTGGAGGTGGGGCCAGTACGCTTTGCGCTGCGCCGGCGTCGTCGTCCTCGGCGGCGGTGTCTATTTCCTCTGGAGCGCGCTCGCATGATCCGCCGCCTCGCGCCATGGATCGTGCTGGGGCTGGCCGTACTCGCGCCCTGCGCGGCGCAGGCGCACCTGGTCGCCACCGGCATGGGTCCGATTTACGACGGCGTCACCCATTTCGGCCTCAGCCCGGAGGATATTCTGCCGGTGATCGGGCTGGGGCTGCTGGCGGGGTTGAGCGGACCTGGGCCGTCGCAGGCGGCGCTCGCCGGGGCGGTCGGCGGCTGGCTGGCGGGCGGCGCGCTGGCGCTGTCGGGCCTGGCGCCGCCGCCGGTCGCCCTGCCCGCGGCGACCGCGGCGCTTTACCTGGCGATCGGCGGCCTATTATCGGCGAACCTGAGGCTGACGCCGGCGCCCTATGCGGTCATCGGCGCGGCGCTCGGCCTGGTGCGCGGCGCGGCCGACCTGCTGGGGGTCGCCGGCAGCCTGGCGCACGGCCTGAGCCTGATCGGCATGACCACCGGCGTCTTCGTCGCCCTGGCGCTCGCCGCCTCGGTGACGTTGCCGATGCGCCAGCTTTGGATGATTGTAGCGGCGCGGGTCGCCGGCAGCTGGCTGGCGGCTTTGGGGCTGCTGTTCGCAGGATGGATCATGCGCTTCGGCGCGGCGGTGCAATGAAGCGCCGTAAGGGGAGGGAACGACCATGAAGATAAAGCCGCGTGATATCCTGGTGGCGGCCGCCGTCGCGCTGACCGGCGTCGGCCTGGCCTTGGCCCAACACGGGCGCGGCGTCGCTCTGCAGGGTTTGCAAACCGAGGTCTACACCCCGCCAGACGGCCACTACCACAGTTCCGTCGCCCCGCAGGACCGGCGGGCCTTCTTCGGCGAACTGCACCTGCACACCACCATGTCGTTGGACGCCTGGACCTTCGGCACCAAGGTGACGCCCGACCAGGCCTACAAGTTCGCCCGTGGCGAGACGGTGATGGTGCCGGCGGTGCAGGTGCAGGCCGAGCAGGGGATCAGCGCCACCGCCGACGTGCCGGCCCGCCGCGCCTGGCCGCTCGACTTCACGGCGGTCACCGACCACTCCGAATATCTGGGCGCCATGAGCCAGCTCGACAATCCGGCGAGCGTCTTTTCGCATACCGTTACGGGCGAAGAGTTGAAGGCCTCCGGGCGAGCCGGGTTCGCCCTGGTCGAGAAGGACGCCAACGGAGGCCCCAGCTTGGAACGCCAGGCGCTCGCCGACGCGGCGGCCGTCTCCAACGGTTGGAATGTCGAGATCAAGGCCGCCAACGACAATTACATACCGGGCAAGTTCACGACCTTCGTCGCCTACGAATGGACGGCGTCTCCTGGCATGGGCATCCACATGCACCGCAACGTGATCTTCAACGCAGATCACGCGCCGACGCCCTTTACCGCCGTCCAATCCAACAAGCCCGAAGACCTCTGGAAATACCTGGAATCGGTCCGCGCCCAGGGAATCGACGTTCTGGCGATCCCGCACAACAGCAACCTCAGCGACGGGCGCGACTTCGACTGGAACATGTCGAACGGGCGTCCGATCAGCGAGGCCTACGCCCAGGAACGGGCCTTGAACGAGCCCTTGGTGGAGATGGCCCAGACCAAGGGCTCGTCCGACACGACCCCCGAGCTTTCGCCCGACGACGAGTTCGCCAATTTCGAGATCATGGACCGCATCTACAAGGGCGAGAACCAGCCCAATCAGCATGGCTCCTATGTCCGCGAGGCTTACGGCCGCGGCCTGATCATCCAGTCGAAGGTCGGCGCCAACCCGTTCAAGATGGGCGTCGTCGGCGGCTCCGACATCCACAACGGCCTCACGGTCAGCGACGAGAACGCTTACGCCAGCGGCATCAGCGGCCTCGACCCCAAAACCATGATGCCCACCGGCGCGGTCGCCCGCCGGGCTCTCGGCATGAGCGGGCCCGGGGCGCGGAACAATCCTGTGCAGTTCAGCTCCGCCGCCATCACCGGGGTCTGGGCCGAGCAGAACACCCGCAACTCGATCTTCGCCGCGCTCAAGCGCAAGGAGACCTTCGCCACCTCCGGCACCCGCATCCGGCTGCGCATGTTCGGCGGCTGGGGCTTCGACCCGGGGATGATCCGCGGCGCCGACTGGGTCGCCAAGGCCTATGCGGACGGCGTGCCGATGGGCTCCGACCTGCCCGCCGAGCCCGCCAAGGCCCAGGCGCCGACCTTCGTCCTGCAGGCGATGAAGGATCCCGACGGCGCCAACCTCGACCGTATCCAGATCATCAAGATCTGGCTTGACGGCGGGGCCTACCACGAGAAGGTGTTCGACGTGGCGCTCTCCGGCGACCGCCGCGACGACGCGAAGGGCCACGCGCCGCCGGTGGGCGACACGGTGGACCTGAAGACCGGCGCCTATACCAACACCATCGGCGCGGCGGTGCTGACGACGGTGTGGCGCGATCCGGAGTTCGACCGGGCCAAGCCCGCCGTCTACTACGCCCGCGCGCTTGAGATCCCCACGCCGAGGTGGACCACATGGCTCGCCATCCGCAACGGCCTGCCGATTCCGCCGCGCGCGCCGGCGACCCTCCAGGAGCGCGCCTGGAGCTCGCCGATCTGGTTCACGCCGCCGAGCCGCCGGTCGTAGAGCGCCTCGATCGCAATCTGGCGGGCGGGGCGGTTTAGGCGGCGACCTCGTCCGCCGCGCGGCTCAGCAGCCCGTTCATGGTCGCCAGCAGAAGGTCGGGCTTGATCGGCTTTTCGACGACCGCATCCATGCCGTGGGCCAGATAGGAGTCCGCGTCGAACGGATCGGCGTTGGCGGTGAGCGCGATGATGGGCAGGGCGCCGACCGGCGGCGGAAGGCGGCGGATATGGCGCACGGCTTGCAGACCGTCCATCACCGGCATCTTGATATCCATCAGGATCAGATCGAACTGTCCGTCCTTCGCCCGTTCGACGGCGAGCGCGCCGTTCTCGACGCTTTCGCAGGCGCAGTCGAACATCCGGCACAGGGTCTCCGCCACCATCCGGTTGGTGGCGTTGTCGTCGGCGATCAGAATGCGCGGGCGCGTCGTGCGGGGTGCGGACGGCGGGCTCGCCGCCGGGCTCCGATCCCCGTCGTCGGCCGAGAGCCCAGGGTCGGCGGTCATGTAGAGCACGATCTCGAACGAAAAGGTCGATCCGCGCCCGAGATGGCTCTCCACCCGAATGGAGCCGTCCATCTTCTCGACCAGCTGCCGGCAGATCGACAGGCCGAGCCCGGCGCCGCCGCCGGTCTGCCGACCGCTGTCGGTCTGGCTGAAGGGCGTGAACAGACAGTCCAACTCCTCGGGCGCGATCCCCGGTCCGGTGTCGCGGACCTCGCCTTTCAGGGTGACGTAGATGTCATCGGCCTTGACGGCGAGCCGGACTTCGACGGCGCCGACGGCCGTGAACTTCAGGGCGTTGCCGACCAGGTTGTTCAGCACCTGCTTGAGACGCACCGCATCGCCGAGGGCCCAAAGGTCGCCGTCGCTGTCCAGCGATGTGATCAGCTGAAGTCCGGCCTCCGCGGCGCGTGGTCGCCACAGGGCGTCGATGTCGTCGATCAGGCTGGCGATGCGGAACGAATCCTCCTGCAGCTCCAGGCGTCCGGCCTCGGCGCGCGACAGGTCGAGGGCGTCGTTCAACAGCCGCAGAAGGGTCTGACCCGATCCGACGATGGTCTCGACATAGGGACGCAATTCTTCCTGGCGGAGTTCGCGGCTGATCACGTCCGCCAGCGCCAAGACGCCGTTCAGCGGCGTGCGAATCTCGTGGCTCATGATCGCCAGGAATTCCGACTTGGCGCGCAGAGCCGCCTGGGCCGTCGCCGCATGGTGACGCACGCTGACGTTCTGAGCCTGAAGCAGGGACATCGCGCTGCCGACCCCGGCATAGCCGCCCTCGCGGGTGACGATGAAGCCGCGCAACAGGTTGGCCGCGCTCTCGAGCAACATGTCGTTGGCGAAGGCGACGACCGGGGTTTCGCCATCGACGACCTTCGGCTCCGCATCCATGACCAGCTTGACCGCCCGGCCGGCATAGAGCGCCCGGCCATATTGCGCGGCCATCAGGAGTGCAAAGGCGTTGCGTTCGATCAGCCCGACGGGGCGGCCCTCGGCGTCGACGACCGCGATGTTGAGCAGGTCCGGGTCGGCTTGAAACCGATCATAGACAACCGAACCGGGCGTCTCCGGCGAAACGGGGTCCACGGCGTCGGCCAGATCGAACATACAGGACACGGCCGAACTCCGCTGTTGAGGCGGGGTCGTAGCGGGCGCGGAGCTAATACTTCGCTAATTTGAATACATGCAATAAGAAACGATCTGTATTCTGAATATATGTAATAAATCTGTCATCGAAATCTTTCCGCGCGCAACGGACTGTCGCCCCGGCGGCGTATTAAAGCCAAGGGGGGCCTATTCCAGATAGGCCGCGCGCAACCTTGCGATGTCCCGCGCGTCGACGCCAAGTTCCTGGTCGAGATAGGTGTCGACCGATCCCCAATGCGTGTCGATTTCGTCGAATGTGTGCTGCAGCAGGGCCACGCCCGATGAATCATACAACGGCCTGGGCTTGGTGGGAGCGCCGGCCGATTGCGCCTTGGCGTAGTAGGCGGCGACCACGTTTCCCGGGTATCGAGACGGATCGATCCGGGGCATCTCGTTTTCGGGCCGTCGGTCCTGGGTCGACAGATGATAGTCGGCCAGGATGACCTCGCGCGGCACGCCAAGCGCCGACAACACAAGCGCCGTTGCGACTCCGGACCGATCCTGCCCGGCTGAGCAATGGTAGCTGACCGCCCCGTCACGCCGCAGCAGTTGCTGGAAGATGTCCCTGAACTGCGGCGCCAGTGAGATCAGCCAGGTGCGGTAGAGGTCGACCGGCGAGGCGTCGCCCGAGCCGGCCGGCCGGTTGGTCGCGGCGCTGGAGAAGACCTCGCTTCCGGGATAGTCCTTGGCGAAATATCGCGCTCCCGTTCGCGCCGGCAACCGATCGGGCGCAATCTGCCGTTCCTCGGTCGAGCGCAGATCGATATCCGATCCGATGCCGAGGCGGGCGAGGTAGCGAAAGTCCTGGTCTGTCAGAAGCGGCGTTGCGCCGGTGCGATAGATCATGCCCCAGCGGATGTGTTTGCCGCCGGCGGCGGGATAGCCGCCGACATCGCGGAAGTTCGAGCCGCGCTGAAGCGGCAGCAGCCGCTCCGCAACCCGCGCCAGGCTGCCGTCACGCTCATCCACGAGAATGAAGTAGGGCCGGGCGGAACCGGTTCGCTTCATGACGTATAGGGACCGGCGATCGGCGCGAGCCAGGAGCCTCGCCTTGCCGACCGCGGCGTCAGGCTCCGTGGAGACATAAACATCGACCGGGTCGCCGCCTTGCCAGCGGACGGCGACGCGCTGCGGGGCGGTGCGATCGACGCTCGCGCCGCCAAGCGCCAGCGCCGGCGATGGATGCACCAATAGCGCGGCGGCGGCGAGCGTTGCGGTCAGGCCATAGAGCAGGTTCGTGGCGGCCTCCGAGGTGGATCGGCGCGGACAGGCGGCGATATCCGGTCGAGCGTAAGTCTGTCACGTTTAGATGACAATCGAACGAAGCTCTGCGTTACGGACGGACGCGCCCTATGCGCGGTGTTTGGCGGACGCCTCTTGAGGCCCTGACGCGCCCTTGGCGACGGTGCGCAGCAGCGCCGCGGCCGAGATCGGCTTGGTCAGATGCCCGTCGGCGCCGGCGTCTTCGGAGTCCCTGGCGTGCTCGGGCATGGCGTTGGCGGTCAGCGAATAGATCGGCGTGCGCGCCAAAGCCTGGCGATGCTCGCGCTCGCGGATCTCGCGCGTTGCGGTCAGGCCGTCCATCACCGGCATCTGCATGTCCATCAAGATCAGGTCGAACTGGCCCGCCGCCCAGGCGTCCACCGCCTCGGCGCCGTTCTCGACACAGGTGAGGGCGACGCCGGCCGCGCCCAGGATCAGCTGCACAACCTTTCGATTCGTAGGATGGTCCTCGGCCAGCAGCACGCGAAGCCGACTGAGGTTCTCGGCCGGCGCGGCGTCGTCCTGGGGCGCGGCGCGCCCGGCGGATACCGCGACGGCGCGGGGCAGAGCCAGGTCCAGGGTGAAGGTGGAGCCGCGCCCGCGGCGAGAGCTCGCCATCAGCCGGCCGCCCATCGCCTCGGCCAGCGACCGCGAGATCGCCAGGCCCAGGCCGGTGCCGCCGTAACGGCGCGTGATCGACCCGTCGGCCTGTTCGAATCGCTCGAAAAGGCGCTTGCCGGCCTTGGCGTCGAAACCGATGCCGCTGTCGGATACGGATAGGCGCATCGCCGCTCCGCTATCCGTTGTTCGGGCCTCCAGCCGGATGCGAACGGCGCCCTCGGCGGTGAACTTTATCGCGTTCGAGACCAGGTTCGACACCACCTGGCGAATGCGCGGGGCGTCGCCGACGAACAGGCCCGCCGCGGCCGGCGACATCTCGACGCTGAGATCCAGCCCCTTGGCGCGGGCGGACGCATCGAAGAGCGCGGCGACGTCGCGCACCGATTGGGTCAGGTCGAAGGCTTCCGTCTTCAGTTCCAGACGTCCGGACTCGATGCGCGCAAGGTCGAGCACGTCCGACAGCAGGCTTTCCAAGGTCTCGGCGGAGCTGGCGATCAGGCCGAC
Organism: Caulobacteraceae bacterium; assembly: GCA_965277425.1. GTDB lineage: Bacteria > Pseudomonadota > Alphaproteobacteria > Caulobacterales > Caulobacteraceae > Poindextera. Next base: position 137,262 of record CBDICR010000007.1, read on the forward strand.
CATCTCACGCTGCGCCTCGGACAGCGCCGTGCCTCCAAGGGCGCCGGTAACGCCCATGACGCCGTTTAGCGGCGTGCGGATTTCGTGGCTCATATTGGCCAGGAATTCGCTCTTGGCGCGGTTGGCGGCCTCGGCGGCGTCGCGGGCGCGCTGGGAATTCATCTCGGCGCGCTTGGCCTGGTCGATGTTGCGCATGACATTGACGACGCGGACCACATCGCCGGCCTCGTCACGGATCGCCTCGCTGGCGCACTGGACCCAGATATGCGGTCCGTTCTGCTGCATCAGGCGAAAGATGACGCGGAAGGATGCGCCGTCTTCGATGTGCCGACGCCAGGCCGCTTCAACCTCGGGGCGGTCATGCGGATGAACGCCGCGCATGATGCCTTCGCTCAGGTCTTCGAACGACCGGGGCGTCGCCGACAGCTCGGCGGCGGCGCCGGCGTCGGTCACCGTCCTGTGTTGCAGGTCGATCTCCCACATGCGCAGCTCGCCGATCTCAAGGGCCAGTTTCAGGCGCTTTTCGGACTGTTCGGCTCGCTGCAGCGCCTCGACCAGCTCGGTGATCTCGACGCTCATGCTCATGATGCCGCCGACCTCGCCGCCGGCCTCGCGCCACGGCGTATGCTCGTAGCGCAGCCAGGGCTTGCGCCCGTTTGGAAGGCTGAGCTGCACCTCCCGCCGCAAGGTCTCGCCGGTGAGCACCCTGGCATGGGCCTGCGACCAATCCTCATCGGGAAAAAGATCGTAAAGCGAGCGGCCGATGACCTCGCCGCCCGTCATGCCGCGCTCCTCGCGCCAGCGCTGACTGACCTTCAGGACGCGTTGGTCGCGATCGGTCATCGAGACCGCGAACGGGGCCCCCTCGACGATGGAGGCGACCGTCGCGCGGGCGGCGGCGGCCTCGGCCTCGGCATCGGCCTTCGCGGCCAGCGCCCGGCGGCGCTCGACATCGTCGGCGATCAGGCCCGCCAGATCCATCAGGCGGGCCGCCTTGTCGTCATCGCGCGGCAGCGCCGCGGCGCCGATCACCGACAGCACGCCGAGCACCGAGCCGTCCGCCAGCCGGATGGGCGCGCCGACATAGAGGGGATAGTCGTTGAACTCGTCGTCGATCAGGCGCGCATCGATGCGGGGATCCTTGGTCCAGTCTTCGATCCACAGGGCGCCGTCGGACGCCTCGACGATCGATGCGATCGGCGTGCGATGCACGATGCGGCCGCTGGAGCGCCAGACGTGTCCCTGGCGGCGAATGGCCACCTCGCCGCCGGCCCCGCCCAGCAGGTCGACGGCCACGCGGACAATGCGATTGAAGCTCTCGCGTTGCGCTTCGAGGTCGAGGTCCTCGATGACGTCGCCGTCGCCGCGTTGCGTAGGGTTGCCGGACTGAGTCATCGCCCTCAAAGCCTCGTTCTTCGAGCGCAATATCGCGTCGGCGAGTTAATGTTGAATGGCGATGCGCGGCGCGGAAGATCGCAAGATCGGCGAAGACGCAAACCCTGGCCGATTCAGCGGCGTCGTCTTCGCGCCGTAGTCGTCGCCCCGGGGACGCCGGCGCGATGGGATCAACGCCCGTCGATCGCCGCGATTGCAGGGTCCGCCGCCGGAACGCCCCTATAGAGCCAGGCTGAATTGTGCGGTTCGATGTTTCCGGCGTCGAAACCGCCGGCGTAGAGCGTTCCGGCGGGGTCGGCCGGGAAGGGCGAGACCATGATGGCGCGGGTCGCCACGAGCATGGGCTTGGGTGAGATCGCCGCATCGACGACTTCGCGCGAGGTGTAGCGGCCCTTGCAATCGCGGATCAGGACATAGGCCTCGCGCGCCTTGCCGTATGTCCCTATGCCGGTCGGCGAATTCGGCGTCCTCGCATCATCCCCGCCGATGAGGAGCGAGGGGCAGGGCTCGCCGGCCCGGGTCGCGCCCGGATAGGGCGTCATATCGTTGTAGGCGACGATGCTGCCGATGACCCCGGTTCCCCAGGCGCGGGACAGAAAGGCGTTTACGTCGAGTTCCGTCACGGCGCTGAAGCCTTGGCGCGGATCGATGCGAAGAATGCGCCCTTGGCCGCCTTCGGCGACGACGAGAAGGTCCTGGCCCGTTCCCGACGGGTCGGCGACCGCGGTCAGCCCTCTCAGGGCGCCATATCCGTTCAACGGCAGCTGCCCGTTTTGCCAGGTGAAGACCTTTTTCCACGAGGGCGAGACGCCGTCCTGGCGCTCATAGATGTCCCAGCCGACCGTGGCGTAGAGCCTGCCGTCAGCCTCGGCGAAACTCATCACGCGTTGCTGCCTCAACAGCGTCGGGACGCCGGGCTCGGGCTTGGCGTCCCAGGCGATGCCGCCTGGCCCCGCTGTGTCGTAAGCGCCGCTGACGATCCCGTCCGGGTTGGTTCCGGCGAAGACCCGCTCGATGCCGGTGACCGCATCGCGGTGGACTCCAAAGCTGCGGATTTGCGAACCGGCGGGCGCACTGGGCGCAAGGTCGGCGTGCAGCCACGGTCCCGACCGCCCGTTCTTGTAGAACACCCTCAGGCCGCCGAGCCGATCCCAGACGCTCGCCAGCAGCACCGAGCGCGCCGGCGACAGCGGACGGCCGTTGCGGTCCGACTGGAACCGGACGGCGTAGAGGGCGCCGATCGCCTGATAGCGGTGCAGGCCCGCTCGTCGCCCGCCGTTGACCCGGTCGTCGAATTCGCCGTCCACCCTCCAAGACGCCTTCGGCGAATCGAGCGCCAGGATCTGCGGCCCGGGAAGGGCGGGATTCGATTGCTGCGTATCGCGCCAATAGCCGTTGCCCGCGTACAGGGTTCCGTCCATGACCGCCATCTCGCGGATTTCCGTGCCGCCGATCGGGCCGACCGCAGGGCTGGCGGGATCGATCGGCAAGGATCGCGTCCAGACGATACGCGGCGTCGCGACGGCTCGATCGCTCGCGTCGCCGGCCGGGGACTGGGCTCGGCCGTCCGGGATCGGCCCGGCTTGGCCCGGAGCCGAGACGGCCAAGACCGACGCCGTGACGAGGGCGCAGCTCCACGCGCAAGCGACCGCTCCGGAAATCCTCCCGGCCAGGCCTGAAAGCACGAAAATCCCCATAATCCTCACCCCAGAGCGCGCGCCTGGTCGCGGCCTCGCGACAGCGGCCTGAGCGTCATACGCCTGGCGGCGGCGAATCCGGCGGGCGCGCCGGCGCCCCGCCCTACTGAACCGCCGTCGCCTTGCCCGTGCGGCCGTCGATGATCGGCGGCGGCGTGAGCGCCGGCGCCTGTTCCCAGCCGCCGCCGAGCGCCTTGAACACCGTGACTTGATCCGAAGCCAGGGCCTGGTCGGACGCGGCGAGGGTTGCGCGGGTGTTGACGAGATCGGACTGCGCGGTGAGCAGGTCGAGATAGCTGACGCGGCCAAGCTGGTATTGGCTCTGGGCGGCCCTAAAGGCGACCTGGCTCTCGTTGCGGGCGATCACCAGCGACGCGTTGCGGTCCAGCTCGTTCGCATAGGTGGTCAGCGCGGTCTCCGTGTCCTGCAGCGCCTGCAGCACGGTCGCCTGGAAATTGGCGTAGGACGCCGAGGCCGTGGCCCGGGCCTGGCGAATCTGGGCCTGGGCGACCAGGGTGTTGGGGAAGGTCCAGTTGAGAAGCGGCCCGATTTGGTAGGTGAGGCTGCTCAGGGATCCCAATCCACTGAGGCTGTTCGCGGCCGACGCCACCGACCCCCCAATGGTGATGGTCGGGTAGAGGTTCGCCGTCTCGACCCCGATCCGCGCCACGTTGGCGGCGAGTTGCTGTTCGGCTTCGCGCACGTCCGGCCGGCGTTGAAAAAGGCTTTTGACGTCGCCGACGGGCAGGACCGTCGTCAGCTTCGGCGTGACGTTGCAGGCGTCCGCGGCTTGCGAAATATTTTCCGGCGGTTGCCCGGTCAGGACCGCCAGCTGGAACAGGGCGCTGCGCCGTTCGCCCTCATAGGTCGGCAAGGTCGCCCGGACCTGAGCGACCTGTTCCCTGGCGCGCGCCACGTCGAGGTCGGAGGCGGCGCCGTCGCGCGCCTCCCTGGCGGTGATCTCATAGGTCTGGGTGACGATGTCGAGCGACTGCTTTGCGACACCGAGTTCGTCGCCATAGGCGCAGGCGTCGACATAGGCGCGGGTGGTCTCGCCGGCGACGCTGATCCGCGTGACGTCCTGCGCGGCCTGCTGCGCCTGGTAGTCGCCGCGGGCCGCCTCGATGGTCCGGCGAATGCGCCCGAACAGGTCCACCTCGTAGGAGACGTCCAGGCCGGCGGTGAAGATCGGGCTGGGGGCGGCCTGGCCCTTGCCGAGCAATTCATCGGCGAACGTCGCGTTGGACGTCACGCCGTACTGGGCGCCCGCCGACAGGATGGTGGCCGGGTATTGCCCCGCGCGCGCCAGGGAGAGCGCCGCGCGCGCCTGCGCCAGATTGGCCGCCGCCGCCAACAGGCTCTTGTTGTGGGCCAGGGCGTCTTGGACCAGTTGGTCGAGCGCAGGCGTGTCGTAGAGCCGCCACCAGTCGGCCGGCGGCTGATCGGCGGAGGCGATCGCCGAGGCTGCGGCCGCGAAACGATCCGACGCCGGGGCTGGCGGCGCCGGCCGCGCATAACGCGGCCCGACCACGCAGCCGGCGAGCATGACCGATCCCGCCCCAAAGGCGAAGGCGAGCCGCGGCAGGACCGGCGAAAGCCTCACCAGACGATCTCCCCGTCGTCGTCGTCGCGACGGTCGCGGGGTGAGGCGGGCTTGGCGGCCCTGCCGGGCGGTTGGGGAACCTTGTCGCTCAGCCAGCGGGTGACGATGTAAAACACCGGCGTGAAGATCAGGCCAAAAGCGGTGACGCCGATCATGCCGAAGAAGACCGCCACGCCGAGCGCCTGGCGCAATTCCGCCCCGGCGCCCTTGGCGAAGGCGAGCGGGACCACGCCCAGGATGAAGGCGAAGGAGGTCATCAGGATCGGGCGCAGCCGGGTCCGCCCCGCCTCGACAGCGGCCTCGGTTCGGCCAAGGCCGTGCTCCAGCTCACCCTGGCGGGCGAATTCCACGATCAGGATGGCGTTCTTGGCGGCCAGCCCGATCAGCACGATGAAGCCGATCTGGGTGAGGATGTTGTTGTCCATCCCCATGATGTTGACGCCGGTGATGGCGGCCAAGAGGCACATGGGCACGATCAGGATCACGGCCAGGGGCATGGTGATGCTCTCGTAGAGCGCCGCCAGCAGCAGGAAGATCAGGATCACCGCCAGGACGAAGACCAGCGCGGCGGTATTGCCCGCCGCCTGTTGCTGGTAGGCGATCTCGGTCCATTCGTAGCCGAAGCCGGACGGCAGCGTCTTTTGGGCGATGCGCTCCATGGCCGCCATCGTCTGCCCGGTCGAGCGGCCGGGCGGCGTGTTCGCCTGGATCTCGGCCGATGGGTAGAGCTGGTAGCGCAGCACCCGATAGGGGCCGGTGGTCCGCTTGAGGCTCACCACCGCGCCAAGGGGCATCATCGCCCCGTTCGCCGAACGGGTCTGCAGCTGCGGGATTTCGGATTCATCCTGCCGGAACGGTGCGTCCGCCTGGGCATAGACGGAATAGGTGTGATTTAGATAGTTGAAATCGTTTATATAACTCGATCCCAGATAGGTTTGCAGGGTGTCGAACACCGCCGAGTCCGAAACGCCCAGATATTCGGCCTTGACCCGGTCGATCTGGGCATAGATGCGCGGCGACCTGGTATTGAAGGTCTCAAAGGCGTCGCTGACGTTGGGATCCTTGTTCACCGCATCGACCAGGTTTTGCGTCACCTGCTCGAGCCGCGGGTAGTTGGCGCCGCCGCTCTTGTCCTCCACGATCATCTTGACGCCGCCCTGCGTGCCGATGCCGCGGACCGGCGGCGGCGGCAGGATTCGGATCGCGGCGCCCGGAATCACCGACAGCGACTTTTGCAGGCTGGCGATCATTCCCTTGAGCGTCGCATGCTTTTTCGCGCGCTCCTCGAACGAACTCTCGATCACATAGGCCTGGCCGGAGGCGGCGTTGGTGGTCTGGGTCGTCGCGTCGACCCCGGCATAGGACGAGGCGCCGGTGATCCCGGCGGTCTTCAGCATGATCGGGATGGTCCGCCGGATCAGCGCGTCGGTGCGGGCCAGGGAGGAGCCGGTCGGCAGCACCGCCGACATGATGACATTGCCCTGATCCTGGGCCGGGATGAACCCCGCCGGGGTCGCCGCCAGCCGCCAGGCGGTCAGGCCGATCAACCCGACATAGATAACCAGCATCAGGACGGCGATCCGGATCAGGCGACCGATGAGCCTGGCGTAGCCGCGGGTCAGCCGCGCAAACCCCGTGTTGAAAAGCCTGGCGGAGGTGGAGAACGGCTTGGCCCACGCCGGCTGGCGGCGGCTCGTCTGCTTGGGCTTCAGGATCAGCGCCGCCATCGCCGGCGACAGGGTCAGCGACACCACCAGGGATATGACCGTGGCGGAGGCGATCGTCAGGGCGAACTGACGATAGAACTGGCCCGAGATTCCGCCGATGAAGGCGGCCGGAATGAACACGGCCGAGAGCACCAGCGCGATGGCGATCAAGGCGCCGCCGACCTCGTCCATGGTCAGGTGCGCCGCCTCCCGGGGCGTCATCCCGCCCTCCAGGTGCCGCTCGACATTCTCCACCACCACGATCGCGTCATCGACGACGATGCCGATGGCGAGCACCAGACCGAACAGCGACAGGTTGTTCAGGGTGAAACCGGCGATCAGCATCACCCCGAAGGTCCCGACCAGGGATACCGGGATGGCGAGGATGGGGATGATCGCGGCGCGCCAGCTCTGCAAGAAGACGATCACGACGATCACGACCAGCAGTAGCGCTTCGAAAAGCGTTTTATAGACTTCGTCGATGGATTGCCTGATATAATCTGTCGGATTATAGATGATCTGATAATCCAGACCCGGCGGAAAGCTCTTGCGAAGAAGAGCCATTTCCTTGATCACGCCGTTGGCGGCCGTCAGCGCATTGGTGCCTGGCAGTTGCAGGATGCCGATGGCGGCGGCGGGCTCCGTCGTGGGCCGATCGCCCTTCTTGTAACCGAGATAGGCATTGGTCGTGTAGGTCTGCGCCCCAAGTTCGACGCGGGCCACGTCCGACACCCGGGTGATGCGGTTCTCGGCGTCGCGCTTGATCACGATGTCGGCGAACTGCTGGGGCGTCACCAGCCGCCCCTCGGCCTGAACCTGCAGCTGGTAGTCCGACGGGGAATCGCCGAACGGCGGCGCGCCGACGTTGCCGGCCGCGATCTGGACGTTGTGGCTGCGCAGCGCGGTGACGATGTCGTCGACGGTCAGGTTGCGGGCGGCGGCCTTGTCGGGGTCGATCCAGATGCGGATGGCGTAGTCGCGCGCGGCGCGCACCACCAGATCGCCGACGCCCTGAACCCGCGACAGCGGCTCTTCGATCTGCAGGGTGACGTAGTTGGCGACATAGGCCTGATCCAGCGATCCGTCCGGCGAATACATATGGACGGCCATCAGGAGGTCGGGCGAGCTCTTGCGCACGGTGATGCCGGTCTGCTGGACCTCCTGCGGCAGGCGGGGCAGGGCGGTGGTCACCCGGTCCTGGACCAGTTCCTGGGCCCTATCCAGGTCGGTCCCGAGCTTGAAGGTGACCGTTATCTGCAGGCTGCCGTCGCCGGTCGATTGCGAGGACATGTAGATCATGTCCTCCACGCCGTTGATCTGCTCCTCGATCGGATCGGCGACGGTTTCGGCGATGGTTTCCGCCGACGCGCCCGGATAGGTCAGGGTCACGTTGACGGTCGGAGGAACGATCTGCGGATACTGGGCGGCGCCGAGATTGGGAAAGGCGATGGCGCCGAGCAGGGTGATCAGGATGGCGATCACGACCGCGAACACCGGCCGGTCGATCATGACGTGGGAGAACTTCACCTCGCCTCCGCTCAGTGCGACGGATCGGCGAAGCTGGCGGCGTCGGCCGGCGGCGCCAGGTCCGCGGGCGTCGGCGAGGTATTGGGATTGGCCGCGGTGATCTGGCCGGGCTTGGCGGAGACCGCCAGGCCGGGCTTGGCGCGCTCGATCCCGTCGATGACGACCTCGTCATTGGCGCCAAGGCCGCCGCGCACCACGCGAAGGCCATAGACCAGCGGGCCTGTGATCACCTTCCTCTGCCGCACCTTGTGGTCGGGCCCGACCACATAGACGATTTCGTCGCTCTGCTGGGTCGTGACCGCTTCGTCGGGGACCAGCAGACCGGTGTAGCTCCCCGATCCCAACAGTCTCAGATGGCCGAACATGCCGGGCGTGAGCATGTCGTTCGGGTTGGGCACGACGGCCCGGCCGCGGATCGTGCCGGAATTGGGATCCAGCATGTTGTCCACGAAATCCATTCGCCCCTTGATGGCGTAGTTCGCCTGGTCCTGCAGGCGAATCTCGACCGGATTGGCGAAGTTGCGGGACTGCGGGCGCAGCCCCCGCTGCGCCTCCTGCTCGTATTTCAGATAGAGCGACTCCGCGCCGTCGAAGGTGAACCAGATCGGGTCCAGGTCGGTGATGTTGGTCAGGATCGTGGTGTCCTGGGTCACCAGGTTGCCGGGCGCGACGCGCCGGTCCGACGCCCGGCCACTCAACGGGGCCGTGACCCGGGTGAATTCAAGGTTGAGCGCCGCGCTTTGCACGGCCGCCTTGGCCGAGATGAGGTCCGCGGACGCCTGCTGTGCATTGGCCACCCGGGTCTCGTATTCCTGTTCGGGGATCGCCCGGTCGGCGAGCAGTTTCTGTGCGCGCGTCAGCTCGATCTGGGCGTTGGAGACTTCCGACTGCGCATGGGCCTGCTGTCCCTGGGCCTGGCCCAACGCGGCCTGATAGGGGCGCGGATCGATGACAAAGAGCACCTGGCCCTTGCGCACGATCTGCCCGTCGCGAAAGTTGGACGCCACGAGATAGCCGCTAACCCTGGGCCGCACGTCCACGGAGTTCTCCGCTTCGAACCGGCCGACATAGTCGTCCCAATCGACGATCTGGCGCACCAGCGGTTTGGAGACGAAGACGGTCGGCGGCGGCGGCGGCGCGGGCCTCTTGGCGTGGCAGCCCGCCGCGAGGATCAACAGCGTCGCCGCCAAGCTCGCGCGCAGGCCCGACTTCAGCGGCGATCGCGGTCCGGCGAGGTCATGGAAAGAGGATGCAAACCCAATTTGCACGCACGCTTCACGCTCGCCGGCCGCACGTCGCGCCACAGCCACTCTCCACCTGGCCTCCCGATACGCGGGAGGCGCTCCGTTGCGGGGTCCGGGCGCGGGGCAAATTCGGTCTCTCGCGCGCCGCCCGCTGTCTCGTCCTGGGTTTCCGGGGGCGCGTCAAGTCTCGCGAGGCTCTATCGGCGCAACTCCCGGCGCGGAAAAGCGCCAGCCTGTTTCACGGTCTCAATTGACGGTGGCGCGCCCAGATTCCGCTCGATCGTTGAACGAGATCGGCGAAGTCCATCGGACGTCTCCGGGCGCGCCGCCTGACGGCGTAGACGCGCTGCGCCGCGGCGCATGTTCGGCTAGGCTCGGCGACGGCGTTGAGGCGCGAGTCGCAAAGGAGCATCGATGGCCAGGCGCGACCTCACAGGGGCGGTGGATTTCAAGCACCTGGAACGCTTCGCCGCGGACGATCAGGGGGTGGTCGACGAGGTTCTGGCGATCTTTCGCGAGCAGGCGGCGATGTGGATCCGGCTGCTCGACCCCGCCGCCGAGGGTTGGCGCGACGCCGCCCATACATTGAAAGGTTCAGCCCTCGGCATCGGCGCCTTCGCCCTGGCGGACGCGTGCGAGGCGGCCGAACAGGCCGACGCCGACATCGGCAAGAGGACGCGGCTGCTGGAATCGGTGCGCACCGAGCTGGACCGCGCCCTGGCCGATATCGCCGCCTATGCGCACGAACAGGCGCTGAAATCGCTGCGCGGCCCCGATCCTCCACCGTAGGGGGAGGGGGACCGCGTGAAACGCGGTGGAGGGGAGCGATGCCGGCCGCGCCCGCTTCAAGAATGACCTAGGTCTGGATTTTAGGCGTCGAGGCGCGGCGGACCCCCTCCACCACCCTTCGGGTGGTCCCCCCCTACGAGGGAGGATCAGATCCCTGCGCCGTTGTCGATGCTGGCCAGCGCCGCCTCGTGGGCGGCGGCCTCGGCGGTGATCCAGGTGACGAAGGCCTTCACCTGCGGCAGGCGGCCCTTGGTCTTCGGGTGCACGAGATAGTAGGCGAAATCCACCGCCGTGGCGATCTGGAAGGGCGCGACCAGCCGGCCGGCGTCGAGGTCGGCCTGGGCCAGGGCGCGCTTGGCCAGGGCCACGCCTCGCCCGCCGACGGCCGCCTCGATCACCAGGCTGGACTGGTTGAAGCGCGGGCCGCGCGCACCGTCGACGCCTTTGACGCCGCGCGCCGCCAGCCACATGGTCCAGTCCGGGCAGGACTCGTCGGCGTCCGGCGAGCCGTCGTGCAGCAGGATGGCGCTGGCGAGATCGCCCAGGTTTTCCAACGGATGGCTGGCGAGCAGGTCCGGGCTGGCCACCGGCAGAACGGTCTCCTGCATCAGCCGGACGATCTCCAGGCCCGGATAGCGGCCGGCGCCGTAGCGGATCGCCAGGTCGACCTCGCCGCTGGCGAAGTCGGTCAGCTCCATGCCGGCGGAAACCCAGACATCGACCTCGGGGTGCAGGGCCTCGAAGCCGCCGAGGCGCGGCAGCAGCCATTTGGAGGCGAACGACGGCGGCACCGTCACCGTCAGGCGCCGCCCGTCCACCGCGGCGGTGAGCATGGAGGCGGCCTCGGCCAGCCGGTCGAAGGCTTCGCGCAGAGCCGGCAGGGCGATCTGCGCCGGATCGGTCAGCAAAAGCCCCTTCGGCGTGCGCTTGAACAGGGCGACGCCGACATAGTCTTCGAGGTTCTGGATCTGTTGGCTGACCGCGCCGGGCGTCACCGACAGCTCGTCGGCGGCGCGGCTGAAGTTCAGATGGCGCGCGGCCGCTTCGAACGCCCGAAGCGCGTTCAGGGGTGGCAAACGACGGCGATGTTCCATCAATTTTCCTGCACAGCCCGGCAGAAGTCCTTGCTTGCGAAGTGGCGGCCTAGCGACCACTTTGCAAGGACCGCCGTCATATTGCCCCCTTTGGCGCCGGCGATTTCGCGGGACCGGCGGAAACGCTCGCCCCGCTCTTCGCATTAGGTAAGGGGTTTAGAGGACCTATCGATGTCACGTCCTGAAGGCCAGCGTCAGCGCAACGGCCGGCTGGTGGTCCTGAGCGGGCAGGCCGGCCGCGCCGGCGTGGTCTGGCTGGTCGGCGCCGGGCCGGGCGATCCGGACCTTTTGACGGTCAAGGCGCTTCGGCTGCTGCAGGGCGCCGATGTGGTGGTGCACGATCGGCTGACCCCCCAGCCCATCCTCGACCTGGCCGGCGCGAAGGCGCGGCTGATCGATGTGGGCAAGCGCAAGTCGCATCACACCCTGCCGCAGGATGACATCAACCAGCTTCTGGTCGCCCTGGCCCGCGAAGGCCTGAGCGTCGTGCGGCTGAAGGGCGGCGATCCCTTCCTGTTCGGCCGCGGCGGCGAGGAGCTGCAGACCCTGCGCGCCGCCGGCGTCGAGGCCCATGTGGTTCCCGGCGTCACCGCGGCCCTGGCCGCGGCGGCGGGCGCTGGCGTAGCCCTCACCCATCGCGGCCTCGCCCAGGCGGCGGTCTTCGTCACCGGCCACGCGGCGAGCGGCGGCGAGCCCGATCTGGACTGGGCGGCGCTGGCCAAATCCAACCAGACCGTCGTGGTCTATATGGGCCTGTCGACCGCGCCCGGCATCGCCGCGCGGCTGATCGGCGCCGGCCGTTCGGCCTCGACGCCGGTTCTGGTGGTCGAAAACGCCAGCCTGGCGAACGAGCGGCGGCTGCTCACCACCCTGGCCGATCTGGGGCGCGACAGCCAAGGCCTGGACGGGCCGGCGCTGCTGGTGATCGGCGAGGTCGCCGCCCTGGCCGACCTGCGGCCGGCGGTCTCCGATGCGGCCCTCAACGACGAGGCCGCCAATGTCCGTGTGCGTTCATGAGGGCGCTGACGGCCAACCGGCTGGCCGATGGCGAGGTGGTGTTCTGGGCGCATGGCCGCTGGGTCGAGCGCTTCGGCGAGGCCGAGCTGTTCAGCGATGACGCTCCCGCCGAGGCGGCCGAGGCCGCCGGCAAGGCCCAGCCGACCCTGGTCGTCGAGCCCTATCTGATCGACATCTTCGAGACCGATGAGGGTCCCGCGCCAGCCGCCTATCGCGAGCGGCTGCGGGCGCTGGGACCGACCAATACCCCGCAGCACGGCAAGCAGGCCGAGGGCGGCCAGGACATCGCGGTGCTGAACCACGCCACGGTGACGGCGCGCGCGTCCGGCGGCCGCACCAAGCTGATCAAGCGTTAAGAGGCCGGCGATGTACCGCTACGACACCCTCGACAAGGAATTCCTCGCCGACCGGTCCGCCGAGTTCCGCCACCAGGTCGCGCGCCGGCTGGCCGGCGAGCTGACCGAGGACCAGTTCAAGCCGCTGAGGCTGAAGAACGGCCTTTATCTGCAGTTGCACGCCTACATGCTGCGGATCGCCATCCCCTACGGGACATTGGACGTGCGCCAGCTGCGTCAGCTGGCGCATATCGCCCGCACCTACGACAAGGGTTACGGCCACTTCACCACGCGCACGAACCTGCAACTGCACTGGATCAAGCTGCGCGACATGCCGGCCATTCTGGATGCCCTGGCCGAGGTCGATCTGCACGCCATGCAGACCTCCGGCGACTGCGTCCGTAACGTCACCGCCGATCCCAGGGCTGGAGCCACGGCCGAAGAGGTCGACGATCCGCGCGTCTGGGCCGAGGTGATCCGACAGTTCACCACCCTGCATCCCGAATTCAGCTATCTGCCGCGCAAGTTCAAGTTCGCCGTGACGGCCTCGCCGCATGACCGCACCGCGGCCAAGACCCACGACGTCGGGCTGGCCTTGAAGCGCGGCCGCGACGGCGTGCTGGGTTTCGAGGTCATGGTCGGCGGCGGCCTGGGCCGCACGCCCTATATCGGCCAGACCATCCGCGAGCACCTGCCGGTCGGCCGCGTGCTCTCCTACATCCAGGCGATCTTGCGGGTCTATAATCGCTTCGGGCGCCGCGACAACAAGAACAAGGCGCGCATCAAGATCCTGGTGGCTCAGATGGGCGTCGAGGCCTTTGGCCGTGAGGTCGAGGCCGAATGGGCGCTGATCGACGCCTCCAAGATCGATCTGCCGGATACCGAACTGGCTCGCGTACGCGCCTTCTTCGCCACCCGTTTCGAGGCTCGGCCGGCGGTCTCGCAAGCCTTCGAGGCGGCCAAGGCGGCCGACGCCGGTCTGGCCCGCTTCGCGCGCAACAACGTCCACGCCCACAAGGCGCCGGGCTATGCCATCGTCGATGTGTCGCTGAAGGCGATCGGCGAGACGCCCGGCGACTGCAGCGCCGCGCAGATGGAGGCCTTGGCCGATCTCGCCGAACGCTATTCCATGGGCGAGATCCGGGTGACGCACGAGCAGAACCTGGTCCTGCCGCACGTGGCGCTGGACGATCTCGCCGCCGTCCATGCCGGCCTGAAGGCCGCCGGCCTGGCCAGCGCCAACATCAACCTGGTCAGCGACATCATCGCCTGCCCGGGCCTGGACTATTGCGCCCTGGCCAACGCCCGCGCCATTCCGATCGCCCAGGACATCGCCAGGCGCTTCGCCGATCCGGACCTGGCCGAGCGGGTCGGTGAGCTGAAGATCAAGATCTCCGGCTGCATCAACGCCTGCGGCCACCACCATGTCGGCCACATCGGCATCCTCGGCGTCGATAAGAAGGGCGAGGAATATTACCAGCTCACCCTGGGCGGCTCCGGCGCCGAAGACGCCGAGGTCGGCAAGATTCTCGGGCCCGCCCTGCCGGCGGACCGGGTGGCCGGGGCGATCGACGAGCTGGTCGAGGTTTATTTGCGCGAACGCCACGACGGCGAGCGCTTCCTCGACACCTGCCGCCGCACGGGTCTGCAGCCCTTCAAGGAGGCGATCTATGCCGAAGCTCATTAGGCTGATCGACGGCCAATTTGTCGCCGTGGACGACCGTTTCACCTGGGTCGCCGACGACGAGTCGGCGCCGAAGGGCGATGTGATCGTCTCCCAGACCCGGTTCCAGGCCGAGGGCGAGGGGCTGTTCGCCGACGGCCGCGATATCGGCGTCCGCGTCGAAGCGGGCGAGGCGGTGGACGACCTGGCCTATGACCTGCCTCGGATTTCGGCCGTAGCCCTGGTCTTCCCGACCTTTCGCGACGGGCGGGCCTTCTCGTCCGCGGCGCTGCTGCGCGAACGTTATGGCTTCAAGGGCGAGGTGAGGGCGGTTGGCGATGTCTGGCGCGAACAGGCGCGGTTCATGCTGCGCTGCGGTTTCGACGCCTTCGAGCCGGTGGACGGCTCAACGCCCGAAGCCTGGGCGCACGCCTCGGGCGATTTCCGCCATGTCTATCAGCGCGCCGCCGACGCGCTGGAACCCATCTACGTCGAACGGGAGGCCAGTCATGGCTTATGACGGCGAAGACGCGGCCAATCTGGTCGCCAGGCTGAACGCCGAACTGCGCGATGCGGCGCCGCAAGCCATCCTGCGCGCGGCGATCGACCTCTTCGGCGACAAGGTGGCGATGGTCTCTTCGTTCGGCTCGGAATCGGCGGTGCTGTTGCACATGGCGGCCCAGATCAAGCCGGACATCCCGGTGCTGTTCCTGGATACCGGCATGCTGTTCGGCCAGACGCTGGACTATCGCAAATCGCTGGTCGCCAAGCTGGGCCTGACCGATGTGCGGGACCTGCGGCCGCAGTTTCAGGACCTGGCCGTCCACGATCCGGCCGCGGACCTTTGGAAGACCGACACCGACGCCTGCTGCCATATCCGCAAGGTGCTGCCGCTCGACCGCGCTCTGAACGGATTCGACGGCTGGATCACCGGGCGCAAGCGCTTCCAGGGCGGCGACCGGTTGCGCCTGCAGGTGGTCGAACAGGGCGAAAGCCAGATCAAGTTCAATCCCCTGGCCAATTGGAGCAAGGATCAGCTCGACGCCTACGCCGCCGAGCACGACCTGCCGCCGCATCCGCTGGTAGCCTTCGGCTATCCGTCGATCGGCTGCTGGCCCTGCACGGCGCCGGTAGAGGAGGGCGGCGACACCCGCGCCGGCCGCTGGGCGGGTTCGGACAAGACCGAATGCGGTATCCATCTTGACCACGCCACGCCCGCGACCGAAGTGGGCGGCGATATTTAAGCCGCCTCTACGCTGAAAGTTTGGAAGAGTTGATGCAAGACGCCACCACCGCCGCCGCGCCGGTGAAGGCCCGCGGGGCCTTCTATGTCGAACGCGTGACCCGGTTGCACCATTGGACGCCGACGCTGTTTTCGCTGCAGACCACGCGCGATCCCGGCCTGCGCTTCCTGAGCGGCCAGTTCGTCATGCTGGGCCTGGAGATCGACGGCAAGCCGCTGCTTCGGGCCTATTCCATCGCCAGCGCGCACTATGCGGACGAGCTCGAATTCTACTCGATCAAGGTGCCGGATGGCCCCTTGACCTCGCACCTGATGAATATCCGCGAAGGCGACGAGATCCTGGTCGGCAAGAAGCCGACGGGCACGCTCATCCTCGACGGCCTGAAGCCGGGCCGCAACCTTTACCTTTTGGGCACCGGCACGGGCCTTGCGCCCTTCCTCAGCCTGGTGCGCGATCCGGAGGTCTATGAACGGTTCGACCATGTGATCGTCACCCACACGGTGCGCGAGGTCGCCGACCTGAACTATCGTGAAATGCTGTCGGACACGCTGCCGAACGACCCGGACCTCGGCGAACTGGTGGCGCCGAAGCTGATCTACTACCCGACGGTGACCCGCGAGCCCTTCGTCAACCAGGGCCGGATCACCGACCTGATCCAGTCGGGACGGCTATTCGTCGACATCGGATTGCCGGAACTCGACCCGGAGCGCGACCGGCTTATGCTGTGTGGAGGCCCATCCGTCCTCGCCGACCTCAAGGCCCTCCTGATCGCTCGCGGCTTCGACGAGGGCGCCGTCGCCAACCCCGGCGACTTCGTGCTCGAGCGCGCCTTCGTCGAGACCTGAGGGTTTCTCCGCCGGGGTCGTGGCCGCGGCCACGGTTGTCGCTCCCGCGCCCCCGTCGATCGGCGGACAGCCCTTGAACTCGCCAACCTTGGTGACGGTCAGGGTCTTCAGATTGAGCGCCTGCGCCGCGCGCATCGACTGGGCGCCGTGGCCGGTGAAGAGGTCGATACGAGCGCCCTTGATCGCGCCGCCGGTGTCGGACGCGTACCAGTAACCGTCATGAACCCCGCCGCCCGGCAGCAGCATCCCGACGGTCTCCTTGATGAACAGGATGGCGCCGCGCGTGATCAGGGCGCGGTCGATCGCCACGGTGCGCATGGGCGAGACCTTGCAGCCGAGGGAGTCGCGTCCGCTCATCCCGCCGCCGCCATGATAGAGCGTGGCCTTGAGGCTCCAGTCGGTGGCGTTCTCGATCGCCGACTGGTTGGTTCCGGCGATGATATCGCCGATCGGATCGTAGTCTTGCGCGTGCGCTGCCGACGCTGCAGCGATAAGCGTAAGCGTGGCGAGGCATGCCAGGATGCGCCTCATCAGCGTTCCCCCCGTGCGGTTTTCTCGTCTCGATGCGAGGGGGAGTCCTACAGGCGTGACCCTTGAGGTCAACCCTTATGTCGATTTGTTACATCGGGCTCGGGCGTCGATCGCGCCCTTGCCGGGCCGAACGAGGAGTGGGCGATGGGTTTGCAAATCTACGGCGACTCGATTTCCGGAAACTGCCTGAAAGTGAAGTGGACAGCGGATCTTATCGGGCTTTCCTACGACTGGATCGAGACGGATGTGCTGGCCGGCGAGACGCGAACGCCGGCGTTTCTGGCGATGAATCCGGCCGGCCAGGTCCCCACGATCCGTCTCGCCGATGGCCGGGTGCTTGCTCAATCCAACGCCATAATTTTGCATATTGCGGAGGGATCGCCGCTAATTCCGGCTGATTCGTATCAAAGGGCGAAAATGCTGGAATGGCTCTTTTGGGAGCAATACAGCCATGAGCCGTACACGCCGTCGCGCGCTTCCAGGTGAAGTATCTGGGACAATCGGCCGCATCGCTGGAGGCCCGGCTGGTCGAGCGCGGCCTGGATGCGCTGCGCCGGCTGGAGGACGGGCTGGCCGGCCGCGATTTCCTGCTTGGCGCCGCCATCAGCCTCGCCGACATCGCCCTGGTCGCCTATACCCGATGCGCTGGCGAGGGCGGCTTCGACCTTGGCGGCTTTCCCGCCGTGCGCGGCTGGATCGGCCGCGTCGAGACCGCGCTCAACATCACCTGATCGAGTTCGCCATGATGCCGCCTCGCCCGTTCGCCCGTCTCGCCGCCTCGGCCCTGGCCCTGTTGTCCCTGGCCTCGGCGCCGCGGGCGCTCGCCTGGGGCGCGAGCGGCCACCGCCTGATCGGCCAGGCCGCCGCGGCCGCTCTGCCGCCGCAACTGCCCGCCTTTCTGCGCACGCCGCGGGCGATCGCGGATCTTGGAGAGCTGGCGCGCGAGCCCGACCGCTGGAAGGCCGCCGGCAAGACCCATGACACCAGCCGCGACCCCGGCCACTTCGTCGATATCGACGACAACGGCAAGGTCCTGGGCGGCCCGCCGCTGAACGCCTTGCCGCTCAACCGCGCGGACTACGATGCGGCGCTGAGGGCGGTCGGCTCGGATAGCTATCACGCCGGCTACCTGCCCTATGCGATCATCGACGGCTGGCAGCAGCTGGCCAAGGACTTCGCCTATTGGCGGGTGCTGACGGCGGCCATTCCGCGCGAGCGCGACCCGGCGCGCAAGGCCTGGATGCAGCACGATCTGGACCGGCGCGAGCAGCTGATCTTTTCGGACCTCGGCGACTGGTCGCACTATGTCGGCGACGGCAGCCAGCCGCTGCACGTCACCATGCATTACAACGGCTGGGGCGATTACCCGAACCCGCGCCACTTCACCCAGGACAGGGTGCACAGCCCGTTCGAGGGGCCGTTCGTGCGCCAGTTCGTCACCCTGGCCGCCGTCCGCGCGGCCATGCCGCCGCCGCGGCCCTGCGCGGCGATCGAGGTCTGCACGGCCGATTATCTCGCCCAGACCGCGGCGACCGTCGTTCCCTTCTATGAGATGCAGAAGGCCGGCGGCCTCGGCGGCCCGAATCCAACCGGCCGCGCCTTCGCCGTGGAGCGGGTCGCGGCCGGCGCCGCCGAACTGCGCGACCTGACCGTCGCGGCCTGGGAGGCCAGCGCCAAGGGCTCGATCGGCTATCCGGCGATCACCGTCGACCAGGTCGTGGGCGGCGGCGTCGATCCCTATGACGCCCTCTACGGGGAAGACTAGATGGCGAGCGCCCCGCTTCGTTTCGGGCAGGCCAGGCCCGGCCTGGACTATCGCGATCCTACGGCCTGCTCGAGCGAGACGGTCGATTGGCGCTCGTGCATGTGGTCCTTCCCGACCATGCGCCGTTTTACGATCTGCCGGGCGGCGGGATCGAGGCGGGCGAAAGCGAATCTGAGGCCCTGGTCCGCGAATTCGGCGAAGAAACCGGGCTGGTGGTCGAGGCTGGCCCGCTGATCGCGCGCGCGGACCAGTACATGATCAACGCCGAGGACCAGCCGGTCCTGAGCCAGGGCGGCTTTTACGAGGCCAACCTGGCAGGCGAGCGTCCGGCCCTGAAGACCGAAGACGAGCACACCCTGGTCTGGATCGAACCGAACGAAGCGATGCTGCGGCTGCGCCACGACAGCCACGCCTGGGCGATGATGGCCTGGCTGCGCGCGCGACTCCCGCTGCGGTAAGGCTCAACGGTCTCTGAGATCGGCCAGGGCCGGGCCGATCAGGCTCCAGGGCTCGATGAAATAGCGTGCGAACAGCCGCGAGGGCTCGGCGAGGAAACGGAACAGCCATTCGACGCCCAGCCGGCCGCTCCAGCGCGGCGGCGTCGGGGTTGCGCCGGCCTCGTAGTCGAAGGCCGCGCCGACCGTGAAGATGACGCAAGCGGGCAGGGCGGCGGCATGCCGCGCGACCCAGCGCTCCTGGCGCGGCATGCCCATGCCGACGAACAGCACATCGGGCCGCCAGGCGCGGATGGTCTCGACCACGGCCGCGGCCTCGCGCGGATCGTCCAGATCGAAATAGCCGTGCCGCACGCCGATCTCGACACCCGGCCAGCGT
Organism: Caulobacteraceae bacterium; assembly: GCA_965277425.1. Classification (GTDB taxonomy): domain Bacteria; phylum Pseudomonadota; class Alphaproteobacteria; order Caulobacterales; family Caulobacteraceae; genus Poindextera. The sequence continues at coordinate 156,551 of CBDICR010000007.1, forward strand.
TGTTCAAGCGCCGCGGCGGCCCGTTCGGCCACGCCGGGCGCGCCGCCGAGCTGGAAGACCCGCCAGCCGCCGGCCTGCGCCGCGCGCCAGAAGCGCTCGCGCCAGTCGAGATAGGTCGCCCTGTGCTCGATCCCGATGGCGTGGCCCAGCCACCGGCCCCAGGCGATCAGGGGCCGCGAGTCGATCTCGATCAGGTCGGCCATGCGATAGAAGGCGGCCATTTCGGGCTCTCGGCGAAGCCAATAGAGGCTGTGCAGATTGTGGTTGGCGATGACGCCGCCGCGTCCGGCGCGGATGCGGTCTTCGGCAAAGGCGATCACCGCCGCCGGCGTGACCGCGTCCATCTCGCCGCCAAGCAGACGGATGCGCGCGGGCTGGTCCTGGTCAGGAGAATCGGCGGGAAGGGCGTCCATGCTGGTCCAAGACATCGCAGATCGAGCTTAAACGACGACTAACTGCAAAGATTTGCGATCGATTGGCCCCGTTGCTCTTCAGCGCCGATTGCGGACTCTATCAGGTTCGGGCATTGCAAAGGTGCAGCTAGAGTCCAAGGGCCATGGATAGTCCCGCCGAATTCAATGTGAACCAGGCCGACGGCACAGTCACCGCCTCGCTCAGCGGCGACTGGACCGCGGTCAGCATGGGCGACGCCGGGCAAAGGCTGAGCGATGCGCTGCACGAATCGTCGAAGGCGGCCTTGGACCTGAGCGAGATCGGCCGCTGCGACACCGCCGGCGCCTTTGCGATCCTGCGCGCCGCCGACGGCCGGCTCGAGCCCAAGGACATCGCGGCGCCGCGGCGGACCGCCAGGCTGCTGGAGCTGGTCGCTCACGCCTTGCGGGCCGAACCGGTGCCGCATCGTCCGACCCGCTCGGTGCAGGATTTGCTCGAACGCCTGGGCCGCGGCCTGGTGGGCGTGGTCATCGAGGGCTTCGAAACCCTCGCCTTCCTCGGCCATCTCCTGACCGTGGTCGTGCGTGTGGCCGCTCGCCCCAAGCGCATGCGCTGGGCGACCTGTTTCAATATCGCCGAGCGCGCCGGCCTGGACGCCATCCCGATCGTCGCGGTCACCACCTTCTTCATCGGCGCGGTTGTCGGCTTCCTTGGCTCCAACGAGCTGGCGCAGTTCGGCGCCCAGGTCTTCGCCGTCGAGTTGATCGGCATTGCGGTCATGCGTGAGTTCAACATCATCATCACCGCGGTGCTGCTGGCCGGCCGATCGGCCTCCAGCTTCGCCGCCGAGATCGGCGCGATGAAGATGAGTCAGGAAATCGACGCGATGCGCATCATGGGGATCGACCCGTTTGAAGCGCTGGTGCTGCCCCGCTTCATCGCGCTGCTGATCACCATTCCGCTTCTGACCTTCGTGGCCACGCTGGCCGGCCTCGCGGGCGGCCTGATCGTCAGCTGGACGGTGCTGGGCCTCAGCCCGAGCTTTTTCCTCAATCGCATCGTCGACAATGTCGGGGTCACCCAGTTCTGGCTGGGCATGGCCAAGGCGCCGGTCATGGCGCTAGTGATCGCGGGCATCGGCTGCCGTCAGGGTATGGAGGTCGGCGGCGATGTCGAATCGCTGGGCCGGCGCGTCACCACCGCGGTGGTTCACGCCATCTTTTCGATCATCCTGATCGACGCCATTTTCGCCCTTCTCTATATGAAGCTCGCCCTATGAGCGACGTGATCGAAGACGACGAACTCGACGAGGACGCCCCGCCGATCGAGGTCATCGGGCTGAGGTCGCAATATGGCGACCACCTGATTCACGACGGGCTTAATCTGAAGGTGCGCCGCGGCGAGGTGCTCGGCGTGGTCGGGGGCTCTGGCGCGGGCAAGACGGTTCTGCTCAACACCCTGATCGGCCTGAAGGTCCCCGAAGGCGGCGTGATCAAGATCTTCGGCCAGGACCTGGATCGGGCCTCGACCGCCAAATGGGATGCGATCGAGCGCAGCTGGGGCGTGCTCTTTCAACAGGGGGCGCTGTTTTCTAATCTGACGGTCAAGGAAAACGTCGCCGCGCCGATGCACGAGCACACCGAGCTGTCGAACAAGCTGATCTCCGAGCTGGCCGAATTGAAGATCGCCTTGGCCGGCCTGCCGCCGGAAGCCGGCGCGCTGAAGCCCAACGAGCTTTCCGGCGGCATGATCAAGCGGGCGGCCCTGGCGCGCGCGCTGGCGCTGGACCCGCAGCTGGTCTTCCTGGACGAGCCGACCTCCGGCCTCGATCCGATCGGCGCGGCCGCCTTCGATGAGCTGATCGCCGATCTCTCGGCGAGCCTGCACCTGACGGTCTTCATGATCACCCACGATCTCGACAGCCTGCACGCCATCTGCGACCGGGTGGCGGTGATCGCCGACAAGAAGGTGGTGGGGATCGGCACGATCGCCCATCTGCAAAAGCTGGATCACCCTTGGATCAACGAGTACTTTAACGGACCGCGGGGGCGCGCAACGACCCAGGCGTATCCAACAAGAGAGCGCCACTAATGGAAAGAAACGCCAACTACGCGTTGGTTGGGTTCGCTTCGCTGATGCTGTTCGTCGGCCTGGTGATCTTCGTGGTCTGGCTCGCGAGGGTGCAGTTCGCGCGCGAGTACGACACCTACGACATCGTCTTCAACGGCCCGGTCAACGGCCTCTCGCAAGGGGGCGAGGTGCACTTCAACGGCATCAAGGTCGGCGACGTCACCCAGATCGCGCTGGACAAGGTCGACCCGAAGAAGGTCGTCGCCCGCGTGAAGGTGACCACCGATGTGCCGATCCGGGCCGACTCCTACGCGACGCTGGAGCCTGAAGGCATCACCGGCGTCAACTATGTGCAGATCGCCCCCGGTTCGCCGAACAAGCCGCTGCTTAAGAATATACCGCACACCGGAAAATATCCGGTGCTTTACAGCCGCTCGAGCGCCATCTCCGACCTGCTGGCGGGTTCGGGCACGGTGCTGGCCTCCACGGTCGAGGCTCTGAACCGCGTCAATCGCGTGCTGTCCGACGACAACATCAAGAGCTTCGGCGCGACGCTCGACAATATCCAGGCGATCAGCGCCGAGGCGCGCCAGCGCAAGCAACTGTTCGCCGACGCCGACCAGGCGGTGAAGAGCATCGACACCACGGCCGGGAGCCTCCAAAAGCTGAGCGACAACGCCGACAGCCTGGTCAACGGCGACGGCCGCCGCGCGCTGCACAACGCCGCCGACGCCGCCGAGCAGCTCAAGGCGACGGCCACGCAAGCTCAGGCTTTGCTCGCCAAGCTGCAAGGTCCGACCACCGACTTCGCCAATAACGGACTGCCGGAACTCACCTCGGCCGTCACGACGCTGCAGCAGACCGCCCAATCGCTGAACCGGTTGTCGAACGAGATCGAAGAGAGCCCGCAGTCCTTGATCTCCAAGGCGCCGGCCAAGGAAGTGGAGGTGAAGCCGTGACCACGTTTCGCGCGGCGGTTTTCACCGTCCTGCTGCTGAGTTTGGGCGGCTGCATCTCGCTCTTCCCCAAGGCGACGCCGTCCCAGCTCTATCAGTTCGGCGTCACGCCGGACGAGGCCCCGGCGTCGGCCCAGGCCCCGGTCGCCGGCCCGACCTTCAACGTCATGCGCATGACGCTTAATTTCGCCAGGCCGGCGGATGCCGACCGCCTGCTGACCGTCACCGGGACCGAGGCGGCCTTTATCGCCGCGGCGCGATGGAGCGCGCCGGCCATGGTCCTGTTCGAGGAGGCCGAGCAGCAGGCTTTCGACCAGTCGAACGGCCCGGCGCGGCTGCTTCGCCGCGGCGAGCCGGCCGCCGCGCCGGTCAGCCTGGCTCTGGACGTGGAAAGCTTCGAGGCCCGCTACGACGACCCGAAGGCCGCGCCGACCGTGGTGGTCACGGTGCATGCCCTTTTGACCAACTCCCTCGACCGCAAGGTGCTGGGCGACCAGACCTTCGTCAGTCGGGTTCCAGCCTCCGACAACCGCGTCGGCGCCATTGTGGAGGCGTTCAACACCGCCACCACGCAGGTGCTGAACCAGATCGTCGGCTGGACCGATCAGCGCGGCGCGCCGGCCGCGGCGGCGGCCGTGGCCGCCGCGGGAACTTAAGAGCCGGTCAGACCGCCTTTTTGAAGATGGTCAGGCCGAGCGCGACCAGGATGACGAAGATCGCGATCGCGATGAAGGCGAGAATCTTCGCGATGGCGAACGAGGCGCCGGCGACGCCGGTAAAGCCCAAAACGGCGGCGACGATGCCGATCGCCAGAAAAATCAAGGCCCATTTGATCACGGTCTTGTCTCCTTAGAACCCCGCGGCCAGCGCCGCTTGTTCTCTGGAAACGCCCGTTTTAGCTCGCCGTTCCGTCCCGCCCATGGCTAAGCTGCGCCGCGGTCGCGGCGAACGCCGTGATCCGCGGCCAGTCGCCCGCCCTGATGGCCTCGACCGGCGCGACCCAGGCCCCGCCGACGCAGAGCACATTGGGCAGGTCGAGCCAGGCCGGCGCGGTCTGCGCGGTCACGCCGCCGGTGGGGCAGAACCGGCAGTGGGGCAGGGGGCCATTGAGCGCCTTCAGCGCCGCGACGCCGCCGGAGCTCTCGGCCGGAAAAAACTTGAAGCGGGTCAGGCCGGCGTCCAGGCCGCGCATGATCTCGCCCGCCGTCGCCACGCCGGGCAGGAACGGGACGCCGTTCGACCGCGCCGCGGCGATCAGCGGATCGGTGAGGCCGGGGCTGACCACGAACCGCGCGCCGGCCCGGATCGCCCGGTCGAAATCCCCGGCGTTCAGCACCGTGCCGGCGCCGACGATGGCGTCCGGAACCTCGCGGGCGATGATGGCGATCGCCTCCAGCGCGCAGTCGGTGCGCAGGGTGACTTCCAGGGGCCGCAAGCCGCCCTGGGTCAGCGCGTGGGCCAACGGCGCGGCGTCCTCCAGCCTTTCGATGGTGAGCACGGGGATCATCGGCCCCGTGGTCATCAGCTCATCGACGGTCACGGCGCCCACCAGACCTCGACCGGCGCCTGCGCCTGGCCAAGCACGGCGCGGACCGGCAGGTCGGCCGCCTCGCCGGGTTCGCGCGCGCGCCGGACCAGGTCCAGCTTGGCCTGGCCTTCGATCAGAAGCACGATCCAGCGCGATCCCAGGATGGCCGGCAGGGTCATCGACAACCGCGCCGCCGCGCCGGCCGCCTCGGGGCGATCGACGGCGCAGACCAGCTGGTCCGGGCCGGCCGCCATGGCCCGCGTCAGCTCAGGCGAATGCGGAAACAGCGAGGCGATATGGCCATCGTCGCCCATGCCGAGGATGACGACGTCGAACGGCCTCGCCATGGTCGACAGCGCGCGGTCGACCTTGGCCTCGGCCTCGGCGGGGGTTGCGTCGGGGGTCTTCAGTCCGAACAGCTCGGCCGCCGCGCCGCGATCGCGCAGCAGTCGCCGGCGCACCAGCCCTTCATTGCTGTCGTCACCGTCGGCCGCGACCCAGCGCTCGTCGGTCAGGGTGATCTCGACCCGGTCCCAGGGCGCCGGCTCGGCCGAAAGCGCGTCGTAGAGCGGTCCGGGCGTCGTCCCACCCGTGGCGACCAGGCTGGCGCGGCCGCGCGCGGTCACCGCCTCGGTCAGCCGGACGGTGATCTCCATGGCCAGAGCGGCGAAAAGGCTTGGCCTGTCCTCGAACAGATGCTCGTCGTCGCCCGCGGCCTGAGTGTCATTCATACCAGCTGTGTCCGTTCCGTTCGGTGAGCGCGAAGGCGCCCGATGGACCCCAGGACCCCGCCGCATAGGGCGATGGCTTGACCCCGTAATGCGCCCAGCCCGCCTCGATGGCGTCGATCCAGGTCCAGGCCGCTTCCGCCTCGTCGCGGCGGACGAACAGGGTCTGGTTGTTCTTGATCGCTTCCAGCAAGAGCCGCTCATAGGCGATGCGCCGGCGCGGCGCCTCAAGACGAAACGCGTCGGTCAGGCTGAGGTTCAGGGCCACGGGCCGCAGCTCCATGCCGTCGAGGCTGGGCGTCTTGTTCATCAAGGTCAGGGCGATCTCTTCCTCGGGCTGCAGGCGAATGGTCAGCCGGTTGGCCATCATGTCGTCGCCGGCGAAGATCGAATGCGGCACGTCGCGAAACTGGATGACGATCTGCGAACTCTTGCTCGGCAGCCGCTTGCCGGTGCGCAGGTAGAAGGGCACGCCCGCCCAGCGCCAGTTGTCCACATTGGCCTGGACGGCGACGAAGGTCTCGGTGTCGCTGGCGCCGCCGCCGGTCTCGTCCAGATAGCCGGCCGCCGAGGCGCCGTCGGCGACCCCGGCGCGATACTGGCCGCGCACGGTCTTCTTCTCGACCTCGCGCCCGGTGATCGGCCGCAAGGAGCGCAGCACCTTGACCTTTTCGTTGCGCACGGAGTCCGGATCGAGGCTGGCCGGCGGCTCCATGGCCACCAGGCAGAGCAGCTGCAGCACATGGTTCTGCACCATGTCCCGCAGCGCCCCGTATTCGTTGTAATAGCCCCAGCGCCCCTCGACCCCGACCGTCTCGCCGACGGTGATCTGCACGTGCTCGATGGAGACCTTGTTCCATAAGGGCTCGAACAGGGTGTTGGCGAAGCGCAGCGCGATCAGGTTCTGCACGGTCTCCTTGCCGAGATAGTGGTCGATGCGGAAAATCTCCCGCTCGGCGAAGGTGCGCGCCAGGGCGTCGTTGATCTCGACGCAGCTTTCCAGATCGCGCCCGATCGGCTTTTCGACGATGACCCGGCTGTCCGGCTTGGCCAGCTCCGCCTCGCGCAGATTGGCGCTGATGGCGTCATAGAGGCTGGGCGAGGTGGAGAGGTAGAAGATCACCTCGCGCGCGCCGCCCACGGCCTTGGCCAGGTTGCGGAAGCTGGCCGGATGCTCGGCGTCGACCATGCAATAGCCCAGCCGCCGCCGGTAGCGCGCCCAGACCTCGGGGTTGAAATAGCCGTCGGCGCGATCGCGGACGCTGGCCTCGACGCGGGCCAGGAAGGCATCGTCCGTCAGGTCGGAGCGGGCGCCGCCGATGATGCGGAAGTCCGGCGGCAACAGGCCCTCGCTGTCGAGGAAGTACAGCGACGGATAGAGCATCCGTTGCGCCAGATCCCCGGTCGCGCCGATGATGACGATGGCTTGAGCGGTCATCCAAAAAGGCTCCCGCGCCCTAAGGATCAACGATTCCCGAGCGTAGAGGCGTCCTAACCCGCCTCCCGGCTCGGTGAAACGTTACAACTGCAATAAGGCTCTAATTTTCGCCTGTGCCGTGGCAAGAGCTTCCAGCGTCACCTTTCCTTTGTGGGTGGCGCCGCGGGCTCGCCAATCAACACTCTTGACCTGATCGGCCAGGATCACGCTGGGCGGGTTTTGAGTCACTACGACTTCAAAGACATATCCTTTGATTTTGGACGTCATTGGGCAGCAGATCATCATGCCGCGCATTTCGTTATAGCGGGCGGGTGACAGAACGACCGCGGGACGATGCCCGGCCTGCTCGTGTCCGGCTTGGGGATCAAATTGCAGCCACACCACGTCCCCGACGTCGGGAACATAGTTCGCCATCACCAAGCCTCGCCGCCGACCGCCGGGCCGAAATCCACTTCCTCGTGGAAAGTCTCAGGTGTCATCTGATCGAGGAGCTTGTCGAGATCATAGACCAGATTGCGAACGGGCTCGATCACCACTTTGCCGCCTTCTTCGCGGACATCCACAGCCTGATCGATGCTGAGCGCCGCAGCCGCCATCACTGATGCGGGTATCCGGACTGAGGCGCTGTTGCCCCATTTTTTGACGTGAACACGCACGCGTAGCTCCATCATGCCGATGAAAGACAGCGTCTCACCGAACGGCTCACGTGTCAACAATGTTGATACGCGAGCCGGCTGGGAGTCTGCTACGCGTCGAAGACGATCACCGACCTGGCGATCTCGCCGGTCTTCATCTCCTCGAAGGCCTCGTTGACCTGGTCGAGCTTGATGCGGCGCGAGATCATCTCGTCGAGCTTCAGCTTGCCGGACATGTAGAAGTCGACAAAGCGCGGCATGTCGACCGGGAAGCGGTTGGAGCCCATCAGCGAGCCCTGCAGGCGCTTTTCGCCCAGGAAGGCCGCGCCCATCAGGGTGACGGTCTGGCCGACCGGGATCATGCCGATGACGTTTGCGGTGCCGCCGCGGCGCAGCATGTTGAAGGCCTGCTCGGCGGTCTTGCCAAGGCCGATGGCCTCGAAGCTGTGGTGCACGCCGCCGCCGGTCATCTCCATGACCTGCTTCACCGGGTCGCCGTCGGCGGCGTTGATGAAGTCGGTGGCCCCGAACAGGCGGGACATGTTGTCCTTGGCCGCCGAGGTGTCGATGGCGATGATCCGCCCGGCGCCGGCGATGGCCGCGCCGTTGATGGCGGCCAGGCCGACGCCGCCGCAGCCGATCACGGCCACGGTCTCGCCCGGGCGGACATTGGAGGTGTGGATCACCGCGCCGATGCCGGTGGTGACGCCGCAGCCGATCAGGGCGGCGCGGTCAAGCGGCATGTCCTTGCGGATGGAGACGCAGGCGTGTTCGTGGATCAGCATCTGCTCGGCGAAGGACGACAGGTTCAGATATTGGTTCATATTGCCGCTCGCCGAGGTGATGCGCGGCTCGGCGCCCTGCTCGCGGCGGGTGTCGGGGCTCTGGCACAGCGACATGTGGCCGGTGAGGCACTGGTCGCAATGGCCGCAATAGGCCGACAGGCAGGTGATGACGTGGTCGCCCACCTTCACGGTGCGTACCTCCGAGCCGACCTGTTCGACCACGCCGGCGCTCTCGTGGCCGAGCACGGCGGGCAGCGGGAAGGGGTACTTGCCTTCCATGAAGTGCAGGTCGGAGTGGCAGACGCCGGCGGCGGCGGTGCGGATCAGCACCTCGTGCGGCCCAGGCTTGCCGATCTTGACGTCCTCGATCTGCAGCGGCTTGCCAACTTCACGCAGTACGGCGGCTTTCATCTGGACGTCCTCCAAGGCTCATGACCGACGACAGCGGCCTTTGGCGCGCAATATGGCCAGGATCAGGTTTTCGGCAATCACTTATCGCAGGCAATCTTATGGTGGCGGCTTGGCTGACGCGAGGGCAGGACTTTCAAGTGACGCCATCGAGCCCGAACTGGATGCCGCATGGACGCCACCGCCCGCTTTGCCGAAAACCAGAAGGGTTTCCTGCCGGACCTTCTGGGGATCGAGATCAATCTCGACGATCCGGCGCTGATCACCGGCCGCCTCGCCGTGACCCGGCACCATCTCGCGCCGAACGGCTTTCTGCACGCCGCCAGCGTGATCGGCCTGGTCGACACCGCCTGCGGCTACGGCTGCGCCAACAGCCTGCCCGACGGCGCTTCGGGCTTCACCACCATCGAATTGAAGTCCAACCATCTGGGCACGGCGACGGACGGGACGGTGATCTGCGAGGCTCGCTGCGTCCACGCCGGTCGCACCACCCAGGTCTGGGACGCCGAAGCCCGCCACCAGGAAAGCGGCAAGACCATCGCCCTCTTCCGCTGCACCCAGATGATCCTCTATCCGAGGCGCTAGGGGATAGAATGGCCGCATGGCGCCCGCTCATGGCCGGTCTTCCAGCTCTTAGAAGGCCGAGGCGGCCGGCCCATCACCAGATAATCCGAAGGTCGCGGGAGGGTGGAAATTGGACGCTGGCGCAAACACGGCTTCTGCTCCCATTATGCGCTCCGGGATGTGCATCTGGGGGTAGCCATGCGTAAACGGCTCGGGCCCATGGCGACGCTCATGGCCGGGCTGATTGGCCCTGCGGCGATAGCGCAGGGTTCTGGCGGAGATACGGCGTCCCACCCCGCTCCTCAGGGCGCCTGCTCGATCTGACGAAAGCCTTCCACACGAGCTCTGCTTGGCGATTGGTCGTCACCGAGGGGCCGCCTGCCAAAGACTACGGCGAAAACGACGCGCCTGGGGCGCTCAAATTATGCCTGCATAAGGGGCCTGCCGGGCCGTGCCTATCTGCGCCTGTCACCCCTCCGCTCCGAACGACGCAGCCTGGCTATCCCGCATGGGAGCCGCACTATCTGTTGACAGCCAAGGTGGTCTATCCGCGTGGACCGAAGGCTGCGCCTTTCCTGTTGATCATCACCGGCAGTCTGAACTCTGGAGACGGAGATCAGATCGTTGCGACCCAGTTGGTGGCCTACGACGCCGACCATGACGCCTTCCGGCGCGTCTATGAGAAGAGCGCCGGCCACAACAACAACGAGGAGGTTCGCTTCGTCACTGAAGGGCTGCTTCGGGGAAGCGTTATCACTGCCGAGCCGCAGGAGCATCGGCCGTACGGCTATTGGATCGCGGTCAACAGCCTCACAGCAACAGGAGCTTATCGCCAGGTGCTCAGGTACCGAAGCGCCACTCTCTACAACGACGGCAACCGGCTAGCGGTGATCGACTCCGAGATGCCCAACATCGAGAGGCAGCTCGGCCTGTGGAAGCCTGGGCAGCCGATACCGACGCCCAGCCCCGGCGGCAACGCCAAGCCCTGTCTCAGGCCGACGCTACGTCATACAGAACTGTGGTGCGACTGACCGATGGGTGACGCTCGCATTCCCGAGACGGGTTCCAAGCCGAACTGCAGAGCTGGATAGCAGACCTCCCTAACCTCCGAGATGGGTCGAGGCCGTCTGAGGCGTCATGGGCCGCGCCCTGCTCATGCAGGTGATCGGCGACTATCGGCGCCGCGGCGTGGAGCGCTTCCGCCTGGGCGCCTGCGGGACCGAAGTCGATCGAGGAGAGGCAAATTTCGACCTCCGCTCTGGCTCAGACCGCCATGCCGCCGCCGTCGACCATCAGCACCTGGCCGGTCGTGTAGCCGCCGCGCATCAGGTAGAGATAGGCCTGCGCCGCCTCGTCCGGGTCGCCGCCGCGCGGCAGCGGCAGCCGAGCCGTAAAGCCGTGCAGCATCGCCTCGGGTAGTTGTTTGGTCCGCTCGGTAAGCACGATGCCCAGGCAGACCGCGTTGACGCGGAGGGGGGCCAGGTCGACCGCCAGGCCGCGGGTGAGATGCTCGATCGCGCCGGCCACCGCTGTGGCGATGGGCGCGCCCTTCATCGGCCGATGCGCCAGCAGGCCGCCGGTCAGGGTGATCGAGCCGCCCTCGGCTATGCCGCGGCAACCGTGCTTGACCACGGCCAGGGCGCCCCAGAAGCGCACGGTGAAGCCGGCCTGGGCGGCGGCCAGGTCGAGGTCGCGCGTGGGCGCGAACAGGCTGGCGCCCCAGTCGCCGGCGGTGAAGGCCAGGTGATCGAACGGGCCGAGCGCCTCGAAAAAGCCGGCGACGCTGGCCTCGTCGCTCACATCGACCACCGATCCGCTGGCGCCGGCGCCGAGCCGCGCCACCGCCGCATCGACATTGGCCGCCTGGCTGGAGGCGACCTTGACCCTGGCGCCCTCGCGCAACGCCGCCTGGGCGACCGCAAAGCCGATTCCCGAGGCGCCGCCGATGACGACAACGGACTTGCCGGCGAGCGACGAGGACGGGACGGTCATTGGAACCCGCGGCTGTCGCGAATGTCGGCCAGCAGGCCGGCGCCTTCCGGCCGCCAGTCGAAGGTCTCGCGGGTCAGGGCGCTGGAGGTCGGATTGTCCATGCCGACGAAGGCCGCCATGGTTTCGAAATGCGCCGGCGCCTGCTCGGGCGTGAGGCTGCGGACCGGAACGCCAAGCGCCGCGCCGATCGCCTCGGCGATGCTCCGCGAGGTTATCTCCTCGGCCGCCGCGTGCAGGCGCGTCCCGGGCTCGGCCCGCTCCAGAGCCAGATGGAACAGGCGCGCGGCGTCCAGGCGGTGGACCGCCGGCCATCGGTTCTCACCCTCGCCGACATAAGGAGAGACGCCCTTCGCGCGCGCCAGCTCGACCAGCATGGTCACCAGGCCGGCGCGGGTCAGGTCGTGGACCGCGGGCGCCAGACGCACCACGCTGCCGCGCAGGCCGTTGTCGGGCGCCAGCACCATCGCCTCGGATGCGGCGCGCGGCATCTCGAGGCTGAGGGGCGCGTCCGTCTCCGTGGCCGGGCGCGCGTGCGAGACCATCAGCGTGCCGGACGCGATCACCAGCGGCTTGCCGGAGCCGGCGAGCGCACCGACCAGCGCCTCGACCGCGCGCCGGTCGATCTCGACGTTGGCCGCGAAATTGGCGAAGTCGTGAACGAAGGCGGTGTGGATGACGCCGTCGCTGGCCCGAGCGCCGGCAGTGAGGCTGTCTGTGTCGGTGATGTCGCCCCGGTGCGCCTCGACGCCCAGGCTCGCCAGCGCGGCGGCGGCCTCGTCGCTGCGCGCCAGGCCGACCACCTGGTGGCCCACCTGGAGCAGGTTCTGAACGACGGCGGAGCCGATAAAGCCGGTCGCACCGGTGACGAAAACACGCATGCAATCTGTCCTTCAAAGAGATCGAGCCGCAGGCAAGGCGGCCGAGTGACATCAAGATAGGGGGTGGGATCGGGACGATCCATGCGATATCGTCCGCATCTTCTTCGCCATCGTCCAGGAACCTCATGGACCCGCTCTCAGACGTGCTGTCTCTGCTGAAGCCGCGCAACACCATGGTGCGCGGCTTCGACGTGGCCGGGCCCTGGTCGATCCAGTTCGGCGCGCATCAGGGCGTCAAATGCTACGCCGTCGTGTCCGGCAAAGCCTGGCTCGCCTTGGAGGGGCCTCGCCGATCCGGTGCGCCTGCGGGCGGGCGATTGCCTGCTGCTGCCGCGGGGACGGCCCTTTCGCCTCGCCAGCGACCTGGATCTGACGCCGATCGAAGCCGAGACCTTCATTTCAGCCGCGCGCGATGGCGCCGTCGCCACCTTGAACGGCGGCGGAGACTGTTTTGGCATCGGCGGCTGGTTCGACTTCGCCGGCAATCACGCGAGCATCCTGCTGGGCGTGCTGCCGCCCATCGTCCATATCCGCAAGGACGCCGATCGGGCGGCGCTGCGTTGGTCGCTGGACCGGATCATGCAGGAGTTGCGCGAGCCGCAGCCGGGCGGCGCATTGGTCGCCCAGCATCTCGCCCACCTGGTGCTGATCCAGGCGCTACGCCTGCATCTGGCGGAAGGGCCGCGCGGCGGGGTCGGGTGGCTGTTCGCCCTGTCGGACCCGCAGATGAGCGCCGCGATCAACGCCATGCACCAGGATCCGGCGCGGCGGTGGACCTTGGCTGCGCTGGCGGCGCGCGCGGGCATGTCGCGATCCAGCTTCGCCCAGAAGTTCAAGTCGGCGGTGGGGGCCTCGCCGATGGACTATCTGACGCGCTGGCGGATGCTGCTGGCGGGGGACCGGCTGGAACAATCGAGCGATCCGGTTTCCGCCATCGCCCTGTCGCTCGGCTACGAGTCCGAGAGCGCCTTCAGCACCGCCTTCAAGCGGGTCATGGCGGCCTCGCCGCGGAAATACGGCCGAGGCCGAAATCGAGCGTCCGCTCCACATGGCGAGGGCCAGTCGCTGCACGTCTGATCCGGCGCTTTGGCCTCAGCCGGCGCGCGCCAGAGCCAACACCTCCTCGATGGCGGCGATCACGGCCTCGGGTCGCTCGATGGGGATCATGTGGCCGGCGTCGATGGTGCGCCGCTCGCCGCGCGTCGAGAGGGCGGCGATCTCGTCGTGCATGGTGCGCCAGACCTCGGATCGCGCCTCGGCGGCGGCGAGGGCTTCCCCCGGCCGCGCCGCGGCGTTCTTGCCGGCGGTGAGCGCGATCAAGGGCATGTCGCCAAGCGATCGGCGCGCGGCGTCGAGCGCCGCGGAACTGGCCGAGCCGGACGCCGCGGATTCGGACCCCAGGGCGCGCCAGAATCCCGGCGACAGGCGTTGGGCGACGTGCGCGGCATACACGGCCGGCGTGACGGTGGGCCACGGTGGTCCGACAGCTCGATCATAGTCCGGCGTCCCCGGCGCGAGCGCGCCCGCGCGGGCAAGCCGGGCGAGGCGCGAATAATCGCGCAGGTTGCGTTTTCGTGCTTCGGCGCCGCGAGCGCCCGTCGCTTCGTCCATCCGGCGGTCCTGGTGCTCGCTGGAGCTGTCCACCATCACCATCCCGACGACCTCTTGCGGATAGCGGAAGGCGAACAGGCGCATCTGCGGGCCGCCGGCTGAATGGCCAACGAGCACGTACGGCGGGGCGATGTCGGCGCCCGCAAGCGCCGCTCGCAGGTCAGCGACGATCGCCGAGGCCGTTCGGGGCGGCGGGCCGGGATCGCTGAAGCCGAGCCCAGCCTTGTCGAAGGCGACCGTCCGAGTCCTTAGGGCGAGGGCATGCTGGACGCGCGCCCAATGCAAGGTGGTCCCGTTCAGGCCGGCCGCGAAGATCACGGTCGGCGCGCCTTCGCCGGCGATCAGCAGGTTGAGCCGCCGACGCCCGCCGATCTTCACGAGCGTCTGCGGCGCCGCGTAGTGCAGGTCCAGCCATGGGTTGGGGGCGGCGGACGTCGCCACGAGATGCTCCTGTCAGGCCCTTTTGCGTTCACTCGGCCGTCGGTCGACCGCCGTCATTCCTGGATCGCCGTCTTTGGCGCGGGCGCTTCCTCGTAGAGCTCGGCGTCCTTCTTCCGCACCAGGATCGCCGGCAGCAGGAAGACCAGCGGGACGGTGATGAAGGTGGTCACCGAGTTGGAAAGCACCAGGCTGCTGAACTTGAGATGGTAGGTTTCGAGCAGGCTTGAGCCCAGCCAGTCGGTCCCCAGCAGGGCGGCGTTGCGCACGCTCATCATCAGGGAAAAGCCCAGGCCCTCGCTGCCGGCGGGGGTGGCGCGCACGGCCAAGTCCATCAGGGCCAGTTCCGCCAGGGTGAAGCCGAAGCCGTTGAAGCCTTCGATCAGCTGGGCGGCGCGCACGGATGAATAGAACAGATAGCCCAGATTGGCCGCGGTGCCCAAAAGCAGGCACCAGACGAGCAGGGTTCGCAGGTTCACCCGCCGGCAGGCGAATCCGTAGCCGACCGCGGCCAGAACGCCGCAAACCCCCGAAATGAGTTGCAGCAACCCCTGGCCCTGGGTGGTCATGTGCAGGTCGTTCTGCTGCTTGTAGAACACCGCCGTCGTGATTCCCGGGGCGATATAGAACAGCGCCATCAGGCCCGCGGCCGCCCACATGGTGCGCGCCGAGGCGATCTTGCCGAGCTGTTTGGCGGCATTGTCGAGCAGCACGCGCGAATCGATCGTCTTCCGCTGCTCGTTCAGGAAGAAGATGGTCGCCGGCACCAGCAGGAACATCACCCCGCCGCAGGCCGCCGCGGTCCAGCCGAAGGCGATGCTGGCCAGATAGCCGGCGCTCGGACCGTTGATGATGATGCAGAGCTGCTGGACGAACTGGCGCACGGCGGTCAGGCGGCCTGATCCGGAAACGGCCTGGGCGGTCTCGACCATGTAGCCGCCGACCACCGTGCTCGCCACCACCAGGAAGCTATTGATGACGATGGCCATCCACAACAGGTCGTTATAGTTGTGCGGGGTGAAGTAGAGCCCGACCCAGGCGAGCACCGCCAGGCTGGTGGTGATCAGGATGTAGCTTTTTCGCCGGCTGCCGAAGAGGGGAAAGGCGTCGGTCAGGATGCCGGCGATGGGCTTGAAATACCAGGGCAGGCCCGCCCAGAAGAAGAAGGCGGCGTTGGCGGCGCGGCCGACGTGCAGTTCGTTCTTGAGCAGGTTCTGCAGCGGCAGCCGCGCCAGCACCTGCGGCTGGGCCAAGGTGGTTGCGAAAACCCCGACGATGATGACGATGGCGGCATAGATCAGCGCCTTGTCGTTCTTCTGCGGTTGCTCGCCGATCTGCTCCTGATCGATGGTCGTGGCGGACATGGATCAGGCGCCTTCCCTTGGGGCGACGATAGTTCAGGGTTTTGGGCGCGACAGCAAGGCGAGAGCCCCCGGCGGCGGGCTTGCGGCGAGGCATGATTTCCGGTAATATTTCCGGAAATCATGAGGTGCGCGGGATGAGCAACGGCGCCAAGTCTTCACTCGCCAGGCATCGCGCGCGGCTGGCGCGCCGAGGCTTGGTGCGGGTCGAAGTCAATGTCAGCAGGGATGATGCGAGCCTGGTCCGCCAGGTCGCCGCGGCCTTGTCCGACCCGGCCCGTCAATCGGCTGCGCGCATCTTGCTTCGACAACGCTTTGTCGAACCGCCGAAAATGAGCTTGAAAGCGCTGCTGGCGTCCGCGCCGCTCGATGGACTCGACCTGGATCGCGGTCCCGACCTCGGACGCGAAGTCGATCTGTGAATTACCTGATCGACACCAACATCATTTCCGAACTGCGAAAGGGCGAACGCTGCGACCCGAACCTTGCGGCCTGGTATGCGGAGGTGGCCGACGAGGCTCTGTTTCTCAGCGCACTGGTGCTCGGAGAGATCCGCAAGGGGGTCGAGCTTGCCCGCCCAAAGGATCCCGATAAGGCCGCGGCGCTCGAACGATGGCTGCGACAAGTCGAGGAGGCCTTCGAGGTTCGCGTGCTCGGCATCGACAATGCGGTCGTCGATCAGTGGGGACGCATGGGCGCCGTCAGGCCGATCCCGACCATCGACGGTCTGCTCGCGGCGACGGCGGTGATCCATGGCCTGACGCTCGTCACCCGCAACGACCGCGATATCGCCGGTCTAGGCGCCAAGGTGCTCAATCCGTTTCGGATCGGCGAAAGTCGCCATCAACCGTAACCCCAGTCAGGGCCGCCTCAAGGCTCGCCCTCAAGGACAGCCTAACCGGCCGCGGCGAAACGATCGCGGATAGAGGTGATGAACCCGGCGAAAAGCCTGTTGAAGCCGGCCGCGCCGGCGCCGAAGACCGACTTGTCACGACCTCTTGATCGTCTAGCCTTGTTTGACGTTGCGTCAGCCCGAGCTTTAGGCAAGAGGACTGCGGCTGGGGCGGGTTTGGCGCGGCGTTGTTGCGCCTTGCCATGCCAATAGAATTACTGTTTCTACGCCGGCGCCCAAAAATGGACGCTCGGCGCGAAAACGTGCGAGAATCGAGTTTTCGCCTGGCGGCGGGGCCGTCGCCGGCGGCGAGGTCGGATCGGGTCTAAAGGACGGATTGAAAAGGTATAGCCCGGATGGGGTTTAGGCGAGATCAGGGTCTCTATGACCCGCGGAACGAACATGATGCGTGCGGCGTAGGGTTTGTGGCCAATATCAAGGGCCGCAAATCGCACGACATCATTCGTCGCGGGCTGGAGATCCTGCTCAACCTGAACCATCGCGGCGCGGTCGGCGCCGACCCGCTGGTCGGCGACGGCGTCGGCTGCCTGATCCAGATCCCGGACGCCCTGATCCGCGACTGGGCGGAACGCGAGGGCCTGACCCTGCCGCCGCCGGGCGACTACGGCGTGGCCATGTGCTTCCTGCCGCAGGAGCCTGAGGCGCGCGAGTTCGCCGTCCACCAGTTCGAGCATTTCATCGCCGTCGAGGGCCAGACCCTGGTCGGCTGGCGCGAAGTGCCGACCAATGCGGCGGGGCTCGGCAAGACCGTGCTGGACGAGATGCCGCTGATCCGCCAGGCGATCATCGCCCGCGGCCATGGCGCGCGCGACCAGGACGCCTTCGAGCGCAAGCTCTTGGTCATCCGCAAGCAGACGCAGAACCCGCTGGAGGAGCAGGCGAGGCGCCACAACCTGCCGGGGCTGACCGAGCTCTACATGCCGTCCTGCTCGTCGCGCACGGTGGTCTATAAGGGCCTGCTGCTGGCGCGGCAGTTGGGGACCTTCTACGGCGACCTGACCAATCCGCTGACCGAGACGGCGCTGGCCCTGGTGCACCAGCGGTTCTCGACCAACACCTATCCGTCCTGGAAGCGCGCCCACCCCTACCGGTTCATCGCCCACAACGGCGAGATCAACACCGAGCGCGGCAACGCCAACTGGATGAACGCGCGCCGCCGCACCATGGAATCGGCGCTGCTCGGTCCCGACCTCGACAAGATGTGGCCGTTGATCAAGGAGGGCGACAGCGACACCGCCAAGCTCGACAACGCGCTCGAGCTGCTGATCGCCGGCGGCTATCCGCTGGCGCACGCGATGATGATGCTGATCCCGGAGGCCTGGGCCGGCAATCCGCTGATGGACGCCAAGCGCAAGGCTTTCTACGAATATCACGCCGCCCTGATGGAGCCCTGGGACGGGCCGGCGGCGATCGCCTTCACCGACGGCCGCCAGATCGGCGCCACCCTCGACCGCAACGGGCTGCGTCCGGCGCGCTTCTGCTGCACAGACGACGGCCATGTGATCATGGCCTCGGAATCCGGCGTCTTGCCGATTCCGGAGGAGAAGATCACCCGCAAGTGGCGGCTGCAGCCGGGCAAGATGCTGCTGATCGACCTGGAGCAGGGCCGCATCGTCGAGGACGACGAGATCAAGTCCGCCCTCGCCGCCGCCGAGCCCTATGACGCCTGGCTGAAGCAGACCCAGTACAAGCTGGAGGAGCTGCCCGATCCCGTCGCGCGCACCGAGCCCGCCCTGATCAACGACCCGGCCGCCCTGCTCGATCGCCAGCAGGCCTTCGGCTACACCCAGGAGGACATCCAGTTCTTCCTGGAGCCGATGGCGCAGACCGGCGAGGACCCGGTGGGCTCGATGGGGACCGACACGCCGCTGGCGGCGCTGTCCCGGCGCCCGAGGCTGCTCTACGACTATTTCAAGCAGAGGTTCGCCCAGGTCACTAATCCGCCGATCGACCCGATCCGCGAAGAGCTGGTGATGTCGCTGGTCTCGATGATCGGGCCAAGGCCCAACCTGCTCGGCCACCAGGCCGGCGCCCACAAGCGGCTGGAAGTCTCCCAGCCGGTGCTGACCAACGCCGATCTTGAGAAGATCCGCTCGATCTCGACCCTGGTGGACGGCGCCTTCCGCACCGCGACCATCGACATCACCGGGCCGGCCGAACACGGCGATGTCGGCCTGGAGCGGGCGGTCGAACGCATCTGCCGCGAGGCGACCGACGCGGTCCTGGCCGACAACAACATCCTGATCCTGTCCGACCGGGCCTTGTCGGCCGAACGCAACGCCATCCCGGCGGCGCTGGCCACTGCGGCGGTGCACCATCACCTGATCCGCCAGGGCCTGCGCATGCAGACCGGCCTGGTGGTCGAGACCGGCGAAGCGCGCGAGGTGCACCACTTCTGCGTCCTGGCCGGCTACGGCGCCGAGGCGATCAACCCCTATCTCGCCTTCGAGACCCTGGAACAGCTCCGTGTGCAGAACAATCTGCCGCTTAAGTCCTCCGAGGTGCAGAAGAACTACATCAAGGCCATCGGCAAGGGCGTCCTGAAGGTGATGTCCAAGATGGGCATCTCCACCTACCAGTCCTATTGCGGCGCCCAGCGCTTCGACGCGGTCGGCCTGGCCTCGACCTTCGTCGAAAAGTACTTCACCGGCACCGACAGCCTGATCGAGGGCGTCGGCCTGGCCGAGATCGCCGCCGAGACGGTCAGGCGCCATCGCGACGCCTATGGCGACAATCCCATCTATCGCGACATGCTCGACGTCGGCGGCGGCTACGCCTTCCGGCTGCGCGGCGAGGAGCACGCCTGGACGCCGGACTCGATCGCCAACCTCCAGCACGCCGTGCGTGGCGAGGCGCCGGACGCCTATGCCGCCTTCGCCGCCGGCATCAACGAACAGAGCGAACGGCTGCTCACCCTTCGCGGCCTGATGCGGCTGAAGCCCGCCGAGGCGCCGGTCGCCCTCGACGAGGTCGAGTCCGCCGCGCAGATCGTCAAGCGCTTCTCCACCGGGGCCATGAGCTTCGGCTCGATCAGCCGCGAGGCCCACACCACGCTCGCCATCGCCATGAACCGCATCGGCGGCCGCTCCAACACCGGCGAGGGCGGCGAAGAGGCCGACCGCTTCAAGCCGCTGCCCAACGGCGATTCCATGCGTTCGGCGATCAAGCAGGTCGCCTCGGGCCGCTTCGGGGTCACGGCCGAATATCTGGTCAATGCCGACGACATCCAGATCAAGATGGCCCAGGGCGCCAAGCCCGGGGAGGGCGGCCAACTGCCCGGCTACAAGGTCGACAAGACCATCGCCCGCGTGCGCCATTCGACGGCGGGCGTCGGGCTGATCTCGCCGCCGCCGCACCATGACATCTATTCGATCGAGGACCTGGCGCAGCTCATCCACGACCTGAAGAACGTCAACCCCGAGGCGCGCGTCTCGGTGAAGCTGGTGTCGGAAGTGAACGTCGGGGTGGTCGCCGCCGGCGTCGCCAAGTGCCGCGCCGACCATGTGACCATCTCGGGCTACGAAGGCGGCACCGGCGCCTCGCCGCTCACCTCGCTCACCCACGCCGGCTCGCCCTGGGAGATCGGCCTGGCCGAGACCCAGCAGGCCCTGGTCGAGAACGGCCTGCGTGGCCGCATCGCCGTCCAGGCCGACGGCGGCCTGCGCACCGGCCGCGACGTGGCGGTCGCCGCCCTGCTGGGCGCCGACGAGTTCGGTTTCGCCACCGCGCCGCTGATCTCGGTCGGCTGCATCATGATGCGCAAGTGCCACCTGAACACCTGCCCGGTCGGGGTGGCGACCCAGGATCCGGTGCTGCGCGCCCGCTTCACCGGCCAGCCGGAGCACGTGATCAACTACTTCTTCTTCGTCGCCGAGGAACTGCGCCTGATCATGGCCGAGATGGGCTTTCGCACCGTCAACGAGATGGTGGGACGGGTCGACCGGCTCGATGTCGCGCCTGCCGTCGATCACTGGAAGGCGGCTGGGATCGACCTTTCCCGGCTGCTGTATGAGGCCGAGGTCGAGCCGTCGGTGGCGCGCTGGAACTCGGAGCGGCAGAACCACGGCCTGGAGGCGGCGCTCGACCATGCGCTGATCGCCGCGGCGGGGCCGGCGCTCGACGGCGGCGCGCCGGTGCGCATCGAACAGTCGATCCGCAACATCAACCGCACGGTCGGCGCCATGCTCTCCGGACAGATCGCCCGCCGGTTCGGCCATCAAGGCCTGCCGGACGGCGCCATCTCCGTGCGCTTCACCGGCGTCGCCGGCCAGAGCTTCGGCGCCTTTCTCGCCCATGGCGTCACCCTCGACCTGGTGGGCGACGCTAACGACTATGTCGGCAAGGGGCTCTCCGGCGGCCGCGTCATCGTGCGCCCGCCGGAGGACAGCGGGCGTGATCCGACCGAGAACATCATCGTCGGCAATACCGTCCTCTATGGCGCCATCGCCGGCGAGGCCTATTTCCTGGGCGTGGCCGGCGAGCGGTTCGCGGTGCGCAATTCCGGCGCGGTCGCGGTGGTCGAGGGCGTCGGCGACCACGGCTGCGAATACATGACCGGCGGCGTCGTCGTGGTGCTTGGCGAGACCGGCCGCAACTTCGCCGCCGGCATGTCGGGCGGCGTGGCCTATGTCTACAATCCCGAGGGGCGGTTCGGCGCCCTGTGCAACCTGGCCATGGTCGACCTCGAACAGCTGGGGCCGTCGGCGTCGAACGCCCAGTCGGGCGACGAGACGCGCCGGCCGCGGCAGCGGGCCCTCGGCGCCCATGACGCCGGCATGGGCGACATGCTGGTCTTCGACGCCGAGCGCCTGCGCATCCTGGTCGAGCGGCATCTGCTGCACACCGGCAGCGCCCGGGCGCGCGCGCTGTTGGAAAACTGGGACGTGGCGTTGACCCACTTCGTCAAGGTGATGCCGAAAGACTATCGCCGCGCCTTGACGGATATCGAGGCCGAACGGCTGGCGGCCAAGACCGTCGCCGCGGAATAGACGGCGAAACCCTAAAGCCTTGGAGTAAGACGATGGGCAAGCCGACAGGCTTCCTGGAGATCGAGCGTCACGACCGCGGCTATGAGGCGCCGGCCGCGCGCCTGAAGACCTGGGCGGAGTTCGTCAAGCCGCTGCCGGTCGCCGAGGTCGCCCAGCAGGCGGCGCGTTGCATGGATTGCGGCATTCCGTTCTGTCACCAGGGCTGCCCGGTCAACAACCAGATCCCCGACTGGAACAACCTGGTCTATCGCGACCAGTGGCGTTCGGCCCTGTCCAACCTGCACTCCACCAACAACTTTCCGGAGTTCACCGGGCGCATCTGCCCCGCGCCGTGCGAGGCGTCCTGCACGCTGAACATCGACGACAACCCGGTGACCATCAAGACGATCGAGTGCGAGATCGTCGATCGCGGCTGGCGCGAAGGCTGGATCGAGCCGCAGGCGCCGGCGCAGGCCACCGGCCGGCGCATCGCGGTGGTGGGATCGGGCCCGGCGGGCCTGGCTGCAAGCCAGCAGCTCGCCCGCGCCGGCCACGCGGTGACACTGTTCGAAAAGAGCGACCGCATCGGCGGCCTGCTCCGCTACGGCATCCCCGACTTCAAGATGGAGAAGCACCTTATCGACCGTCGCATCGAGCAGATGGCGGCCGAAGGCGTCGAGTTCCGCACTGGCGTCGAGGTCGGCGCGAGCGTGAGCGTCGAGGCGCTGCTGGGCGAGTTCGATGCGCTGGTGCTGTCCGGCGGCGCCGAACTGCCGCGCGACCTGGAGCTGCCGCCGCACGAGCTGGCCGGCATCCATTTCGCCATGGATTTCCTCACCCAGCAGAACAAGCGCGGCGCGGGCGACGACGAGGCGACGGCCGCGCCCGACGGCGCCATCTCGGCCGAGGGCAAGCATGTGGTGGTCATCGGCGGCGGCGATACCGGCTCGGACTGCATCGGCACCTCCAACCGCCAGGGCGCTCTCTCGGTCACCCAGCTGGAGATCATGCCGCAGCCGCCGGAGCGGGAGAACAAGGCCCTGACCTGGCCGGACTGGCCGCTGAAGATGCGCACCTCCTCCTCGCAGGAAGAGGGCGCCGAGCGCGACTGGGCGGTGCTGACCAAGCGCGCCATCGGCCAGGACGGCCGGCTGACGGCGCTCGAATGCGTGCGGGTCGATTGGTCAAAGGGCGAGGACGGCCGCCTGCGCATGGGCGAGGTGGCCGGCAGCGAATTCGAACTCAAGGCCGACCTCGTCCTGCTGGCCATGGGCTTCCTTGGCCCGCGCCGCGAGGCGCTGATCGAGCAGGCCGGAGTCGAACTCGACCCGCGCGGCAATGTGAAGGCCAATGTGGTCGACTACCGCACCACCACGCCCAAGGTCTTCGCCTGCGGCGACATGCGCCGCGGCCAGTCCCTGGTGGTCTGGGCCATCCGCGAAGGCCGCCAATGCGCCCGCGCCGTCGACGCCTTCCTGATGGGCGCCAGCGAACTTCCGCGCTGAATCGGCTCTCAAAGTGATGGGAGAGCGAGTTCGGTCACTGTCAGGACGAGAGGGGCGCCTTGCCGGTTGGCCCGCACTGGCGAATTCCTCCAAGGATCATCGCCTGAGGAGGAGCAAGGATTAGGTTAGTTCCAATTCGCGCACCTCGGCAAGCGCGGCACGCCCCTCAATCGCGGCCTTCGACAGGTCGTGGCTGGCTTGCATGTTGAGCCACATCTGGGGCGAAGTGCCAAAGACGCGGCCAAGGCGCAGCGCGGTGTCCGCGGTGATCGACTGTTGTTCCCGCACGAGCCGCTCAATCCGGGCGCGATCCTTCAATCGCATTGCCTTGGCGAGGCGGCCTGGGGTGATGCCGTGCGGAACCATGAAGTCCTCGCGAAGAACCTCGCCAGGGTGGGGAAGCGGACTTTCGAAGTCGGCGTACTCATATGCACTCATAATATCCTCCAGATTAGATAGGTAATATTGTCCAGGTTAGTGGTAGTCGCCGAACCAGACCTCTTCCGGACCCTTCTCTCCCCAGATGAAAGTTATCCGATATTGCATGTTAACACTGATCGACCAGAGCTTGCCGACGAGGTGAAGCCGGTTGCCAGGCGGGGTGTGCATGTCCTCCACCCTTACGGCGCCATCCAACTGGAGTAACCGCCGCCGAGCCGCCCGCGCCAGGCCGTCTGGCAAGCCTTTCAGGCGGCGACCTTTGAAGATCGCTTCGGCCTCACGGCCTTTCCAGCTTTGGATGGTCACGGATCAAGTGTAGCGATAGGCGACACGCTACGCAAGCAAAATGTGTCGTGTATCGCTACATGCGCGGCTTGGAAAATGGGGACAGAAAATGGGGACATAAACGACTTTTTGCTCCTCAAGCCTGCGCTTTTCACCGACTTGCAGCGCAGGAAAGGCGTGTGTGTCCCCAATTTCTCTCAGATTCCTCTTGCACCTCAGGGGTCGTCCACATGTCCTCCCATTAAGGGTTTGGCCGTGACCACCGAGTACGCCCGACACCTCGCCGACCTGCACGCGGGCTTCGAAGCCCCGGCCGAGCAGATCGCCGCCGCCGCCCGCGCGGTAACCCACAGTCCGATTCTCGCCATGCGGCGCATCGTCCATGGCGAGGCCAACGAGGTTTATGACATCGGCTTCGAAAGCGGCCGTAACGTCATCCTGCGGATCGCCAGGCGCGTCGAGGCAGTCTTCGAGAAGGAAGCCTGGGCGATCGGCCGTTGCCGCGCGCTGGGAATGGCGGTCCCCGAGGTCCTGTCGGTGCAGAGCCTGCAAGGCGAGGCAGAGGCCTTGGAACTCTGCTTCCTGGAAAAGCTTCCCGGCCAGCGTCTCTCCGACAGCCTGTCCCTGCCGCGGGAGGTTCTGCGCTCGGTGGTGCGGGAACTCGGCGAGCAGATCTCGCGGATGCACGCCATCGGGCCAAGCGACCTCGGCGACGCCGTGCGGTTCTTCGAGAATGACACCGACGACTTTCTCGCCACTGAAGCCGAGTTCGTTGAACTGGGTGGAAACGCCGGCCTGGACCGGCGGGCGCTGCAGCGCGCCTTCCGTTTCTTCGAGACCGTGATGGCGCGGCATGCGCCGCTGCCGCACAGCGTCACCCATAACGACCTTCGCGCCTGCCATGTGCTTGTGCATGAAGGCCGGCTCTCAGGCATCATCGATTTCGGTCAGGTCTCCATGGACTCGCCCATCAACGAGTTCGCCAAATGGGACTATTGGGAGGACCCCGCCCTGCCGGTCGCCTGGCTGCAGGAGGGCTATAGCGACAAAAGTCTGTTCGGAGCGGGCTATGTCGAGCTTTTCCAGGCCTTTCGCATCGCCAACGCGCTCTGGGCCCTGCGATGGTACGCGCTCACCGGCTTCGCGGCAGGCGTGGACCGCGCCGCAGTAGACCTTACCGGATACCTTGCCGAGATCGGCGTCGGTTAGGCTCCTGAACCCGCCATCAGCGCCGCCAAGCCCGCGCCAGGTCCGTGACGCTTTGGACCCGGGCGGCGGGGTTGGGGCGACAGGCCACCGTCATGGCGCGATACTGGGGGTCGGTCCCGCGAAATCCGGCCCGGCCGAGGCTGCCGGCGCGAGATCGGTCCGCTCATCGAAGGGCCGCATGTGACGCGTGAAGGTGTCGGGGTATCGACATGTCATGACGATGGCGCGCGCTCGGCGAGCGACAGGATCAAGGTTCGGGGATTGGTGATCGCGTTCATGAAGCCGTGGTGTTCGTAGAAGGCCTGAGCCTCCTGGGAAATCGCATGAACCAGCGCGCCTCGAACGCCCATGATCGAAGCGGCTTGCCGTACGCGAAGCACCGCATCTTGCAGAAGGGCGACGCCTAATCCCTTGCCCTGCATGGAACGGTCAACCGCCAGCCGTCCAAGGATCGCCATCGGAAGAGGGGCAGGCATGTTCCGCTTCATCCGGCCTGGGGCTTCGGCGGCGGCGAGCGCGCCGGAAGCGATGGCGTAATATCCCACGACCTCATGGGTCCGCGTCGCCACCACATAGGTGCGCGATGCGCCAGACAACTGATTGGCTGCGGCGCGTCGCCGCAACCAATCATCCAGGGAGGTCACGCCGGAGTCGAACGCCGACAGGACATGGACGCCTGTGAGAAGCGTCGGCGCCGGCAACGGCGCGCCTAGCCCTTCCAGGGCTTCGGGGCTCGCATCAGCCGCTCATAGCCCTCGCCAGACGGGGGGTGATCCAGCACCGACAAGAACTGGGCGTAGGTCTCCGGATCGACCTTCACGAAGGCCTGGTCAAGAAGCGCATTTTCCGCGGCCTGACGAGCCGCCTCCACCATGAAATCCGAGCGCGTCTTGCCGTGCAAGCGCGCCGCCTGATCGATCAGGTCGCGCACGTCCTCGCGCACGCGAAGGTTCACGGCGCGCGTGACCGTCGGCGAACTCTCTTTGGGCTATGCGGCCATTTCGATCTCTTTTCGATCATCATAGCATGCCAGATACACGTTGTGTATCTGGCCGTGGTTTCAAGAGGCTCCCTCATCCATAGGAGACTTTGCCGAAATCCCGTGTGCGGCTATTTTCCAATAGCCCGCCAGTCCCGCGTTCGGGCAATGTCAGGTCAACAGGCCGGCACGGACGGCAGGGGAGGCGCATATGCCCATCGCGGCGGTCAATGGCCAGAAGATCTACTACGAAGACACGGGCGGCTCCGGCCCGGCGGTGATCTTTTCGCACGGTCTCTTCATGGACCACGAGATGTTCGCCCCGCAGGTGGACGCCCTGAAGTCGCAATACCGCTGCATTACCTGGGACGAGCGAGGTCACGCCGGCACGGCGTCCGACACACTGGCGCCCTTCACCTACTACGACTCCGCCGACGACCTCGCGGCGCTTTTGGCGCACCTGGGGATCAAGCGGGCGGTGCTGGCCGGGATGAGCCAGGGCGGGTTCCTGTCGCTCCGCTGCGCGCTGACCCATCCTGAGATTGTCCGTGCGCTGATCCTGATCGACACCCAGTCCGGGCAGGAAGACCCCGCCACGCTGGACGGTCACATGCAGCTGGCCAAGACCTGGGCCGAGTACGGCCTGAGCGATGACCTGGCGGCGATCATCGAGGGCATCATCCTGGGAAACGACTGGGCCGGCGCCGCCGCTTGGAAGGCCAAGTGGAAGACGATCAAGCCGGTGAACATGCTGGGCTGCATGAGCACGCTCGGGTCACGCGACGACGTCACTGCCGAACTGGGGCGGATCAAGGTCCCGTGCCTGGTGGTGCATGGCGACGCGGACGCGGCGATCAGTCTGAGCCTGGGTCGCGCCCTGGCCGCTGGCCTTGACGCCGAACTGGTGGTCGCGCCCGGCGCCGGCCACGCGGCCAACCTCACCCATCCGGCTGTGGTGAACTCGGCGATCGCCCGGTTCCTGGACACGCTCCCGCCCGTCTGACCGGCCTCAAACGAACCGAGACGCGCGCCAGTCAGCCTCTAAGACACCGCCCGCCGCCGCGCCGTCTCGTCCATCTGTTTGCGCCAGGCGGTGCGCAGGACGTTGCGGCGGGTGGGGTAGCGCTGGTCGAGGAAGGTGGCGCTGACCACCCGGTCGGTGCGGAAATGGCGAAAGTCGAGGCGCAGTTCGCACCAGGCGATGATGATGCGCGCGGCCTCGAAATAGCCGAGGCCGATCGGCCAGACGATGCGCTCGGTGGTGCGATCCTCCTCGTCGCGATAGCAGAGCGCCAGCTTGCGCTGGCTGTGGATCCAGGCGCGCAGCTGGGTCAGGTCGATCGTGTCCCGCAGCGGGCGCGGAACGCCGGAGGCGCTGACCGTCGAGTCGATCAGGAACGGCCGCAGATGTTCGGGGATCACCGCGCCGATCTTGGCGATCAGGTCGCGCGCGGCGGTGGCCAGGGCCTCGTCGCCGCGCCCGGCCACCCATTGCGCGCCGAGCACGGCCGCCTCGATCTCGTCGGGCGTCAGCATCAGCGGCGGCATGTCGAAGCCGCGGTCGAGCACATAGCCGATGCCCGCCTCGCCGCGGATCGGCACGCGTTGCGCGATCAGCTCGGCCATGTCGCGATAGACGGTGCGCAGCGAGGTCTCCAGCTCGCTCGCCATTGCGCCCGCCGTCACCGGCCGCGAAGCGCGGCGCAGGATCTGGATGATCTGGAAAAGACGCTCGGTCCGCCGCAAAGCTCACCCTCCCACCAAACTGACAGCATGATGGCGGCAGGACGCCCCGACGAAAAGCCCGCATCGGCGCGCGGGGCTGGCCTTCGCCGCCAATTCCTGCTTCACGAAGCGAATGCAACGTGGATTGAACGCAACGCGCGAAGCCAATTTCGCCGACTGGTACCAGGCCGTCGTGCGCGAAGCCGACCTGGCCGAAAACAGCCCGGTGCGCGGCTCGATGATCATCAAGCCCTGGGGCTACGGCGTCTGGGAGTTGATTCAGGCCGAGCTCGACCGGCGCATCAAGGCGAGCGGCCACCAGAACTGCTATTTTCCGCTGTTCGTGCCCCTGAGCTTCATCGCCAAGGAGGCCAGCCACGTCGAGGGCTTCGCCAAGGAGATGGCGGTGGTCACCCACCACCGGCTGGCGGTGATCGACGGCAAGCTGCAGGTCGATCCTGAGGCCAGGCTCGAGGAGCCGCTGGTGGTGCGGCCGACCTCGGAGACCATCATCGGCGAGGCCTTCAGCCGCTGGGTGCGCAGCTGGCGCGACCTGCCGCTCTTGATCAACCAGTGGGCCAATGTGGTGCGCTGGGAGATGCGCACGCGGCTTTTCCTGCGCACCTCGGAATTCCTCTGGCAGGAGGGCCATACCGCGCACGCAGGCCGCGACGACGCCATGGCCGAGACCCTGTCGGTCCTGGAAATGTATCGCGACTTTTCCGAACGCACCCTGGCCATGCCGGTGATCGCCGGCGAGAAGCCGGAGACCGAGCGGTTCCCCGGCGCCGACGCCACCTATTCGATCGAAGCCATGATGCAGGACGGCAAGGCCCTGCAGGCCGGCACCTCGCATTATCTCGGCACAAGCTTCGCCAGCGCCCAGAATATCCGCTTCCAGAGCGAGACCGGCGAATTGACCCTTTGCCACACCACCAGCTGGGGCGTGTCCACGCGGCTGATCGGCGGGGTGATCATGACCCACGGCGACGACGATGGCCTCAGGCTGCCGCCGGCGATCGCGCCGCGCCAGGTGGTCATCGTGCCGATCCTGCGCGACAAGCCGGAGGATGGGGCCGTGTTGGCCTATGCCGAGGCGCTGGCGGCCGATCTCGCCGACCTGACCGCCTTTCGCGCCCCCGTGCGGGTGCTGGTCGATCGCAAGCCGGGTCGCTCCGGCGAAAAGCGCTGGGACTGGGTGCGGCGCGGCGCGCCGCTGATCGTCGAGGTCGGGCCCCGCGACGCGGCCGGCGCCCAGGTCACCTATCTGCGCCGCGACCGGCTCTGGGCGGGCGAGAAGGTCGCCTCGGTCAGCGAGGCGCGGGGCGCGTTCGTCGCCGCCGTTCCCGAGCGGCTGGCGGAGATCCAGAAGAGCCTGTTCGACGAGGCCAAGGGCCGCCTCGACGCCAATGTCCGCGCCGACATTGCGAGCTTCGACCAGCTCGCCGCCCATTTCGGGCCGGCCGACGAGGACGAGGACGCCAATGTCGCCTTCAAGGGCTGGGTCCGCTGCGCGTGGTCCAAGCCGACCGGCGAGGCGCTGGAAGAGGTCACCCGGCGGCTGAAGTCGCTGCGCCTGACCATCCGCAACGCGCCGATGGATCAGCCCGAAACCTTCGCGCCCTGCCTGTTCACCGGCCATCCCGGCCTGGAAGAAATCCTGATCGCCCGGGCCTACTGAGCGGCTGATCCTCATCCGTAGGGCGAGGGGGACCGCGTGCAACGCGGTGGAGGGGGTGCGACGCCGGCTGCGCCCGCTTCATGTTTAGCCTGGATTTTGGCCTGCCGGCGCCGAGGCGCGGCGTACCCTCTCCACCATGCGTCGCATGGTCCCCCTCGCCCTACGGTGGAGGATCGGTCGCGTGCTCCTACTGCACCTTCAGCGCCGCCGCGAACACCACCCCGGCGCAGATGGCGGCGTAGTGGGCGCTTGCCGCGGTGACCACGAAGCCGTGCCAGATCGCCCGGCGATAGGGCAGGCGGCTGTGGAAGATCAGCGCGCCGGTGGTGTAGATCAGGCCGCCGACGATCAGCAGCACCAGGGCCGCGATCGGCACGCCCTGGATCAGCGGCCGCAGCGCGATCAGGGCGACCCAGCCGAACGCCACATAGCCGATGGTCCAGACCCATTCCGGCAGGCGCGAGGACAACAGCTTGCCGGCCACGCCCGCCAGGGCCAGGGTCCAGACCAGGGCGGTCATGGTGATGGCCCAAGCGCCGTGCATGCGCTGGGTGGTGAAGGGCGTGTAGGAGCCGGCGATCATCAGGAAGATCGCCGCCTCGTCCATCCGGCGCAGGAAGGGCCGCGCCCGCGTCGGCTTGGTCAGATTGTAGGCCGTCGAGCAGGCCAGCATGGTGATCAGGCAGAGGGAATAGAGGCCGGTCGCCACCGCCAGGCCGGCGCCGCCGCCGGTCAGGATCGACAGCACGATCAGGACCACGCCGCCGGCCACGGCCGCCGCCAGCCCAAGCCCATGCACCAGGCCATCGGCGAGCTTCTCGCCGCGGTTGGGATAGTGCTCGATGGTTTCATCCTGGCGAGGCTTCATGCAGACCCTTGACGCTGGCCGGTGAACCGACCGGCGTGCCATAACGGAATTCGGCTTAGCCCCTATTGGTTGCCAATATTGTGGCGGGACGAAAAGCGCCAAGTGAAAGTCTTACGGCGAATTAAGGCGGGGGACGCGAAGTGACCGGATTCGAAACACTGTCAGCCTTGGCCGAACGCCTGGCGGAGCGCCTGAAGGCGTCGGAACAAACCGTCGCCGTTGCGGAGTCGTCCGCCGGCGGCCTGATCTCGGCGGCGCTGCTCGCCGTGCCGGGCGCTTCGGCCTATTTCCTCGGCGGTGCGGTGGTCTATACCGGCCGGGCGCGCATGCGGCTTTTGGATCTTCCGCGCGAGGCGGTGGCGGGCATGCGCTCGGCGAGCGAGCCTTATGCGCTGCTGCTGGCGCGGACGGTGCGCGAGCAGTTCGCCGCTGACTGGGGCTTGTCGGAGACCGGCGCGGCCGGCCCGACCGGCAACGGCTATGGCGACGGCGCCGGCCACAGCTGCATCGCCGTTTCGGGGCCTTTCGAGCACGCCACGACCCTCGAGACCGGCGAGTCCGACCGGGTTGTCAACATGCACGCCTTCGCGACCGCGGCGCTGGACCTGCTGCTCACCGCGACCGAAGGCTGATTTCCGCGTCCGCTCGCCGGATACAGCAAAGCTGGGCACGGAAATTTAATCCGCGGCGCCTAAGGCTTGGCTCAAAGCGTTGAGTCCGCGAGCCAATCGCCATGCCCAAAGGTCATCTATCCAGCGAAGAGCGTGACCGGCTCGCCGCCGTCGCCGCCCTGGACCTGGAAGCGGCGCGCCCGGGGTTCGAGCGAATCGCACGGCTGACCCAGTGCGTCGCCGGCGTTGCGATGGCGCATGTCGGGATCTTGCGGGGCGACGGCCTGTGGCTGGCCGGGGTCAGCGACCGGGCCGTGCCGGCGGTCGATCGCCAGCCCACCTTCGCGCAGACCGTGATCGCCCAGGGCAAGCTGCTCTGGGTCGAGGACGCATCGAGGGACGAGCGTTTCAACGCCAACCCGTTCGTCATCGGCCCGCATCATTTCCGCTTCTTTGCCGGCGCGCCCATCCGCTTGTCGACCGGCGTCTGCATCGGGGTCCTTTCGGTCATCGACCGCACGCCGCGCCCCTACGACGCCGTCCTGGCCGAGCGGCTGGCTGACTTCGCCGCGCTGGTCGCCGACGATTGCGAACGCCGCCGCGCCCTGAGCGTGGTCAGCGAGCGTGACGTCGAGGCCCGGATCGCGACCGAGACCCTGGCGGCGATCGTCGAGACCGCGCCGGTGGCCCTGGCCATGACCGACCGCAACCTCAATATCCTTCGCGCCAGCGCGCGGTGGCGCGAGCGCGCCGTCAATTGGCTCGACGGCGAATTGATCGGCCGGCCGATCTACGAGATCGCGCCGGCGGCGCGGCAGGCCTGGACGGTGATTCGCGACCGATGCCTGGACGGTTTCGGCGCCCGGATGGACCGCGCTCAGTTCGTCAGCCCGGACGGCGTGGCCCGCTGGATCAACTGGGAAGTCACGCCATGGCGGGACGCCAGAGGCGAGGTCGGCGGGCTGGTGGTGATGATCCATGAGATCACCGACATGGTCGAGGCGCTGGAGAAGTCGGAGGGATCCGAGCACCGGCTGAAGCTGGCCACCGAGATGGCCGATCTGCGCGTGTGGGAGATCGATTTCCGCGGCAAGGGGGTCGATGCCGACGGCGCCGTTTCGATCTACAGCGATGAAAAGCCCGAACTCATGGAGACAGCGGGCCATATCTGGAGTTCGATCCATCCGGCCGACCGCCCGATCGCAGATGCGGCCTGGGCCAAGCACCTCCAGGATGGAACCCCGTTCAGGGCCGTCGTTCGGCTGATGCAGCCCGATGGCCCGCACGTCTGGGTTTCGGTCGCGGCGGAGGCGAGCCTCGCCGCGAACGGCGGGGTGCAACGCGTGGTGGGCGTCGCCAGAAACGTCGATCGCGAAAAACGCGCGGAAAAGGCCATGGCCGCCGCCCTCAGCGCCGCCGAGGCGGCCAATCGCGCCAAGAGCGAATTCCTCGCCAATATGAGCCATGAGATCAGGACGCCGCTGAACGGCGTCATGGGCATAGCCGGCGCGTTGGCCAGGACCCGGCTGGAACCGGCGCAGCGCGAAATGGTCGAGCTGATCGAGAATTCCGCGGCCGTGCTGGAGAGCCTTTTGGGCGACGTGCTCGACACCGCGCGGATCGAGGCCGGCCGGCTGGAACTGTCCAACGAGGCGTTCGACCTGGCGGCGTCGCTGCGCGTGGTCGCGGCCCTGTTCGCACCCAAGGCGGCCGAGAAGGGCCTGGCCTTCGAGGTCGTGATCGCGCCGACCGCCGAGGCCATGGTGTCGGGCGATCCGGTTCGCCTTCGCCAGATCGTCTCCAACCTGGTGTCCAATGCGGTGAAGTTCACCGACACAGGCAAGGTGAGCGTGCTGGTCGAAGCCGTCAGGTCGATCGAAACCGTGAGCCTTCGCCTGACGGTGCGCGACACCGGCATCGGTTTCGACGCCGAGGTCGGGGCCAAGCTGTTCAAGCGCTTCGAGCAGGCCGACGGTTCGATCACCCGCCGGTTCGGCGGCTCGGGCCTGGGCCTGGCCATCTCGCGGTCGATCGCCGAGGCCATGGGCGGGACGCTGCAGGCCGTTTCGCAGCCCGGCCAGGGCGCGGCCTTCACCTTGAGCCTCGACCTGGCCCGCGCCCGCGGGGAAGGCCCGACGCCGAGGCGGACCGCGGCGGCTATCGCCGAACCCGAGGGGAGTCTTTCGGGTGCAAGCGTGCTCCTGGCCGAGGACCATCCGACCAACCGAAAGGTGGTGGCGCTGATCCTGGAGGCGGTCGGTGTCGACCTGACCATCGTCGAAGACGGCCGGGCCGCCGTCGAGGCTGCCCAGGCCAGCGACTTCGACCTCATCCTCATGGACATGCAGATGCCGGTCATGGACGGGCTCACGGCCATACGGCTGATCCGCGAGCGTGAACGCGCGACCGGCGCCCGCCGCACGCCTATCCTCGCCCTGACCGCCAACGCCATGCCCGAACATGCCGGCGCCTCGAGCCACGCCGGCGCCGACGGGCATCTGTCCAAGCCGATCCCGGCGGCCAGGTTGATCGAAGCGGTGCGCGGCGCCTTGACGTCCGCCGGCGACGGCCCGGCCGCACAGACACCCGCCCAGGCCAGGAGCGTTGTTTCCGCTCCGCCATAGTCGCCGGCGAAAAGCTGTCACGGCGTGGCGCGACGGAAATGCGGACCCTTCCGCGTGAAACAGCGGGGCAACACCAGGGTCCCATCCTTCTCACCGACAATTCGGAGTCTTTGAATGAAACGTCTCGCTGTCTTCAGTATCGCCGTCGTCCTTGCAAGCTCCGCCGCCGCGGCGAGCTTCGCCCAGGAAGGAGGAGGCGGGATGCGCCAGGCTTGCGGAGCCGAGATGGCCAAGCTTTGCCCCGATGTCCAGCCAGGGCCCGCCCGCCGCCAATGCATAGCGGCGCATAGGGACCAGTTCTCAGACACCTGCAAATCCGCCATGGCCGCCGCGCGCGCCCGCCGCGAAGCCGCCAAGGCCGCCGCCGCCGCCGCCCCGCCGGCCTCCACCCCTCCGGCTCAATAAAGACCGAGACGTCCCTCGGGAGACAGGCCGGCGGTGAACCAGATGGCCAAGGATGGCGGGATGCGCAGTCGCGATCAACGCAGGGAATTGCTCTTCGTTGGAACCTGTGCCGCGGTCTTCCTGATCCTGGCGGCCTGTGCGGTCTATGCGGTGATCACCTTCGCGATCTGACGGTGATCGCCGGAAAAGCAGAAGGCGCCTGGGGGCGAACCCCAGGCGCCTTTGGTCCTGTTCCCCAACAGGAAGGTCCGTCGCTCTGCAGTCGGCGTCCGAACCTTGAAAGCCCTCTGCCTTTCGAGCGATTTCGCTTTTAACTCAAGGCGGCGCACTGTCGCACCGTCGCTCTTCCACGACCCGGGCCGCGCAGGCGCGCCGCCCGCTTCAGCGGCCGAGCGCGGGCGGCTGGGCGGCGGCCGGCCCCACGGCCTGCGGCGCGGCCAATCCCCCCGACGACAGAATGATCCGCGCCACGGCCCGGTATTGGCCACGGTAGCGGTGCCAGCCGGGAAGGTGCACGCTGGCGATCACCCGCGGCGGAAAACGGTCGCAGGCCGCGCGCGGATCGTACTTGGCGCGGATGCAGATGGCCGGGATGGCGCCCAGGGTCAAAAGCGCCGGCGCCAGCGGCCGGGCGCCGGGCAGGGTCAGGTTGATCAGAGAAAGGCCGTCAAAGACCATGTCGGCCCGGTCGGCCGGCGAGATCAGCACCATCGACCGCACGCGCGCCCGCTCTTCGGCCGCGAGCTGTTCGACGATCAAGGGCAGGGAATCGGCGCCGAAGGAATAGCCGACCAGGATCACCTTCGGGCGGTTCCAGCTCGCGGCATAGTGCTCGATGACCGCCGCCAGATCGGCCGCCGCGGCTTTCGGCGAGCGGCGCCGCACGAAATAGCGCAGGGAATCGATGCCGACGATCGGAACGCCGGCCTCGGCCAGAGCGGCGGAGAAGCCGCTCGGCGCCGCCGACCAGCCGCTGTCGCCGGAATAGAGCACAACGAAGGTGTCGCCGGCGCTGGTGGCGGCCGGGATCTCGATCGGGTGCAGCTGCGCCAGGCCGGCGGCCTCGGCGGAGAGGGCGGACGGCGAGATCGATCCGGTCTGCGCCGGGATCGATGCGCAGCCCGAAAGCGCCGCCGCCATCGCCCCGACAAGCCAGGCGCCGCGAAAGACTCCAGCGCGCCGCATCAATCGGACGAAAGCGCGATCGGCTCGAAATGGGTGAATGGGCTTTTAGCCTCGGCCAGGCTGGCCAGGGTGGTGAAATCGGCGATGGTCTCCATCCCATCCCAGATTTCCGCGATATCCGGGTGTTCGTGGGCGGCGCGCGCGGCCGTCTCGGAGACCCATTCGAACACCTCGATATAGGTCCCGTCGCCGGCGCGGGCCAACAGGGCCGGGCGTTCGGTGATCAGTTCGAGCCGCCGCAGGGCTGGGACATGCCGCGCGATCAGCCGCCGCAGCGCCGCGTCCTTGCCGGCATGCGGCCGATAGAGGGCGAAGACGATCTGTGCGGTCATGGGTTTCTTCCGGCGGGCGCCGGATTTTGCCTCGGCGACGCGCTCCTGCCTACCAGTGAATGGCCCGCACCTCGACATCGCGGGCGGCGAGGCGGGTGGGGCCGGCCTCGGTCCAGATCTCCAGCCTCAGCTTGGCCGCGCCGGGCTGGTCGCCCTGGTCGGCGTTGACATAGACCACGCCGGCGAAGACGCCGAGCGGGTCGGGCCTGAGCCGCTTGAGCGGCGTCTCGACCGCCACGCCCTTCACAGCCGCATCGGGTTCGTCGATCGCATAGGCGCCATACCGATCGCCGCGCTCCTGGCGCACGCCGCCGACCAGGTGCGCGCTCGCCGGCTCGATCAGCCTTACCCGGGCGCTCAACCCGAGCCGGGTGCGGCGGGGCCGATACTGGATGAGGACATCGATGCCGCCGGTGAGCGACCGCGTCGACGTTACCGAAAGGCGGCTGCGGTCGAGGTCTCTGTACTGAAGAATCAACCAGGTCAGAGAGATAAAACCGCAGAGAGAACCTAAGAGAAAAACAACCGATGACATAGATAAGCCCTGACAGGGTCGCTTTTACCTCAAACGACTGAACTGGGTTGTCGGTGATGTCCCGTGAATAATCGGTTATGTTTCGTCGTGTACGGGCATCGCCGCGAACGGTGTCGCGGCGGCCGATGACGGCGCCGCTCAGCACTTGGACAAAACAGACGATCGTGGTCAGGGCGTGGACTGGCGGGGCGGAAACGACTTGGCGTCCAACCGCGGTCGAGGGCGCGATCAGACTTCCGCTTCGGCGCCGCAGTGCGGGCAAGGGGCGCGACGGTGCAGGACAATCATGAGGGCCGTCTTGCCGATCATCAAGGCGCTGGGCGATTTGGAGGAAAACGACTTGCCGTCGTACACGAGCGGGATAAGCAGACGCTCGCACGTCTGGCAGCGCACCATCAGCGAGATGGCCACGGCGATCGGCGCGGCGACGACCAGGCCGATCAGGCTTATCGAACCCAGGTCCCGAACAAAGCCCAATCCGAGGCCGCTGCAGCACAAGGCCATCAGGTAAAGGCCGGCGAAAGCCGCCGCGGCCAAGGCGGAGGCCGCCGCTCCATAGAGCGCCGGCCCCGCTTTGGCTCCGACTGTGTGATCGGTCATCGGCTTTGTCCGTCGGTTGGACGTCAAGCCTGACTGGTTAGCCGAGTTCGATGCCCATTTCGTTAATACTCGGGCTCGACCGGCGCTTTTTATCGCCTAAGGCTGCGTCGGAGCGGCCGGCGACGGGGCCGACGGCGAACTGGCCGGCGCCGCGGTGGACGCGGACGGCGGCGGAATCGTCACGGGCGCGGACGGCGCGACCGCGACGGGCGCCGGCGCCTGGGCGGGCGGCGGTGCAGCCGTCATGGCGGCAGGCGGCGCGGAGACCATGGGCTGCTGCGCCGGGGGCGTGTCGGCGCTGGTGTCTTGCCCCGCCGACTCGGCCGCGTTCGCCTGGCGCGCCGTGCGGGTGCGAGCAACCTTAGCCATCACCGGACGGGCGTGTTCCGGCCGGACCATTCGGACCGGCGCCGCGGCCGGCGTCGCGGTTGCGACCTGGGCGGGCTTGGATACGGCCGGCGCGATCGGCGCCAGAGCCACGGGCGGAAGCACCGACTTGGCCGCAACAGGCGCGGGCGTGGGGCTGGACTTCATGGCCTCATAGGCAACGAAGCCGCCGGTCGCAATGACCACCACCGCCGCGATCGGCGCGGCGGTCATCCAGATCGAGCGACCGCGTCCGCGTCCGCCGCGTTCAAGCCGGCGATAGATTTCGGCGCCGGCTCCGATCGAACCAGGCTCGGGCGACGCCTCGATCTCGTGTCTGTTCAAGTCCATCGTAGTCATCGGTTCCTCCAAGGTTTGTGGCTCGCCCCGACGAAAGAAACGGTTAGCCATGCCTGATGTTCCAGCCAAAGTCGCCCGGCGAACGCGCTGATCCGGCTTAAGAGACTGTTCTTGCTCGATTTCCTGGCGGTCGTGACGCTCATTGCGAGACGGGTTTTCGGCCCAGTCCACGCGGGCTCGCCGCTTTTTCCGATGGTTGAAACCGGCGAACCTGAACCGTGGCTAAACGCCGACGTCCGGCCGGCTTCAGCCGGGCTGGCCCATGCTCCGTGGCTCAGGGATGGGCAGGAAGAAGAAGGCTTAAGGCGATGAGCATGCAGCACTCGACCCCCGGGGCGGCCGCGACGGCCGCGGCCTTCGCCGATCCGGATTGGCGCGGCGAGGCGGACGCGAGCGACGGTCCGGACCAGGATCTTCGCCCCCTACTTCGCCTGGCGGAGCAGGAACGACGGCTTGGCGACTGGATCCGCGGCGGCGCCTGCTATGGCTGGCTCAACGCCTACCAGGCCCGCCGCGCCGCCTTCGAGCTTCAGTCGATCCGCGCGCAAGGAGCGCAGCAGCCGTTGGAGGCGGGCCGTCGGCGCGCCATCCAGTCCAGGCTCGATCGGCTGGACGCGGTGCTCAGCCAGGCCCGGATCGCGCCGCGCCATTAGGCGAATGGGCTTGGCAAGACCGACGACATAGGCTCAGTCTGGCGTGGTTATCCTGTTGGGACCGGAGGCGAATCTTGCGGACTTTTGCGCTTTTGGCAGCCGTGATCGCCGCCCTGACCTGCGCGGCGTGCGCCGACGGCGGCGGCGCCTTCGTTTCCGCCGCCTCTTCGCATTTCACGCCGGGCGTGACCACGCGCACCGATGCGCTGAAGGCGCTCGGTCCGCCGACGTCGGTCTATGAGGCGGCGAACGGCGAGAAGACCCTGTCCTGGGCGCGCGACGGCGGTCTCTTCAACGGCGATGAGACGCGCCAATACGCGATCCTGTTCGGGCCGGACGACAAGATGATCAGGGTGGCGTCGGCCCCCTGAACCGCCGGGCGGCCGGCGGCGACTATTTGCGTCGGCGCGGCGTCGCGCGAGGCTTGGCGGGCGCCTTGGTCGTCGGTGACGTCGCCGCCGCCGCGGACACTTTCGCCGCCGCCGGCGTCTCGCAGCCCAGATGCCGGACCATCGAAATGATCAGCTGGTTCTGGTATTCCAGGTGCTCGAGGATGACCTCGATCTCCTTCTCCGCCTTGATGTTGACGTTGAGATCGTTCTCCGCCCGCGCCTCCGAATGGGCGCCCTGCAGGTTCTGGCCGACCATGATCAGCGGCATGAGCAGGATCTGGATGACGTTGCAGAGGAAGAGATAGAGCACGAAACCCATCGCCGGGTCGAAACGCCAAGACGCCGGCAGGATGGTGTTCCATCCCAGCCAGATCACGGTCCAGGCGAGGATGATGATGAAGAAGCCCATGGTGCCGACGCGGGAGGTGATCCAAAGCGCAACGCGATCGAGCGTGCTGAAATTGGCCTTCACCTCGGCATTGACGTTGCGCAGCGGCTTGCGGCGCTTGCGGATCGCGTCGAGCGAAGGCGGTTGGGCGGTCGCGGCGTCGGTCATGGAAAGTCCCCCTGGTCTGGTCGTGCGCGATAGAATCGCAGCCCCGCGCGCCCGTGTCTATGCCAGGGCCGCGCCGCGTCGCCGTGTGGCCCAGAAGGCGAACATGGCCGCCAGCAAAGCCAGGCCGGCGGCGACGAAGAAGGGGGCGCCGGCCATGAAGGTGTTTCCCTTCGCGCCGGCGCTGTGGGCGTAGACCTCGGCGAACAGGCCGGGCCCCACCACGCCGGCGATGGCGGCCAGGCTGGTGACCGCGCCGTTGAAGCGGCCCTGTTCGTTGGGGCCGACCGAGCGGCTGCCGATGGCCGACCAGGCCGGATTGGCCACCGCCCCAAAGCACATCAGCGGCACCGCCCACCAAAAGCCGGCGTCGCTCGTCGCCCAGCCCGCGGCGACAAGAGCGGCGGCCTGCAGCACCATGCCGCCGACGGCCGTGGTCCGCTCGCCGACCCGCTTGACCACCAAGGTCACCAGTCCCGCCTGGGCGACGATGACGCCGGCGGCCAGGACGAGCAGATAAAGGCCGATATGCAGCCCGGTCCATCTGAAGCGATAGGTCGTATAGACGGCCGCGAAGCTGAAAAGGCCGGTCGAGATGACGTACATGAGAAAGGACGGCGTCAGGATGCCGATCAGCCTGGGATAGGCGCGCAGCAGACTGGCGATGGCTTCGAAGGGATTGAGCTGGCTCAGGCTCAGCCGCGCCCGGCGATCCTTGGACAGGGATTCCGGAAGGATGAACACGCCGTAGAGGGCGTTGGCGAGGCTCAGGCCGGCGGCGGCCCAGAACGGGGCGCGCACATCGACGAAATCGACCAGAAATCCGCCGATCGCCGGCCCGATCGCATAGCCGAGCGCGAAGGCGGCCTGCAGGAACCCGAAACGCGAGGCGCGCTCCTCCGGCGTCGAGACGTCGGCGACATAGGCATAGGCCGCCGACGTGCTGCCCGCCGCCGCGCCGGAGATCAGGCGCCCGACGAACAGCCACACGAAGGTGGGCGCGAGCGCCATGATCAGATAGTCGATCCCAAGGCCGAAATTGGAGGCCAGTATGATCGGCCGGCGGCCAAACCGGTCCGACAGCGCCCCCTGGATCGGCGAGGCGATGAACTGCATGCCGGCGAAGGCGATGGCGAGGAAGCCGATGATTTCCGCGGTCGAGGCCGCCTGTCCGACCCCCAGCGTCCTCACCAGCTTGGGCAGGGCGGGGAAGATGACGCCGAGCGCGGCCGAATCCAGCACCACGGTGATCAGGATGAAGAGGCCGGCCGTTCGCGGCGGCCGCCGCCCGCCGCGGCCGGGCGCACGCGACGGCGCGGCGATGTCACCACGTCCCGGCTCAGACGTTTCTTGAGTGCGTCTCCCCACCCATGGCGGTTTAGCTGGAAATTTCCGGCTCGGCCATTGGCAAGGCTTCAGGTTTCACCAAACCATTGGCGGCTAGGTGAAGCGGCGCCACGCGGCCTGGCGGGAGACGCCAAGCGCCTTGCCGATATCGGCCCAGCTCACCTCGCGGGCGCGCAGGGTGTCGACATGGTGCTGGACTTGCTCGCCGACCCGCTCGAACACGGTCTCGGCGCTGGTGAGAAGGGCCAGCAACCGCTCGGTCGGGTAGGTGTCGGGCGTCGCGAAGTCGGGCTTGGCCGCAGGCGCGACCGCCTTGGCGTCGGCCTCCGTCTCCGCTCCGAGGATCTTGTCGCAGAGGCCGACGCACTCGTTGCAGATGAACACCGCCGGTCCGGCGATGAGCTTCTGCACCTCGTGCTGCGACTTGCTGCAGAAGGAGCAGTACATGGTGCGCTTGGCGGGGTCGGTTTGGGGTATCGGGTCTATCTCGGCCACGGCGGCCTCCGTTTGTCAATTCAGCATTGACAGTCAATACTGCATTGACAGCCGCCTTGTCAACGCCGGGTTGACGGCGCTGGAGCCGACCTGTGGCGCGCCGCTTAAGACGGCGGATGGTTAGGGGCGCAGCTTTTTCGGCAGGGCCGCGGCCTGCGCCGGGGTAAGCTGCGTCATCTTGGCGACGATGCAGGGGACGGCGAAGCCGGGGGCCTGGCGCACCTTAAGGTTCCAATCGATCGCCGTGCAGATCGAGTCGGTATGGTTGTCGGTGATCAGGGTCGCGGTCGGATCGAGCAGGGCTGGGCACGACCCACCCATATCGAGCCGGAAAATCCTGCGGCCGGCGGAGACCCCAATATAGATGGTGTGGTCGTTGGCGGCCTTCCAGCCGCCATCCCACTGGTTGGTGAAAAAGCAGCTCTGGCCCTGGGCGAGCGCCGGCGCCGCCGGTCCCATCAAGGCCGCTGTCGCCAGGGCCGCGGCCATGAATGGTCTGCGCATTTGAGGTCGTCTCCAAGCCGTGACGCGCGCGTGCGTCACGGCGATTATTCCCCCATCGACTGTACCGCCGATGAACGGGCTTGAAAATGCATGAGGCGGTGGCCGCGGCCTGAGGGGCTGTCCAAGCTTTGGGACGCCGACTTGGCCGCCGCGGCGCGCCGGGCTATGCCATGGGCTTCCTCTGGACTGGAGACAGGCTCGTGCGCTTCGCCGTTATCGCCATCGGCGCCGTCGCCCTGCTGATCATGGGCGCCGCGGCCCCGGCGCCGAGCGGGCCGGACCTGTGGAACGGCGCCGCGGCCGGCATGACCATCGATCAGGTTGCGGTCGCGGTCCCGCGAGCCAAGCCCGCCACCGGCCAGTTGCTGGAAGACGGATCGCAGTCCGGACTTTCCGCGCCGACGCAACTGCCTGGAGGGCCGGCGGACGCGGTCTTCTTTTTCCGCGGCAAGGGCCTTTCCGCGGTCCTGGTCGAGCGGCGCGCCATGCGGCCCGGCCACGGCTCGGAGTCCCTGGCCGAGGCGAGGCGCCTCGTCGCCGCGGCCGCCGGCCAATACGGTGGTCCGGGGCGTTGCGTCGATCGCAGCCAGATCGCCGCCTTGGCCTGCGCCTGGACGCCCGGTGCGATCAAGGTGACGATCAGCTATCACGACTTTGGCGGCGGCAGCCCGGCGCTGAGCGTCCTCTATCGCCCCGCGCGCTGAACGAGGATTTCGAGGCGCTTTACATCCTCGGTTCGGAAGCTCAACTACCCGACGCCTGATGCGGGCCAGACCGCGATGACGAACCGGATCAGGTCGTCCCGGCCGTGGAGGGCTCCATGACGTCAATCGTCCGCCGGCTGATCATAACGGCCTTTCTGTCGGCCCTGGCCATAGCCGCCGCAACGCCGGCGCCGGCCGAAGACGTCACCGTCGCCGTCGCGGCCAATTTCACCGAGCCGGCGAAGGCGATCGCCGCGGCCTTCGACAAGGCCACCGGCGACACGGTCACGCTCAGCTTCGGCTCGTCCGGCCAGTTCTACACCCAGATCGCCAACGGCGCGCCGTTCGAAGTCTTCCTGTCCGCCGACGCCGATCGGCCGACCAAGGCCGAACAGGCGGGCCTGGCCGTCGCCGGGACGCGGTTCACCTACGCCGTCGGGCGGCTGGTGCTCTGGAGCCCGACCGCGGGGCTGGTCGACGCCAACGGCGCGGTGCTGCGCGGTCGCGGCTTTTCCAAGCTGTCCATCGCCGATCCGACCGCCGCACCCTATGGCCTGGCCGCCATCCAGACCTTGAAAACCCTGGGCGTCTACGACCAGCTCAAGCCCAGGATCGTCCAGGGCGCGTCCATCGCCCAGGCCTTTGAATTCGTGAAGACCGGCAATGCGGAGCTCGGTTTTGTCGCCCTGTCCCAGCTGGTCGGGGAGCCGGGAGGATCGCGCTGGCTGGTTCCCGAGCGCGATCACGCGCCGATCGTCCAGCAGGCCGTGCTGCTCAAGCCCGGTCGGGCCAGCCCGGGCGCGCGCGCCTTCCTGGCCTTCCTGAAGGGCGGCCAGGCCAGGGCGATCATCCGGCGTTTCGGCTATGCGGCGTCCTGAAGACCCATGGCCGAAGCGCTCTGGCTCACGCTTAGGCTCGCCGGGCTGACCACCGCGATCCTGCTGGTCGTCGCGACGCCGCTGGCCTGGTGGCTGGCCCGCTCGCGGCGCTGGTGGAAGGAGATCGTCGCGGCGGCGACCAGCCTGCCCATCGTGCTGCCGCCGACGGTGCTCGGCTTCTACCTGCTCATCGCGCTCGGGCCCTCCAGCCCGCTGATCCGGCCGCTGGCCGGGTTCGGGATCCGGACGCTGGCCTTTTCGTTCACCGGCCTGGTCATCGGCTCG
Organism: Caulobacteraceae bacterium; assembly: GCA_965277425.1. Taxonomy (GTDB): domain Bacteria; phylum Pseudomonadota; class Alphaproteobacteria; order Caulobacterales; family Caulobacteraceae; genus Poindextera. The sequence continues at coordinate 199,738 of CBDICR010000007.1, forward strand.
ACGATCTATTCGTTGCCGTTCGCCGTCCAGCCGATCCGCAACGCCTTCGCGGCGATCGGGGACAGCGCTCTGGAATGCGCCGCCACCCTGGGCGCGCCGGCGTTCCAGACCTTCACCCGCGTCGCCCTGCCCATGGCGCGGCCGGGGCTGGTCACGGCCGCCATCCTGGTCTTCGCCCACACCATCGGCGAATTCGGCGTGGTCTTGATGATCGGCGGCGCCATTCCCGGCAAGACCAAGGTCCTGTCGATCGAGCTCTTCCAGCTGGTCGACGCCCTGGACTGGGGCCGGGCGCATGTGCTGGCGGGGGGGATGGTGGCCTTCGCCTTCGCCGTCACCCTCGCCATGCTGTTGATGGAGCGGCGTTTCGGACGTCTGCGGGTTTAGCCATCCCGCCTTGGCGGGCGCGCCGATATAGGGCAAGTCAGGGTTGAAGCGCTAGGATCGGAGGGGCGAGTTCGGTGGCTGGCGGTTTGACGCAGGGCGCCGGATTGAGTGCGGACGGTTTTACGCGCGCGCACGAGGCCTTGCTGCGTCGCAGCGACCTGCAGTTCGACTTCACCGCCTACCAGCCGCCGCAACCGCCCGCCTGGCTGAAACCGCTGCTCGATCTCTTCGCCGATGTGGCGCCGATCTTTCCTTACATCTTCTGGGGTGGCCTCATTCTCGGCGGCCTGGTCATCCTGGCCTTTATCCTGCGCGAACTGCTCGGATTGCGCCTGCCGGGCTTCAAGCGCCGCGCCAAGACGCCGGTCGAGGCCGAGTGGCGCCCGCCGGAGGCGCGCGCCCGCACGTTGCTGGAGGAGGCCGACCGGCTAGCCGCCGAGGGCCGCTTCGGCGAGGCGGCGCATCTCATCCTCTTCCGCAGCATCGAGGATATCGACGGCCGCTGGCCCAACCTGGTGCGGCCGGCCCTGACCAGCCGCGACATCGCCGCCCACCGGGGCCTGCCCGAACGCGCCCGCCAGACCTTCGGCGAGATCGCCCGGGTGGTGGAGCGCAGCTTTTTCGGCGGCGTGGAGCTGGCGGCGGCCGATTTCGCCTTCTGCCGCGGCGCCTATGAGGCGTTCGCGCTGCCGGGCGGGTCCGCATGACGGCGGCGAGCGTCGCAGAACGGCCGCAGACGCGCGTCTTTCGGCCCGCCGTTGTCTTGGTCCTGGTGCTGGCCGGGGTCTTCTCCTTCTCGGCCTATGTCGTGCTTTCAGCCTATGCGCCGGACCTGAAGGGGGGCGACGACGGCGGCGCGCACGCCCTGTCCCGCTCCGCCGTCGGCTTTGCCGGACTGGTCAGCCTGCTCCGCGCCGACGGCGTGCCGGTCCTGATCAATCGGGACGGGCCGGCCAGGCGCGACCGGCGTTGGAGCCTGCTGGTTCTTACGCCGGAAGAGTCGACCAAGCCTGCGGACCTGTCCGACTTCACCACCGCATCGGGGTCGACCCTGGTGGTGCTGCCGAAATGGGAGACGGCGCCGGACCTGGTGCATCCCAACTGGGTCAGAAACGGCGGCCTGATCGACCCCGGCGCGCTGAACACGCTGCTTGGCAAGGGCTTGACGGCGAAAATCGCCAGACGCGGCGATACCGCGCCCTTGCGGCTGTCGATTGTCGGGGCGCCCGACCGTCCCGAATTCGCAACCGGGCCCATCGCACAACTTCAGACCCTGACCTCCGCGAGCGGCATTCCGGTGCTGACCGACCAGGCCGGCGAGGCCGTACTGGTGCGCGCGCCCCGGCCCAGCGTCGCTCTTCTGACCGATCCCGACCTGCTCAACACCCACGGGCTGCGCGACCTGGCCACGGCGCGCACGGCGGTGGCGCTGATCGGCAGCCTGCGCAGAGGCGATGGCCCGGTGGTGTTCGACGTCAGTCTCGATGGCCTGCAGCACTCGCCAAGCCTGCTCAAGCTCGCCTTCGCGCCGCCTTTTCTTGGCGCGAGCCTCTGCCTGGCCGCCGTCGCCTTGCTGATGGCCCTGCACGCCGCCAGCCGCTTCGGCGCGCCGACGCGGCCGCAGCGCGCGCTGGCGCTTGGAAAGGCGGCGCTGGCCGAGACCTCGGCGGGACTGATCCGCATGGCCAGGCGCGAGCCGCGCATGGCCGGCGGCTATCTCGAGCTCAGCCGCAACGCGGTGGCCAAGGCGCTGGGCGCGACGCGGCTGAGCGGCGTCGAACTCGACGCCTATATCGACCGGCTGGGCGAGCGGACCGGCGCCGGGAGCCTGTCGGCGCTGGCGGACCAGACCGTGGCGGTCAAGGACCGCGACAGCCTCGTCCGCTTCGCCCAACGCCTCTATCAATGGAGACTGGAGATGACCCGTGAACGTCGCTGAGGTGAGGGGGCTGGCGGCGAACATCCGCGCCGAGATGGCCAAGGCCGTCGTCGGTCAGGCGGAGACGGTGGATCTGATGCTGACCGCGCTCTTCGCCGGCGGCCACATCCTGCTGGAAGGCCCGCCCGGCACGGCCAAGACCTTCCTGGCCCAGTGTTTCGCCCGAACGGTGAATCTGGACTTCGGCCGCATCCAGTTCACCCCCGACCTGATGCCCGGCGACATTCTCGGGGCCAACCTGTTCAACTTCCAGGCCAATGTCTTCACCCTGGTCAAGGGGCCGATCTTCTGCGAGCTCCTGCTCGCCGACGAGATCAACCGCACCCCGCCCAAGACCCAGGCCGCGCTCCTGGAGGCCATGCAGGAGCGCACGGTCACCCTGGACGGCGAAAGCCACCCGCTCAGCGACCGCTTCACCGTGGTGGCGACGCAAAACCCCATCGAGCAGCAGGGCGCCTATCCCTTGCCGGAAGCCCAGCTCGACCGCTTCCTGTTCAAGCAGCTGATCGGCTATCCAAGCGCCGAGGAAGAGCGGCGCATCGTCGCCAGCCACGGCGCGCGCGCCGGCCAGCCCCATATCGACGACTTCGGCGTCAGCCCCGCGGCCGACGCCGGCCGCATCGCCGAGGCGATCTCGACCGTCGCCCAGGTGCGGCTCACCGACGAGGTGATCGGCTATGTGGTGGCGCTGGTCCGCGCCACGCGGGAGACCGGCGACTTTTCCCTGGGCGCCTCACCGCGATCGGCGGCCATGCTGGCCATCGCCGCACGCGCCCGGGCGACGCTCGAGGGCCGCGACTATGTCATCCCCGACGACGTCAAGGCGCTGGCGCTGCCGGTGCTGCGCCATCGCGTCATCCTTTCGCCCGCCGCCGAGATCGATGGCCGCAAGGTGGACGAGGCGATCACGGCGATGATCGAGAGGGTCGAGGCGCCGCGGTGAGCTCAAGGGTTGGGTCCGCGTGATCTATCCCACCGTCCGCGCCATCGGCCTGGCGGCGATCGGGACGCCCCTGGCGCTGCTGTTCGGCGTGTTCGCGCCGCACTTATGGATCCTGGGGCCGGTCTGGCTCGCGGCCGTCTTCGCCCTGATCCTGATCGACGCGGTTCTTGGCGCCGACCGCCGGCGCGCCGCATTCAGCCTGACGGCGCCGGCGACACTGACCGCCGGGGTTGATGGCGAGGCGCTGGTGCGGGCGGACTTCGCCGGGCGCGCGCCGCCGCCGCGCCTGCAGATGTCGCTGGAGGCCAATGCGCGCATCGAGGTCGAGCCCGCCCGCCGAAACCTCGAGGTGGCCGAACCCATCGCCCAGGCGCGGTTTCGCCTGCGGCCGATCCGCCGCGGACCCGGCGTGCTCGAACGCGTCTGGGCGCGCTGGCAGGGGCCGCTCGGCCTGGTCTGGAAACAGACGGTCGACGAGGTCGCGCGCCGCACGCCCATCGTCCTCGACATCCAGGCGGTGAAGGACGAGGCGATGCGGCTCCAGGCGCGCAACGCCCTCTATGGAGCGCGGATCCAGTTCGACCTGGGCGCGGGTTCCGAGTTCCACGCGCTCAACGCCTTCCAGGCCGGCATGGACCGGCGCACCATCGACTGGAAACAGTCGGCGCGCCACGGAACCCTGCTGGCCAAGGAATTCCGCGCCGAGCGCAACCACCCGGTCATCCTGGCGCTCGATACCGGCCGGCTGATGTGCGAGCCGCTGGCCGGCCTGCCGCGCATCGACCACGCGCTGAACGCCGCGCTGCTGCTCGCCTATGTCAGCCTGAAGGCCGGCGACCGGGCGGGCCTGTTCGGCTTCGACGCCCGGCCGAACCTGTCCACCGGCCCGCTGTCGGGTCCGGGCGCCTTCGCCCATATCCAGAGGCTGGCGGCGTCCATCGACTATTCGACCGAGGAGACCAACTACACCCTGGCCTTGACCCAGCTGCACGGCCAGCTCAGCCGCCGCAGCCTGGTGGTGGTGTTCACCGACTTCGCCGACACGACCAGCGCCGAGCTGATGCTGGAGAACGTCGCGCGCCTGCTCAGCCAGCACCTGGTGATTTTCGTGGTCATGCGCGACGACGAACTGGAGGATCTGCAACGCCAGGCGCCGGTCAGCGCCGACGATGTGTCCCGCGCGGTGGTGGCCGCGGCCCTGTTGCGCGAGCGCGAACTGGTGGTCACGCGGCTGCGCCGTCTGGGCGTGCAGATCGTCGAGGCCCCCGCCGACCGGATCGGCCCGGCTCTGCTCAGCCGCTATCTCGACTTGAAGCGCCGCGATCTATTGTAGAGGCTGAAGCGATGGCCGAACTTCGCCTGAAGAGCTTTCGTTTCCGCGCCGAGCGCGAGGCGGACTGGCTGCGGCTGGAAGCCCTGCTGCGCAAGGCGGAAGGCCGGTCGGCGGCGGCGCTTTCGGACGAGGAGCTTCTGGCCGTTCCGGTGCTCTATCGGGCGAGCCTCTCGTCGCTGTCGGTGGCGCGGGCGACCTCGCTCGACCGGGCCCTGATCGACTATCTGGAGAGCCTCTGCACGCGCGCCTATTTCTTCGTCTATGGCGCGCGCTCCAGCGCGCTGGAGCGCGTTGGCGCCTTCTTCGCCCGCGGCTGGCCGGCGGCGGCCAAGGCCGCCTGGCGCGAGACCCTGATCTGCGCGGCCTTGACGGTGCTGGGCGCGGTGGCCGCCTACGTCCTGGTCATGCACGATCCGGACTGGTTCTATTCCTTCGTGCCGGGAGGGCTGGTCGAGGGGCGGGGGCCTGACGCCTCCACCGAGGCTTTGCGCGCCACCCTGTTCGACAGCCGTCATCACGAGCTGCTTTCGGTGATGGCGACCTTCCTCTTCACCCACAACGCCGAGGTCGCCCTGCTGGCCTTTGCGCTCGGATTCGCCTTCTGCCTGCCGTCGGCCCTGCTGATGGTGGAGAACGGCTGCGTGCTGGGCGCCTTCCTGGCGGTGTTCGTCCAGCACGGGCTTGGGGTGGAGGTGGGCGGCTGGCTGATGATCCACGGCGTCACCGAACTCTTCGCCACCATGCTCGCGGGGGCGGCGGGGTTCAGGATCGGCGGGGCCTTGGCCTTTCCGGGCGAGCGGACCCGGCTTGAAGCGGTCGGCCAGGCGGGGCGGGGGGCGGCGGTGCTGATGGGCGGAGTCCTGGTCATGCTGTTCTGCGCCGGCATCCTCGAAGGGGTCGGCCGCCAACTGATCCAGGTCACCTGGATCCGCTACGCCATCGCGGCGACCTCGGGCGCGGTCTGGCTCGCCTATCTCTATGCGCCGCGTCGGGCGGCGGGAGAGATCGGTCATGGCTAAGGCGCCCGACGCCTGGACGCCGGTCATCGGCGCGCCGGACGATAGCCGGTTCGAACGCGAGCTGGTGACGCCGGAAGGGGTCGATCTGCGCCTGCGCCTGGCCGAAGCCAGCGAGCGGGCCGCGGCCTTCCTGCTGGATGCGGCGATCATGGCCGCCATCCTGATCGTCCTCAGCCTGGTGGCGATCGGCACGATCGTCGGCGCCGGCGGCAAGGGCGCCAGTGCGCAGATCGTCATGGTGATCTGGCTTCTCGGCTTCTTTTTACTGCGCAACGCCTATTTCATCCTCTTCGAGCTTACGCCGAGGGCGGCGACGCCGGGCAAGCGGGCGCTGGGCCTGCGGGTCGCGGCGCGCAACGGCGGGCGGCTGACGGCCGACGCCATCTTCGCCCGCAACGCCATGCGCGAACTGGAGGTCTACCTGCCGCTCAGCTTCCTGGTCAGCCGCGCCAATCAGGTCGACGCCTGGCTCGATCTGCTGGGCATCGTCTGGTGCTCGATCTTCGTCTTTTTCCCGCTGTTCAATCGCGACCGCCTGCGGGTCGGCGACCTTGTGGCCGGAACCTGGGTGGTGAAGGCGCCGCAGCGCAAGCTGATGGCCGACGTGGCCGAGGCCGCCTTCGCCGGCCAGATGGCCGCCCAGGACGTTTTCGCCTTCAGCCAGGCCCAGGTCGACGCCTATGGGGCCAAGGAACTGCAGGTGCTGGAGGAGGTGCTGCGCCGCACCGAGGTCCGGACCATCGCCGCCGTCGCCGACCGCATTCGCGGCAAGATCGGCTGGACGCGCGGTCCCACCGAGTCCGACTACGCCTTCCTCGACGCCTATTACCTGGCCCTGCGCGCGCGGCTGGAAACCCGGCTGCTGTTCGGCCGCCGCCGCCGCGACAAGTACGACAAGGCCTAGGCGTCACCTGTTTTACCTGCAGCGCGGTGGGCCGGCCAGGTTATTGTCTGGCCACGAAAAACACGAAAACACGAACGCGCCTTCGCGTCGGTGTATCAGTCTTTCGACGCGCGCCCTCGGCGCGCATTCGATCCAGATCGCCGGCGGAGAGCCTGTTTTCGTGCTTTTCGTGTTTTTGGTGGTTCATTCTTCCAAGGGCGCGCCGGGCTCACCGACCTAATCGAACACCGCCGCCAAGGCTTCCGGGCCGATGCCTTCGCGGGTGGAGCGCAGCTCGTAATAGATCGAGGCGGCGCCCACCGCGCCGACCACCGCGCTGATCGTCCTGATCAGGGGCGCAACGATGAGGTGGCCGGTCAGGGTCGCGAAAATCGGATTCAAGGTGTGAACCAGGCCAGCCGTCCCAAGGTTGGCCAGGTTTTGCAGAACGGTCGAAAGCACAGACGAGCCGATGGCGAAGACGAGCAACAGGCCGAAGATGGGCCAGCGGCGGCCTCGGGTCAGGTCGGCGCTTCGCCCGAGGGCCCCGAAAACGCCGGTGTGCTCGACCACCTGGGCCGGAACCGCGACCACCCAGGCGACCATCATCATCAGGCCGGGAACGATCAGCAGGATGAAGCCGAAAAACTCGGAAAACCCCATGACGATGGCCAGCAGAAACAGCCAGAACCAGTTGCGAAAGCCGGTCGACAGGCATTCGCCCAATGTCGCTCGGCGCCCGTTGAGACAGGCGATGGAGCCGTAGACGATCGCCGCCTGCAGAACGAAACTAGTGATCAGATTGATCAGGAATGCGAGCAGACCCAGGCCAACGGTGACGGGAAGCAGGCCGATCATGGCGTTGACGCCCGCCGCCGTCTGCGCCTGGCCCTGGGCCGTCCATCCGCTGCGCTGAACCAACTGCATGGTCCCCAGACTGAACAGGGCCGATGGCGCGCCGACCAGCAGCGCGGACATCAGGGTGAAATTGACCAGGTTCTGGCCGAGGGTCGTGAAGGTGCGTTCGACCACCCGGCCAAAATCAAACCGCGTCGGCGGCGTTGCTGCGACGGTCACGACGTCCCCTCATCTTCCGGTCGCAGTCAAACACGCCACGAACAAGGCTGTCCACGCGTTCGATATCGATCCAGCCTGCGAATGGATTGACGCCGGCCTCGGTCGGCGCCGCTCAGTGAGCGAGGCTGGCGGCCGCCGCTTCCATGGCCAGCTTGGCCAGGGACTGCGCCCGGGCGATGATTTCGTCCTGCGGAAGCTCGCGCAGGCCGCGCGGCCGGGGCAGGCTCACCTGCACGGTCGCGCCCTCGGCGGTGAGCACGGAAACGCCCACGACGGTGGGGCTGACGGTGACGGAGGGCGGCAAGATCATGGGCTCGGGCATGGTTTCGATCCGTCCCTGGGGTTTAACCCGCGATATCCTTCATGCGCGGGTCGGCCGCCGAAGTCGACGCAAGCTTTCGTGACAATCCCGATGGCTCGTCACCGCTCCGATCGCCTGGATAGGTGGAGTTGGCGCACTCACTGGCTGGTCCTGTCGGATGTTTCGGAGCAAGGTCGCGGCGAGATGGGTTATCACTGACAAGGTTGCCGTCATGATCAGGACCAACAGCGCCGACAAGGCGCTTCGCGAACGCGCCGAGGCCGTCATTCCCGGCGGCATGTACGGCCACCAGGCGGTCGGGCTCCTGCCCGAGGACTATCCGCAGTTCTTTTCGAAAGGCGAGGGCGCGCGGCTCTGGGACGCCGACGGCCGCGAGCTGCTCGACTTCATGTGCGCCTATGGCCCCAACCTGTTCGGCTATGGCAATCCGCAGATCAATGCGGCCTTCGTGCGCCAGATGGAGATCGGCGACACCCTGACCGGGCCGACCGCCCTGATGGTCGAGCTGGCCGAGGCCTTTACCGGCATGGTCGGCCACGCCGACTGGGCGATGTTCTGCAAGAACGGCACGGACGCCACCTCCATGGCCATGGTCACCGCCCGCGCCCATACGCGCAGGAAGACCATCGTCATGGCCAAGGGCGCCTATCACGGCGCCGCGCCCTGGTGCACGCCCCGGCGCGTCGGCATCACCCCGGAGGATCGGGCGCACCAGGTCTTCTGCGACTACAACGACGTCGCCAGCCTCGAGGCCGCCGTGGCCGCGGCCGGCGACGACCTGGCCGCCATCTTCGCCGCGCCGCTTCGCCACGACGCCTTCATCGACCAGGTGCTGCCCGATCCGGTCTATGCCAACCGTGCCCGATCCCTGGCCGACGAGCACGGCGCCCTGCTGGTCGTCGACGACGTCCGCGCCGGCCTGCGCATCGCGCGCGATTGCAGCTGGTCGGCGGTGGGGGTCGAGCCGGACCTGTCGACCTGGGGCAAGTGTTTCGCCAACGGCCACGCCATCTCGGCCCTGCTGGGCTCGAACAAGGCGCGCAAGGCCGCCAGCCTGATCTATGTCACCGGCTCCTTCTGGTACCAGGCCGCGCCGATGGCCGCGGCGCTGGCGACCCTGAAGCTGGTGCGCGAGAGCAACTATCTGGAGCGCATCGACGTCTTAGGCCTTCGCCTGCGCGACGGTCTGGCCGATCGGGCGGAGGCGGCGGGCTTCGGCCTGCGCCAAACCGGCCCGGTGACCATGCCGCTCTTCCTGTTCGAGGACGATCCGGACCTGCGCAAGGGCTTCTGCTGGTCCAGCGCCATGCTGGAGCGCGGGGTCTATGTGCACCCCTGGCACAACATGTTCCTTTGCGCCGCCATGACCGAGGCCGACATCGACCAGACCCTCGACGCCGCCGAGGGCGCCTTCAAGGTCCTGCAAGGCGCCGCTCCAACCCTGGCGCCGGTCGAAAAATTGGCCTTTTTGTTGGCCTAAGAGCCCTGGCGTTTTCTTGATCCGTTCCGCGCAAGACTCGCATCCACAGAAGCCCTCCCCCTCGATGGGGGAGGGTTGGGTGGGGGTGTGGCCTTTGCGTTTGGGCGATGCGCGCCGAGGGGCGCGGAGCCGAACGACGCGAACCTTTCGCCGCCTGCGCGAACACCCCCAACCCAACCCTTCCCCCATCGAGGGGGAAGGGCTCAACACGGATGCCCGCGCATGAGCTTTCCTGAATATTCCGAGCATGACGGCCTCGGCCTGGCCGAGCTGGTTCGCAAGGGCGAGGTCTCCGCCGTCGAGTTGGTCGAGGCGGCGATCGAGCGGGTGGAGCGGCATAATCCGGCCATCAATGCTGTGGTGCACAAGGCCTATGACGAGGCGCGCGCGGCGGCGAAGGGGCCGCTGCCCGACGGGCCGTTCACCGGCGTGCCCTTCCTGGTCAAGGACCTTTTGATCATGGTGGCCGGCTGGCCGCGCACCTCCGGCAGCCGTTTCGCCAAGGGCGTGGTCGACACCGAGGATTCCGGCCTGATGCGGCGCTATCGCCAGAGCGGCGTCGTGCCGCTGGGCAAGACCAACCTGCCGGAGTTCGGCATAACCGGCACCACCGAGCCGGCGCTGTTCGGCGCCTGCCGCAACCCGTGGGACCTCGGCCACTCCACCGGCGGCTCGTCGGGCGGGTCGGCGGCGGCGGTGGCGGCCGGCATCGCGCCGATGGCCCACGGCGGCGACGGGCGCGGCTCGATCCGCATTCCGGCCTCCTGTTGCGGCCTGGTCGGCCTGAAGGTGACGCGCGACCGCAACCCGCACCTGCCGGACGGCTACGACTTCGCCCAGGGCTATGTGGTCGAGCACGTCCTGACCCGCTCCGTGCGCGACTGCGCCGCCATGCTGGACGTCACCGGCGTGCCCGAGCCGGCCTCACCCTACGCGCCTCCGGCCAAGGAGCGCCCGTATATGGAGGAGATCGGCCGCTCGCCCGGCAAGCTGCGCATCGCCTGGTCGTCCGAGACCGTCAACGGCCGGCCGATCCATCTGGAGGTCCAGGCGGCGCTGGAAAAGACCGCCGCCATGCTGGGCGCGCTCGGCCACGAGGTGGTCCCGCGCGGCCTCGGCATCGACCAGCGCGGCCTCTACGCCATCCAGAACGCCTATTCCGGGGCCAATTTCGCCGCCGGCATGAAGCGGCTGATCGAGCAGGTCGGCCACGAACCGGAGCCGGACGAGCTGGAGCCGCTGACCTGGGCTTCGCTCAAGTCGGGCCGCCGCGTCACCGGCGAACAGGTGATGTGGGAAGAGCAGGAGCTGCGCATGCTGGCGCGCGGCGTCATGGCCCTGTTCGAAGAGTTCGACGTCTACCTGACCCCGGTGATGGGAACCCCGCCGCCGCCGATCGGCTATATCGATCCAGTGAGCGTGCCGCCGCGCGACTTCGGCCGCAAGAACGGCGAGCTCTTCCCCTTCCCGGCGCCGTTCAACATGACCGGCCAGCCGTCGCTCTCGCTGCCGTTGAGCTGGTCGGCAGCGGGCCTGCCCATCGGCATGATGTTCACCGCCCGCTATGCCGATGAGGCCGTGCTTTTCAGGCTGGCCGCCCAGCTGGAAAAGGCGCGCCCCTGGAAGGACCGCCACCCGCCGATCTGGAACTAGCTCCAAACCCTTCCCCCTCGATGGGGGAAGGGCAGGGTTGGGGCGAGTTCAGTTGGGCGCCGGCGCCTTCCGGCGCTCTTCACCCAAGGTCAGCGGCCACACCCCCACCCAACCCTCCCCCATCGAGGGGGAGGGCTTTTCTAGAGCAGTTGGCTCGGCCGCTACTGCCGGGTCATCTCGGCCCGCACCTGCGCCCTGACCTCGCCGCGCGGCGCCGATTGCGGGGTCTCGAACACCACCTTGTGGATGGTCCCCGGATAGGTGAAGGGCGCGGCATAGTCGTGGGTGACCGGCGAGAGGCTGCGGCCGAGGTCCATGCCGGTCGAGGAGAGGATGAACAGCAGGCGGGGCGCACTTGCGCTGGCGGCCATCTGGCCATCAACCGAGAGGCTCAAAGTCCCGCCGCCCTCGGCGTTACGCTCGACCTTCAGTACGATCTCATGCGGCCCCGGCGTCAGCGGCGTCTTCGCCTCGGCGCGGGTGTGACTGTGGAAGTCGTTGTAATCCATAACTAGGCGGCCGTTCTTCACATAGAGGACAAAGCCGCTGTTCAGGCTGCCGCGGGCGATGAGGGCGCCGTCCGCCGCGCCCGCCGGATGTTCGAGCGTCAGAGTGGTTGTCCAGCCGCGCGCGGCGGACGGGCAGGCGTCGGCGACGATGTGCGACAGCGGCGGATAATAGACGAAGCGGTTGCGCGAGGCCGGCAGGCCGGGCCGCATCGAGGCGCGGAAGAGGGCGGTCGCCGGCCGGTCGTCCAGGGGCAGGACGCCGTGCAGATCGGCCTGCGCCCACCACAGGTCGACCATCGCCTTCAGCCGCTCCGGCTCGCGCTCGGCCAGGTCCTCGTATTCCGAGAAGTCGTCGGCCAGATGATAGAGCTCCCATCGGTCCTCGTCGAACGGCTTGCCGGCCGTATGGTGGGTGACCGCCTTCCAGCCATCCTTCCAGACGCCGCGGTGGCCAAGCATCTCGAAATATTGCGCCCCGCGCGCCAGCGCCGCCTTGGCGTCGGCTAAGGCTGGTTTGAGGCTGATCCCGTGCACCGGCATCTGCGGCACGCCAGCCACGACCTCCGGCTGAGCGATGCCAAGCAGGTCGAGAATGGTCGGGGCGATGTCGATGACGTGGCAGAACTGGCCCCGCGTCTCGCCGGCCGCCGACAGCCCGGCGGGCCAATGCATGATCAGCGGATCGCGCACCCCGCCGCCGTGGGTGTTCTGCTTGTACCATTTCAGCGGCGTATTGCCGGCCTGGGCCCAGCCCCAGGGGATGTTGCAATGGCTGTTCGGCCCGCCGATGTCGTCCAGCCGCTCGACCGCCTCGTCGACGCTTTCGCGGATGCCGTTGAACCACTTCATCTCGTCGAGCACACCGGTGGCGCCGCCCTCCTGGCTGGCGCCGTTGTCGGACATGACGATGAAGACGGTGTTGTCCCACTGGCCGACCGACTTGAGGAACGCGACCATGCGGCCGATCTGGGCGTCGGTGTGTTCCAGCATGGCGGCGAAGGCCTCCTGCAGGCGGCAGGCGAACCTCTGTTCGTTGACGCTGAGCTCGGTCCAGGGGCGTACGCCCGGATTGCGCGGGGCGAGCCTGGTCTGCGGCGGAATGACGCCCAGCGCCTTCTGTTGCTCGAACCACTGCTCGCGCACCACGTCCCAGCCGGCGTCGAACTTGCCGCGCCATTTGTCGAGATAGGTTTGCGGCGCCTGGTGCGGCGAGTGCATGGCGCCGAAGGCCATATAGAGGAAGAAGGGCCGCTCGGGCACCAGCGAGGTCAGGTCGCGGATCATGCCGGCCGAGCGGTCCACCAGGTCCTCGGAGAGGTGGTAGCCGTCCTCGGGGCCTGCGGGTGCGTCGACGAAATGGTTGTCGCAGGTGAGTTCGGGGAAGAACTGGTCGGTCTCGCCCTGCAGAAAGCCGTAATAGCGGTCGAAGCCCTTCTGCAGCGGCCAGTTGGTGAAGGGGCCGGCCGCCGTGCACTCCGACATGGGGGCCAGGTGCCACTTGCCGGCGGCGAAGGTCGCATAGCCGTTGTCGCGCAGGATCTCGGCGATGGTCGCCGCCGAGCGCGGCAGGGCGCCGCGCATGTTGGGAAAGCCGGTGTCGAAGTTGGAGATGGCCCGCATGCCGACCGCGTGGTGGTTGCGGCCGGTGAGCAGGCAGGCGCGGGTCGGCGAACACAGGGCGGTGGTGTGGAAGCCGGTGAACTTCAGCCCGCCAGTGGCCAGGGCGTCGATGTTCGGCGTCTCTATGCTCGATCCGTAGCAGCCGAAGTGGGAGAATCCGGTGTCGTCCAGCACCACCAGCACCACGTTCGGCGATCCGGCTTTGAACCTGGCCGGCGGCCACCAGGGCTTGGACTGGTCGATCGTGCGCCCGACGACGCCTTGGAAATCTTCGCCGGAGGGGGTTTTGCTCATGCGTCTACTCCGTGTCTGGAGGCTGGGAGGAAGGATCGGGCGCCGTCAGGCCGGCGGTCCCGTAGGCGGCGAGCTGTTCGACGAGCGCGGCCATGGCGGCGCGGGTGCGCAAGGCCGCCGGCGTGTCGCGCACCCAGCGGGCCATGGCGAAGACGACGCTGTCGGTGAGCCATTTCAGGCGCTGCGCCAAAAGGGCGTCGGGCAGGTCGGGCGCGGCGGCGGCCAGGAGGCGGCGCGTGCGGCGCAGGCCGGTCAGATTGTCGTCCTCGACCGCTCGTTCGCCGAGCAGCCGCGGGTGATAGGTCACCTGGGCCAGGAGGCTCAGGTAATCCGCGCCCCAGGCCTCCTCGACATCGACCTGACCCAGCGGCGCGATGGTGGCGCGCACGATCTGCAGCGCCGGGGCCGGGGTGGGCAGCGCGTCCAGCATGGCCTCGCGGCGATGGTTGATCGGTCCCAGGCGCCGGTTCAGCACCGCGCTCAGCACGCCGTCGCGCGAGCCGAAATGATAGTGCAGGGCCGAGCGATTGCGCTGGCTGGAGGCGGCGACGATCTGGGTCAGGGCGACGTTCTCGATGCCGCGCTCGGCGAACAGGCGCTCGGCCAGGTTCAAGAGCTCGTCGACCGTCGCGGTCGCCGCGCCTTCCGTCCGGATGTTTCCCACGGCGCTCATTCTTGGCGCTCCTGTTTAATACGGTGTATTATTTGGACGCGGTTCGACCGTCAAGCCTGCCGTCCGGGCGGGGATAGGCCTGGGTCCGCTCCTGTCTTGGGGTTCCCGGCCTGATTGACCCGCACCGGCCAAGGTTGTATGTATAGCGCCGCTATGGAGGGACTGATGAAGACCCCGAAAACGTCCGTTCGCGACCGTCTGGCCGGCAAGCCGTTGATCGGCTTCAACACCCGCGCGCCCCGAATGCCCGGCGCCATGGTCGGCACGGCTGAAGTCAAGCCTGGCTCCTGACGCGCGACACGTCGGACGAGCCGACGGCGCCTGAGGCGGCGGCGTGATAACGCGCGCCGCCCGTTCCGAAGATCCGGCCGGCTGGGCGGAGACCTTCGCCTTCGCGCCGGACGCGGCCAGAGGCGCGGCCCTGGATCAGGCGGTGCGCGCCGGACTGGCCGATAGCCTTAAGACCATTTTCGAGACCCTGGATCCGCCCGGCGCCGACGCGGCCCGGCGCCGGGCCGCGCTGGTGCGGTCCATAGAGGCGGGACCCGTCCCACCGGCCCTGTTCGGCGTCTATGTCGATCTGGTGCTGGCTCTGTTCGCCGAACGCGACGTCGAGGCCTTGCTTGCCGAACTGCTGGGCGGCTGGCCGGCCGGCTCGGAGGCCATGAGGATCGTCACCCTCGACGATCGGGATCTTGGCCCTGGCCAATCGGCCCGCTACCGGCGGCTGCTGCGCGACGACCTCGCCTGCGAGATCGAACCGCTGCGCCGCCACGCCCGAACGGACGCCGAGGCGCATCTGGCGCAGGCGCTGGATCTATTGCGCGAAGGCGTTCCGGACCTGTTCGGCGAGTTCGCCGCCTTGGTCCGGGAGGTCGTGTTGGTCGCGCCTGGCCAGGGGCCGGACGGGTTCGTGTTCGCCGGCGCGTCGACCTTTTCCCTGTGGGGCGCGCTGGTGCTGAATGCGGAGGGCCTTGGCGAGCGCCTGGACGGCGCCGTCTCGCTGGCGCATGAGGCCGCGCACGGTCTGCTGTTCGGCCTCGCCCTCGGCGGACGGTTGACCGAAAACGACGCCGCCGAGCGCTATCCGTCGCCGCTCCGAAGCGATCCGCGACCGATGGAAGGCGTCGCCCACGCGACCTATGTGACGGCGCGGATGGCCTATGCGCTCAGGGCGCTGATCGGCTCCGGATGTCTGGACGTCGGCGAAGCGGCGCGGGCCCGCCAGCAGCTCGCGCGCCATGACGCCTCCGTCGATCGGGGGCTCGCCACCGTGCTCGCCCACGCCCGCCTCACCCAGGCCGGGGCCGCCGCGTTCGGCGGCCTGCGCGGTCATCTGGACGACCGGCGCTAGGCGATTTGCGGACATGCTGACGGATTTGATCTTCGAATGGGCCAGGACGACGCCCGGGAAGATGGCGCTGGACTACAACGGCGAGCCCTGGTCGTACCAAGCATTCGCTCGGGCCATCGCCGGCGCGCGGGGCGATTTTCACCGTCGCGGCCTCGCGGGCGCCGGGTTTGCGGTTGTCGCCGTCGATCAGCTGAGGGATTTCTGGGTCTTCAGTCTGGCGCTGCGCAGCCTCGGCCTCACCACCATCGCGGTTCAGTCGGCGGAGGCCATCGCCGGCCTCGGCTTGCCGGATATTCGCTGCGTGGTCGCCGGCGCCGCGTGGGCGTGGCCGGATCTGGCCGAGCGATGCGCCGCCCAGGACTGGGAATTGGTTTTGGCGGCCCCGGACGGCGACGCGCCGTCCGGGCCGGACAAGACCGCCTATCCGCCCGGCGGCCATATCCTGCAGACCTCGGGAACGACCGGAGACTACAAGCTGGTCTTGATGGATCCGGCCTTCGAAGACGACTACATGCGGCGCCGGCGCGCGGTGAACGGGATCGGTCAGGCGTCGGTGGTGAGCGTGCCCGGGTTCGGCGCATGGACCGGGATGGGCTACAAGTCGCCGGCGAACACCTGGGGCGCCGGCGGCTCGGTGGTCTTCAGCCAGGGCCGCGCGCCGCACCTGGCGCTTCGATATCCCGGGCTCACCCATTGCACGATCATTCCCGAGATGCTCGCCCAGATCCTGGTCCAGCCCGGGGACGCCTTTCCGCGCAACGCGGCCATGCTGCTCAGCGTGACCGGCGGCTCCATCACACAGGCGCAGATCGATCAGGCCAAGGCCCGGATCACCCCCAGGCTCTATAATGGTCTCGGCGCCACGGAGAGCCACATCATCGCGCTCACGGCCTTGAACACGCCCGACGACCATCGCTGGCATCGGCCCGCGCCGGGCAGCCTGGTCGAGATCGTCGACGATTTCGACCAGCCCTCGGCGGTCGGCCAGATCGGCCGGCTGCGGGTCGGGACCGAGGACGCCCCGACCGGCTATCTGTACGACGAGCAAGCGACGAGAGACGCCTTCGGGGACGGGTTCTTCTATCCGGGTGACCTTGCCGTCATGCGCGAGGACGGCCGTATCGCCTTGCAGGGACGCGTCACCGAGGTGATCAACGTCAAGGGCCATAAGGTATCGCCCGCCCCGATCGAAGACCGCCTGCGCGAGGCGCTCGGCGTAAGCGCGGTGTGCCTGCTCTCCATGCAGGACGACCGCGGCGAGGAAGAACTGCATCTGGTGATCGAGGCGCCCACCCCGATCGATGCCGCGACCCTGACCGCAGTGCTGCGCGCCGAACTTCAGGGATTTCCCGGGGTTCTCGTCGGCTATGTCGCGAGCCTGCCACGCAACGCCACGGGTAAGGTCGTGCGCCGGACGGTGACGGTCGATCGCATCGCCGCCCGGGCGGGCCTTTAGCGGTCGGCCAGCCCGGCCAGCAGGGCCGTCACGCCCTGGGCGCTGGTCGGCTTGCCGAAGCGATAGCCCTGCAGGGCGCCGCAGCCGGCGGCGATCAGGATCTGGCGCTGTGCCTCGGTCTCGACGCCTTCGGCCACCACGCTCATGCCGAGCGAAGCGGCCAGGCGCGCCACCGAGGCGACGATCACCGCCGACTGGCGGTCGCGGGTGATGTTGTCGACGAAGGACTTGTCGATCTTGATGCAGTCGATGGCGAACTGGTTGAGATAGACCAGGCTGGAATAGCCGGTGCCGAAATCGTCCAGGGCCACCCGCACCCCGGCGGCGCGCAGGATTCTCAAGTTCCGGTCGGCGCGCTCGACATCGTCGATGATGGCGGTCTCGGTCAGCTCGATCTGGATGCGCTGCGGCGCCAGGTCGGCGTCTTCGGCATATTGCAGGATGCGGTCGGCGACGTTGTGGCGCAGGAACTGGCGCGCCGAGAGGTTCACCGAGACGTAGGGGCCGTTCCAGCGCCGGCAGTCCTTCAGCGCCTGGCGGGTGATCCAGTCGCCAAGGTCGAGGATCAGGCCGGTCTCCTCGGCGACCGGCACGAAGTCCGCCGGCGAGATCGGACCATGCTCGGGGCTGTTCCAGCGCACCAGGGCCTCGAACCCCAGGATCTGCCCGCTCTCGGCCTTGACGATCGGCTGGTAGGCCATCTTCAGCTGGTTGGTGTTCATGGCCCGCTCCAGGCCGCTCTCGATCGAAAGCCGGTGCTTGGCGGCCTTGTCGATAGCGGTGTCATAGACCCGGAAGCGGTTTCGCCCCTCCCGCTTGGCGGCATAGAGCGCCAGGTCGGCGTGGCGCATCAGCTCCATCTGGGTGTGGTTGTCGCCCTGGTAGGCGACGCCGATGGAGGCGCTGACCTGGACCTCGTGGCCGAGCACCCGGCGGCTCTGGTTGCAGACGCGCAGGATCAGCGCGCAGAAGTCGGCGACCCCGACCTCGCTCGCGCCCTCGATGATGACGCCGAACTCGTCGCCGCCCAGCCTGGCCAGGATGTCGCCCGGCGGCATGATCGCCGACATGGCCGCGCAGATCTTGCGCACCAGATCATCGCCCGCGTCGTGGCCCAGGGTGTCGTTGACCGACTTGAAGCGGTCCAGGTCGATCAGCAGCACGGTCTGGGTCTGCAGCCGGCGGCCGAGCCGAAGCGCCAGCTCGTCGACAAAGCCGGCGCGGTTGAGCACCCCGGTCAGGCTGTCGTGCCGCGCGGCGTGCATGGCGATGTCGAGGCGGGCGTTGAGTTCGCGGCCGCGCGTCTCCAGGCCGACGATGGAGCGGTTGCGCTCTTCCAGCTCGCGCTTGGCCTGGTGCAGGGCGCGGTAGCGCTCGGCGACGATCCGCACGGCGCGCATCGCCTCCTGGCGGTGCAGCGGGGCCAGCAGGAAGGTCAGGGTCTCCGGCGTCTGGGTGACCTGCAGGCAGGCGGCGAAGGCGGTGCTGTTGCGGGCGTCGGCGATCACGATCAGCTCGGCGGCCGGGCAGGCGTTGCGCACCTGGCGCACCTGTTCGGCCAGGTCGCCGACCGGCTTGCCGCGAAAGTCGAAGACGAAGACCGCCGCGGCCAGGCCCATGCGCCAGGCCGACTCCGCCCGCGCGATCGCCTCGGCCGCGCCATCGCAGGCCAGCACGCTCTCCCTTGGCAGGGTCTCGCCGATGAAGGCGGCCAGTTCGGCGGCGGCGACCGGATTGGGGACCACCACGAACACCGACAGCCCCGGCGAGCCGGCGCTTTGCTGGACGCGCGGGCCAACCTCCGATGTGTCAGCCGTTGCGCGTGCGCGTCCTGCCATGGGGGTCTCAACGGGGATCGAAGCCGGTCTTATCGCCGGTCCGGTACGAAGAAACCGCTAAGGGCTCGCCCTTAAGCTCGCAGGTCCAGCCGCTCGAGGCCGCGAAAGAAGGGCAGGGTGCGCCAGACCGGCGCTTGGCCCAGATCGGCGAAGGCCAGATTGGGGAAGCGCTCGAACAGCTTGACCAGCGCCACCTGCGCCTCCAGACGCGCCAGCGGCGCGCCGATGCAGATGTGGGCGCCGCCGCCGAAGGCCATGTGCGGCCTGTGCTTGCGGCTGACGTCGAAGCGGTGCGGATCGTCGAACACCTCCGGGTCGCGATTGGCGGCGCGCAGCGAAAAGGTCATCGATTGCGAGGCCTTTATCGGGCAGCCGCCGATCTCGATGTCCTCGGAGGCGATGCGGCCGGTGATGTCGACGGGCGGCTCGTAGCGCAGGATCTCCTCGACCACCGCGCTGATGATGGCCGGGTCGGCGCGCAGCTTGGCCAGTTCCGCCGGGTTCATCAGCAGGAGCCGCACGCCGTTGCCGATCAGGTCGGTGGTGGTCAGGTTGCCGCCGATCAAGAGGGCGGTGAGGTTGATCTGCACCTCGATGTCGCTCAAGGGCGCGCCCTCGGTCTGCAGGCGGGCCATGTCCGAGATCAGGTCGTCGCGAGGCGCTGTGCGGCGGGCGGCGATGGTCTCGGTGAAATAGGCGTTCAGCGCCGGGCCCGCCTCTTCCATGCGCGCGGTCTCGGCCTCGCTGCGGAACGGGTTGAGACCCTGGATGACGCCCTCCGACCATTCGCGGAACTCGCCCAGCCGCTCGCGGTCCACACCGAGGATCGAGGCGATGGCGTCGACCGGGACCGGCACGCAAAAGGCGCTCATCAGGTCGAACGGCTTTGTGGTGTCGATGCGATCGAGGGCCTCGCCGACGATGCGCTCGACCTCGGGGCGGAACTTGGCGACGCGGGCGTAGAGCGCCTGGGCCAGGGGCTGGCGGATGCGGGCGTGGTCGGGATCGTCCAGCATCAGGATGCTGGTGGTCTCGCCGCGGTTGGTCGTCGTCTCCAGGTCGTCGACGAAGCGGCGCGACATCACCGCGGCCTCTTCCGCCCGGATCGGGTCGCGCCACAGGCTGCGATCCGAGACCAGCGGCCGCACATCGTTGTAGCGGGTCAGGATGAAGCTGCCCGACCCCTCGTCGCGATGCACCGGGCAACGGGCGCGCAGGTCGTCCAAGACCGCGTGCGGGTCGTCGCGGTATTCGGGATTGAGCGGGGTAAGCTGGAAGATGCCCGGCAGCGGGTCGGTGGTCATTCGGTCGGTTCCGAGCTTGGTGAGGGTGGGCGGGGTGTGCGCCTACTTCACCGCCTTCGCCAGCTTCTCGAAGGATTTCTCCAGCCGCGCGAAGCCCTCGCTCATGCAGGCCATGATCGCCTGGGCGTCGTCGCTGGGGCCCGTGGACGCCATGGCGCGGCCATTCGCCTTGCCCGAGCGGCCATGGGCCTTTTCCCGCACGCAGTCATAGGCCTCGCGCAGGCGCCGCCCGGAATCGCCTTCCTCGGCGATGTACCAGCCGAGCAGGTTGGCGGTCATCGGATCGTAGGCGCCGGCGGCGAGCTGGCGTTTGATGTCGCGGAAGGGGTCGGCCTCTTCGCGTTCGTCGCCGATCTTGTCCAGATCGCTGATCGCCGGATTGGCCAGCTTGGCCAGCCGCTTGCCGGAGGCCGGATCGGGCTTCTGGCGCAGCTCATAGCCCAACTCGGTGATGCGGCGGCAGAAGACCTCGCCATGGCTGGTTTCGCGCGCGGCCACGAAGCGCAGGGTGCAGGCCAGATCTTCGTCCGGCGTCGCGTCGGCCCAGGCCCGCAGATACTGGCCGGCGCTGGTCTCGGCGAGCGAGATGGCGTTCAAGAGGCCCAGATAGGGTGGTTTTTCGGTTTGCATTGCATTGGCCATGATCATTTCCTCGAGGTTGAAACGCGCTTCCACCGGCCCGTGTCTTTTATTTGGACTGATGCTACGCCCAAAAAACCAAGGCCCGCAACGTGATCGGCGATCAGTAGGACGCCCCCATCCTTGCTATGAGGCCGCTACGAATCTCGAAGGTTGCGCGAAAAGCCCCTTCCCCCTTGCGGGGTAGGGGTTGGGGATGGGGGTGTCAGCGCTGAGGCGTCGGCGTTAGCGTTAAACCGGCCACATCCGTCGCCGCCCTTGGCGGCGCACCCCCATCCCTGACCCCGCCTCGCAGGGGGCGGGGAATATTGCAATGCTTGCGGACGGCTGAGCATCAGGCCGTCTGCTCGACGTTCAACTCCAACTCCTCGATCATCTGCTTGCGGATCAAAAACTTCTGCACCTTGCCGGTCACGGTCATCGGGAAGGCCTCGACGAAGCGGATGTGGCGGGGGATCTTGTAGCGGGCGATCTGGCCGCGGCAGAAGGCGGTCACCTCTTCGGCGTCGGCGCTCTCGCCGGGCTTTAGCCGGATCCAGGCGCACAGCTCCTCGCCGTACTTGGCGTCGGGCACGCCGACCACGGTGACGTCTTCGATCTTGGGGTGACGGTAGAGATATTCCTCCACCTCGCGCGGATACACGTTTTCGCCGCCGCGGATGATCATGTCCTTGATCCGCCCGACGATGTTGCCGTAGCCGGCCGTATCGATGGTCGCCAGGTCGCCGGAATGCATCCAGCCGTCGAGGTCGATGCACTCCGCCGTGCGGTCAGGATCGTCCCAATAGCCCAGCATCACCGAATAGCCGCGGGTGCAGAACTCGCCGGCGACGCCGCGGGGGACGATCTCGCCGTGCTCGTCGACCACCTTGCATTCCAGATGCGGCTGCACCCGGCCAACGGTGGAGACCCGCCGTTCGATCGGGTCGCCCTGGCCGGTCTGGAAGCTGACCGGGCTGGTCTCGGTCATGCCGTAGGCGATGGTGACGTCGCTCATGTGCAGCCGTTCGATCACCGACTTCATCACCTCGACCGGGCAGGGCGAGCCGGCCATGCAGCCCGTGCGCAGGGAGGTCAGGTCGAACCGGTCGAACTCCGGATGGCCGAGCACGGCGATGAACATGGTCGGCACGCCGAACAGGCCCGTGCAGCGCTCGGCCTCGACGGTCTGCAGCACCGCCAGTGGATCGAAGGCCTCGGACGGATAGACCATGGTCGCGCCGTGGGCGATGCAGCTCAAATTGCCCATCACCATGCCGAAGCAGTGGTAGAGCGGCACCGGCAGGCAGAGCCGGTCGCCCTCGCGCAATCCGATGGAGAAGCCCAGAAAGTAGCCGTTGTTCAATATGTTGCGGTGGGAGAGGGTGGCGCCCTTGGGTAGGCCGGTGGTGCCGCTGGTGAACTGGATGTTGATCGCGTCGGTATTGCGCAGGGCGGGTTGCAAGGCCATCAGCGCGGCCAGCTGTTCGGGTCCGGCCAAGCCCGCGAGTTCATCGAAGTCGAGCCAGCCGGGCCGCGCGGGGCCGCCGATCTTGATGACGGCGCGTAGGTGGGGCAGGGCGGCCGCCGCGATCTGGCCGGGCGTCGAGCCGGCGATCTCCGGCGCCAGGGCCTCGACCATCTCCGCATAGTCGCTGGTCTTGAAGCGATGCGCCGCGACCAAGGCTTTCACGCCCACCTTGTTCAGCGTGTATTCGAGTTCGGAGCTGCGGTAGGCCGGATTGATGGTGACCAGGATCAGGCCGGCCTTGGCGGCGGCGAACTGGGTCAGCACCCACTCGGCGTTGTTCGGCGACCAGATGCCGACGCGCTCGCCCTGGGTGAGGCCCAGCGCCATAAACCCGGCCGCGACGGCGTCGGCCTTGGCGGCCAGTTCGGCATAGGTCCAGCGAATGCCCTGGGCGACCGAGACGATCGCCTCGCGCTCGCCCCAGCGCCGCGCCGCCGCGTCGAGCGCCGCGCCGATGGTGTCTTCCCGCAACGGCGGCTCGCCCGCGCCGCGCACATAACTCAATTTTGCGTCCATCCTGGTCTTCCGTTCTCGTCGTCGCGTCTATCTTATCCGATCATCCGCCTTGTCCCAGCCGAGCCTCGGCCAATAAAGAACGCCCCATCCGATGACCAAGAAGCCCGAGACCGATGAGGTCGCCCGGGGCGTTGGCCAAGCCGCCTGAGCGCTGAGGCCAGACTTATTCGCTGAACAATTCCCGCAAGGTCGAGAGCGTGAACGTGAGCACCGCTCCGTTCATGGCGCCGAGCCGGCGCAGAAGGCGGCTCTTGTCGAGCGTGCGGATTTGATCAAGCAGAACAAGCCCGTTCTTGTCTTGTAACCTAAGCGCGACGCGAAACGGCGCCGGCCGCGCACCCGTGGTCATGGGCGCAACCACGACGGTTCGCAGATGATCGTTCATCTCGGCCGGGGAGATGATCACGCACGGCCGAGTCTTCTGGATTTCACTGCCTTGGGTGGGGTCGAGCGCCGCCAGCCAGACTTCGCCTCGCTTCACCAGGAAAGCGCCTCATCGTCCGCGTTGCCGAACTCCGGCCACACGAGCGCGTCGTCACCGGCTTGGGAAATCGCTTGGCTGGCTTCGGCCCAACCTACGCGGCGCTCGGCTTTGATCGCCTGGATGACGATGCGATCCTTCTCGACCGCCATCTCGACGTCGCCGCCGGCCTGAGCGCCGATCTGAGCCAACAACGGCTTCGGAATGATTACGCCTGAGGAATTACCCATTTTTCTCAATGCGATGCGCATACGCGCTCAACCCCGCTTTCTTTCTGAAAACTAGGTCGATGACTACGTTGTGTCAACTAAATTGACACGCAGTCCGGGCGCCTCAGGCTTTCATCGCTCCGGCGATATACTTCATAACCGCCTCGCCATAGGGCGGCCTGAGCGCCTTCATCGGGCCCAGGTCCTTCTTCAGCTGATGATAGATGGACTTGCGGTGGCTGAATTCGCGGAAGCCGTCGACGCCATGATAGCTGCCCATGCCGGACGGGCCGACGCCGCCGAAGGGCAGCTCCTCCTGGGCCACATGGAAGATGACGTCGTTGACCGTCACCCCGCCCGAGGTGGTGCCGTTCAGCACCTGGGCTTCCTCGGCCGCGTCGGCGCCGAAATAGTAGAGGCCGAGCGGGCGTTCATGGGCGTTGACGTAGGCGATGGCCTCGCTGACCGTCGCATAGGTCTTCACCGGCAGGACCGGCCCGAAGATCTCTTCCTGCATCACCTTCATGTCGTCGGTGGGGTTGATGATCAGGGTCGGCGGAATCTTGCGGTGCTGCTGCTGGCTGAAGTCCTCGCCGGCGGGATTGATCTCGATCACCTCGACGCCCTTGGCGCGGGCCTCGTCGACATAGCCCTGGATGCGCTCATAGTGCCGGTCGGCGATGACGGCGGTATAGTCGGGATTGTCCTTGATGGTCGGGAACATGGTCTCGACCGATTCCACCGCGGCGCTGACGAACTGGCGCAGCTTGTCCTCCGGCGCCAGCACATAGTCGGGCGCCAGGCAGATCTGGCCGGCGTTCAGGGTCTTGCCCGCCATCACCCTGGCCGCCGCCGTCGTATAGTCCGCCGAGCGGCCGAGAATGACCGGGCTCTTGCCGCCCAGCTCCAGCGTGATCGGCACCAGGTTCTGCGCCGCCGCCTTCATCACGTGGCGCGCGATCGCGGTCGCGCCGGTGAAGATCAGGTGGTCGAAGGCCAGCTCCGAAAAGGCCTGCCCGACCTCGGGACCGCCGGCGAAGACCGCGATCTCGTCCTCGGAAAAGACGTCGGCGAACATCTTGGCCATCAGCTCGGAGGTCGCCGGCGTGAATTCCGACGGCTTGATCATCGCCCGGTTTCCCGCCGCCAACACCCCGGCCAGCGGCGCGAAGGTCAGGTTCACCGGGAAGTTCCACGGGCTGATGATCCCGACCACGCCCTTGGGCTGGTATTGAACCTCGGCCTTGGCGCCCAGGAAGCCGAGCAGGGCCGGGGTGGTCTTGCGCTTCTCCGGCCGCATCCAGGCCTTCACGCGCGCCTTGGCGTGCTTGAGGGGGCCCAGCGAGCCGGCCACGTCGGTGATGCCGCTGACGGCGGCGGCGCGATTGCCGAAGTCGGCGTTCAGCGCCGCGATGATCTGCGTCTCATAGGTGATCAAAAGCTTGATGCAGCGCTCCAGACGGTCGATCCGCAGCTCGACGCTGGGCGCGCCGTCGCGAAGATGCGCCGCCTTCTGCCGCTGCAGCACGGCGTTCATCTTCTGGCCGGCTTCCGTAACGTCGCTCATTTCGAAGTCTCCTTGAGCCGTATTCGTCCGGTCTTGATTACGCTAAGCAGCGCAGCGACGCCATCCGCCGAGTATTTCCGAAGGATATCATGGAACTGATCCTCATCCGCCACGGCCTGCCCGAACGCCGCAACGACACCGCCGATCCGCCGCTGACCGCGGAGGGCCGCGACCAGGCGCAAAGGGCGGCGGCCCTATTGGCGCGCGAGCGGATCGACGCGGTCTTTTCCAGCCCCATGGTGCGGGCGGTGCAGACCGCCGAGCCCTTCGCCGCGCTCAGCGGCCATCAGGTGCAGACGCGCGAGGGCATCGTCGAGTTCGACCGCGGCACGGGCGCCTATACCCCGATGGAGGAGCTGAAACGCGACGACTACGAGGCCTGGAAGGCCTTTGTCGCCGGCGGCTACCAGATCGATCTCGGCGCCTTCCAGCGGAACGTGGTCGAGACCCTCGAAGACATCGTCAAGAACAACGCCTCCAAGCGGGTCGCGGTCTTCTGCCACGGCGGGGTGATCAATGTCTGGACCGCGCACGTGCTGACCATGCCGCCCAGGCTGTTCTTCGAGCCGGCCTATGCCAGCCTCCACCGCTACCTCTGCGCAGGCAGCGGCGAGCGCAACCTGATCAGCCTGAACGAACGGTGCCATCTAAAACCTCTCCCATAGGGAGAGGTCTTAAAAGGTCAGGACGATCTTGCCGAAATGCTCGCCGGCCTTCATGGCGTGGAAGGCCCCTCGCGCGTCTTCCAGGGAAAAGCGCTTGTCGATGACCGGGCGCAGGGCGTTGGCCTCGATCGCCCGGCACATGGCTTCGAACTGCTCGCGGCTGCCCACCGTAATGCCGTGGATGCGGGCGTTGGCGCCGAACATGGCCGCGACGTTCAGGTCCTTCACCATGCCGGTCAGCACCCCGATCACCGCGATATGGCCGCCGATGCGGATAGCCTGGATCGACTGCTGGAAGGTGCCGGCCCCGCCGACCTCGACCACGTGGTCGACGCCGCGCCCTCCGGTCAGTTTCCGCGCCGCCTTGGCCCAGTCGGGTTCGGCCCTGTAGTTAATCGTGTGGTCGGCGCCGAGCGCGCGAGCCCGCTCCAGCTTTTCGTCCGACGAGGAGGTAATGATGACGGTGGCGCCGGCCGCCTTGGCGAACTGCAGCGCGAAGATCGAAACCCCGCCCGTGCCCTGGGCCAGCACGACGTCGCCGGGCTTCAATCGCCCCTCGACCATCAGGGCGCGCCAGGCGGTAAGGCCCGCGCAGGGCAGGCAGGCGGCTTCCTCTTCGCTGAGCCCGGCCGGGACCTTGGAGACCCCATTCTGGTTCAGCACCACCTGGTCGCGCGCGACGCCGTCGAGCGCGCCGCCCAGCGCCGTGGACAGCCCGGCCGCCGTCGGTTCGCCGCCGAACCAGTCCTGGAAGAACAGCGGCGCCACGCGATCACCGACGGCCACGCGCGTCACGCCCGGCCCGACCGCCGAGACCACGCCACAACCGTCCGAGAGCGGAATGAGCGGCAGGCGCGCCTTGATCATCGGCGAGTCCACCGTCGCCAGGTCGCGATAGTTGAGCGAGGCGGCCTTCATGGTCACCGCGACCTGACCCGCCGCCGGCTCTATGGCCGGGCGATCCACGATGCTGAGGTGATCGATCCCGGCGTCCCCATCCAGTACGAGCGCGCGCATCTCATCTCCCAATAGCCTTGGTTTTGCGACGGTTCTGGGCTCCGCGCCGGCCCCGCACAAGGCCGTGGCTGGACCTGACGCGGCGTCGCGGGCAATTTGGCGGCTTCACCGGAGGTCTTGAAATTGCGCACGCCCCGCCCGCATCCGCTGAACGCCGATTTCCGCTGGGAAGACCGCAAGGGTCCATTCCGTAGGGTCACCGAAGCCCAGGGCGAGGCCTTCGACCGGCTCGGCTTCGTCAAGTTCGAGAACGCCTTCACGCCCGCGGAGATCGCCGCCGTCACCGCCGCCATCGATCCGCTGGAGGTCGTGGCCGAAGACAGGCTGCGCCGGGCCGGCGGGACCATTTCCATCTCGACCGCCGACGAGATCACCTTCACCACCCACATGGTCAAGGTCTCAGCCGTCCTGCGCGACTTCGCCGCCCACCCTTTCATCAGGGACGTCTGCCACGACCTGCTCGGCGAGGCCGTGCGGCTCTACTGGGACCAGTCGGTCTACAAGAAGACCGCGCAGAAGCGGGAATTTCCCTGGCATCAGGACAATGGCTACACCTTCATCGAGCCGCAGCAGTACCTGACCTTCTGGCTGCCGCTGGTGGACGTCGACGAAGACAACGGCTGTCCCTGGATCGCGCCCGGCCTGCATCGCGGCGGCACGCTGGATCATTGGGTGACCGAGATCGGGCTGAAATGCCTGGACGAGGCGCCGGACGCCGTCCCCGTGCCGGCCAAGGCGGGCGATGCGATCGTCTTCTCCTCGCTGGCGCCGCATCGAACCGGGCCGAACCTGAAGACCGGCACGGTGCGCAAGGCCTATATCCTGCAATATTCCCACGATGGCTCGCTCGCCACCTATCGCGACGGCCGCACCGCCGTGCAGGACGATCCGGAGCGGCAGTTCGTGGTCCTGCGGCCGGGCGATTGAGGGTTGGCCGCGAACCCGGCGCTTTGGCGCTTGGCTTCCCTAACGGCCTTTGTTGGATCGTGATGGGTGTGGTCTGAGTGAGGAGAACGGCTTTGGCGAGGATCTCGGCCGATGAAAGAGGGGCCTTGCGCGACTCCGTGCGTCGGCTGCTGGCCGACCACAGCGTCGAGGCGGACGTGCGCCGCGCCATGGAGACGCCCGCCGGCTACGACGCCGCGCTTTGGCGCAAGCTGGCCGAGATGGGCCTGGCCGGCCTGGTGATCGAGGAGGACTTCGGCGGCGCGGGCGCTGGCCCGCTCGAACTGGAGTTGGTCATGGAGGAGGCGGGCGCGGCGCTGCTCTGCTCGCCGCTGCTGGCCAGCGGGGTGCTGGCGGCCGAACTGCTGCGGGCGCTGGGCGATCGAGAGGCCAAGGCGCGCCTCTTGCCCGGCATCGCGGCGGGAACCGCCATCGCCACCGTGGCGATGACCGGCGATGCGGGCCTCTGGACGCCCGAAGCCGTCGCGGTGACCGCGCGCCAGGTCGAGGGCGGCTGGCGGCTCGACGGCGAGGCCTCCTACGTTCTGCATGGCCAGACTGCCGACATCCTGCTGGTCGTGGCCGACGGCGGGTCGCGGGTGTTCGAGGTCGATCCCGCCGGCCCCGGCGTGACGATCGAGGCGCTGCCGACCTTCGATCACACCCTGCGCCTGGCGCGGATCGCCTTCGCCGACGCGCCCGCGCGCCGGATCGAAGCGGCCAGGCCGGTCTGGCAGGCGGTGCAACAGGCGCTGAACCTCGCCCTGGTCGGCCTTTCCGGCGAACAGGCCGGCGGCGCGCGGCGGGTGCTGGACTTCACCGTCGACTACGCCAAGTCGCGCATCCAGTTCGGCCGCGCCATCGGCAGCTTCCAGGCCATCAAGCACATGGCCGCCGACCTCTTGCTGGAGACGGAATCGGCCGTCTCGGCGGCGCGCAACGCCGCCCGCGCCCTGGCGGAGGATGCGCCGGACGCCCAGGCGGCCATCAGCCTGGCGGCCTTCGCCTGCGCCGAGGCCTTTTCGACCACCACCGCGACCGCGATCCAGATGCACGGCGGCATCGCCTTCACCTGGGCCCATCCCGCCCACCTCTACCTGCGCCGGGCGCGGGCCGACGCTCAGCTGTTCGGGCCGCCGGCCTACTTCCGCGAACGCTACATCCAGCAGCTGGGAGGCTGACCATGGACGACGCCACACCCCTCGCGCCCGTTTCCGACGACCAGCTCCGCGACGAGGTCGCCGCCTGGCTGGAGGCCAATTGGGATCCGTCCATTCGTGGAGACGCCGGCGCAACCCGCGCCTGGATCGCCAAGGTGGTGGAGGCGCGCTGGGCCGCGCCGCGCTGGCCTGTCGAGTGGTTCGGGCGCGGATTGTCTAACGAACGGGCCCGCATCGTCGAGCGCGAATTCGCCCGCGTCGGCGCGCCCGGAACCGGCCAGGATCGCACCCAGCTCTACGCCAACACCCTGCTCGCCAAGGGGACCGAGGCGCTGAAGGCCAGGCTGATCGGCCCGATCCTGCGCGGCGAGATCGTCATGTGCCTGCTCTATTCCGAGCCCGGCGCCGGGTCCGACCTGGCCGGGGTGCGCACCCGCGCCGAGCGCCAGGGCGACCGCTATGTGGTCAACGGCCAGAAGGTCTGGACCTCGACGGCGGCCAGCGCCGACTACGGCATGCTGATCGCCCGCACCGACTGGGATGTCCCCAAGCACCAGGGCCTCAGCTTCTTCTTCCTGCCGATGAAGCAGCCGGGCGTCGAGGTGCGGCCGCTGCGCCAGATCACCGACGAGAGCCATTTTAACGAGGTCTTCCTCACCGACGCCGTCGTTCCGGCGGAAAACCTCCTGGGTGAACTCGGCCAGGGCTGGAGCGTCTTGCAGACGGCGCTGGCCTATGAGCGCTCGGTGATGGGCGAGGGCGCGCGCGGCCCGCGTTCGGGCGTCGCGGAAGCGACGGCTGAGGAGCCGCTGATCGCGCTGGCCCGCGAGGCCGGCGTGCTGGGCGATCCGACCCTGCGCCAGGAGATCGCCCGGGTCATCGCCTATAAGAAGCTGAATGCGCTGAACACCGCCCGCGCCAAGGCCGACCTGGCCCAGGGCACCTCCTCACCGGTGATGAGCCTGGGCAAGCTCGCCATGTCGCGCATTCTGCACGAGGAGGCGCGCCTGCGCACGGCCATCCTGGGCGCGGCCAGCCTGATGGAAGGGCCTGCCCACCCCCGCGCCGAGGACGCCAATTTCCTGACCCTGAACGCCTATTTCACCTCCATCGGCGGCGGCACCGACCAGATCCAGCGCAACATCATCGGCGAGCGGGTGCTGGGCCTGCCCAAGGAACCGGAGGTCGACCGCGACGTCCCCTTCCGCGAGGTGCGCGGCGGGTAGCAACCGGCGTCCATCCCACGGCGGCGGCGGGAAATGTTGGGCGCGAGGGCTTTTCCTTTGCCGATCCGGCCGGTTCAAAAGGCCGTCCAGGCGGTCGAACAGGCCGCGCCAGTCCGGGCGTCTCACACCCGCAAAAGCCGGCCGCTCGCCGCGACGCCGACCAGCAACGCCGCCACGATCAGGAAGGCTATCGGCAGGCTGGCCACATGGGCGACCAAGCCGATGGCGGCCGGGCCGACCAGTATGCCGGCATAGCCCAGCGTGGTGATGGCCGGCACGGCGGCGCTCTCGGGCATGGCGGTCTGGCGCCCGACGCTGCTGAACAGCACGGGCACGACATTGGAACAGCCGGCGCCGACCAGGGCGTAGCCGACCAGGGCCACGGGCCAGGAGCCGACCAGGGTCGCCAGGGCGAAGCCCGCGGCGGCGCAAAGGCCGCCGATGAGGATGACGCGCCCGTCGCCCAGCCGGTGCACGATCCGGTCGCCGGTGAGCCGGCCGATGGTCATGGTCAGGGCGAAGGCGGCATAGCCCAGCCCGGCATAGGCCTTGGCCATGCCGCGCACCGAGGAGAGGAAGACGGCGCTCCAGTCCAGCACCGAGCCTTCGGCCAGGAAGAGGATGAAACACAGGGCGCCGAGCCCCCAGACGACGCCGCGGGGCAGGGCGAAGGCGGGACCCTCGCCGTGCGCGCCCCGGGCCAGGAGATGCGGCGCGGCGACCGCCAGAATCACCAGGCAGAGCAGGCTGACCACCACGGCCGCAACCAGCGGCGACGCCCCCGCGCCGAGCAGGGCGGTGACCCCGACCGCGCCGACGATCCCGGCGAGGCTATAGAAGCCGTGGAAGCCCGACATCAGGCGCCGACCGCTCTCGCGCTCGACCATGATCGCCTGGATATTGACCGAGACGTCGATGGCGCCGACGCTGCCGCCGAAGACCAGCAAACCCGCCACCAGCAGCGGCGCGCTGGACGCCCAGGCCAGCACCGGCAGGGAAAGGCACAGGGCCAGCGACGCCACCACGATCACCCGCCGGCACCCGAACCGGCCGGTCAGGGCGCCGGCCGCCGGCATTGTCACGATCGACCCGCCGCCGAGGCAGAGCAGCAGAAGGCCCAGAACGCCTTCGTCGATGCCGAGCCGCGCCTTGGCGAACGGCACCAGCGGCGCCCAGCCCGCGGAGGCGAAGCCGACGATGAAGAAGACCAGCCGGGTCGAAAGGGCTTGTCGTGCGGAGGCCGCGCTTCCGCTCAATGCCATTAGGGCCGGCCTAGTCGGCGCCAGCCAGCGCCGCTTCCGCGACCGACTTCGCCGTCGGATAGTCGGCCTTGCCGTTGGCGGCGCGGATGGACTGGGTCGTGGCCACGATGCGCTTGGGCGTCTTGTAGCCGGCCAGCGCCTTGCGCACGTGGGCGCGCAACGCGTCCTCGTCCAGCTGATGACCCTCGGAAAGCCTCACCACGCCGGTCACCGCCTGGCCCCACTTCTCATCCGGCAGGCCGACCACCAGGGCGTCCTCGATGGAGTGATGTGTCTTCAGCGCCTCTTCGACCTCTTCGGGAAAGACCTTCTCGCCGGCGGTGTTGATGCAGGCGCTGCCGCGGCCGAGCAGGGTCAGGGTGCCGTCGGTCTCCACGATGCACCAGTCGCCGGGGATGGAGTAGCGCACGCCGCCGATGGTGCGGAAGGTGCGCTGGGTCTTCTCCTCGTCCTTGTAATAGCCGACCGGATTGGGCGGGCCGATCGCCACCATGCCCGGGACGCCCGAGCCTGGCTCGACCGGATTATCGTTCTCGTCGAACACCTTGCAGCGCTCGCCGAGCACGAACTTGGCGGTCTGCACCGCGCCGCCCTTGGCCATGATCGACATGCCCATGCCGAGCGCCTCGGAGGAGGAAAAGCCGTCGGACAGCATGGCGCCGGGCATGTGCTCCAGAAGGCCGGTCTTCACCTCCAGGCTCCACATCACGCCCGAGGAGACGATCACCGCGACGGATGAGACGTCGTACTTGCCGGGCGCGGCGTTCAGCGCATTCAGGATCGGCTTGCCGAAGGAATCGCCGACGATCACCAGGGTCTGCGGCTTGTGCGCGTCGATGGCGCGCAACAGCTCCTCAGGATCGAAGGCGCCGCTTTCCAAAAGGATGACGCAGCCGCCGCTCATCATGGTCCCCATGGAGGTCAGGAGCCCCGTGCCGTGCATCAGCGGCGGCGCCGGCAGGATGCGCCCGCCCGGTCCCGCATTGCGAGTCATCTGGGTCAGTTCCTCGGCCGTCTCGGCGACCGGCATGCCCATCCGACGCGCCTGGGCGGTGGTGATCTCGCGCAGGTCCGCATGCGCCCACATCACGCCCTTGGGCATGCCAGTGGTGCCGCCGGTATAGATGAAGAACTGGTCCTCGCCCGAGCGCTGGATGTCCAGCGGCCCGCCATTGCCCTCGGCGGCCAGGTCCTCGAACCGCTCGGCGAAGGGGGCGACCTTGCCGTCGGGGCTGACCTCGATCCAGGTCTTCACGTTCGGCAGGCGAGGGCGGATTTCGGTGACGGCGTCGCGGAATTCCGACGAATAGACCACCGTCTGGGCGTCGGCATTGTCGAAAATGTACCAGACCTCCTGCGGCGTGTAGCGGTAGTTGACGTTCACATGGGTCAGGCGCGCCTTCCAGCCGGCGGCCAGGGCCATCAGGTATTCGGGATGGTTGCGCATATAGATGGCGATCTTGTCTCCGGGCTTGGCGCCGCGGGCGATCAGGGCGCGGGCCAGGCTGTTGCTGGCGCGGTCGGCCTCGCCCCAGCTGATGACCCGCTCGCCATGGATGAAGGCCGGCGCGTCTGGCGGCACGGCCAGGGCCACGGCGTCGAGAATGTCTCCGAAATTCGAAACCATCGTCCTTGCGTTCCTCTCCTGGCCGCCTTCAGGCGGGGCGGCGCTTTGCGGCATAAGTCCAACATGACGCCGGCCGGTTCAAGCCATTGTGCGCCTTGACCTCGCGGCGCCTTGTTCCACCTGTCGAAACCGGCCGGCTTTGAGCTGGCGAAGGCTTGCCGAGGCACATAAGGGCTTCCGTCAGACGGCGAACGCGACGAGAGGCGAGGCATGAGAACCATCCGGATCTGCGCGGCGGCGCTCCTGGCCCTGGCCTTGGGCGCGGGTTCAGCCTGGGCGCAGGGGGCCTGCTACGTCCAGACCCCGGTCAAGGTGACCCTCGCGCCCCCCAAGGCCGAGACCATCGGCGGCCGGCCCGTACTCCGGTTCATCCCACCGCACCCGAAGGGCGTGATCTACCTGTTCCACGGCACGGGCGGCTCGGAGAAGTTCGCGCTGCGGCTGGAGACGGTGCGCACGCTCGCTCCGCTGGTCGCCGCCGGCTACGGCTATGTCGCGGCCCCATCGGCCGATCGCACCAATCCGATCCGCTGGAAGGTGGACGATGCGGGCGCCGCGTCGAACCCGGACATCGCCTACATGCTGGCGCTGCACGCGGCGCTGATCGCCAGGGGCGAGATCACCGCCAAGACGCCCGTCTTCACCATGGGCATGTCAAATGGCGGCGCCTTCGCCAACCTGTTCGCCAGCGTCGCCAAGCGGCAGCACCTGCCGGTCGCGGCCGTCGCCGACTATATGGGCCCGTTCCCGCCGGCGCTGAGGGCGCTGGTGAGCGACCCGAAGACCTATCCGCCGACTATGGTCATCACCTCGCGCAACGACGGCTATGTGAACACCGACCGCAATCTAGCCGTCGTCGCGAGCCTCGTGGCGGGCGGCGCGCCCATGCAGACGCATCTCAATCTCGAGCATCCGGTCTGCGCCGACACCTTCGCGGTGATTCCCGGCCTGTCGGCCGCCCAGCGTGAGACGCTGGTCGCCAAGACCCTGCCCGCGGCGGGGCTGATCGATGCGGCCGGTAAGCGGACGGCGTTCCTCGCCGACAAGGTGATCATGCCCGCCGACATGGACGACGTGCGCCGGCGGCTCGCCTCGGCGCCGCAGGGCCGCGAGGTCACCGACATGCTGATGGTCGCCTGGGCCGCGCACGAGATGCGCTCCGACTACGCCAGCCAGCAACTGGCCCTGTTCGATGCGGCGACGACGAATATGGCGCCGCGCTGACCAGCGATCGCCGCAAAGGTTTTCGCGCCGGCGCGGATTGAACGCCCGGACGCCTCGGCCGCGGCGTCCACCTCGTGCTGGTTTTCCGGAAGTCTGGCGCCTATCGTGGTGTGCGAGGCTTCCCGGGAGGACACGGTTTGGACTTCAAAGACATCATCTACGCCGTCGAGGGCCCGCTCGGCGTCATCACCCTGAACCGGCCAGGCTATCGCAACGCCCAGGGCTACCGGATGCTGGACGAGATCGACCTGGCCTTTGGCCTGGCCAGGACGAATGAGGCGGTGCGGGTGGTGATCGTGCGCGGCGCGGGCGGGGTCTTCTCCACCGGCCACGACCTCGGCACGCCGGACGGGATGGACTATCGCAAGGCGCTGGGCGCCAAGCCCGGCATCGAGACCTATGACCAGTTCAAGCGCTACAATCTCGACCTCTTGCTAGCCTGGCGCAATTTTCCCAAGCCGACGATCGCCATGGTCGAGGGCTACTGCATCTATGCCGGCTGGATGCTGGCCGCGGCCATGGACGTGGTGCTCGCGGCCGACAGCGCCGAATTCCTCGGCGGCTTCGTCGAGTACAACACCATCCCCTGGGACATCGGCGTGCGCCGGGCCAAGGAGTTGGTGTTCGAAAGCCGTTTCATCAGCGCCGACGAGGCGGCCAGGTTCGGCCTGGTCAACCGGGTCTTGCCGCTGGCGGAGCTGGAGCGGGAGACCTTCGCCTATGCGCGGCGGGTGGCGGAAAACAGCCCCGAGGCGCTGCGCATGGCCAAGATCCAGATGAACAAGGCCCAGGACGTCCAGGGCTTCACCAACGCTGTCGAGGACAGCCTCGGCGACTATCAGGCGATGATGCACATGCCCGGCTCGGTCATGCGGATGGAGGGCGAGCGGCGGCTGCTCACCGTCGATCTGGCGGTGAAGGGCAAGCGCGGCGAGCGGTTCGGGCTGACCCCGGCCGGACAAGACAAGGCGAGCTGATGACCGACAGCTTCCGCGCCATCCGCCTGTTCAAGACCGAGACCGGCCAGGAGACCCGTTTCCTCGACCTGACCGACGCCGACCTGATGGAGGGCGATGTCGATGTGCGGGTCGACTATTCCACCCTCAACTTCAAGGACGGCCTGGCGCTGACCGGCAAGTCGCCGGTGGTGCGGGTCTGGCCGCTGACGCCCGGGATCGACTTCGCCGGCGTGGTCGAGGCCTCGACCCATGCCGGGTTCAAACCCGGCGACCGGGTGGTGCTGAACGGCTGGGGCGTCGGCGAGACCCACCACGGCGGCTATGCCCAGAAGGCCAGGGTCAAGGGCGACTGGCTGGTCAAGCTGCCCGAGGTCCTTTCGACCGCCCACGCCATGGCCATCGGCACCGCCGGCTACACCGCCATGCTCTGCGTCATGGCCCTGGAGCGCCAGGGCGTGACCCCAGACAAGGGCGACATCGTCGTCACCGGCGCGGCCGGCGGGGTGGGCAGCGTCGCCATCGCGCTCCTGTCGAAGCTCGGCTACCGCGTCGTCGCCTCGACCGGCCGCAAGGAGGCCGAGAGCGGCTACCTGACCGGCCTCGGCGTGGCCGAGATCATCGATCGGGCCGAACTGTCCGCGCCCGGCCGGCCGCTGGCGCGCGAGCGCTGGGCGGGCGGGGTGGACGCCGTCGGCAGCCATACCCTGGCCAATGTGCTGGCGCAGATTCGCTATGGCGGCGCGGTGGCGGCCTGCGGCCTGGCCCAGGGCCTGGACCTGCCCGGTTCGGTGGCGCCCTTCATCCTGCGCGGCGTGACCCTGGCCGGCATCGATTCGGTCATGTGCCCGACGCCGCGCCGGGCCGAAGCGTGGGCGCGGCTGGCCAGGGACCTCGACCTCGACTTGCTCGATGCGATGACCGAGCGCGCGGTCTTGAACGACCTGCCGGCGCTGGCCGACTCAATCCTCGCCGGCCAGGTGCGCGGGCGGGTGGTGGTGGACGTCAATCGCTAGTGCGGCGCCGGCCTCAGTCGGTGCCGTAGCTCTCGATCAGCTCATAGACCTTGTCGCGATCCAGGCCGTTTGCGGGCGCGGCCTGAAGCTGCTGTTCGGCCTCGAACGACCAGGGCGTCGAGGCGTCGCGCGCCAGGGTGGCCGCCTCGGCCGCGGTGCGAATCTCCGGGTCGGCGAGGCCGTCGAACGAGGTTTCGGCCGGGGGCGCTGAGTCCACGGCGGTGACCGCGGCGTCCATGGACCGCGGCGTCGAGTCGCTGGCGGTGATGCGGTAGGCGCCGGGGCTCAGCGTCACGTTCGGCAGCACCACGTCATGGTCTGTGCTGGTCTGGGAGGCGGCGACGGCGCCGTGGGCGTCGCGGATCTCGACCCTGTACGGCGCCTCGCCGCCGACCAGCCTCACCAACAGGGTCCGATCGCCGGCCCGAACCTGCTGACCGCCCGTGCTGAGGGCCGGCAAAGCAAAACCGAAGTCGTCGCCCGCGCCCTTGAGGCGCACGTTCCACGGCAGGCGCTTCATGTCGGGCATGACCTGGTCGTTCAGGGCGCTATAGGCGTTGCTGAGCACGCTCGGCGCGCCGCTGCGGGCGGGCACCGTATAGGCGGCGGTATGGTCGATCCTGACCGGGCCCTTGCCGTCGATGGACAGCACCACATAGGTGGCGCCGACCGCGCTGACCGTATCGTTGCGGCAGACCACCTCCAGCACTCTTGGGCGGGTCACCGTCGAGGTCGCGCCGGCCTCGCTGCGGGTGATGACGACGTCCTGGGCGCGGCCCTCGATGCGGACGATGACGCCCGCGCCGGCGCAGGCGTGCGCCAGACCGGCCCAGCCGGCCGCGGTTAGGGCGATCGCCGCCATCGCGGGCGCTCGAGTCAAAAGTCTAGCCATCGGCGAACTCCTGGATGGTCTCGGTGACGGCCGCGGCGAAGACCGGCGCCGAGACAAAACCCCACAGACCGAAATTCAATGAAACGAGCAACAGCGCGATACCAATACCGTGCGCCGTCAGTGCGATTATTCCGTTCAGAATAACCGGATTCAACAAAATAATCTCGAATCTGTGCCGCAGCTTATGTTTGTGCGGGCTGCGCTTCAAAAGGCGCGACCGCCGCCGCGCGCGCGCGCTGGCCAGGGCCGAGGCGGACATGGCCAGACTGGCCAGCAAAAGCAGCAGGACCTGGACGATCAGCGGGATGGGCCGCAGGCCGCCATGGGTCAGTTGCAGGCCGCGGACGGCGTTGGCCAGCACGGCGCTGCCGTTCATCTCGTTCAACGGCGTCTGCACAAAGTCGCCGCCGCTGGCGTTCGTGCCGCCGATGATCACCACGTGCTGGCACAGAAGGCCGCGGCTGACGTCGCCGTCGGCGTTAAAGGCGTTAGCGATGTCGATCGCCGAGAGCCGCATGAAGATCGCCGAGTCGGAATCGCTGCAGGCTTTGAAACCGGGCCAGCGGGGATCGAGGTTCGGCCACGCCCGATTGGCGAACCCCAGGTCCAGCGAGAAGTGGTAGTCGATCCTCTCGCCATGGCGCAGCGCCGTTCCGGTCTGGCTCTGGCAGTGGCTGGCGCCGTCCTGCATCCAGTGGCGGACCGACGCGCGGTCGAGCACCTTCGGGTCGCGCTCGATAAACCCGTAAGCCAGCAAGGCGGCGGAATAGAGCGGTTTCATGCCCGTGCTGGTGAGCACGCATTCGTACGGCACGAATTCCCGGATGACGCCGTTCTGATCGCCAAGCACCCTGGCGGTCGACCAGAAGATATTCGGCGCCGCCTGGACGGTGGCGTCATAGGGCGTGTCGGGCAGGACGCGCGCCGGCGTGTCCAGGCCAAGGGCGACGGCGGGGTAGGACTCGCGCGAAATGATCAGGGGCGGCGCGGTCTTGGTGGCGCCCCAGGCCGTCAGCACCGTCTGCAGCTTGGCTATGCCAGCCGGTCCGTCTGACGCGGGGTTGGCCAGGTCGACATCGAGGATGACCACCCGGGGCGCCGCCGCCGGCGGCGCGGTTCGGATGAAGTCCAAAAGGTCGGCGATCAGGCCGCGCGGCGTCGTCGCGGGCGGCAGGGTGAACGATCCCGGCTGGGTCCCGAGCTGGCTGATCGTCCGATCGTCGATATCCATGAAAAGAATGGGGTCGGCCGTCCCCTTGATCAGGTCCGCGCGCAGCTTGAAGGCGGTCTCCATCATCTGCCGGTCCGGCGCGCCCAGGAACGACTGTTCGACGGCGGGAATCTGGATCAGCAGCAGCACGAGAAAGCCGACCGAGAAGGAAATGACCGCCCGCCGACGCTCGGCGGTCAGCTGGGCGAGGCTGAAAGCCCGCCGTTTGCGGGCGGGGCGCTGGATCGGGTCTTCGCTCACGCCGGCACAGCTTAGCCTTTGACTCGCCGGCGGCCGCAATCCCTGGGCGGAAGTCTCGTCACCAGCGGGTTTCGCTCAGAGGCTTCCGCCGCCGTCGCCCACCAGGACGAAGGCCGCCCAATAGAAGGGGTGCGCGGTTTCCGGCTGGTCGTAGATCTGCTGCTGCGCCGTGGCCAAGGCCTTGCCCAATCCGGCGCCGGGCTGGCTCGCGCCCTGGAAGAAGCCGTTGATCTCGGCGCTGGAGGTGGCGGCGTCGACCTTCCACTCGGTGGCCAGGACGTTGCGCGCGCCGGCATAGATGAACCCTCGCGCCAGGCCGCTCAGCGCGTCGCCGCCGTCGGCCAGGCCGGTGCGCGCCTCGTCGAGCTTGCCGCCGCCGGCGGTGTCGCAGGCCGACAGGACCACGACCCGTGCCTTGAGCGCGGTGTCGAACAGCTGCGAGGCCTCGATCAGACCGTCGCCCGCGGCGCCCACCGAGGTGAGCAGGGCCGGCTCTGCGAAGCAGGTGGAGAGCCCGAGCACCCCGTGCGTCGCCAGCATGATCACGTCGGCATTGGCGGTGTCTGGGCTGTGCAGGAAATCGGTGTCGGTGAAATCCCGCCCCAGGACCAGACGGGCGCCGGGAAACTTGGCCGCGATGCCGCGCGCTTCGTCGGCCGTTTCGGGCAGCGGCCCGAGCAGCTGGAGGTCGTGCTGGATCTGCTGGCGGCACTGGTCGGACAGGTTGCGCTCCTTGACCAGCCTTGCGGCGACCTCGGCGGGGTCGGGGACATAGTCGCCATAGACCGCCGCATGCAGCTGCGCCGGCGCCGCGGTCGCGGACTTTCTCAAGCGAATGAACGAGGCGGGGCCCAGCGTGTTGGCCACCGCGACGCGCCGCGCCAGCCAGGCGACGCCGGTATAGTCCTGATCGTCGTGGATCTTTTCGAGTTCGGCCGGATCTGGCGCGGTCTCGACCAGGGCGGCGAAGGGAACAGAGGCGAGCGAGCCGTTCACATCCACGTCCAGGGTGTCGATGTCGGCCAGCCGGTCCCGCACCGGGGCGATCAGGGCGGCGTAGAGGCCCTCGCTGGCCTCCAGATCGAAGTCGGGCAGCCGGCGTCCGTGCAGGTGGGTGCTGCGCCGGATCCGATCGGCCAGGGCGTCCACCTGAGCGCCGGTCAGGGTCACCAGAAAGGGATGGACGCCGGTCTTGTCGACGAGCACGGCATAGCCGCCGCCGGTCCCGACGACGATGCGCAGATAGGCTTCGTGTTCGGCCAGCGCGGCCTGCAGATCGCTCGCCGAGGCCTGCGGGCTGAGCAGCTCCAGATAGGCTGGCGCGCGGTCTCGCAAGACCGCTTCGGCGGTTGCAAAGCGGCTGGCGGCGTCCTGCACCGCGGCAGCGGCGGCGGCCTTCTGATCGGCGGGCGTATCGGCGTCTCCGGCCAGCAGTTGCTGCCGGGCCAGCGCGGCGCGATAGGCCCGTTCGGCGTCCTGGTAGAGACGGGCCTGATCGCCCGCCTGCTTCAGCACCAGCCGAGCGGCCAGCTGCGCGGTCGTGCGGGCGGCCGCGCCGTCCCAGACCAGGGAAAGGGTCTGGAAATACTCGGCGGCTAGGGCGGCGTCTCCGGTTCGCCGCCATTCCTTTTCCAGGAGCGCAAGATGCGTGGCGGCGATGTCGGGTGGAAGACCCGGCGATTCCATCTGCCTGGCGTAGTCGGCCATGGCCTGGCGTCCGCTGACCAGGGCGTCCGTGGTCCGGCCTTCGCCGGCCTCGGCCGCCTCCATGGTCAGCCACAGATGGGCCTCGGCGCGCGTGCCGGGCGCGGCCGTCGCCATGACGGTCAGTCCCGCGCGCGCGGCCGCCTCGGCGCCGGCGAAGTCTCCCGCCGCCAGGCGCGAATCGGCCAGCTCATTGGTGATGTCGCCCACCAGCCAGCCCGGCGGGTTGGTGACCGGCTCCAGGTCGCGCGCGGCGGCGTCGAGATAGGCGCGTTCGTCGGCGCGGCCGAGCGCCCGCGCGGCGACGGCGGCGATATAGGCGCCCTGGGCATTCAGGATGGCCGCCCGGTCGGCCCCCGGCGTATTCGACAGCTGCACCAGCAGGCTGCGCTGGCCGGCGCCCACATTGCTCGCCTCCACCTGCCCGACATCGCTGGCGCTGATACGGGTTCCCGCCTGGCTCTGGGCGTCGCGCGCCAGTTGGGCGCGGCGCTGATTGGCCTGCAGGGCCAGCTGCAGCGCGGCGGTGTCGTGGTGCTGGTTCAACTGGTCGACGGCGCGGTAGTTGAGGATCTTGGTCGCCAGCATCGCGTCCTTGGCCTCGCGGGCGCGCCCGTCGGCCTGGTCGAAGGCGTCGGAGGCTTCGTCGAAGCGGCGGGCGTTGGACATGTTCAGGCCGATCTCGGCCAGGATTTCGGCCTCTCCGGATATGTCGTCGGGCTCGACCTGGTTGTGCGTCCGCAGCAGTTCCTCGAAGTCGCGCTCGGCGGTGTCGAAGCTCCAGATCGAATTGTATTCATAGGCGCGGCGCAGCAAGAGCTCGTAGTTCGAGGTCGCGGTCTGACCGGGCGCGCCCTCGGGAAACACGGCCTGGATCTCGCGCAGGCCGGGCGTCTCGCCGCCGCCGGCGACGACCGCGTTCGCCCGCGCCGCGCCGCTCAGCACGCGCGCGGCGTTGACCAGCGGCGCCCAGTCCGAAGGGTAGACGTCCCCGATCAGGATCGCGCGGCCCCTTTGCGCCACCAGCACGTAGCGTCTGGGGCCGGTCTGGTCCGTCCGGGCGCAGGCGATTTGCTTGAGGGCGCTGAAATCGGCGCTCTGCAAGGCGGTGACGTCTCCCTTGCACAGGCTGTCGACGGCGCCCTGCGCCGCCGCTTGGGACGGATAGAGGGTCACCCGTCCCGACGGCCGCTCCCAGGCGCCGCAATAGATGTCCGAAGCCTGGCCGCCCTTGGGCGCGTCGAACCGCACGACGGCGCGGCAGGTCTCCGACTCGGCGTTGGGGCCGAGGGCGAAGTCGCCGTTGTCGGCCGCGGCGGCGGGCCGAGCGACAACGGCGAACATCGTCGCCAGCACAGCCGCGAACAAGGGCAGGCCGCGCTTGCTCATGGCTTGGCTCCGGGGGTCACGGGGCAAGGCGCGGTCGGCGGGCAGAGCTGGCCGCTTTCGTCCGAGCCCGTCCACAGGTCGCGATTGCCGGCGCCGGTGATCGGCAGGTTGTCGCCCTTGGCCGCCTGGTCGTCGGTCGGCGCGACGGGAAAGACGTTGATGACGGTCGCATTGGCCGAATCGACGGCCGCGATCGCCGCGGTCGCGGCCGTCGCCGCGGCGAAGCCGGATGAGGTCACATCGTTCACCGGCACGGTGATCTGCAGGGTTTGCGGCGGCGTGGTGATGGTTCCCACCGGCCCGGCGGCCGAGCCATTGACGGTGTAGTTGGCCGCATCCGCGCCCGAAAGCGCCAGCCCGCTGACACTGACCAGCTTGCCGGTCCCGGCGCTGGCGTCGTCGTAGGTCCCGCTCGTCGGATCGTTGAGCTTGAGCGTATCGCCGGAGATTACGCCCGTGAGGCTGTAATTGTCGGCGGCCAGGGTCGCGGCGGTATTGCCGTCATAGGTCTTGTCGACGGTTCCGGTCAGGGAAGCGGTGAGGGCCTTCGGATCGATCGCGCCGGCGGCGGTTGTGGTGATGACGGCATAGTTGCCGCCGTCATTGCCGTCGGAGATCGTGTAGCCGGTCACCGACAGGGTGCGGGCGCCGGCGTTCTTGCTGTCGAAGCTTTCGGTCAGGCCCGAGACAGTGTCGCCGCCGAGCAGGCCGGACCCGGTCGGTGTGGCGCTGGAGAGCACGCCACCGTCATAGGTCTTGGTGTCGCTCACCGCCGAAACGGTCAGCGGCGCCTGTGCGATCGTCCCGACGTCCCCGGCCGCGGCGCCGTTGACGGTGTAGTTGGCCGCATCGGCGCCCGAGATCTGTAGGCCGGTCACGCTCACCAGCTTGCCGGTTCCGGCATTGGCGTTGTCATAGGTCCCGCTCGCCGGATCGTTGAGGCTGACATTGTCGCCTTGGATCACCCCCGGGAGGGTGTAGTTGGCGCCATCGAGGCTCGCCGCGGTGGTCGTGTCGTAGGTCTTCTCGACGGTCCCGGTCAGCGCGGCGGTGAGGGCCAGGGGGTTGATCGTGCCCTGGGCGGTGTTGACCTTGGTGATGGTGTAGTCAGCGCCGCCATTGCCGTCGTTGATCGTGTAGCCGGGATCGATCGCCAGCACGCTATTGCCTGCGCCCAGGACGTTCTTGCTGGCGAAGCTCTGGGTGGCGGCGAGGGTGTCGCCGCCGAGCAGGGTGTCGGCGGCGGGTGCGGCGCTGGATGAGGTCCCGCCGTCATAGGTCTTGGTGTCGGGGGTCGCGTTCAACACCAAAGGCGCGGGGGTGATCGTGCCCCGGGCGGTGGTCGTGGTCACTATGTAGTCGGCGCCGCCATTGCCGTCGTTGATCGTATAGCCGCTGACCTGGAGGGTGCTTAGCCTTGCTCCCAGGACGTCCTTGCTCACGAAGTCCTGGGCCAGGCCTGTGACGCTGTCGCTGCCGAGAACCTGGCTCGGATCGTATGTCGGCGTCCCGCTGGAGCTGGTCCCGCCATCGTATGGCTTGGAGTCCATCACGGCGTTGAGGGTCAACGGCGCCGGCGTAATCGCGCCCGAGGCCGTGTTCGTGGTCACGGCGTAGTCGGCGCCGCCATTGCCGTCGTTGATCGTATAGCCGTTGACCTGGAGCGTGCTGCCGCCTGCCAGGACGTCCTTGCTCACGAAGTCCTGGGTCAGACCGGTGACAGTGTCGCCGCCGAAAACCTGGCTCGGGTCGTAGGTCGGCGTCCCGCTGGAGCTTGTCCCGCCGTCGTACGGCTTGGAGTCCGTCACGGCGTTGAGGGCAAGCGGCGCCGGATTGATCGTACCCTGGGCGGTCTTGACCTGGGTGATGGTGTAGTCGGCGCCGCCGTTGCCGTCGTTGATCGTGTAGCCGGGATCGATCGCCAGCACGCTATTGCCCGCGCCAAGGACGTCCTTGCTTTGGAAGCTCTGGGCGGCGGTGAGGGTGTCGCCGCCGAGCAGGGTGTCGGCGGTCGGCGTGGCGCCGGACGAGGTCCCACCATCATAGGTCTTGGTGTCGGAGGTCGCGTTCAGCACCAGCGGCGCCGGATTGATCGTGCCCTGGGCGGTCTTGACCTGGGTGACGGTGTAGTCGGCGCCGCCGTTGCCGTCGTTGATCGTATAGCCGGGATCGATCGCCAGCACGCTATTGCCCGCGCCCAGGACGTTCTTGCTGCCGAAGCTCTGGGTGGCGGTGAGGGTGTCGCCGCCGAACAGGGTGTTGGCGGTCGGCATGGCGCTGGACGAGGTTCCGCCGTCATAGGTCTTGGTGTCGGAAGTCGCGCTCAGCACCAGCGGCGCCGGATTGATCGTGCCCGAGGCGCTGACCAGAGTGACGGCGTAGTTGTTCCCGCCATTGCCGTCGCTGATCGTGTAGCCGGGATCGACCGACAGCAGGCTGGCGCCCGCGGCCAGGACGTCTTTGCTGGCGAAGCTTTGCGTGGCTGTGTAGCCGTCGTTGCCGAGCAGGCCGCTCTCGGTGGGGATGAGAGCGTCGTTTGTTGTCCCGTCATAGGTTTTGGTGTCGCCTATCGCCGTCAGGGTCAGCGGCGCCGGATCGATGATCCCGACGGCGCCGGAGGCCGAGTCTTCGAGGATGTAGTTGCCGGCTCCGGAGCCTGAGAGGCTGGAACTGAGGCCATTGACGGTGACGGTCTTGCCGGTCCCGACATCGGCGGTGTCGTAGGTTCCCGATGTGGGCGTGTTGATCAGGGTGACGTCCTCACCGTTGATGACGCCGGGAAGCTGGTAGTTGGCGGCGGTGAGGGTCGCGTCCGTATTGGTGTCGTAGGTCTTTTCGACAGTCCCGACCAGGATCGCCGTCAGATCGATCGGGTTGATCTGGCCGGCGCCGTCCTGTGTGCTGACGGAGTAGTTGGCGCCCCCATTGCCGTCGTTGATCGTGTAGCCGTCGATGGAAAGGGTATGGCCGCCGACATTTGGGCCGTCGTAGCTCTCGCTCGCCGAGTAGCCGTCGCCGGCGACAAGGCCGCTTTCGCCGATATTGGCGTTGGGGTCGTCCGTGCCGCCATCATAGGTCTTGTCATCGCTCGACGCGTAGAGGGTCAGGGAGGCTTGCGTCACCGTCAAGGTCCCGTCGGGGGC
This sequence comes from Caulobacteraceae bacterium, assembly GCA_965277425.1. Classification (GTDB taxonomy): domain Bacteria; phylum Pseudomonadota; class Alphaproteobacteria; order Caulobacterales; family Caulobacteraceae; genus Poindextera. The sequence continues at coordinate 244,441 of CBDICR010000007.1, forward strand.
GGCGATGAACCGATAGGCGCCGGACGGGCCGCTCGCCGTCGCGCCGGCGACGTTGAGGTCGACCGCGCCGACATTGTAATAGCCCGACGTCGACGAGATCGCGCCGCTCTGGGTGAACTGGATGGCCTGGACGTTGGGGACGAAGGTGTCGCCGCCCTGAAGGCCGGTGGCGCTCAGGGTGTAGATGGGGAACTGCCCGTAGACCGACGTGGTGTCGTCGGCGGCGATGCTCAGGACGTGCGAGACGCCGTAGAGCTGCGGATAGAAGCCCGGTGAGGGCGCCGACCACACATTGGTGAAGTCGAATCCGGCGTAGCTGTTGGCATCGTACGGATCGCCGCTGATGTCGGATGCGCTCGCGCCGTTGGCGCCGGTCTGCTGACCCGTGGTTGCGCTGTTCCAATAGGCGTTCGAGAGGTCGCCCTCGACGCTGCCGGCGACGCCGCCGACCGAGCCCGAAGCGCTGACCGCGCCGATGGCGTAGACGTCGCTCACCGAGCCGCTGGCGATATCGCCGACGAAGCCGCCGACCGAGTCGGAAAGCGAGTTCGATACGGTGACTGGGCTCGTCGAATAGGCGTTCATGACCGTGCCGCCATCGACCTGACCGGCAAAGCCGCCGGCCAAGGCCGGGGTGCTGGAGCCCGCGACATTCACCGCGCCGGTCGAGAAGGACTGGGCGACCTGGCCGCCGGTGATCTGGCCGGCGAAGCCGCCGGCGAGGTCCTCAACGCCGTTCTGCCCGGCAGCCTGGGTGACGACGCCGGCAGCCGAGGCGTCGGTGATGCTTCCCTGCGAGACGCCGATGAATCCGCCGGCTGCCGATGAGGCGCCCGCGTCGACATTGCCGGTCGCATAGGAGTCCAGAATGGTCGAACCTCCGGTGGAGGATCCCGCCAGGCCGCCGGCGTTCGGGGTCTGGCCCCCGGCATTGGCGCCGACCGTGACCGCGCCGCTGGCGAAGGCGGTCTGAATTTCGCCGTCCTGCAGCTCGCCGACCAGGCCGCCGACGCTGGCCTGGCCGCCCCTGACGCTCGCCGACGAGGACGAGTTGGCGATGTATCCGGACGAGGCGCCGACCAGGCCGCCGGCCGTTGCGTCCGCAAAGCCGTTCCCGGTGCTGACGCCGTCGCCGGTCACGACTGTTCCCGACGAGGAAACCTTGCTGACGACGCCGCCCGCGGCCAGATCGCCGGCCAGCACGCCCACCGACATGCCGTCGCCGCCGGTGACGCTGGCGTTCGCCAGCTTGAGGTTGCTGACGCCGCCGCTGATCACCCCGAACAGGCCGACCGCGCCATTGCTCGCCGCGCCGAAGCCCGAGGTCTGCGCGACAGGCGCCGTGTCGATGATGGTCAGGTTCGAGACGATGTATCCCTGGCCGTCGAACTGGCCGCTGAACGGCGTGGCGCCGCCGCCGGCGACGCCGACCGGCACGAAGCCGTTGGCCGGGTTCCAGACGCCCGCCGCGCTGGCGGTTTCGCTGGCGTTGACGTCGTTGGCCAGGGTGTAGTCGGCGGTCGGATCCAGCGACATCAGCTGCAGCTGATGGGCGTTGGTGATGGTGGTGGCGTATTCCGACCTCAGAATGGGTCGGGTCTCGCCCTCGATCATGAACCAGACGCCGGCCAGGTCGAAATTGGCGTAGCTGGACGCGGCATAGGGGCTGAGGTTGGTCGCGCCGCTGATGCCGGCGACATTGGCCGCCGCGCCGCCGCCCGAGAGGTTGAAGCCGGTGGTCGTGCCGGTTGTCCCTTCATCCCAATAGCTGTCGCTCAGGACGCCCGAGGTCGGCGAGGTGGTGTCGCCGGCGTTGCCGAGCATGCCGACGAGGCCGCCCGATTGGCTGCCGCCGCTGATATGGCCGGTGGCGTAGACCTGGTCGATGCTCGCCGCGCCCTGCACCAGGCCGGCGAACCCGCCGGCGGCCCCGGCGACGCCGCCGGCCACCGTCACGGCGCCCAGGGCGTAGGCGTCGGCGACCGTGGCGCCGGTGTCCATCTCGCCGACGAAGCCGCCGGCGAGGGTGATGGGGGCGCCGGCCGCGGCGCCGACGGTGTTCACCGCGCCGCTGGCGTAGGATCCGAACACGGTGCTGTTGTTGTCGATTTCGCCGGCGAAGCCGCCAGCCAGGTCGCCATTCGAGCTGCCGCCGCCGGACTGGTAGAGCGTGCCGACGCCGGAGGCGTTCGCCACCGCGCCGGTGGCGTATGAGTTGGCCACCACGCCGTTTTCCAGGGCGCCGACGAACCCGCCGATGGTCGAGCCGGCGCCGCTCGACACCTGGCCGGTCGCATAGGAGCCGATGACGCTCACTGCGGCGGCGCCGACGTCGTTGGGGCTGGAATAGCCGTACATCCATCCGACCAGCCCGCCGGCCTCGCTGGCGTCACCGCCGGCCGCGGTCCCGACGCTGACGGCGCCGGCGGCGAAGGCGTTGCTGATCGATCCGCCATCGGTCAGCAGGCCGACAAGGCCGCCGGCGATGCCCGCCGAGCCGGCGCTGACGGCGGCCGAGGAACTCGCGTTGGTGATCGTCCCGCCGAGCGCGCCCCCCCCGACCAGCCCGCCGGCCAAGGCAAAGGTCGGCGGCGTGGTGGTCACCGTGTTCCCGGCGGCGACGAGCCCGGACGACGTCGCATGGCCGATGCCGCCGAGATCCAAGCCGGCCAGCGCGCCGACCGCCATGCCGTCGCCGCCGGTGACGCTGGCGTTGGCCAGGGTGATGTCCTGCACAAGGCCGCCGGCGCCGATCACGCCGAACAGGCCGACGAAGCCGTTGCTCGAAAAGCCCGCGACGCCGGCCTGCGGCGTCGCCGTCGTGTCCTTGATGGTCAGGTTGGAGACGGTGTAGCCCGCTCCGTTCAGGCTTCCGGTGAAGGGCGCCGCGAGCAAGGCCCCGACCGGCGCGAAGCCGTTGGCCGGGTTCCAGACGCCGGCGGCGCTTGTGGTCTCGCTGGCGTCGATATCGCTGGCCAGGGTGTAGGCGGCGTTCGGATGCAGCGTCATCAGCTGAAGCTGATGGGCGTTGGTGATGGTGGTGGCGTATTCCGAGCGCAGGATCGGCCGGGTCTCGCCGGCGATCATGAACCACGTGCCGGTCAGGTCGAAGTTGGCGTAGCTGGCCGTGGCGTAGGGGCTGAAGCCGGTCGAACCGCCGATGCCGCTGACCTTGGTCGCCGAGGTTCCCGCGCCGATGAGGGTGTAACCGCTCATCTGGCCGGTCGCGCCGACATCCCAATAGCTGTTCGAAACCGAGGCGGTATCGGGCGGGGCGTAGTTCGGCGGGCCGCTGTCGGGGTCGCCGTCGCCGATGACCGCGACCAGGCCGCCCGTCGTCCCCGAACCGGTGACATGTCCCGTCGCATAGACATCGCTTGCCGTGGCGTTCCGCTGCACGAAGCCGGCGAAGCCGCCCGTATCGGAGACGCTTCCTCCGCTCGAAGAGACGGCGCCCAGGGCGTAGGAATTGGTCACCGTCGCGCCGGAGTCGATGTCGCCGGCGAACCCTCCCGCCAGGGTGCTGACCGCAGTGTTCGCGCCCGCGAGCGTCTGCACCGCGCCGCTGGCGTAGGACTGGTCGATGCTTGCGCCGTTGGCGACTTCGCCGACGAAGCCGCCGGCGACGTCGTTGAGGCCGCTCGCCGGGGCCGCGGTCTGGGTCACCAATCCGGAGGCGTAGGCGTCGCTGACCAGGGCCTGGGGGCCCGTCACTTCGCCGACCAGGCCGCCGACAACCGATCCATCGCCGCCGCTGACGGCGCCGGTCGCAAAGGCGCCGGTTACGCTGGTCGCCTGGGGTGCGCCGCCGAGGTCGAAGCCATAGACCTGTCCGACCAGCCCGCCAGCCGCTGGCGCGTTGGCGCCATCGGTCGCCCCGACGCTGACCGCGCCCGTCGCCGATGAGCCGGCGATGCTCGAGCCGCCCAGGGCCGAGCCCACCAGGCCGCCCGCGAATGCGTTCCCACCGGAGACGGTGGTCGAGGCGCGCGAGTTCAGGATCGAGCCATAGGACTCGCCGACCAAGCCTCCGGCGTCCGCGACCGCGTATCCGTAAGCGGAGTTCGTCCCGTCGCCGGTGAGCACCCGACCCGACGCCGAGTCGTTCTGCACCGTGCCGTCGAGGTGGCCGACCAGGGCGCCCACCTGCATGCCGGCGCCGCCGCTGACCTTGGCGTTGATCAGGCTGACGTCTCTGACCATGGCGCCGGAGGCCACGGAGCCGAACAGGCCCACCTGGCCGTTGGTGGCGGAGTAGTTGATCCCCTCGAACTGATACTGAGCGATCGGGATGTTGGCGGTGATGGTCAGGTTGGAGATCGTATTGCCGAGCCCGGTGAAAGTCCCGCCGAACGGGTTGTTGGCCAGGTTGGCGATCGGGGCGGCGGTGAAGATGGTGGCGGTGGCGCCGTTCCCGGCCGTGTTGATCGGCGCGAAGTCCAACGGCGTGGCCAGGGCATAGACGCCGCCCAGGTCATTGTTGATGTTAAGCAGGTCGGCTTGGTTGAAGATCAGTGAGTATTGCGCGCCGTTGATGTAGAGGCTCTCGCCGAAGTCCGGCGTGCCGGTGAAGCTGAGGCTGCCGCCGTTGAGGAAGGAGTAGTCGCCGCCGCTCCCGCCATCGTCGGTGACCAGCGACACCTGGACGTTCGGATCGCTGGCCGTGATGGCGCCGCTGACCACGATGGAATGGTAGGCGTCGAGGGTCAGGGCTCCGGGGTTCGACCAGGTGAGCGGCGTCCCGATCAGAATGTCGCCGACGGCCGGCCCCTGTCCGACCGGCGTGAGCCCCGCCGCGGCGGAGTTTTGCAGGATAATGCTCGATGTGGACGAACTGGTGCTGATCGTCCCGCTCTGGGGACCGTTGGGGCCGGCCGCGATGGCGCCGTTCGGGCCGAGAATCACCTCAGTGGCGGCGATGAACACCGATGTGCCGCTGCTGATCGGGCCATCCACGGTGACCGGGCCGGCGGGATCGATGCGGATCGCGCCCGCGCTGGTCAGTGAGCCGCCAGTGGGGATGTTGACCGCGGAATCGGCGTCGAGGATCACGCTGGAGCCATCGGTCTTCATGCCGTTGGCGGTGACGGCGCCGCCCAGATTGATGATGCCCGAGCCGGGAACCGTATCGTCATTGGCGGCGTCGGCCTCGAACCAACTCCCGGCGGTGGTGCTGCCGCTGGCGCCCTGGGTGATGGCCGACGCGCTCGGGGTTCCGGCCGGCGAAGACTCGTTGACCAGGGCGACGCCCGCATCGTTCCCATGCGAATCCGTCGTCGGCGTGAACTGCACGTTGACGCCGTTGTCGGCGTTGTAGACCACCGCGTCGCTGGCGGTGACCGCGCCATCCTGGGTGATGGTCGGCGCCTGCAGCAGCACGAAGCCGGCGCCGGCGGTGATCGAAGCGCCGCCGATGGTCATGGAGCCGTTGCTTGACGAGCCGTCGACCTCGATCGCCCCCTGACCCGGCGTCGCCTGCGGAGAGATCTGGATCGTATTGCCGGTCATCGCCTGGTTCAGCGAGGCGGCGTCCTCCTTGAAAATCCCCGTCGAGGCGAGGAAGGAGCCGGTGTTCACGGCGGCGCCGGATCCGAAGATGAAGCCGCCCGGCGAAAACAGCCACACCCCGCCATTGGCGTTCAGCGCGCCCGATATCCTGGTTATGCCGGCGCTGGCTGGAATGACATTGAAGGCGATCGAGCTTTGGGATGGCTGCGCGAATTTAACGGTCTCGCCATTGGCGATATTGAACGCGTTCCAGTTGATGACGACGCGGTTGCTGCTTTGGTTGACCGTCAGGCTGTTCGGGATGCTGCTGTCGAACGTCGCGCTTCCACCGCCGCCGGGGATCACAGGACCGCCGGGCAGGGCCTGGGCCGGGCCGTTCCAGGCGAATATCGCCGTCATGACGCTCGCCATGTAGAGCTGGCGGCGCGAAATCGGCCTGTTTTGGTGGTGGTTCATTTCCCAATTCCCGAGGCGATTCGCCGGTGGATGGCGCTGAAAGCGTCGTTGAGACCGATGGTGAGGTTGACAAGGACCGAAGGGGTCGGCCTGGACTCGCCGAGACCGAGCGGCGCCGTCAGCGGAACCGCGTAGAGCAGATCCATGTGCGCCGCGCCGTCGAGTTGCAGGCGCACGCCGCCGCCCAGCGAGCTCAGCGTGCGGTGTTGGAAGGCCGCGGTCCCGTTGTTCCACAGGCTGACCACGTCATAGAAGGCGAAGGGCTCGACCTGCAGGCTCGGCGTGGCGGTGAACGGCCCGACGCGCGCCTCGAACGAGCCGGCCAGGGCGCTGTCGCCGAGCGCCGCGCCCGGCTGGTAGCCGCGCCCGATGGTCAGATTGCCGGCGGAATACTGGTCCGGCGTGGTCAGCGCCCGGCTGGAATACTGGGACTCCATCCGCGCATCGAGGCGGACATATTCCAAGGTCGGCGACTCGAATTCGGCGCTGGCGCGGAAGATGGTGGCCTGCGGGTCGCCGCCGGCGCGCGACAGATTGGTGTCGCCCGGCAGGCTGGCGCCGGCGACGTCCAGGCCCTGGCGAACCTCGCCGGTGGCCGCCAGGCGGCCGAAGACGCCGCGCTTCTCGCCGCTGAAGGTGAGGTCCAGCACGCGCAGCCGGTCATCGCTGAGGCCGACCGACGACAGGACCTTGGTGTCCTGGTCGGTGCCTTCCAGGCCCAGATCGATCAGGGCGTTGGCGTCCGGGCGCTCCCATAGAGGCTGGGAGATCTCGGCGCGGAGGGTGGTGACGTCTTCGGCGATCGCCAGCGGCGCCAGGTCGCCTTCGGGGTTGGCCTTGCCCCAGAGGGCCGAAACGGTGACGGTCGTGCCCAGGCTGTTGAGGCGCTGCATGTAGCTCGCCCGCACCAGCACCTGCCGCCCGACCGGCGTCGACGTGTAGGCCTGCAAAGAGGCCTCGTCGCCGTATTCGGTCGGTCCGAAATAGTCCAAGCCCGCAAGCACGCCCCATGGACCGACCGCGTCGGAATAGAGGTTGTTCACATTGGCGTAGAGGCGCCAATCGGCGGGGCGCTGGGCGTTGACCACCAGGTCCATGCCGCCCGGCTCGCTGCCCCGCCTCAGCGTGCCCGACAGTGAAAGGCCGGGCACCTGCTTGGCGAGCTGATAGGCGGTCTCGACATCGCCAAGGGACAGCGGCGCACGGTTGACGATCGGCTGCAGCGCCGCTGTCGCCTGGCGGCGGGCGGTGACGTTGGAGCCAAGCACCGTCAGGTCCGAGATGCGCCCCTCGATCACGTCGTAGTTGACGATCCCGTCCTTGACCTCCTGCACGCGCAAGACCACCGCCACGAAGGGATAGCCGGACTTGGCGTAGATGGCTTCGGCGCGCCGGCCGATGGCGCGCAGGTCCGAGAGGGTGACGGGCTTGCCCTGCAGGTCGGCCCAGGCCGGCTTCAGCGTGGCTTCCGGCACGGCGACGGCGCCGTCGAACTTGACGCCCAACAGGGTGAGCCGGACGGTCGTGTCCTGGCGCGGGGCCGGGACCGCCGTGGACGGCAGGTGGAGCCAGGACGAGGCCGGAGGCGTCGGCGCGGGAAGCGCCTGGGTCGGGTCGTCGTGCGACAGGGGCGGGTCGATGGCGAAAGCGGCGTTGGCGGCGCAAAGCACGGCCGCGGCGAACAGCACGGGAGTCGCGTCGGCGAGAACGCGTCCGCACCGCGCCAACCAGCCGCGTTGATCCCCCTCGAATCGCAACACTCGTCCCCGTACGCCGGGACTTCGGGCCTCGGCGCTATGACGTAAAGTATCCCTTATCGGCCGACTATCAAGCGTGACGGGGACGATCAGTCGCCAGGACCACCTTTACTCGCCGCGGCAAATCGCATCTGTAACAAGGCCCGCGCATTCAGCGCCCGGCGGCCACGAATGCCTGTTCAGGAGGCTTTTTGCGATGGATAAGGGTTTCAGATCGGCGGCCTTGGCCGCGATGGCGATGCTGTTGGCCGGCGCACCCGCGATCGCCAAGGCGCAGAGCTGCTTCTACCCGAACCAGTGGACCAGCTGGAAGGCGCCCGACGAACACACCCTCTTCCTGAAGGTGGGCAGGCGGGTCTTTCGCCTTGATATCGCCGGTTCATGCCCGGCCCTACTCGACACCGGCGCGACCCTGATCACCCGCACCGACGCCACCCAGCTCTGTTCCGCGATCGACTGGAACCTCCGCGTCCGCGGCGCCGGCGTCGAGACGGGCTGCATCGTCAGCAAGATGAGCCAGCTGACGCCGGATCAGATCGCGGCCCTGCCGCCAAGCGCCAGACCTTAGGCAAGCTTGTATGGACTGAGCAACGTGAGTGGCGCCGCCCAATTGAAGAATGAACCACGAAAACCACGAAAACCACGAAAAGATGCTGTTCGCGGATGAGGCATTCAGGATTCAAGGCGCGGTCTTCGAGGTCAGCCGGCAGATGGGCGCGGGCTTTCTCGAGGCGGTCTATCAGGAATGCCTGGCGATCGAGCTTGCGGCTCGGGAAATCCCGTTCGTGGCTTTGCCGCCGCTGGCCCTGGCTTACAAGGGCCAGTCTCTCAAGCAATCCTATAGACCCGACTTCGTGTGCTTTGATTGCATCATCGTGGAGCTGAAGGTCGTGCGCGAGCTCGCGCCCGAACATCGGGCGCAGGTTCTGAACTATCTCAAGGCCACGGGCCTGCGGCTGGGGCTGTTGGTAAACTTCGGGTGCGCGCCCAAGGCGCGCGTCGAGCGCCTGGTGCTCTGACACAGCGGGTGGAGTGCCCCCCTGATTTGAGACGGTGAAATAGGCCACACTTCCCAGCCCGTCCGAATTTGAACGTTCGTGTTCGTTCGTGTTTTTCGTGGCCAAACAAGAACCTCGCCGTTCCACCGCTTTACCAGGCGGACAAAGGACGCCTTAGGCCGCGTCCCGTCGATCGAGCCAAAGAGGTCTGCTTAGACGGGCGAGCCCTAACCGGCCGGGCCCTCGACGGCGGGCGTACCGCCGTGGCGGCGGGCGCGGCGGGCATAGGCGGGCCGCCAGAAGGCGAAGATCAGGACCGGCAGAACGATGAGGCCGCCCAGGGTCCCGGTGGCGAGGCCGCCCAGGACGACGAGGGCCATGGGGCCGAGGATTTCGCGCCCGGGCTCGCCGGCCTGCACGGCCAGGGGCGCAAGAGCCAGGGCGACCAGCAGCGGGGTCATCAAGAGCGGCGTCACCCGCTCGCGGACAGCCAGGACGACGGTCTGCAGCGACCAGGGCGCCTGGCCCGAAAGCACCAGATCCTCTAGTTCGCCGAAGATCAGGATGGCGCCGCGCATCGAAAGGCCGAAGAGGGCGATGAAGCCGACGATCGCCCCCACCGACATCACCCCACCCATCATGGCCGCCGCGGCTACCGCGCCGATGAAGGCCAGCAGCGTCGAGGCCAGGATCAACGCCCCGGTCCGCCCGTCGAAGGCGACGGCGAGCAGGGCGACGATGCCGAAGATGGCCAGGGCGTAGTTGAGCAGCAGGCTATTTCGCGCCGCCGTCGCGGCCTGGTTGGCGTCGGCGAACTCGACGAAGGCGCCGGGCGGCAGCGGCGCCTTGGCCGCGATGGCCTGGCGCGCCGCCTTGATGAAGCGTTCGGGATCGGCGGGCGCGGCGGTGATCAGCTGGCGCCGCAGGCCGCCGTCGTGGGCGATCACCGCGCGGTCGTCGGTGAGGTAGACGTTGGCGACCGCCTTCAAGGGCTCGGAAATACCGGAGGTCGAGCGCAGCAGAAGATCGCCGACCGCCTCCGGGTCGCGGCGAAGCGAAGCCTGGGCGCTGACGGCCAGGTCGACCACCCGGCCGTCCTCATAGATCTGCGCCACCCGCTCGCCGGCGAAGGCAGCCTGGATGGTGTCGAGCACGTCCGCCGACGAAAGCCCGTAGAGGGCCAGGCGCTGGAAGTTGATGTCCACCCTGACGACCGGCGTCCGCGCCTGGCTTTCCGCCTGGACGTCGCGCGCGCCGGGCAGGGTCTTCATCACCGCGGCGATCCGGTCGGCGGCGGCGTCCAGGGCGTCCAGGTCCTGGCCGAACAGGCTCACCTGTACCGGCGCGGCGGGCTGCGCGCCGCCCTGGGCGGCGTCGAATCGCGACCGGACCGCGGGATCCAGGCCCGGATAGCGCCGCAGTCGATCGAGCACCTGGCCGGCGAGTCTGCGTTGGCCGGCCGCGCCGAGGCCCGGCGCCAGGGCCAGATCGAAGACGCTGCGCTCAGGGCCCCAGCTGTCCTCGCCCGTCGGGTCGCGGCCGATCCGCTGGCTGACCGCCTGGACGCCGGGCAAGGGCGCCAGGGCGGCGGCGATGCGCGCGCCATAGTCGCGCGTCGCGGTGATCGCCGTGCCGGGCGGGCCGCTGGTCGTGACGACCAGATGACCGTCGTCGACGCTCGGCAGCAGCTCAGTGCGGAAGAAGAAGAGGCAGACCAGCGCCGCCAGCGTCAGGGCCGCCGCGCCGGCCAGGATCGGCCAGGGCCGCGAGCCGAGGCGCAGAAGCCAGGCGCCGTGCGCGTCCTTCAACCGATGCAAGACCCTGGGCTCCGGCGAAGGGCCGATATGCTGCAGGAAGAGCAGGCAGAGCGCCGGCGTCACCACCGCCGCGACCACCAGCGAGGCCAGCGAGGCGGCGATGATCGCGGCGGCCAGCGGGGCCAGTAGCGCCCCTTGCGTCCCGCCAACGGCCAGGATCGGAACCAGCGCCAGGATGACCGCCAGCGTGGCGTAGACCACCGGCCCGCGCACCTCGATCGAGGCGGCCAGCACCGCCTCCAGTCGCGACGCGTGCCGCGCCTCGGCGTCCCGCAGCCGCGCCAGGATGTTCTCGACGTCGATCACCGCGTCGTCGATCACCACGCCCAGGCCAACGGCCAGACCGCCGAGGCTCATCGAATTCAGCGTCCAGCCGAACGCCTTCAACGCCATGACCGCGGCCAGCAGCGACAGCGGAATGCTGATCAGCGAGATCAAGCTCGCCCTCAGGTCGCGCAGGAAAAGCGCCAGCGCGATGGCGACAAGCCCCGCGCCGACGCCCAGGTCCCAGGCGATGCCGCGCACGGCCGCGACAATGAAGCTCGCCGGCCGGTCGAGGTCGGTCCTGACGCTGATCCCTTCCGCCGCCAGCGCCGGCTCAAGGCCGGCCAGGGCAGTTTCGACCGCCCGGGTGGTCTGCAGCGTGTTCGCGCCGTATTGCCCGGCGACATCGACCAGCACGCCCGGCTTGCCCATGATCAGGGCGTCCCCGAAAGCCGGCGCCGGCCCCTCGACGACATCGGCGACATCGTCGATGCGCACGGGATCGCTGCCGGGGGTCTGGATCTGGCCGGCGCCGACATCGTCGACGGTCAGGGTCTGGCCGTGCGGCTCGATCAGCACCCGCTGGTTGTCAGTGTCGATGAAGCCGGCGCCAGCAACGCTGGTCGCGCGCTTCACCGCGTTCAGGATGTCGAGGAAACCCAGGTCGCTGTCGGACAGCTCGCCCGGCCTTGCGCGCACCTCGATGCGCCGAATCTGTCCGCCATAGACCGCAACGCGCGCGACGCCGGCGACGGTGAGCAGGCGCGGCCGCACGCTCCATTGCACGACGTCGCGCAAGGCCATGGGATCGAGCCTGCCGCTGCTGAAGCCGATCTTGAGCAGGTCGCCGCCGCGGGCGGTCAGCGGGGCGATGCGCGGGGCGGAGACACCGGCCGGCAGGGCGCCGAGGCCCGCGAGGCGCTCGGACAGCGCCTCGCGCGTGCGGTCGGGGTCGGCGCCGGCGGCGAAGCGGACGGTGATGTTCGACAGGCCCTGAACCGAGTCCGATTGCACCTGGGCCACGCCAGGGGCGCCGATGAGCACGTTCTCGATCGGCCGGGTGACCTGGGTCTCGACCTGTCCGGCGACCAGCCCCGGCGCTTCGGTCTGGATGGTGGTCTGCGCCGGCGCCAGGTCGGGCAGCAGGTCGAACCGCGTATCGCGCACCGAGAGCACGCCCCAGGTCAGGAACCAAAGGCAGGCCCAGGCGATCAGCCTTGGCCGTTCCAGCGACCAGCGGACCACCCGGGCCAGCATGGTCAGGGGGCCGCGCCGGGCGCGCCCTGCTCGGCTGTGAACAGCGCCGCTGCGCCCTGAGTCACGACCTCGTCGCCGGCGACCAACCCCTGAGTGACGAAGAAGCCGCCCGCCTCGGGAACCGGGCTCTGCAGCATCCGCCGATCGAAACTCGCCGGGCCGTTACGCACATAGACCCAGTCCAGGCCTCGATAGCGGATGATCGAGGCCAGGGGCGCGATGACGCCGGTCTGCGAACTCCTGGTTTCGATGTGGGCGCTCTGGGTCAGCCCGACCGAGAGCAGGATCGCGGAAGGACCGGCGATCTCGACGATCAGCCCGGACGACTGCAGCCTCGGCTCGGCCGCCCGCGCCGGGCCGAGGACGGGGCCGCGCACCGAATCCTCGCCGATGTCGACCTTGACGAAGCGCGCCCCGGCCTGGCCGTCATTGTTGTGGGTATCGACATGGACAAGCGCGATCTTGCCGGCGACGACGCCCTTGACCAGCCGCGCGCGCGCCGCGGCGCTCATCCGCGCCACGCCCGGTCCCCATTCCAGGCCCAGACGGCGGCGCAGCATCTCGACCTTCAGGGCGTCGGACCTGGCCTGGGCCACGGCCGTCTCCACGTCCTTGGCGGCGACGCTGCCGTCAACGGCGTGCAGCGCCCGGGAGCGCGCGGCCTCGGCGCGCGAGGCGACGGCGGCGGCCTCTGCGGTCGCGAGGTCGGAGTCCAGCTGAACCAGCGGCTCGGGATCGAGCACCTTGGCGAAGGCGTCGATCTCGGCGGCGCGGTGGGTCGCGCTCAGCGTCTGGGTCGCGATCCCCAGCTGATGCTGGACGGCGGGGCTCACCCGCACCTCGACCGCGAGGCAGGGCCCGGCGGCCAGCGCCAGGCAGAACGCCGCCGCGGCGGTCGTGAGAAGCGACTTGATCATCCGAGCCCCGAAGCGGCGATCGGTCCGGGCCAGGCCCGCATCGATCGCGACGCAGGGCGCGAGTATTGGACGGGCGCCGGCGATGTCAATCTTGGCGAGGCGCGCCGATCACAGACCATCGCGCCAGCCGCCGCCCAGCGCCTGGTAAAGCGCGATGGTGTCGACATAGCGGGCGGCGCCGGCCTGGGACAGCGCGACCCGGGCCTGGCGATCGGCGGCCTCGGCGGTCAGCACGGCCAGGACGCCGGTCTGCCCTTGCGCGAACCCATCCTCCGCCAGCCGCTCGGACCGCGCCGCCGCCGCCTCGGCCGCGCTGGCGTGCTTCAAGGCTTGCGCGTCGTCGACGATCGCCTGCAGCACGTCGGCGGTATTCTGCAATCCGCTCAGCACAGCGCTTCTGTACTGCGCCTCGGCCTGGTCGAGGGCCGCCTGCGCCGCCGCCTGCTTGTGGCGCAGCGCCCCGGCGTCGAACACGGTCTGGGCGACCGCGCCGGTGACCGACCACAGGGCGTCGCCATTGGTAAAGATCGTGCCGATCCGGGTGGAGGCGCCGCCCGGCGCGGCGCTGAGGGTGAAGCTGGGCAGCCGTGCGGCGACGGCCACCCCCACCAGGGCGGAGGCGACATGCACATTGGCTTCTGCGACCCGGACATCGGGCCTCTGGCGCACGAGGTCGGACGGCAGGCTGACCGGCAGATCCCGCGGCAGCTGGAAGTCGGCGATCTCGAACCGGTCGGACGGGGCCTGGGATGGCGCGCGTCCGACCAGGGCCGCCAGCAGATCGCGCTGCTGGTCGATCTGCTTCCGCAGCGGCGGGGCGAGCTGCGCCGCCTGCTCCAGCGCCGTCTCGGCGGCCGCCACATCCGCCGTCGACGCCTCGCCGGCGATCTGCTGGCGGCGCGTGACGTCGAGCGTCCTTTGGTCCGCCTCGACGATCCGTTGCGTGTCGTCCAACTGCGTGTCCAGGCCGGCGAGCTGGACCGCCGCATTGGCGACGTTGGCGGTGAGGGTCAGATAGGCCGCCTGGGTGAGAAATTTCTGGTTTTCGGCCTGGGCGGCGGCGGCTTCGGTCTGGCGCCTGAGGCCGCCGAAGACGTCCAGGACATAGGCGACGTTGAGCTGGGCGGTATAGAGCGAATAGAGCTGGGCGTTGGAGCTGAGCGGCGAGGCGATGGACGCCGAATTCTTCGCGCCCTCGGCGTCGGCGGCCAGGTCCACGGTCGGGAACTGCGCCGCGCGCTGAACCAGATAGGCCTCGTGCGCCTGTTTCAGCGCCGCCTGGGCGGACCGAAGGTCGGGATTGGCCTTCAGCGCCTCGTCCTCCAGGGCATCGAGCCGGGGCGAGCCGAACACGGTCCACCACCGGTTCGCAACCGCCGCGCCGAGAGCGAAAACTTGCGCCGCGCGGCCGGAGTCCGTCCGGGTCGGCAAGGGCCCCGGCGTGTAGCGATCGACTGGAGGCGGCGCCGGCGGCCGGAAATTCGGGCCGACCGTGCAGCCGGCGAGCAGGCCGGCGCCCGCGGTCCCCGCCAGGAGGCAGCGGGCCAGGCGTTTCACGCGCCGGCCGGAACGTCGGACCCCAACCTGTCCTTGCGCAGGAGCTCGGTCAGCTCGCCGATGGCCTGGACCAGGCCCAGCACCTCCTTTTCGCGCAGCTCATCGAGCTTGTGGTGCAGAAGTTCGATCTCCAGCTCGGCCTTGATGTTGATCTGGTAGTCGTTTTCGGCCTCCTGGCGATCGATGTCCTGCTGGCGGTTCTGGGCCATCATGATGAAAGGCGCGGCGTAGGCGGCCTGAAAGGAGAGCGCCAGGTTCAGCAGGATGAACGGGTAGGGGTCCCATTTCTGGATGAAGGCGGTGACGTTCAACACAATCCAGGTGAACAGGATCGCCGACTGGATGATGATGAAGCGCCACGATCCCATGGTCGCGGCGACCTTGTCGGCGATCTTCTGGCCGAGGGTCAGATCGTGCGGCGCCTTCTCGACCTTGACGGCGTCGCGCTTGCCCCGGCGCAGGCCGCGCAACTCGCCAAGCAGCCTCTGCTCGGCCTCATGCAGCTCCTCTTTCAAGGTCTGCGTCGCTTCCATGGCGTTTCTCCGCGTCGGGCTGCACGTCAGCGCGCCCCGCTTCGCCCCCCGATAAGCGCCGCGGAGTCTCCTCGTCGAATAGGTACACTGTTGGTAATTGGCCCGGCCAGGTCAACCGGGGCTCGGCGCCCAGATCGGCTGGCCGCTCCGGAAAGGTCGGTCGACCTATTTCGTGCTGGTCGGCTGTCCCTGGCCGAGCAAAGCGCCGTTGACGGTCAGGCCATATTCGGAGTCGGCGCTGTTGTGAAATTTCCGACGGGTTTCGGCGACATCGCCGGTAAAGCGGGGGTCTTGCGGTCGAGGCTGGCCGTCGATGTAGGCGGCGGCGTCGAAAGCCTGCTGGTCGCTCAAGGATCCGCCTTTTCCAAGCGGCATATTGGCCTTGATGAAGCCCGCGGCGCTCTTGATATCCGCCATGCCCGCCCCCCAGTTGTAGGACCGCGCGCCCCATAGGGGCGGGAAGACCGTCGCGCCGCGCGCGGCCTGGCCCGCGCCGTCGTTTCCGTGACAGAGGGCGCAGTTGGCGCTGTAGACGTCCTGCCCGCGCGCATAGTCCGGCTTGAGCGGCGGCTTTGCGAGCTTCAAGAGGCCCTGGCCGGGCATCTTCACGCCGACCGGCGCGCCCTTGGCAAGGAAGAAGGCGTAGCTTTCCAGCGCCACCAGGACCGGATCGCCGAGCGGCGGCGCCTTGCCGTTCATGCTGTACCTGAAACAGCCCTGAAGACGCTCTTCGAAGCTGTTCACATGGCCGTTCTTGGCCCGGTATTGCGGATAGCTGATATAGGCCCCCCACAAAGGCGCCGAATTGGCGACCCGGCCCTCGCCCAGGTGGCAGTTGGAGCATTTCAGGTCGTTGCCGACGAAGGCGTGCGCATTGGCGGCGGGATCGATGAAGATCGCGCGCCCGAACGCCACCTCGCGGCCGAACTCGTTGTTCGGAATGGCGCTCATCGGCGGCGGCGCGAACGGCTTTGGTTTTGGCGCGCCCGCGCCAAGCCGGCTGACCCCGTAACCCGCCCCGAACACCGCAACCACCGCCACGACGATCAATGCGCTCCGCAGAGCGAGTACGCCGGCCTTGGTCATTTTTTGGCTCCAGGCATTAGCTTCGGCGCGTTCGACGGCAGCGTCGCATAATAGGCGGCGACGGCCTTGATCTCACGTGGGGACAGCCGCTTGGAGATGCCGCGCATCAGGCCCAGGGGATCGTCCCGGCGATCGTTCTGGCGAAAGCGCATCAGCTGGCGCTGCAGGTATTCGGCGCGCTGGCCCGCGAGCGGCGGCGACAGCGTGTTGACCCCCAGGCCGTCGGCGCCGTGGCACGAGGCGCAGGGCGGAACCTTCTCGGACCAGTCTCCCTGGCTCGCCAGCATCCGTCCAAAAGCCACGGAGCCATGGTCCATCGCCGCGGCGCCCGTGACGGCGGGAAGGCCCGCATAATAGGCCGCCACGGCCTGTCTCTGTCTGTCGTTCAGCGTCTTGGCCACCGGCGTCATGGCCGCGCTTTGCCGGGCGCCGTGCTTGAAGGCCTGGAGTTGCCGCTCGATATAGTCGGCGTTCAGCCCGGCGAGGCGCGGGCCGTTCTGCACCCGGACGCCCTCGCCGTTGACGCCGTGACAGGAGGCGCAGGCCGGCGTGCCGTGGTTCACCATGCCGAAATTGGCGATCTCGGCGCCGCTTTCTCCTGCAGGAGCGGATTGAGACAAGGCGATCGAGGCCGCAGCCGTCGCCAGCAGGCCCGCGATGACCGCGATGACAGCCGACCTGCCTTTCGGACGGCGCGCCGCGGCCTTCATTCGCCGTCGACGGGCTTTTCGCCCGCGTAAGCCTTGAACCCATAGCGGGCGAAGATCGCCAGGGCCTTGGGCGAATGGATGAAATCCAGCCAGGCCTTGGCAGCCTCGGGATGCGCCGCGCCCTTGACGACCGCGCCCGCATAGATCGCCGTGGCGTTCTCAGCCGCCGGTATGTCGACGTGGCTGATGGGGTTGCCGACCTGTTCTTGAAATAGCGCCTCGGACTTCCAGGTGACGCCGGCCTCGGCCTTCCCCTGCATCAAAAAGAGCGGCGTCTGGCGGTGATGGATGTGGGTGAGCTCGGTCGAGCCGTCGGCCACCTTGGTTTCATAGACCGCCTTTTCGAGGGCCGGACCGCCGGCCTTGTCGAGCGCCATCTTGATCTGGCGGGCGATGCCCTCGAACGCGGGGTTGGGCATGGCCAGCCTGATGCTGACCTTGCCGAGGTCCGTCAGCCCGCGAACCTTGGCCGGGTCGCCGGCGGGAACCATGATGGCCAGCGTATTGGTGACGTAGGGAACGGCGAGCCCGGTAAGCGTCCCATCGTCGATCAGGCCTTGGACCTTCTTCAGGCCCGCCAGATAGGCGTCGGGCTTCACCGTCCAGGTCATGTTCCCGGAGGTCACCTTGCCGCCCGCCTTCATCTGTTTGACCAAGAGGCCCGGCGGGATGGTCTCCCAGTAGATCCGGCCCTTGTATTCGGGTCGTTCAGCCTCGAAGGCTTCGACCAGCGGCGCCATGGCGAAGAAGTAGTTCCCGCCGACAAACAGCACCAGTTTCGGATCGGTCAGGTCGCCATGGAAGTCGGCCAGGTCGTCGATCTGCGGGATGGTGAAGTCGAGGCCGCGATCGACCGCGTCGTTGTTGCGGCCGTCCTGCCAGGGCGGAAACACAACCTTTGCGGCCGGCTTGTCGGCGCCCAGCGCCGGGGACGCCAGGGCGACGACCGCGGCGATGAGCGAGAGCAGACTGCGAACGCCCATGGGCTTGCTCATGCGATGTAATGATAGCCGGCTTGCTGAAGCTCGGGGATGGTCGCCACCATGCCGGGCGTCAAAATAACCCCAGGCGCCAGACGGTTGGTGAGGTCCGCCGCCATCGCCTCATGCGACATGTGATCGGGGTTGACGTCCTGTTTGATCAGCTTTCCGCTCAGCTCCCAGATCGCCAGATGGCAGGCGAGGAAGACCGCGCCGCGATCCATCAGCGCCACAACGGTGTTGTCGGCGCCGGAATAGGCGCCGGTGTCGCTCTGGTGGTCCTTGTCCGCCTCGGCCGTCTCAACCCGCTGCAGCAGCGTGTTGGAGGTCATCTTGCCGCCCAGTTTCGCGAACTGGTATTTGTCCCAGGCGCCCTGGTCGAAAAGCGCCAGCTGCGCCGGGCCGTGGGTGGCGGATACGGCGATGAAGTCCGGGTGCTTGTACGACCAGATCTGCGCGTTCATGGCGTTGCGCATCAGGTTCAGCCAGCCGCCGTCCAGGTCGGTATTGTCCCAGACCTGACGAGGCCCGCCCTGGTAGGCGATGACCTCGTTCAGCGCCTCATGGTCCCACAGCCTGGGATCGTCGAGGATCATCGGGACGGTACGAAAATCCCGCCGCCGCGGCGCATTGGCGAGCCGCGCCTTGAGCGCGGCCAGCCGAGTCGCTCCCGGCGCCACCAGGTCCGGAACGGCCGGTTGCGCCGCGGCCCTGGCCGAGATGGCCACCATCGCCGTGAGGCCGGCGGCGGCCAGGCCCAGGCTGCGAAGAGCGGCTCGTCTATTTGATTGGTTTTCCATGGATCATTCCTCCGAAACCGACAATGCGGCCGAATAAGCCCTTCTTCCAACAGATTATTTTGTGCAGAATGTTCGGAAATCCAGAACGGATGAGAGTCCCGTCGATGACGCTTGAACAGCTGCGTATCTTCGTCGCCGTCGCCGATCGCCAGCATGTGACGCGGGCGGCGCGGGCGCTCAACCTGACCCAGTCGGCGGTCAGCAGCGCCGTGACCTCGCTGGAAGGGCGCCATGGCGTGGCGCTGTTCGACCGCGTCGGGCGCAACATCGTGCTCAACCAGGCCGGCGAGGCCTTTCTGGTCGAGGCCAGAAGCGTGCTGGCGCGAGTCGCGGCGGCCGAAGCGGCCCTGGACGACCTGAGCGGCCTTGCCCGAGGCCGGCTGTCGATTCACGCCAGCCAGACCATCGCCAGCTACTGGCTGCCGCCGCGCCTGGCGGCCTTCCACCGGGCTCATCCGGGGATCGGCCTGGAGGTGGCCATCGGCAATACCGCGCAGGTCGCCAGGGCGGTGGCGGACGGCGCGGCCGAACTCGGCCTGGTGGAAGGCGAGGTCGATGATCCGGCCCTCAATCGCGCCGACATCGGCCAGGACCCGCTCGCCCTGGTCGTGGGCCGCGATCACCCCTGGGCAGCGGCGGGGCCTCGAAAATCCATCAAACTCGCCGCGACCGCCTGGGTGCTCCGCGAGCTGGGATCGGGAACACGCTCGACCTTTGAAGCGGTGCTGGCGAAGGCGGGCTTGACCCTCGCCGACCTCGACATCGCGATGACCCTGCCGGGCAACGAGGCGGTTCGCGGCGCCGTCGAAGCGGGCGCGGGCGCCGCGGTGATGTCCAAGAGCGCGGCCTCTTCGGGTCTGGAGAGCGGCGCGCTTGTGGAAATCCCCTACGACCTCCCGGTCCGCCCCTTCCATCTGCTCAGGCACAAGCAGCGCTATCGGAGCCGGGCAGGGGACGCCTTCGTCGGCCTCTCGGAACTCGAGCCCTGAGGCCAACGAAAGCGGACCGGGCGGACGGGTCAGAGCCTCATCTAAAATCGAACGTTCATATCGAAAACATGCGTTGGATCAGAACGGTCGTTCCGGTCAATCCTGGCTATAAGGAGCGCGCCGCCGCCGCGGTTGCCACTCCAAGCTGGAGTGATGACCATGACCGACGCCGCCATCAGGGCTGTCGCCTTTGGCCTGAAACCGCTGTCTCGCCTGGACAATCCGCGCGAGGTGATCCGCCAGTTCACGCCCAACTGGCTCGCCGCGACCATGGGCACCGGCATACTGGCGATCGCGCTCGCCCAGTTCCCGGCGCATGTGCCAGGCCTGAAGAGCATCGCCGAGGGGTTGTGGCTGTTCAACATCGGGCTCTTCAGCCTGTTCTCCCTGCTCTATGCGGCGCGCTGGATCTTCTTCTTCGACGGCGCCAGCCGCATCTTCGGCCATTCGGTGGTCTCGATGTTCTTCGGCTGCATTCCGATGGGCCTGGCGACCATCATCAACGGGTTCCTCTCCTTTGGGCTGGCGCGCTGGGGCCATGTCGCCGTCGACATCGCCCAGGCGCTGTGGTGGCTGGACGCCGGCCTGGCCATGGTCTGCGGCGTCGCCATCCCCTTCATGATGTTCACCCGGCAAAACCACAGCATCGACCAGATGACCGCTGTCTGGCTGTTGCCGGTGGTGGCCGCCGAGGTGGCGGCCGTCAGCGGCGGCCTTCTGGCGCCGCACCTCGCGGACGCCCATCAGCAGCTGACCGTGCTGATCGCCAGCTATGCGCTCTGGGCCTGCTCGGTGCCCCTGGCCATGAGCCTGCTGGTCATCCTGGTGCTGCGCATGGCGATCCACAAATTGCCGCACGCCAGCATGGCCGCCTCGAGCTGGCTGGCGCTGGGGCCGATCGGCACCGGCGCGCTGGGCCTGCTGGTCCTGGGCGCCGCGGCTCCAGCGATCTTCGCCGCCAACGGCCTTGGCGACTATGGCGCCGCGGCGCGCGGTATCGGCCTGATCGGCGGCGTGCTGATGTGGGGCTACGGCCTGTGGTGGATGGCGATGGCCGGCCTGATCACCCTGCGCTATCTGCGCCAGGGCCTGCCGTTCAACATCGGCTGGTGGGGCTATACCTTCCCCATCGGCGTCTATGCCGTGGCGACCTTGCGCCTGTCGACGTTCCTGCCGATCCCAGCCTTCGCGATCCTGGGCGGCGGCCTGGTGATCGCCCTGGTGGGACTGTGGCTGATCGTCGGCGCGCGAACCGTGCGCGGCGCCTGGCGCGGCGACCTCTTCGTCGCCCCCTGCCTCAAGGACGGCTGAGCGATCTCGCCGCTCGGCGCGGGCTCGAGTTTTGTCCACATGGTAATTGTCAACAATAGGAATTACGCTATAAGGAGGGCTCGATATAGGCGCGCGGCATAGCGCGTACCGACAGGGGGGAACTATGGGCGAGAGATCGAACGGCGTTCGCGCCGAAGCGGACGTGACCTCCGCGAACGCCGGAGTGTCAGCCAGCGGGGCCGGCGTCGCCCGACTAAGCGTTCGAGCCTTTGGGCGCGCGGTGATGGGCGCGGTGATCGGGCTTGCGAGCCTGGGCCTGGCGAGCGGCCTTGACGTCGGCTTGGCGCGGGCTCAGGCCGCCCCAACCCCGGCGGCGGCCACGACGGACAATGGCGCGCAGGCCAGCGGCGCCAGCGTCGGCGAGGTCCTGGTGACCGCCACCCGACGCAAGGAGCGGTTGGTGAACGTGCCGGAAGCCATCGCGGTGGTTTCTGGCGCTTCGATCGCCGCCATCGGGCCGATCAGGAACACATCCGATGTCCTGAACGCCGTCCCCGGCGCGCGATTCAACAATCTGGGCAATCCGCTGCTGAGCGAGATTTCCATTCGCGGATCCGGCACCGAAAGGGCCACCGGCGCGGATTCCTCCGTCGGCCTTTATGCGAACGGCGTCTATATCGGCGCCAGCACGCTTGGCGGACGAAACCTGCCGCCGATCGATTCCTTCGACCTCAATCACGTCGAGGTGCTGGAGGGGCCGCAGGGGGCGCTCTATGGGCGGGACGCTGAATATGGCGTCATCAACCTCATATCGCAGCAGCCGACCTTCTCGAACTCCGCTTCCGTCGACGATATCTACAGCTTCGAGACGCGGCAGAACATTTTTACCGCGCTGATCAACCATCCGCTGAATGACCATGTCTCCGTCCGGCTTGGCGTTCAGGACTATACGCAATCCGGTGGTTTCGAATACAATCCAGATCGGAATACCTATTATGACCACACCAGCGGTTACATAGTAAGAGGTCAGGTCCGCTTCCAAGAGCAGAACTTCGATGCGAACCTTTTGGTGCAGCGGCAGCAACTTCAGGTTCCGGCGTTCTGGACGGCCCAGACCATCCTCCCCCCGAACCCCGCCACGGGATATCCCGGCGGCAGCCCGCTCTACCCCCGCGGCCTGGTGCAAAATCCGCGCGCCATCGCGCACAATGGCAATGACTCCTCCGAGGAGGACATCAACAATGTCCTGCTGACGCTCAACTACGACCTCGGCTGGGCGAAAGCGACGTCGAGCACCAGTTGGCGAACCCTGCATTCGGTGCAGAACAGCGACGGCGACCTCATCGATCTGCCGACCGAGATCGCGGCCCAACAGGCGGGTGAGAAGGGCGTCTGGCCGTTCAGCCAATACCACAGCGCCCCCGACACCACGACCTGGTACGAAGACCTGCACCTGGCCGGCGCACCGCAATTCAACGGACACCTGACCTGGCTGGTGGGCTTCGAATATCTCTATCAAACGACCAATACCGGCACGACCTCGACCACAAATCCCTGCGTGACGGTCGGCGCGCCGAACCTGACGGTGGGCCAGGGACTTTGCACCGGAACGCCGACGCAACCGCTTTGCGTCCCAACCTTGCCGGGATCGACCTGCCCCCCCGTCGTCAACGCCTATGGGTCCGACACCGTCTCGCAGGTCAAGTACACCTCCTTGGCCCCCTATGCGTCCCTTACCTACAATATTGGACTGGGTTTTTCCCTCACCGGCGATGTTCGGTATACCAATGATCGAAAGACGGGAACCTCCAACGTCACGCAACTTTATACGGGGCTGCCATTTCTTTATCTGACGACGGGCGGCGCCATACCCGCTGAAAACCTTTCCCTTGATAGCGGAAACTTCACCTATACGGTGACGGGAAGCTACAAACTCCCCGGCAGCATGAACCGCCTGTTGTACGCGAAGGTTGGAACGGGCTATCGCGTCGGCGGCTTCAATTTCGGACATACGCCGCCGCTGCTGACCCCGCCCTATCCCGCCGGCATCACAGCCCCGGTCTATTACGCGCCGATCACTCCGAGCTTCGGGGATGAGACCAGCATAAGCTACGAGGTCGGCTTCAAGGGCGAAATCACCCGCCGCAGCTATTTTACGATCGACACCTATTTTCAAACGACGAAGAACGCTCTCGCCGCCGTCGGCGATGGCTGCATCGGCACCAATGCCTGCCTCGCCGCGAGCACCAACTACACCGTCAATGCGGGCACGGTCCGGGGCGACGGGGTCGAGGCGCAATTCGACACCGCGCTGAACCTCTGGGGCGGCAACCTGAACCTGCAGCTGGACGGCTCGAACCAGTTCGCCAAATACGTCAGCAACGCCGCCAACGGCCCGAACAACACCGTCCGGCCAGGGCTGCCCGTGGTGGGCTCCTCGATCGCGGAGAATCCGCACTGGCTGGCGAACGCCACGCTCGGCTATTCTCACCCCATTACCGCCGACGCCCTGGGCTTCCTGAATGTGCACTTCCATGGCCAGTGGGGCGGCATCCAAGACCCGCAGACCACCGCCGGGGTCTCGGCCTTCCACCTCGACGATTATCAGGACGTCGACCTGCGGACCGGCGTCGACATCAAAAAGCTGGAAGCCGCATTGGTCGTGACCAACCTGACCAACGAGGTCCATCGCATCGCCGATTTCAGCTCGATCGGCCGCAATACGCTGACCGGCGCCGCATTGGCGCTCTATGTCCAACAGCGTTTGAGTTTTCCGCGAACCATCGCGCTTGAGTTCAAATATCATTGGTGATCCGCAAGGAGCCTCGCCGAGGTGATCGCCCCTTAGACGAGGCGTTCACCCCAGGCGGCGCTCGGCCATTTGACCGGCGGAGGCTTCCGTATTGGTGTTGACCGAGGTTTGTTTATGAAGCGGTTGCTTTCGCAACTCAAGGTTGTTGAGCTAGGCGATCATGTCGCCGTCCGGTACCTGGGCCATTTGTTTTCGGAGTTTGGAGCCCGGGTGGTTCGCGCGGAGGCCGCGGACAACAGCCGTATTGGATATGCCGGGGGTTGCGGGGAGATGTTCGGCCGCTGGCTGGATAACGGAAAGTCTCTCGGGCCGATCGCCGCCGAACTTGGCGAGATCGACCTTGTCATCGGCGGTCAGGACACGGCCGCTGTCGATAGGGCCAAGGCGCTGGCGGACGAGACCGTCGGCGCCACGCTGCTGGCGCTGACCTGGTTCGATGCGGACGGTCCCTATAGCGAATGGGCGGCGACCGACGAGATCATGGCGGCCCTGAACGGCGCGGCCTACAGTTTCGGCGACCGTGACGGGCCGCCGATGCTGGTCCAGGGCCACGGACCCCAGATCACCGCCGGCGTCGTCGCCTTTATCGCCGCACTCGCCGCCTTGCTGGAAGAGCCGGCCCGTCGCCCCAAGCGGATCGACGTCAACGTGTTCGAAGCCTCGCTCTGCTATTCGGAAACGGCCGCGCTCACCGGGCGCGCGCGGGAAGGCTCGGCGCGCCTGGGCATAAATCGCTTCGTTCCCACCTATCCGTGCTCGCCCTATCTGGCCTCCGATGGCTGGGTCGGGGTGACCTGCCTGACGCCGGCGCAATGGGGTTCGCTCTGCCGGCTCATCGATCGCCCGGACCTCGCATCGGACCGGCGCCTCGCCACCGCCTATGATCGCCTGATGCTCAGCGAGGTGGTCGATGCGGCCCTGGCGCCGGCGTTCGCCGCCAGATCCTGTGACGAATGGATAGCGCTCGGCATAGCGCACCGCATCCCGATGGCGCCGATGTCGCATCCGGGCGACTTGCCGCGGGTCGAGCATTGGCGCGCGCGGGACGCCTTCGCCGCGTTCGGCGAGGGCGCGCTTCTTGGACCCGCCCTGCCGTTTCGAATGGCCTTCGACGGCGTGATCCAGGACCGATGGCGGGACCGAACCCCAAAGGGCCCGCTTTCAGGGTTGAAGGTCGCGGACTTCAGCATGGGCTGGGCCGGTCCGCTCTGCACCCGCACGCTCGCCGATCTGGGCGCCGACGTGGTCAAGGTCGAATCCGAGGCCCATCCCGACTGGTGGCGCGGCTGGGAGGCGGGCTCCGTCGATGCGGCGACGCGTGAGGCCAAGCACAATTTCATCGACGTCAACCGCAACAAGCGCGGGGTCGATATCGATCTCACCCGGCCCGAGGGGCTGGCTCAAGCCAAGGCGCTGATCGCCCAGGCCGACGTGGTGGTCGAGAATTTCGCCGCCGGCGTGCTCGAAAAACTCGGCCTCGGCCCGTCCGTTCAGCGCGCCCTGAAGCCGGGGCTGATCAGCCTTTCCATGCCCGCATTCGGCAATGGCGGGCCGCTGTCCGATCTTCGCGCCTATGGATCGACCGTCGAGCAGGCGTCGGGCCTGCCCTTCGTCAACGGCGAGGCCGATTGGGCGCCCTGCCAGCAGCACGTCGCCTTTGGCGATCCGATCGCCGGGCTTTATGCGACCGCCGCCATCCTGGCGGCCTTGTATGGACGCGCCAGGCTCGGCGGCTGCGACATCGACCTCGCCCAGGTCGCCTGTCTGTTCCAGATCGGCGCGGACGCCATCATCGCCGAGCAGGTGCTCAAGGCGCCGGTTCCACGGACCGGTCATGGGCGCACACGCCTGTCGTTCTGCGCGGTGGTCCCCGCAAGGGGTGAGGACAGCTGGCTGGCGGTCGCCGCGCCCGACGCCGCCGCCCTTCAGGCCCTGGCGCAAATCACCCATGGCCTTGACATCCACGCCCTGGCGGCATGGGCAGCGGATCGAACGGCCTCGGACGCGGCGGCGGTGCTGCAGGCCGGCGGCGTTCCGGCCGGGCCGGTGACGCCGGCCCACCTCCTGACCCTCGATCCCCAACTCCAAGCGTCGCAGTTCTGGCTGGAGATGGATCGACGATTCGTCGGGCCGCATCTGGTCGGCGCGTCTCCATTCCGCTTCGATGGCGAACGGCCGGCCTTGCGGCTGCCGGCGCCGCTGCTCGGCGAGCATACCGCCCAGGTGCTGGCGGAGATATCCCGTGCGAGCGAGGTCTAGGCGGCTTGGCGCGAGGCGATCGGTGTCGAGCCCTGAACAGGAAGCCGGGATTTGAAAAAAGGCTGCTGATCGCCAATCGCGGCGAAATCGCCATCCGGATCGCCGCGCATCGACGCCGCTTGCGAGTTGGTTCTATTGTTGCAGGGGTCGGCCGCGCCCCGCCGCTACGCTGAAGGACTTGGCATGGAGTTGTCTGATACGGACGTTCGTCTGGCTTGGCAGAAGACGGCTGTGCGCACGCTTCCCGAACAGATCGCCGATGATCTCGGCGCCGCCATCGCCCGCACCGAGTTCCCCAAGGGCGCGCGGCTTCTCGAGCAGGAAATCGCCGAGCGCTACGGCGTCAGCCGCGGGCCGGTTCGTGAAGCGGTGCGGATCCTGGCGCAGCGCGGCCTGGCGGTGTTCTACCCGCGGCGCGGCGCCTTCGTGATCGAGGTCAGCCTCGACGCCCTGGTGGACCTTTTCAATACCCGCGCCGTGCTCATGGGGCTGGCCGCCCGCTATTTTGCGGTCATGGCGGCGAACGAGGTCAGGGCCCAACTGGGCGAGGACCTTGCGCAGATGACAAAGGTGGCCAAGGCGAAGACCAGCGACGCGGCGAGTTTTCTCGTCGTGGCGTCGCGGATCAGCGTGCTGGTCTCACGCAACTGCGGCAGTGAATCCCTTGGCCGATTGATCGAACACCAGAACGAGAATTCCGTCTGGGGCGCGATCTGGCAAAGCGGCGATGTCGACTTTGCAACCCGGGAACGCCGCTTGACGGCGGCGGCCGATTACGCGGCGATGGGCGACGCTGTCGAGCGCCGGGACGGCGCCGACGCCGAGGCCATGATGCGCCACCTGCTCATGGTCTCGCGGGCGAGCGCGGTGGCCTCCCTGGCCAGGAGCCGCGGCGAAGTCTACGACGCCAGAAGAATGCTCAATCCCTGACATTCCGCGCCGGCGTCAGCCGCGGCTGTTGCCCAGGCTGTCGTAGACGATCTTCGCGGTGGTCTCGCGCATGGGCGGGGTGCCCTTGTAGGGGCTGGAGCCGTTCTGGTTCTGGATCATGCCCACGAAGATGACCTCGTTCACCGGGTCGATCCAAAACCAGGTGCCGAGGGCGCCCATCCAGTAGAAGGTCTCGGCCGGCAGGCGCGTCTTGGCGGCGGCCGGATCCTGGACGATGGCGAAGTCGAGGCCGAAGCCAAGGCCGCGGGTGTCGGGGCTGTAGAGGGTGACGTTGATCCCCGGCGCCAGCACGTTGGTGTGCATCAGCTTGACGCTCGCGGGCTTCAGATACCGCCGCCCCTCGAACTGGCCGCCGTTCAGGATCATCTGGCAGAAACGGACATAGTCCGGCGCGGTGGAGACAAGGGCGCCGGAACCGGCGAGGAAGGTCGGACGGTGGGAGAGGATGGCGCGGCCGGGGGCCACCTGGGTGAGCACGCCGTCCTTATAGGCGTTGACGCCGGTCACCCGGTCGAGCTTGGCCGGATCGACCCAGAAGCCGGTGTCGACCATGCCGAGCGGACCGAACAGCCGCTCGCGCATGAAGACGTCGAGGCTCTGGCCGGAGAGTTTTTCAATCAGATAGCCCTGGACGTTCACGCTCGGCCCGTACCGCCAGGCCGTCCCTGGCTGATAGTAGAGGGGCAGGGTCGACAGGGTGTCGATCATGTCCTGCAGGGTCCCGTTATCGCCGGGGCGCCAATTGTATTGCTCGTAGTCGGCGTCGTGGCCGATACCGGCCGTCTGGCTCATGATCTGGCGCATGGTCATCGGGCTCGCCTGCGGGACCAGCGCCCCCGACGGCGTCCTGACCTTCAGGTCGCGAAAGCCGGGGATGTATTTGGCCACCGGATCATCCAGCGCCCAGCGGCCTTCGTCGAACAGCATCATCATGCCCGCGCCGATGGTCGGCTTGGTCATGGAGGCGATGCGAAAGATGCTGTCGGTCCGCATCGGCGCGGGCTCGTCGAGGTTTTGCCGGCCGTAGGCGTCAAGGTGGACGACCTTTCCCTTTCGGGCGACCAGCGTGACCACGCCGCACAGGGCCTTCTGCTCGACCAGGGCGTGCATGGCCACGTCCAGCTGCGCCATGCCGGCGGCGGAGACGCCGACGCGGTCCGGCGGCGTCAGGACCACCTGCGCCAGCGCCGGCCACGCCGCCAGCAGGGCGCTCGCCGCCGTCCCCGTGAACAGGCCTCGACGGTTGAGCTCCAAGACAACCTCCCTCGCTCGTCGTCCGTCTGTTTGGCGGCCATGGCCGGTTTGATGGTCTTCGCCGCTGTTCAACCCGACGGACGGTGAATTACAGCAAGCCAGGCCGGCATCAACCGCGCTTTTGGCTTATTCCAGAAGCTGGGCATTCTCGGCGATGGTGTCGAGATTTCGCTGGTGCACCCCCTTGTCGATGCGGAAGAGCAGCCAGGTGAGTATCGCCAGGGCGTTGAAGCCGACCGCGATCGGCAAGTAGAGCAGCGCCAGATGGCGCGTGACCGCCGGGTCGAGGGTCAAGGGCCTCGCCCGCGCCGGGAAATGAACCACCGCCAGCAGTATCCCCGGCAGGATGGTCGCCATCCCGGTCGCCAGCTTGAGCATCAACCGGTCGCTGAACAGCACCAGTCCCTCGGACCGCCGCTGGGTCTTGGCCTGGTTTTCCTCGACGATGTCGGTGATCATGGACGTGCCGAGGATGAGGCCGCTGGTCGACAGGATGCCGCTGACCACCTGGGCGCCTAACAGCACCGGCAGTAGAAGCGGCGAGCCGTTCGGCGGCAGCACGCCGATCAGACGCAGCACCAGCGGTCCGTAGGTGAACACCAGGCTGCAGGAGTACAGCACCATATAGGCCCGCCGCTTGCCCCAGCGCCGGGAAATCCCGGTCGCGGCCAGGAAGGCGATCGGGGCGGAAAGCGCCTGGGTGGCCGCCAGCAACATGACGTTGCTTGACGGCAGGGCGAACAGGAAGGTGTTGAAATAGATGGCCAGGCCGCTGGTCAGCGCCAGCGCGGTCGCCTGCAGCATCCCCGCCGCGACCACGACCAGGAAGTTGCGGTTGTTGAAGATGCTGGCGATCTCGCGCAGCCATTCGCCAAGGCCGAAACGGCGCGGGGACGGCCGGTAGAGGTACGGAATCCGC
This sequence comes from Caulobacteraceae bacterium, assembly GCA_965277425.1. GTDB lineage: Bacteria > Pseudomonadota > Alphaproteobacteria > Caulobacterales > Caulobacteraceae > Poindextera. The sequence goes on from CBDICR010000007.1 coordinate 273,537, forward strand.
CAATGGGTGCCGACGCTGGAGATCAGGCTCGAGGTTATGATCAAAAGCCCGACGGCGATCGCCATCGGCGGGTAGCCGGCGGGATTGAGCTGGCCGAGCGGATAGGCGGGCGTCTTGTGCAGGAAGACGCCATAGGTCAGCACCGCGGCGATCACGCCGCCGATCGTGCCCAGCATGTAGCGGAAACCGAAAAGCTCGGTGCGGTCGTGATAGCCCGGCGCAAGCTCGGGCAGCAGCGCGCCGGAGGGCACCATGTAAAGACTGTGGCTGAAGCGGAAAAGGGTCGCGAAGACCATGAGCCAGATCAGCAGCCCCGTCTGACCCAGATGCGGCGGCGGGATCCAAAGCGCCATGAAGGACAGACCGGCGGGCAGAGCCGAGGCGTACATCAACGGGTGACGCCGACCCAGGCGAGCGCGCAGATTGTCGGAGAACTGCGCGACAAGCAGATCCCAGAAGGCGTCCACGAACAGGGAAACACCCAGCACCAGCGCCACCCACTGCACCGGCACATGCAGGATCTGGCTGTAATAGAGCAGCAGCACGCCGCTGATGATGATGATCTGCGAGCCGTCCGCCATCGACCCGATGCCGAACAGCACCTTGGTGATCAGGGGCAGGCGAAACGGGGTCGACGACGCCAAGGCGGGCGGCCGCTCATGCGGCGTCGGCATGGCTTCGTCGAGCGGGCGCTGCGGCGCGCCAGGCGGCGTCAAATTGATGTCAGACCTCCATCGGCGAACACGGCGCTGCCGGTTATGAAAGAGGCGTCGTCGGACAAAAGGAAGGACACGACCGAGGCGAGTTCGTCGGTTTCCGCGGGGCGCTGCAGCGGCGTCCAGGGCTTGGCGCGCGGCAGCGGCTCATGCTGCACGGTCGTGTCGGTCTGACGATCCTCGCCGACATTCTGGGCCATGCTGGATTTGACCGCGCCCGGGCAGAGGCAGACGGCGCGGATGCCCTGCTGGCCGTAATCGACGGCGATCTGCTTGGTCAGTTGCAGGACCCCGCCCTTGCTCGCGGCGTAGCTGGCCGCCGAACCGGCGCCGCCGATCACGACCGAGGCGATCGAGCCGGTGGTCACGATCACCCCGCCGTTCTGCTTCAAAAGCTCGGGCAGGACGTGTTTGGCGCAGAGGAAGGCGCCGGTGAGGTTCACCGCCAGCACGCGCTCCCAATCCGCCAGCGCCGTTTCGTGCACCCAGCCGCGGCCGGCGGTGCCGGCGTTGGAAAAGAGGCCGTTGATCATGCCGAAGCGCTCGACCGATTGCGCCACCATCCGGCGAACATCCTCCTCGGCGGAAACGTCGCATCGGACGCCGATCGCCTCGCCGCCGCCGGCTTCGATCTCCGCCGCGGTCGATGCGGCCGAAGCGCCCCTGACATCGGCGACCACCACCTTGGCGCCCTCGCGCGCCAGCCGCCGCGCGGTCGCCGCGCCGATTCCGGCCCCGCCGCCCGTGACGATGAAGACCGCGCCCAGGTGACGCTCGGCGAAAATCCGTGGCGCTGTCATTTCATGCCTTCGGTCGGGCCAAGCTCACCGCGATCTCGCGCCGCGCGACCCCCCAGCGGCCGCCGAAAGACCGCAACATCGTCCCTGAGATCTTGGATGCCGCCCCCTTGGCCACGACGCCGTAGGTTGGCGAAGCCGTTCACGATGTCGGTGATATCGTTGTCGTAATTGGTTGTCGAGTCCGCGAGCCGATGCGAAGTCCAGCGTGTCGGTCTCCGGCGTCGCCCCGCGAAAACCCCTGAGAAATCGCCCAGGCGCTCAACGCGGCCGCGCCCATGGCCGCGCCGCGCTCAACGGCCTTTTCGCCTGCGCCCAGGTCGAGCGGGATTTCACATGCGGGCGGATCTTGGGCCGGCGGCCTAGGCGCGTGAACTGCGCCGCGCTGAAGAAACCGCTTCTGGAGGAGGGCCAACGCTCTCTATCTGACGCGATCTCTATAATATTAGCACTCCGTTATCCTCAACGTGTTTTTTCTAGATTGTCAGATTGCTGGACGTTTCTCTGGCGGTCCTTAACGAAGACCATGTTGATGGAGCTACCGTCGCGGATAGGTCGATTGTTCCGCCTGGCACGGAATAGGCGCGGCAGCATCGCGGTGATCGCGGCCCTGTGCGCGCCGCTGCTTATGGCGGCGGCCGGATTCGCCGTCGATTTTACCTATACGTCCTACATCAATCAGCGACTGAGCGAGGCCGCCGACGCCGCCGTGCTCACGGCCGTCTCGCAGAGCGCGGCGACGTCCGTGGGCGGATACTCGCAGACGGCAAAGCTGAAAACCTACGGGCTGAACGTGTTCCAGGGGAACATCGCCAACCTGCCGATCTCGCTCACGCCCACCCTGACGGTTGCCTCTACCGCCGCTGGAGGCGTGGTCGCCACCCTGAGCTATACGGCCAATGTAAAGACCTTCTTTGGTGGTGTTGTCGGTATTCCATACTTGAAGGTTTCCAATACCGTCAGCGCAACGGCCAACCCGATCGTCTATATAAACTACTACATCATCGTCGATATTTCGCAGTCGATGGGTATCGGCTCGACCGCGGCGGACATGCAGTCCCTCTACAACCGCACCATGGCGGCCGTTAACTCGACCGATAACGAGCCGGGCTGTGTGTTCGGATGCCATGCCCCGCTGCAGGGGCAAACCCAGTCGACCGAATACCTGGCTCATAATGTGAGCCCGAAGATCACGCTGCGCATCGATTCCGCCGTGGCCGCGATCCAGAACATCGCGGCGGCCGCCCAGGCGAGCGCCGGCAGCCAGCAGAACATCAAGATCGGCCTCTACACCATGAGCCAGGACCCGACCGTTTCCAGCCCGCCCTACATAAACACCGTCGCGCCCCTGTCCTCCGACTACAGCGCCATCAGCGCCGAGGCCGCGACCATCGACCTGGGCGCCAACACCTCGGGCGGGATCGGCGACACCAATTTCCCCAGCCAGCTGAGCGCCTTCAACAGCGCCATCCTGGCGGCGAACGGCTCCGGCGCCACGGCGGCCTCGCCGGTGAACTACGTGTTCATCATCACCGACGGCGTCGAGGACACCCCTGGCTCGGGATGCATTGACGGCCATTGCACCGCCGTCTTCAACTCAGCCCAATGCACGCCGCTCAAGGCCAAGGCGACGGTCGGGGTGATCTACACCACCTACCTTCCCATCTACAAATTCAACGGAACCAGCGGAGCGCTGGACGGGGCCTATTCCGACTTGGTCAACTCGTTCGCCGCCAATATCGCGCCCGCGCTGCAGGCCTGCGCTTCGTCGCCGACCTACTATTATGAAGCCAGCGATGGCCCGGCCATCACGACGGGAATGAATTCGTTGTTCGCCTCCAGCGAAGAAGCGGCGCGGCTGTTGCGATGATCGGACCTCGCCGCACGCTCCAGCAGGCCGTTGCCGGCTCATCCACGCGCCGAGGCGGCTTCATCGCCGACCCGGCCGGCGCCGCGGCCGTCGAGTTCGCCTTGGTCGCCATTCCCTTTTTCGCCCTGCTGTTCGGGATCCTCGAATTGGCGCTTGTCTTCCTCGTGAGCGTCAGCCTGTCGAACGCCACGGCCAACGAAGCGCGCCTGATCCGGGTCGGCAGTCTGGAAGCCGCCGGGGTGGGGGTGACCACGTCAAATGGAAACCAGCTTGATGTGCCGGCCTTCAAGACGGCGATCTGCAATCAGATCACCCTGGTTCCGACCTCGACCTGCATCAACCAACTCCAGGTGGACGTCCGCACCCTGAGTTCGTTCCAGCAGTCGCCGCCCGCAAGCCCCATCAGCGGCTCGACCTTCAACACCTCCAACCTGTGCTTCTATTCGGGAAGCGCGGGATCCATCGTCGAGATGCGGGCCTATTATCTCTGGTCGTTGCTCGATCCGGTTCTGCTTGCCCCGCTCGCCAATCTGACACGACTGACCGGCCCGGGCGGATCGACCTCTGGCGCCTGGCTGCTCATTTCCTCCACCGAAGTGATGAAAACCGAGGCGGTGCCGGGCGAGTCCAACACCGACGTCAGCTGCTGATGCCCCGGCCTGGGCCCGATATCCCTGGCGGCCTCAGGCGTGTTGGCCGCAGGCTCGTGGCGATGGCCGCGGACAGGGCAGGCGTGTCCGCCGTAGAATTCGCCTTCGTCGCGCCCGTGCTGCTGCTGCTCTTCCTGGGCATGACCGACCTTGTGCCGGCGATATTGGCGCAGTCTCAGGTCGATCACGCCAACGAGTCCACCGGCGACATGGCCGGTGAATATAGTCTGATGCAGACATCCGATATGGTGGATGTCTTCGCCGTGGCGCCGGACGTCATGGAGCCGTTAACCAGCGTTAAGCTCTACGTCCGGCTCACCAACGTCTACACCGACGGCAAGGGCCACGCCAAGGTCTACTGGAGCTGCGGTCAAGGCCCTCTCACGCCATACACGGCTAATTCGACGGTTACGACTACGCCCACCAAGAGTCCCATAAGTTGGTTTTTGAAAACTTCAACGCCGTTGGCGGCCAATACAAGCTATTTAATGTCGGAAATACAGTATAGCTACACACCGGTCACCGGTTATGTCGTCACCGGTCCAGTCGCCATGAGCGACACCTCCTACCTGCTGCCTCGCTCATCCAGCTATGTCGGTTTTCCCTGGGATGGCGTGTCCACCGACGCGCCGCCGGTTCCTACGGCCACCACGACAAGCGCATCCATGACACTGAGCAATGGCGCCGTCTGCAGCTATGCCAAGTGATGAACCGAGATCTCTCCGTCTCCGAGGCCGCGAAGGTCGTTGTTGGCAGGGGTCTCGTGCGTGGCCTGCCCGCACCCGCCGCCGCATGAGCCGCGGTGTGAGGAGAGGCGAGCCGACATCCCGCCGGCGCCCTCCACCTGCGCGGCGAGTCCAGAGCTCAAGGCGGTCCCTATCGGTGGCCACTCGCAGGGTGCTGTCAGGCGCGCGTGTGCATGATTGACAACATGAGCCGCCGAGCCAATCTGAAGGTGAGGGCGCGGCCAGGAGAATCTTATGTCTACGCTGTCCAACCTCGTTATCGGCGCGCTGATCGTTGCGGGCACAGCCGCGCTGAGTACGTCGGCCGGTGCGGCGCCGGCAGGGGCGCGCGCCCCGGAACGCCCTGGAGGCTGCTTTTTCATCAGTGAATGGCGCGGCTGGAAGTCCCCCAGCCCCGATGTGCTCTATCTCGGGGTCAATATGCATGACGTGTATAGGGTCCAGTTGAGCGCGGGCTCACCCGAACTGCAGTGGCCCGACGCGCACCTGATTTCCGTGAGCCGCGGCGGCGACACGGTCTGCGACGCCGTGGATCTCGAGTTGAGCGTTTCGGACGACAACGGTTTTCGCGAACCTCTGATCGCCACGTCGATCACCAAGCTGACGCCGGACGAGGTCGCGGCGATTCCGCCGAAATTCCGGCCCTGATCTGCTCGCCGCGGACCGGGCGCGTCTGCGACCCGAGCGAGCGCAGCGGCGAGCGCGCGGCATCGAAAACAGAGAGGCGCGGCCGACGACGCGCCTTGCGTAACCGGTTCGTCGTGGGCGTGATTCATCGGTTTGACCGTCCTGATGATCGCCTTTTGCGGGGCTTGCCTGGCGGCTCTCCGGCGGGCGTTTTGCCCTTTATCGAGCCGCTCTTAGCCGACGCCTGTTTGGTTGGCGTGCTGGCTGAGAGGCTATAGCGGTTGAAACGAACGGCGTGACGCTGCAACCTCGCGCCAAGCCATGGCCCTCGCTCGCCCCACCGACCTTGATCCTCCGTCCGCGGCGTCGCGGCGATCGCGTCCGCGCGCCGAACTGTCTCGCGAGCGGATCCTCGCTTCGGCGCTCGATCTCATCGACGCGAGGGGGCTGAAGGCGCTCAACATGCGCGATCTGGGCCTGGCGCTCGGGGCGTCGACCATGGGGGTCTACCGGCACTTCCGGAACAAGTCCGAGCTTCTCGACGCCGTGGTCGATCACGTGACCGAAGGCTTCGCGCCGACGCCCATGGACGGGTCGTGGCAGACCCAGGCCAAGGCGCTCAGCCTCAATGTGCGCGCCGCCATGCTGGCCCACCCGGACCTGGCCGACCTGATCGGGCGCGAATTTCGCCGCTCGCCGACCTCGCTCAGGGTCAATACCGAGATCATCGAGCGTCTGCGCGTCTCGGGCGTGCCCCTGTCGTTGCTGCCCGACACCTATTGGGCGATCTCCAGCTACACGACCGGCTACGCGCTGCTGGAGGCCCAGACCTACCGGCATCGTCGCCGCTCCGACCCGAAAACGCCCGGGCCCGAGCGTGTGCGCAAGGCCGCCGCCCTGCTGCGGTCGGTGGAGGGGGTCTCTCCCGACGCCTTACAGGACGCGGCGCTCGTCCTTTCCCGCCCGCTCGACGACGCCCAGTTCCTGTTCGGACTGGAGTGCCTGATCCGGGGGCTCGAGGACAAGTTCACCGGCGTTGGCGCGGCTCAGACCGAGGCGTAGACGGACTCGATCAAGGCCGCGAAGCGTGGATCCAACCCGCCTTGGGGCTCGCGCATGAAGTTCATGGCGTAGGCGACGCCGAGGCCTTGATCGGGGTCGGCGAAGCCGAACGAGCCGCCCCAGCCGTGGTGGCCGAACGTCCTTGGATTGGGGCCATAGACCCCCATCCCCCGGTTGATGGCGAAACCGACGCCCCAGGTGATCGGGAAACGCAGCACCAGGTCCTCATTCTCGATCTGCACCGTGGTGGCGGCGTCGAGCGCCGTCTGGCTCACCAGTTCGACCCCCTTCAGGCGCCGGTCGGTGGCCAGCGCCGAATAGAGGCTGGCCAGGCCGCGGGCATTGCCCTGGCCGGCCGCCGACGGCGTCCCTTGCGCCCGCCAGGCGCGCAGGTTGGCGAGGCCGAAGTGGACCGGCACGTGGACTTGGGCCAGGCGCTGGAATTCGTTGAAAGTCTCCGGTCCGCCAGACTGCGGAAACTCATCGTGGAGCGTCTCGGCGACGCGGCCCTCTTCGCTGGCCGGCAGGCCCATGTGGAAGTCGACGCCCAGCGGGCCGGCGATCTCGTCGCGGAAATACTGGCCGACCGTCCGGCCGGTGACCCGCTTGAACAGGCCGTCGCCCAGCGGCCCGATGGTAAAGGCGTGATAGCCAGATCGCGAACCGACCGGCCAGTGCGGGGCCTCGGCCGCCATCAGGTCGGCCAGGAAGTCGGTGTCGAGCGCCTCGGCCTCGGTCAATTGCCGCGACGGGCCGCAAACCCCCGCCTGGTGGGAGAAGAGCTGCGCCACAGTCACCGCCGCCTTGCCGTTGGCGGCGAATTCCGGCCAATAGTCGGCGACTGGCCGGTCGTTGTCCAGCAGACCCTGGTCGTTCAGCCGCGCGACGCAGAGGGCCATGACCCCCTTGGTGCTGGACCAGACATTGACCAGGGTGTCGCGCTCCCAGGGCCGGGTCCTGGCGCCGTCCGCGTGGCCGCCCCAGAGGTCGACCATCGGCTGGCCGCCCTGGAAGACGCAGACCGAGGCGCCGATCTCCTGCTCGTCGCGAAAATTGCGGCGGAAGGCTTCGGCGACCGGCTCGAACCTCGGGTCGTATCGGCCGCTTATGGGACTATCGTTCATGACCTGATCCGTGCGGGATTGATGGGCCGGCTGACCGGGGGGTGGGGACTCACCGGGTCCGATAGGTGAGGGTGATCCCGTAGGTCGCCGGCAGGCCGGTGAAGCGGACGACCGTGTCGATGCTGCGGTTGGCGGCGGTCCAGTAATAGACATTGCCGACATTGCGGCCCCAGGCTTCGAGCCGCCAGGCGCCGTCGCGCGTCTCCACGCCGCCGCGCAGGTCGACCAGGGCGCGGGCGTTGACGTCCAGTATGGGCAGGTCGCCGAGCTGGCTGTTGGTCTGGCTCTGATAGGTCACGCCGCCGCCGACGAAGGCGTCGAGCCGGTCGCTGACGCCCCAGCGGTAGTCGGCGTCGGCGATGAACTGCCATTTCGGCGTATTGGGGAAGGCCTCGCCGTTGAAGTTGGTCAGGACGCCGCGCGGGTCATAGTTGGTGAAATTGTCGAGGATCCGCGAGTCGATATAGGAGCCGCCGGCGCTGAGCGTCAGGCCGTGGATCGGCGCCCAGGCCAGTTGCAGCTCGGCGCCGTCGATCTCGGATTTCGGAATATTGACCAGCTTGAGCAGCGGCCCGAGGAAGGGGTCGAGGACGTCGCCGAGGATCTGCTTGTCGGTGTAGTCGTAATGGAAGGCCGCGCCATCGAGCTGCAGGGTCCGGTCGACCAGGGTGGCCTTGAACCCGACCTCATAGGCCAGCACCGATTCCTGCCGCGCGGGGACGAGCTGGGTGGCGACCGTGGCGCCGAGGTCGGGGAAGCTGCCGGCCTTATAGCCCTTGCTGACGTTGGCGTAGATCAAAAGGCCAGGGTCCGGCGTCCATTCGCCGCCGGCGCGCCAGGAGACGTTGTTCTCATCGAGCGTGCTGCGCACCAGCTCCGGCGTGAAGGTCGCGTCGCCCGTGACGCAGCCGCCAGGCGCGATCGGCGGATTGGGCGCAAGGCCGAGGCCGGCGCGGAAGACGTTCTCCAGCGTGCCATAGTCCAGCGCCCCGACGCCGTCGCCGGTGTCGGAGGTGCAGCCATTGAAATTGTCGATCGCCCGGGTGTAGCGGACCCCGCCGTAGATCTTGAGCTGGTCGGTGAGGCTGTAGTCGCCGCTGGCGAAGGCCGCGTAGGTCGAGCTGTCCTGGTTGTCCATGTCCCGGAAGCTGGTGAACAGCGGTAACCCGAACGGCGTGAACAGATAGGCCAGCGTGCTCTGTGGAATGTGGTCGTAGTCGGTCTGCAGGACCCGGTCGTGGGCGTAGTTCAGGCCGGCGACGAAATGGCCGTGGTCGAGGACGCTCCCCGAGACGCGCAGCTCCTGGGAGATTGAATCGATCTTGCCGTAGGTGAGCTGATTGATGTTCGAGAGCGTCGTGCCGTCGATGTCCTGCAGTTGCCGCTCGGTATAGTGGCTGTAGGAGGTCAGCGAGGTCAGGGTCAGGTTCGGCGCCAGGTCGTAATCGATCCTGAGGTTGGCTTGGAAAAAGCCGTTGTGCCGGTGGTAGTCGTCGCCGGGATTGAAGTCGGCGGCGGTATCGTTATGCGGCGACGGCGGGTAGGTCAGAAGGCCGGGCACGAAGGCGGCGGCGGCCGGAATGTCGGGCTGGATGGCGATGACCTGGCCGGCCTGGACCTCGGAATGGTCGATGAAGCCGTTCAGGTTCAGCGAGGCGCGCAGCTGCGACGTCGGGGTCCAGGCCAGGATCACGCGGCCATTGGTGAAGTCGACCGCGCCGTTGGTCTTGCCGGTGGTGTAGCTCTTCTGCCAGCCGTCCATCTGTTCGCGTTCGATGGAGACGCGCGCCGACAGGGTGTCGGTGATCGGTCCGCTGACGAAGCCGTTGAGGTCCAGGGCGTTGTAATTGCCGTAGCTGAGCTCGGCCCCGGCCTGGAAGGTCTTGGTCGGCTTGGCGGCGATGTAGTTGATCGCCCCGCCGGTGGCGTTCTGGCCGAACAGCGTGCCTTGCGGCCCCTTCAGCACCTCGACGCGTTCGAGATCCAGGCTGGCGCCGCGGGTCTCGATCGAGAACGGGATCGGCGCCTCGTCCTCGTAGAGGCTGACCGTCGGCCGGCCGCCGAGGCTGATGTCGCTGAAGCCGACGCCGCGCAGCGTGTAGATCGGCGAGCCGACGGAGGAGTCGGTATAGACGAAGGACGGCGTCAGCTTGCCCAGATCGCGCGGTTGCTTGATGCCGGCGGCGTCCAGTTGCCGGGCCGTGACCGCGGTGATCGACATGGGAACCTTGTTGACGTTCTCCTGTCGCTTCTGCGCGGTGACCACGATCTCCTGGAATTGCGGTTCGGCGGCCGGGCCGGCTTGCGGCGGGCCGGGCTGGGCGAAGGCCGGGCAGGCGGCCAGGGCGGCGGCCGAGGCGGCCGCCATGATCAGACCGTGGAATGCCGGCGCCGTGCATGACCTATGATCGGTCGCTTTCCGAGTCCGCATGTTTGTGTCCCCCCAAGCGCTTTTCGCGCCATCCGGCCCGATTGGGTGGAGTCTCCCTGGTCGGGAGCCCGATCGCCAGGGCTGGACCCGCCGTGGGCCGGGGGACATTTTTGGACAGGCGGCCTGCTGGAGCCGTTCACAGAGCGTAGCGCTGGGTCCTGTAGGCGGACGGGCTGAGGCCAAACCAGCGCCTGAAGGCCCGCCGGAAACTGCGCGAATCCTCGTAGCCGAGCATGTCGCCGATCTCTTCGACGGTCAGGCCGGCATGGATCAGGCAGGAGGATTTCTGCATCCGCACCTCGTCGCGGATGGCGCGGAACGAACAGCCCTCCTGTTCCAGCCGCCGCGCGACGGTCTTGGCCGAGACGCCCCAGCGCCGGGCGACGCTCTGCTGGTCGACGCCTTCGAGCAGGGCGGCGCGGACCTTGTCGGTGAAGGCCCCGCCGAGCCGGCCGACGCCGGGACGCAGGGCCGCGTTGGACAGGATCTTGTAGGCGCCGTCGCGCCAGGCGGCGATGTCCTTCTGAACCACCCGCGCCTCGGCGACCTGCGGCGCGAACAGGATTTCGAGATCATCGCCCGCATAGGCGACCGGCGCGCCGATGGCGTGGAGAAGCGTGGAGGCCGAGCCTTTGCGAGCGGCCGGCGCACGCACGCGCGAGACGGTGAGGGCCTCGCCCGTCAGCCAGCTGAAGATGGCGTAATAGACCGCGGCGGTGCATTCCAGGACGATCTGGTGCAACGCGTTGTCCGGCTCCAGCGAGCGCCAGCGCAAGGCGACGCCGCGCCTGCCGCGCGTGACGGTCACGCGCAGGTCGGGGACGATGATGGCCGACGCCTCGGCATAGGCGCAAAGCGCGTCAGGAATGGTGGCGCAAAGCAGCATCCGGGCGATCATCAGGCCGGTGCCCCCGGGCTTGAGCCGGGTCCCGAACACGCAATGCATCTCGTCTTCGATGAGCGCCGCGTGCTCGTTGAAGATTCGCCAGCAGACATCGACCGGCACCAGCTGGTCGTCCGGCGCGTCCGGGTCCTCAACGCCGTGCGCCTTGAGCAGATCGTCGGCGCGCGCCGCGGGCTTGCCGTCGGCGCGCAAATAGGCCCGCAGATCCTTCAGAGACATTCCGGGCGCGGCCATGCGATCGGCGTCGGCCATTTTCACCTCCCTTGCGGACGCGCGACGACCGCCCATCGATCATGGTGACGGGCACGATTCACGGACATCCTTCACTCGATGTGTACGACGTACGCAATGGGCTGGACAAGGCGAAATGTGCACGTTAGCGTACGCGGTACACATCAGGTTCGACCTGTTGAGAAGGCCGGGAGGGCGAGCCGACAATGATCGATGGAATGGGGCGCGGGCAGGGCCGGTTCACCGACAAGGTCGTGATCATCACCGGTGCGGCGAGCGGCATCGGCCGCGCCAGCGCCTTGCGGCTGGCCGGGGAGGGCGCGGCCATCGTCGGGCTGGACCTGTCGACGGAAGGGCTCGCCGCCCTGGCCTCGGATGTCGAGGCGTTGGGCGGCCGGTGCGAGACCGTCATCGGCGATGTCAGCGACCTGGCGGTGATCGACGCCGCGATCGCGCGCGCCAGCCAAGCCTTCGGCGGGCTGGACGGGCTGGTCAACAACGCCGGCGTCGGCGGCCCGATGAAGCGTTTCGACGCGGTCGAACCGGTGGAGTTCGACGCCATCGTCGCGATCAACCTCAAGCCGGTCTGGTACGGGATCAAGGCGGCCTATCGGCCCATGCGCGCGCGCGGCGGCGGCGCCATCGTCAACGTCTCCTCGATGGCGGGCTTGCGGCCGAACTGGCGCCATTCGCCCTACGGCATGACCAAGGCCGGCGTGGTCAGCCTGACCCAGCATGCGGCCATGGACTACGCCTCGGCCAATGTCCGCGTGAACTGCCTGTGCCCCGGCCCGGTGGACACGCCGATCTTCGACCAGATGCAGCGCACTATGGACGCGGCGGCCTACGAGACGGCGCGCCGGCGGGTCCAGGACCGCACGGTGATGAACCGCTTCGGCACGGCGGAGGAACAGGCCGCGGCGGTGGCCTTCCTGCTGAGCGCGGACGCCTCGTTCGTCACCGGCATCGCCATGCCCGTCGATGGCGGCTGGTCCGTCTCGGACGGCCAGGCCCACTGAGGCTCGCGATATGAAGCGCGTAAAGACCGCGATCATCGGCGCCGGGGTGTCCGGCATCTGCGCCGGCGTGCATCTCAAGCGCGCCCGGGACGACGATTTCGTCATCCTTGAAAAGGCCGGCGACCTCGGCGGGACCTGGCGGGACAACACCTATCCCGGGGTCGAGTGCGACGTGCCCTCGCACCTCTATTCCTTCTCGTTCGACCTCAATCCCGACTGGTCGCGCGAGTTTCCGTCCGGCGCCGAGATCCACGCCTATCTGCGCGGCGTCGCCGATCGTAACGGGCTTGCGCCGCACATGCTGTTCGGCGCGGAGGTGACCTCGGCGGCTTTCGCCGACGGGCGCTGGACCTTGGCCATGGCCTCCGGCGAGGCCTGGAGCGCGCAGTTCCTGATCTGCGCGCTCGGCGGCCTGCATGTGCCGAAATACCCCGACCTTCCCGGCGTCGAGGCCTTTGAAGGGCCTGCCTTTCACGCGGCGCGATGGCGCCATGACGTCGACCTGGTCGGCAAGCGGGTGGTGCTGATCGGCACCGGTGCGACCGCCGTCCAGTGCGGTCCGAAGATCGCCGAGGTCGCGATGCGCCTCCACGTCGTGCAGCGCACGCCGGTCTGGGTCGGCGCCAAGGCCAATCTCGAGATTCCGCAAGAGGAGCGGGCGAGGTTGCGGGCCGATCCCGCCGCCCTGCGCAAGAAGCGTTGGGACCTGTGGAAGAGTTGGGAAGCCAACGGCATCGAGATGATCACCCCCGGCAGCGCCCTCATCCGAAAGCTGGAGGAACGCGCGCTGCGGCGCCTGCGCGCCCAGGTGGCGGATCCGAAGATCGCCGGCGCCCTGACGCCGGACTACAGCTTCACCTGCAAGCGGCCGACCATCTCCGACCACTACTACGCCATGTTCGACCGGCCGAACGTCGAGCTGGTCCAGGGCGGCGTCTCCAGGGCCGAGCCGGACGCCGTGGTCATGGAGGACGGGCGGCGCATCGCCGCCGACGCCCTGGTCTACGCCACCGGCTTCAAGGCCTTCGACATCACCCACGCGATCGACCTGCGGGGCGAGGACGGCGTGTCGCTCAAAGAGGTCTGGAGCGACAGGATCGTCTCCTATCGCACGGTAATGACGCCAAAAATGCCCAATCTCTTCATGCTGCTAGGCCCCAACACCGCCGGGCTGACCTCCGCCTATCAGATGATCGAGGCCGAATGCGCCTATGTCGTCCGGGCGATGCGTCATGTGGAGACCCACGGCCATGCCGTGCTGTCGCCCAAGGCCGTGGAAGCCGATCGTTTCTGCGACGGGGTCCAGGCGCAGCTCGGCCGGACGACCCAGAACCGGGGCTGCGTCTCCTGGTGGAGCGATGGCAAGGGCTATGGCCACGCCAACTGGCCGTCGTCGAGCGTCGAGTACCGGCTGATGCTGCAGCGGTTCGCGCCCGATCACTTCGAATTCCGGTAAGGCCCCGCATGGAGCTCGATTTCACAGGCCGGACCGCGCTGTTCGTCGGCGGCCCCGGGGCGCTTTGCGGCGCGTTGGCCGAGCGGCTCTCGCAGCGCGGCGCCTCGGTATTTGTCGATAGGGCCGCGGACGCCCGGTTCGAGCCGCCGGTCGAGACCTTGGTGCGGGCGGCGCTCGCCGACACGGGCCGATTGGACATCCTGGTGATCAATGGCGAGGCCGGGCCTGGCGCCGAGGACCCGGCGGCCTTGGCCGAACGCCTGGCCGCCGTGGTCAACCCGCGTCTCGAGCGCGCCGCGCGGGCCCTGGAGCTGACGCTGCCGCACATGCGCTCGCGGGGTTACGGCCGCGTGTTGAACCTCGTTCCGGCGGCCGGCGCCTTCGGATCGGCGACGGATCCGGCCGGCGCGGCGCTGGCGGGAGCGCTCTTCGCCTTGGCCAAAAGCCTTGCGGCGCGTCATCCAGACGGGTGTCCGTGCATCAACACGCTCTCGCTCCTGATGACCGGGTCGATCTCCGCCGCGTTTTTCGACGCCGTCCCGACGTTGGACGGGAGCTGCTTCGATGCCGAAGACCCGCTCGCCATGGCGATCCACCTCTGTCATGAGGCCTGCACCGTCACGGGCGAGAGTTTCAGCGCCGGGGCGGGGCGTTTCGCCCGCATCTTCCAAGCGACCGCGCCCGGCCTCTTCCAACCCGGACTTGGCGACGAGCACATCGGCGCCAACCTCGCCGCGATCATGGATCCCGACGGCTATATCGTTCCGCGCGATGCGCCGGACGAACTGGTTCTGGTGGCCGTGTGACGAAGCCGCTCCGACCGAAACTGTCCCCCCGCCGGTGGCTGTTGCCGACCTGTTTGTGTCTCGCCGCGACGCCCAGGCTGGGGCCGAAACGCGCGGCGAGGATGGCAAGACCATGCATCACATAGCGGACCTGTCGGCCTCATGAGCGATGGTCGTCTCGAAGGCCGCGCCGCGGTGGTCACCGGCGGCGCCAGCGGCATCGGCTATGAGACCGCGCGCCGGTTTCTGCACGAGGGCGCCAGCGTCCTGATCGGCGACTATAACGGCGAGGCCGGTTCAGCCGCGGCGAGGCGCCTCGAGGCGGAGGGATTCGGCGACCGCGTCCGCTTCATGCGCACGGACGTCTCGGCGGAGGCCGACATCGAAGCCCTGATGGGCGGGGCCGTCGAAGCCTTCGGCCGCCTGGACATCGCCTTCAACAACGCCGGGATCGTCGGCGCGATCGGGCCGATCGTCGAGACCGAGGTGGAGCATTGGGACGCGACCTTCGCTGTGATGGCGCGGGGCGTCTTCCTGGGCGTGAAACACGCCGCCCGCATCATGATGGCCAAGGGCGGCGGGTCGATCATCAACACCGCCTCGATCGCCGGCCTGTCGACGGGCGCGCCGCCGACCGCCTATTCCGCCTGCAAGGCGGCGGTGATCAGCCTCACCCGCAACGCCGCCAATGAGCTCGCCGAATACCGCATCCGGGTCAACGCCGTCTGTCCGGGGATCATCTTCACGCCGCTGATGCATCACGGCCGTGAAGCGCTCGCCGAGGCCGTGGTGCGCGACATCCAGCCCTGGCCCGACCGGGGCGAGCCGCACCATGTGGCCAGCGCCGTGCTCTACCTGGCCAGCGACGACAGCGCCTTCGTCACCGGCGAGGCCCACGCGGTGGATGGCGGCTACCTCGCCAACGGCCTCCTGCGCGTCCACCCGCTGCCCGGCTCCAAGATCAGGCCCGACTATGCCGGCATCAGCTACGGCGTGACCGGCCAGGCCAGGCAGGTCCGTAGGCTGGGCTGAGCGTCCGAAAATACCCTCCGGCATGCGGGGCCTGCGGCCCTGGCGCCGAGGTGTCCCGCCGCCGAGGCTGGCGGCTTTTGCTGTCAGGATCCCGACCATGCGCTTGCCTTCCCCCGACGCGCCGAAGGCCGAACATTTCGACGTCCTGATCGTCGGGGCCGGGATCACCGGGGTCGGCGGCGCCTATCACCTAACCCGACAATGTCCGCAAAAGACGTTCGTGGTGCTGGACGCCATGGAGAGCTTCGGCGGCACCTGGCTGAAGCACAAATACCCCGGCATCCGCTCCGACAGCGACCTCTACACTTTCGGCTACCGGTTCAAGCCCTGGCTAGGCGCGCCGATCGCCACGGCGGCCGAGATCCGCAAATACATGGGCGAGGTGATCGAAGAGAACGATCTCGCCAGGCATATCCGCTTCAACCATCACGTCGCCACGGCAAGCTGGTCGAGCCAGGACAGTCTTTGGACGATCGAAGGCGTTCGCACGGCTGCCGAAGAGCCGGTGCGCTTCACCTGCCGCTTCCTGTGGATGTGCCAGGGCTATTATCGCCACGCCGAGGGCTACACGCCCGACTGGCCGGACATGGACCGGTTCGAGGGGCGGATCGTCCACCCGCAAACCTGGCCGGAAGATCTCGACTACAAAGACAAGCGGGTCGTGGTGATCGGCTCGGGAGCCACCGCGGCGACCCTGGTACCGGCCATGGCGGACGACTGCGCCCATGTCACCCTGCTGCAGCGCTCGCCGACCTATTTCTTCCCCGGCCGCAACCGCAATCGCCTGGCCGACATGCTGCGCGAACTGGACATCGACGAGACCTGGATCCACGAGATCGTGCGGCGCAAGATCGTGTTCGACCAGCGCCTGTTCGTCCATCGCGCCCTGAACGAGCCCGACGCGGCCAAGCAGGACCTGCTGGCCGGCGTCGCCGCCTATCTGCCCGAGGACGATGTCGCGCGGCATTTCACCCCGACCTACAAGCCGTGGCGCCAGCGCATCGCCTATGTGCCGGACGGCGATCTTTTCGAGAGCCTGAAGTCCGGAAAGGCCTCGGTGGTCACCGACCACATCGATCGCTTCACCGCAAAAGGCATCCGGCTGAAGTCCGGTCAGGCGCTGGAGGCCGACATCGTCGTGACCGCTACGGGCTTCAATATGAGCGTCATGGGCGACATCGCCTTCGCCATCGACGGCCGGCCGGTCAATTTCGCCGACACGGTCACCTACCGCGGCATGATGTTCACCGGCGTGCCGAACATGCTCTGGGTGCTGGGCTATTTCCGCGGCGCCAGCTGGACGCTGAAGGCGGACCTGGTCTCCGACTTCGTCTGCCGCCTATTGAACCATATGGCCGAACGCGGCGCGACCGCGGTCACGGTGGCTCTGAGGCCCGAGGACGAGGGCATGGCGCTGGCGGCCTGGATCGATCCCGACACCTTCAATCCGGGGTATCTGCAGCGCGGCGTCCATCTGCTGCCCAAACGGGGCGACAAACCTGAATGGGCGCACAGCCAGGACTATTGGTGGGAAAAGGACGAACTGGCCAGGATCGACCTCGGCGACTCGGTCTTTCGCTACGAACCGGGCCGAAGAGGGCGCTAGTGGACTGCCTGGTGGATGCGGTAGGGATTGAACCTACGACCCCTGCCGTGTGAAGGCAGTGCTCTCCCGCTGAGCTACGCATCCGGCCGCCAGGACGGGCGTGGCTATAGCGTTCCCGCTTCAGCCGAGCAAGCGCGCCACCAGCGGCGCAAGATCCGAGAAGTGGTCGATCAGGTGGTCGCCGCCGAGTTCGCTGGCGGCGATCTCGGTATAGCCGAAGCTGACCACGATCGAGGGGACATTGGCCGCCCGCGCGGCGCCGACGTCCGCGGCGCTGTCGCCGACCATGACGGCGCGGTCGATGCGGCCCCCGGCGGCCTCGATGGCGGCGATCAGATGGCGGGCGTCGGGCTTGGGCGCGGGGGCGAGATCGGGGCCGATCACGGCGGCGAAGTGGCGGGCGAGGTCCAGCGCATCCAGCAGGGCCACGGAGAGGTCGGTGAACTTGTTGGTGCAGACGCAGAGCCTGGCGCCGGCACCCGCCAGGTCGGTGAGCGCCGTCTCTACCCCCTCGAACGGGCGGCTCTCCAGGGCGATGCGCTCGCGATAGACGGCGATGAAGCGGCGCAGCAGCGCCGGCGCCTCCTCGGCGCTCAGCGGCTCGCCGGCCGCGGCGAACCCCTGTTCGATCATGACGCGCGCGCCGCGGCCGACCATCGGCCGCGCCTGCCGCAAGGGCAGCGCCGGCAGACGCCTTTCGTGCAGGATGACGTTCAGCGACCCGATCAGGTCGGGCGCGGAATCGACCAGGGTGCCGTCGAGGTCGAAGGCGACGACGGCGCCGGCCAGACTCGTCTGGGTCAAGGACATGGCCGGCCGTTTCGGCTAAATCGAGCCGAACCGCAACCGGCCTTTGAGTCGAAGGAGCCTTCATGACCGCACGCGCCGCCGTCATCCTGGCCGCCGGCCAGGGCACGCGGATGAGGTCGCCGACGCCCAAGGTGCTGCACCGGGTGGGCGGCCGCGCCATGCTGGACTGGGTGATCGACGCCGCCGAGGCCCTGGGTTGCGAGAAGATCGTGGTGGTTGTCGGCGCGAACGCCGATGCGGTCGCCGCCCACGTGACGGCGCGGCTGGGGCCGGGCTGCCTGGCGGTGCAGGACCCGCCGCTCGGCACCGGCCACGCCGTGCTGGCGGCCAAGGACGCTTTGGCCGGATTTGCCGGCGACGTCGTGGTCAACTATGCCGACGGCCCGACCCTGACCGCGGCCGATATCGAGCCGCTGTTCGACCTGCGCCGCGCGGACGCCGACGTTGCGGTGCTGGGCTTCGAGGCGCGAGACCCAACCCCGTACGGCCGCCTGATCCTCGGCGAGGGCGATCGGCTGACGCGTATCGTCGAGGCCAAGGAGGCGAGCCCGGCCGAACTCCTGGTCAAGGCGTGCAATTCCGGGGTGCTGGCCGCGCCGGCGGCGCTGTTGTTCGATCTGCTCGGCCAGGTTCGCCGCGACAACGCCAAGGGCGAATATTATCTGACCGACGTGGTCGGCCTGGCCAATGCGGCGGGCCATCAGGTGCGCGTCGCGTTTGCGCCGGAGGAGGCCTTCATGGGCGTCAATTCCCAATCCGAACTGGCCGCCGCCGAGGCGGCCTTCCAGGCGCGCCGCCGCATCGAGCTGATGGACGCCGGCGTCAGCATGGTCGCGCCGCAGACCGTGCACCTGTCGGCGGATACGCAGGTCGCCGGCGGCGCGGTGATCGAGCCCTTCGTGGTCTTCGGCCCCGGCGTCAGCGTCGAGACCGGCGCGGTGATCCGCGCCTTCAGCCATCTGGAGGGCTGCATCGTGCGCCAAGGGGCGCTGATCGGGCCTTATGCGCGCCTGCGCCCGGGCGCCGAGATCGGCGCAGAGGCCCATATCGGCAACTTCGTCGAGGTGAAGAAGGTCAAGGTCGGCAAGGGCGCCAAGGCCAACCACCTGGCCTATCTCGGCGACGGCAGCGTCGGCGCGGGCGCCAACATCGGCGCCGGGACCATCTTCTGCAACTACGACGGGTTCGACAAGAACGATACCCATGTCGGCGACAACGCCTTCATCGGCTCCAACTGCGCCCTGGTCGCGCCGGTCAGCATCGGCGCGGGCGCCTATACCGGCTCAGGCTCGGTGATCACCAAGGACGTCGCCCCGGACGCCCTGGCGCTCGGCCGCGCGCCCCAGGTGGAAAAACCCGGCTGGGCGGCGGCGTTCAGGGCCATGAAGCTGGCGCGGCGGAAGGTTTAGCGCCGCTCGAACAGCGCGAAAAGATCGTCCACCAGGTCCTCGGCCGAGGCGTGGCCCTTGCCGTCGCGGGCGAGATGGCCGCCTAGCGCCAGGTCCGCGGCGCCGTGGGCCAGGGCGAGCATCAGGGCCGCCACCCGCTCCGGATCGCCCGCCGGCGCCTGGCCCGCGCCTTGCGCCGCCTGCACCGCCTGCACCAGTTGCGCCCGGGCGTCGGTGGCCGCGACGCCCAGTTCGACGTTCGAGGTCGTCCATCGACCGAAGGTCAGCTTGAACCGTTCGGGATGGCGCAGCGCCCAGCGGACATAACCCTGCATCCGCGCCTTCAAAATAGCGCCCGGTTCGCCAAGGCCGGCCTCGGCGCGCGAGCCGCCGCGGGCCTGGAGCGTCAGTTCACGGCTGGCGACGGCGGCCAGCAGATCTTCCTTGTCGGCGAAGTGTTTGTAGGGCGCGTTGTGCGAGACGCCCGCCGCGCGGCCCACCTCGCGCAGGGTGACGGCGGCGGGGCCGCCGGCGTCCAGCAGAGCGGCGGCGGCGGAGATCAGCGCCTCGCGGGTGCCTTCGGTCATGCCGCCCAATTAGCCTTGCGGGTTGACAGCGTCAACCATCCCGGGCCAGGTTGACGCCGTCAACCTCGGAGACCCGCCATGTCCAATCCCAATCCCTCGATCCCACCCACCGTCGGCCGCCTGGCCGATCGCGTCATCTTCGTCACTGGCGCCTCCAGCGGCATCGGCGCGGCGGCCGTGCGCCGGTTCGCGGCGGAGGGGGCGATCGTCGTCGGCGGTTCGCGGCGGACGGACCGCATCGAAGCGCTGGCGGCGGAACTGGTCGGCGAGGGGCTTCGCGCTTCGGCGGTGGCCTGCGACGTGCGTGACGAGACTTCGGTGGCCGAGGCGATCGCCGCGGTGGTCGCGCAGCATGGCCGCCTCGACGGCGTCTTCAACAACGCCGGCGTTGGCGGGGCGCACGAGCCCCTGCACGAGCTCTCGGCCGAAAAATTCGACGAGGTGATCGCCACAAATCTGCGCGGCGTCTTCCTGTGCATGAAGCACGAGATCGCCGCCATGCTGGAGACCGGCGGCGGCGCCATTGTCAACACCTCCTCCATCGGTGGCCTGGTCGGCGGTGCGCGGAATGGCGACTATGCCGCCAGCAAGTGGGGCCTCGGGGGCCTGACCAAGTGCGCCGCGCTCGAATACGCCCGGCGCGGCATCCGGGTGAACGCCATCGCGCCCGGCCCGACGCGCTCGGAGATGTTCGACCGCTGGATCCCTACCGACGAGGCCAGGGCCGCCATGGCCGATCTTTTCCCCATGAACTATATCGCCGCACCGGACGACATGGCGCGAGCCGCGCTTTTCCTGCTTTCCGACGACGCCATGTGGACGACGGGCGTGATCCTGCCCTGCGAAGGCGGGGCCAGCGCCGACTGATGCTTTGCAAAGGCGCTCGCACTTCGGCTCCGGCTCCCGTATCTGGGCGGGATGACCGCTTCGCTCGTTTCCGACGCGCCTCCCGCCATCACCGGCCGCCAGGTCACCGCGGCGGTGATGGGTAATGCGCTCGAATTCTACGACTTCACCACCTACACCATCTTCGCGGTCGATATCGGCCGGGCCTTCTTCCCGAGCCACTCGGCCTTCGCCAGCCTGTTGGCCTCGTTGGGCGCCTTCGGGGCAGGCTTCCTCACCCGACCGGTGGGGGCGCTGGTGATCGGTGCGCTCGCCGACCGCATCGGACGGCGTCCGGCCATGCTGCTGAGCTTCGGCCTGATGGGCCTGGCCATCCTCGGCCTCAGCCTGACCCCGTCCTTTGCCCAGATCGGCCTGGCCGCGCCGATCATCGTGGTCGCCTTGCGCCTGATCCAGGGCTTCGCGCTGGGCGGGGAGGTGGGTCCGGCCACGGCCTTCCTGATCGAGGCGGCGCCCTTGAACAAGCGCGGCCTGCTCGGCTCCTGGCAGTCGGCCAGCCAGTCGGTCTCCTCGCTGATCGGCGGCGCGGTGGGCGCGATCATGGCCGCGACCCTGGCGCCGCACCTTCTGGAAACCTACGGATGGCGCGCGGCCTTCCTGATCGGCGCGGCGGTCCTGCCGTTCGGCCTGATCATCCGCCGCAGCCTGCCCGAGACCCTGCATCGTCCAGACGCGGCGGATGACGCCAACGCCGACAGCGGCGGGATGCTGGCGCACGCGCCGATCCTGCTCTTCGGCCTGGCCTCGATCCTCTGCTTCACCACCTCGACCTATGTGCGGCTCTACATAACCACCTATGCGACCACGACCCTGCACATGCAGGCCTCGGCGGCCTATGGCGCCTCGGTGGTGAACGGCGCGGCGGGCGTGGTCTTCACCGTGCTGGGGGGCTGGCTTTCGGACCGGTACGGGCGAAAGCCGCTGATGATCATCCCGCTGGTCGCCTATCTGATCGTCATCTATCCGGCCTTCTACCTGATGGTGCGCAATCACGACGCCGTCACCTTGTGGACCGCGACCGGCCTGATCAGCGCCCTGGGCTCGATGAGCACGGGGGCGGCGCTGATCGTGCTGGCCGAGGGCTTGCGCAGGGGGCTGCGCTCCACCGGCATGGGTACGGTCTACGCCGTGGCCGTGGCCCTGTTCGGCGGCATAACCCAGCCGCTGATCGCCTATGTCATCCACGTCACCGGCAACGCCATGGCGCCGGCCTTCTACCTGATGGCCACCACGCTGATCGGCATCACCGCCATGGTGCTGGTGCGCGAAACCGCGCCCGGCCTGGCCGCGGCGCGGGCAGGGGGGTCGCGTCCGGCCCGGCCATGACCTATTTGCGTAAGCCATGAGCGCGGACGATCAGAAACGGGCGGTCGGCGAGGCGGCGGCGGCGCTGGTCGAGCCCGGCATGATCGTCGGCCTTGGCTCCGGCACGACGGCGGCCTGGCTGGTGCGCGCGCTGGCCGAGCGGAAGCTCGAGATCCGCTGCGTGCCCACCTCCCAGGGGACGGCGGCGCTGGCGCGGGAGCTTGGCCTTGCGCTGATGGAGCTGGACGAGGTTCGCCAGATCGACCTGACCCTCGACGGGGCGGACGAGATCGGGCCGGGGCTTTCGCTGATCAAGGGCGGCGGCGCGGCGCTGCTGCGCGAAAAGCTGGTCTGGGAAGCCTCGCGGCGCTGCGTGACCATCGCCGACGCCTCCAAGGTGGTGCCGACGCTGGGCGCCTTTCCGCTGCCGATCGAGGTGGTCGCCTTCGGCCATACGACAACGCTTCGCCGCATCGTCGGCGGTCTGGCCGATTGCGGCATCCTGGCTGCGCCGCGCCTGCGCCGCAAGGACGGCGAGGTGCTGGTCACCGACAGCGGCAACCTGATCTATGATGCCGCCTGCGGCGCCATTCTCGATCCCGTCAGCGTCGAGGCGGCGCTGAAGAGCATCACCGGCGTGGTCGAGCATGGCCTCTTCCTGGGCCTGACCAAGGAAGCGCTGATCGGAACCGGCCTTGGCGTCGAGCGCCTGGGTCCCCGGGATTTCAAGGAGCCGCCCAATGGCTGACTACGACTGCGATCTCTTCGTCATCGGCGCCGGGTCCGGCGGGGTGCGCGCGGCGAGGCTGGCGGCCATGACCGGCGCCCGCGTCATGGTGGCCGAGGAGTATCGCGTCGGCGGCACCTGCGTCATCCGCGGCTGCGTGCCGAAAAAGCTGATGGTCTACGCCTCCGGCTTCAAACGCGAGTTCGAGATCGCCCGCGGCTACGGCTGGGCCAAGTGCGAGGCCAGTTTCGACTGGAAGGCCTTCCTGATGGCCAAGGACCAGGAGATCGCGCGCCTGTCCGGCCTCTACACCGCCAACGTCACCAAGGCCGGGGCCGATATCCTCTATGGAACCGCCCGCTTCCTCGACCCGCATAGGCTCGAGGTGAAGGGCGAAAATGGAGCCCAGAAGGTCACCGCCGAGAAGATCCTGATCGCCGCCGGCGATCGGCCAAGCCTGCCCGCCGACGTGCCGGGGATCGAGCACGCCATCACCTCGGAAGAGGCTTTTCACCTGCCCGAACTGCCCAAGCGGATGGTAATCGTCGGCGGCGGCTATATCGCCATCGAGTTCGCCTGCATCTTTCACGGGCTCGGGGTCGATGTGACCCTGGTCTATCGCGGGCCGAACCTGTTGCGCGGCTTCGACGAGGATGTGCGCGCCCACCTGGCCGACGAGCTTCGCCTGCGTGGCCTGCGCGTGGCGCTGGCCTGCCAGCACGAGCGGATCGAAAAGCGCGCCGACGGGGTGCTGGTCAGCCACGTCACCGACCAGGTCAAGCTGGAGTCTGAGGTGGTGATGTTCGCCACCGGCCGCGAGCCGCACGTCAAGACGCTGGGCCTGGACAAGGCCGGCGTGAAGCTGAACGACAAGGGCGCCATCGCCGTCGACGACTTCTCGCGCACCAATGTCGAACACATCTGGGCGGTCGGCGACATCACCGACCGCCTGGCGCTGACGCCGGTCGCCATCCGCGAGGCGCAGGGCTTCGCCGAAACCGAGTTCTATGGCCGGCCGACAAAATTCGACCACGCCGACGTGCCGACCGCGGTCTTCTCGCAGCCGCCGGTGGGCTGCGTCGGCCTGACCGAGAGCCAGGCGCGGCACATCCATCGCGAGGTCGACATCTACATGACCAAGTTCCGGCCCATGCGCACCGGCTTCGTCGGCGGCGACGAGCGGATGCTGATGAAGCTCGTGGTCGCGCGCGCTTCCGGCAAGATCGTCGGCTGCCACATCGTCGGCGCCGACGCTCCGGAGATGATCCAGATGGCCGCCATCGCCGTGAAGGCCGGCCTGACCAAGGCGCAGTGGGACGCAACTTGCGCCCTGCACCCGACGGCGGCGGAAGAGCTGGTCACAATGCACGAGACATACAGGCCCGCCGAGTTGGCGGCGGCGGAATAACACCTCTCCCAGAGGGAGAGGGAGGTGCCCGCGCCGAAGGCAGCGGGAGGGTGAGGGGTTACGAGCTAGACAGGCTGGCGCAGCTGACTTTCCGCAGGCCTGCATTGGAGCCTGAACCGGCGGGGGCGTAACCCCTCACCCTCCCATTCGCTTCGCTCTGGGCCCCTCCCTCTTCCTCTGGGAGAGGTGTTCTTTGCAACGCACATAGTCTAAAAGCGCGCCCTTCGCGAGGAGCCGATGACCGACCGCTGGACGCCCCAATCCTGGAGATCCAGGCCCGCCAAGCACATTCCGGCCGACTATCCGGACGCCGAGGCGCTGGCCCGCGTCGAGGCCGAGCTTCGCCGCATGCCACCGCTGGTCTTCGCCGGCGAGGCGCGGCGGCTGAAGAGCCTTTTGGGGGATGTGGCGGCCGGCAAGGCCTTCCTGCTGCAGGGCGGCGACTGCGCCGAGAGCTTCAAGGAGTTCGCCGCCGACAATATCCGCGACACCTTCAGGCTGATCCTGCAGATGGCGGTGGTGCTGACCTTCGCCGGCGGCAAGCCGGTGGTGAAGGTGGGCCGCATGGCCGGCCAGTTCGCCAAGCCGCGCTCCGAGCAGACCGAGACCATCCACGGGGTGACGCTGCCCTCCTACCGCGGCGACAACATCAACGGCATGGAGTTCGACGCGGCCGTCCGCACGCCCGATCCCGAGCGGCTGCTCAAGGCCTATGGCCAGTCCTCGGCGACGCTGAACCTGCTGCGCGCCTTCGCCGGCGGCGGCTATGCAGACCTCTACAATATCCACCGCTGGACCCTGGGATTCGTCGCCGACAGCCCGCTGGGCGCGCGCTATCGCGAGCTTTCGGACAAGATCACCGAGGCCCTGACCTTCATGGCCGCCATCGGCGTGACGCCGGAAAGCCAGCCCGACCTGCACCGCGTCGAATTCTTCACCGCCCACGAGGCGCTGCTGCTGGCCTATGAGGAGGCGCTGACCCGCGTCGATTCCACCTCCGGCGACTGGTACGACGTCTCCGCCCACCTGCTCTGGATCGGCGAGCGCACCCGCCAGCTCGACGGCGCCCATGTCGAATACATGCGCGGCATCAAGAACCCGATCGGCCTGAAGGTCGGCCCGACGCTCGAGCCGGACGAGCTGATGCGGCTGGTCGACGCGCTGAATCCGGACGACGAGCCGGGCCGGCTGACCCTCTACGGCCGGTTCGGCGCCGACAGGATCGCCGAGCGCCTGCCGGCCCTGATGGCCGCCACCCGCGCCAATGGCCGCCGGGTGGTGTGGGCGATCGATCCGATGCACGGCAACACGCTGAAGGCGAATAACGGCTATAAGACAAGGCCGTTCGACCGTATCCTCGCGGAAGTCCGCAGCTTCATCGAGATCGCCGAATCCGAGGCCGTGCATCCCGGCGGCGTGCATCTGGAGATGACCGGCCAGAACGTCACCGAATGCATCGGCGGCGCCCGCGAACTCACCGAAGGCGAACTCGGCGACCGTTACCACACCCATTGCGACCCCCGCCTGAACGGCGAACAGGCGCTGGAACTGGCCTTTCTGGTCGCCGAACGCCTGAAGGCCGAGCGCCTCGCCGGCCTGCAGACCCAGGCGGCGGAGTAAAACACCTTTTCCGAAGAGGTCGCATATCACTGCCGTCATCCCCCGCTGGAGCCGCGCAGCGGCGGAATGCGGGGGACCCACGAACACTCACATTTCATGGTGATCATGGGTGGCCCGGACAAGCCGGGCCCTGACGGACGATATAAGGGCGTGCTGATCGAAAGCGGTCGATTTGCCATAGTGGCTCCCGAGCCACGGCGCCTAATATCCCGCCCGCCCACACCTTGCGTCCCGCCGCTGAAACCGTCAGGTTCCGCGCCTTCATTCAAAGGTTTCAGACCATGGACGCCCCGGCGGCCAGCGCGGTCTCCCGTTCGGGAGCGCCGGCCGACCTCATTTTCCGCGATTTGAGCGCGCTGCTGCGGCTGGCGGGGCCGGTGGTGGCCTCGCGCCTGGGCGTCATGACCATGGGGCTGACCGACACCATCGTGGTCGGGCGCTATTCGGCCGTGCAGCTGGGTTTTCACGCCCTGGGCTGGGCGCCGACCGCGGTGGTGCTGACCGTGGCGCTGAGCCTGCTCAGCGGCGTGCCGGTGATGACCTCGCGCGCCATCGGCGAAGGCCGCCGCCAGGCGGCCGGCGCGGTGTTGCGGCGCGGCCTGACCTATGCCGGCCAGATCGGCCTGGTCTCGACCATCGTGCTGGCGGGCGGCGGGCCGTGGTTCCTGCATCACGCCGGCCTCGCGCCCGAGCTCGCCGACGGGGCCAGCCGGGTGCTGATCGTCTTCGCCCTGTCGCTCATCCCGCTGTCGCTGGGCACAGCGACCAGCATGTGGCTGGAGGCGCTGGGCAAGCCGGGCGTGGCGACGGCGGCGATGTGGCTGGCCAACCTGGTCAATCTGGCCTTCGACCTGGTCCTGGTGCCGGGCCATTTCGGCTTGCCGGCCCTGGGCGCCATCGGCGGCGCCTGCGCCACCCTGGGCTCGCGCACCGCCCTGATGCTGGCCCTCATGGCCTATGTCGCCACCATGCGCGAGGCGAAGGGCCTCGGCGTCTTCGACAAGCCGCCGCGCGAACGCGCCGCCGAGGCGGAACAGCGGCGGATCGGCTATGGGGCGGGCGTCTCGGGCTTTTTCGAGGTGGCCTCCTTCGCCGGCATGAACATCGTGGCCGGCTGGATCGGCGCGGTGGCCATCGCCGGCTACACCGTGGTCATGAACGTCGCCTCGCTGATCTTCATGGTGCCGCTGGGCTTGGCGACGGCGACCTCGGTCCTGGTCGGCAGGGCCTATGGCGCGCGCGACCCGCGCGGGGTCAACCGGGCCGGCGCGATCGGTTTTGCGGTCACCGCCGCCTTCGGCCTGGCCGTCTCGCTGCTGGTCTGGCCCCTGGCGGGCCCGATCGCGGCCGCCTACACCACCGACCCGCGCGTGCTGGTCATGGGCAAGGCCGCCGTCCTGCTCTCCTGCCTCTTCTTCCTGCCGGACGCGCTGCAGGTGGTGGTCGCCCAGTCGCTGCGCGCGCGCGGCGACGTCTGGGTCCCGAGCGGAACACATTTCGTCAGCTATATCCTGGTCATGGCCCCGCTCGCCTGGCTGCTGGCCATCCCCGAAGGCCTCGGCGTCAACGGCATCGTCTGGTCGGTGGTCGCCTCCAGCCTGCTCTCGGCCGGCCTGCTGCTCGGCCGCTTCTGGATGCTGCGACGGCCCGCCTAGAGGGCCGCCGCCCAGCCCACTCCTGCGCAAGCGGAACACAGGCTTTTTCAAAGGCTTTAGGTTTGCCGATGGCCTCAAGAGGGACCGCCAAGGCCGCCAAGAAGAGCGGACTCTTGGCGAGCTTGGCGTCCTTGGCGGTAAAAAAACCTGGGCCCCGCTTTCACGGGAATGAGTGAAAAATTTCCCGGATTCAGCCTGAATGGAGCGCCCTAGACGCTCGCGCCCAGGATCCAGCCTTCTTCGGTCTCGGCGTCCACGACCAGGTCGGCTGGGGCGGCGTTCGAATGGCCAAAGGCGGCGCCGAGCTTGCCGGCCTCGTCGAGGCGGGCGAAGTGTTCAGCGGTGGCGCGAACCTGGGCCTGGTCCTTGACCTCGCCGGCGGGGACCACCGTCTTGACCAGCGAGGGATAGACCTCCGCCGCCACGATGGCCGCGCCGTCCAGATGCGCCTCGTCCAGGCTCCAAAAGCCGGTCTCGAACGGCCAGACCCGCATGGCCTCGCCATAGGCCAGCTTCAGCCGCCGCACGACCGGGATGCCCAAGATCGCCTGGCCGCCGACCGAGCCGTTGTAATAGAGCTTCCAGATCGAGGAGGCGCCCTTGGCCGCGACCTCGGCGTGGCGCAGCTCGGGCAGGTCGTCCGCCGTATGCTCGCGGGTGCGCTTGGGCTGCAGCGTGGTCAGGGCGTCTTTCGGCGGGCAGCCCCAGAAGGGGAAGGGCCCGCCGGTGATCCGCCGGTTGATCTCGGAGGCGACGCCGAAGCGGTTGTTGGTGTTGTCGGCCTTGTCCTTGACCATCTTGTCGATCTGGTCCCAGGCCGCGCGCCAGGGCGGCGCGGCCGTCGGTAGCTTCAAGGCCGTCGCGAACCCGCGCGGAAAGCCCAGCGGGAAGTCGAAGCCCAGCAGGGCGCGCTCGCCGCGCTTCTTCAGGTCGTCGAGGACAGCGACCAGCGTCTTCTCGGCCTCGGCGCGGGTCGGCGGGTTGAAGGCCTCGAAGGCCAGGCGAAAGCGCACGTCGCGCTTCAGGACCCCGATCCAGACGGAATCGGCCCCCGTGTTCGGCTTGGAGGCCGCACTCCAGTCGACGATGACATAGGCGTTGAAAAGACGGGCCACGGAGGCTCCAAAAACGAGGGACATCAAACGCGAAAGAACCGGGCTTTTAGCCGCTGACGGCGCGCGGGGGAACGCGCCCGCCGTTCACATCCAAGGCATAGGCTTCAGGCCACCACCTGCAACCGCTTCAACAGAGGCAATCGCCTCTCGGCCAGTGTGTGGGCCTGGGCGCGGAGCTCTTTCAGGTTTTCCTCTTCCGTATGAAGCGGTTCACCGTCCTTTATCAGAGATTGGTTCTGCTTCACGAGGATGCTCCAGGCGTCCCTGGCCCAGTCCTCGGGCTTTTTTAGCCCACGCGCGCGGGCGGCCAGGAACATCTGCTGGAAACGGCCGACGTCGACGCCGCCGCCGATGACCGGCGAGGCCAGCCAGGTCACGTCGCCCGAAACGCGCGAGCGCTCGATCAGATGGGCGTTCAAGCGCCGGCAACGCGGCTGGGCAATCTCGACCTGCTCGGCGCTCTGGGCCGGATGCGCCCGGCCGGCGCCCACCAGCACCGTGATGGCCTCGACCAGGGCGCCGGGCGGCAGGGCCATCAGCGCCGGCTGCTCGGCCAGGTCTCCGATCCGCTTCGGCGCGCCGTCGCCGGCGGCCAGGGCCTGGATCACCGGGCTGAAGATGTCCTCGCGCAGGCCCACCTTGCCGAGGCCGGCGTCGACCTCGAAGGGGATGTCGGCCGGGTCCACGGTCAAGGTCACCTCCAGGTCGTTGAGGCGGTCCAGCCGTTCCAGCGGCGTCAACAGCCGCGCGCCGCGGCTGTAGAGGTCGCGGCGGAACTGCTGATTGAGCAGGTAGTCGCGCACCGTCTCGCGCAGCACATCGTAAGAAATTCCCCCGAGCACATCGCGCTGGGCGGGGGTCAGGTTGTAGGCCAGCAGCTGGTCGAGGGCGACGGCGGGGGCGGCGAACTTCAGCTTGGCGTCGCTCAGCCACTCGTGCGCCTCGGCGAAATACATCGGCGCCCAGTCGCGGTTGAAATACTCGTGCGCCAGATATTGCCGATTCTGGCTGGCGATGTTGCCCAGCCGCTCCTTGGCGGTCGGATTGGCGGTGAAGTAGCGCGCGCCGACATCGGCGAGGGTGTTTGCAAACCCGATGGCGGAGTCGATGCGGCTGACCATGCCCTGGGCATGGGTGCCGGCCGCCTCCATGTGGATCGACATCATGTGGCGCAGCGGCATGGCCGCGGCCCAGCCGGGCAGGGTGTTGAAGCTGAAATAGACCACCCCGCCGACCTTCAGCCGGTCGCGCAGGATGCCGACCAGCACGCGGCGGTTCTCGTCCGACACCCAGCTCCAGATGCCGTGCAGGACGATGGTGTCGAACTGGGGCAGGTCGTCGCGGGCGGCGAAGTCGGCGAAGCTGTCGTCGAAGAAGCGCGCATCGGCGCCGGACACCTGGGCCAGGCCCTGGGCGCCCGCCGCCTGCACCGGATTGAAGTCCGTGCCCCAGTATTCGCCCGGCGCGGCGGCGGCATGGATGCTGGCCGAAAGCCCCTGGCCGAAGCCCAGCTCCAGATAGCGCGCGCCGGTCCGCCGCGGCGGCAGGTGGCCGCTGGTCAGGAGGCTGAAGTCGATCAGGCCGGGCGAGAGCTCGCGATAATAGCCGTAGGTGTAGTCGATCTCGGCCACATAGCCGGAGGTCCAGTCCATGATCGCTCCGCAACGGTTTTCCGCCCGGGCGGACAGGAGGCTCAGCGGCCGACGGTGTCAATCGCGGCCTTCAGGCTAGGTCGGTTCGGCTGAAACCGTCGCCTTTGAAAAGAAGTCGGTCGCCACTCGTCTTGGCCAACGCATAGGCGAAACAGTCGCCATAGTTCAGAGACGCGGGGTGTCGCCCCTTGCCGTATCGTCGCCAGGCCAACCTGGCGATTTCGGCCTGCTCGGCATCGACGGCTACAATCTGAATGCCCGTTCGATAGACGAGAAGATCCAGGTCGCGTGCGCCGTCATCGCCTTTTCGCGTTTCGATCACGATCGAAGCCTCCAAGAGGCTTGCGGCGGACAAGAACCGCAATGGAGCTTGCTCGATGGCCGCTGCAAATTCGACGGCTTCGGGTTCGCCGAGAAGAATCGCGATGATCGCCGAGGTGTCGATGACCATCAGCGCGGCAGGCCGTGGTCGTCGTAATCGAGGATCTCATCAGCGGGACGGAGGTCCAGGTCGGGCAGGGCGGCGCAGTGGCTGCCGATCTGCAAGATGTCCTCCCTGAGGCTCCGGCCTTTCGCGCTCGCGCGCACCCGCTGCAGCCGTTCCTCGACCGCCTTTCGAATGGTCATCGTCAAACCGTCGCCGGTCGCCGCCGCCAGCTCCCGTATGGACCGCTCGGTCGCTGCGTCTTTGATATTCAGAGCCGTTTGGGCACCTTGGTAGAAATTATCCACCAAGGTAGATAGCCGCGTCCGAACTCACATTCAAGGCGCTCGCTAGCCCAGCTTCACCAGCATCTTGCCCAGGTTCTCGCCCTTGAACAGTTTCAGGAAGGCGTCCGGGGCGCGTTCGATGCCCTCTTCGACCGTCTCGCGCCACTTGATCTTGCCCTCGGCGGCCCAGCCGGCCAGGTCCTTCACGAAGGCCGGCATCATGTCGAAGTGGCTGGAGACGATGAAGCCCTCCAGGCGCAGCTGCTTGCCGACCGCGGCGGTCAGGCCGCGCACGCCGGTTCCAAGGCCGGTGTCGTTGTACTGCGAGATCATGCCGCAAAGCGCGAACCGCGCGAAGGGATTGGCGGCCATCAGCGCCGCTTCCAGGTGGGTCCCGCCGACATTCTCGAAATAGACGTCGATGCCCTTGGGCGCGGCGCGCATCAGGGCGGCGGTGAGGTCCGTTTCGGCCTTGTAGTCGATGGCGTGGTCGACGCCGATCTCCTTGAGGTAAGCGATCTTTTCCGCCCCGCCGGCCGAGCCGATGACGGTATGGCCCTTCAGCTTGGCGATCTGGCAGACGATCTGGCCGACCGCGCCGGCGGCGGCGGAGACGAAGACCACGTCGCCGTCCTTCAGCGCCGCGATCTTCAAAAGGCCGACATAGGCGGTCAGCCCCGGCATGCCGGCCGCGCCCAGGAAGGCCTGGGGCGGCAGGCCGTGGGTGTCGAGCTTCTGCAAGGCCGCGGCCGGCGCGTTGAACGCCTCGCGCCAGCCGAAGAAGGTCGAGACCAGGTCGCCGGGCTTGAAGCTGGGGTCGTTGGAGGCCGTGACCTCGCCCACCGCGCCGCCCTGCATGGCCTCGCCGAGCTGAAAGGGCGGGCTATAGCTCTTCACGTCGTTCATGCGCCCGCGCATATAGGGATCGACCGTCATCCACAGGTTCTTCACCTGCACCTCGCCCGGCCCCGGATCGGAGACCGGAACGGTGGCGATCTCGAAATTGTCGCGGGTCGGCACGCCTTGCGGCCGCGACTTCAAGCGAACTTCGCGCGAGTTGATCGTCATGTCGGGCAATCCTTGTGCGTTGCAACTGAAAATCAAACACCCGTTTAGACCAACTGCAAAGCCGCGTCATCGGCGATGGACAAATGGGTTCGGCCCCGACACAGGTTCGCCCGAGCGCGATTTGCGGAAAGGATTAAGGCCTTGGGTCGAGTGTTGCGTGCGGGAGTCGTCGGCGCCGGCGTGTTCGGCGGCTATCACGCGCACAAGTACGCGGCCCTGGCCGATGTCGAGCTCGCGGCCGTGTTCGATCCGGATCGGGCCCGCGCGACGGCGCTGGCGGGCGAACTCGGCATCGCTGTGGTGGACGACCTCGACGCGCTCCTCGGCCTTTGCGAGGTGGTCAGCATCGCCTCGCCGGCGACCCGGCACGCCGAGCAGGCCCTGAAGGCGTTGAAGGCGGGCCGTTCGGTCTATGTGGAAAAACCGCTGGCGACTTCGCTGGAGGAGGCCGACCGGCTGATCGCCGCGGCGCGAGACGGGCCGGTGCTCGCCTGCGGTCATCTGGAGCGGGTGATGTTCGCCGCCATGGGCCTTTTGCAGATCCCCGAGCCGCCGGCGGCCCTGTTCGCGGTGCGCAAGGGCCCCTGGAGCCCGCGCAACGCCGACGTCTCCTGCGTGCTCGACCTGATGATCCACGATATCGACCTGGCCCTGGCCCTGAACCCGGCCGAGCCCTTGGCGGTGGAGGCCGAGGGCCGCGCCTCCAAAGGCCCCTTGCTCGACGAGGTCCGCGCCGACGTCACGCTCAGTGACGGCTCGACGCTCATCCTGGAGGCCTCGCGCATCGCCGAGGCGCGCGAGCGGCGCATGCGGCTGGTCTATGCCTCGGGCGAGGTCGAGATCGACTTCCTCACCGGCGCCTTCAGCAACACCACGCCCTTTGACCTGGACCCCGACTTCGCCGACACGCCGGCGGGCAAGGACCGGCTGGGGGCCTCCCTGCAAGCCTTCCTGGCCGCCGTGCGCGGCGAAGCGGCCCGGCCGGCGGTGACCGGCGAAGAAGCCGCCCGCGCCCTCGACCTGGCCCTGGCGGTGGAACAGGCCGCCGCAGGATAGGCGGCAAAATCACCCAACGATCATCCCCGCGCAGCGGTGACTCGAGCATTTTGTCCTGGAAAGCGCGACGTTGCGGTAGGGCGGCAAGGTCGACCACCAAGCACACCAAGAACACCAAGAAGAGGGCTTGCCGCTCACGCAGCGGCCAAGCTCGGCCCCTTGGTGACCTTGGTGTGCTTGGTGGTCAAAAAGCCTGGGTCCCCGTTTGCACGGGGATGAGCGGATGAGAATCAGGGCTTGGGCAGGTTCTCGATGGTGATCTCCGGGAGGGCGTCGGCCGGAGTGAAGCCGAAGACGCGGCCGTAGAAATAGAGTTCGGCCTCCTTCGCGGCGATCAGGGTCTCGGCGCGGCGGAAGCCGTGGCTCTCGCCGGCGAATTCCAGATAGGCGACCGGCTGCTGGCGCTTGCGCAGGGCGTCCAGGATCATGTGCGCCTGGTTGGGCGGCACGATGGGATCTTCCGAGCCCTGGAAGATGATCAGGGGGCTGGCGAACCCGTCGAGGTGGTTCAGCGGCGAGCGCGCGTCATAGACGGCCTTGGCCTCGGGGTAGGGGCCGACCAGATTGTCCAGATAGCGGCTCTCGAACTTGTGGGTGTCGCGGGCCAGGGCGCCGAGGTCGGCGACGCCGTAGAAGCTGGCGCCGGCCTTGAAGACGTCGCTCTGCGACAGGGCGGCCAGGACGGTGAAGCCGCCGGCGCTGCCGCCGTGGACGGCGATGCGGTCCGGATCGGCTAGGCCCTGATCGGCCAGGAAACGGACGGCGGCGACGACGTCCTGGACGTCGACGACGCCCCACTGGCCGTTCAGGCGCTGGCGGTAGGCGCGGCCGTAGCCGGCGGAGCCGCCGTAATCGACGTCGACGATGGCGAAGCCGCGGCTGGTCCAGAACTGGTTGGCCAGGCTGAGCGACGACGAGGCCTGGCCGGTCGGGCCGCCGTGCACCTGCACGATCAGCGGCGGCCTCTCGCCCGCCGGCGCGGTGAAGTCGCTATTGGCCGGCGGATAGTAGAGCGCGTGCACCTCCAGGCCGCCAGCGCTCGGGAAGGCGATCGGCTGGGCCAGCGAGATATGGCGGTGTTCGATCGCGGCCGGGGAGGGGCGGCGGATGACGCTGGAGGCGCCGGTCTCGATATCGACGGTGACCACCGCGCCGGTCTGCAGGCCCGACGCCGCCGCCATGGCCACGGTGCGCTCGTCCAGGGCGTGCAGGGCGCCGAAGACGCTGAAGGCCACGGCGATCTCGCGCACGTGGTCGGCGGCGGGATCGATCACCACCAGATGGTCGCCCTGGGCGTCGCCATAGGTCGCCGCGATGCGCCCGCCCGCCATCACGGCGTAGTTCGACTGGCCCAGGCCCCAGAGCGGCCCGGCGAACTCGGCGTCCTTGGCCAGGAGCGCGCGGGTCTCGCCGCCCCGCCGGACATGGAGGTTCCAGAACCCCGTGCGGTCCGACATGAAATAGAGCGCGCCGTCCGCGCCCCATTGCGGCTCCATCGCCGATTCCGCGCCGCCGCCGGCGACGAGCTCGACCTTGCCCAGCCCGTCCGGCCCCAGATCGGCGACATAGAGCCGGGTGTCGTCCCAGGGCATGTTGGGGTGGTCCCAGGCCATCCAGGCGAGGCGCCGGCCATCGGCGCTGATCCGCGGATAGGCCACGAAATCGCTGTCGCCAAACAGCACCTGGCCAGGCTCGCCCGCCTCGCCCGAGAGCCTGACGATGGCGTTCCTGACGTCGGCGGGATCGGTGTGGTCTTCGCGCACGCAGATCAGCCCGCCGCCGGGCGCGGCGACGGCGTCGGCGTAGCGATAGCCCGCCGGCGTCAGCGCCACGGGCGCCGCGCCGAAGGCCTGGGCATAGAGCCTCTGGTCGGTGAAGTTCGAGAAATAGAGGGTCTCGCCGACGACGACATAGGCGGCCCCGCCGTACTCGTGGACGCGGGTGCGGACGCTGAATCCCTCCGGCGTCAGTTCGCGCACGCCGCCGGCGTCGCCGGTCATGGCGACCATGCGCCCGGCCTGGTCGGGCCGGTTCTCCAGCCAGAACAGCCGCCCACCCTCGGTGCGCAGATCGGAAACCCCGATCGCGCCCTTGGCCAGGCTTTCGGCGGAGATGGGCGAGGCCCATGTCCCGTAGGGCGCTTCTACGGAGGCGGCCATTTGTTGAACTCCTGGAAAGGCTTAAGCCGGCGTCCTCGCCTTGCGCCACATGGGCCAGAGGGTCGGCCCGTCCGGAAGCTTGATCTCCCCGGTCACCTCGAAGCCGAAGCTGGCATAGATCGGAATATTGGCCTGCTTGCTGGACTCCAGATAGGCCGGCATACCCGAGGCGTCGGCATTGGCCAGCTGCCGGCGGATGACCACGCCGCCAAAGCCCTTGCCCTGGCTGGCCGGATCCGTGCCGATCGCCTGCAGATACCAATGCGGC
Source organism: Caulobacteraceae bacterium (assembly GCA_965277425.1). GTDB lineage: Bacteria > Pseudomonadota > Alphaproteobacteria > Caulobacterales > Caulobacteraceae > Poindextera. The sequence goes on from CBDICR010000007.1 coordinate 309,028, forward strand.
TCATGCGGATGGCGCTTTTCGATCACGTCCATGACGCCGACCACATGCGCCGCGCCGCCCAGGCCGAAAAGGCCGAGGAACTCGACGCCGTTGGCGATGTACTGCCACCAGGGGATTTCCCACTGGCCTGGCGGCCGCCACAGGGCCGCGGCCTCGTAGCCGCTGGTGACGTCGCAGGCGCCGTAGGGCAGGCCAAGCTTGAACAGCAGCTTGAACAGGCGGGGCATTTTCGCCGCGCGCGTCGCCTCGTCCTTGAGCAGGAAGCAGATCAGCGGGTCGTCGAAAAAGGCCCGGCCCAGGGTCTGCGCCAGCGGATCGGCGTCCGCCCAGCTCGCCGATCGCGCCAGCACCCCGGCCTCGCGCGCCGTCGTTTCCGCGCTCATCTGCGGGGTCCTCCGTCCCGTTCCGGCTCGTGTCTAACGGGAAGGCTTGGCGATAGGAAGCCGCGAGCGCGCTGCATTGCGTCGACGCCGGTGGCTTGGACGCTCTTGGACAAAAACCTTCTCCCGCGAGGAAGCCGTTGCATGACTCGACAGGCCATCTCCAAAGCCCCTTCCCCCTTGCGGGGAAGGGGTTGGGGATGGGGGTGTCAGCGCAAGCCTCGCCGATTTGGACGGAATTTCCCAAGCGGCTAACCGGACGCGTCGGCGCTACACCCCCTATCCCTAACCCCTTCCCCGCAAGGGAGGGGGGAATTTTGCGGAGATTCTACTAGGGGGGAAGGCGGGATGTCGGCGTCGGGACCAACCTGAACAGATAGGGCTCACACCTAGCCCGCCTTTTTCGCCCGTTCGATCCCCGCCGTCACCATGGCCCTGGCCTCGTCGGCGTCGCCCCAGCGGGTGATCTTCACCCACTTGCCGGGCTCCAGATCCTTGTAGTGGGCGAAGAAGTGCTCGATCTGCTGGATCGTGATTTCCGGAAGGTCGGTGTAGTTGGCGATGTGGTCGTAGCGCGGGGTCAGCTTGGGCGCCGGCACGCCGATCAGCTTTTCGTCGCCGCCGGCCTCGTCCTGCATGATCATCACGCCCACGATTCGGCAGCTCAGGATCGCGCCGGGCGCGATGGCGCGGGTATTGGCCACGATCACGTCGCAGGGATCGCCATCTTCGGACAGGGTGTGGGGAATGAAGCCGTAGTTTCCAGGATAGCGCATGGCCGTATAGAGGAAGCGGTCGACCATCAGGGCGCCGGACGCCTTGTGCATTTCGTACTTGATCGGCTCGCCGCCGATCGGCACCTCGACGACCACGTTCACCTCATGCGGCGGATTGGCCCCGATGGGCACGGCGTCGAGGTTCATCGTGGGTCTCCGGCGGTTTGGGTCTGACGACGCGGCTAGCCATGCCATAGGCTGGAACCCATGAGCGAGACCTACGATCCCGATCTTTTCGGCGGCGCGGCCGAGGACTACGCCCGTTTCCGGCCGCCCTATGCGCGCCAGGCGATCAACCACGTCATCACAGCCTTCGGCCTTGGCCGCCGCGATCGGGTGCTGGACCTGGGCTGCGGGCCGGGAACCCTGACGATCCCGTTCGCCCAGGTCGTTGCGAACGTGGTCGCCATGGACCCCGATCCCGGCATGATCGCCGAGGCCCGCCGCCAGGCCCTGGCGGCCGGCCTGGCCAATATCGACTGGCGCAACGCCGGGTCGAAGGAGCTTGGCGCGGTCGACGGCCCGTTCAAGCTGGTGGTCATGGGCCAGTCCTTCCACTGGATGGACCGCGACCAGGTGCTGCGCGACCTCTACGATCGGGTCGAGGCGGGCGGCGGCATCGCCATGATCGCGCCGGGCCAGCGCCGGCCGCAGGAATCCTGGGAGGCCGAAGCCGCGCGCCTTGTGCGGCGATACCTGGGTGAACAGCCCTGGCATCCGCAACGCAACCGTGAGCCCCGGCACGAGCCGGCGCTCGAGCGGTCGCGGTTCGCGATCACCTCCTATGTCGAATTTCCCTCGACCCTGACGCGCGACATCGCCTCGGTCATCGGCTGCCTCTACTCGAACTCGGGTTCGACCCGGCGACGTCTGGCGGGCCGCGAAGCGGCGTTCGAAGCCGATATTCGCGCGGCGATGCTGCGCCTGAACCCCGCGGGCGTTTTCCACGAGACGCTGGAGACCGGGGTGCTGATCGCCATGAAGCGCTGAGCGCGAGCGGCCTTTGCGCTTGGCCGGCCGCTCGGCTAGGAAACCCATCCGTTTTTCGAGTGAGCCCGCCATGACCAAGAAACCCGACGGAAGCTGGGACAAGTCCAAACTGCCCAGCCGGCATGTGACCGAGGGGCCGAGCCGCGCGCCGCACCGGTCCTACTATTACGCCATGGGCCTTGGCACGCGCGAGATCAACCAGCCCTTCGTCGGCGTCGCCTCCTGCTGGAACGAGGCCGCGCCCTGCAACACCGCCCTGATGCGCCAGGCCCACGCGGTCAGCGAGGGCGTCAAGGCCGCCGGCGCCACGCCGCGCGAGTTCTGCACCATCACCGTCACCGACGGCATCGCCATGGGCCACGAGGGCATGAAGTCCTCGCTGGTCAGCCGCGAGGTGATCGCCGACTCGGTCGAGCTGACCATCCGCGGCCATTCCTACGACGCCCTGGTCGGCGTCGCCGGCTGCGACAAGAGCCTGCCCGGCATGATGATGGCCATGCTGCGGCTGAACGTGCCGAGCGTCTTCCTCTATGGCGGCTCGATCCTGCCGGGCCGCTGGCAGGGTCGGGACGTGACCGTGGTCGACGTCTTCGAAGGCGTCGGCATGTATTCGGCCGGCAAGATGAGCCTGGAAGACCTCTGCGAGCTGGAACAGCGCGCCTGCCCCGGCGACGGCGCCTGCGGCGGCCAGTTCACCGCCAACACCATGGCCTGCGTCTCCGAGGCGATCGGCCTGGCCCTGCCGCTTTCGGCCGCCCTGCCGGCGCCCTATGAGAGCCGCGACCAGTACGCCAGGGCCTCGGGCGAGGCGGTGGTGCGGCTGATCGAGCGCAACATCCGCCCGCGCGACATCTGCACCCGCAAGGCGTTCGAGAACGCCGCCGTCGTGGTGGCTGCGACCGGCGGCTCGACCAATGGCGGCCTGCACCTGCCGGCCATGGCCCACGAATGCGGCGTCGAATTCACCTTGCGCGACATGGCGGAGATCTTCGCCCGCACCCCCTACCTGGCCGACCTGAAGCCCGGCGGCCGGTTCGTGGCCAAGGACATGGGCGAGGCCGGCGGCATGCCGGTGCTGCTCAAGACCCTGCTGGAGGGCGGCTACATCCACGGCGACTGCATGACCGTCACTGGCAAGACCATGGCCGAGAACCTGGCCGACGTGAAATGGCGCGACGACCAGGTGGTCATCCGGCCGGTTTCCAATCCGCTGTCGCCGACCGGCGGGGTCGTCGGCCTGTGGGGCTCGCTCGCCCCGGACGGGGCCATCGTCAAGGTGGCCGGCATGGCCTCGCATCGCGCCCATCGCGGCCCGGCGCGGGTGTTCGACGGCGAGGAAGCCTGTTTCGCCGCCGTCGAGGCCGGCGACTACCAGGACGGCGATGTGCTGGTCATCCGTTATGAGGGACCCAAGGGCGGGCCGGGCATGCGCGAGATGTTGTCCACCACCGCGGCCCTGTCGGGGCAGGGCCGGGGCGACAAGGTCGCCCTGATCACCGACGGCCGCTTTTCGGGCGGCACGCGCGGCCTGTGCATCGGCCATGTCGGCCCGGAAGCTCAGGACGGCGGCCCGATCGCCCTGATCGAGACCGGTGACATCATCGCCATCGACGCCGACGCCGGCACCATCGAGCTCGAGGTCGATCCGATCATCCTGGCCCAGCGCCGCAAGCACTGGGAGCCGCGCGACAACGGCTACGGCTCCGGCGCCCTGTGGAAGTTCGTCCAGGGCGTCGGCCCCGCCCACCTCGGCGCGGTCACGCACCCCGGCTTCAAGGGCGAGAAGACGGTCTATGCCGATATCTAAATTGGGGGCATCGGGGGCTTCGACCACGTCTACACGGCCACCTATCCGGCACGGCCGATTGGCGAGGCCGACAACTTGCGGCCGGCCGACAATCCCGACGCCGAGGCGCTGCTGGACGCCCTGGCGCTGGAGGCGGCCGGAAGGCCAATAGCTTACGGCCTATGGACATATCATAGCTCAGGGACTATATGTCCGCATGTCATGGACGGTTCTGTACCACGATGCGTTCGTCTCCGAGCTGGGCGACTTGCCCGAGTCCGTGCAGGACGCGCTGCTCGCCTCGGTCACCTTGCTCGTAACCTATGGTCCGGCCCTTGGCCGCCCGCATGCCGACACGCTGGCCGGCTCCAAGTACGCCAATATGAAGGAGCTGCGGGTCAGGGCGGACGATGGGGCATGGCGGGTGGCGTTCGCGTTCGATCCCCAGCGGCGGGCCATTATTTTGGTCGCGGGGGACAAGGCGGGGGTGGCGCAGAAGCGGTTCTACAAGGCCTTGATCGCCAAGGCCGACAGCCGGTTCGCCGCGCATCTGGACCTATTGAAGGAGGACTGAAATGCCGCGCACTCACGACGAGATCATGGCGGGTCTGCCCAAGGCGCGCCGCGAGGCGATCGAGGCGCGCTCCGCCGAGCTTCATCGGGAGGTCGAGGGACTGAAAGCCCTGCGCCAACTCGCCGAGCGCAGCCAGGAGCAGATCGCTCAGGCGCTGGGGATCAAGCAGCCCTCGGTGCTGAAAATCGAGCGCCAGACCGACCTCTATCTATCCACCCTGCGCCGGTTTGTAGAGGCGGCCGGCGGCACGCTGGAGCTGCGCGTGGAGTTGCCCGGCAAGGGCGTGATGCACCTGACCGGCATGGGCGACCTCAACCCCTGACGGCGGCCCCGCCGGAATTGGGGACACGTAGGACTTTCTGAACTCTCACGCGAAGAGCGAGTGCTGAGAAGTCGTACGGTAGAATCGGGGACAGATACGAGTTTGATTCGCCTCGCTTAAGCGCCACGATCGGGCCTGGAACCGGAGTCCGCACGACGTTGCGACCGCCTGACACCCACCGCAACGCCGTCCGGGCGCTGATCCTGACCCCGGACCGGCATGTCCTGCTCATCCGCATCCGCGCGCCGGGCGGCGCCGGCCGGTTCTGGATCGCGCCGGGGGGCGGGGTGGAGGCGGGCGAGACGGCCGAGGAGGGGTTGCGTCGCGAATTGCGCGAGGAGCTCGGCCTGTTGGACTTCGAGGCCGGCCCGGTTGTCTGGCGCCGTCACCATATTTTCAACTGGGGCGAGCGGCGCATTTCGCAGAAGGAGGAATTCCGGGTCGTCCACGCCGAGCGGTTCGAACCGATGATGAGCGATGTGGTGGAAGCCGAATCGCTGGAGTGTTTCCGCTGGTGGCCGATCGCCGATCTCGACGGGGCGCAAGAGCGGCTCACCCCGCTGTCGCTGGCCGATATCCTGCGGCGCTATCTGCGCGACGGCGCGCCGGCCGCGCCGCCGGACGAGGAGGTGCTGATTGACTGAGCCGCCGCCGCCGCTCGGCGAGGTCTTGTTCGAGTTCCGTCAAGTCGGCAATTCGGTGAAGGTGTCCGCCGTCCACGTCGCCACCGACACCGAGATCAGCCTCGTCGGCCCCGCCGCCGCCGGGCAATATGCGCTGCGCATGGCCGCGACGCGAAAGCTCGCCTATGTCCTGGCCGCCAGGGCGAACGGCCGGGCGCCCGGCTGAGGGCCGCGCCTCTCGGGTCGGGTCGCCGGGCGCGGGCCTCTCAAGCCGATCCCGCGGCCAGGTCGTTGAGCACGATCCGCCAATCGACGTTTTCCTCCACCATCATCGCCGCCAGTCGGCTGGCCGCCGCGGCGAGGGTCGACAAGCTCGCGCCCTGCGGCGAGCAACCGATCGCCTCCAGGTCCGCGATGACGGCCGTCAGGTTCTCAACCATCGCCCGCGAGCGCTTGGCCAGGCGCACGAATTCGCCCTGGTTGTTGATGGCGACCAGCGCCGCGCCGATGGCGGGGAAGGTCGCGGCGGCGAAGGCCAGGGCGCGCTCGGCCCAGTCGGGGTAGGACGGCAAGGCCGTGCGCGCCGCCAGATGCGCCACCACGCTCAAGATCGTTATGATGAACAGCCCCAGCGTCGCGGCGTTCAGCCGCCGGTAAATGCGCTCGGCGCGCGTGCTGCTGACCTGGTGGAAGCCGAGCTGGGTGCGCGCCGTGGCGATGAGGTCGGCGACGCAGCCGCGGATATAGTCGGGCGTCACCTGCGTCGACGGCAGGCCCAAGGCCCGCGCGATCGCACGCGCCTGCCAGGCCATCCAGGAGCGGCGCTGGTCGCCGTAGACGGCCAAGTGGGCGGCCATCCGGGTGGCGGGGCGGCCGCCGCCGAGCGGCGTCAAAAGACGCAGCTGACGCACCAGTTCAGCCAGCACGCGATATTCCAGCCAGCGTTCATGCCATCGCGCCCACTTCGCCAACGCCATTATGGAGATGATCGCCCCGACGACGACGAACTCGACCCAGATGGAGATGTCTTCTGCCCGCGCGCCCAACAGCGTCGGCGTCAGCGCCGCGACGACCGCCATCGCCGCGAGCAGCGACGATTCGATAAAGGCCGAACGGTGGGCGTCGGCGTTGCGATCGGCTTCCTTGTCGGCCCAGGCGTAGTGCGTGCGCAGCGAGGCGTTCATCCAGGACGATACGGAGCCCGGCCGGGCGGCGCTCACCGGCCAGTCCGGCGCGATCTGGTCGACATAGTCCTGGACCAGCAGCTTGGGCCAGCTGAACCGGTTCGAGCCGACCGCGTCGCGGAACATCTTCCATAAAAACGCGCCGTTCACGGCCGGCCGCCGCGCGTCGAAGAAGGCCCGGACGCGCGCCCGCATGTCCTCGTCGCGCGCCGGCCCTTCCGGTTCGGGAAGACAGAGCTCGGCCCGCACGAGGCTCTCGACCAGGGCGGCGAGGTCGCGGCGGTCCTTATCCGGCTCGGCGGGCCTGGCGCGAAACGGGCCGTCCTGGCCGTCGCCCAGGGCCGCGAGGTCCGCCGACCGCCGCAGCAGCCTCCAGGCGAACGGCGCATCGGACTGGACCCAGAGCACCGGGATATTGTGCTCGAGCGCTTCGCCCAGGCTCTCCGCCGTGCCGCCGTGGCCGGCCGCGGCGGCGCCGTCCCATACCGCGATCAGGAGATCCGACTGGTTGGCCACCACCTTGGCCGCGAGCGCGTAGGCCGCGCCGGAATCGGAGCGCGAGCCGTCGAGTTCGAAGGCGGTCAGGCCCGGACCCCGGCTGGCGCGGTCGAGCAATGCGTCGAACCGCGCGCGCGAATCGGGTTCGAGGGCGCGTGGCGGATCGAAATCCTGAGCGAACGCCTCGCGAAAAAACGGCATCGGGCAGCAAAGGCCGAACCCCAGAGCCAGGCCCTCTTCGGCGACCATCCGATCGGCGCCTTCCGCCAGCGAGGACACCACGGTCAGCCGCGCCGCGCCATCGGCGTAAAAGCCCGCGTCCGGGTCGCGCCGGAAGGCCTCGACCCCGCCCCGCACCGCCTTCAGAACCTCGCCAAGCCGCGCCTGGAGCGCCGTCAGGCTTTGCGGCTCGGTCGGCAGACGGTTGGGGCGGTGGCCGATCACGCCCACCCTGAAGGCGATCGTGGCGCGGGGCGGCGAGGTCAGGGGCTGAACCGCGCCGGCGGCGGAGTCCCGCCCTGTCACCACGGGTCGGGCCGCCGGGAAAAGCCGAACCCGATCGAGGCCGCCAGGATCGTCGGCATGGCGAGCTCCAAGACGCCCAACGAGGTCCGGACCGGCGCGGCCCCGCCGATCAGCTGAGCAAGACCGGTCACCAGGATCGCCGCCCCGCTCCATAGCCACACCTCGCGCTTGCGGAAGACGCGGAAGCGAAGGGCCAAGGCGCCGAGAATGATCAGCCAGCGCAGGACGACAATCAGCATTTCGAGAAAGCCTGGACCCGATAGGTCGTCTGACAACAGGCTCAAACCGCCGCGCAGGATGATGGCGTTTGCGAGCGAGGCGGCCGTCAGCACGCCGAGCAGCCAGCCCAGCAGACGCGGCTCGCGGCGGTAAAACAGCCCGACGCCGAGGCTCACCAGCGCGGGAAAGACGAGCAGGACAGGGGAGAAAAGCGACAAGACGCCGCGCTCGCGACTCGCCAAGGGCAGAAAGCCGATCAGCCCGGCGAGCAGTCCGAAGGGGGCGAGCTTGAGCGCCAGCCATCGATCCGCGAGCGGCCCATCAGTGGGGTCGCTGACCCGCGCTGGCGGCTCGGGCGCGGTCCAGGACGGGGGCAGCATCGGCGCCGGCGATGACGCCGCGATCGGTCCGCCGCGTTGCAGGATCGCGTAGATCGCAAGGGCCGTGGCGAGTTCATAGTCCTGGGTCGCGTCGCCGCGGCTCTGGAAGACGCGCAGCCGGCCACCGTCTATGAACTGGATGAGCAAGACCTCGTCTATGCTCAAGTCCCGCATGGCCGCGCCCCAGGCCGTGGCGTCGAGGGACTTGACGATGTTGTCCCAGCGCTCCAGCCGCCGCCGCGCGATCTGTCCGCTCGCCGTCCGGCCCGGCGGCATGAACAGCAGCAGGCAGTCCAGCCGTCCCGCCGCGACGATGTTCTGCATTTCCCAATGCACCCAGCGGGTCGGGCCGCAGAGCATCGAGATCATTCTGGACTTGCCGATCCAGGCCAGCACCGCCGCCTGCCAGTCCTCGTTGGAGAGATAGGCCCGCGCCGCGCCGAGCTGAGGCAGGCCCTCGTGCGGCTCGCCGACGGCCAGAAACGGTCCGTAATCGCCTACCATCGCGCCGAGCGCTTCTTCGAAACGGATGGGTTGAACCTGCCGCAGGCCGAACAACATCTGATGTTGGTTAAGCTTGATCGTGTCGTCCTTGAACGAGCGCAGGAAGAGGATCGGAGGCCGGCCGTCGTTGCGGACGGCCTCCTCAGCGCTCGGCGCCATGACGCGGCGCGCCCGGGTGAGCAGCGCGGTCACCGCGGCCATCATCGCCAGGGTCGGCAGCACCCCGGCGATGTGCGGCGGCGCGATCATCGCCACCAGCCAGATCACGACCACCGCGCCGGCGCCGGCCCTGTAGGCGTTGGCATGACGGCGGTCGGACGGGTCCGCTTCGGCGGGGGCGATCGTCTGGTGCGTCGGCGCGACCCGCCCTTCGTCCCTGAAGCGCTGCAGGGCCGCGAGAATTTCGCTCATCGGCCGGTCGAAGCCGGGCGCGGTCGCGTCGATGTCCTGAGCCTTGAGAAAGGCGAGCTTCGTGCCCGTCGTGCTTTGCGACATGCGGTCGCGAAAAATATGCGGAAGCGTCCAGAAGGCGAACACCGCCAGGGCCAACAGCAGGATCAAGATCGCGCCGAGCCCGACGATCTTGCCGATATCGCCGCCGAAAAGGGCCAGCAGCAGGAAAAAGCCGATCGCCCCCAGCACCACGGCGTAGCGAGGCCAGAGCCTGAACCTGTCCAGTTGGAATGACGACAGGTCGACATTGACGATGCGCTGATCGCCGGGATCCGACATCATGGCCAAGCCCCCCGAGGCCCAAGCATGGCTGGTTTGAGCAGATAAGCCGCTCGCGGCCTTCAGGGTCAAGCTGTGTCGCCGCCGCGATGGCGCGCCCAGCCGCCTTGGTTTATGATTTCGCTTCGGCTGGGGACGTGGGATGTCGAGCGGGAGCTTCACCTCATTCAGGGTCGTGTTGGCGATCCTGGCCGCCGGATGGCTGACAGGCTGCGTGGCGGTGGGCATCGTGGACACCAGCGCCGGCACGATCGACCACAGCGTCGGCAGGGCTCGCAACAACAGCATCCTGCTGAACATCGTCCGCGCCAGCCGCTATGAGCCGCTCTACTTCTACTCGGTCAGCCGCGTCAGCGGCGGCGGCACCGCCGATCTGAAGCTGAGCCTGCCCGCCTTGACCTTCGGGCCGCACCAGACCTCCGCTCAACGCGACTTTACCCTTGGCTACAACGGCTTGAGCGTGCTCGACAGCCAGCAGACCGGAAGCTTCGACGTCGCGATCCTGGAATCGAAGGATTTCTACGAGGGGATGCTCCAGCCTCTGTCCCTGACCGAAATCGGCATCATCCTCCACGAAGGGTTCTCGCGTGAACTGATCTATCGCCTGGCCGTCGAAACGGTGACGGTCTACGACGCCCAGGGCCTGCATCGCTACGTCAACGATCCGGCCTCGGACACCTATGGCGGCTTCGAGCTGTTCTTCGACGCCGCCTTGAGCCATGGCGTGACGGTGGAGAGCTTCGAGACGCCGGCGCCCTCGCCGCGGGCGGGCGAAGGCGGACTGCAGGCGAGCGACGACCGGCCGCGTACGATCACGACCAGCCGGCTCTGTTTCGATCCGGCCCTGGTGACCAACCCGGCGGACCTGCAAGACGCCGCGGCGACCGGCAACGAATGCGGAGAGCGTCCGCCGCCCGCCGCGGGCGCGACCCAGTCGTCGCAGGACGATCTGCGCGCGACCTATCTGGCGTGCGCGGCAGAGGCCAGCCAGCCAAGGGCGAAGTCCGGCCAGACCCTGTCCGTCGCGACGCAAAACCGGGTCTGCGCCCATCTCGGCGGCCGCATCTTCGCCGTCGAGCTCAGCACCCGCTCGCTGTTCGGGATCTATTCCTATCTGGGCGGCTTGCTACGCCAGAACCGCGTCGTGCAGCTTGGCGGATTGGGCGCCGACGTGGAGCCTCGCACGACCGGTCCGCTGCTGGTCGTCAACCTCGACAACCGCGGTCCGTGCTTCGCCAAGGCCGCGCTTGAGAAGACCTATTGCATCCCCGAAGACGGGGCGGAAAACCTGAAAGAGGTGTTCAGCCTGCTCAACGCGCTGCAGGCGGTGAAGACCTCGCCGGGCGATCTGCCGATCACCCCGGCGGTGCGCATCGAGCAGTAGGCTCCCGTGTGAGGATGCGAATGTGACGCCATGGCCCGACCGGCTGTTCGAGCCCGGCCCCAAACGCATACTGGCCATCGACGGCGGCGGCGTGCGCGGGGCGGTGGCGATCGGCCTGCTCAAGCGTCTGGAGGCGGTGCTGCGCCAGCGCCACGGTCGTCCCGACATGGTGCTGTCGGACTATTTCGACCTGATCGGCGGGGTTTCGGTTGGGGCGCTGATCGCCGCCGGGCTCGCATTGGGCCGGGAGACCGAGGCGATCGAAGCTCGTTTTCGGGGGCTCGGTTCCAGGCTGTTCCACGGCGGCCTGCCGCGCATTCCCCTGGTCCAGACCCGCTTCGATCCCGCGCGCCTGAAGCGTCTGATCGCCGAGGAGTTCGGCGAGGTCACGCTTGGCGACGCCCCCTGGAAGACCGGCTTCGCCGCGATAGCCAAACGGGTCGACACCGGAAGCAGCTGGCTTCTCAGCAATTCGCCGCACGCCAAGTACTGGGACGGCGCCAGGGCGGGCGGTGCGCCCTCGGCCAACATCCCCAATCGCGACTATCGTCTGGGCGCGGTGGTGAACGCCAGCGCCGCGGCCCCCTTCTATTTCGACCTCGTCACCATCGAGATCGCCCAAGGGGTCAGCGGCGTCTTTTTCGACGGCGCCATGACCGCCCACGGCAATCCATCGCTGCAGTTGGCCATCACCGCCCTGGTGCCCGCCTATGGGCTGGGCTGGAAGGCCGGCGCGGACAATCTTCTGATCGTCTCGGTCGGCGCCGGTGCGCCGCGACCGCGCAAGCCCGCCTGGGCGCACCGGTCGAGCCCGGCGATCTTGAAGGCCCTGCACGCCCTGGTGTCGATGGCCTACGACACGAGCGAGCTGGCCATCACCACCCTGCAGTGGCTGGGCCGCGCGCCCCAGCCGTGGCGCATCAACAGCGAGATCGGCGGCGTGGAGAGCGGTCCGCCGGAGGGGTTTGCGCCCATGTGGACGGTCCTGCGTTATGACGCGCCGCTGGAGCGCGACTGGCTTGAGGCGAACCTTGGGGCGCCGATCACCTCGAAAATGGAGGCGCGTCTGCAACGGATGGACGACCAGCGGCTGATCCCGATGCTGCTGAATATCGGGAGCCTGGCCGGCGAACGGCAGATCCTGCCCGAGCATTTTCCCGAAAGTTTCGCGCCAGCCCGCGATCGCGGCGCGGCAGCGGCACAGAATTGAAATAAGCCCGCATCACCACTCTGCTAACGTGGCCGTCGGCCCCGGCTTCCCTCGTCTTGCAGAGGCCGACGTCACGTCCCGTTTTTCGACCGGGCGGCCCTGGCGTTCGCGCCTTCGCCGCCTATCTCTAGTCTGGCTCGCCCGAGTATGGCGGCCGCCACATGACCGTCGGCCTTAATTGACCCTCGGCCTCTCAGGGAGGTCCAGATGAAAACCCTTTTCGCCGCGCTTGCCAGCGTTTCACTCCTGACCGCGCCGATGGCGCTTGGCCCGACGCCGGCGTTGGCGCAGCACAGTCACGGCGGCGGCGGCAGCGGCTTCTCGGGCGGTTCCCACGCCGGATTCTCCAGCGGTGGCTATCACGGCGGCGGTTTCCACGACGGGGGCTATGGTCACGGCGGTTTCGGTCACGGGGGTTACGGTCATGGCGGTTATGGCCGCGGCGGCTATGGCTACGGTTTCGCGGGGGCGGCGTTCGGGCTGTTCCTCGGCGCGGCGATCGCCGATTCCTGGTATTACGGCTATCCCGACTATTATGACTATTACGGTCCCTACGGCGTGGCCGGCCCCTATCCCTACGACTACGGCTATGACGACGCCCCGCCGCCGGGCGCTTATGGCGGGCCGCCGCCAGCGCAATATCAAACCCCGCCGTCGGGCCAGGCCCAGCAGGGCCAGGCCTGCGGATCGTGGTCGTGGAACCCGGCTCAGTCCAAGTACAACTGGGTTCCCTGCTAGGCAGGCCTCATTCTAGGCGGGCCTCATTGATCCGATTGATCGCCGTTGGCCGGTGAGGTCTCGCGGTCGAAGGTCACCTGCTGCTCGGGCGTGAGCCGGTTGTAGAAGGTTGTCACCGCTTCGCCCTGATGGCGGAAATCGGCCATGTCCTGCGCCATGGTCGCGTCGATCAGCGCGATGCGCCGCGGCGTCGACAACTGCGGCAGCAAGCGTTGCGTGGCCTGGCGCCGCGCGGCGCTCTGCGGATCCTGCGCGATGGCGGTGGTATAGGCGCCCCAGGCCTGTTCCTGGCTGGCGGTCAGGTGCAGCGCGTCATGCAGGTGGGTGAGCCTCTCCGGCGGCGACTGGGCCGACGCGCACGAAGTCAGCACGAGACCAAGACAAAACCCTAAAACCATCAATCGCACGGAAAGACCTTTCTACGCTCGGCCCCCGGCCTATTTGCACCGCCGCGGCCGGTTCGCGCAACGGCCGGCGTGAATTCAATCAGGCCGCGTCGTCCAGATTGAGCTCGAACACCACCGGCACGTGGTCCGACGGCTTTTCCCAGCCGCGCACGTCGCGGTGGATGGTGACGCCGGCGAGCCGGTCGGCGGCTTGCGGCGAGAGCAGGGCGTGGTCGATGCGGATGCCGTGGTTCCGCGGCCAGGCGCCCGCCTGATAGTCCCAGAAGGTGTAGCCGCCGGGCGCGCCGTCCGCCTCCATATAGGCCTCGGTCAGGCCGAGGTATTTCAGCGCCCGGAAGGCCGCGCGGGTCTCGGGCTGGAAGAGGGCGTCGCCGGCCCAGGCTGCGGGATTGTCGGCGTCCTGCGGCTCGGGGATGACATTGTAGTCGCCGGTCAGCACCAGCCGCTCTTCGAGCGCCAGCAGCGTGCGGGCATGGGCGTTCAGCCGCGCCATCCAGGCCAGCTTGTAGGCGAACTTCTCCGTGCCGACCGGATTGCCGTTGGGCAGGTAGATGGAGGCGACGCGCACCGGCTTGGCGCCCGAGACAACGGCATCGAGATAGCGGGCGTGATCGTCGCCATCGTCGCCGGGCAGGCCCTTGCGGACGTCCTCCAGCGGCGTCTTCGACAGCATGGCCACGCCATTATAGGTCTTCTGCCCATGGACGGCGACGTTGTAGCCCAGCCGTTCGAAGGCTTCGGCGGGGAACTTCTCGTCGACGCACTTGATCTCCTGCAGGCAGGCGACGTCCGGCCTGGCCTCTTCGAACCATTTGAGGACGGTCTCCAGGCGGGCGTTGACCGAGTTGACGTTCCAGGTGGCGATGCGCATGGCCGTCAGCCTAGCCGCAGCGGCCGGCCGGATGAAGCCGCAACTGCGGCGCTGCGCCGTCGAACGCCCTCGGCGAGGCGTCAAGCGCCGGCAAATGCGGATTAATCCGGCGCCGTCCGGGCCTGTGGATGAATTCTTTATGACCGGCTTGAGCCCGGCGCTGGACCGATCAGAATGGCTCGTCGCCGATCGACCAGCGATCGGCGCCTGGCTTTGTTGGAGACGCGACCATGGCCGCAGCCGCAACCGATCTCTTTGCGATGAAATGGACCAGCCCCACCCAGGCGGCGCTAACCTGGGTCGATATGGCCGAAAAAGGCTGCAAGGCCTGGACCGAGGCCTGCCTGCAGATCGTCACCACCTTCAGCGCCGCCGCGCAGACCCAGGCCAAGGTTTTGGCCTCCCTGAAGACGCCCGCCGTCATGGCCCCGGAGACCGTGGTCGAGGCGGTCATGGCGCCGGTATTGGCGGCGCCGGCGGTCATGGAGGAGGCCCTGTCCGCCAAGGTCGCGGCGGTATCGGAAATGATCCAGGCCGCGCCGTCGCCGGCCGAGGTCATGTCGCAAAGCGTTGAGGCCCTGCCGACGCCGGCTGAGGCGGTCGCCGAAGCCGTCGAAATGACCCCCGCCCTGGCGGAGATCGCGCCGGAAATGGTGGCGACGGCGAAGGAGGCCGCGGCTGTCATTGCTTCGGCGGCCAAGACCGCTCCGGTCGCCAAGGCGCCGCCGCCAGTCGTCAAGCCCGTCCCGGCCGCCAAACCTGTCGCCAAGGCCGCGCCAGGCAAGACGGTTGTGGCCAAGGCCGCCAAGCCGGTTCCGCTGCCGGAATAGGGGAGGCGCAGGCGGGCGCCTGAGCCCCGCGCCCTTGACGCCGCCGTCCGCGGCGCGCCAGAACCCCGCCCTCCGCCGCTTGGGGCGGGCGAGCGGTGAACCATGGCGTCCCGGCAGGCCGTTCTCGGCATGGATCAGGGCAGTTTCTTCTACGGCTCGGCCAAGGTGTTCGCCGGGGTCAGCTTCCTGCTGGACGACGCCAAGACCGCGCTGGTCGGTGAGAACGGCGCCGGCAAGTCGACCCTGCTCAAATGCCTCTCGGGCGAACTGGAGCTGAACCGGGGCAAGCTGATCAAGTCGCGCAACCTGCGCGTCGGCGCTCTGCCGCAGGATACCCCGCCCGGTCTCGTCGACCTGACCGTCCGCCAAGTGCTTCAGCGCGCGCTGGAAAGGGGCGGAGCCGGCGACGAGGACTGGCGCATCGACGTGCTGCTGGATGAGATCGGCGTCGCGCCCGAGATCGCCGACCAGCGTTTCGGGGCGCTGTCGGGCGGCTGGCAAAGGCTGGTGCTGATCGCCGGCGCCGCGCGGTTGGAAGACCCAGACATCCTGGTCCTGGACGAGCCGACCAACCACCTGGACCTGGCCAATATCGCCACGCTCGAGCGCTGGCTGAGCGTCGAGTTCAAGATCCCGATGCTGATCGTCAGCCACGACCGCGCCTTCCTGAACCGGGTGACCGACCGGACCCTCTTCCTGCGCTCGGACGGCATCCACGCCTTCAAGGCCGGCTTCTCCCATGCGCGCGAGGAACTGCTGCGCCGCGACGCCGCCGCGGCCGTGCATCGGAAACTGGAGGAGAAGGAGGTCAAGCGCCTGGAGCAGGCGGCGGCCCGCTACAAGGTCTGGGCGGTGAAGAATCCGGCCCTGAACAAGCGCAAGAACGCCATCGAGACCCGCGTCGCTCGCATCGAAGCCGGCAAGACCCAGGTCTATCAGGTGCGCGAGCGGCGCCTGGAGCTGTCCGACGGCGAGATCGAGGCCAAGGTCGCCTTGCGCATCGCCGACCTGAAGGTGACGACGCCGGACGGCGCGCGCATCCTGATCAATATCGAGCGCTTCTCGATCGCGGCCGGCGACAAGGTGGCGCTGCTGGGCGTCAACGGCGCCGGCAAATCGACCCTGCTGACCGCGCTGGCGGCGGCCTATGATCCGAAACAGCAGCATTACGACGGCCAGGCCGCGGTGCGGTTCAATCCGGCGACGCGGCTGGTCTATTTCGACCAGGCGATGAGCGACCTGCCGCTGGACGAGTCCATCGTCGATTATCTGGCTTCGATCGACGGGGCGACGCATAAGGACGCAGCGCGCCTCCTGGCCCAGGCCGGCTTCGCCTTCCGCCGCATCGACGAGGCGATCGGGGTCTTGAGCCACGGCGAACGCGCGCGGCTGGCCTTCCTGCGCATGAAGCTCATGGCGCCCAACCTCTACCTGCTCGACGAGCCGACCAACCACCTGGACATCGAAGGCCAGGAGGCGCTGGAGGCCGAGCTGGAAGAGACCGATGTCTCCTGCCTCTTCGTCAGCCACGACCGCTACTTCACCCGCGCGGCGGCGACCCGGTTCGTCGAGATCCGGAAAGGGAGGCTGGTCGAGGTGGAAGACCCCGACGCCTTCTTCGAGGCGCAGGGGTAGGGAGCGGAGCCAAATATATGTTCCGCTCATCCCCGCGAAAGCGGGGACCCAGGGTTTTTATCTTGAGAGCGAAGTGGAGGTGTGTAGGCCCCAAATTGACCACAAAGGACACCAAGCACACCAAGAAGAAAGAACTAAGGTCAGCACTGACCCTTGGTGATCTTTGTGTACTTGGTGGTCAAAAAACCTGGGTCCCCGCTTTTGCGGGGATGAGCGGGGGGAGGGGGCAGCGGAGGGTACGGACCGGGTAGATGCTCGACAGATTGGACCGGGATGATGGTCGACAGGTGAGGATGGATCGGAGGGAGGACCTTCGATGCCGTTTCAGGAGACCTGTCGGATGGAGCGTCGAGTTCAGATGCTTTTGGATTGGGAGACGGGGGCGTTCAGCGTCACGGAGTTGAGCCGCCGCTACGGGGTGAGCCGCGATACGGTCTACCTGTGGACGCTGCGCCGGGCGGGCGGGGCGCCGGACTGGTTCGTGGACCGGTCGCACGCGCCGCTGAGCCGCCCGCATCGCACGCCCGAGGCGCTGGTCGAGCCGATCCAGGCGATGAAGCGCCGGTTCCCGCATTTCGGCCCGAAGAAGGTGAAGGCGCGGCTGGAGGTTGAGCAGCCGCGGGTGACGTGGCCGGCGGCTTCGACGATCGGGGCGTATCTGAAGGCAGCGGGTCTGGTGGAGCCCAGGCCCCGCCGGCGCCGGGCGATCGACCAGGGCCGGGCCTCGATCTGGGCGCAGGCGCCTAACGCGGAATGGGCTTGCGACTTCAAGGGCTGGTTTCGCACCCTCGACGGGACCCGCTGCGATCCCCTGACCCTGACCGACACCTACAGCCGCTACCTGATCGAGACGAAGATCACCGCCCAGACCGTCGAGGGCGTGCGTCCGGTGTTCGAGCAGGCCTTCCGGGCGCATGGCCTGCCGCTGGCGATCCGCAGCGACAACGGTGCGCCGTTCGGCTCTTCGGCCGCCGGCGGGCTGACCCGGCTGTCGGCCTGGTGGCTCAGGCTGGGCGTCCAGCCCCGCTACATCCGACCCGCGTCTCCCCAGGAGAACGGCCGCCACGAGCGCATGCATCGTACGCTCAAGCGCGAGACCGCCCGTCCGCCGGCCGCCAGCCTGGCTGAGCAGCAGGCCCGCTTCGACGCCTTTCGGACCCACTTCAATCAGGTTCGCCCGCACGAGGCGCTGGGTCAGATCCCGCCCGCCGATCACTGGTCGCCCTCGCCGCGGGCCTTCCCTGACCGGATCGAAGACCCCTGGTACGATCCCGATCATCAAGTCCGCAGGGTGCGCACCAACGGCGAGGTCAAGTGGCGCGGCGGCTACGTCTTCGTCAGTGAAGCCCTGGTCGGCGAGATCGTCGGCATCGCCGAGCTCGATCACGGTCTTCACATCGTCCGCTTCTGCAATATCGACCTCGGCGTCATCGACCACCGTGGAATCTTCCGGCGTTTCGCTCCACTCCGTCATCAGCTCCGCGAAACGCCGGAAGACACAAACATTGTGTCGACCATCATCCCGGTCTGAAGTGTCGAGGATCTTCCCGGTTGCACAGGAGGCCGCCCGGAACGTCAGATCGAAAAACTGACGCCGCAGCCGCAGCTGGAGCGGGCGTTGGGGTTGCGGACGCGGAACTCGGCGCCGGCCAGTTCGTCGACGAAATCGATCTCCGAGCCGTTGAGCAGGGCCAGCGACACCACGTCGACCACGGCCGAGGCGCCATCGCGCTCGATCTTCAGGTCGTCGGGCTCGGCCTGGTCGATCAGGTCGAAGCGGTAGGAGAAGCCCGAACAGCCGCCGGCCTCGACCGCGACGCGCAGCATCAGCGGGCGGCCCTCGGCCTTGGCCAGGCTGTGCAGCCGGCGGGCGGCGGTCTCGGAAAGGGTGACGGGCGTTGACATGATCGACTGGACTCGTGCGCCCTAATATGAGGCCGCCGGGGCTTGCGCGAAAGGGGCTCGGCGTTCAAGGAGCCTTTATGGCGCACGCCGAGGTTTCTCTCACGCCCGCCCGGGCGGTCTTCGCCGCCGATCCGTCGCGCTCGCGCGGCCGGCTCTATCCCGAACCGCCCAGCCGCACCCGCACCGCTTTCGCCCGCGACCGCGACCGGGTGATCCACACCCAGGCCTTCCGCCGGTTGAAGGAGAAGACCCAGGTCTTCGTGGCCCACGAGGGCGACCATTTCCGCACCCGGCTGACCCACTCGCTGGAGGTGGCGCAGATCGCCCGTTCGATCGCCAAGGCGCTCGGCCTGGACGACGACCTGGCCGAGGCCGTCGCCCTGGCCCACGATCTTGGCCATCCGCCGTTCGGCCACGCCGGCGAGGACGCGCTGCACGCGGCGACCGAGGATTTCGGCGGCTTCGACCACAATGTGCAGACCTTCCGCGTGGTGACCGAGCTCGAGCGCCGCTATCCGGATTTCGCCGGCCTGAACCTGAGCTGGGAGACTCTGGAAGGGGTGGTCAAGCACAACGGCCCGGTGATCGACCGCCTGGAGCGCCCCTCCTGGCGGCCTATCCTCAGGTTCAACGCCGACTATGACCTTCGCCTGGACACCTTCGCCGCCGCCGAGGCGCAGGCCGCGGCGATCGCCGACGACATCGCCTACAACAACCACGATGTCGATGACGGGCTGCAAGCGGGGCTTTTCCGGCTGGAGGAGCTTGAAACCGTGCCCCTGATCGGCCCCATCCTGCATGGGCTGCGGGCGGAGCGGCCGGGCCTGGACGATCAGATGGTCCGGATGGAGGCGGTTCGCCGCATGATCGGGGCCATGGTCGAGGACGTGCTGGAACAGACCCGGCGCAATGTCGAGACGCACGGCGTAGGCTCGGCCGAGGACGTGCGGCTGATGGACCGGCCCCTGGTGGCGTTTTCGCCGGACATGGCCGAGGACCTTGGCCGCCTCAGGCTCTTCCTGCACGAGCGCATGTACCGGCACTTCCGCGTCAACCGCACGCGCAGCCAGGCCCGCCGCATCCTGGCCGAGCTTTTCCGGCTGTTCGTCGACGAGCCGGGCGTCTTGCCGACCGAATGGTTCGAGCGCGTCCAGGGCCGCGACCAGGCGGGCCGGGCGCGCCTAGTCTGCGACTATATCGCCGGCATGACCGACCGGTTCGCCATCGAGGAACACCGCAAGCTGTTCAATCTCGATGTGTGGGCGTGAGCGACGCGACGCGCCCCAGTCCGGCCTGAAACGGCGCTAAAGTGGCCGTGCGGCGTGATTCGCGCGCCGTTTCGTCGCCCCGTCGGAACCTGGTCATGAGCGAACAAGATCGCGGCGCCTATGCGCCTCCCAACGATGAGCCGCTGGCCTTCGATCCCCGCCATGACGGCGATCGGCGCGGCCCCGCGCCGCTGGCCCTGATCGTCAGCGCCCTTGTCCTGATCGCGCTGGTGGCCGGGCTTTTCGTCTTCTATCGGCATGGCGCGCGCAAGCCCGGCCAGGCGCCGCAGGTGGTCGGCGCGCCGATCGGCGAGACCAAATCGCTGCCGCTCTCGTCGCAGGCGCCCTCGGACGCGACGGCCGGCCTGCAGGTCTACAAGACCGAGACGCCGCCGCCGGCCGAGGGCGGGCCGGCGCCGACCTTCGCGCCCGCGCCCGAACAGCCGCAGCCCCGGCCCATCGCCCGTCCGCCCGCGCCGCCGCCCGTCACCGTCACGCCCCTGCGCGCCGCCGAACCCGCGCCAGCCGTGGTCAGGGAGACCCCGGCCAAGCCAGCGCCGGCCGTCGCCAAGGCGCCCGTCGCGGCCAAGCCCGCCCCGGTCCAGGCCGCACCGGCGGTAAGTCCCGCGCCGCCGCCGAAATCGGCCCCCGCGGTGGTCGCAAAAGCGCCGGCGCCCGCGCCCGCCGTCGCGGCGAGCGGCGGCGGCGCGATGGTGCAGATCGGCGCCTTTTCCTCTTCGGCCCTGGCGCAGAAGGGCTGGAGCGACACCGCTCACGTCTTGCCGGGCCAGATGGCCGGCAAGAGCCGCAAGGTCGAGATGGGGACGAGGGACGGCAAGACCTTCTACCGCGCCTTCGTCGGCGGGTTCGCCAGCCACGCCGACGCCGTCAGCTTCTGTTCGGCGCTGAAGGCCGCGGGCAAGCCCTGTTTCGTGAAATAGGCCGGTGACGGCGGCCTGCATCCTGGGCTGCGCGGGCCCACAGCTCTCGGGCGAGGAAAGCGCGTTTTTCCGCGCAGTTCAGCCCTGGGGCTTCATCCTCTTCAAGCGCAATGTCGAGAGCCCCGATCAGGTGCGGGCGCTCACCGAGGCCTTGCGGGCCTGTGTCGACCGGCCGGATGCGCCGGTGCTGGTCGACCAGGAGGGCGGGCGCGTGCAGCGGCTTGGGCCCCCGCACTGGCCGGCCTATCCGCCCGGCCGCGCCTATGGCCAGCTTGCGCCGCCGCTCCAGCGCGACATGGCGCGCCTGGGCGCCAGGCTGATGGCCCACGATCTGGCCGGCGTGGGGATCGATGTCGACTGTCTGCCGGTGCTCGACGTGCCGGCCGCCGGGGCGCACGACGTGATCGGCGACCGGGCCTATGACGCCTCGCCCGAGGGCGTCGCCAGCCTGGGCCGAGCGGCGGCCGAGGGGTTGCTCGCCGGCGGCGTACTGCCGGTGCTCAAGCATATGCCCGGCCACGGCCGCGCCGGCGCCGACAGCCACAAGGCGCTGCCGGTGGTCGAGGCCTCTCTCGCCGAGCTCGACATCAGCGATTTCGCGCCCTTTCGGCTTTTGTCGGACATGCCGATGGCGATGACCGCGCACGTCGTCTACACCGCCGTCGATCGGACCCGTCCCGCCACCCTCTCGCCCCGCGTCATCGACGAGATCATCCGCGGCGCGATCGGCTTTCAGGGGCTCCTGATGAGCGACGACCTGTCCATGAAGGCGCTGTCGGGCGATCTGGAGTCGCTGACGCGCGAGGCGCTGGAGGCGGGGTGCGACCTGGTCCTGCACTGCAATGGCGATGACATGGAAATGCGGGCTGTGGCGGCCGGATCGCGGCCGCTGGACGGCCAGGCCGCGCTCCGCGCCGCTACGGCGCTGGCGCGGATCGCCGGCGCGCCCGAGCCGTTCGACGCCACGGAAGGCCGCGCCCGCTTCGATGCGGCGTTCGCAGGAAGCTGGGCGGCATGAGCCTGATCGAACAGCCCGCGCTCGACTTTTCCGCCGCCGAGATGGCCGCGGAGGAGGGCGCGGCCCTGGTCATCGACCTCGACGGCTATGAGGGGCCGCTGCACGTGCTGCTCAGCCTGGCACGGGCGCAGAAGGTCGACCTGCTTAGGCTGTCCATCACCGAACTGGCCGACCAGTACCTGGCCTTCGTCGCCACGGCCCGCGAGGCCAATTTCATCCTCGCCGCCGACTATCTGGTGATGGCCGCCTGGCTCGCCTATCTCAAGTCGCGCCTTCTGCTGCCCAGCCTCAAACCCCGCGACGACGAGGAGCCTCCGGCCGAGGAACTGGCTCTGGATCTGGCGCGCCGGCTCGCGCGGCTGGACGCGTTGCGCAAGGCCGGCGAGGCGCTGCAGGCGCGCGCGCAGCTGCGGCGCGACGTCTTCCCGCGCGGCGACCCGCAGGCCGTTCAGCTCACCGCCTCGTCCAAATTCGAGGGCGACCTCTACGGTCTCATTCAGGCCTATGTCGCCCAGCGGATGCGCCATACCGAGCATTCCTATCGCCCCGCCGCTCCCCGGGCCTATGCGCTGGAGGACGCCCGCAACCGGTTGCGCGGCAAGCTGCCCGAACTGCGCGCCTGGACGGCGCTGGCCGCCGTCGCGCCGTTCGCCGGGCCGGCCGAGGACGATGGGCCCACACGCGCCTCCTACCTCGCCTCGACCCTGGCCGCTGGCCTGGAGCTGGTGCGCGAGGGGACGCTGGAAGCCCGTCAGCTTGAGCAGTTCGCCGACCTCTATCTGCGCGCGCGGCGACGCGTGGAGGCGGCGGCATGAGCGACCCGACCGAAACCGAACGCCGCATCGAGGCCCTGCTGTTCGCCGCCGCCGAGCCCTTGAGCGCCGCCGACCTGGCCCGGCGCCTGCCCGAGGGCGCGGACGTCGCCCACGGCCTGATGGCGCTGAAGGCGCGCTATGCCGAACGCGGGGTCAACCTGGTCTGCGTCGCCGACCGCTGGCGGCTGCAGACCGCGCCCGACCTGGCCTTCCTGATGACCGAGGAGCGCCAGGAGCCGCGGCGGCTCTCAAGGGCGGCGCAGGAGACCCTGGCCATCATCGCCTACCATCAGCCCGCCACCCGCGCCGAGATCGAGGCCATCCGCGGCGTGCAGGCCAGCCGCGGCACGCTGGACCTTTTGCTCGAGATCGGCCTGGTGCGCATGCGCGGTCGTCGTCGCTCGCCCGGCCGTCCCATCACCTTCGCCACCACCGACGCCTTCCTCGAGCACTACGGCCTGGCCGGCCTGGCCGATCTCCCGGGCGCGCGGGAGATGAAGACGCTGGGGCTGATCGGGGGCGATGCGCCGTTCGATTTCGCGGCCCCGAACCCCGAGACGGCCGGCGACGACGAAGACCCGCTGGACGACGGTGACGCCCCGGAGTTCAACCGCGACTTCCTGGGCGAGGCCTGAAACCTTGCCCCGAGGTTTCCCGGCGCCGACGGGAATGGGTCTTTGCGTGCAACCTCTTGAGTTTCGCCACGCTCCCGTCCGCGAGAGGTTGGGGAGGATCGATCGCGCTTGCCCGGCGCCAGCGCGCTTGCTAAACGACCGCCCTCCGGCGACGAGCCGCGCGCCGGCGGGGTTAGCCTTCCGGCGCGATTGTTCGTTGTCTGGAGGAGTGTAGCTCAGCTGGTAGAGCATCGGTCTCCAAAACCGAGGGCCGGGGGTTCGAATCCCTCCACTCCTGCCACTATATGTAGCCGCCGAAGCGCCGTAAGGCCGGTGGCGATGATTTTTGAGAAAGCCGTTCGATGGCGAAGGATCAGGGCCAGGCGCCCGCACTGAGCAGGGGAGGACGCCCCGTCGCGGTCGCGAGCGAGCCGCAGAAGAAGCGCGTCACCATCGTGCAGTTCTTCCGCGAGGTCAGGGCCGAGGCGCGCAAGATCAGCTGGACCAGCCGGCGCGAGACCTGGATCACCTCGGTGCTGGTCTTCATCATGATCCTGCTCACGGCTTTCTTTTTCGTGGTGGTGGACCTGGGCCTTCGCGTCCTGATGCAGTTCATTCTCACGTTCGGCACGTGATGGAGGCTTAAGACCATGCCCGCCGATGCAGCCGAAGCCGTCGTCAGCAATCCACGCCACAAGTGGTACATCGTCCACGCCTATTCGAACTTCGAAAAGAAGGTGGCCGAGTCGATCCGCGAACAGGCGAAAAGCCAGGGGCTGGAGGAGTCCTTCTCCGAAATCCTGGTGCCGACCGAGGACGTGGTCGAGATTCGCCGCGGCCGCAAGGTCAACGCCGAGCGCAAGTTCTTCCCCGGCTATGTGCTGGTGAAGATGGACCTGTCCGACGAGGCCTATCACCTGATCAAGAACACCCCGAAGGTGACGGGATTCCTGGGCTCAGGCTCCAAGCCGATGCCGGTCTCCGAAAAGGAGGTCGCCCGCATCATCGGCGCCATCGAGGAAGGCGTCGAGCGGCCCAAGCCCACCATCAGCTTCGAAATCGGCGAGGCGGTGCGGGTCATCGACGGGCCGTTCGCCAGCTTCAACGGCTCGGTGGAGCAGGTGGACGAGGATCGCGCCCGCCTGCGCGTCACCGTCTCCATCTTCGGCCGCGCCACCCCGGTCGAACTCGAATACGCCCAGGTAGAGAAGACCACCTAAGGCTTGCGCGGCTGATGGTTGAATATTGGACCACGAAGTACACAAAGGTCACGAAGGGCACGAAGAGCGCCCCGCCGGGATCGAAGACTTCGCCCGGACGATCGTCGATTCAGGCCTGAAGGTTCACCGCGCGCTCGGGCCGGGCCTGCTGGAGTCGGCGTACGAGCATTGCCTCGCTCATGAACTCTCTCTTCGCGGCGTCGCTCTGCGCCGCCAGGTTCCGCTTCCCATCGTCTATGAGGGCGCGAAGCTCGATGCGGGTTATCGCCTCGACATTGTCGTCGAGAACGCGATCGTCATCGAGATCAAGGCCGTCGAGGCGCTCTCGCGCCTCCATGAGGCGCAAGTCCTGACCTATCTCAAGCTAACGGGTCACCGGCTCGGATTTCTGCTCAACTTCAACGTCGAACTCTTCAAGAACGGCGTTCGCCGCTTGGCGCTGTAGCTTTGTGGCCTTCGTGTCCCTTAGTGTACTTCGTGGTGAAATCGGGCCGCGCAGCCCGCATTGCCCGCGACGGCTCAAACTGCTACACGCCGCCGCTTCGCCGACTTGCGAACGAACAAATCCGTGGGAGGGGCGCCAACCCCATCTAGACCACGGCTCTGCAACCAAGGCCGCTAAGACCGACCTTATCGAGAGGACCAGATGGCCAAGAAGATCTTGGGCTATATCAAGCTGCAGGTGCCCGCCGGCGCCGCGACGCCTTCGCCGCCCATTGGGCCGGCGCTCGGCCAGCGCGGCGTCAACATCATGGGCTTCTGCAAGGAATTCAACGCCCGCACCGAGAACGTCGCCCGCGGCACGCCGCTGCCGACGGTGATCACGGTCTATCAGGACAAGAGCTTCACCTTCCTGACCAAGACCCCGCCGGCGACCTTCTACCTGAAGGAGGCCGCGGGCATTAAGTCGGGCGCCAAGACGACCGGCCGCGAGAGCGTCGGCCAGGTGACGCGCAGCCAGCTGCGCGACATCGCCGAGAAGAAGATGAAGGACCTGAACGCCAACGACATCGAAGCCGCCGCCCGCATCATCGAGGGTTCGGCGCGGGCGATGGGCCTTAGCGTGGTGGAGACCTGATCATGGCCAAGCTTCCCAAACGCGTTAAGGCCTGGACCGGCGACCGCGAGGCGCTGCACGCCCTGCCCGAGGCCGTCAAGCTGGTGAAGGCCAACGCCACCGCCAAGTTCGACGAGACCATCGAGATCTCCGTCAATCTGGGCGTCGATCCGCGCCACGCCGACCAGAATGTCCGCGGCGTGGTCAGCCTGCCGTCCGGCACCGGCCGCGTCATGCGCGTGGCCGTCATCGCCAAGGACGCCAAGGCCGCCGAAGCCACCGCCGCCGGGGCCGATATCGTCGGCGCAGAGGAACTGGTCGAGCGCATCCAGGGCGGCTTCATGGAGTTCGACCGGGTGATCGCCACCCCCGACATGATGGCCCTGGTCGGTCGTCTCGGTAAGGTGCTGGGCCCGCGCGGCCTGATGCCCAACCCGCGCGTCGGCACCGTCACCCCGAACGTCGCCCAGGCGGTCAAGGACGCCAAGGGCGGCGCGATCGAGTTCCGCGTCGAAAAGGCGGGCATCGTGCATGCCGGGGTCGGCAAGGCCTCCTTTACCGAGGACGCCCTGCTCGCCAACGTCCGCGCCCTGGTCGATGCGCTGCACAAGGCCAAGCCCACCGGCGCCAAGGGGACCTATGTGAAGGGCATCGCGCTCTCGTCCACCATGGGGCCGGGCGTCAAGGTCGAGCCCGCGAGCATCGAGGCCTGACGTCGCGTTCAATGATCCGGACGACGCCGCCTTCGCCACAGCAAGGCGGGCGTTTTTCCGGATCGGGACCGCCTCGAATGGCTTTGGCGGGAAAAGCCGTTGAACTTTGCGGCGTTCGCGGGTAGAGAGCGCGCCTTCCGGCGTTGGGGCTCCGCCCCGCCGCCGGTCCTGTCCGAGAGCCGCGGGCCCCTTGGGGCTTAATCCTGACGCCGCGGGGAGATGGGGATGCGAGAGGCCTGGCTGGCCGCGCCGTTCAAGGCGCGAGCGATGCGGGGGCCTAAGCTCCTTTTCATTGGACAGATCTTTCGCCGGCCGGCCATCGCGCCGGTCCGGATGGTGTTTGATACGGAGGCTTGAGACATGGACCGGGCTCAGAAGGCGGAATCGATCGAAGCGCTGAAAGGCGTCTTCGCCGGCGCCGGCGCCGTCGTCGTCACCCACTATCTCGGCCTGACCGTGGCCAATATGAACGACCTGCGCGCGCGTCTGCGCCAGGAAG
Organism: Caulobacteraceae bacterium; assembly: GCA_965277425.1. Lineage (GTDB taxonomy): Bacteria > Pseudomonadota > Alphaproteobacteria > Caulobacterales > Caulobacteraceae > Poindextera. The sequence goes on from CBDICR010000007.1 coordinate 335,646, forward strand.
GCGCCTCGCTGAAGGTGGTGAAGAACCGCCTGGCGCAAAAGGCGTTGAACGGTTCGGGCGATGCGGCGATCGCGCTGTTCAAGGGCCCGGTCGCCATCGCCTACGCCGCCGACCCGGTCGCCGCCGCCAAGGTCACCGCCCAATACGCCAAGGACAACGAGAACTTCATCGTCATCGGCGCCCTGATGGGCGAGGACGTGCTGGACGCCAAGGCGGTCGCCGCCCTGGCCACGCTGCCGTCGCTCGACGACCTGCGCGGCAAGCTCGTCGGCCTGCTCCAGGCCCCCGCCACCCGCATCGCCGGCGTGCTGCAGGCTCCGGCCGGGGCGCTCGCCCGTGTCGTCGGCGCCTATGCCGCCAAGGAATCGGAAGCCGCTTAGGCCAACCCGTCCATCCCATTTCGCCCTATCGTTTTAAGGAACCCATCCCATGGCCAAACTCGAAAAGATCGTCGAAGAGCTGTCCTCGCTGACCGTCCTCGAAGCCGCCGAACTTTCCAAGCTGCTTGAAGAAAAGTGGGGCGTCTCCGCCGCCGCGCCGGTCGCGGCCGCCGCGGCCCCCGCCGGTGGCGGCGCGCCCGCCGAAGTTGCCGAGGAGCAGACCGAGTTCACCGTCGTGCTCACCGCCGGCGGCGACAAGAAGATCAACGTGATCAAGGAAGTCCGCTCCATCCGCGCCGATCTCGGCCTGAAGGAAGCCAAGGACCTGGTCGAAGGCGCCCCGCAGAACGTCAAGGAAAACGTCTCCAAGCAGGAAGCCGAAGAGATCAAGAAGAAGCTCGAAGCGGTCGGCGCTTCCGTCACCGTCAAGTAGCTTGCCATGGCGAATGCGCCGCATCGCCGGCGCATTCGGCTTGCCTGTCCGATCGAAATCGGATTTTGATGCGGAAAGGCGTTGAAATCGCGCGGAGGGGTCTTCCCATATCCGCGGCGAGAGACTACATACGCCTTCCTCTCAAACCAGAGCCATGATTCCTACGCGCGCGCGCCGGGTTCACCGGTCGCGGGCGTTTTCGCCCCGAGGCGCGGTCCGCCGCCCTCCGACCAGCGCGAAGGGGCGCCTTGAACGCTTTGTCGTTCAAGGGATTATCCAGCGTCCGGCAGACGGCATGCGGCCTCTATTTCGAGGTCCCCCGTCTGATCCGAGGGTGGACGCAGGAACCATCTTACGCGCGAGGACCTTCGTCCGGCGCACCCAAGGGAGCCCTAATGGCGCAATCGTTCACCGGCCGAAAGCGGATCCGGAAGTCTTTCGGCCGCATCCCCGAAGCCGTGCAGATGCCGAACCTGATCGAGGTTCAGCGCTCGTCCTACGAACAATTCCTGCAACGCGAAGTCCGCCCGCCGCAACGCCGCGACGAGGGCATCGAGGCGGTGTTCAAATCGGTCTTTCCGATCAAGGACTTCAACGAGCGCGCCACGCTCGAATACGTCTCCTACGAGTTCGAAGAGCCGAAATACGACGTCGAGGAATGCGTCCAGCGCGACATGACCTATGCCGCGCCGCTGAAGGTCAAGCTGCGCCTCATCGTCTTTGAAATGGATGAGGAAACCGGCGCCCGCTCGGTCAAGGACATCAAGGAGCAGGACGTCTATATGGGCGACATCCCGCTCATGACCGACAAGGGCACTTTCGTCGTCAACGGCACCCAGCGGGTCATCGTCTCCCAGATGCACCGTTCGCCCGGCGTCTTCTTCGACCACGACAAGGGCAAGACGCACGCCTCGGGCAAGCTTCTGTTCGCCGCCCGGGTCATTCCCTATCGCGGCTCCTGGCTCGACTTCGAGTTCGACGCCAAGGACATCGTCTATGTGCGCATCGACCGGCGCCGCAAGCTGCCGGCGACCACCTTCCTCTATGCCCTGGGCATGGACGGGGAGGAGATCCTCACCACCTTCTACGACGTGGTGCCGTTCGAGAAGCGAGACGGCGGCTGGGCCACGCCCTACAAGGCCGACCGCTGGCGCGGCGTGAAGCCGGACTTCCCGCTCATCGACGCCGAGACCGGCGAAGAGGTGGCCCCGGCCGGCGCCAAGATCTCCGCGCGCACCGCCAAGCGCCTGGCCGACAACGGCCTGAAGACCCTTTTGCTGGCGCCCGAAGCCCTGGCCGGACGCTACATGGCCCGCGACCTCGTCAACCACGAGACCGGCGAGATCTACGCCGAGGCCGGCGACGAGCTGGACGCAACCTCGATCGCGGCCCTGGAAGAGCTGGGTTTCACCACCCTGGACGTGCTCGACATCGACCACGTCACCATCGGCGCCTATATCCGCAACACCCTGCGCGTCGACAAGAACTCCGCCCGCGAGGACGCGCTGTTCGACATCTATCGCGTCATGCGCCCGGGCGAGCCGCCGACGGTGGAAGCCGCCGAGACCATGTTCAAGGGCCTGTTCTTCGATCCCGAACGCTACGACCTCTCGTCGGTCGGGCGGGTGAAGATGAACATGCGGCTCGAGCTCGACTGCCCGGACGACATGCGCGTCGTGCGCAAGGAAGACGTGCTCGAGGTCTTAAAGACCCTGGTCGGCCTGCGCGACGGCCGCGGCGAGATCGACGACATCGACAACCTCGGCAACCGCCGGGTGCGTTCGGTGGGCGAACTGCTCGAGAACCAATACCGCGTGGGCCTGCTGCGCATGGAGCGGGCGATCAAGGAGCGCATGTCGAGCGTCGATATCGACACCGTCATGCCGCACGACCTGATCAACGCCAAGCCGGCGGCCGCTGCGGTCCGCGAGTTCTTCGGATCGTCCCAGCTTTCGCAGTTCATGGACCAGACCAATCCGCTGTCGGAGATCACCCACAAGCGCCGTCTCTCGGCGCTTGGCCCCGGCGGTCTGACCCGCGAGCGCGCCGGCTTCGAGGTGCGCGACGTGCACCCCACCCACTATGGCCGCATCTGCCCGATCGAAACGCCGGAAGGCCCGAACATCGGCCTGATCAACAGCCTGGCCACCCATGCGGTGGTCAACAAGTACGGCTTCATCGAGAGCCCCTACCGGCGCATCATCGACGGCAAGATCACCGACGAGGTGATCTACATGTCGGCGATGGAAGAGGCCAAGCACGTCATCGCCCAAGCCAATATCGAGATCAAGGACGGCGAGATCGTCGATGATCTGGTGCCCGGCCGTGTGAACGGCGAGCCGACCCTGCTGGCCAAGGACCAGGTCGACCTGATGGACGTTAGTCCCAAGCAGGTGGTTTCGGTCGCGGCCTCGCTCATCCCCTTCCTGGAAAACGACGACGCCAACCGCGCCCTGATGGGCTCGAACATGCAAAAGCAGGCGGTGCCGCTGATCCAGTCGGATGCGCCGCTGGTTGGCACCGGCATGGAGGCCGTGGTCGCCCGCGACTCCGGCGCCACCGTCATCGCCCGCCGGCCGGGGGTGGTCGAACAGCTCGACGGCACCCGCATCGTGGTGCGCGCCACCGAAGAGACCGACCCGACCAAGCCCGGCGTCGATATCTATCGCCTGGCCAAGTTCCAACGTTCGAACACCAACACCTGCATCAACCAGCGTCCGCTGGTGCGGGTCGGCGACCGGATCGTCGCCGGCGACACCATCGCCGACGGCCCTTCGACCGACCTGGGCGAACTGGCCCTGGGGCGCAATGCGCTGGTCGCCTTCATGCCCTGGAATGGCTACAACTTCGAAGACTCGATCCTGATCTCCGAGCGCATCGTGCGCGACGACGTCTTCACCTCGATCCATATCGAGGAGTTCGAGGTCATGGCCCGCGACACCAAGCTGGGGCCTGAAGAGATCACCCGCGACATCCCCAATGTCGGCGAGGAAGCCCTGCGCAACCTCGACGAGGCGGGCATCGTGGCCATCGGGGCCGAGGTGCTGCCGGGCGACATCCTGGTCGGGAAGGTGACGCCGAAGGGTGAAAGCCCGATGACGCCGGAGGAAAAGCTGCTCCGCGCCATCTTCGGCGAAAAGGCCTCCGACGTGCGCGATACCTCGCTGCGGCTGCCGCCGGGCGTGGCCGGCACCATCGTCGAGGTGCGGGTGTTCAACCGGCACGGCGTCGACAAGGACGAACGCGCCCTGGCGATCGAAAGAGAAGAGATCGACCGGCTGGGCAAGGACCGCGACGACGAGTTCGCTATCCTGAACCGCAACATCTCCGCCCGTCTTGGCGATCTTCTGCTCGGCAAGAGCGCGGTCTCGGGGCCGAAGGGCCTGGGACGTGGCGAGATCACCGCGGCCAAGCTCGGCGACATCGCGCCGGGCCTGTGGTGGCAGATCACCCTCGACGACGACAAGGCGATGACCGAGCTGGAAGCCATGCGCGGCCAGTTCGACGAGGCGCGCAAGCGGCTCGATCGCCGCTTCGAGGACAAGGTCGACAAGCTGCAGCGCGGCGACGAACTGCCGCCGGGCGTGATGAAGATGGTCAAGGTGTTCGTGGCGGTGAAGCGCAAGCTGCAGCCGGGCGACAAGATGGCCGGACGGCACGGCAACAAGGGCGTCATTTCCAAGATCCTGCCGATCGAGGACATGCCGCACCTGGAGGACGGCACCGCCGTCGACGTGGTGCTCAACCCGCTGGGCGTGCCGTCGCGCATGAACGTCGGCCAGATCTTCGAAACCCACCTTGGCTGGGCCTCGGCCGGCATGGGCCGCCAGATCGCGGATCTGCTCGAAGCCTGGCAGAACGGCGGCCAGCGCAAGGCCCTCCTCGATCACCTGGCCACGGTCTATGGCAAGGACCAGGAACTGCCCGATACGGACGAGGGCCTGATCGAACTGGCCCGCAACCTCACCAAGGGGGTTCCGATCGCCACGCCGGTGTTCGATGGCGCGCACATCAACGACATCGAAGACCTGCTCGAGCAGGCCGGCCTGAACAAGACGGGGCAGGTGCAGTTGTTCGACGGTCAGACCGGCGAAGCCTTCAAGCGGCAGGTCACGGTCGGCTACATCTACATGCTGAAGCTGCACCACCTGGTGGACGACAAGATCCACGCCCGCTCGATCGGCCCCTACAGCCTGGTCACCCAGCAGCCGCTGGGCGGCAAGGCGCAGTTCGGCGGCCAGCGCTTCGGCGAGATGGAGGTCTGGGCGCTGGAAGCCTATGGCGCCGCCTACAACCTGCAGGAGATGTTGACGGTGAAGTCCGACGACGTCGCGGGACGGACCAAGGTCTATGAGTCCATCGTCCGCGGCGACGACGCCTTCGAAGCCGGCATCCCGGAAAGCTTCAACGTGCTGGTCAAGGAAATGCGCTCCCTTGGCCTGAACGTCGAGCTGGAGAACGCGACCTGACGACCCGATCTCCGGCCCGGCTGCGAACGCGCGCCGGGCCGCAAGACGGCGCCCTCAATTTTTTCGAAATGGAACTCCGATGAACCAGGAAGTCCTGAATATCTTCAATCCCGTCGTCACCGCGCCGACGTTCGACCAGATCCGCATCTCCCTGGCCAGCCCGGAGAAGATCAAGTCCTGGTCGTTCGGCGAGATCAAGAAGCCGGAGACGATCAACTACCGCACGTTCAAGCCCGAGCGCGACGGCCTGTTCTGCGCGCGCATCTTTGGCCCGACCAAGGATTACGAATGCCTGTGCGGCAAGTACAAGCGCATGAAATACAAGGGCATCATCTGCGAAAAGTGCGGCGTCGAGGTCACCCTGGCGCGCGTGCGGCGCGAGCGGATGGGCCATATCGAGCTGGCCTCGCCGGTGGCGCACATCTGGTTTCTGAAGTCGCTGCCCAGCCGCATCGCGCTGATGCTCGACATGCCGCTCAAGGACATCGAGCGGGTGCTCTATTTTGAATTCTACATCGTCACCGAGCCGGGCCTGACGCCGCTGAAGCAGTACCAGCTGCTGTCGGAAGACGACTACATGACCCTGCAGGAAGAGTACGGCGACGACAGCTTCACCGCCGAGATCGGCGCGGAAGCCGTGCGCGGCATGCTGATGGCCATCGACCTGCACAAGGAGGCCGACAAGCTCCGCGAGGAGCTCGCCACCACCACCTCCGACATCAAGCAGAAGAAGGCCTCCAAGCGCCTCAAGATCATCGAGGCCTTCATCGAGAGCGGCAACAAGCCGGAGTGGATGATCCTGACCGTGGTTCCGGTCATCCCGCCGGAACTGCGCCCGCTGGTGCCGCTGGACGGCGGCCGCTTCGCCACCTCCGACCTGAACGACCTCTACCGCCGGGTGATCAACCGCAACAATCGCCTCAAGCGCCTGATCGAGCTGCGCGCGCCGGACATCATCATCCGCAACGAAAAGCGCATGCTGCAGGAAGCGGTCGACGCCCTGTTCGACAACGGCCGCCGCGGCCGCGTCATCACCGGCGCCAACAAGCGGCCGCTGAAGTCGCTCGCCGACATGCTGAAGGGCAAGCAGGGCCGTTTCCGCCAGAACCTGCTCGGCAAGCGCGTCGACTATTCCGGCCGCTCGGTCATCGTCGTCGGGCCGGACCTGAAGCTGCACGAGTGCGGCCTGCCCAAGAAGATGGCGCTGGAGCTGTTCAAGCCGTTCATCTATGCGCGCCTCGACGCCAAGGGCCTGTCCGGCACCGTCAAGCAGTCCAAGCGCATGGTCGAACGCGAGCAGGGCGCCGTCTGGGACGTGCTGGAAGAGGTGATCCGGGAACACCCGGTGCTGCTCAACCGCGCCCCGACCCTGCACCGCCTCGGCATCCAGGCGTTCGAGCCGCGGCTGATCGAAGGCAAGGCCATCCAGCTGCACCCGCTGGTCTGCGCCGCCTTCAACGCTGACTTCGACGGCGACCAGATGGCCGTGCACGTCCCGCTGAGCCTCGAGGCCCAGCTGGAAGCGCGCGTCCTGATGATGTCGACCAACAACATCCTGTCGCCCGCCAACGGCCGGCCGATTATCGTGCCCTCGCAGGACATGGTGCTTGGCCTCTACCACCTGTCGCTGGCCAAGGAGAACGAGCCCGGCCAGGGCAAGGCTTTCGGCGACATCGGCGAGATCGAAGCGGCGCTCGACGCCGGTGTGGTGACCCTGCACTCCAAGATCCGCTGCCGCTATGCGGAATCGGACGAGAACGGCGTCGTCGCGCCCAAGGTGATCGAGACCACGCCTGGACGGATGAAGATCGCCGCGCTTTTGCCGCACCACCCCCAGATCGGCCACCGCCTTGTCGCCAAGGCGCTGACCAAGAAGGAGATCGCCAACCTGATCGACGCCGTCTATCGGCACTGCGGCCAGAAGGCGACGGTGATCTTCGCCGACCAGATCATGGGCCTGGGCTTCAAGGAAGCCGCCAAGGCCGGCATCTCCTTCGGCAAGGACGACATCGTCATCCCGGCCCGCAAGAAGGTGCTGGTCGAAGAGACCCGCAAGCTGACGGCCGAGTACGAGCAGCAGTACGCCGACGGCCTGATCACGCGCGGCGAGAAGTACAACAAGGTCGTCGACGCCTGGGCCAAGGCCACCGACCGCGTCGCCGACGAAATGATGGCCGAGATCTCGACGCCCAAGATCGGTCCCGACGGGCGCGAGATCGACACCAACTCGATCTATATGATGGCCCACTCCGGCGCCCGGGGCAGCCAGGCCCAGATGAAGCAGCTCGGCGGCATGCGCGGCCTGATGGCCAAGCCGTCCGGCGAGATCATCGAGACGCCGATCATCTCCAACTTCAAGGAAGGCCTGACCGTGCTGGAGTACTTCAACTCCACCCACGGCGCCCGCAAGGGCCTGGCCGACACCGCCTTGAAGACGGCCAATTCCGGCTATCTGACCCGGCGGCTGGTCGACGTGGCGCAGGACTGCATCATCACCGAGGAGGACTGCGGCACCACGCGCGGCATCACCCTGCATGCGGTGGTCGAGGGCGGCGATGTGCTGGTCTCCCTGGGCATGCGCGTCCTGGGCCGTTCCGCGGCCGAGGACATCCGCGACCCCGGAACCGGCGATGTCATCATCCCGGCCGACACCTATCTGGACGAGGCCCAGGTGGAGCTGATCGACAATGCCGGCGTCATGTCGGTGAAGGTGCGCTCCTCGCTTACCTGCGAGGCAAAGGTCGGCATCTGCGGCGCCTGCTATGGCCGCGACCTGGCGCGCGGCACGCCGGTGAACATCGGTGAAGCGGTCGGCGTCATCGCCGCCCAATCCATTGGCGAGCCCGGCACCCAGCTGACCATGCGGACCTTCCACATCGGCGGCACGGCGCAAGTCGCCGAGCAGTCCTTCTTCGAAAGCGGCAGCGACGGGGTGGCCATCGTCACCGGCCCGACGGTTACGGCCGTCGACGGCGCCCTGATCGTCATGAGCCGCAACACCCAGCTCATGATCCAGGTCGACGGCAAGGACCGCGAATCCTACAAGCCGCCCTATGGGGCGCGCCTGCGGGTCAAGGACGGTCAGAAGGTCAAGAAGGGCGAGCGCATCGCCGAATGGGACCCCTACACCACCCCGATCATCACCGAGGTCGGCGGCAAGGTTCGTTTCGAAGACCTGGTCGACGGGCTTTCGGTCCGCGACGAGGCCGACGAAGCCACCGGCATCTCCAACCGCGTGATCATCGACTGGCGCGCCAGCCCGCGCGGGGCGGACCTGCGTCCGGCCATGGCGGTGCTCGACGCCGACGGCGGCTATAAGCGGCTGGCCAACGGCGGCGAGGCGCGCAACCTCTTGCCGGTGGGGGCCATCCTCTCCGTCGGCGACGGCGACGAGGTCAAGCCCGGCGACGTGCTGGCGCGGATCCCGACCGAAAGCGCCAAGACCCGCGACATCACCGGCGGTCTGCCCAGGGTCGCGGAACTGTTCGAAGCGCGCCGTCCGAAGGATTGCGCCGTCATCGCCGAGATGGACGGCAAGGTCGAGTTCGGCCGCGACTACAAGAACAAGCGCCGCATCAAGATCACGCCTGAGGACGGCGGCGATCCGGTCGAGTTCCTGATCCCGAAGGGCAAGCACATCGCCGTCCACGACGGCGACGTGATCCGCAAGGGCGAGTACATCATCGACGGCAATCCCGACCCACACGATATCCTGCGCATTCAGGGCATCGAGGCGCTGGCCGAATTCCTGGTCAACGAGATCCAGGAGGTCTACCGGCTGCAGGGCGTGCCCATCAACGACAAGCACATCGAAACGATCGTTCGGCAGATGCTGCAGAAGGTCGAGATCCTCGAGCCAGGCGATACCGGCCTGATCAAGGGCGACCAGATGGACAAGCCCGATTTCGATCTGGAGAGCGCCAAGGTCGAGGCCCGCAAGGGTCGGCCCGCGATCACCCAGCCCGTCCTGCTCGGCATCACCAAGGCGAGCCTGCAGACCCGCAGCTTCTTCTCGGCGGCCTCCTTCCAGGAGACCACCCGGGTGCTCACCGAAGCCTCGGTGCAGGGCAAGATCGATACGCTGGAAGGCCTGAAGGAGAACGTCATCGTCGGCCGGCTCATCCCGGCGGGCACCGGCGCCTATCTGCGCGGCCTGCAGCGCATCGCCACCAAGCGCGACGAGACGCTCGCCGCCAGCCGCGCGGTCGAGGTGATCGAAGAACAGCTGCCGGCGGAAATCGCCGCCGCCGCCGAAGCCGAGGCGGCGCCCGCCGAATAGGGCGCCGCCTCAAGGCGCCCCTACCGAACGCTGCCCATGTTGCAGCGCAGGTAGGGGCAGGTGTCTTGGCCTCGGAAATTGCGCCGTGATCTTCCTCCCGGTCTGAGCTGACGCTCAGGCCGGGGTCGGGAAGGTCACGCGCAGGGTCTGCATGCCAGCGCGGTGGGCGCTCTCAGGTCCCGTCTCGGAGTCCTCAAGCGCAAGACATTGCTCAGGGCTGACCTGCAACCGCGCGGCGGCGAGCAGGTATGCGTCGGGTGCAGGCTTTGGCTCCGCCACGTCGTCGCCGGTAACAACAGTTGCGAACAGCGGCGCCAGCCCGTGGGCGTCCAGCACAGCCTCGGCGCTCGTCCGTGACGCGCTGGTGACCAGGCCGAGCTTCAGCGTCGTGCGAAGTGAGGCCGCGAGACCAGCGAGCTTCAGGTTGACGCGGGTGCGCGCCGCCATCCCCGGATATATTTCGCGCTTGCGCACGGCGACCCGCGCCGGATCGGCGTCCGCTGCGCCGATTAGACCGGGCAGGAACTGGCGCCAATGGCGTCCCACAGCCGCGCGGTCGAAGGCCTCGCGCCCGATTGTGATACCCGCCTCCCGCAACGCCGCGGCGTAGGCGGCGTAGTTGGCGTCGGCGGTGTCGACCAGCGTGCCGTCGAGGTCGAACAGCAGGGCGATGAGCTCAGCCAACGGCCATGGCCTGGTAGCGTCGCAACAGAACGGACGCGCAGGCGAAGAAGGTCATCGCCTTGGCCGGCTGATTGCGCATCTTGTATGGGATGAGCCTGAGATAGTTCACGAGTTCGTGGAAGGCGACTTCGCGGCGAGCCCCACCATCCAGGCGCTGATCGAGCAGGCGGTCGAGCTCGTCATGCAGCTCGGCATAGGTGCGGGAGCGGCTGAACATCAGGTGGATCGCGCCGTCCTCGAGACGCGCCGGCGGCCCTCGATCAAGCGCCTCGTAGCCGAGGTTCAGCGACTGCATCAGCTTCGCCCAGTCGATCAGCGGCGTGTCGAACAGATTTGTCGGGTTGGGGTCGATCAGGTACCAGTCGGGACAGCGCTCCGGACAGACAATGATGTTCTCGATCGTAAGATCGCCGTGGATCGAGCCGGTCCCGCGCTCACGGAGTTGGTGGCGGATCCAGTCGCTGTCGAGCAGGCGGCGCCATTCGTCGAGCGCATAAGCTTCGTTGTTGATCGCGTACTGTTCGGGGAGTCGCCGGCGAACGAATTCGAGCGCGGCGGCGGCGTTGGCGACGACCTTGCGCTCGACATAGGCATCCAGGGCGCTCTCGTCGCACCGCCCCGCGTGATGAGCTTGGTGCCATCGATCGACATGGTCGACCACCTCGCCCAGGAGCCGGCGGCTGGCTTCGACCGGCATGACGTGGACCATTTCGTAGAGGTCGTGCGCCGAGGCGAGATAGGGCATGTCGTACCGGCACTGCGCGCAGTCCCGCCGCTCGGCGATGATGTCGGCCAGGGGCAGGTCGACCCGGTGCTTGAGCAGCCACGTCGCCTGCTCGTTCAGCTTCGCCGCGGCCTCGCCCATCGCGAACTTGCGGACGACGAACCGGTTGTCGACGCGGACGACGGCCGTCAGGGCATCCGACCCGCCGGGGAGCAGGCGCAGCACGACCGCGCCATCCAGCCCATGCACGCCGAATCCAGCGGCGGCCGTCTTCGCCTCTGTGAAGTGGGCTCGCAGGATGGCGCCGTAATCCTCGTCGCGGGCGAAGGCCGCGCGCGACATCGACTTCGAGGGGCCGACCTCGGGCAGGCCGAGCTTAAGCGCCCGGTGTATGCTGCGTTGAATGCCGCTTCCGTCGGCGATCACGCCGGCCAAGAGGATCGAGAGGGCGGCGATGCAGGCAACCAGTAGAAGCACGCGATCGAGCGGGCTCGCGCCGATCATGGCGCTTAACGGCTTGGCCAGGAGTCCGTCGGTGACCGACTCCATTCCAGCCCCGGCGGCGCGGGCCAACAGGGCGTATGAGGCGAAATAGGTCGCCCACATTGGAATCGTCAGCAGCCAATAGGACCTATGCCGGTCGGCCCGCGACGTCACGAGTTGCGACAGGGTCCAGGCGGCGTCGATGAGCCAGAGATGGATATGGTCGTTGAAGATCGAAGTGGCGGCCCAGAGGCCCTGCCGCGCGGTGCGCGACCGGTGGACAAGCACCGCGCCCAGCCCGATCGCGCCGGCGACCCCCGCCATTGTGGCGAGCCCGACCAGCGACGGCGCGGGCGTCCCCGCGATCAGATGCGGCAGCAGCAGGATCAGCAACACCGCGACCAAATCGGTCATGCGCTCGAACACGATCGTCGCCAGCACGGTGCCGACACTCTGGCCGGCGCGTACGGAGACGTAGAGCCCGCGCACCAGCTCGCCGATGCGCAGCGGCAGAAGCGTGTTCACGACGTAGCCGATGCTCAGGCCCACGGCCAGATGGAAGGTGCGCGGCCGGTGGTCCGCCGGGAACAGCATGGAGTACCGCACTGCGCGCAGCACGTGCGCCAGCACCAGGGTCGCGATGGCTGCGGCGAACAGCATCATGCCGTCGCCACGTCGATAAGCCCGGCGAGGGCGGCTGGCGACACGCGCCTGGCCTGCGCCGGCGTGCCGAAGGAGAGGTGGGCGCCCAGCGGTTGGAAGAGCACCGTCTCGCCCAGATCGCAGAGGCGGTTGTAGAGCCCGCTCATGAAGAGCTCGACGCCGACGCAGGACTCTGCATAGCCGCCGTACGCGCGTGCGAAGGCCGCCGTGTCGCGGAAGAGGTAGCAGCCGGCGATAGCGTAGGGGCCGATACACACTTTCTCGACGGCGCCCAGGACGCGTGTCGGGTCATCGGCAGCGAGGCGAACGAACGAGTAGGCCGGGTCGCTGGATGGAAAACCCACAAGGGCTCCCGCGGCGCCGGCCTGCCAGGCGTCGCACAGCGCTGGCAGCTCAAGGCCGCAAAAGGCGTGGTCGCAGTCGTTGATCGCAACGGGGCCGTCAAACGTCAGTGCCGCGACGCCAAGCGCGGCGGTCTCGGCCGCGCCCGCGGTCCCGGCGTCGAGCTGTACAATGCGCGCGTCCGGGTAAAGGCGGCGGATCGCGACATCGATTTCGAAGTCGCGGACATGTCCAGCCAATACCACGAACACCATTTCTCGCAGAGGCGCCGCGCGTCGGACACTCTCCGCCGCCCACCAGAAAAACGGTCGGCCGCCGAGCTCGATCAATGGCTTTGGTGTCGCGACGCCGGCGCGCCGGAAGCGCGAGCCTTCGCCGGCCATCGGCATCACCAGCGCGAGGTCAGCCATCGCAACCCACCTGTGCGATGATGTCGAAGTCGTAACTCGCGACTGGCGTGTCGCGGTGGTCTGCTGTCCGAAAGCCCTCACGGCGCGCAAGGTATTCCCAGGCGGTTCCCAGCGTGCGCAATGATTGGCTTACCAGCCGCACGTTCGAGACCTGGTCTTCCTCTCGCCAGGAGATTGGGAAGAAGGTCAGGCTGCGCCGGCTGTCGATCAGGCCCAACAACAAATAGATGTTGAAGCGCAGATCGTCCGACATTCGCGCGATCGAAGGGTCTGTGATGACGCCGTGGCCGAACAGGTTGAGGCCGGAGCCGAGGTCGCGCACCGCGCGCCCCGAGACGAGCGAGAAGATCAGGTTGAAGGCGGCGTTCCCGGCCCGGCGCACCGTCGAGTAGCCGGACAGCTCGGCGCCGGGCATGAACCGCGCGCCGAGGCAGGCGTCGTGGCTCAGATGGTCGCCTCGCTCCAGCACCGGAGCGATATCGGCCAGGCGGCCCTGATCGTCGCCGTGGAGCACGATCACATGGCTGAAGCCGTGCGCGCCAGCATAGGCGAACGCCGCCTTATGCGAGCCGCCAAGCTGATAGTTCCGCCGGTTGCGGCCGATCACGATCCGCCGTCCGGCCATACAGGTCGCAGCCTCGCGCGCCCGTTCGATGGTGCCGTCGGAACTGCCGTTGTCAAGCACCAGCGTCTGAGCGATGCGCGCGCCAACTGGCCCGTCGAGCTGCGCCAGCACGCGGCCGATCTGCGGCGCGCAGTTGTAGCAGGGGATGAAGAGCAGGATGCGCTCGCTCACGCCGTGCCCGCCCGCAGGCGCGCCAAAAAGCGCGATGTCATGAAATTGCAGAGGAACTGCGGCGGCGTTATGATGATCTTTGCACAGACGATCGCCTCGGCTAGCGAGGCGTAAGGCCGGATCGCTGCGTCAATCCTGGTCAACGCAAGCGACGCGATCAGAACCAGTCCCAGCGTATAGACGGCGTAGGCGCCGAGCCGCAGCCCGACCAGCGATGGGCGACCGTCATGCACGTAGCGGTGGGAAACGACGTAGACAAAGCTCGCTGCGGTCAACGAGCTCGCCACGTTCGCGAGGCCGGGTTCGATAAAGCGGCTGAGGACCATCAGCAAGGCCGCATCGATCAGCCAGCCGCATCCCGCGACGAGCGCAAATCCCATCAGCCCATGGCCCGCATGCGGCGATGTTGGGTTAACCCCGGCCAACTCTGTCCACCTCGCTTAGCGCGGGCCCATTAGCCGCCGACTTGGTTGATGTGCGGTTAGTGCAGGGAAAGACCGGTCTGGCCGGCCCGCGACCGGCGACCCGTCGATTGAGCGCCAGGCTCTGCCTGGAGGCGTGCGCCAGCGGGCATGATTTACGGCCCTTTTACGCCTCGGCGCCACGATCTCAGGCAGGGGCGTGATTGGCTTCGCCCCCGGTGTTCGCGCTTAGATGCTGGCCTCTGTGCGGTTGGCGTTCGCGGCGGTCGTTTCGCCTTACCAGGGAAGGGAGCGGACCGATGCCGCCCTCGCGCGTGGAGCTCTTCGGCTCCGATAAGACACGCGACGCGTTGTTATGGCTGCTCCTGCTCGCAGCCGCTGTCATCTTTCTCTGGCCAGCCTTGCGCCCGGTGCACGTCGAGGGCTTCAGCGCCTCGATCGTCGCGCTCGGCCTCCACATGGCGCAGGGCACGGTGCGCGACTTCATGCCGTCCGCACCTTTCAACACGGACTATTTCGGCCTGACCAAGCTGGGCGCCGTCGATGGCGTGGCGGCGCTCTCGCCGCTTTTCGGCGGTGACGGTGCGATGCGCGTCGAGATGTGGACGGGCGCGGCGCTTTGCCTGGGGGCCTCGGCTTGGCTCATCCGCCGTTGGGCCGGTGCCTCCTGGCTGATGGCCGGCGCGGTGCTGCTGCTTTTCCCGGGCGTGGCCGAGAGCTTCTTTTTCTTCAACGACAACGTCCCCGCTGCGGGTTTGATGCTCTTGGCGCTGGCGCTTTGGACCTGGCGTCCGACCCTGCCGATCGCGGCGCTGGCGGGGGCGCTGATCGGCTATGCTGTCGCGATCCGCACGGACACCGCCCTGCTCGCTGCGACCGCCATGCCGCTCGTCGCCCTCGAAACCCGCAGGCTCTGGCCTGCAACCCTGTTGCTGGCGGTGGCCGGCCTTGTGGCGATTTCCGTGCTGGTCGCGCTGTTCGCCCTCGTCCACGCGACGCCGCTGGAGGCGCTCCACGCGGGTGTGATCGCCGTGAAGCTCTGGGATCACCCCCACGATTTCTTCCGCCATTCGCTCATCGTCATCTGCTTTCTGGGCGCGCCAGCGCTGCTGCTGCTAATCACCGGCGCCGCCGGCTTCGCGCAAGAACGCTGCTGGCTGAGGTTGGCGCTCACCGCCGGCGTACCGCTGTTCGTGAATCTCGTGTTGATGGGTAAGATATGGGAGGTGCGCCAGCTACTCGTGCTCACCCCGTTCCTGGGGGCGCTGGCGGCGAAAGGCATCCAGCGCTCGATCGCCTCTCTGCAAGGCCACAGACCTCTCGCGCCGCTGATCGTCGCTGGCGTCACGCTCGCCTGGCTGTTCTCGCCGGCAGCGGGGATCCTCGCCTCCGATGGGCCTCGCACGCTCAGCGGCCGGGTGGCCGGGTTGCTGCTCTGGAACGAATGGCAACAGTCCGTGCGCGACGACTTTCACCGTATCGATGACGCCATCGCGCTCGCACCGCCGAGCGGCGTCCTGGCCGTCGTTACCGACGGTTGGAACGACGACCGCTACCTTCACCTCGAGTTGGTCAAACAGGGCTTCCGGCGATCGCCGTCACCGCCGACCTGCAGTGCGATCGGCGAGGCGATGACGGCGGATGGGCGCACGGTTGTCGAGCTCTCGATCCGCCAGACCTTCCTGCAGACCTTCCCGGCGCTCGAAAGTCAGCGGCTCGAGCGTTATGTGATGCCTTGCCTGGCGGCGATCCACCCAGCCCGCACGATCCTTCTCGCCAACAGCGTGCGGCTCGACAAATTCTATGGAAAGGCTGATCGTGAACGCGGCTTGGATCCCCGGTTGGTCCCGGCGAGGCTGGGCCGGATCATAGCCGTTCCGCTCGACACAAAAGCGCTCGGAATCCTCGATCAAGCCTACCGGAAGGAAGCGCAGGTCTTCGGCGGACGGTTCAGCGCCGAGAGGTCCATGGCGGTCACCCAGTCGCAGACCAGGTTCAGTCGCTAAAACATCGGCCCGGCCCATCGAACGGGAGGGCGTTCAGCCCTACCGAACGCTGCCCATGTTGCAGCGCAGGTAGGGGCAGGTGTCCGCGATCGGATCGGGCGCCGGCGTCGGCTGGTCGGGCGTGCAGTCACGCCCGGCGGCGCAATGCAGGCCAGGATAGTCGTGGCTGCTGTTGCTGGTCTGGTAGTTGCGCCAGGCCTCGTTGACCGCGCCTTCGTGCGAAATGTAATCCGGCGGATGGACGGTAAAGCCCGGACCGCCGCGGCCGGCGGCGGTCCGGGCGCAGCCCTCGCGTTCCTGCGCCGTCAGGTTCACGGCGTCCGGATGGGCGCAGCCGAAGCCGAGGCGCAGCGCATCGCGCAACCCGTTTGAGCCGGCCGCGGCGCCCGGAGCGGCTGAAGCCGCCGATGTCGCTGGAGCCGACGGCGTCGCCGCGGCCGCCTGCGGCGCGGGCGGCAACAGCACCGGCGCGAGCGGCGATGGAATGAGCGTCGCGGCCACGTGGGCGAGCGGTGTCGGGGCGGGCCTCGGGGCGGTATGGGCGATTGGCGTCGGCGCATGGGCCCGTATCACCGGCGCTGGCCGCGGCGCCGGGGTCGTGAGCGGGGTCGGTGACGGCGCCGCGACCTGTTTCACCGGCGCCTGCGGCGGTGTGGGGGCCGTGGCGGGGGCCGGCGTCGGCGCCGCGATCCGTTGCACCGGGGCTGGCCGCGGAATGGGCGGCGGGATCGGGATCGGGATCGGCGGCGGCTCCGTCAGCGGCGGCGCCAGGGTGACCTCGACGGGCGGTGTGCTCACCACGATCGGTATCGGCTTATCGAGCTCGAACGCCAGCCCGATCAGGATGGCGATATGAAAGGCCGCCGAAGCGACCACGCCAAGCGACCGCTGCCCCCGGGTGACTCTGGCGCCGCTCTTGGGCATGTGGTCGCGCCCTTTCGGGATGGCCGGACGGTGAAGCTGCATGATGGCCTAACGGCCACGCGAAGTCGCCAGGCTAGATGCGGCGCAACACCGCGACGACGGGTCCGCCAGAAAACACTTCGAATTAACTCAAACCGATAACATAAGAGTTCAGCATCTGGGGTTGATGGATGAGGGTCGATCGAAACGGACTCTTGTCGTGGACCGTGGCGATCTTGGCCCTTGGCTTTCATGCCCTGGGCGGGCTGATGGCGGCCCTGATGGGCGTCTTCCCGACCACGCTCGATGAACTCCAGCACCTCTCTTATATTCGCTCGATGGAACAGGCGCGGCGCCTGTTTCCGCGCTACGAGGATTTGCGCGTGCTGGACGCCGGCGGCGCGCACTTCACCCATGCGGTCAATTATCTCAATCACCCTTCGCCCTATTACCTGTTTATGGGGTTGGTGGACCGGGCGGTCGGCGGCTCCATCCTGGGCCTGAGGCTGGCCGATCTCGGGCTCTCCCTCTGCGCCGTCGCGCTGATGCTGGTGGCCGGCTTTCGGGTTGTGACGGGCTGGAAGGAGCGGGCGGTCTTTGCCGCCGCGCTGGTGCTCTTCCCCAAGCTGGGCGTTGTCGCGGGCCTGATCAACAACGACAACGCTGCCCTTCTGGCCACGGCGGTGAGCTTTCTGGGACTGATCGAATGGAGCCGCCGCCCTTCGCTTAAGACCGCGCTTCTCCTCGCGCTCGGCGTTGCGTTGTGCGGCTGGACCAAGCTGACCGTGTTGCTGATGATCGGCTTCAGCCTCCTGTTCGGAGAGGCTTTCCGGCTGGCCGTGGAGAAGACGCGGGCGCCTCTGGCCGCCTATGCGATCGTCGCCGCCGGCTTCGCCGTCGCCGCCCTTCCCAGCCTGATGAACATGCTCGCCTACGGGCGGATCCTGCATCACACCAACGCCTTCTATGTAGCGCCAGCGCTGCGGGCTTCGCTGTCGTTCGCGGGCTATGCCCAGGTGTTCTTTTACAACATGGCCGACAAATGGGCGGCGCTGGAGCCCAGCCATCTGATCCAAATGATCGGCCTCTATGTCGTTCTGGCGTTCGCCGCCGCCGCCCTAGTGTTCGCCCCGCGCAAGATGGCCGATCCCAGGACCGGACCGGGCTGGCGGGTGGCCTGCGCCATGATCCTGGCCGTGGTCCCGGTCCTGATCCTGCACCTCTATTTCGGGTGGCGAACCTTTGTCGAAGACGGGTTCATCGACATGGCCCAGACACGCTACTACTACGGGGTCTGGCCGGGCGTCGCGCTCGGCCTGGCGCTGATGTGGTCAAGCGCGCTTCGGCCTCCGCTCAGGGCGCCGGTGGCGATCCTGACCGGCAGCCTGCTCGTCTCGTCATCCATCGCCGCGCTTGGCCTTATCCTCTTGATCCACGGCCAGACGACGATCGGCTGACGGGGAGGCGGCGCTGGCCTTGAGGCGTCAACCTGCGCGCCGCAGAACAACGAACATTTGCCATGTCCGCATGAAAAGGACGCCGCGCGAAGGCAAGGGCCGCGGTCCGAGGGCCGGCCCTTTTTGACCGACAGCCGAGATGATCTCATCCCATAGCCGATTTGGGCGTCCGGTTTTGGTTCAAGCGAGCGCGCACCTGCTCAAGCGCCGGTGCGGCGATCGTGCAGCCGGCCAGAAGGGCCAGGGTTGGGATCAGCCAGATGAGGCGGGCCTCATAGCGTGGGAAGGGTCCGGAGAGCGCGCCGCAGATCACCACGTTGAGGATGACCGCCGCGGCGGTCAGGCCGGTCGCGGCCAATAGTCGGTCGATATCGTCCAGCCTGGCGAACTCGGCGACCCGGCTTGCCCTGGCCTGACGCCGGGCGCGCGCCAGTCGCCACATGGCGTAGCCAGAAAGGATAAGCGCGCCGAGATGAAGCGCATAAAGCAGGCGCGGCGACATCATGCGCCTGTCGCCGAGACCGCAACGCTCGGGATCGACCACCAGCACGCGCAGGAAGTCCTGGCCCCAGGGCCAGCGCGGCTTCAGGCCGCAGGGATCGCGCAGCGGTTCATCGACGACGAACAGGGCCAGTTGTCGTGCGGAGTTGTGGATCGAGGCCCAGACCACGCCGAGGGGATCGGACAAGACCACCGCCCGCACGAAACGGCCCTGTTCCGCCTCCAGCCTCAGGCGATCCTCAACCGGCGAACTCGCGAAGACGCCCACGCCTGGCTGTTGAGCCCAAAGAATATCTTCGGAGTTGTCCAGGGGCAGGGCCTTGAAGCGGCAGAGGAAGAAGGGCTGGGCATGAGCGCAGTCGCGGCGAAGGACCGTACGCCCCGGCCCGTCGGCGAGAAGCCGTGCGGTCAGGAAGGGCGGATTGCGCATCTCGACGCCGGTGAGCGTCTTTTCGGCGTGGTCGGCCCCGATGACGCCCAGGGCGGCCGCGCCAATGGCCGCCGCCAAGGCGCCGGTGCGCACGACCATCACCCGCCGCGGCGCCCCCAGCCGCCACAAGGCGAACACGACGACCGGCAGGATCAGGATCGCGAGCAACAGATTTGAATTGTGCAGGGCCAGCGAGACGGCCAGCAGGCTCCCCATTGCGCCTCTCGTCGACGCGCCGAGCCGATCCCAATGGAGGGCCAGGGTGATCGCGATCAAAACGCCCAGACCGGCGAACACGTCGGGCATGGGGAAGCTGGCGTAGAAGGCGAGGCTGGTCACAGCCGCCAGGGCGGCCATCATGGCCAGATAGGTCCATCCCTGGGCCTTCGGCGCGGCGGCTCGCCAGACGGCATGGAAGACAGCCGCCGTGGCCAGGGTCTGCAGCGCCGCGGTCAGCCAAAGCGTGCCGGCCTGCTGCGTCAAAAACAGGAAGACGCTATAGATCACCGAGCGCGCGCCGATGAAGCTCGCCATCAGCTCTGAATTCTGCGCGATCCCATGGATAACGACCTGGGCGCCGACGGGCTTGCCGAACGGGTTGGGGGCCGACCGATCCAGGCCCAGGCCCTGGACGATGATGGAGCGGCCCCGCCACCAGTATTGGCCGGTATCCATATAGGCGGTCGGTCGCCCCGCAACCAGCAACGGCCACATCAGCAGGGCCGAGGCCAAGCCTATGCGCAACGCCTCGCACAGGCGTATCCGGGCCGTCGGGACGCTCGCTTGCCGCATGCCGTAAACCCTGAGGCCAAGCGGTAAACAGGGCCTTAGGGCGGCGCTGATCGAGCAAGCGGGGCGGCGCTCGGCCGCGCGTCGCCGGACCGTGGCGGCAAGGCGGAATGCGGTGCAATTCCGCCCGCCCTCTTTCCGAGCGCCCCGCTATCATGCATTGGGCTGGGCGATCGGGACTCAAGCCCGGAACACATGTGAAAGCGCAGACAATCCGCCAGGGGCGCAGCCGAGCCGCCGATTCTCGCCGCCCCCGGCTTTGGCCCTGGGGACTCGGCTTTATGCTGGCCGCCGCGGCCTTTCTCGCCAGCAATATCGCCTTGAACCCGATCTATCTGTGGGATGAATCACGTCTGGCGGTGAACGCGCTGGAGATGAGCCAGCGCGGCTTCAGCCTGATCACCACCTTTGGCTTCCAGCCCGACCTGTGGAACACAAAACCGCCGCTGCTGATCTGGCTGGAGGCGGGGTCGATCGATCTTTTCGGGCCGAGCGAATGGGCGGTTCGGCTGCCGTCGCTGCTGGCCGCCCTGGCGACGGTGGGGCTGGTCATGCGCTTCGCCTGGCGGCTCGGCCGCTCGCGCTTCGCGGCCCTGGCTGCGCCGAGCCTGCTGGTGCTCAGCCCCGGCTATTTCGGCGTGCACGCGGCCCAGTCGGGCGACTACGAAACCCTGCTCTGCCTCTTCACCACCGCCTATCTGCTGGTCTTGTTCGAGGTCTTGCATCGTCAGCGGCCCGATCCCGGCCGCGTCCTGCTCTGCGGCCTCTTGATCGCCGGCGCCTGCCTGGCCAAGGGGGTGGCCGGCCTGGCGCCCGGGGTGGGCGTCTTTGTCTATGTGCTGGTCAAGGGACGCTGGCCGCGCCTCTTCAAGTCGCCCTGGTACGTTCTGACGGGTCTTGTCGTGGTGGTTCTGGTCGGCGGCTTCTACGTCCTGCGCGAGCGCGCCGCGCCCGGCTATCTGACGGCGATGGCGAACAACGAACTGGGCCGGCGCTACCTGCAAGGCATGGGCGGCCATATCCAACCACCCTACTATTATGCCTGGTACATCCTTCGCTTTTTTTCGCTCGGCCCGGCGCTTTTGCTGCTGTTCGCCGCGCCGTTCCTGCGCTGGAAGCCGACGAAATCCGCCGCCTTTCTGACCTACGCCAACTGCGTCGCGCTGGCTCTATTGGCGGTCTTCAGTTTCAGCCACACCAAGATCTTCTGGTACATCGTGCCGATCTATCCAATCTTGTCGATCGCCCTGGCCATCGTCGCCGAGCGTCTTTTTGTGATGCTGCCGGAGCGACTGCGGCGGTCGGTCCCCATCGGCGGCATCGTCATCGTGATCGTCGGCGCCTACATGGTCGGCAACGCGCTGGAGCAGAAATTCGTCGTCCTGCCGCGGTCCGAAAATATCGCCCAGGGCCGCTACGGGTTGGTCTTCGCCCAGTTGAACAGCCAGGGCTTGCGCCGAATTCGCACCCTCGACGGCGGCGTCACCAACAACGACAGCCTGGTAGGCTACACCCCGCAGCGGCATTTCTACAGCCTGGTCTGGCGCGCCCGCGGCCTCGACATCGGCGTCCAGGACCCGGACCAGCCCGTCGCCCTGGCCGCGGGCGAGGTCCTGGTCACCTGCGATCCGCGCTATCTGGACTGGGTCGTCGCGCGCGGGCCGGCGCTGACCAGCGTCCCTGGCTGCGCGGCGGTCGCGGGGCCCTCAGGCGGGGGATGAACCGGCCGGGATGCGAAAGACCCAAAGCCGGCAGAGCAGGAAGAAGCTGACCGAATAGATCGCCATGGCCACGAGCTGGGCGGCGATGTGTTGCGCCGCCCCGCCGCCAAGGGCCAGGCCGGCGACATGCAGGACGGCCTGGTTCAAGGCAAAGGCGCCAAGCGCGGCGACCCCGTAACGCAGGCCGGTGGCGGGAAGCTCGGTCCGGCTGCGGAAGACAAAGCCGCGGCTGAGCAAAAACCCCACTGTTATCCCCACGGCGTAGCTGGCCGCATTGGCCAGGGCCGGGGGCAGGCCCAGGATCGGGTCGAGCAGAACGACCACCGCGAAGCCTATGGCGGTGTTGACCAGCCCCACAAGGCCGAAGCGGGCGATGAGCCCCACCGTCTCACGCATGGGCCAGCCCATAGTATTGCGCGCCGATCGGCAGGCGTTTCATGAACGGCTCGAGCCGCCTCAGGCCGGCGAGCGGGCCGGGGAAAAAGCCGGTATAGGCCATTTCGATCCGCGTGAAGCCGGCCTCGGCCATCCGCGCCCGCAAGGTCCGGGCGCCGATGAGGACGGCGTTTTCGTCGAACGGGCAGGTCGCCACGATATGCTGGGTGACCGGGTTGATCGGATTGTGCTCGAAGATCACCAGCGGCGCCCCCGCCGCCATGGTCCGGCGCAGGCGCCGCAGCAGCTCGACATGTTCGCTGGCCTCGATGTGGTGGAAGACGCAGGCCGAGAAGGCCAGATCGACCACCCCGTCCGACGCGATCGGGCCCGCGCCGTCATAGAGCTCGAAGCGCGCCACGCCGGCAAACCGCTGGCGCGCGATCGCCAGGCTGAATTCCGAGACGTCGGTGGCGATGATCTCGGCGCTTGGAAAGCTGCGCCGGAAGTGGGGCACGGAATTGCCGATCCCGGCGCCGAAATCGAGGATGGTCTTCGGCTCCGGCCAGCCGCGTTTGGACCAGATGCGCCGAATCTCGTCGATCTTGTAGCGGGCGAAATATTCCGGGCTCTCGCCGCTGATTTTCAGGTTCTCGGCATGAAGCTCAAGATACTCGTCGGCGACCCGGTCGAACTCGGCGATATCCAAGGCGTCAGGCTCCCGCCTGGCCGTCGGGCGAGGGATGGGTGACGATCTCGTCGACCAGATAGAGCGGCCGGTGTTTGCCCTGCATATATACCCGGCCGAGGTACTCGCCAAAGATCGTCAGACAGATGAGCTGGGCGGTCGAGAAAAAGACCACGATCAGCGCCAGGCTGGTCCATCCCGGCGTGGTGGCGCCGCTCAAAAAGCTCGCCAGCGCATAGACGCCGAGCGCAAAGGCCACGCACACCCCAAGCGCGCTGAGCAGGCCGGCCAGCCGCAGCGGTGCGGTCGAAAAGCTGGTCAGGCCGTCCACCGCCAGCCGCACCATCTTGGTCAGGGTATAGCCGGTGGCGCCGGCGTAGCGGGGATCGCGGTCGTAGAGCAGCTCGACCTGGCGGCCGCCCAGCCAGGCGATCATGCCGCGCAGGAAGCGGTCCTGCTCGGGCATGGCGTTCAGCCGCTCGACGACGCGCCGCGACATCAGGCGAAAGTCGCCGGTGTCCTTGGGGATGTCGACCTCGGCGATGGTCCGCAGCAGCTTGTAGAACAGGCTGGCGCTGGCCAGCTTGAAGCGGCTTTCCCGCGCCCGCTGGCGGCGGCGGCCATAGACGACGTCGCAGCCCTCGTCCATGCGCCGCATCATCTCGCCCAGCAGCTCGGGCGGGTCCTGCAGATCGGCGTCGATGATCATGACCCGCTCGCCGCGCGCCAGGGCCAGGCCCGCCGTCACCGCCAACTGGTGGCCGTGGTTGCGGGCGAGGTTGACGCCGACGACGTTGGCGCACGCGCGCGCCTGCGCCTCGATCAGCCGCCAGGAGCCGTCGCGCGAGCCGTCATTGACCAGGATCAGCTCGAAATCGCCGCCGCACGCCGCCCGTGCGGCGGCCAGCATGCGCGCGCAGAAGGCGTCCAGCGTCTCCTGCTCGTTGTAGCAGGGCGCGACGATGGAGAGGGCCGGGCAGGGGGCTTCGAGCGGCGCGCTGACGGCGGGCGCGGCGGCGATCTTCAGCTCGGCCTTGCGCCGGACGGAAGCGGGGAATTCGACGCTGGCCGAGCCGTCGTCCTTCAGCTTATCCCCGACCGCCAAAACGCCGCTCCAATACGTGACCGGCCGCCAGATTGCCCGGGGCCGCATTAAGAGAGCCTTATAACGGCATTCGGGCGCGCTGGCTCGTTTCGACGGGCCCGCGCGGCGCCGATGATGTCCAGACCAAAGGGAGGCGCGAAATGCGCATGTTTCTGAAGGTTCAGATGGAGGTCGAGGCCGCCAACCGGGCGATCAAGGACGGCAGTCTGCCGAAGATCGTGCAGGGCTTCATGGACAGGTCCAAGCCCGAGGGGGCCTGGTTCACCTCCATCGATGGCAAGCGCGCCATGATCGCCATCCTCGACCTGAGTTCGACCGCCAAGATCTCCCCACTGGCCGAGCCCTTCTTCGCGGGCCTGAACGCGAGCGTCGACCTCAGCCCGGCGATGGACGCGGCCGACCTGCAGGCGGGGCTTTCGGCGCTCTGAGGCGAGCGTCGGCGGCCGCTGGCGACTTCACCCAGGTTTCGCTTGGCCGCGGTCGAGCCGCGTCGCTAAGGTCCCGATCGCGACAAAGGTGAGGCGCGCGCGGCCGTGTCAGACGTTTTCATTTCCTACGCCCGCTCGACGGCGAGGCAGGCCCAGGCCGTGGCCGAAGCGCTGCGGGGGCTCGGCTACAGCGTCTGGCGCGATGACGATCTGCCGTCGCACCGCGCCTATGCCGATGTGATCGAGGAGCAGTTGCGCTCGGCCAGGGCGGTGGTGGTGATCTGGTCGATGGAGGCGGTCAAGTCGCAGTGGGTGCGGGCGGAAGCCGACCTCGCCCGCGAAGCTGGAACCCTGGTGCAGCTCAGCATCGACGCCGCGATGCCGCCCTTGCCGTTCAACCAGATCCAGTGCGCCGACATGGCGGGCTGGGCCGGCGACACCGACGCGCCAGGCTGGCGCAAGGTGGTGGCCAGCATCACCGATCTGCTCGGCGAGCCAAATCCGACGACCGCGCCGGCCACGCAGGCCTCGCCGCCGCTGCCGGGCAAGCCGTCCATCGCCGTGCTCCCCTTCAGCGACATGACCGGGGCGGAGGGCCAGGACTATTTCGCCGACGGGATGGTGGTCGAGATCGTCGAGGCGCTCTCGCGCATCCGGTCGATCTTCGTCATCGCCAGCGGCTCGAGCCTGTCCTTCAAAGGCAAGGGAGTCAGCGCCCAGGCCGCGGCTCGCGACCTCGGCGTGCGCTATGTGCTTGAGGGCAGCATCCGCAAGGCCGGCGGGCGGGTCCGCATCGGGGTCCAGCTGATCGACGCCGGCGACGGCGCGCAGATCTGGACCCACCGCTTCGAAGAGACGCTCGAAGACGTCTTCGCCTTGCAGGACAAGGTGGCGCTCGCCGTGGCGGGCAAGATCGAGCCGACGGTGCTAGAGGCCGAGGTGCGCCGCGCGTCCGCGCGCCCGACCGAAAACATGGGTGGTTATGATCTCTATCTGCGCGCCCTGGCCCTCAGCCGCAGCCTTGACCGGACCGAGACCTTGCAGGCGCTCGACCTCTTGAAGCGCGCCATTTCTCTCGACCCCGGCTTTGGGCTGGCGCTGAGCGCCGCCGCATCGTGCTGCTATTTCATCGACATCTTCGGATGGTCCGATCAGCTGGAGCAGAACCGTCGCGAGGCCATCGAGATGGGGCATCGCGCGCTGAAGGCGGCGGGAGACGACGCCGATGTGCTCGCCACCGCCGCCCGCAGCGCGATCCATTTCGAACGCGATAGGGTTGGCGCCGTTGCGCTGGTGGAAAAGGCCATCGCCCTGAACCCGGGATGCGCGCGCGCCTGGCAATCGAGCGGCCTGGTGCGGACGCGCGTCGGCGACACCGATCTCGCCATCGAGCACTTTGAGACCGCGATGCGACTGGACCCCATGGGACCGAATCGGCCAAGGCAGCTGCTGCTCATGGGCGTGGCCCGGTTCCAGCAGGGCCGCTTCAGCGATGTGGTCGCCATTATGAAAGAGGCTGTGCAGCAGACCGACAGCCCGACCGGCTACGCATTTCTCGCCGCCAGCTACGGCCACCTGGGAGACACCCAGGCGGCGTTGGAGGCGCTGGCGCGCTACCGGACCTTCTCGCCGCTGCCTGTCGAAAGCTTCGGGCGATCGCTGCTGTCCAGCGACCCGAGCCATTTCAGTCAATTCCTTGCCGGGATCGACCTGGTGGAAGGCCGGGTTGCGGAGCCGCCCTCGAGACCTTGACGCCGCCGGCCGCTCATGGGTTCGGCGGAGCGCCGACGATGCGCCGACGCGAGCTAGACAAATGCTTTGACCTTTCCGGCCGGTTTCCCTATTTTCCGCGCTCTTTTCGAGGGCCGGGGGTCATGCCTCGCGTCCCGATAGGCCGGAAGGTCCCGCAAGGGTCTTCAGACGCGCCGGATCGCAGCGATGCGCCCGGCGCCGTTTCGTGTTTATCGGGCGCCGTTTCGAAAACCCGTTTTATCGAGCGAAAGACCTGAATGCCCACGATCAACCAGCTTATCCGCAAACCGCGGCATCCCAAGCCCACGCGCAACAAGGTTCCGGCGCTGAAGGGTTGCCCGCAACGCCGCGGCGTCTGCACCCGGGTCTATACGACCACCCCCAAGAAGCCGAACTCGGCGCTGCGCAAGGTCGCCAAGGTGCGGCTGACCACCGGCATCGAGGCGCTGTGCTACATTCCTGGCGAAGGCCACAATCTGCAGGAGCACTCGGTGGTCCTGATCCGCGGCGGCCGGGTGAAGGACCTTCCCGGCGTGCGCTATCACATCCTGCGCGGCGTGCTCGACACCCAAGGGGTGAAGGATCGTCGCCAGCGCCGTTCGCTCTATGGCGCCAAGCGGCCCAAGTAAGGAAATTAAAGCATGTCCCGCCGCCGCCGCGCTGAAAAACGCGAAGTCCTGCCCGATCCCAAGTTCCACGACCTGATCGTCACCAAGTTCATGAACTACGTCATGCACGAGGGCAAAAAGGCCGTCGCCGAGAACATCATCTACGACGCCTTCGACATTCTCGAAGCCAAGCGCCGCGACATTGGCCCGCTGGAGACCTTCCACTCGGCGCTCGACAATGTCGCGCCTTCGGTCGAGGTGCGCTCGCGCCGGGTCGGCGGCGCCACCTATCAGGTGCCGGTCGAGGTGCGTCCCGAACGCCGCCGCGCCCTGGCCATCCGCTGGCTGGTCACCGCCGCCCGCAAGCGCGGCGAGAACAACATGACCGAAAAGCTGGCCGCCGAACTGCTGGACGCCTCCAACAATCGCGGCACGGCGGTGAAGAAGCGCGAAGACACCCACAAGATGGCCGAGGCCAACCGGGCCTTCTCGCATTATCGCTGGTAGGCGCCTATCTAAGGCCCTCCGTTAGACCCATACCCTTTCGTGACCGGGCGGTTTGAGCTAAACCGCCCGCGCTCGCGCTCAACCCGTCCGTCCACTCGAAAAGTCGTATTCAGCCATGCCCCGCCTTCACAAAATCGAGGACTACCGCAACTTCGGCATCATGGCCCACATCGATGCGGGGAAGACCACCACGACCGAGCGGATCCTCTATTACACCGGCAAGAGCCATAAGATCGGCGAAGTGCACGACGGCGCGGCCACCATGGACTGGATGGAGCAGGAGCAGGAGCGGGGCATCACCATCACCTCCGCCGCCACCACCGCCTACTGGAACGGCAAGCGCCTCAACATCATCGACACCCCCGGCCACGTGGACTTCACCATCGAGGTCGAGCGCTCCCTGCGCGTGCTGGACTCGGCCATTGCGGTGCTCGACGGCAACCAGGGCGTCGAGCCGCAGACCGAGACCGTCTGGCGCCAGGCCGACCGCTACAATGTTCCGCGCATCGTGTTCGTCAACAAGATGGACAAGATCGGCGCCGACTTCGAATTCTGCGTGCGCACCATCCGCGAGCGGCTGGGCGTCAAGGCCGTGCCGATCCAGCTGCCGATCGGCGCGGAGGCCTCGCTGAAGGGCCTGGTCGACCTGGTCCGCATGAAGGCGGTCGTCTGGGAAGACGAGGGCCTGGGCGCGAAATACCACGACGAAGAGATTCCGGCCGACATGAAGGACGCCTGCGATGCGGCGCGCCACTACATGGTCGAAAACGCCGTCGAACTCGATGACGCGGCGATGGAAGCCTATCTGAACGGCGAGGACGTGCCGGAAGAGACGATCAAGACCTGCCTGCGCAAGGCGGTTCTGACCGGCGCCTTCTACCCGATCCTGTGCGGCTCGGCCTTCAAGAACAAGGGCGTCCAGCCCCTGCTCGACGCGGTGGTCGACTATCTGCCGTCGCCGATCGACATTCCGCCGACGCGGGGGATCGACTATCGCACCGGCGAAGAGGTCGAGCGCCATCCGGCGGACGACGAGCCGCTGTCGGTGCTGGCCTTCAAGATCATGGACGACCCCTTCGTGGGCTCGCTCACCTTCTGCCGCATCTATTCGGGCAAGCTCGAGACCGGCATGGGGCTGGTGAACTCGACGCGCGACCGCAAGGAGCGGGTCGGGCGCATGCTGCTCATGCACTCGAACAACCGCGAAGACGTCAAGGAAGCCTATGCTGGCGACATCGTGGCGCTGGCGGGCCTGAAGGAAACGCGCACGGGCGATACGCTGTGCGATCCGTCCAAGTCGCCGGTGATCCTGGAAAAGATGGAATTCCCCGATCCCGTGATCGAGGTCTCCGTCGAGCCCAAGACCAAGGCCGACCAGGAAAAACTGGGCGTGGCCCTGGCCAAGCTGCAGGCGGAAGACCCGTCCTTCAGCGTCTCCACCGACCAGGAGAGCGGCCAGACCATCATGCGCGGCATGGGCGAGCTGCACCTGGACATCAAGATCGATATCCTGCGCCGCACCTATAAGGTCGACGCCAATATCGGCGCGCCGCAGGTGGCCTATCGCGAGACGCTCGGCCGCAAGACCGAGATCGACTACGTCCACAAGAAGCAGACCGGCGGCTCGGGCCAGTTCGCCAAGGTCAAGATCGTGTTCGAACCGGTCGAGCCGGGCGTCGGCTATTCGTTCGAGTCGAAGGTCGTCGGCGGCAACGTGCCGAAGGAATTCATTCCCGGCGTCGAAAAGGGCCTCGCCCAGGCCAAGGAAAACGGCCTCCTGGCCGGCTTCCCGGTGATCGATTTCAAGGCCACCCTGATCGACGGCGACTATCACGACGTCGACTCCAGCGTGCTCGCCTTCGAGATCGCCGCGCGCGCCGCCTTCCGCGAACTGCGCGATCAGGCGAGGCCGAAACTGCTCGAGCCGATCATGAAGGTCGAGGTGGTGACGCCGGAAGACTATGTCGGCGACGTCATCGGCGACCTGAATGCGCGCCGCGGCCAGATCCAGGGCACCGACCAGCGCGGCAACGCTCAGGTGATCAATGCCTTCGTGCCGCTGGCCAACATGTTCGGCTATGTCTCGACCTTGCGCGGCATGAGCCAGGGCCGCGCCCAGTTCACCATGCAGTACGACCACTACGAAGCGGTGCCGCAGGCGGTGGCCGACGAAGTGGTCAAGAAGTTCGCCTAAAGACCCTCACCCAAAGACCCCAAACACCCCAACCGAAATTAGCCCCCGACGGGCTGGAGCTTGAGAAATGGCCAAGGAAAAGTTCAAACGCGACAAGCCGCACTGCAACATCGGGACGATTGGTCACGTTGACCATGGCAAGACGACGTTGACGGCGGCGATCACCATGGTTCTGGCCAAGACGGGTGGTGCGGTAGCGAAGAAGTACGCCGACATCGACGCGGCGCCGGAAGAGAAGGCGCGCGGGATCACCATCAACACCGCGCACGTGGAATATGAGACGGCCAACCGTCACTATGCCCACGTCGACTGCCCAGGCCACGCCGACTATGTGAAGAACATGATCACTGGGGCCGCGCAGATGGACGGCGCGATCCTGGTGGTGAGCGCGGCGGACGGTCCGATGCCGCAGACCCGCGAGCACATCCTGCTGGCGCGCCAAGTCGGGGTTCCGGCGCTGGTGGTCTATCTGAACAAGGTCGACCAGGTGGACGATCCGGAACTGCTTGAGCTGGTGGAGATGGAGGTGCGCGAGCTGCTGTCCTCCTACGAGTTCCCTGGCGACGACATTCCGATCGTCAAGGGCTCGGCGCTGGCGGCGGTGGAAGACCGCGACGCGCCGATGGGGGCGGACTCGATCACCGAGCTGATGACCCAGGTGGACGCCTATATCCCGCAGCCGGACCGTCCGATCGACCAGCCGTTCATGATGGCGGTGGAGGACGTGTTCTCGATCTCGGGCCGCGGCACGGTGGTGACGGGGCGGATCGACCGGGGCATCGTCAAGGTGGGCGAGGAGGTCGAGATCGTCGGCATCCGCCCGACCCAGAAGACGGTGTGCACGGGCGTTGAGATGTTCCGCAAGCTGCTCGACCAGGGCCAGGCCGGCGACAATGTCGGCGTCTTGCTGCGCGGCACCAAGCGCGAGGAGGTCGAGCGCGGCCAGGTTCTGTGCAAGCCGGGCACCATCACCCCGCACACCAAGTTCACCGCCGAGGCCTATATCCTGACCAAGGAGGAGGGCGGCCGCCACACGCCGTTCTTTACCAACTACCGGCCGCAGTTCTATTTCCGGACCACGGACGTGACCGGGATCATCAAGCTGAAAGAGGGCGTCGAGATGATCATGCCCGGCGACAACGCCGAGCTCGACGTCGAGCTGATCACGCCGATCGCCATGGAGGAAAAGCTGCGCTTCGCCATCCGCGAAGGCGGCCGCACCGTCGGCGCCGGCGTGGTGGCCAAGATCCTCGAATAGGGACCGTTGAGACCCTGAAATGACGAGCCGCCGGGCTGATAAGGTCCGGCGGCTTTTCATTGCGCTTACCTGGCTAGCTCCGCGAAGCGGAAAATCAGCTTTTCACCACCAAGTACACGAAGGACACCAAGGACACCAAGGACACCAAGGGGCAGCGCCGACCCTTACTCTTCTTGGTGGGCTTGGTGTGCTTTGTGTCAAATCTTGCGGCCTCAGCGGCAGCGTACTCGCTTGACAGAAAAAAGCCTTACGCCCCCTGCGCGGGGATGAGCGGATTAAATTAGCGTGTTCAACTGGATACGCCTCAAAGGGGCAGGGGTTTTTCCAGTTCGCCGGCCAGGTCGCGGATGAATTGCCAGGCGACGCGGCCGGAGCGGGCGCCGCGCAGTTGCGCCCATTGCAGGGCGCGGCGCTCCAGGTCGTCGACGGCCAGATCGAAACGATCGGCGTAGATCTGGACGGCGGCCAGATAGGCCGGCTGGTCCATCGGCGGGAAGCCGATCCACAGGCCGAAGCGATCGGAGACCGAAACCTCCTCCTCGGCGTCCTCGGCCGTGGCGATCAGGCCACGCGCCTCGACATGGTCGCGCGGCATCAGGTGGCGGCGGTTGGAGGTGGCGACGAAAAGCGCGTTCTCCGGCGGCCCGGCGACGCCGCCCTCCAGGGCCGATTTCAGCGACTTGGCGGCCGAGGCGCCCTCCTCGAACGAGAGGTCGTCGCAGAGCACGACGAATCGCATCGCCGAACCGCGCAGGCGCTCGAACAGGCCGGGCAGGGCGGCGATGTCGTCGCGGTCGATCTCGACCATGCGCAAGGCCGGGCTGTCGGCGCCGGCGGCCATGAAGCCGGCCTTGGCCAGCGAGCTCTTGCCGGCCCCGCGCGAGCCCCAGAGCAGGACATGGTTGGAGGGCAAGCCATTAGAAAACCGGCGCAAGTTCTCGACAAACCTGGCTTTTTGCCGATCGACGCCAACCAGGAGGTCGAGCGCTAGCCCGTAATCGGGCGCGGCGATAAAGGCCTGAAGCGCCGCCTCGTAGCGGTAGAGCCGCGCGGGGGTGAAGTCCGGCGCGGGCGGGGCGGGCGGCGCGAGCCGGTCCAGCGCGTCGGCGATGCGGGCCAGGTAGGGGGCGAAATCGTCGCTCATGGGACCGCTTCCTATCGGCCCCTTCGCCGCATTGCAAAAGACGGTTGCAACGCCTAGCTTCCGCCGACTTTTCAAGCCGCCCGCTGCGCGGCCGCCGCAATCTCGGAGACCTGATGTTCGCGACCCCAGCTTTCGCCCAGACCGCCGGCGCGGCCGGCGCCGATGGCGGCCTGATGCCCGTGCTGCTGCAGGTCGCCCCGTTCCTGGCGATCGGACTGTTCTTCTACATGCTGATCCTGCGGCCCCAGCAGCAACGGGCCAAGGAGCACCGCAACACCATCGCCGCCGTCAAGCGCAACGATACGGTGGTGCTGTCCAGCGGGGTGATCGGCAAGGTCATGCGGGTGGAGGAGGCGGAAATCGGCATCGAGATCGCCCAGGGCGTCACCGTCAAGGTGGTCAAGTCGATGGTCGCCGAGGTGCGCGCGCGCGGCGCGCCCGCGCCCGCCAACGACGCCAAGTCCTGACCTAGGCCATGCTCGAACTTCCGCGCTGGCGAACCCTCCTCTGCCTGGCCGCCGCCATTTTCGGCCTGGTCTTCACCGTGCCGAACGTGCTGCCGGCCAGCGCGCTGGCGCGCATGCCCGACTGGCTGCCGCACCAGAAGCTGAACCTCGGCCTCGACCTGCAGGGCGGCTCCTACCTGCAGCTCGAGATGGACACCAATGCGCTGAAGACCGAGCGCCTGAACAACCTGATCGAGGACGTCCGGCGGACCTTGCGCGACCTGCCGGTGGACTTCTCCTCGCTGGGCCTGGTCAACGGCGCGGTCTCGGTCCGCATCAGCGATCCCGCCCAGGTCCAGAATGCGCTGCAGGCCCTGCAGAAGCTGAACCAGGTGGTCGGCAGCGGCGTGCGCGAACTGCAGATCTCGACCGCGCCCGACCAGCGCATCCTGCTGTCCATTTCCGATCGGGCCCTGACCGCCGAGACGGTCAAGGCGGTCGACCAGGACATCGAAATCGTCCGCCGCCGCATCGACGCGCTCGGCACCAAGGAGCCGTCGATCGAGCGGCAGGGCGCCGACCGCATCGTGGTCGAGGCCCCCGGCGAGAGCGACCCGGAAAAGCTGAAGGCGGTGATCGGCAAGACCGCCAAGCTCAGCTTCCAGATGGTCGACGAAAGCGTGCCGCCCGCCGAGGCGGCCGCCGGCCACGTGCCCCCGGACGCCGTGCTGCTGCCCAACGAGGATGGCGGCGTCATCCTGGTCAAGCGGCTGGAGATCGTCTCCGGCGATATGCTGACCAACGCCTCCCAGGGCTACGATCAGAACGGCCATCCCGACATCAACATGCGCTTCAACGGCCAGGGCGCGCAGCATTTCGGCGACGCCACCTCGCAGAACATCGGCAAGCGCTTCGCCATCGTGCTCGACAACAAGGTCATCTCCGCGCCGGTGATCCAGAGCGCCATCACCGGCGGCTCGGGCGAGATCACCGGCAACTTCACCGTCGATTCCGCCAGCAACCTGGCGCTGCTGCTGCGCTCCGGCGCCCTGGCCGCGCCGCTGACGGTGATCGAACAGCGCACGGTCGGCGCCGAGCTTGGCGCCGACTCGGTGCGCGCGGGCGAGCTGGCGGGCGTCATCGGGCTTGTTCTCGTCATAGGGTTCATGCTGCTGGCCTATGGCGGCGTGTTCGGCGGCGTCGCCATGATCGGCCTGGTCATCAATATGTTGATGGTCGTGGCCATGATGACCGTGGGCGGCGCGGCCCTGACCCTGCCGGGCATCGCCGGCCTGATCCTGACCATCGCCGTGGCCGTTGACGCCAACGTGCTGATCTATGAGCGCATCCGGGACGAGGAGCGGGCGGGGCGAAAACCGGCCTTGGCCATCGACACCGGCTTCACTCGGGCGCGAACCTCGATCCTCGACGCCAACATCACCACCCTGATCGCGGCGCTGATCCTGTTCGAGTTCGGCGCCGGTCCCGTGCGGGGCTTCGCCTGGACGCTGTCGATCGGGGTCATGACCTCGGTGTTCACCGCCCTTTTCATCACGCGGCTGCTGATCGTGCTCTGGTATCGGACCAGCCGATCCAAGTCGCTGCCGATCTGAGGGGAAGGACACGCTCATGCATTGGCCCCTGATCCGCCTGCTTCCCAAGGAAACCCACTTCAGGTTCGTCCGCTACGCGCCCTATGCGGCGGTGTTGTCGGCGATCCTGCTGGTGATCGCCTGCGGCTCCTTTGTCCTCAACGGGCTGAACTTCGGCACCGACTTCCGCGGCGGGACCCAGATCGAGATCCAGACCCCCGGCACCGCCCCGCTCGCCCAGTTGCGCCAAGCGCTGGCCAAGATGGGCACCAAGGACCCCGAGGTGCAGGGCTTTGGCGGACCGAGCGCGGCGGCGCTGCGCTTCGAACCGGCCGCGGGCGTCAACCCGGCGGATGCGGTGGCCAAGGTCGAGGCCTCGATCAAGGCCCAGTTCCCCGGCACCCAGATCACCGGCGAGGACGTGCTGGGGGCCAAGGTCTCGGGCGAGCTCTTCCGTTCGGGCCTCTTGGCGCTCGGCGTCGCCATCGGCCTGATGATGGTCTACATCTGGTTCCGGTTTCAGCTGCAGTTCGGCCTGGGCGCGGTGATCGCCCTGATCCACGACATCGTCCTGACCATGGGGGCGCTGTCGCTCTTCCATATCGAGTTCAACATGCCCTCGATCGCGGCGCTGTTGACCGTCATCGGCTATTCGATGAACGAGAAGGTGATCTCCTTCGACCGGTTGCGCGAGAACCTGCGCAAGCACCGCAGCATGCCGCTGGCCGACATCATCAACCTGTCGGAAAACGAGCGGCTGTCGCGCACCCTGATCACCGGCTCGACGGCGCTCCTGGCGCTGAGCGGCATGCTCTTCCTGGGCGGGCCGACCATATTCCCGGTGGTCTTCGCCATGGTGTTCGGCATCGTGGTCGGGACCTATTCCTCGATCTACGTCGCCCTGCCGGTGATCCTGCTCTGGGGCGTCAACCGCAACGACGAGGAAGCCCAGCCCATCCGCCCGGCGAACGCCAGGCCGTAGCGGGCGGATTCGAGCGCGCGGGCCCCGGCAAGGAAGCTTTGCAGCTTGCCGGGCGGTTAATGACGCTGTTACCTCTATCCCAGCGGGCCTAAGCGCCCGAGAGGAAACAAGGGGCATTGGTTATGGCGGGTCTGCTGGCAAATCTGCGCAATACGGTGATCGTCGGCTTCATTCTGGCGCTGATCTTCATCGCGGCCTATTTCAGCGTCTATGGCGGCGTCGCCGACCAGACCTTCTGGACGGCGATCTTCCGCTGGCTGCACGTGATCTTCGGGATCATGTGGATCGGGCTGCTCTGGTATTTCAACTTCGTCCAGACCCGGATGATGCCGCAGATCCCGGCCGAGCTGAAACCCGGCGTCTCCAAGTACATCGCGCCGGAAGCGCTGTTCTGGTTCCGCTGGGCGGCGTTGTTCACCTGGCTGATGGGGGTGATTCTGGCCGGTTCGCGGCACTATATCGTCCAAGCCTACACGCTGGGCGCCTTCGAGCCAGTGAACGGAACCAACATGCCCTTCGCCAACAAGGGCCATATCCTGATCGGCGTCGGCATGTGGCTGGGCACGATCATGTTCATCAATGTCTGGGCCTTCATCTGGCCGAACCAGAAGCGGGTGCTCGGCATCGTGCCCGCCGACGACGCCGCCAAGGCCAAGGCGGCGCGCATCGCCGGCATGGCCTCGCGCATCAACACCATGCTGTCGATCCCGATGCTGGTCGCCATGACCATGCACCAGACCCTGATCGGCTAGGCGACGACCGGGCCGGACGATCTCGACGCGACGGTTCGGCGCGCCGATCCGGACCGCTGGCTGGCCAGCCGGTTCGTCGCCGATCCGCGCGCGCGGGGGGACCTGGTCGCGCTCTACGCCTTCAACCACGAACTGGCGCGGGCGACGGAGGCGGCGCACGAGCCCTTGGTGCAGGAGATCCGCCTGACCTGGTGGCGCGAGGCGCTGGACGAGGTCTTCGCCGGCCGCGCCCCGCGCCGCCATCCGGTGGTCGGGGCGGTGGCGGCGGCGATCGGCCGCCACCGCCTACAGCCAGCGCCGTTCGAGGCCATGATCGAGGCGCGCATCGAGGCCATCGATGCGCCGGCGCCGGCCGATGAGGCGGCGGTGCATCGCCACCTCGACGCCACCGCCGGCGCACTGATGGGCCTGGCGGTATCGGTGTTGGATGGGACGGCGTCGCCGGCCGCCGCCCAGCCGGCCGCCCGCGCCTGGGGCCTCGCCGGCCTGGCGCGGCTGCGGCGCGCCGGCGTGGATCGCCTGCCCAAGGCTTGGGACGAGGCCGAAATTCGCCGCAGGGTTCGAACAGCCACGGCCGAGGCGCGGACCGTCGCGCACGACCTGCCGGTCCTCGCCTTTCCGGCCATCGCCTACGCGACTCTGGCCAACGCGTATGCAGCCGGGCGGGCGCCGTCGGAACTGGAAAAACGTCTGCGGCTGACGACGGCAGTCCTGACAGGCCGGCTCTAGACCCATATTCCCGCTCATGCCCCCGCACGCGGAGACCCAGGGGTTTGGTTGGTTGCCGTTCGGAGTTTAAGGATCAACCACGAAAAACACGAACGAACACGAACGTTCAAGCTGGGGGCACAGCGCTTAAGGCGGCTCCGTTCGTGTGTGTTCGTGTTTTTCGTGGTTCAAAAAAGGCCTGGATCTCCACGTGCGCGGGATGAGCGGATGATTATTCGGCCGCCGCCGCGCGCACGCTTTCGCCCAGCCAGGCGTCGAGGTCGGCCAGGGCGCGCATAGACATGGACCGTTTGCGCGCCCGGCCGCGTTCGCCGCGGCCCTTGGGGCGAGGCGCTGTATCCGGAGCCTCCAGCGGCGGCAATAGGCCGTAATTGATGTTCATCGGCTGGAACGAGCCGCCGGTCAGGTGGCCGCCGGTGATGTGGGCGACCAGGGCGCCAAGCGCGGTGGTCGGCGGCGGCGGGTCCAGCGCCTGGCCCAGCCGCTCGGCCGCGGCAAGCCGCCCGGCGATCAGGCCGATGGCGGCGCTCTCCACATAGCCCTCGACGCCGGTGATCTGGCCGGCGAAGCGCAGGCGGGGGTCGGCCTTCAGCCGCAAGGCGGAATCGAGCAGGCGCGGGCTGTTGATGAAGGTGTTGCGGTGCAGGCCGCCCAGCCGGGCGAACACCGCGCGCTCCAGGCCCGGAATGGTGCGGAAGACCTCGGTCTGGGCCGCGTGCTTCAGCTTGGTCTGGAAGCCGACCATGTTCCAGAGCGTGCCCAGGGCGTTGTCCTGGCGCAGCTGCACCACCGCCCAGGGCTTTTCGCCGGGGCGGTGCGCATTGGTCAGGCCGACCGGTTTCATCGGCCCGTAGCGCAACGTCTCGCGCCCGCGTTCGGCCATCACCTCGATCGGCAGGCAACCGTCGAAATAAGGGACCTCTTCCCAGTCCTTGAACGCGCTCTTCGGCCCGGCGAGCAGGGCGTCGATGAAGGCCTCGTACTGGTCGCGGCTCATCGGGCAGTTGATGTAGGCGGCGGCGTCCCCGCCCGGGCCCTCCTTGTCGTAGCGCGACTGGCGCCAGGCGAGGTCCATGTCGATGGTCTCGGCGTGCACGATGGGGGCGATGGCGTCGAAGAAGGCGAACTGGTCCTCGCCGGTCAGGCTGAGGATGGTCTGCGTCAGGCCCGGCGAGGTGAGCGGGCCGGTGGCGATGATGACGCTGTCCCAGCCGGCGTCGGGCGCGGTGATCTCCTCGCGGGCGATGACGACCCGCGGATGCGCCTCCAACCGCGCGGTCACGGCGCGCGCGAAGCCCTCGCGGTCCACGGCCAGCGCGCCGCCGGCCGGGGTCTGGTGCGCATCGCCGCAGGCCATGATCAGCGAGCGGCCGCGGCGCATCTCCGCATGCAGCAGGCCGACGGCGTTGTGCTCCCAGTCGTCGGAGCGGAAGGAGTTGGAGCAGACCAGTTCGGCCAGATCCTGGCCCTGGTGGGCGTCGGTGCCGCGGATGGGGCGCATCTCGTGCAGCACAACGGCCACGCCGGCCTCGGCGATCTGCCAGGCGGCTTCAGAGCCCGCCAGGCCGCCGCCGATGACATGAATGGGGTCGAGGCTCATGGCGCGATGTCTACGCCGCGGCGCCTGCGCGCGGAAGTGGCGCGCGGGACCAAGCTATGCTTATCCTGGCGACGGGCGCAAAGGGGAGGGGTGAGATGGCGGAGATTGCCGTCGGCAAAGCGATCAGCGAAGGGTTCTTGCTCATTCGCCGCCAACCGGGGGCGGTGCTGCTCTGGGGTGTGACCCAGATCGTGTTTACCGCCGCCGCCCTCGCCGTCATGGCGCCGGTCTACTATGCCATGTTCGCGGCGTTCCGCGCCGGCGCCGGCCCGGCGGCCTTGCAGGCGACCAGCCCCCAGGCGATGCAGGCCCGATCGATCAGCTATCTGATCAACCTGGTTCAGCTCCTCGTCTCGTCGGTGATCTGGTGCGCGGCGTTTCGCGCGGTGCTGCACCCGGAGCGCAGCCGGTTCGGATTCCTGCGCCTGGGCCTGGCGGAGGTGTTCGTCGCCGTTCTTCTGCTCGGCGCCTACGTGGCCGCCGGTATCAGCCTGTTCGTCGCAGTGCTCGTCTTCGGCATCGTCATCGCCCTGCTGGTCGTCATGCATCTGATCTGGGCGGCGGCGCTGGTGGGCGTCCTGGCCGGCGTCGGCTTTCTCGTCGCCCTGGTTTATCTCGCCTTACGCTTCTCGATGGTCGGTCCGATGATCGTCGAGGACGGCCGGTTTCACCTGGGCGACTCCTGGACCCTGACGCGCGGCCATGTCGGCTCGCTGTTCATGATCGGCCTGCTGATCTTCGTCGTGGCCCTGGTCGTGCAGATCGTGCTGCTCATCCTGTTCGTCGCCATTGGCGGCGGCGCGCTGGCGGCGCTGGCCGGCGGATTTCAGAATATCCCGGCGCTGTTCCAGCAGCCGCCGCAGCTTCTGGTCTCGCGGCTCGGACTGCTTTTCGCCGTCGCCGCGCTCATCTGGATTCCCGTCTTCGGCTGCCTCTTCGCGATCGTCGCGGCGCCCTGGGCGCGCGCTTACCGGGACTTGCAGCCGCCGGACCTTTCCGCGACCTTTGCCTGAAACAGGGCCGTCGCGGCCACACTGTCTTGTAAACCAACGGCCTCTACAGCTTTGGCGTGGACGCGAGACTCAGGGCCTTGTTAGACAGGGCCCATGAGCAGTTTTTCGCCTAGCGATGCGGCGTTCGAGGGGTTTCGCCTGACCCGTGAGCGCCCGCGGGCGGTGCTCGCCTGGGCCCTCTGCTATCTGCTCTTCACCTATCTGATCAGCGCCATCGCCGATGTGACGCTCGGGCCGCAGTCCAAGGCGCTGCTGGCGGACTTGCAGCATGCGAGCGCCGACCCGGCCGCCTTCTGGCCGGCGGCGCAGAAGATGGCGCCCTTCTTCCTGGCCGGCCTGCCATTGAACCTGGCCTTCCAGGCCATCTTCACCTGCGCCGTCTACCGCGCCATCCTGCGCCCGCAGGAGGCCAGCCGCGGCTATCTCAGGCTGGGTTTCGACGAGCTGCGCATGATGGCGCTCAACCTGATCCTGACGGTGATCTGGATGGTTGTCATTTTCGCCTTCCTGCTGGTCTTCCTGTTTTCGGCGGCGGTGGCTGGAGCCGCCAACGGCCCGGTGACGATCCTGATCGGCGATATCGCCACGGTCGCGGCCTTCTGCGCCGGCGGAACGATCGTGATCCGCCTGTCCCTGGCCGGGCCGATGACCTTCGCCGATCGGCGTCTGCAGGTGTTCGGGTCGTGGTCGAAGAGCAAGGGCGTTTTCTGGCGGCTGGCCGGCGCCTTTGTGCTGTCCCTGATCCTGGCCGTGATCGTGCTTCTGCTCATGCTGCTGGTCGTGGGCGCGGCGGTGAACATATTGACCGACGTCACCGGCCTGCCGCTGACCAGCCTCAACGCCGCGTCGTCCAGCCCGCTGGTGGTGGCGGTCGCGCTGCTGTCGCAGGCGGTGACCGTGCTCGTCCTGACCTGCTTCAACGTGGTTTTGAAGGCCTGGCCGGCCCAGGCCTACAAGGGCGTGATCGGCGCCCCCGCGGCCGACGTCTCGAGCTGACCCGGCGCTTCAGGCAGCCGCGCTCGGCCTCGATTTGATGCGGCCATGCCAGGCGGCGAGATGGGGCCTTCCCGCGTCGATATCCAGGCCGATCCAGTGAGCGAAATCGACCGTCGACAAGGCGCAGATGTCGGCCATCGAAAAGCCGTCGCCGGCGATGAAATCCCGGTCGGCCAGTTCGCGGTCGAGCCAGCGCTGGGCGTTCGAATAGGTCTCGCGGTTCGACTCGCCGAAGTCCTTGAACTGAGTAAGCAGGGCGGCGGTGCGCGGGTGGGCGTGGCGCCAGAAGTTGCTGACCGGGCTCATCAGCTGGAACTCTATGCGCCGCACCCACATGTCGATATTGGCCTTTTCGACCGCGGTTCGGCCGAACAGCGACGGCTCGGGCTGCATCTCCTCGAAATAGCGGCAGATGGCGACGGTCTCCGAGATCGCCGTCCCGTCATCCAGCACCAGGGTCGGCACCTGGCCCAGCGAGTTCATCTGGCGATAGTCCGGCGACTTGTGCTCGCGCTTGGCCAGGTCGACCGGCGTCTCGGCCAGATCGATGCCCTTCTCGGCCAGGAACATGCGCACCCGGCGCGGATTCGGCGCCGGCTTGGGCGCGCCGTAAAGTTTCATGAAGTCATCCTCCCGTTTGAGGGAGCATAGATCAGCGGACCCTGGGGAAGGGCAAGAGTCGCGGTGCGCGTCCTCAATAAAATCCGCTCATCCCCGCCTTCGCCGGGGTGGGCGGATGAGGTTACGACGCCATCGCCTTGACGCGACCGGGCTTTTTCGGGGCCGTGGCTTGCGCCCGGCGGCGTTCCTCGTGGCGCTCAAGCGTCTGGGCCAGGTAGCGGCCGGTCCAGCTTTCGGTATCGGCGGCCACCTGTTCGGGCGTGCCCTGGATGAGGATGCGGCCGCCGCCGTCGCCGCCCTCGGGGCCGAAGTCGACGATCCAGTCGGCGGTCTTCACCACGTCCAGATTGTGCTCGATCACCACCACCGTATTGCCGTGGTCGACCAGCTCGTGCAGCACCTCCAGGAGCTTGCGGGTGTCCTCGAAATGCAGGCCGGTGGTCGGCTCGTCGAGGATGTAGAGGGTGCGGCCGGTGGCGCGGCGCGACAGCTCCTTCGACAGCTTCACCCGCTGCGCCTCGCCGCCGGAGAGGGTGGTGGAGGGCTGGCCGACCTGCACATAGCCCAGGCCGACGCGCTTCAGCGTCTCCATCTTTTCGCGCAGCACCGGCACCGCCTTGAAGAAGTCGGCGGCCTCGTCGACGGTCATGTCCAGAACGTCGGAGATCGACTTGCCCTTGAACAGGATCTCCTGGGTCTCGCGGTTGTAGCGTTTGCCCTTGCAGACGTCGCAGGTGACGAAGACGTCGGGCAGGAAGTGCATCTCGATCTTGATCAGTCCGTCGCCCTGGCAGGCCTCGCAGCGGCCGCCCTTGACGTTGAACGAGAACCGCCCTGGCCCGTAGCCGCGCGCCTTGGATTCCGGCAGGCCGGCGAACCAGTCGCGGATCGGCTGGAAGGCGCCGGTATAGGTGGCCGGGTTGGAGCGCGGCGTGCGGCCGATCGGCGACTGGTCGATGTCGATGACCTTGTCGAAGAACTCCAGCCCCTCGATGCGGTCGTGCGGCGCCGGGGCGTCGGAGGCGTTGTTCAGCCGCCGGGCCGCGGCCTTGTAGAGGGTTTCGATGGTGAAGGTCGACTTGCCGCCGCCGGAGACGCCGGTGATGCAGGTGAAGACGCCGACCGGAATCTCGCCGGTGACGCTCTTCAGGTTGTTGCCGCGCGCGCCGATCACCTTCAACCGCTTGGTGTCGGGAACGCGGCGGCGCTTTTCGGGAATCGGGATTTCGCGTGCGCCGGTCAGGTACTGGCCGGTCAGGCTGCGCGGCTCGGCCATGATGTCGGCGGCGCTGCCCTCGGCGATGATCTCGCCGCCGTGCACCCCGGCGCGCGGACCCATGTCGATGACGTGGTCGGCGGTCAGGATCGCCTCCTCGTCGTGCTCGACGACAAGGACCGAGTTGCCGAGGTCGCGCAGGCCGCGCAAGGAGCCCAGCAGGCGCTGGTTGTCGCGCTGGTGCAGGCCGATGGACGGCTCGTCGAGCACATAGAGCACGCCGGTCAGCCCCGAGCCGATCTGGCTGGCCAGGCGGATGCGCTGGCTCTCGCCGCCCGACAGGGTGCCGGACGCGCGCGACAGGCTGAGGTATTCCAGTCCGACATCGACCAGGAAGCGCAGCCGATCGTTGATTTCCTTCAGGATTCTCCGGGCGATCTCCATCTGTTTGGCGGTCAGGCTGGCCTCCAGCCCTTCGAACCAGTCGCGCGCGGGGCGGATGGCCAGGGTCGACACCTCGGCGACGTTCTTGCCGGCGATCTTCACCGCCAGCGCCTCGGGCTTCAGCCGCAGGCCGCCGCAGGCCTCGCACGGCGTCTCGGCCTGATAGCGGCCCAGCTCCTCGCGCACCCAGCTGGAGTCCGTCTCGCGCCAGCGGCGTTCGAGGTTGGGGATGACGCCCTCGAAGGTCTTGTTGACCTCGTACTTCCGCGCGTTGTCGTCATAGACGAAGTGAATCTTGTCCTTTCCCGAGCCGTAGAGCACGACCTTGCGCACCTCTTCCGGCAGCTTCCACCAGGGCGCGTCCATGGAAAAGCCGTAGTGGCGGGCGAGCGCCTGCAGGGTCTGGGTGTAGAGCGGCGAGGGCCCTTTGGCCCAGGGCCCGATGGCGCCCTTGTGCAGGGTCTTGTCCTTGTCCGGCACGATCGTGTCGGCGTCGAAGGCGAGCTTGTGGCCCAGCCCGTCGCAGACCGGGCAGGCGCCGAACGGGTTGTTGAACGAGAACAGGCGCGGCTCGATCTCCGAGATGGTGAAGCCGGAGACCGGGCAGGCGAACTTCTCCGAGAACAGCAGCCGCCTGGGCTCGGTCTCGCCCGGCGCGACGTCCGCCCATTCGGCCACCGCGATGCCGTCGGCCAGGCGCAGCGCCGTTTCCAGCGAGTCGGCCAGCCGCTGCTCCATGTCCGGGCGGGTGATTATGCGGTCCACGACGATGTCGATGTCGTGCTTGATGTTCTTTTCC
Organism: Caulobacteraceae bacterium; assembly: GCA_965277425.1. Classification (GTDB taxonomy): domain Bacteria; phylum Pseudomonadota; class Alphaproteobacteria; order Caulobacterales; family Caulobacteraceae; genus Poindextera. Next base: position 378,787 of record CBDICR010000007.1, read on the forward strand.
AGCGCCGGCGCGTCCTCGATGGGAAAGAATTCGCCGTCGATCTTCAGCCGCTGGAAGCCGCTCCGCTGCCACTCGGCGATCTCGCGGCGGTACTCGCCCTTGCGGCCGCGGATGACCGGCGCCAGCAGCATCAGCCGCGAGCCCTCGGGCAGGGCGGTGATCTTGTCGACCATCATCGAGACGGTCTGGCTCTCGATCGGCAGGCCGGTGGCCGGCGAATAGGGCACGCCGACCCGCGCCCAGAGCAGGCGCATATAGTCGTGGATCTCGGTCACCGTGCCGACGGTCGAGCGCGGATTGCGGCTGGTGGTCTTCTGCTCGATGGAGATGGCCGGCGACAGGCCCTCGATCAGGTCGACGTCCGGCTTGCTCATCAGCTCCAGGAACTGGCGCGCATAGGCCGACAGGCTCTCGACATAGCGCCGCTGGCCTTCGGCATAGATGGTGTCGAACGCCAGGCTGGACTTGCCCGAGCCGGACAGGCCCGTCAGCACCACCAGCTCGCCGCGCGGGATGTCGACGCTGATGTCCTTCAGATTATGCTCGCGCGCGCCGCGCACGCGGATGAAGCGGTTGGGATCGGACATTCAAACTCGCTCGGAAAGGCCCGCCAGGATCGCGCGCCAAGCCCCCTAATGTAGTACGCGGAGTCGCTTGCGCAGCAAGAACATTCGAGGAACAAGCCGGTCCTGCTGACATCATGCGTCAGCAGAAGGCGCAAAGCTCGCCGCCGCGCTCGTTTGACGGGCGGTATCGGTTCGCTGTCCGACGTGGCAGGGTCGCGGCCAAATTCCAGGGAGCGACCCATGCCGGCTGCCGCCGAAATCATCCTGCACCATTACGACGCCTCGCCGTTTTCGGAAAAGGTGCGGCTGATGCTGGGCCTCAAAGGTCTGGCCTGGCGCTCGGTGATCCAGCCCAGCATCATGCCCAAGCCCGACCTCGTGCCGCTCACCGGCGGCTATCGGCGCGCGCCGGTGATGCAGATCGGCGCGGACATCTATTGCGACAGCCAGGTGATGATGGCCGAGCTCGAGCGGCGCGCGCCCGGCGCCGCCGACGCCGCCGGCCCTGGCTTCGCCGTGAACTTCTGGGCCGATCGGCTTTTCTTTCAAGCGACGGTCCCGGTCATCTTCGGCGAACTCGGCGACAAGGTGCCGCGCGCCTTCATCGAGGACCGCGAAAAGCTGTCCGGCCGGCCGTTCGACGTGGCGGCGATGCAGGCCGCGGCCCTGCCCATGCGCGTGCAATTCCGCGCCCAGGCGGCCTGGATCGATCAGGCGCTCGGCGCGGCGGACTTTCTGAGCGGCGATACGGCGGGGCTGGCCGACATCGCCGCCTATATGAACATCTGGTTCCTGGCCGGGGCGACGCCGGACCTCGCCGAGACCCTGTTGGCCGGCCTGGACCGGCTGCAGGCCTGGCGCGGGCGCATCGCCGCCATCGGCCACGGCCGGCGCCAGGAGATGCCCACGGGCGAGGCGCTGGAGATCGCCCGCGCCGCCGAACCCGCCGCCTACGCCGATCACGACGCCGCCGATCCCCTGGGCCTGGCGCCCGGCGCGCCGGTCAAGGTCATGGCCGACGACTACGGCCGCGACCCGATCGCGGGGACGCTGGTGGCCGCTAATCCCAGCCGCCTGGTGATCGCGCGCGAAGACCCAAGTCTTGGCCAGCTGCAGGTGCATTTTCCACGCGCTGGCTATGTGGTGATCCCGGGTTAGGCGCCATGCCGAATTGACCGAGCACATGCAATTGTATATACAAGATGGCGATCTTCGAGTGGAACGAGACGAAGGCTGAACTCAACAAACCGAAGCACGGCATTGGCTTCGAGGATGCAGCGTCGGCGCTTATGGGATCGGCGTTGACGAACCCGAGTCTCCAATCGGGCGAGGCGCGATTTGTATCCCTCTGCCTGTGCAATGGGCGGCTGATTGCCGTGGTTTGGACACGACATAACGATGCAATCAGGCTGATCTCCGCCCGGATTGCGAGGACCAATGAGCGGAAACACTATGACCAGACGATCAGCGGATCAGCTGAAGATCGGTGACTCGGACTGGAAACGAGTCGATGCGCTCACTGACGAGCAGATCGAAGCCGCCATCGCGGACGATCCGGATGCGGCGCCGAGTCTCGATGAGGACTGGTTCCGCGGTGCGGAACTGGTGATTCCAACCAAGGTCCCGACGTCCATCCGGGTGGATAGCGACGTCATGGACTGGTTCCGAGGCCGGGGACGGGGTTGGCAAACCCGGATGAACGCTGTGCTGCGCGCCTACGCCAAGACCCATGGCGGTGTAAGATAAGGCTGCAGCCCAAACGCCCAACCATTGCCGGACTGACGCGCTAACCCCTATCGATCCGCGCGGCGAAACAGCCGTGGGCGGCGTTGTGGGCGTGGAGATAGGCGACCTCGGGCCTGGCGAACTGGCGTTCGATGGCGGCCTCGACATCGTCGGCCAGGGCCAGTTCCGCGCCGACCAGCATGCCGGCCTGGTCGAAGGCGCGAAGCGCGATGGGCCGTCCATGCAACACCGCCGGGATATCATCGACCAGGTGACGGGTCTCGGTCGCGCTCTCGTTGACGAAGATGGCGTAGTTGGAGCGGTACGGCGTCGGTGCGGCCTGATGCTCGTGGTTCAACAGCAGCAGCGTCTGGCCGGGCTCGGCGTCTTCCAGCGTGATGCGGCAAGGATAGCGCCCGCCGGCGACGGCGGTCTGGCGCAGGATTCCCCGCGCGGCCAGCGCCTCGTCGCTTAGCCCGAACAGTGGACGGAAGGTCTCGATCGGCAGACCGGAAATGGCGTAGCTAATGGTGAAATTCCTTGGGTTGGCGCGCCGTTCTCGGCCCCGCCGCGACCGGGTCCGATCCGTTTCTTGCCGTGGCGGTCGCACAACCCATATGCTGGCGGTCGCCAAGGTTTGAGGAGGCCTCGATGGAACGCGTGACGAACCCCGACTTCGTCCCCGCAACCCGTTTCTCGATGGTCTCCCATGCCCGCCTTCATCACCTTCGACTCTGTCACCTATCGCGCGCCTGACGGGCGCGCGCTTCTCGACAATCTGAGTCTTGCCTTCGGGCGCGAGCGGAACGGCCTGGTCGGCCGCAACGGCGTCGGCAAGACGAGTCTGCTGCGCCTCATTCTCGGCGATCTCGCGCCGACGCATGGGACCGTCAGCGTCACCGGCCATATCGCCCACCTGCGCCAGATGCCGCTGCTGGCCGGCCGCGCGCAGATCGCCGACATCATCGGCGCCCGCGAGGGGCTGGATCGCCTGGCGCGGCTGGAGCGCGGGGAGGGGGCGCAGGGCGACCTGGAGGCCGCCGACTGGCTCTTGCCCCAGCGCATCGAGGCGGCGCTTGCGGCGACCGGCCTGAGCGGGCTCGACCTGACCCGTCCCGGCGCCTCGCTCAGCGGCGGCGAGGCGACGCGCGCAGCCCTGGCCGCGATGCTGATCGAACAGCCGGACGTGCTCCTGCTCGACGAGCCGACCAACAATCTGGATACCGCCGGCCGCGCCGCCGTCGTCGAACTGCTGGCCGGTTGGAGGGGTGGGGCGATCGTGGTCAGCCACGACCGGGCGCTGCTGCGCCAGATGGACCGCGTCGTCGAGCTGACCGGGCTTGGCGCCAACATCTATGGCGGAAACTACGACCTCTATGCCGAGCGCAAGGCGGCCGAGGAAGCGGCGGCCTCCTCGGCGCTGGACGCCGCCGAGCAGGCGCTGGGCAAGGTGAAGCAGGAGATCCAGTCCGCGCGCGAGCAGAAGTTCAAACGTGACGCTCGCGGTCGCCGAAAGGCGGCCGACGGCGGCCAGCCGCGCATCGTGCTGGGCGCCATGAAGCGGAAGGCCGAGGACACCGGCGGCAAGCTCACCCGTCTCGCCGAGCGGCTGCGCGTCGAGGCCGAGCGCGATCTGGCCGACGCCGACGCCCGCGTCGAACGCTTCCGCCGGCTGGCCTTCGCGTTGCCGCCCTCGGGGCTGCCCGCCGGCAAGCAGGTGCTGGCCTTCGAGGATGTCAGCTTCGGCTGGCCGAGCGGCCGCCGCGTCCTGGACCGGCTTTCGTTCCGTATGGTCGGGCCGGAACGGCTGGCCGTGATCGGGCCGAACGGCTCCGGCAAGACGACGCTGCTGGCGCTCGCCATCGGCGCGGTCCAGCCCGACAGCGGCCGCATCGCCCGCGGCGTCGCCGCCGAGGTGCTCGATCAGCGGGTCAGCCTGCTCGACGACGCCGAAACCCTGGTGGAGAACTTCCGCCGGCTCAATCCCGCCGCCACGGATAACGAGGCCCACACGGGCTTGGCGCGTTTCCTGTTCCGCAATGTCACCGCCTCGAAGCGGGCCGGGGACTTAAGCGGCGGCGAGCGCCTGCGCGCGGGCCTGGCCTGCGTGCTGATGCGGCGCCGTCCGCCGCAGCTCATCGTGCTCGACGAGCCCACCAACCACCTCGACCTCGACTCGATCGCCGCCGTCGAAGCCGCGCTCGCCGCCTATGACGGCGCGCTGCTGGTGGTGACCCACGACCGGGACTTTCTGGACGCGATCGGGATCGAGCGGGAGCTCGACCTGGCGGTTCGCTAAGCAGAGATTCACGGCTTTCCCAACGGATGTCGAGCGGTCCATGGGCGGCGAGATCGAGGTCGAGCCGATGATCACCCATACCCTGCTGCTGGAGGGCATCAACGAGGCGTTCGATCCGATGCACGGCGGTGAAAGCATGCGCTCGGCGATGGCGTATCAGAAGCCCTCCCCCTCGATGGGGGAGGGTTGGGTGGGGGTGTGGCCGCTGGGTTTGGGGATGAACGCAAATAGGCGCCGGGCGCCCAACAGCGCCTTCTCGTCCGCGCACTGCCAACCCCCCAACCCTGCCCTTCCCCCATCGAGGGGGAAGGGTTCCGAGTGGGTTTCTGGCAGGGGCTGGCGCTCGACTACCGTTGGGGAACCCAACAAGTCTTAGGCCTGCCGGTTCAGCGTCACCGCGGTCGCCGCGTTGGTCGAGGCCTTGGCGCCGGCGGGGCCGTAGCCGCTGTTGGCGGTGCGCTGGTTGGCGATCTCGTTGGCGATGGCGTGGACCAGGCCCTCGGTGATGGTCTTCGCCGCGTTCAGCGCCCGGCCCTGGCGGGCCATGACGGCGTCGAAGGCTTCGGTGGCGCGGATCAGTTTCTGCCGGTCCTGTTTCGACGCGGCGGCGACCAGGCCGGGCTGGGCGCGCAAGGTCTGGGCCTCGCGCCGATAGATATTGGCCAGCCGGGTGGTCTCTTCCATGTTGCGGGCAGCGTCCTGCGGTCGCCGGGCCTCGAAGGCCTGGGCCTGGTCGGCGATCAGGGCGGTCAGCCGCTCGGTCAGCGCGATCAGCTCGCCGACCCGGCCCTCGATGGTCGGCGCCGCCCGCGCCGTCGCGCCTGCCATCTTCAGCTCAGCCCCTGCATCTTCAGCATTTCGCGCTGCACCGCCGAGGCGACGCCGACGCCGCCGCTCTTGGTGATCTGCTGGGCGAAGGCGTCCATCAGGAAGGAGCGGAAGGCGCCTTCGCCCTGGCCGCCGCCGAACGGACCCTCGGTGGAGACGCCCTCGAACATCTGGCCCAGCATGTTGGACAGGAAGGAGGTCTCGAAGCTGTCCGCCGTCTTGGTGATCTGCGCCCTCGATTCGCCGGCGCCGGCCTTGGGCGTCTGGGTCGTGGGCGTCAGCAGATTGTAGGGCAGGACCTGGGCGGAGAGGTCGGTCATCACATCACCTGGATATCGGCTTGCAGGGCGCCCGCGGCCTTGATCGCTTGCAGGATGGAAATCATGTCGCGCGGCGTGACGCCGAGCGCGTTCAGGCCGGCGACCAGGGAGGCGAGGGAAGCGCCTTCCTTGATGACCAGGAGCTTCTTGCCCTTGGCCTCGTCGACGTTGATCGTGGAATGGGGAACGATGGCGGTCTGCCCCTGGCTGAATGCCGAGGGCTGGCTGACGGTGGGACTTTCCTGCACCGAGATGGTCAGGTTTCCCTGGGCGATGGCGACGGTGGAGACGCGCACGTCCTCGCCCATGACGATGACGCCGGCGTCCTCGTCGATCACCACCCTGGCCGGCGCCTCCGGCTCGACCTCCAGATCCTCCAGCGAGGTGACGAAGCTCATCATGTCCTGGCCGGCCGGGGCGTGCAGAGTGACGATGGTCGGGTTGTCGGCCACCGCCGTGCCGGGATATTGGGCGTCGATCACATCGGCGATGCGCTTGGATGTGGTGAAGTCGGGGTTGCGCAGGGAAAGCCGCAAGCTCGGCATGGAGTCGAGGTTGAATCCGACCTCGCGCTCGATGCTGGCGCCCTCGGCGATGCGGCCGGCCGTCGGCACGCCGCGGCTGAAGGACGAGCCCGAGGCGCCGCTGGCGGAGATCGAGCCGGTCTCGATCGTGCCTTGCGCCACCGCATAGGCTTCGCCGTCGGCGCCGAGCAGCGGCGTGACCAAGAGCGTGCCACCCTGCAGGCTCTTGGCGTCGCCCATGGCCGAGACCGTGACGTCGATCTGCGCGCCGGTGGCGCTGAAGGCCGGAAGGTCGGCGGTGACCATCACCGCGGCGACGTTCTTGGTGTTGAAATTGGCTCCGGCGGCGCGGGTGTTGATGCCCAGCCGCTCGAGCATGGATTCCAGGCTCTGCAAGGTCATCGGCGCGTTGAGCAGGCTGTCGCCGGTGCCGTTCAGGCCGACGACCAGGCCATAGCCGACAAGCTTGTTGCCGCGCACGCCCTCGAACTGGACGATGTCCTTGATGCGCGAGGCGGCATAGGTGGGCTGGGCCAGGACCAGCCCCGCCAGGACCGCCACGATCCAGAGCCAAACTCGTAAACGCATGCAAGCCCCTGGCGACGCTCTTTGGCGGCCCCCCGCCGTCGTTCTTGACCAATGCGATGATCGTGCCAGTCGAGCATGGAAAAATATCTTTGAAAAACATAGGCTTGGTTTGTGCTAAAGCCGACAGAATGCGCGCAGGCAATTTCTGCCCAGTCTTAACGAACCGGCAAGCCGCTCAGCCAACACTGTGCGCGTTCCCGGATGGGTTCGATTTGCGCGAGTTTCTCCCGGCATGAAGGTAGGCGGCTCCAGCGGCGTCGGATCGGCCCAGGCGCCCGCGAGTCGCGGCGCGGGCCCCGCGGCGGGCGGCTTTTCGGTCGCCGGCCCGGACGGCGCGCCGGAGGCTGCGGCGTCCGCGCGCCTGGCCTCGACCTTCGCCGTCGGCTCGATCGATGCCTTGCTGGCCTTACAGGAGGTGGGCGGGCCGACGGAGCGGCGGCGCAAGGCCGTGCGGCGCGCCGGCGTCATCCTCGACGTCCTCGACGAGCTGAAGATCGCGGTGCTCGACGGCGGCGTCGCGCCGGCCGCGCTCGGCCGCCTGATCGAGGCCGTGCGCCAGGAGCGCGCCCGCACCGGCGAGGCCGGGCTGGAGGAGGTGCTCGACGAGATCGAGACCCGCGCGGCGGTGGAGATGGCCAAACTTGAACAGCATGCGGCTGCGACCTAATCGCCGCCTCGCTGCGGCTTTATTTTACAGGCGGCGCGATTTGGTTTAAGCGGCACGCTTCTTAGGGGGCTTAGGGTTGAAAACGTGGAAACGTCAATGAAGGCGACCGCGATTTTGGTTGAGGATAGACAGTATCGTCCGTCGGAGGACGAAACGTTTATGAATGAGCGGCAGCTTGAGTATTTCCGCCAGAAGCTTCTCAACTGGAAAGAAGATATCTATCGGGAATCAAGGGAAACGCTCTCGCATTTGCAGAGCGAGACCGAGAATCATCCCGATATCGCCGATCGAGCCTCTTCGGAGACCGATCGGTCGCTTGAATTGCGCACGCGTGACCGTCAACGCAAGCTGGTCGCCAAGATCGACGAGGCGCTGCAACGGATCGAGGAGGGGGCTTACGGCTATTGCGAGGAGACCGGCGAGCCGATTGGGATCGCCCGTCTGGACGCGCGGCCCATCGCCACCTTGAGCCTTGAAGCCCAGGAACGCCACGAGCGCCGCGAGCGCGTGCATCGGGACGAATAGGCCGCGGGCTTACGCCGGCGCCGAAATATCCTAGAAGCCGGCTTATGACCGATCGACTCCTCATCGCCGCGGTGCAGGCCAACCCGACCGTGGGGGCCATCGAGGCCAATGAAGCCCTCGCCGCGACACGCCTCGCCGAGGCCACGGCCGCCGGCGCGGACCTGGCCCTGTTCTCCGAACTCTTCCTCATCGGCTATCCGCCCGAGGACCTGGCCTTGAAGCCGGCGGCCGTCGCCGCCTGCCGCGCGGCGCTGGATCGCCTGGCGCTGAAGACCAGGGGCGCCTGCGCCGCGCTTATCGGCCTGCCGTGGGCGAGCGGCGAGGGCCGTGGCCCGTATAACGCCGTCGCCCTGATCGCCGACGGCGAGGTCAAGGGCGTCACCTTCAAGGTCGATCTGCCCAACTACGGGGTTTTCGACGAAAAGCGCGTGTTCACGCCCGGACCCGGCGCCCACGCCTTCGACTTCAAGGGCGTGAAGATCGGGGTTCCGGTCTGCGAGGATGTCTGGGGACCGATTCCCTGCGCCGATCTGAAGGCCCAGGGCGCGGAGCTCCTGCTCGTCCCCAACGGCTCGCCCTATCGGCGCACGGCCGAGGACGAGCGGCTGGGCATAGCGCGCGCCCGCACGGCCGAGAGCGGCGTTCCGCTGATCTATGTCAACCAGGTCGGCGGCCAGGACGAGCTGGTCTTCGACGGCGCCTCCTTCGCGCTGCAGGCCGACGGCGAGCCGTGCATGCGGATGGCGATGTTCGAAGAGGCGCTCGGCCTGATGGCCTGGGAGCGGTCGGACGGCGGCTGGCGCTGTGTCGAGGCGCCGATGAGCCCCTGGCGAAGCGGGCCGGAAGAGGTCTATCGCGCCATGGTGCTGGGCCTGCGGGATTACGTGAATAAATCTGGGTTCCCATCTGTCCTGATTGGCCTTTCCGGCGGAATAGATTCGGCGATCACCGCCGCCGTCGCCGCCGACGCCCTGGGGGCGGACCGGGTGCATCTGGTCATGCTGCCGTCGCGCTATACCAGCCGGGAGAGTTTCGAGGACGCCGAGGCCTGCGCCGCGGCCATCGGCGCGGACTATCGCATCATCCCGATCATGCCCGGCGTCGCGGCGCTCGACGAAATGCTGGCGCAATCCTTCGCCGGCCTCGCCCACGACACCACCGAGGAGAATATCCAGGCTCGCCTGCGCGGCCTCACCCTGATGGCGCTCTCCAACAAGACCGGCGCGCTGCTGCTGACCACCGGCAACAAGTCGGAGATGGCGGTGGGCTACGCCACCCTCTACGGCGACATGTGCGGCGGCTATAACGTGCTGAAGGACATCTACAAGACCGATGTTTTCGCGGTCTCGGCCTGGCGCAACACGCATCGGCCGTTCGAAGCCTCCGTCGATCACCCGATCCCCGACCGCATCCTCACCAAGCCGCCGAGCGCCGAACTGCGCGACAACCAGACCGACCAGGACAGCCTGCCGGCCTATGCCGATCTCGACGGCATCCTGCACGGCCTGGTCGAGGAGGAGGCGACCCTCGACGAGATCGTCGCCCGCGGCTACGCGCCCGAGGTGGTCGAACGCATCCAGCGCCTGCTCTACATCTCCGAATACAAGCGCCGGCAGGCGCCGCCGGGCGTGAAGATCGGCGGCAAGGCGTTCGGCCGCGACCGCCGCTACCCGATCGTCAACGGCTTCCGCGACCGGATCGGCGGGTTCGGCAAGACCTAGGTCGCCGCCCTTGGCGGTCTGTTTTTTGTAGCACGAAAATGTTCCTGGCGCGAATTTATCGTGCTACATTAAGTGGGTGGCCATCGAGTTCGACGCCCAGAAGGACAACCTCAACAAGGTCAAGCACGGCGTGTCGTTGGCGCGGGCTTCGGACCTCGAGATCCTGGCCCGTGCGACAGACCCGCGCTTCGCGGAGCCCCGTCTGCGCGCCTATGGCTTGATCGACGGCGAGACCTATTGCCTCGCCTACACCCTGCGCAACGGCATGGTCCGCGCCATCAGCTTGCGCCGCGCCCATGCTAAGGAGATGAGACGCTATGTCCCGCCAAGAGATTGAGGCCAAGATGGCCGCGCTGCCGGAGCCGGACCTGACGGACCCAGACAATCCGGAGTGGATCGAAGAAGATTTCGCGCGAGCGGTAGGCCCCGAAGCGTTGTTAACCGAAGAACTCGCCGCCTTTCCGCGCACCGTTGCTCGTCTGCGTGGGCGGCCGAAGCTCGCCGCGCCCAAGGAGGCGGTCTCGTTGCGGCTCGACCAGGATGTCCTGGCCTATTTTCGAGGCGCCGGCGCGGGCTGGCAGGGCCGCATTAACGCCGTGCTCCGCAAGGCGATGGAGAAGGCTTAAGGCGGAAGATGTCCTAACCGACTCTCGGCAACAGCCGCGGAATCGCCTCCGGCGCCGCGGCGGCCATGTCCTCGATCGCCGGCAGGATGGCCCCGATCGTCCCGACGGCGCGCCAGGTCGTGGCGAGCGCGCTCGGGGTCATCTTTCGCGCGACGGTGTGGCCCAGGAAGCTGAAGAGCCGGTCCCAGAACCCATCGGGATTGTAGAAGACGATCGGCTTGGCGTGCAGGTCGAGCCTGCGCCAGGACAGCAGTTCGACCACCTCTTCCAAGGTGCCGATTCCGCCGGGCAAGGCGACAAAGGCGTCCGCCTCTTCGAACATCAGCATCTTGCGCTCGTGCATGGAGCGCACGACGATGGTTTCGACCTCATCGAAAAGGATCTCACGCTGGCGCAGGAATTCGGGCATCACCCCCAGGACCCGGCCGCCGGCGGCGTGGGCGGCCCGCGCGCAGGCGCCCATCAGGCCGATGCCGCCGCCGCCATAGACCAGCCGGATCTGCGCTTGCGCCAGGGCCTCGCCGAAGCCGCCCGCCGCTTCGAGCAGGGCGGGATCGGCGGCGTCGGACGAACCGGCATAGACGCAGATCGAACCGATCCGCGTGGGTACGGACATTGAGGGCCTCGCGAATGACAAGGGAGCGCCGATCAGGGGCGGCGCGGGGAGTCGCGGCGCCGATCATTCGCCATCGGGCTCGGAATGCAAGGGGGGCGGCCTGGCTCGGGGCCGTCTTCGCCGTGGGCCTGCTCTGCGCCTGTAGCCGCGGCGGCGACTGGCGCACGCCGCCGCCGCCGGAAGACGAACAGGCTCAGGGCCAGACCGGCTACACACCGCCGCCCCGGGTCACCTCGGCCCAGCGCCTCGGCGACGGGCGGATCGAACTGAGCGGGCTGGGCGACCCGAATGCGCCGGTGCGGCTCGCCTCGCCGGACGGCGGCGCCTTTGGCGCGCTCACCGACGGTCGGGGATTGTTCAGCCTGATCTTGCCGAGCGCCTCGGCGGTGCGGCTGTTCGGCCTTTCCGAGACCGTGGCGGGACGGCCGATCCAGGGCGAGGGCTATCTGGCCGTGCTGCCGGCGCCCGGGCGGGCGGCGATGCTGCTGCGCGCCGGCGCCGGGGCGCATGCGCCGGGCGCAAGCTCGAACGCGCCCGAGGTCGCCGCGGTGGATTTCGACGCCGGCGGCGGCGCGGTGGTCTCCGGCCTGGCTCATCCCGGCTCGGTCCTGCGGCTGACGCTGGACGGCCGGTCGGGCGGCGAGGCGAGGGCGGACGCCCAGGGCCGGTTTTCATTCGCCCTGGCGGCCATGCTCAAACCGGGCGATCATGACCTGACGATCCAGTCGCCCGGTGGCCAGGCCGAAGCCCAGTTCAGCGTCAGCCGGTCCGGGCCTATTTCGGGGCTGCCTTTCCGCGGGCAGCGGCAGGCGGGCGACTGGCGCATTGACTGGCTGACCCCGGCCGGAGGTCAGCAGACGACCTTGATCATGGATTGAACGGAGAGGTTTCAAGGCTTGGCCAGGACCGCGACGGCGCCTCAAGGCATGTCGATCCCCGGCGCCGTCGCTCCCACCGGCGTGACGTTCAGCTTCTGGAGCTCGATGGCGGACCTGGTGCGGCTGGTGCTGCGCTCCAAGGCCAGGGGGTTGAAGACCCGGCTCGGCGTCGCCCTGACCCTGGTCATGATCGGCAAGTGGACGGGCGTCATCGCGCCGCTGTTCATCAAGACCGGCATCGACCGGCTGAACCACGGCCACAGCCTGCCCCAGGCCATCCTGACTGGCTTCGTCGCCTATGCCCTGGGATCGACGGCGCTGCGCTTCATCGCCAACACCGCGCCCTATATGCGCGATTCCATCTTCCAGCCGGTGTCGCAGATGGCCCTGGCGCGCTCGGCGGTGGAGACCTTCGCCCACTCGCTGTCGCTGTCGCTCGACTTCCACCAGGGCAAGCTGACCGGGGGCTTAAGCCGCATCATCGACCGCGGCGCGCGCTCGACCGACACCCTGTTGCGCAGCGTGGTGTTCAACCTCGGGCCGACGGTGATCGAACTGGCCATGGCCTCCTGGGTGCTGACCGCCAATTTCGACGCGCGGCTGGCCGCCGTCGCGATCGCCACCATCGTGGTCTACATCATCCTGACCTTTTCCATCTCCAACTGGCGCATCAAGTATCGCCGCGCCTGGAATGAGGCGGACTCCTACGTCGCCGGCCTGGCGGTCGACGCGCTGATGAACTACGAGACGGTCAAGACCTTCGGCTCCGAGGCGCGCACCGTCGGCCGGTATGAAGAGGCGATGACCGTCTACGCCCGGGCCGCGGTCAAGGCCAACACCTCGCTGCAACTGCTGAACGCCATCCAGTCCATCGTGCTGAACCTGGGCTATGCGTCCATCGTCTGCCTGGCCGGCTATCTGTTCGTGAGCGACCCCCGGCATATGAGCATCGGCGGCATCACCGCCTGCATCCTGATCCTGCAGCAGGTCTATCAGCCGCTGAACATGCTGGGCTCGAACTATCGCGAGATCCGCCAGGCCTTCATTGACATGGAGCAGATGATCAATCTGCGCGCCATCCAGCCGGACATCGTCGATGCGCCGGACGCCGTCGACCTGCCGCCGGCCTCACCTGCGGGCGCCGAGCTGGTCTTCGAGCATGTGGAATTCCAGCACACCGCCCGCTCGGTCGGCCTGGCGCAGGTCGATTTCCGCATCCGCCCGGGCGCGACCACCGCCCTGGTCGGGCCATCGGGCGCCGGCAAGACCACCATGGTGCGGCTGGCGCTGCGGCTGCTCGATCCGCAGGGCGGGGCGGTCAAGCTCGATGGCGTCGACCTGCGCAAGGTGAAGATCGCCTCGCTGCGCCGCGCCATCGCGCTGGTGCCGCAGGACGTCGCCCTGTTCAACGACACCCTCTACGCCAATATCGCCTTCGCCCGGCCGGAAGCGGACGAGGCCGAGGTCTGGGCGGCCGCGGAGGCCGCGGAGCTGGCCAGGTTTATCGAAACCCTGCCCTACAGGATGGAGACCCGCGTCGGCGAGCGGGGCCTGAAGCTCTCCGGCGGCGAGCGCCAGCGGGTGGGCCTGGCCCGCGCCCTCTTGGCTAATCCGCGCCTTCTGGTGCTCGACGAGGCCACCAGCGCGCTCGACGGGCGCACCGAAGCCGCCATCCAGGCGACGCTGCGCAAGGTGCGCACCGGCCGCACGACCCTGGTTATCGCCCACCGGCTTTCCACCATCGCCGACGCCGACGAGATCCTAGTCATCCGCCGCGGCCGCATCGTCGAACGCGGCGGCCATGCCGACCTGATCGCCGCCAACGGCGAGTACGCCGCCCTCTGGCGGCGCCAGACGCGCGAGGAGCCCGGCAGGCCGCAGGTTGAACCCACGGGGCGCGAGCCTGTATTAGTCTCAGGCTTCGAGCCCGATCGCGAAACGGAGATTTTTGAATGAAGTACCTGCACACCATGGTGCGCGTGCGCGACCTCGACGCATCGCTCGACTTCTACGTCAATAAGCTTGGCCTGGCCGAGGCCAGCCGCGTCGAGAACCAGGCCGGCCGCTTCACCCTGATCTTCCTCAGCGCCCCCGACGACCTGGAAGCCGCCCGCGAAAAGCGCGCGCCCCTGGTCGAGCTGACCTACAATTGGGATCCGGAAGACTATGACGGCGGCCGCAACTTCGGCCACCTGGCTTATGAGGTCGACGACATCTTCGCCACCTGCAAGCGCCTGGCCGACGGCGGCGTCACCATCAACCGTCCGCCGCGGGACGGCCGCATGGCCTTCGTCCGCTCGCCCGACAACATCTCGATCGAGCTCCTGCAAAAGGGCGGCCGCAAGGAGCCGGCCGAGCCTTGGACGTCGATGCCGAATGTGGGGAGCTGGTAGGGAAACGGCGAGAACGGGCGTCTTAAATTCAGGTTCGTTCGCGCCAATGCGTCGGGTCACGGCGGGTATGGAAACAGGCGATCACCTGAATTTCATCCTCGGCGACGCGGAAGAATATCGCGTATGGGAAGCGCCGCAGAAGCGCGCGGCGCACATCCTTGTGCACCCGTGGAAAATGCAGCGGATTGGCGACTATACGAATGGCGATCCGATTGAGTTCGATGACCAGCGTTTCGCCTAGACCCGGCGACTGCTGCTCATACCAATCCAGCGCCTCAACAACCTCGCCCTGCGCTGCGGGCGTGAAGACCAGTGTCGGCATTATCGCAGACGTTGCTTGAGCCTCGCCTTGAGTTGCCTCCAGGTCGCGCCCCGCCGGGCATCGGCGTCCGCCGTGGCGAGCCTGTGATCAAGTTCGATACGCTGCGCGGGCGTCAACGGCACCTCGGCCGCGTCAAGGCTGTCCCAGAGCTCTTCGATCAGAGTCAGACGCTCAGCCGGCGATAGCTGGTCGATGGCGATGGCTGACATGGGTCGCGTCTCCGGCCGTTCGCCGCGGATGATGGGAGCCGCTTGGTCAGGGGTCAAGGCGAGGGCCTGTCCATCGCCGCTTGCGCCGGTTCAGTGAATGACGTTCACTTGCGTCCGCATCATCCCGGAGCGCCGCATGAGCCTCGATACCCTTGAACCCGACGCCGCAGAGCCGGCGCTGGACTTCGACCCCAACGCCTTGCGCGAGAAATATCGGATCGAGCGCGACAAGCGGCTGCGGACGGACGCCAACGAACAGTATGTCGAGACCAAGGGCGATTTCGGCCGCTATGTCGACGACCCTTACGTCGAGCCGGGTTTCACGCGGGCGGCGCTGAACGACGAGGTTGACGCCCTGGTCATTGGCGGCGGCTTCGGCGGGCTGATGGCCGCCGCGCGGCTGCGCGAGGCGGGGCTGGAGCGCATCCGCATCGTCGAAAAAGGCGGCGACTTCGGCGGCACCTGGTACTGGAACCGCTATCCCGGCGCCCAGTGCGACATCGAAAGCTATATCTACCTGCCGCTGCTGGAAGAGACCGGCTACATCCCGCAGGAGAAGTACAGCTTCGCCGCCGAGATCCGCGCCCACGCCCGGCGCATCGGCGAGACCTTCGACCTCTACAGGGACGCCCTGTTCCAGACCGAGATCAAGGACCTGCGCTGGCTGGAGGCCGAGAAGCGCTGGCTGGTCGCCACCAACCGCGACGATGCGATCAAGGCCCGCTATGTGGTCATGTCGAATGGGCCGCTGAACCGGCCAAAACTACCCGGCATCCCCGGCATCGAGACCTTCAAGGGCCACTCATTCCACACCAGCCGCTGGGACTACGCCTATACCGGCGGCGATTCCGCCGGGAACCTGACCGGGCTGGCCGGCAAGCGCGTCGCCATCATCGGCACCGGCGCGACGGCCATCCAGTCGGTGCCGCACCTGGGCCGGGCGGCCAAACAGCTCTACGTCTTCCAGCGCACCCCGTCCTCGGTCGACCTGCGCGGCAACCGGCCCACCGACCCCGACTGGGCCGCCTCGCTGACGCCGGGTTGGCAGAAGCGGCGGATGGAGAACTTCAACATCCTGGTCTCCGGCGGCAGCCAGGACGAGGACCTGGTCTCGGACGGCTGGACCGACATCATCCGCAGCCTGACCTCGATCGCGGCCTTCCGCACCGGCAAGACCATCGCGCCGGAGGACATCCCCGCCGAGATGGAGCTGGCCGACTTCCGCAAGATGAACCAGGTCCGCGCCCGGGTCGACGCCACGGTGAGCGATGCGGCGACCGCCGAGGCGCTGAAGCCCTGGTATCGCCAGTTCTGCAAGCGGCCGACCTTCAACGACGACTACCTGCCGACCTTCAACCGCCCGAACGTGACGCTGGTGGACACCGGCGGCCGCGGCGTCGAGCGGGTGACGGAAACCGGCCTGGTCGTCGACGGCGTCGAGTACGCGGTCGACTGCATCATCTTCGCCACCGGCTTCGAGGTGGGAACCGCCTATACCCGCCGCGCCGGGTTCGAGATCCACGGGCGCGACGGCAGGGCCCTGACCGACCACTGGAGCGGGGGCCTGAAGACCCTGCACGGCGTCATGAGCCACGGCTTTCCCAACTGTTTCCACATGGGGGTCAACCAGAGCACGCTGACCCCGAACTTCCCGCACCTTTTGGACGAACAGGCGCATTACATCGCCGACCTGATCGGCGAGGCCGGCCAGCGCCAGGCGAACCTCATCGAGCCGACAGCCGAGGCCGAGGCGGGCTGGGTCCAGACCATCCGCGACAACGCCAGGGCCAATCTGGACTTCCGCATCGCCTGCACGCCCGGCTACTACAACGGCGAAGGCCGCGCCGGCGACGGCGCCGGCCTGTTCGACGGCCTCTATGGCCCAGGCCCGGTTCGGTTCTTCGAGCTCATCCGTCACTGGCGCGAAGCGGGCATGGACGGGCTGGCGATCGAGTAAGGCGCGCTCGACGTCAGCCGCCGCGTCTGATTGGCGTCTCACGTGTTCATGGGTTGCCCGGATAAACCGGGCAATGATGATATAATTGAAGTCTCCAAGGAGCCCCGCCATGACCACACGCGCCCTTCGCACCCTGCTCGGCGGCCTGGCCTTCGGCGAGGCGCCGCGGTGGCGGGACGGGCGGCTCTATTTCTCCGACATGCACGCCCATGAGGTGGTGGCGATGACGCCCGACGGCGCGCGCGAGACCATCATCGAATCGCCGACCGCCGTCTCCGGCCTCGGCTGGTTGCCGGATGGGCGGATGCTCATCGTCTCGATGGACGATATGAAGCTGATGCGGCGGGAGACGGACGGGCGGCTGGTCGAACACGCCGATCTGTCGTCCGTGGCGACCTTCAATCCGAACGACATGGTCGTCGACGCCGAGGGCCGCGCCTATGTCGGCAATTTCGGCTTTCCGCTCTATCCGCGCGGCGAGACCAAGCCGGCCAGGATGGCGCGGGTCGATCCGGACGGCTCGGTGCACGAGGCCGCCGGCGAGCTGATCTTCCCGAACGGGACGGTGATCACCCCGGACGGCAAGACCCTGGTCGTCGGCGAGACCTTCGCCAGCCGCATGACCGCCTTCGACATCGCCGCGGACGGGGTCTTATCGAACCGGCGGCTCTGGGCGCAGCTGCCCGACCGCGCCGTGCCCGACGGCTGCTGCCTGGACGCCGAGGGCGCCATCTGGGTCGCCTCGCCGAGCACCAACGAGGTGATCCGCCTGCACGAGGGGGGCCAGGTCTCCGAGCGCGTCGACACCGGCCGCGGCGCCTTCGCCTGCATGCTCGGCGGCGACGACCGCAAGACCCTGTTCGTCATGGTCTCCGACGGGTCCGATCCGGACACCGCCCGCGCCAAGCGCACGGCCAGCGTCGTCGCCGTCGAGGTTGAGGTTCCCGGCGCCGGGCTGCCGTGATACGCGCGCCGCACACCTTAACAAAACCCGTCGTCCCCCGCTGGAGCCGCGAAGCGGCGGAATGCGGGGGACCCATGAACACTCACATTCGACGGTGATCATGGGTGGCCCCGACAAGAGCCGGGCCATGACGAGGAAGAAAATGAGGCGGCTCTCTACGCCGCCGGTCTCGGCACGGACGCGGCGCGGATTTCGCGGGGCGGATAGTCTTTTGGACCGAGCGCGCCGACCACGGCCTGGGATTCGTACGGCGCCTCCAGCATGGCGATCTCATCGGCGCTCAGCGGGGTCTCGACGGCCGCCAGGGGCGCGTCGAGGTGCTCGGCCTTGCTGGCGCCGACGATGGGGGCGGTGACCGCGGGCTTGGAGAGCAGCCAGGCGATGGCGACCTGGGCCGGCGACTCGCCGCGCTGAGACGCGACCTTTTTCAAGGCGTCGGTGACGGCGTGGTCGGCGGGGCGGTTATAGCGGTCGCGGCCCGGCCCCATGTTCGACTTGGAGCGCACCGTGCCGGCCTCGCGGCTGCCGGCCAGCACGCCGCCGGCCAGTGGGCTCCAGGGGATCAGGCCGACGCCCTCCTCGAGGCAGAGCGGGTTCATCTCCCGCTCCTCCTCGCGATAGAGCAGGTTGTAGTGGTTCTGCATCATCGCAAACCGGGTCCGGCCCGTCTGGTCGGCGCGGTTCAGATATTTCGAGAACTGGTAGGCGAACATCGAGCTGGCGCCGATATGGAGCGCCTTGCCCGACTTCACGACGTCGTCCAGCGCCTCGATCGTCTCCTCGATCGGGGTCTCATAGTCGAAGCGATGGATCTGGTAGAGGTCGACATAGTCCATGCCCAGCCGCGTCAGGCTGGCGTCGATCGACTGGCTGATGTGCTTGCGCGACAGGCCGCCGCGATTGGGGCCGCGGCCCATGGGGTTGAACACCTTGGTCGCCACCACGCTCTCGTCGCGGCGAATCTTGAGTTCCTTCAGGCTGCGCCCGAGGATCTCCTCGCTCTGGCCGCGCGAATAGATGTCGGCCGTGTCGAAGAAGTTGATCCCCGCCTCGACCGCCTTGCGCAGGATCGGCAGACTGGCGTCCTCGTTCAAGGTCCAGTCGGCCATGCCGCCGAAACTCATGCACCCCAGGCACAGCCTCGAAACCTGCGTTCCCGTCGATCCCATGCGAACATACTTCATGTCCGGTCTCCGCTTTTTGATTGGTGGGGACGAAGGCATCCCTGAGCCTGATCCTAGCACCGCCCGGGCGTCGCCGCCCAGCGCGCCAAGCGAGCGTTTCGCGGAAATGAGGGCTAAAGGGCCGCGCATGCCAGCGGCCGATCGCTGACGGCGCGCTATCGCTCGTCTAGTATCCGGCGCATGCCTTTCCTCTCCCGTCGTCGCCTGATGGCCGCCGCCCTCGGCCTTGCGGCCAGCGCGGGCCCGTCCTGGGCCGATCCCGCCGTCCAGCCCGGCCCGCCGCTCGGGCCGCCTTCGCCGTTCTCCTTTGATAGGCTGCGGGCGCAGGCCGCGGCTAGCGCGCGCCGGCCCTACACGCCGGCGCCGGCGGCGAACCTGGCCGCCGTCGACTACGACGCCATCGGCCAGATCACCTATCGGCCGGACAAGACCCTTTGGGGCGGCCTGCCGGGGGATGCGGCCATCCGCTTCTTCCACCTGGGGCGCTATGCGAACCGGCCGGTGAAGGTCTTCGCGGTCGACGGCGGGCAGGCGAGGCGGGTGCTCTATTCGGAGGCCCTGTTCGATGTGCGCGATCCGACCCTGGCCCGGCGCCTGGCCGGCGTCGCCGAGGGATTCGCCGGATTTCGCGCCATGGACCCCGGCCGCGAGAGCGACTGGCTGGCCTTTCAGGGCGCCTCCTATTTCCGCAGCGCCGATCCGTTCGATCAGTACGGCCTCTCCGCCCGCGGCCTGGCCATCGACACCGCGACGGCCAGGCCGGAATCCTTCCCCGACTTCACCGCCTTCTGGCTGGAGCGCGGCGCCGGCGGCCAGTTGACCGTCTATGCCTTGCTCGAGGGCGAGGCCGTCTCCGGCGCCTACCGCATCAAAAACCAGCGCGGCGCCAAGGGCCTGGTCCAGGAGATCGACTGCGCGCTCTTTTTCAGGAAACCGGTCGAGCGGCTGGGCATAGCCCCGCTGACCAGCATGTTCTGGTACGGCGAGAACGGCGGCTCGGCCGGGCGCGACTGGCGGCCGGAAATCCACGATTCCGACGGCCTTGCCATCTGGACCGGGGCCGGCGAGCGGATCTGGCGGCCGCTGGTCGATCCGCCGCGGGTGGTGACCAACAGCTTCGCCGATCGCGGCCCGCGCGGCTTCGGCCTTTTGCAGCGCGACCGGGTGTTCGACCACTATCAGGACGACGGGGTCTTCTACGACCGCCGGCCCAGCGCCTGGGTCGAGCCGATCGGCGACTGGGGGCCGGGCGCGGTCGAACTGGTGGAGATTCCGACCGACGACGAGACCAGCGACAATATCGTCGCCTTCTGGACCCCCGCGGCGGCCGTGCGGGCCGGCGACGACCTGGCCTTTCGCTACCGGCTCTATTGGGGCACCGAGGAGCCGTCCGCGCCGGGCGTCGCCCGCGTCGTCTCCACGCGAGTCGGGCGGGGCGGGCGTCCGGGCCAGCCGCGCCCGCCGAACGTCAGGAAACTGGTGGTCGATTTCGAGGGCGGCGGCCTGGCCGGCCTGACCCGCGCCAGCGGCGTCGAGCCGGTCGCTAGCGTCGAGCGCGGACGCATTGAAAACGCCGCCGCCTATCCGGTGGCCGGTACGTCGCGATGGCGGCTGATGCTGGACGTGAGCGGGCTCGACGCCGATTCGTGCGACCTGCGCGCCTATCTGCGCAAGGGCGGCGCGGCGCTCAGCGAAACCTGGACCTATCAACTGTTCAGGGGCTGATGCTTGTTTCAGCAATGAGATTTTACAAGCGGCTCGTCGTCAATTCGCCCTATTCGAGACCGATTGGACTGTGCATAACGGGTGGGTTCCCATCCCGCGATACCGTCTGCGGGTCCGTGGACCGCCCCGGGTTTTGAGTCAAAGGGCTCCATGAACGCGCTGGACCGCATCCCCGACGCGCTCAACTCCAGGCTCCGGCGTGGACGTATCCTGTTCGCCGATCTGCCTGAAGACCAGCCGATGGAGATGCCGGCCCAGTCCTTTGGCGCGCCCTCCTCGGCGCCGTGCGCATCCCGGGCCTCGCCCGCCAACCGCAGGCTTGGCGGCCTCATCGCCGCGACGCTCGTCCTGACCGCGCTCGCCTTGACCCCGGTCTACGGGGTGCTGAGCGCCGACACGATCGGGCCTCTGGACGTGTTGATCCTGGTCCTGGTCGCGCTGCTTTTCGCCTGGTCGGCCTTTTCCTTCCTCTCGGCCTTCGCCGGCTTTGTCGTCGGGCTGGTGCGGGCGCCGTGCGAGCTTGGGCTCGAGGCGAGCGGGCCGTTGCCCGCCTTGAGGAGCCGCACGGCGGTCTTGATGCCGGTCTTTAACGAGACGCCGCGGCCGGTCTTCGCGCGGCTGCAGGCCATCTGCGAGTCGGTGGATGCGACCGGCGCCAGCGCGCCGTTCGATTTCTTCGTGCTCAGCGACACCACCGACCCCGCAATCCGGGCCAGCGAATACGCCCTGTTCCGCCAATTGAAATGGCGCCTCGGCGCGCCTTTGCGGATCTTCTATCGCCACCGCCCCGAGAACGTCGCGCGCAAGGCGGGCAACATCGCCGACTGGGTGCGCCGGTTCGGCGGCGCCTATGCGCACATGGTGGTGCTGGACGCCGACAGCCTGATGGAGGGCGAGACCCTGGTGCGCCTGGCCGCGGCCATGGAGCGGGAGCCGGATATCGGCCTGATCCAGACCGCCCCGGCGATCGTCAACCGGCACACCCTGTTCGCCCGCGCCGAGCAGTTCGCCAGCCGCCTCTATGGACCGATGCTGGCCCGGGGCGTCGCCTGGTGGTCGGGGTCCGAAGGCAACTACTGGGGCCACAACGCCATCATCCGCGTCGCGGCCTTCGCCGCCCACGGCGGTCTGCCGCAGCTGCGCGGCCGCAAGCCCTTCGGCGGCCATATCATGAGCCACGACTTCGTCGAGGCGGCTCTGTTGCGCCGCGCCGGCTGGCGCGTGCACATGGCCTCCAATCTCGGCGGCAGCTATGAGGAATCGCCGCCGACCCTGGCGGCCCTGCTCGCCCGCGACCGCCGCTGGTGCCAGGGCAATCTGCAGCACGTCCAGATCGTCTGCGCCAAGGGCCTGCACTGGGTTAGCCGTTTCCACCTGTTGCGCGGCATCTCGGCCTATCTGGTGGCGCCGCTGTGGCTGTCGCTGCTGATCAGCGCCGCGATCCTGCCGTTGCGGCCGGATTGGGGCCAGCACGCGGGCGGGACGCTGCATGCCGTACACGCCTTCGATGCGGCGGCGGTCGGGGCGGTGTTCGGCGTCGGCCTGGGCTTTCTTCTGGCGCCCAAGGTCCTGGCCTGCCTGCAGATGCTGCGCACGGGGGAGGGCGGGCGATTCGGCGGCCCGGGTCTGGCGGCGCTGAACGTGGCGATCGAGAGCGTGCTTTCGATGCTGGTCGCGCCCCTGATCATGGTCAGCCACACCTGTTCCCTGGCCGCCGTGGTCGCCGGCCGCGACTCGGGCTGGATCGCCCAGGCGCGGGAGGAGACCGGGCTCAACTTCCGTCAGACGGTGCGGCTGCATGCGGTCGACACCGCCATCGGCCTGGCGCTCGGCGCCACGGCGCTGTCCTCGTCGCTGCGGCCGTTCTTGTGGATGGCGCCGGTGATCCTCGGCCTGGCGCTCGCCATTCCGCTGGCCAGCGCCGGCGCCAGCGGCCAGCTTGGGCGCACCGCCCGGCGGGTCGGGGTGCTGCTGGTGCCGGAGGAACAGCGGCCGCCGCAGATCCTGGCGCGCGCCAACGCCATCAGCGCCGGCTGGCCGGCGGAGCGCGCCTGACCGATCCTGGGAGCGCGACGGCGTCGAGATGAACGGAGGAGCGACTTGGCTCCCCGGGGAGCATGCCCGCCAAATCAGCCGGGTCTGCCGGCTCAATGGGCTTGGACCGACGCGTGCTGCCACACCGCTGGCAGCAGGTGTCAGGTAGAGAACGGCCATGCCGCTTGATCGGCATGAGCGTTCCAGAGGACATCAGATGTTGACGGCGTTGAACGAGGTGAACTGGCTCGCGGTCGCGATAGCGGAGGCTGCGCTCTTCGCGTTGGGCGCGGTGTGGTTCATGCTGCTGTTCGCGCGGGCCTATGTGGTCGCCCTCGGACGGGAAGATGCGCCGGCGCAGAAACCGTCCGCGCTGTTCATCGTCACACCGTTGCTGTGCCAGACGGTGATCGTCATCACCAGCGCCGTCCTAATGCGCGCCTTGGGCGTCACGACCTATGCCGCGGCCTTGGAGTTCGGTCTGATCGCCGGGGCCGGCTATCTGATCCCCATGGTCGTGAACATCGCGCACAACCCGAACTTTCCAAAGCCCATGCAATACAACTTGATCAATGCGCCGTTCTTTCTGCTGGGGAGCGTGATCGCCTCCATGATCCTGGTCGCGCTCGGCTGATGCACCGCGGCGATCACCTGTTCGAGATCATTCAGTCTGAAGGTCTGCGAGGGGGATACCCACTCGCGCCGGCATGAAAATTCGCCTGAAGGCGCCGTAGCGTTGACACTCTGGGTGTCACGCGAACACAGTGCCCCAGTCGTTGGGGGGAAATATGCGTCTCTGGGTCAAGGCGGGCCTAGCCTGCGTGATGCTATCGGTGGGCGCTCACGCGGCGTTCTCGCAGCAATCAGCAGTCCCTTCCCAGGACCACGGCGGACGTTTCATTCCCGATGCAGCGAACGCCGTCTGCGCCAGCGACATTCAGTCAGATGGATTGAGCGCGGCGGACCTCGCCAGCCGCTATAGGAACCGCGGCTCGGCCGACCAACTGAGGGGCGCCCGTGACTGCGCCATCGCTGATTATGATCGGGCGATCCAACTAAACCCTCAGGACGCCGATGCATACGATGTCCGCGGCAGCATCTATGAGGGCAAGGGCGACCTTGATCGCGCCATCGCCGACTTCGATCGAGCGATCCAGCTCCGCCCTCAATATGCCGGAACCTACAGCAATCGCGGCTTTGCCTACCAAAGTAAGGGCGACGTTGACCACGCCATCGCCGACTTCGACCTGGCGATCTCACTCAACCCATCGTTCGCCATTCCATACTATGGCCGTGGCATCGCCTACGCCATCAAAGGCGACCATGTCCGCGCCTTTGCCGACTTCGCCCAGTCGATCCGGTTAGATCCACAATTTTTTCGCGCTTACCGCGCGCGCGGCGACCTCTACGCGATGGAGGGCGACTACACTCGCGCTATCGCCGATGTCGATCGAGCGACTGGGCAGAATCCGCAGGATCCGAGTGACTTGAACGAGGCCTGCTGGCTCCGGGCCATGACCAACCGCGATCTTGGCGCAGCGCGAGCCGACTGCGACGCCGCCGTACGCCTGTCGAACAATAATCCACATTACCTGAACAGCCGAGGCCTCGTCGACCTCCAGCAGAATCGGCGCGAGGACGCCTGGAACGATTACGACGCTGCCGTTCGCGTGCAGCCGGGAAGCGCCGACGATCTATACGGCCGGGGGATCGCGGCCTTGCGGTTGGGCCGCTCGCCTGAGGGCCAAGCGGACATCGCCGCAGCGCTCAAGCTTGACCCCAAGATCGCCGAGACGTTCTCAGGTTACGGGATCAGACCCTAGCGAAGCGCCATGTCGGCTCAGGGTCGAAAGGCCATTGGCGTCTTGCCCAAAGGCGGACCTCGGCCGAGATTGTGCGTACACGGCCTAGGCTGCGGTCACCCATGATCGGCGGCCCTCCGGTAGGGTCGAGGTGCGCTCGCGAGCGCGGAACTCGGCGATGGCGCACCGCAGGGCCGCCTCGTCGAAGTCGGGCCACATCTGGTCGGTGAACCACAATTCGGCGAAGGCGCTTTCCCAGAGCAGGAAGTCGGACAGCCGCTTGTCGCCGCCGGTGCGGATCAGGAGGTCGACGTCGGCCGCCTCGTCTGCGTCGCCCGGCTCCGACTGCGCCACCAGCCGGCCGAACCCGTCGGCCGCTCCCGCCGCCACTCGCGCCGCCGCGTCCTCGATCGAGGCGCGGGCGGAATAGTCGACGGCGATGCGGATGTGCAGCCGCCGCCCGCCGGCCGTCGCCTGTTCGATGCGCGTCAATCGATCGCGGTGAATGATCGGCAGCCGGTCGCGGCGGCCGATCAGGCTCAGGCGAGCGCCGCTGTCGATCAGGCTCTGGGTCTCCGAGCGCAGATAGTCGCTCAAGAGCCGCATCAGCCCGTCGACCTCGGCCGGCGCCCGCTGCCAGTTGTAGGCGGAGAAGGCGAAGAAGGTGAGGGTGGTCACCCCCAGGTCCGGTGCGGCCTTCGCGATGCGCCGCATGGCCTCGGCGCCGGCGCGATGGCCAAGCGTGCGCGGCAGGCCTCGACGCGTCGCCCAACGGCCGTTGCCGTCCATGATAATGGCCACGTGAAGCTTGGGTTGGGGCTGCAGTGGACTTGGCATTGCAAAGTCTCCAGGCAAAAAGCAAGGGTCAGGCGGCAGAGAGGCCAGGCCGACCGGGCAAGCCAGGTTGGGCGGTATCGGCCTTCACCGCCGCGGCGGCGTCGCGCACCACCTGTTCCAACACGGCCAGATAGTCGAGATAGCGCGCGCGACCCTCGGCGGTGATCCGGCAGAAGGTCTGCGGCCGGTTCTGCTCGAACGACTTGGCGGCCTCGACAAATCCGGCTTCGGTCAGCACCTGCAGGTGGCGGCTTAAGTTTCCGTCGGTGAGCTGGCACATGCGGCGAAGGTCGCCGAACGCCAGCCCCTTGGGATGGGCGACCAGCGAGGTCAGCACGCCCAGCCGCGCCCGTTCATGGATAACCCTATCCAGCCCCTCATAGGCGAACTGGCCGGCGTCGCGCTCAGCCACGCTCATCGTGGCCTCCCGCTCCGCGTTGCAGCACCAGCGCCACCAGCCCCTGGCCAATCCCGAAGCCCGCGCCCATGATCCAGGGCGAAAAGGCTCGAACGTCGCCGCCATAGGCCAGGGCGACCAAGCCTGAGGCCATGTACCAGCCCCCCACCAGCGCCATGGCTCCAGGCAGGAAGCGGCAGGAGGCGAAGACGCCGAGGCCGAAGACGATCTGCCAGAGGCCGGGCAAGAGGCCAAGGCTATGCGGCGCGAATCGGCAAAGGACGGCGGTGATCAGCACGCCCGCCGCCCCGGCCGGCAGGAACTGCTCGACAGCCGCCCGGATCATCTCGCCGGCCAGGCCGGAATGCATCCGCCGCGAGCGCGTCACCATCTCGAACCCGATGAGCGCCGCCGAGACCGCGGCCACCCCGACCCACAGGCCTAGATAGGCGGGGACATGCGCCGAAGGGTCCTTCAACCACAGCGCCTGGGCGGCGGCGGCCAGCGCGGCCAGCAGTCCAGTCGCCGCGAAGGTCGCCGGCCCATAGCCTCGAAACTCGCTGGCGCGCGCCATCTGGCCGCGGATCGCGCTGATTTCGGCCAGGGCTCTGTCGAGATTGCTCACGCGCCGGTTCCTTTGCAATGCAAAGTACGCGTTATTGCAAGACGAATGCAAGCCGGTTTCAGCCGCCCAACCGTGGCTGGCGCTGATCCTATGCGAGGTCGCGCAGGCTCGGCTCTCGATCGTAGAATCGTTTCGCCGCCGCCGCGATGAACGCCTTGCCGAGGTCGGCGACCCCGTCGTCGGCCTTCACCCCCGCCTTGTCGAGCAGGGGCTTGGCCGCCGCCGAGGCGCCGATCGCCTTCAGATGGCCAAAGGCGTCCATGACGAACTGGATCGCGGCGCCTTGCCCGGCCAGGCTCTTGCAGCCCTCTTCGGAAAGCACGATCGCCACCGCATCGAACAGCTGCGACGGCGAGCCGGCCAGTTGGCCGTCCGCCTTCATCGTCTTTCCATCCGAAAGCTTTGCGCCGCCCACCTTGGGCGCGACGACGAAGGCCTTGCCGCCGGCCTTGGCGATGGCGTCCGCCACCGACGCGACCTCGGCCGCATCGCTGCCGTCGGCGATCAGGACGCCGACGGTTCGGCCCTCAAGGGTGGCCTTCATGTTCTTGTGGATGGAGAGGGCGTCCGACGGCTTCATGTCGACGGGCTCGCTGGCGGCCTTGGCCTTGGCCGGCAGGTCGATGCCCAGCCCTTCGGCGACGCGCTTGGCCAGGCCTTCATCCACGTTGCGCAGCCGGGCGACCAGGCGCGGCTGCACCTGTTCCAGCCCGACCTTCGACAGTTCGAAGACGAAGGACGAGGCGACATGCGCCTGCTCGCTCTTGGTCTGGGAGACCCAGAACAGGCGGGCCTGGCTGTAGTGGTCGGCGAATCGCTCGGCCCGCACCCGCAGCTTCTCGCCGGATTCGTCGTCGCCGGTCGCGCCGGTCGAGGTTGTAAAGCCGGTCGCCGGGCATTCGCGCGGGCCGCCGTCCTCGCCGTGCGCCGCCAGGCTGTTGGGCTCGTAGTTGGCCCGGCCTTTCGGCACGGCCATCTGCATCTGGCCGTCGCGCTGGAAGTTCATCATCGGGCATTTCGGCGCGTTGATCGGAAGCTGGTGGAAATTGGCGGTGCCGAGCCGCGACTTCTGCGTGTCCAGGTAGGAGAACAGCCGTCCCTGCAGCAGCGGGTCGTTCGAGAAGTCGACGCCGGGCACGATGTTGGCCGGGCAGAAGGCCGCCTGCTCGGTCTCGGCGAAGAAGTTGTCGGGATTCCGGTCCAGCACCATGCGGCCGATGATCCGCACGGGAATGTCGTCCTCGGGGATCAGCTTGGTGGCGTCGAGCACGTCATAGGACTGCTTGTCGGCGAAGGCCTTGTCGAACACCTGGATGCCGAATTCCCATTCCGGGAAGTTTCCGGCGACGATGGCTTCGTGCAGGTCGCGCCGATGATAGTCGTTGTCCGCGGCCTGCAGTTTCAGGGCCTCCTCCCAGATGGTCGACTGGATGCCCGCCTTCGGCTTCCAGTGGAACTTGACGAAATTGACCTGGCCCTTGGCGTTCACCAGCTGGAAGGTGTGGATGCCGAAGCCTTCCATCATCCGCAGCGAGCGGGGCAGGGCGCGGTCCGACATCGCCCACATCAGCATGTGGGTGGCCTCCGGCATCAGCGAGGCCCAGTCCCAGAAGGTGTCGTGCGCCGTGCCGGCCTGGGGATAGGCCTTGTCGGCCTCCATCTTCGCCGCGTGGATCAGGTCGGGGAACTTGATCGCGTCCTGGATGAAGAAGACCGGCATGTTGTTGCCGACCAGGTCCCAGTTGCCCTCGCGGGTATAGAATTTCACGGCGAAGCCGCGCACGTCGCGCGGCGTATCCACCGAGCCGGCGCCGCCGGCGACGGTGGAAAAGCGCGCGAAAACCGGCGTCTTCTCGCCCTTCGTGAACAGCGCCGCCTTGCTCAGGTCGGATATGTCGTCGGTCGCCTCGAAATAGCCGTGCGCCGCCGAGCCGCGGGCGTGGACGATGCGCTCCGGTATCCGCTCATGGTCGAAGTGGAAGATTTTTTCGCGCAGGACGAAGTCTTCCAGCAGGGCGGGGCCGCGCTCTCCGCTCTTGAGGCTGTTCTGGTTGTCGGAGACCCGAATCCCCTGATTGGTCGTCAGATGCGCCTCGCCGCCGCCGTGCGGTCCGCTCTCCGGCACGTGCTGGTGTGTCTCGCCGCCGTTGCCGGCGTCGGTGTCGAAGTCATCTTTGGCCATGTCGCGCTCTTTCCGGGGATGACCTTCAACGCCCGGCCGGCGGCAAGGTTCGACGACGGGCGCCGAATTGGCGGCGATGGCCTCGGCCGCACATCGCGCCGGCCTCTATTCGCGGTCGGGGTCGCGGACGGCGCCCAAGCAAGCGGGTCGCGCTGCCGCTGCGAAGTTCGCAGAATCCGGAAAGGGACGAATGCGCGCGAGCATGACAATGAAGTCATGCGTGTCCCCCGTTGCTTGATCGCCGAGTCGGCGGCGGAGCTCGGCCTGGTTTCGGGCTAGAGACGCCGGAGCCTCGATTGACGAGCGTCTCGTCGCGTTGCCGCCCGGCGGAGTTTGTCGGATAAGGCCATGGATCGGGCCGCCGGTCCGCAAACCACAATCCGAGGCAGACCATCGTGGATGTCGTCGACAAGGTCTTCGAAATCGCCTGCCGGACGCCGGACGCTCCAGCGATCATCTATGATCTGAAACCGGTCTCCTATCGCGCCCTTTATCGAATGATCACGGCCATGCGCGGCGAACTGGCGGCCCGTGGCCTGCGCCCCGGCGGCGTCGCCGTTGTCTGGATCCATTCCATCCTGCTCAGCTGGGTGGTCAATCTCGGCCTGCGCACGCTCGGCCTGACAACGGTCTCGATACGCTCCGCGGCCGAATTCGAAGGGTTCGTCGGCCTCGACATCGTCGCGGTGGTGACGTCCGCGAAAGAACACGTCCCCGACCTCGATCCGGCCATCGCCCCCGGCGCCGCCCGCATCGGCGTCGACCTGCCGGACTGGACCGCGGAAGACGATGGCGGCGAACTGGTCGCGCCGCCGCGGACACCGCCAGGCGACCACATCCTGCTGACCTCCGGGACAACCGGAAACTACAAGATGATGGTGGTCGATTCGCGGGCGCAGATCGCGGTGATCCAGGCCGGATTGGAGAGGTACCGGCGTGATCCCGACGGCGTGGAGCGCGAGATAAGCGGGAACGCGATCAATATTCTCGATCTCGGCCTTTGGACGGCGGTCGGCTACAACTTTCCTCTTGGCGTCTGGATGGCCGGTGCGACGGTGATCATCCACCAGGGCGCGGACAAGTATCGGTCGCTCGAACTTCCCGGAATCACGTCCGCCATGCTCACCCCCGGCCTTCTGGCGCAGGTGATGGCGGAGGCGCCGGCCTCGCTCCAGCGCAACGACAAGCTGACGCTTATGCTGACCGGCGGGCCGCTGTCGCTTGCCCTGGCCAATCAGGTGAAGGCGCGTCTTACCAAGCGCATCGTCACCAGCCTGGGTTCAACCGAAAGCGGCGGCTGGGCGACGACGGAGATCAGGGCCGACGAAGACCTGCGCTGGCACCGCCTGCATTCGTGGCGGACCGTCGAGGTGGTCGACGAGGAGGACCGGCCTCTGCCGCCGAATCAGCTGGGCCAGGTCAGGGTGCTGCTCGACAACAGCTTCACCGGCTATCTCAACGATCCGGACGCGACGGCCTCCTTCGTCAAGGGCGCCTACTTCTATCCCGGGGACCTGGGCGTTTTGGACGGCAAGGGGCGAATCGCCCTGCATGGTCGGGTCACCGACGTTCTCAACATAATGGGCGACAAGCGTCCGTCCGGACCCTACGAGCAGGCGCTGCAGGACGCGCTCGGCCTCGATGGGGTCTGCGTGCTGACCGAACAGGGCGCGGACCGCGAAGAGCAGTTGCACGTAGTGCTCGAAACCGCCGAGCCGATCGACGAGGAGAGGCTGCGCGAGGCGGCGCTGACCCATCTGAAGGGTTTTCCCGCCGCCCGATTCCACTTCCTGGCCAAGTTCCCGCGCAACCATATGGGCAAGGTCGAGCGCTTCAAGCTCAAGCAGCGCCTGATCGAACAGCAACAGGCCCAAACCCAGGCCTAGACGCGGCGTTTCGGGCGCCGAAAGCGAGGCAAAAAGGCCGCGGCGCGGGAATGTTCGCCCGCTATGTCGGCGGCTCGATTGACAATTGCCAGCCAAAAGTCACGCTTGGGCGCGCGGCTTATTCGGCTGAAGGGGGGCTCTTAATGTTTGGGAAAGGCGTTTCGGCGCGCGGTCGCGCGTCGCTGCTGGCCGGCAGCATGTTCGCCACGACGGCGCTTGCCGGGTTGGGCGGGGTTGGGGCGGTCTTCCTGGCGCCGGGCGCGGCGCTGGCGCAGTGCTCGGCGGATCCGGCCGGCACGGGCGGTCCAGCCACGGCGGCGCCGGTCTCCGCGGCGACCGAGACCTGCACCGCGCCGACCCCCGGCATCGCCTATAGGGAGACCGGCCCGACCTTGACCGTGACCCTCGGCGGCTCGGGGTCTGTCTCGCCCCACGGCGTATTCATTGAGGACAACGGTAACGGGGCCAACCTGACCTTCAACGTCAACAACGCCGCGGCGGCCGGCCCCGCCATCAACGCCACCGCCGGCGAAGACGGCATCCAGCTCGAGAGCACAGGCGGTTCGGTCACGATCAATACCGGCGTCAGCACCGCCTTCGCCGGCTCGGCCGTGACCGGCGCTTTCAGCGGCATCTCCGCCTATACTCAAGGGTCGGGCGCGATCAGCGTCACAGCCGTCGCCAATGTCACGGCCGGTGATGGCGACGCGATTTACGTCCCGGGGAGCAACACCGGCAACGTCACCATCATCACCGGCGCGGGCGCGGACCTGGAGGCGACAAACGGCGACGGCGTCTACGCGGGGTCGGATGGAAACATCGCGATCACCACGAACGGCTCGATCGGCGCGCTGGCGCCCGTCACCGACGATGGCATTTACGCGCAGACCTTCGGCGACAACAAGACGATCAACATTGTCACGCACGGCGCCATCAATTCGGGCAACACCGGCATCGGCGCCTTCAATGACGATCTGGGCAGCGCGGCGGGCGTCGGCCAAAGCACCGTCAACGCCCTCAATATCGTCACCACCGCGCCGATCCGCGCGGGCAACGCCGGCATCGACGCCGAACTGATGAACGGCGCGAACAACGACAACATCAACATCAATGTCGGCGCCGACATCACCAGCGGCAACCAGGGCGTGTTCGCCCAGACGGCTGGCGGCGGCAATATCAACATCGTCACCCAGCCCGGCGCGGTGATCACCTCGACCAACAATGACGGCATCGACGCCTTCGCGCTTGGCGGCGGCAGCGTCTACATCCATCTGCTTGACGGCGGCATCAATTCGAACACGTCCGGCGTCGGACCCACCGGAGTCACCTGCTGCTCGGCGCCGCCGACGACCCTCCTGCTCGATCCGAACGGCATCAACGCCACCGCGATCGGCAACGGCACGGTGACGGTAATCACCGACGATTTCGTCAACAATCAAGGCCCCGGCGACGCGATCACGACCTCGACGGTCGACGGAGCCAACATCGTCGTCGTCAACGCCAACGTCACCAACACCGCGGGCACGGGCGTCGTCGCCGTCGCCACAGGGAATGGCACGGTGGCGGTCAGTCTCGGCAATATAACGACGGTCTCGGGCAATATAACCACCGCCAAGACCTTCTCTGTGACGGCGGCCGGCGGCAATGGCGTGGTCGCTCAAAATACCGCTTTGACCGGCAACCAGACCGCCACGGTGAACGTCACCGCGCCGGGCAATGTCACCGTCACGGCCGCCACCGGCAAGGCGGGTATCGCCGCTTTGACTGCGAGTTCCGGCGCCTCCAGCGCGGCCACGGTCAATATGACCGGCGCCTCGGGGGGGACGATTTCGGTCGCGGGCAATGCGACCTTCTCCGGCAACAACAATATCGGCGTGGAGGCGTACGCGCAGGGCGCCGGCAACGCCACGGTCATCACCAACGCCGGCCGCACGATCACCGTCCTGGGCGGCGGCAACCTGGCGGGCGTCTATGCGGTCGCCCCCGGCGGCGGCGCCTTTGTGACGACGGGCAATGGCACGACGATCACGGTCGGCAATGCGACCGACGTCTCGTCGGTGGGGGTGCTGGCGCGGGGCGGCAACGCCACGGTGAGCCTCGGCGCTGGGACCTCGGTCGCGGTCAACGGCAATACGAGTCTGTCCGGCGTCGAAGCGCAGAGCACCAGCGGTAACGCCTCTGTCACCCTGGGCGGGGCGGGCGGCTCCGGCATCGTCGTGAACGGCAATGCGACCAGCGGCGGCAATGTCGGCGTGCTGGCCCTGGCCAGCGGCGGCAACGCCACGGTTTTGGGCGGATCGACCTCGATCAACGTCACCGGCGGCGTCGGCGTCCTGGCCGTGAGCTCCACCGGCGTCAATGTCACCACCGGCGGCAACATCACCGCGACGAACGTCGGCATCCAGACGGAGAGCGGCGGCAACACCTCGATCAACGTGACCGGCGGTACGGTCAAGGCCGGCAACGCCACCCTGGCGGCGATCGACATCAGCAGCCCGACGGCCAACACCACCGCGACCGTCACCATCAGCTCGGGCGCCACGGTCGAGAACAGCTCGGGCCTGCCGACGGGCCTGGCCATCGACGCCGGCAACACCACCGGCGTTACGACCACCGGCAACACCACCGTCATCGCCACCGGCAACGCCACCGGCGTCGGCAGCATCATCGTCAACGATAGCGGCACGCTGGTCGGCGACGTCAACTTCGCCCGGCTGGTCGGCAACGGCACGGCGGGCAACGCCACGGTCGCGGTCGGCAACATCTCCAATACGGCGATAAACGTGCTGAGCGGCGGGGTGTTCACCACCAGCGGGACCGACACGCTCGGCAACGGCGCGTTCGGGCCTGGCAACAGCACGGTGGCGACCGATACGATCAGCACCGCAGGCACCGGCGTGATCAACACGATCGGCGCCACCACCTTCGCCTTCGGCAACCACACCATCAACACGGTGACCAACGCCGGGACGATCCGGGTCGGCTCGGACGGCGGGGCCTCGACCCTGACGCTGACGGCCGGCGGCGCGCCGATCACCCTGACCAACTCCGGCCTGCTCGACCTGTCGACCGGGGCGGCGGGAACCGACAACGTCTCCGGAACCACCACCGCCTTCACCGGCGTCGCGGGCGGGGTGATCGCCACCAAGGTCAACCTGGGCGGCCCGACCTCGGCGGCCAGCACCCTGACGGTGGCCTCCACCACCGGGACCAACGCCATCCGGGTGATCGACGGCGGCGGCGCGCCGGGTGGGGCTCCGGTCTCCTCGGGCGGCATCGTGCTGGTGCATACGACCAACTCGGCGACCAGCAACGGGGCCACCTTCACCCTGGATCCGGGCTCGAGCGGTTACGCCACCTTCGGTCCGAACGCGGCGGGCCTGGTCAAGGGGGTCTTCCTCTACACCCTGGACAACACCGGCCAGAACGAAGTGCTGGTCAGCCAGGCCGGTCCTGGCGGCTTCGCCGCTCCGATCGTGGCCACGGCGGCGCAGGACATCTGGTATGCGACGACGCCCTGGCAGGAGCGCCAGGCGGACCTTCGCGACTCGGTGCTGTTGGCGCCGGGCTCGCTGGGCAGCTTCACGCCGGGGGTGTGGATCAAGGCGGTGGGGGCCTTCTCCGACCGGACCGACAAGATCGATCCGCCGGCCGGCTACACCTTCGACCTGGACTATCGCCAGGACACCTACGGGGTGATCGGCGGCATCGACGGAGCGACCAAGCTCGGCATGGGCGGGGTGGGCCTGATCGGGGTGGCCGGCGGCTACCTGAACTCGCAGGTGGACTTCAGCAACCATGTCGGGCTGGCCGACCAGAACTACGAAGGCGGCACGGCGAGCGTCTACGCCACCTACCTGCTCGACCAGTTCTATATCGACGGCCAGATCAAGGGCGACTTCCTGACCCTGCGCAGCCAGGGCAATGCGGGGCTGTCGCGCTCGATCCAGGTCAACACCTATGGCGGCGAGATCCAGAGCGGCTATCGCATCCCGTTCGGTCCGGGGGCGGTGGAGCCGATCGGGGTTGTGGCCTACGCCCAGACCACCATCGGGGCCGGCAACGTGCTGGGGACCACCCTGCGCTTCAACGACGAGGACAGCTTCCGCGGCGCCCTTGGGCTGCGCTACTCGATGCCGGTGGTCAGCAACGACCAGTACATGGTCAAGCTGGCGGTGCACGGCCAGGCCTGGGATGAGTTCGATGGCCGCAACCGGGCGGCGCTGATCTCGACCGGCCTGCCGGTGGCGGTCGAGGACAACTTCTCGGGCGTGTTCGGGGATGTGGGGGCGAGCCTGAACCTGTTCACCAAGGACGGCCACTCCTCGGCCTTCCTGAACGGGTCGTACGAGTTCAAGGACAACTACAACGAAGGCAAGGTGGCGATCGGCTACCGCTACCAGTGGGGCGCGCCGCCGCCGCCGCCTCCGCCACCCCCGCCGCCTCCGCCGCCGCCTCCCCCACCGCCGCCACCGCCGCCGCCGCCACCCCCGCCGCCTCCGGCGCCCGTGGCCAAGGACTTCGTGGTCTACTTCCCGTTCGATCAGTACGTGCTGACCCCGGAAGCCCAGCAGGTGGTGCAACAGGCGGCGGACTACGCCAAGTCGGGCAACGCCACGACCATCACCGTGGTCGGCCACACCGACACCTCCGGCGGCTTCGCCTACAACATGCGGCTGTCGGAACGCCGGGCCAAGGCGACGGCCGACGCGCTGGTCAACCAGGGCGTCAACCAGACCACGCTGAAGGTCGACTGGAAGGGCAAGACCGACCTGGCCGTCCAGACCCCCGACGGGGTCAAGGAGCCGCTCAACAGGCGCTCGACCATCTCGATCAACTTCTGATCGATCGAGACGGCAGCTCCAATCTAAGCGCGGGCCGGTCGCAAGACCGGCCCGCTTGCTTGTGGCCCCGGGCTCGGCGGGAAGGTTTTTCGGGGTTGAATCCTTCAAGGCGCGTAGCGCGTCATCTTCCGCCGAATTTCACCACGAAGGACACCAAGGTCACGAAGATCACCAAGGGACAGCGAAGACTGGCGCTTTTCTTCTTCGTGACCTTGGTGACCTTGGTGTCCTTCGTGGTCGGATACTGACGACCGTCTGACCGCCAAGTTCGCCAAGGACGCCAAGGGCGTTTGCGCGGACGGCGGGTATCGATCGCGCGCCCAAGGCGCGCTTTCAAAGCAAGAGACCCCGAGGCCGCCGCGGTTCTTCTTGGCGTCCTTGGCGCGCTTGGCGGTGGAATTTCAGAGACGCGTCCCTTGCGGCCATGCTGGCGAAACCGCGCGATCCCGTTAGAGGCGGTCCGCTGATGGGCGCCTTACATCGTCGCGGTCAGGCGGGCTGGCGCATGCTCAGGATCGGCACAGGCGGCTTCAGCCATTCGCCGCGCTGGTCGGCGAACTTGGTCGCCCCGTTGGTCGGCAGGGACAGGATCTTCTGGACGACCGCCATCCCCTGGACGACCTGACCAAAGGCCGCGAATCCCAGATTGTCTCCCTTGGCCCCCGGATGGGCGTCCAGGTAGGGCTCGGGACTGGCGCAGATGAAGAAGTTGTCGGTCGCCGTGCCGGGACCGAAGCGCCCGAGCGAGAGCGTGCCGGCGACGTGGCGAAGGCCGGTTTTGGTCGTGCTCTCGTGGGCGATGGGCGGGAAGGGATGAATCTTTAGGCTGGGGCGGCCCACGATCGTGCCGTGCGTTGGCGCGCCAGGGTCCCGTGAGGCTCGGAAGAACTCGCCCCCGTCATAGCCTTGAGTATCGACGTAGCGCAGAAAATTGGCCGAGGTGATGGGCGCCCGCTCGGCCTCCAGCTCGACGAGGATGGACCCGTGGTTGGTCTTGATGAGAACCTTAGGCTTGGCCGGGGCCGCGAGCGCCAAGCGCGGGGCGCTCACCAGCAGCCCGGCGACCAGGACGAAGCTCCGGCGTCCGACCTTGACTCCCGCCATCGCTCTCAA
This sequence comes from Caulobacteraceae bacterium, assembly GCA_965277425.1. Lineage (GTDB taxonomy): Bacteria > Pseudomonadota > Alphaproteobacteria > Caulobacterales > Caulobacteraceae > Poindextera. Next base: position 415,144 of record CBDICR010000007.1, read on the forward strand.
CTCCTTGTCGGCCTTCCCTCTACCTTAGCGTCCCGCCCGATGATGTACATGCGCGGACGGCGCGGCGGCGCCTCATGTCGCGGCGGGCGCCAGCCCCTTCATCGAGGCGGGCGCGTCGACTTTCGATTGATTTGGACGCGCTCTTGAGCTTGCTCTTGGGCCTCGCGCCGCTGGGCGTCAGACCGGTCGCCGGAGACAGAGCATGACCATGAACCCCTACGTCTTTGTTGGAATGTATTCCCATTCTCTGGACACCGCCGCGCACCTTCTGGCCAAGGGCGCGCAATACGCCTCGGCCAACGGCGTCAGCGAAACGCAGATGCTCGGCTGGCGGCTGATCGAGGACATGCAGCCGCTTTCGTTCCAGCTCATGGTGGTGTGCAACTTCTCGCGCCAATGGCCGGCGCGCGTCGCGGGGTTGCCGGTTCCGGAGGACGTGACCGCGGACCTGGACGTGGAAGGCTTTCAGAGCGCCATCGCCGACGCCAAGGCCTATCTCGCTGGGCTCAAGCCCGAGCAGTTCGACGGGCGAGACGAGATTCCGCTGACCCACACCCTTGGGACGGGCATGGCCCCGACGCTGCCGGGCGGGCGCTGGCTGACGATCTTCGTCACCACCAACCTCTATTTTCATCTCTCCACCGCCTACGACATCCTGCGGGCGCGAGGCGTGCAGATCGGCAAGGCGGACCTGTTCGCCGGGGGTCTATAGGCAACGGCCCCGTAGCGGTCGCCCGCGTCTTAGTGCGATCCCCGACCGGAGGGTTGGTCAGGCGATCGTCTCCGGGTTGGCGATCAGCGCCTCGAACACGGCGGTGACGCGGGCGATGAAGACCTCGCGCTCGCGGCCCGCCAGCGGCTCACCGCGGATCAGGCGCTCGACCAAAAAGCCGATGAAGGCGGCGGCCAGGACGCGGGCGCGGGCCTGGGCGTCGTCGCCGCCCAGCCAGTCGCTTATGGGCGCCAGGAAGCGGTCCTGGACGGCGACATTGAGCAGCGGCGCGGTGGTCGGGGAGGTCGCCGCGCGCAGCAGGAACTGAAAGCCGTGGGCGCGCGCCTCATCCTGGTGGGCCGCGCCGGCCATCATCACCGCGATCTCGCGGGCGAAGGTGGCGCGGTCCCATTCGCGCAGGCGGTCGGGCCTGAACGAGGCCTTCAGCGCCTCGGTGAAAAGGGCCTCCTTGCCGCCGAAATAGCGCTTGATCAGGGCGACGTCCGCGCCGGCCTCGGCCGCGATATCGCGCAGGGCGGCGCGGTCATAGCCGAGCCGCGCGAACTGCGCCTTGGCCGCCTCCAGGATCGCCGCGCGCGTGACCTCGGCGTTGCGCCGGCGCGGCGGGGTGCTTGCGCGAACGAGAAGCGCGCTGTCGCTCATGGCCGCCGCCGTCAGCCGCGGCCGCTCAGGTCCGCTCCGGAATGACCACGGTCATGCTCTCATAGCCGTGGACGAAGGACGAATAGGTGCGGGTCGGCTCGCCGACCAGCTTGATCACCGGGAAGCGCTTCAGGATCTCCTCCCAGATGATGCCCAGCTGCATTTCGGCCACGCGGTTGCCGACGCAGCGATGGATGCCGAAGCCGAACGACATGTGATGGCGCGGCCGCTCGCGGTCGATGTCGAAGCTGTTGGGCGCCTCGATCACCGACTCGTCGCGGTTGCCGGAAATGTACCACATCACCACCCGCTCGCCCTTTTTGATGGTCTTGCCGCCCAGCTCGACGTCCCGCGTCGCCACCCGGCTCATATGAGCCAGCGGCGTCTGCCAGCGGATGGTCTCGGAGACCATCGGCAGGATCAGGCGGTCCGGATCGGCGCGCAGTTTGGCGTACTGGTCGGGATTCTTGTTCAGCGCATAGATGCTGCCCGAGATGGTGTTCCGCGTGGTGTCGTTGCCGCCGATGATCAGCAGCACCACCGTGCCCTGGTATTCTTCCGGCGACATGGTCCGCGTGGCGGGATTGTGGGTCAGCATGGAGACCAGGTCGATGCCCGGCTCGGCGTTGACCCGCTGGTTCCACAGCTCGCCGAAGGCGGCGAAGCACTCGAAAGCGGCCTCGGCCTTGTCCTGCCAGCTCTTCACCGGCCCGTGGCCTGGCATGTTGGTGAACATGTCCGACCAGTGGGTGAGCTTGCGCCGATCCTCGAACGGAAAGTCGAACAGGGTGGCCAAGGTCATGGCCGTCAGCTCCTTGGACACCAGATCGACCCAGTCGAATTCCTTGCCGATGGGCAGGGAATCCAGGATCTCGCCGGCGCGCTGGCGCACCAGGGGCGACATCTTGCCGATATTGGCCGGGGCGACAGTCGGGCTGACCGCCTTGCGGTGCACGCTGTGGTCCGGCTCGTCCATGGTGATGAAGCCGGCGCCGCCCTTGCGGCGTGCGCGGCCCATCGCGGCGAAGACCTTTTCCTGCTCTTCCATCGCCTTGCGGTTCGGCAGGCCGATGCCGTCGGCCGATGAAAAGGCCTCGTGATTGGTGTCCACGGCCATGATGTCGTCCCAGCGGGTGATCGACCAATAGGGGCCGAACTCGCTCTCGGCCGTGAAATGCACCGGGTCCTCAGCCCGCAGGCGCTCGAAATAGGGCCAGATGGTGTCGCCCTGGAAGCGCTCGACCTTGGCCGGATTGATCTCGGCGAGGGGTGTGGCGAGCGCCTCGGCGGCGTCCGCCTCGGCGTCGACCTTGACCGCGATGTTCATGGGCTCTTCCTCCAATATCGGCGTCCGCCGGCGGGCGGCGATTGTTCTTGGAGCGACGGCGACGCCAGCCGCTCTGGCGTACAGCATCCACGCGGCGCCGGTTTATGTCAATCACCGTTGACTTATGTCGCCGCCGCCGAGAACCCGCGCAGGCGCGCGCCGATGACGTCGCCGACAGCCTCGGCCGCCGCGAAGCGTGGGAAATGCGCGCGCCAGGCGATACGCACGGTTCGCCCCGCCCGCGCCGCCAGCGGCCGCAGCACGATCCCCGCGTCCTGCGCCGCCCCGGCGGCGAGCCCTGGGACCAGCGTGGTCCCGTAACCGGCGGCCACCATGTTGAGCAAGGTCGGCAGACTCGACGCGCGCAACGCGCCGTCCAGCGCCCCGCTGTTTCCACAGGCGACCAGGGTTTGGTCGCGCAGGCAATGCCCGTCCGCCAGCACCAGAATGTCCCGCGCCAGGTCCGCCTCGGCGACCACCTCGCGCCCCGCCAACGGGTGTTCGGGCGGCAGCGCCGCAAGGAAGGGCTCTTCGAAGAGCGGCCGGCTGGCCAGGTCCGACCCGTCCACCTCGGTCGCCAGCAGGATGGCGTCCAGCTCATGGGCGCGAAGCCGATCGAGGAGCGCCACGGTCTGGTCCTCCCAAGGCTCCACCTCGAGCGCGGGGAGGGCCTCGCGGAGCGGCGCGAAGACAAGCGGCAGCAGGTAGGGCGCAAGGGTCGGGATGATGCCGAGCCGGAAGCGTCCCGCCAGGGGGTCGCGCTGGTTGCGCGCCACGGCCAGCATCGCCTCGGCCTCCGCCACCGCGGCGCGGGCGTGGCCGATCATCTCCAGGCAGGCGGCGGTCGGCGCCACCGCCTTGCTGGTGCGCTCAAACAGGGCGACGCCCAACAGCTCCTCGAGCTTGCGGATCTGCACGGAAAGCGTCGGTTGACTGACCCCGCAGGTCTGAGCGGCGCGGCCGAAATGCTGATGCTCGGCCACGGCCAGCAGATAGCGAAGATCTTGAAGGGTCATCCGGTCGGCCGGGCGCTTATCATAGCCTGTACCTATCACACCGATTTATATGTGAGGCTTCTATTTATCGTCGGAGCGCGGCATTGTGCGGCCGATGAGGTGGAGGATAAAACTTCGCCGGCGCCTTGATAATCGACCAGCCAAGATCGGGAGATGACTATGGACGGAAACGAGCTCGTCGAGCCCACGACAGAGTGCCCGCTGCGGCACGGCGTGCGGTTCCACACCAGTTTCGGGGGCCGGTCGAACCGCGACTGGTGGCCGAACCAGCTGAATCTGAAGATCCTTCACCAGCACTCGTCGCTGTCGAGCCCGATGGCGCCGGCCTTCAACTATGCCGCGGAGGTCGACAAGCTCGACGTCGAGGCCTTGAAGGCCGACCTGCGGGCGCTGGTGACCAATTCGCAGGACTGGTGGCCGGCCGACTATGGCCACTATGGCCCCTTCTTCGTGCGCATGGCCTGGCACAGCGCCGGCACCTATCGGATCGGCGACGGCCGTGGCGGCGCGAGCTCGGGCACGCAGCGTTTTGCGCCGCTGAACAGCTGGCCGGACAACGGCAATCTCGACAAGGCGCGCCGGCTGATCTGGCCGATCAAGCAGAAGTACGGCAACCAGATTTCCTGGGCCGACCTGATGATCCTGGCCGCCGACGTCGGCATGGAGACGATGGGCTTCAAGACCTTCGGCTTCGGCTTCGGCCGCGAGGACGTCTGGGAGCCGGAAGACGACATCCATTGGGGCGCCGAGGACATCTGGCTGGGCGATGCGCGCTACCAGGGCGAGCGCGAACTCGACAAGCCGCTGGCCGCCGTCCAGATGGGCCTGATCTACGTCAATCCCGAGGGGCCGAACGGCAAACCGGATCCGCTGGGCTCGGCGCATGACATCCGCGAGACCTTCGCGCGCATGGCGATGAACGACGAGGAAACCGTCGCCCTGATCGCCGGCGGCCACACCTTCGGCAAGACGCATGGCGCGGGCGATGCGGCCCTGGTCGGTCGCGAGCCGGAAGGGGCGAGCATCGTCGAGCAGGGCCTGGGGTGGAAGAACAGCTTCGGGACCGGCAAGGGCGTCGATGCGATCACCAGCGGCCTGGAAGGCGCCTGGACCCCGAACCCGATCAAGTGGGACAACGGCTATTTCGACACCCTGTTCGGCCATGACTGGGAGCTGACCAAGAGCCCGGCCGGCGCCAACCAGTGGACTCCGAAAGACCCCGCCGCGCGGGATCTGGTGCCAGACGCGCACGATCCGTCCCGGCGCCATGCGCCGATGATGGCCACGACGGATATCGCTCTGAAGGTCGATCCGATCTATGCGCCGATCTCCAAGCGCTTTCATGAGAACCCGGACCAGTTCGCCGACGCCTTCGCCCGCGCCTGGTTCAAGCTGACCCACCGCGACATGGGGCCGGTCGCCCGCTACCGCGGCCCGCTCGTGCCGAAGGAAGAGCTGATCTGGCAGGACCCCGTTCCGGCCGTCGACCATGCGCTGGTCGACGCGGCGGACATCGCCGAGCTGAAGGCGAAGATCCTCGCCTCGGGCCTGACCGTGTCGCAACTGGTCGCGACCGCCTGGGCCTCGGCCTCGACCTTCCGCGGTTCGGACAAGCGCGGCGGGGCGAACGGCGCCCGCATACGGCTTGCGCCGCAAAGGGACTGGACGGTCAATCAGCCGTTCCAGCTCGCGACGGTGCTGGCGGCCCTCGAAGGCGTCCGGTCGACGTTCAACGCGACCCAGACCGGCGGCAAGCGGGTGTCGCTGGCCGACCTGATCGTGCTGGGCGGCTCCGCGGCCGTCGAACAGGCCGCCAAGGCGGCGGGCCACGCGGTGGAGGTCGCCTTCACGCCCGGCCGCACCGACGCCTCGCAAGAGCAGACCGACATCGAGTCCTTCGCCGTGCTCGAACCGACCGCCGACGGGTTCCGCAACTATCTGGCGACGGAGCATCTGCTGACGGCCGAGGAGCTGCTGGTCGACCGGGCGCAACTGCTGACGCTGAGCGCGCCGGAAATGACCGTGCTCATCGGCGGCCTGCGGGTGCTGAACGCCAATACCGGCCAGTCTCCGCATGGCGTCTTCACCAAGCGCCCGCAGACCCTGAGCAACGACTTCTTCGTCAATCTGCTCGATATGAGGACGACGTGGACGGCGACCTCGCCAGACGAGGCCGAGTTCGAGGGCCGCGACCGGGCCAGCGGCGAACTGAAATGGACCGGCACGCGCGTCGACCTGATCTTCGGCTCGAACTCGCAGCTGCGCGCTCTGTCGGAAGTCTATGCCCAGTCCGACTCGCAAGGCGCCTTCGTGCGCGCTTTCGTGGCGGCGTGGACGAAGGTGATGAACCTGGACCGCTTCGACCTGGCCTGATTTCGAGGCGTTCGGGCGCGGCTGAACCTAGCCGCGCCCGAGACTCACGGGAGAAGGGGGGACACGTACCCCTTGACGTCGCTGTCGACGCCCGTGTCCCGCGCCGACGGGATCTGCTCCATCGTGGAAAAGCGTGTGTGTCCCCGATTTCGGTTTGAATTTGCGGCTGGGCGGTCGGATCGCTGGAGAACGAGATCATGCCAAAGACCATCGTCGTCATCGGGTTCGGGCCGGGCATATCGACCGCTGTCGCCGAGAAGTTCGGCGCAGAGGGCTTTTCCGTGGCGCTGGTGGCGCGGAGCCAGGAGCGCCTCGACGCCGGCGTCAAAGCGCTGGAGGCCAAGGGCGTCGCAGCGGCCGCGTTCGCCGCCGATGCGGGCGATCCCACCGCGGTCGGGGCGGCCCTCGCCAAGGCGCGCGATCGATTCGGGCCTGTGACCGTCATCCATTGGAACGCCTTTAGCGGCGGCGATGTCGGGGACCTGATCGCCGCCGACCCGAAAGCCGTCGGGCGCATCTTTGACGTGGGTGTGGTCGGTCTGCTCGGCGCGGTCCAGGCGGCTCTGCCTGACCTGAAGAGCACGGGCGAGGGCGCGGTCCTGGTCACCAACGGCGCCTTCGGCCAGAACGGCCCGCAGATGGACGCCATGGCCGTCGGTATGAAGACCATGGGCGTCGCCCTGGCCAATGCGGCGAAATACAAGCTCGTCGGCCTGCTGTCGCAGCAACTGAAAGGCGACGGCGTCTATGTCGGCGAGGTGATGGTCGCCGGCGCGGTCAGGGGCACGGCCTTCGCGGCCGGCGGTGGAGGCATCGAAAGCGCCGCGATCGCCGGCAAGTTCTGGGACCTCTACCACGGGCGTGACGAAGTCCGGGCCCTGATCTCCTGAAGCCGCCGGCGCAGATAAACCGGGGACAGGTACGACTTATGACATCACCGGTTCCACCCGTGTCCCGCGCCGCCGGCTGGATCGCGCGAAAAGCGTGTGTGTCCCCGATTTAGCCCCCCGATTTAGCCGTGGGTGATCAGCGTGTTCGCCTCCGGCGTGCTTGGACTGATCGCCATCGGGCAGGCGAAGCCGGGAAGGACCGCCACGTCGTACAGTTCGGCGACGGCGCCATCGATCCGAAACCAGTCCACGCAGGTCCGCTTGCGCAGATCGATGATCTGTATGCCGCACCAGGGCTCCGAATCCGCGGCGGCGAGCCGCTGGTCGAGGGCCAGTCCCTCGAACCGCTTGTAGCGCGGCTTGGAGAGGGCCACGAAGGCAAGATCGCCGTGAAAGGCCAGGCCGCGGACGAAGCCTGGACAGAAGACCCGCGGCTCGAAAACGCCGGGTTCCGGCCGAGCCGAGGCGGATCGCGGTCGCTTGACCACCCCCAGTTCGCCCGTTCCCGAATTCAACACCCAAAGCTCGCCGTCATGCAGTCTTGGCGAATGCGGCATGGACAGCCCCTCGCAGATCACCGCGTTTTGCGCCACGTCGATCACGACGCCGCCGCTTTCCCGCCGATCCCGCCAGCCGTCGATGGTGTCGGACCGGCTGACGGCGGTGAGGTAGGCCGGCTTGCCGGCATCCATGGCCAGGCCGTTGAGATGGCACCGATCCTCGTCCACCAGCGCGGTGATGAAGGGCGGCTTCCAGACCGCCTCGAAGCTGTACCGCGGCGAAACCGCCGCCAGGCAGTTGAAGCGGGTGTTGACGAACAGGCTTCTCGCCTCGGCGTCGACGCCCACATCGTGCCCGTTCAGCTCGCCCGTCATGTGGAGGGTTCGCGGCATGTAGCAGGCGTCGAAGGCGTGATTGATCTGTTCGCCCGCCTCCAGGACGTTTTCGAATTTTATGATCCTGCCGGCGTCGCACATCGTCAGCGTGGACCGCAGCCCCGGCCCGCAAGCCGGGTCGATCGCCATGCCCATGGGCTGGTTGAGGGCGGTCTGGTGCAGGTGGATCCCGCCTTCGGGCGAGCGGCCAAGCAGGTAGAGGAAGCCGGACTGGTAGGAGGTGAAGGCCAGGGCGATGTCCAGCTGCGCCAGCCGCCCGAACAGGCCGGAAGAGTGGCTGAACTCCGTACTCGCCGCCGCGGCGCTCGCGAAACCGCCGTCCGGAGACGGCCTGTCGGTCGAACTCATGATGCTCTTTGCCTTCCGTCGCGCGAGCTGGGCCGCCTGGCGCCAGTCTGCAACGACCGCGAGCGCGGATTCAACGGGCCGTTTTTGTCTTGGCGGCGATCAGAACGAAAGCCTGACCCCGGCCGACACGGACTGGTCGCTCCAATTGCTCGACACGGTGGCCCTGTATTTGACGAAGGCGGTGAAGCGGCGGCCCTGCGCCGACAGGCCGGCGCCCAGAATGGCGGTGTTGGGATTGAGGTTCAAACGGTTGCCGGCGAAGACCGTGCCATCGGCGGCGGTCAGAGTCTGGTCCCCGCCGTTGGCGGCGGCCTGGTCGTAACGATACCCGGCCACGAGGTCCGGCGTGATCTTGGTCCCATCGGCGGTCGCGAACGGCCGGGCTAGGTCGAGGGCGGCGAAGGGCTCGACGCCGGTGAAGCTGGTCGCCGCCCCCCTGACCGCGAACCCGTGCAACGGCCCGTCGTGCTCATTGAAGGCGCCGCCCTCGATGTTCGTCACGACGAGGCCCGCCATTGGCGTGACGACGAAGGCCGCCAGCGACATCGGAGCGGCGATCTGCACGCCGCCGGTGAAGGCGTCGCTGCTCCAGGACGCGGTGACGGCGCCGATGCCCGTCGCCCGCCGGCTGCTGTTCCAGGCGTGGGCGTAGCTGAGCGCCCCGCTGATCACCGCGCCGCCGGCGGCCTGTGAACCGTACAGGCTGACGCTCACGCTCTGTTGGTTGGTCGAGCCTCCGGCGCTATCGGAGAGCGTGGCGCCGTCATAGCCGACCGCGGCGCCTAAACGGCCGCCCGGACCGACGGCCGCATCGCCGCCGACCTCCACGCCGGTGTCGGTGGCCCGGAACGGGTCGCTTGCGCTCAGCCATGATCCGCCCGCGCGGACCCATCCGCCGGAGCCGCCGCTGGAGGCGTTGTCGAACCGGTCCCCGGTCTCGGTGGACAGGCCTCGGAGCAGCAGTCCCGAGAGCTGGTCCTGATTGGCTTCGGCGAACACGAATTCCTGAGCGCTGTACAGCTGCCGGTCATGCGGCGGCACGACCGTCGGCGTGGGTGTCGGCGTGGGCGTGGGTGTCGGTGTTGGGGTGGGCGTGGGTGTCGGAGTCGGAGTCGGAGTCGGATTCGGTGTGGGCGTCGGTGTCGGTGTCGGGGTCGGCGTGGGTGTTGGGGTTGGGGTTGGGGTTGGCGTCGGCGTCGGAGTCGGAGTCGGAGTCGGAGTCGGAGTGGGTGTCGGCGTGGGCGTCGGTGTCGGCGTGGGTGTTGGGGTTGGGGTTGGGGTTGGGGTTGGGGTTGGCGTCGGAGTCGGTGTCGGTGTCGGAGTCGGAGTCGGTGTCGGAGTCGGAGTCGGCGTGGGTGTCGGAGTGGGTGTCGGGGTTGGCGTGGGTGTCGGTGTCGGCGTCCCCGTCGACAGGACAAGGCTGGCGGTGGTCGAGGTGTAGGCCACGCTTTCGGTCAACCCGGCTGGAACCGACGTGCCGGCTGTAGGGCCGTTGGTGGCGAAGGTCCCGGTCAGCGCGGCGCTGGTCAGGAAGGGTCTGCCGCTCGGGGAGGTGGCCTCGTAGGTTCCGGACGCGTAGGCGAAATTGACCGCGCCGGCCAGGCTGGCCGCGCCCGAAACATTGACCAGGTCAATGGTGGTGGGCGTGACGCCGATAACCAGCTTGCCGGTCGAGGTCTGCGTGTAGGAGCCCATGATAGTCAGGGTATTGCCGCCGAGCACGCCGCCATTGGTCAGGTCGAGCGTCCCGGCGTTGTCGAACGCCAGGCTTCCCGCCGTCGCCGAGATGGTCGGGTTGACGTCGGCGCCGGCGAAAAGCGTCGAGCTTGAGTCGATATTGACGCCGGTCGCATTGCCGAGCGTCAACGGGCCGGTCAGCGTCCACTGGGTGCCGTTGTCCAGGTTGATCGTCGACCAGTTGACCAGGTTCACCCCGAGCGCGGGGTCGTCCATATAGCCGTTGCGCGCCGTGCCGAACGACCCGCCCATGTACTGGACGTTGTCCAGGGTCAGCACGTTGGCCGTGCCGTTGCCGGCGGCGATGTGGGTGACGCCGGAAAGGTTGGCCGAGGTCAGATTGGTCAGGTTGACGATGGAGCCGCCGCTCGTCCCGAACTCGCCCAGATCGATAGGGCCGGTGAAGGCGCCGCCGCTGAAATTGACCGTGCCGCCGTTGTAGGCCTCGATCGAGCCGTTCACCGAGCCGCTCTGCAGATTCACGGTGCTGCCCGCGCTCCCGATATAGATCTCGCCGGTGATGTTTCCGGTGTTGTTCAGGATCATCGGAGTCAACAGATCAAAAACCGCCAAGCCCGACGCATTGCCCGAACTCGTACTGATGGCGCCGGCATTGTTGACGGTCGTCAGGCCGGTCCCGTCGATACCAACGCCTTCTTGCGCTCCCGTCGCGCCGGCGCCTGAATTGATCGTCAAGGTCGTCGGGCCGTCGCCCTCGACGCGGATCCCGTAGGTGGCCGTTCCGGTGACCTGGCCACTCACGGTGACGCTCGTGTTTCCAGCGCCACGGTCCTCCGCGAAGATGCCTCCGGGCCCGGTGACCGCGGCCATCGCGTTCAAGGTGAAGGCGCCCGCGCCATAGGTGCGGGCGTCGATGCCATAGCGGTCGATCGACGACCCGCCCACGCTTGTCACCGTCCCCGCGGTCGTGACGGTCAGGGGTCCGTTGCCGACATTGGAGGCGGCCACCGCATCATTAGGGCCGGTGACCGCCTCCTTCGCATAGAGCGTGATATAGGAGGTGTTCTTGCTGCCCACGGCGCTGACCCCGCCACCGACGGTCCCCGACGTGGTGACCGAGACCGGTCCAAAACCGTTGCTGCTGGCCAGGACGCCGCCCGTCACCTGGGCGCCGGTTTCCAATATAACGCCTGTCGAGCTTGCGCCGCCCAAGGCGGCCACGCTCCCGGTCACCGGAGCGCTCAGGTTGACGTTCAGCGCTCCAACCCCAAGCGCTTGGGCCAAGGCTCCCCCACTGACGGTCCCCGTTGCGTGGACGGTGACGTTGCCGTAGCCGGAGACGATCAGGCCGGACTTGCCGCCGCTGACGGGTCCCGAGGTGGTCACCGTCAGGTTTCCCGCGCCCAGGTTGTTGGCGGAGATGCCGTCCACCGTTCCGCTGACGCCGGCGGCGTTGATTCCCAACCCGCCATTGCCAAAGGCGGTGGCGTCGATGCCGTCGCCGCTCGTGCCGGTCACCGATTGCGTCGTGGTCACCGAAAGCAGGCCCGAGCCCCTGTGGCTCGCCGATATGCCCGTGGTCCCGCTCACATTGCCGGTGGCGTTGACGGTCATCGTCGTCGCGGCGCCGTACCGGGTATAGGCGTAGATGCCGTCGCCCGTGGAGGCGGTCACCGTACCCGAAGTCGATATCGAAACCGGGCCGGTGCTGGCGAAGCGAACGCCGATGGCGTTGCCGCCCGCGGCCGAGACGTTGCCCGCCGTGACCAAAACCGAGGCGCCGTAGAAGGTGTTGGAGAGCACGACGATGCCACCTTGGCCGCTCGAGCTCTGCTCCACGACCGATCCCGTGGCGTCGACCGTGATGTTTCCGTTGCCGAAGTTGTGAACGTCGATCCCGGCCACGTTGCCGGTCACCGTCCCGGATGTGTAGACGCTGGTGGCGCCTCCGCCGCCGCTGACATAGATGCCGTCGCTGGTCGCGCCGGTGACAGGCCCGGACGTGGTTATGCTGATGGCGCCGGAGCCGCCGTTCAACGTCGAGCCAATGCCGTTTCCGTTGCCGGTGATCGTCGAATCGTTCAGGTCGGTGAAGGAGCCGGGACCCTTCAGGTCGATCGCATCGCCCGAGACGACGTCGATGCCGAAGCCCGGCGCCGTGGTCGCGACGATCGCATTGCCGCCGCCGAAGGTGATGGTCTGGGTGGTGTCGGCGCCGCTGTTGGCGGGGCCGGAGCAGACGACGACGGCGCCGGTGGTGCAGCTTCCGGCGACGGCGTGGCCAGGATCGGCCATCATCAGGCCGGCCAGCGCCGTGCCGATCAGCAGCCGGTCATGCAAAGACCTGGCCTCAAGGCGGCGGCCGGGGCCGAAGGCGCCGAGGCCTCTTTCGTGGCGCGCATCGGCCGCCGCGCCGCGTTGGTGAAATGCCAAAATTCGTTGCAACGTCGCCCCTCGCGCCATCGATCCAAGACCATCGCCGCGGGGTGCGCCTGCCCGCGCGCCTAGGCTGCTTGACCGGGCATGGTGACAAACGATTCCAGCGCGCACATGACTCAAACGCACTATGTCGCGGGAAAAGGGGGACACGGACGGCTTGTGACGCCATCGGTCGAAACCGCCGCCCTGAGCCGGCGGTATTCGCAAGATGGCGGAAAAGCGTGCGTGTTGCCGGCCAAGGGTCTTTCATGACGCAACGGCGCTTGGGTAGAGAAAGGCCATGAGTCCGATCCGCACCGTCGCCAGCCCCATCACCCCCGTCGCGCCCGGTCGTTGGACCACCGTCGCCGGACCCGAATGGAGCAACCCCGGGGGCGGCCTGTGGGGCGGTTACGCGATCGGGCTTTGCATACGGGTGCTGGAGGCCGAGCCGGAAGCCGTGGGCGAGGCGCTGTCCCTGACCCTGACCTATATCGCGGCGCTGCGCGCCGGCGACCTCGACATCCGCACACGGCGGCTGCGGCAGGGCGGCTCCGTCGGGGTCTGGGAGGTGGAGCTTTCGCCGGCCGGGTCGGATCAGGTCGGCGTGCACGCCATCGTCACCCTGGCTCGGCGACCGAAGACCCCGGACTTCGCCTTCGCGAAAATGCCCGACGCGCCGGCGCCGGAGAGCCTGCCGGCGCCCGAAATGCCCGAGGCCGCTTCACATTACGGCGCGTCCGCCTTCGAGCGGCGCAGCCTGGAGGGATTTCCGCCGACGCCGTCGGGGGACTCGCGATCCCTGGCCTGGGTGCGCTCGCGGCGCGGGCCATTGGACAAGGCGCTTTTGGGCATGATCACCGACAATTCGGCGCCGCGGGCCATGTACGCGCTCGGGCCGACCATCATGACCACCACCCTGTCGCTCACCGCCTATCTGCACGCCACCGTCGATGAGATCGCGGAGGTCGGCGACGACTTCATCCTGGTGGAGTGCGAGGGCCGCGTCGGCGGCGGCGGCGCCTCGGACGAGCGCTCGAGCTACTGGCGCCGCGACGGCAAGCTGCTGGCGACCAGCGAGCAGTTGGCCTGGTACCGGGAGTTGCGGCGCAGCTCGCCTGAGTAGTGGGGCCTGGCAAGACAATGAAGGCGTGTGTGTCTTCCTTTTAGAAATACATTGCGGAGGTATGCAAAATTTTGTATTATCCGCTCGATGAATGATGCCGCCAAAGCCGTGAAGTTTTGCGGCGGCGCCCTTGATGATCTGCGCGCCTTCGTCAGCTCTGCGCGACGGGCTGCGGGCTACGAATTGGACAAGGTGCAGAACGGCCGCGATCCGAGTGATTGGAAACCGATGAATTCGGTCGGCGCTGGCGTAAGGGAAATCCGGATTCGGGACGCCAAGCGGTGCGTTCCGGATCCTCTATGTGGCGAAATTCGCAGAGACTGTCTATGTGCTGCACTGTTTTCAGAAGAAGAGGCGGGCGACCAGCAAAATCGACCTCGACCTAGCCGCTAAACGATATCGGGACGTGTTGAAGGACTTGAATCAATGAGCAGCGACAGTTTCGCCAGCATTTGGGATGCGATCGAAGACACGCCGGCTGAAGCAGAGAACATGAAGCTTCGCTCGGCTCTGATGATGGCGCTCGAAGACCATATCCGAGGCGAAGGCTGGACCCAGGCTGAAGCGGCGCGCCGGCTCAGCGTGACGCAGCCGCGCATCTCGGACCTGTTGCGCGGCAAGATACACTTGTTTGGCCTCGATACCCTGGTGAACATGGTGGTGGCGGCCGGCTTGCGTGTGGAGATGCACATCGCCAAAGCGGCTTAATCCGCGCCTTGCGGGTATGGCGGCATGTGTGAGGATCGCCATCGCAGCGGCCATCGGCCTTTCGCGCGCCCCAGTCCGGGGGTAAGCCAGCGCCGAACATCAACCCAGGCGCTGCGCACAGGCTCATGATCGGCAAACTGAACCACGTCGGGATCGCCACGCCCTCGATCGAGGAGTCGTGGAGGCTCTATCGAGACCTGCTCGGGGTCAGCGACATCACCGAACGGCGCGCCCTGCCGGAGCAGGGGGTGTGGGTGAGTTTCGTCAACCTGCCCAACGCCCAGATCGAGCTGATCGAGCCGTACGGCGAGGCCTCGCCCATCCACGCCTTCCTGGCCAAGAACCCGCGCGGCGGCCAGCACCATGTCTGTTTCGAAGTGGCCGACATCCTCGCCGCCCGCGACGAGATGCGCGCCAAGGGCGCCAGCGTGCTCGGAACCGGCGAGCCGCGCATCGGCGCGCACGGGGTCCCGGTGATTTTCGTTCACCCAAAGGACATGGGCGGGGTATTGGTCGAATTGATGCAAACCCCGACGAACGCCCACTGATGGGCCCAGCCCTGTCCTTCGTTGTCTATCTGACCCTCTGGTGGGTGGTCTTCCTGGCCATCCTGCCCTTAGGGATGACCAGCTATGCCGAAGCCGGCGTCGACAGGGGCGATGGCGGCGATCCCGGCGCACCGCTCAACCCGAACATCAAGCGCAAGCTGATCACCACCACCTGGGTGGCGATCATCCCGTTCGCGGTGATCTGGCTGGTGGTCTTCTTCCACCTGATCGTCCTGCCCAACCTCGGCGCCGGCGCGCCGGGCGCATGACCGCCGACATCAAGCCCGCCGCGCCGTTCAGCTTCTGGGAACGGTCCATCGCGATGCGCTACCTGCGCGCCAAGCGCAGGAACGGCGGCGTGGCGCTGATCTCGACCATCTCCTTCATCCTGATCATGCTGGCGGTGGCCATCCTGATCATCGTCATGTCGGTGATGAACGGCTTCCGCAGCGAACTGCTCGACCGCATCCTCGGCTTCAACGGCCACATGCACGTGACCGGCGCGGTCCTGATGGAGCCGGAGCGCGACCTGGTGCTGCAGCGCATCAGCGCCATTCCCGGCGTGATCCAGGCCGCGCCGCTGATCGAGGCGCAGGCCCTGGTGCAGGGCCGGGGCCAGACCTCGGGCGCCATCGTGCGCGGCATGACGCCGGCCGACGTGCGCGCCACCAAGTTCATCGCCGACAATATCAAGTCCGGCTCGCTGCAGGGCTTCGGCGACGGCGACTATGGCGGCGACCTGATCCTGGTCGGCGACCGGCTGGCCGCGGCCATGGGAGTCGAGCCGGGCGATACGCTGTCGCTCACCTCGCCGTCCGGGGCCGCGACCGCCTTCGGCTCGGCCCCGGTCAGCAAGGCCTATACCGTGGGCGGCACCTTCAGCGTCGGCATGAGCCAGTACGACGAAAGCTTCATCTATATGCCGCTGGCCCAGGCGCAGCTCTTCTTCGGGCGCGGAACTTCGGCCGACTCGATCGAGATCAAGCTGGACGACCCCGATCGCACCGCCCAGATCGCGCCGCTGGTGCAGAAGGCCGTCGGCCCCGACGGCGTCGTCACCGACTGGCGCAGCCAGGAACAGGCTTATTTCAACGCCCTGGAGGTCGAGCGCACCACCATGACCCTGATCATGGGGCTTCTGGTGCTGATCGCGGCGGCCAACATCATCTCGTGCCTGATCATGCTGGTGAAGAACAAGAGCCGCGACATCGCCGTGCTGCGCACCCTGGGCGCGGGGCAGGGGGCGATCCTGCGCATCTTCTTCATGTCCGGCTCGGCGATCGGCGCGCTGGGAACCGTGGCCGGCTTGGCTCTGGGCATCCTGTTCTGCGCTTACATCCAGCAGGTGCAGGCCCTGGTGGAATGGGCGACGGGCATGCAGGTGTTCAACGCCGAGATCTATTTCCTCTCGCACATTCCGGCCAAGATCGACTGGCGCGAGGTCGCCTTCGTCGCCGCCTTCTCGCTTACCGCCTCCTTCGTCGCCACCCTGCCGCCGGCCTTCCAGGCCGCGCGCCTGGACCCGGTCGAGGCCCTGCGCTTTGAGTGAGCCGATCCTGAAGCTGCGCGGCGTCACGCGCGACTACCCGTCCGGCGAGCGCCTTTTGCAGGTGCTGAAGGGCGTCGACCTCGACGTTGAGGCCGGCGAGATCGTCGGCCTGATCGGCCCGTCGGGCTCCGGCAAGTCCAGCCTGCTGCACGCCGCTGGTCTTTTGGAGCGGCCGACAGCCGGGCAGATCGTCATCGACGGGCGCGATTGCTCCAAGCTGCCGGACGCCGCGCGCAGCCGGGTGCGGCTGGGCCTAATCGGCTTCATCTACCAGTTCCACCACCTGTCGCCCGAGTTCAGCGCCCTCGACAATGTGGCCCTGCCGCAGATGATGGCCGGGCGCTCGCGCGTCATGGCCCGGCGCCGCGCCGGCGCCATCCTGGAGCATCTCGGCCTCGGCGACCGGCTGAACCACCAGCCGGGCCAGCTTTCAGGCGGCGAGCAGCAGCGGGTGGCCATCGCCCGCGCCCTGGCCAACGAGCCGCGCCTGGTGCTGGCCGACGAGCCCACCGGCAACCTCGACCCGACGACCTCGCGGGCGGTCTTCCAGAGCCTGTCCGAGCTGGCCAGCGCCACCGGCGTCGGGGTGCTGATCGCCACCCACAATATGGAGCTGGCCGGCCACATGCACCGCGTGCTGGCGCTCCGCGACGGGCATCTGGAAGCGCAAAGGGCGGCCTGACGGCGCGTTGCGGCCGCCGTCGCGTTTGCGCCGGCGCCTGGGTTATGCTTGTTCAGTTGAGAGCCCGGGCCGAGCCAAGACCCGGCGATGATCGGAGAGAGACGCTTATGAGTGACGCAGCCACGGCCGAGCCCGCATCGACGACCTGGCCGGCCATGTCCATCGCCCGGGCCCACGCCATGCTGACCGCGCCGGGCATGCCTTTCGAGATGGAAGAGCTCGACATCATGGGCGTGCGCATCCGCACCTGGAAGAATGCGCCGCCGTCGCTGCGCAGCGTATTGGAAGCCGGCCGCGCCCACGGCGAGAAGATCTTCCTGGTCTATGAGGACGAGCGGGCCAGCTTCGAGGCCTTCTTCCGCGCCGTCTGCGCCTTCGCCTACGAGCTGCAGGCCAGGGGCGTGAAGAAGGGCGATCGCGTCGCCATCGTCATGCGCAACCTGCCGGAATGGCCGGTGGCCTTCTATGCCGGCGAAGCGCTTGGCGCGATCGTCACGCCGCTGAACGCCTGGTGGACAGGCCCCGAGCTGGAATACGGCCTGACCGATTCCGGCGCCAAGGTCGCCATCCTCGACGCCGAGCGGCTGGAGCGCCTGCGCGAGCACCTGCCCAACTGCCCGGACCTGAAGACCGTCTATGTCAGCCGCCTGCGCGAGGAGGAGGCGCTGCCGCAGGTCATCGCCCTGGACTCGGTGATCGGCCAGACGGACGATTGGATAAACCTGCCTGACCGCGCCTTGCCGCAGGTCGAGGTTGGGCCGGAAGACTACGCCACCATCTTCTACACCTCCGGCACCACCGGAAAGCCGAAGGGGGCGCTGGCCACCAACCGCAATATCACCAGCAACATCATGGCCGGCGGGATCGGCGGCGCCCGCGCCTTCCTGCGTCGCGGCGAAACGCCCCCGGCGCCCGATCCCAGCGCGCCGCAGGCCACGACCCTGCTCTCAGTGCCCTTTTTCCACGCCACCGGCTGTTTCGCGATTCTCAACCCCATGCTGTTCGCCGGGGCCAAGATCGTGATGATGCACCGCTGGGACCCGGTGCGCGCCTTCGAGCTGATCGAGCGGGAAAAGGTGACGGCGGCCGGCGGCGTGCCGACCATCGCCTGGCAACTGATCGAGCATCCGTTGCGCCAGAACTACGACCTGTCCTCGCTGCAGTCGGTGGCCTATGGCGGCGCGCCGTCGGCGCCGGAACTGGTGCGCAAGATCAAGGAGACCTTCCCCAATTCGGCCGCCGGGAACGGCTGGGGCATGACCGAGACCTCGGCGACGGCCTCGGGCAACTCGGCCGAGGACTATCAGAACCGCCCCGATTCCTGCGGCCCGGCCGTGCCGGTGACCGACCTGAAGATCATGACCGTCGAGGGCGACCGCGAACTGCCGATCGGCGAGGTCGGCGAGCTGTGGTGCAAGGGTCCGCAAGTGGTCCGCGCCTATTGGAACAAGCCCGAGGCCTCGGCCCAGACCTTCGTCGACGGCTGGGTCAAGACCGGCGACCTGGCGCGGCTGGACGAGGAGGGCTTCTGCTTCATCATCGACCGGGCCAAGGACATGCTGATCCGCGGCGGCGAGAACATCTACTGTATCGAGGTCGAGAACGTCCTCTACGACCATCCGGCGGTGATGGACGCGGCCTTGGTCGGCATCCCGCACAAGCAGCTGGGCGAAGAGCCCGGCGCGGTGGTCACCCTGAAGCCGGGCGCCACGGCGACCGAGCCGGAGCTGCGCGCCTTCGTCGCTGAGCGCCTGGCCGCCTTCAAGGTGCCGGTGAAGGTGGTCTTCTGGCCCGAAACCCTGCCGCGCAACGCCAACGGCAAGATCCTGAAGACCGAACTGAAGAAGCTTTTCGCCGAAGAAGGCTAGGCAGAGATCCACGGCCTTCCCAACGTATGTTGGGCGGTACGGGGCATCAACGAGGCGTTCGATCTGCTGCACTATGGCGAAAGCATCCGCTCGGCAGTAACGTATCAGAAGCCCTCCCCCTCGATGGGGGAGGGTTGGGTGGGGTGTGGCCGCTGGGTCTGAGGATGAACGCAAGCGGGCGCCGACGCCCGACAGAGCCTTTCTCATCCGCGCATTGCCAACACCCCCAAACCCTGCCCTTCCCCATCCGCCAACGGGAAGGGTTCCGAGGGGGCTTGGCTAGCGACGTGCTCGACCTCCCGTTGGGGAACCCGACAACTCTGCTTAGGCGTTAGCGCGGCGTCAGGCGCCATTGGCCGTTGGGGTCCTGGCAGGCCTGCACCGTATCGCGGCGCTGGCTGCCGTCCGGGAAGATGATCTGCCGCTGGGCCAAGCCGCAATTCTGCGCCGGTCCGTTGTCGTAATCCTGCGGCGGCGGGCCATTGTCATAGCCTGGAGGCGGCGGGCCATTATCGTAGCCCGGAGGCGGAGGCCCGCCGTCATAGCCGGGGGGCGGCGGGGGCGGATAGTCGGCCTGGCAGTTGGTGGTCGCCGAGCCGACGCCGGCGCCGACCGCCGCGCCGGCCGCGCCGCCGAGCACCGTGGCGCCCGCGCGCCCACCGCCGCGACCGAGGCTGTTGCCGAGCACCGCGCCGGCGATGCCGCCGACAATAGCGCCGCCGACGGCGTTGTGGTTCTGCTGGGCCTGGCAGGGATTGCCATAGGCGTCGTCGTAGGGCTGCGCGGACGCGACGCCCGGGACGGCCGCAATGGCGGTGGTCAGGACCAGGGCCGCGGTCGCCGCGACCAGCGCGCCGTTGGCCAGTTTGGATCGCAAAGTCATCGAAACTCTCCCCTGGAGCCTCCGGCGGCCCAGTTTGATGTTAACACGCTTGATGCATCGTGCGGCCGGATGATGCGCGGCCAAGCCTGAACGCCGCTTGAGCGGGCCGTTCATTTTCGTTCAGGATCGCCGACATGCAGGACTTCCTCATCGACAGCATCGGCGCCAAGGGCGACGGCGTGGCCGCCGGACCCGTCTATGCGCCCCTCACCCTGCCGGGAGAGCGGGTGCGGGCCGAGCGGCAGGGCGACCGCGCCGAGGTCGAGGCCATCCTTCAGCCGAGCCCAGATCGCGTTGCGCCGCCCTGTCCGCATTTCGGCGATTGCGGCGGCTGTTCGCTGCAGCACTGGGCGCAAGGGCCCTATCTGGCCTGGAAATCCGACCAGGTGCGCCAGGCCCTGGCGCGCGAGCGGATCGAGACGGACATCCTGCCGGCCTTCGCCGTCCCGGCGCATGCCCGCCGTCGGCTCGCCCTGCACGCGCGCGCCGCGGGCAAGGGCGTCGCGCTCGGCTTCAAGGCGCGCCGATCCTGGCGGCTGGTCGAGATCGGCGTCTGCCCCATCGCCCATCCGGGTCTGGAAGCGGCGTTGCCGGCCTTGGCCGTTTTGGCCAAGCCCTTCCTGGAACATCCGAAATCGGCGCCGACCCTGCACGTCACCTGGACCGAGACCGGGCTCGACGTCGACGTCACCGGCGTCGAGCGGCGAACCGGCGGCCTCTCCGCCGACGCCCGGGTGCGGGCGGCCGAGCGCGCGGCGGCCGGAGACTTCGCCCGCGTCACCCTGGCCGGCGAGATCGTCTATCAGGCTCGCCAGCCCATGGTGCGGCTGGGACGGGTGATGGTCGCCCTGCCGCCCGGCGGTTTCCTGCAGGCCGCGCCGGAGGCCGAAGCCGCCATGGCCGCCTTCGCGCTGCAGGCGATCGACGGCGCATCGCGCGTCGCCGATCTCTTCTGCGGCGTCGGGACCTTCAGTTTCCGGCTGGCCGAGGCGGCCTCGGTCCTGGCCGCCGACGTCTCCGCCGCCTCGATCAAGGCGCTGATCGCCGCCAGCGGCACGGCGAGCGGCCTCAAAGCCATCACCGCCGAGGCGCGCGACCTGACGCGGCGCCCCGTTCTGGCGGCCGAGATGAAGCGGCTGGACGCGGTGCTGTTCGATCCGCCGCGCGCCGGCGCCGCCGAACAGGCCCGCCAGATCGCCGCCTCCAAGGCGCCCGTCGCCATCGGCGTCTCCTGCGACCCGGCCACCTTCGCCCGCGACGCCCGCATCCTGGTCGATGGCGGCTTTTCCCTGCGCCAGGTCCTGCCGGTGGACCAGTTCCTCTGGTCGCCGCACGTCGAGCTGATCGGCGTCTTCAGCCGCTGACGGGCTGGCTTTCTTGCAGCTCGCCGCGGTGTTAAGCGCCGCGGGGCTGGCCCCGCCGCGGATTTGAACCATGACCGACCCCGTCGCCGCCGAGACGCTTCCCGCCTGGGCGCTCGGCCCCTTCTCGCCGCCCGAGCGGATTCTCGACGAGCGGCCGGCGGTCGCCTTCACCTGCCCGATCTTGGGCGAGACGGTCGCCTGGGCGTCCAAGGACGCGTTCAACCCCGGCGCCGTCGTTCATGATGGCCGCGTCTGCCTTCTGGTGCGCGCCGAGGACCATGTCGGCCGCTATGCCGGAACCTCGCGCATCGGCCTGGCGACCAGCGTCGACGGCCACAATTTCGACCTGGAGCCCGAGCCGGTGCTCGCGCCTGGCGACGATCAATGGCAGGCCTGGGAGTGGCCGGGCGGCTGCGAGGATCCGCGCGTGGTGGAATCGCCCGACGGCGGCTTCGTCTGCACCTACACCGCCTTCGACGGAAAGGTCGGGAGCCTGTTCGTCGCGACATCGCCCGATCTGCGGCGCTGGACCAAGCACGGTCCGGCCTTCGCCAAGACCCCCTATGTGCGCCTGCCCAGCAAGGCCGGCTCCATCCTGACCGCGCTCAAGGACGGCCGCCTGGTCGCCGCGCGCCATGAGGGCCGCTACTGGATGTATTGGGGCGAGGGGACGATCTACGCCGCTGCGTCCGACGACCTCATCCGCTGGACGCCGCTGGAGATCGACACCGCCCCCGATCGCTATCTGACCTGGCGGCCCGAGGCCGAGACGCGCCCGGCCGGCTGGAAGATCGACCGCGTGCCCGGGACGATGGGGCTGTACCCGATCGCCGGGCCGCGCCGGCGGCGGTTCGACTCGCTGCTGACCGAACCCGGCCCGCCTGCCGTGCTCACCGAGGCCGGGATCGTGCTGATCTATAACGGCGCCAACCATTATGAGGTCGGCGATCCGCGCACCCCGCCCTTCGCCTACCAGCCGGGCCAGATGCTGTTGGACGCGAGCGACCCGACCGCGGTGATCGCCCGGCCCAGGGAGCCCTTCCTGCGCATCGATCCGGCCGAGGCTAAGGGCCAGGTCGGCAATGTCTGTTTCGCCGAAGGCCTGGTCGCCTTCAACGGCGCCTGGTTGCTTTACGTCGGCCTGGCCGACTCCCGGCTGGGCGTTTCAACCGCGCCGATCCATCGGCGCACGGACTGATGGGGCCGATGTAGGCCGGCCGATCGTCCTTCACGGTCACGAAAGGGCGGCCAGGGCCTTCGCCTCAATCTTCCCGCGCCACGCCCTCGGCATAGGGAGTCATGTCCATGTCCGGATAGCGGGCGGCGACGTCGCGCAGGGTCTGGTCGTTCCAATAGTCGCAGCCCGCCGGCGGCCAGCCGAACAGGTCGCGCTGGCGCGGCGTCATCAGGCTCAGGGCGCGCGCGAAGCCCTTTTGGCCGGCGCGGTGGGGCCAGCTCATCTTGCCGTTCCAGCGCCAGCCGCGCGCTTGGTAGTCGATCAGCATGGCGAAGCGCGAGCGGCCCGGCGCGCCGAACCCGGAGCCGCGGTGCAGGACGCTGGTGCGATAGATCATCAGGCTGCCGGCCGGGCCGGTGACGGACACCTCGTGCTCTTCGAACTCGCCCTTGCGCACATGGTTGGGGATCAGCGGCAGGTCCCTGGTGTGCTCGACCGGCACGATCTTGGTCGGGCCGTCCAGCTCGGTGACGTCCGACAGCAGGATGAAGGTGGTGAATTGGGTGTGGGCGCCGTCGAGGCGCGGGACCACCAGGCTGTGGTTGGCGAAATCGCGGTGGTGGGCCTGCGCATAGTCGATGGCGCCGGCGTACTTGGCCCACAGTTCGATCTTGTAGACCTCGATATCTTCGGTCCCCGAGAGCCGCTCCATGGCGTCGATCAGGTCCGGATAGACCGGCAGGCGGCTCAGCGCCCAGTCCTCATAGGGAAAATAGGCGATGCCGGCGAACTGGCTGTCCGTGTACTGAGGATATTTGGACGGATCGGCGAAATAGGCCTCGGGATCGGGATGCACCTTCCAAAGCGCCGCCCGCGCCTCGGCGAGCGTCCCGGCGTCGAGAAATCCTGGAACGACGGTGAAGCCCCGGTCGCGCACCTCGGCCAATTTTGCGTCGCTGACTCGCATGGTCCTCCTTTAAGCCCCGAGCCTGACAAGTCGGCGAGGGCCAGGGCGCAGTCAAGGTCCTGTCGAGCCGCCGCTATGCCGCCGTCGAGTCGGGCGGCGGAGAGGGCCCTGCCGCCTTTGCAAGCTCCGCCGCCATATCGGCCTTCCAGCTGACGAGCACATCAGGGCTGATCGGCGCCACCGGGCTTTCAGCCACGATCTGATCGACAAAGGCCGCATAGGGCGCGGGAAATGACGCCCGGTGCCTCATCCAGGCGACCCGAAGCCCCGGAGTGCGGAAGGTCCAGCGGAGGGCGAGGACAAAGCCGTCGAAGTCGTCCCTGTGCAACAGGTCGCGGCGATACTGGGAAAACGTGTCCTCCCCGTTTTGGAATATCGCTCTGGCGTGGGCGTTGAAGCGAGCCCATTCCCGGAGCGTAAGGTCGTCGGCGTTCGTCGTCACCCGCAGGTTGAGGGTTGCGAAGTCGGCGTCGGCCAGGCGCGCGTTGACGTCCATCACCCGGCTCGTTCGCGCCTGCTTGACCAGCGTTTGCTGGTAATGCTCGGCTTGTCTGACCTGGGCGGTCAGTTGCCGAAGCTGGTAGTAGAGCAAGACCAGCGAAATCAGCACCGCCGTGCCGCTGACGAGGCTGCCGAGTGCAGCGAGATCGGAAAACGACATGACCAGCGCCCCCAGTCCTTCGACGCGGCGAGCCTAGCCGCACGCCGCAAGGCCCGCCATGGGGTCCAAGCTGTCTAAAACCGCGAAGAAGCCTCGATTGCGGCGCTTGCTCGGATGGTCACGATCGTAAGGTTCCATCGATCGCGGACTGCAGCTCCTGAAGACGGAACGGCTTTTTCACCACTGGCGTCTGACCGCGATAGCGCTCGTCGACCCCGGCCGAGCCGTATCCCGTGGCGAACACGAAGGGCACGCCGCGAGCGTTCAGCAGATCGGCGACGGGAAAGGACATTCGGCCGTCCAGGTTCACGTCGAGAATGGCGAAGTCGATGCTCGCCGTGGCCGCCAGCTCCATCGCCTGCTGCAACCGCATGGCGAGGCCGACCACCTCGTGGCCGAGGTCGGTCAGCATATCCTCGATGAGCAGCGCAATGGTCATCTCGTCCTCGACCACGAGTATCCGCTTACGGTCTGCCACGCTTCACGCCTCCTCATGGGGATGCAGCGGCGAATCGACGATGCAGATCAGCCCCGCCGGATCGAAGACGAGACGCACTTCGCCGCTCAACTCAGCCGCGAGACCTCGCTCTATCAGCCGGGATCCGAAGCCGCGGGACGTCGGCGTGGAGACCTGCGGCCCTCCGGATTCCCGCCATTCGAGATGCAGCCGCTCCCCTGGCGCCAAGGACCATGCGATGACGACGCGCCCCGTATCCGAGGACCATGAGCCATATTTGAACGCGTTGGTGGCGAGCTCGTGCAGCGCCATCGAGAGCGATAGCGCGGTCTTCGAGCTCAGCTCGAGGTGAGGGCCTTCGATGTCGTACCGGCCGGCGTCAGGGGAGAAATACCCTTCCATCGCCATCTCGATCACATCGCGGAGCGAGGCGCCGACCCACCGCTCACCGGTGAGCAGATCGTTTGCGCGGGCCAAGGCCATGATCCGGCCGGTGAACTTGTCGTGGGCCTGCTTGAGGTCGTCGGCGCTGCGGAAGCTCTGCGCCCCGAGCGCTTGCGTCATCGCCAGCGTATTCTTCACCCGATGATTGAGTTCGTTGATCACCAGGCGCAGGTGTTCCTCCGCCTGCTTGCGCGGCGTGACGTCGCTCGCCGCGCCGAACCATTCGAGGATGCCGCCGTCATCGGCGAAAAGCGGCACCGCCCGCGAGAATGTCCACCCGACGGAACCGTCCCGGCGGCGCACGCGGTGCTCCAGTTGGAAGGGCTGTCTGTCCCCGACCGCCTCGTCGATGATCGCCAGGATGTGCGGTTGGTCCTCCTGAAACAGGTATTCGTCGATCCAGGCGGTCGACGGGCTGTCCGTGTCGGCGAGGAAGCCGCGGCCGTCCATCTGGCGCATCTCGCGCCAATCGGGGCTCATCCGGTACACGACGTCGGAGGTGGCGTTCACCAGGGCGCGGAAACGCTCTTCGCTCGCGCGGACACGGGCTTCCGCCCGTTGGCGCTCCCGCTCGGCCCTGATCTGGCCCGTCGTCTCGACGACGATGGCGAGCACGCCGGCGGGCTTCTGGTCGTCGCCCAGAACCGGGCCGTAGTTCAGGTCCATCCAGACCTGCTCGGGGACGTTGTTTCGGTAAAGCGTGAGCTCTTGGTCCTTGAAGGAAAGGGTCCCGCCGGCCAGGCCGACCTGCAGAACGTGGGCGTTGAAGTCCGCCACCTCGGCCCAGCCTTCCAGGACCTTCGAGCCGAGCAGCCGCGGGTGGCGCTGGCCCGCGAATACCGAATAGGCGTCGTTGTAGATCATCACGCCATCCGGTCCCCACAGCATAACCAGGGGGAGCGGGGACTGAAGGACGATATTGGTCGCGGTGCAAAGCGCCGGCGACCAGCAGGAAAGGGGGCCGAGGGAGGTCTTGCTCCAGTCAAAGCGGCGGATCAGCTCGCCGAGCGCGCCGCCGCCCACCGGGAAGGCGGCGTCGTCGCCACCGCTCTTCAACGCGTCAACGGATTCCCGCAAATGCGCACTCCATGCGTGTGGTCGCGCCCGCACATCGCTTTACGCGCCCCTGACCGCTCCCATCCTGCGTGATCAAGCTTCACCTGATCTTGCTCTGAACGCTAATTGGTCTTGATAGTTGCTTCTCTTGGCGACCGACAAGGCGTGAATAGGCCGAGTCGAAGGTCCGGCGTCCGATTGATCGCACGGCGATGCGCGCGTGTGTTTTCCGAGCCTGCCGCGAAGGCGCCGGCGCCCTAACCGAACAGCTCCATCTGGTTCGGGTCGGCGGAGGGCCGCTGGAACAGGCCGAGCGCCATCGGCGGAAACGGCCGGTCCAGGCCGAACTTGCGCACGGCCAGGCGAAAACGGCTGGCGATCAGCTCGGCGACCGGGCCTTCGCCGCGCATGCGCTTGCCCCATTCGGGGTCGTAGTCGCGCCCGCCGCGCATCTGGCGCACCAGCGACATCACCCGCTTCGCCCGGTCGGGCCGCTCGGCCTCCAGCCATTCGCGGAACAGGTCCTTGATCTCCTTGGGCAGCCTGAGCACGGTGAAGTGGGCCTGGACCGCGCCGGCCTCCGCGCCCCGCTGCAGCACCGCCTCCATCTCGTGGTCGTTCAGGCCCGGAATGACCGGCGCAAAACCAATCATCGCCGGAACCCCGGCGGCGGCGAGCTGGCGGATGGCCTCGATGCGCCGGTCGGGCGTCGAGGCCCTCGGCTCCATGACCCGGGCCAGCTTGCGGTCGAGCGTGGTCACCGAGACCGAGACGGCGGCCAGGCGCTGCGCCGCCATCGGCGCCAATATGTCGATGTCGCGGGTGACCAGGGCGTTCTTGGTGGTGATGGCGACCGGGTGCTTGTAGCGCGCCAGCACTTTCAGGATTTCGCGGGTGATCTGCAGCCTGCGCTCGATCGGCTGGTAGGGGTCGGTATTGGCGCCGAGCTGGATGCGCGCGGGCTGGTAGCCGCGCCTGGCCAGTTCGCGTTCGAGCAGCTGCGCCGCGTCCGGCTTGAAGAACAGCCTTGTCTCGAAATCCAGCCCCGGCGACAGGCCCATATAGGCGTGGCTCGGCCGGGCGTAGCAGTAGATGCAGCCGTGCTCGCAGCCGCGGTAGGGGTTGATCGAGCGGTCGAAGCCGATGTCGGGGCTGTCGTTGCGGCTGATGATGGTCCGCGCCTTTTCCGCCGTCAGCGTGGTTGCGAGCTGCGCCGGCGCGCCGTCCTCGGCGCTCCAGCCGTCGTCGAACGTTCCGCGCGCGAAGGCGTCGTAGCGGCTGGCGTCATTGGAGCGCGAGGCGCGGCCGCGGGCGTTGACGGGGAGGGCGGGCATGGCGATAGCCTGAACTCATAATAAGAACATAGCAAGAACATCTCTTGACGCATTGACGCCGTCCCGCTTGATGCTGGGCATGATCTCGGCGGTGATCGCGACCCTGAACGACGAGGCCCGGCTGGAGGCCACCCTGGCCGCGCTGACGGCGCCGGCGATCGACGGGTTCGTGCGCGAGGTCATCGTCGCCGACGCCGGATCGACCGACGCGACGGTGGCCATCGCCGAGGAGGCGGGCGCGCGGATCGTGCGCGCCAAGGGCGCGGCGGCGCTCGGCGACGGCTGCGCGGCGGCGCGGCAGCAATGGTTTCTGCTGCTCAAGGCCGGGACGCGGCCGCAGGCCGGCTGGGAGCAGGCGGCTTGGCGGCACGTCAACGACCATTCCAGCAGCGCCGGCTGGTTTGAGCTGTCGCTGAAGGCCGGCGGCCTGGAGGCGAGGGCGAGCGAGGTTCGCGCCGGGCTCGAGGCCAGGCTGTTCGGCCGCCTGCGCGCCGAGCAGGGTTTGCTGATCTCGCGGCGGCTGTTCGATGAGACGCTGGAGAAACGCGGCGGCCCGGTCGGCCTGCCGCTGCGGCTTGGTCGGGGCTCCGTACGCGGGCTGAAAGCTCGTATTCTCGCCTAGGATATCAGAAAGCACGGAAGCCGGCTCATGATCGATCACATCACCTTTGGCGTTTCCGACTTCGGCCGCTCGACGCAGTTCTATGATCGCGCGTTGGCGCCGCTTGGCGTCAAGCGTCTGTTTACCGTGCCGCTCGAGCATTCCGGCGGGGTCAGTTCGACAGGCTACGGCGACCAGCGGCCCTGGTTCTGGATCGCCGAGCAGGACGCCACGCGAGGCAAGCTGCACGTGGCGATCGCGGCGGCCGATCGCGCCGCCGTCGACGCCTTCCATCGAGAGGCGCTGGCCGCCGGCGGCAAGGACAACGGCGCGCCAGGCCCGCGGCCCCACTACCATCCCGACTATTACGGCGCCTTCGTTCTCGATCCAGACGGCCACAACATCGAAGCGGCATGCCATAGCCCGGCTTGAGGCCGGGGTTGTCGTCCGCCAAGGTTGTGTTCAATGAAATTTCCCGCAAGGACGGAATTTTGCAACGATCCCGTCGTGACAAGGTACCCCGAGAGGCTAAGCAAGCTTGTGCGGGCCGACCAACATTTCGGACGGCTAGAATTCGCTCGCGTCGCCAACGGTGCGGGCGGCATAGCCTTGGTTGAAGATTGAACCACGAAAAACACGAAAAGCACGAAAAAGGCTCCAAGGGGGGCCGTTCGTGTTTTTCGTGTTTTTCGTGGCCAAACAACAGCCTCGCCGGATCGCCGGGGCGCCAAACGGACAAAGGTCTCAACCGGCTTGCCGTTGGCCCGGTCAAAGATGCCTGATTAGCTCGGCCGCTCCGGTCGATCCAGCCGCTCGCTCAGCATCAAAAGGTCGGCCCAGGCGCGTTTCTTCGCCGCCGGCTGGCGCAGCAGGAAGGCGGGATGCAGGGTGGGCAGGGTCGGCAAGGTCACCGCGCCGTCCGCTGAACTCCAGTCGAACCAGCGGCCGCGCAGGGCGAGGATGCCTTCCGGCCGCTGCAGCATGGCCTTGGCCGAGGCGCCGCCGGCCAGCAGCAGGAACCGGGGCTGGACCAGGGCGATGGCGCGCTCGAGGAAGGGCGCGCAGACCAGCTGCTCCTGTGCGGTCGGGTTGCGGTTGCCCGATGGCCGCCAAAAGACCGTGTTGGTGATGAAGACGCGATCGGTCAGGCCGGCGGCGCCCAGCATCTTGTCGAGCAGCTTGCCTGCGCGGCCGACGAAGGGCTGGCCTTGCGCGTCCTCGTCCGCGCCCGGCGCCTCGCCGATCACCATGACCGGCGCATCCGGCCTCCCGCGCGAGAACACCGCCTGGCGCGCGCCCTCGAACTTCAGCCCGCAGCCGTCGAAGGCGGCGATGGCGGCGGCGAGGGCGGTCAGATCCTGCGCCTCGCCCGCCAGCTCGCGCGCCTGCGCGATGGCGCCGGAGACGTCGGGGCCGGCCGCGGCCGCCGGCTTGGCCGCCGTGTGCGCCGGCGCGGGCGGCGGCCGCGCCCGCTCGGCGAGGCGGTCGACCGGCTCCTCGGCGAAGGCGGCGTCGATCCCGGCCTCGGCCCAGAATCCGAGCAGGCTTTCCAGCGCGCGGGTCCCTGTCTCGGCCATCTGCAATCGGTATCGCCCTTGACCGTCCATGGGTCCGCTTCGGATAAGTCCTTTCAAGCTTACAACGCCGCACGCGCGGGCGCGAGGAACCAAGCCATGAGCGATGAGATCGAACGCGAAGCCATGGAGTATGACGTCGTCATCGTCGGCGCCGGGCCGGCCGGCCTTTCGGCGGCCATCCGCCTGAAGCAGCTGTCGGCGGACCTGACCGT
The DNA here is from genome assembly GCA_965277425.1 of Caulobacteraceae bacterium. Taxonomy (GTDB): domain Bacteria; phylum Pseudomonadota; class Alphaproteobacteria; order Caulobacterales; family Caulobacteraceae; genus Poindextera. The sequence goes on from CBDICR010000007.1 coordinate 444,699, forward strand.
CGCGGTGCTGGAAAAGGGCTCCGAGGTCGGCGCCCACATCCTGTCGGGGGCGGTGATCGACCCGAAGGCGCTGAACGAACTTTTTCCCGACTGGAAGGACAAGGGCGCTCCGCTGGAGACGGCGGTCACTCAAGACAAGTTCTTGGTGCTGGGTCCGGCGGGCGCGCTCAACATCAGCTTGCTGCCCATGCCGCCCTTCATGCGCAATCACGGCAACTATATCGCCTCGCTGGCAAACCTTTGCCGCTGGCTGGCCGAACAGGCGGAAGAGCTTGGCGTCGAAATCTATCCCGGGATGGCCGCCTCCGATTTGGTCTGGAACGAGGACGGCTCGGTCAAGGGCGTCGTCGCCGGCGTTTTCGGCATCGGCAAGGACGGCGAGAAGAAGGCGGACTATCAGCCCGGCCTCGAATTGCATGCCAAATACACCTTCATCGCCGAGGGTGTGCGGGGTTCGCTGGCCAAGATGCTGCAGGCCAAGTTTGGTCTGGCCGACGGTCGCGAGCCGCAGAAGTTCGGCATCGGGCTGAAGGAGATCTGGCAGGTTCCCGACGAGGCGTTCCGCCCCGGGCTGGTCCAACACACCTTCCTCTGGCCGCTGCGGAACGATACCGGCGGCGGCAGCTTCATGTATCACTTCGGCGACCATTACGTGTCGATCGGCCTGGTGGTGCACCTGAACTACAAGAACCCCTGGCTCTCGCCCTTCGACGAATTCCAACGCCTCAAGCAGCACCCGGAGATTCGACCCTATCTGGAGGGCGGAAAACGCATCGCCTATGGCGCGCGGGCGATCACCGAGGGCGGCTATCAGTCCGTGCCCAAGCTGACCTTCCCAGGTGGTGTGCTCATCGGCTGCTCGGCTGGCTTCGTGAATCTGCCGCGTATCAAGGGCAGCCACAACGCCATGAAGACGGGCATGCTGGCGGCAGAACAGGCTTTCGCCGCTATCCAGGCGGGCCGCAGCGGCGACGAGTTGCTTGAATACGAAGAGGCCTATCGCACCTCATGGGTGCGCAAGGAGTTGCACCAGGTGCGTAACGTCAAGCCGCTGTGGTCGCGGTTTGGCACCGCGCTGGGCGTCATGCTCGGCGGCATCGACATGTGGATGACCTTGCTGCTGGGTGGCTTTTCGCTCTTCGGCACTCTGAAGCACGGCAAGACTGATGCAGCCTCGACCGGCCTGGCCAAGGACTACAAGCCCATCGTCTATCCCAAGCCCGACGGCGTGGTCAGTTTCGACAAGCTGTCCTCGGTCTTCATGTCGGCGACCAATCACGAGGAGGACCAGCCGGCGCACCTGACGCTGAAGGACCCGAGCGTCCCGATCGCGATCAATCTGCCCGAATTCGGCGAGCCCGCCAGGCTCTATTGCCCGGCCGGCGTCTATGAGGTGCTTTACGACGAGCAGGGGCAAAATCCGCGCTTCCAGATCAACGCGCAGAACTGCGTCCACTGCAAAACATGCGACATTAAGGATCCGTCGCAGAATATCGTCTGGACCACGCCCGAGGGCGGGGGCGGGCCGAACTACCCGAACATGTAGCTGGCTCTTCCGCCCAAGCCCTTGCCGGCGCCACATTTCGGAGCCAAGGGTTTGAGTCATGCCTCGTCTTCGCAGCCTTGCCGTCCTTCTGTCGCTCGCCGCCCTCGGCGCCTGTTCAACCGCGACGGCGCCGGCCGGATTGCGCGCCAGCGAGCCGGCCGAGACCGCGGGCGATCAGGCCTCGACCTACGGCCTCTATCTGGCCGGTCAGTCGGCCTTGGATCAAGGCCACGGCGACGAGGCCGCCGGCTTCTTCGCCCAGGCCGCGCGGCAGGACAGCGACACCGACTCCATCAAGATCCACGCCTTCGTCGCGGCCCTGGTGGCCGGCGACATTCCCCGCGCCGCCTCGCTCGCGCCGGGGCCTGGCGAGGGCTCGGCGGGCGAGCAAGGGCTGGGCCGGCTGACGCGCGCGGTCGAGGCGCTTGCGGAAGGTCATGGGCGCGAAGCCGAAGCCCTGCTCAACACCGTTCCGCCCGCGCCTGACGGCGACGCGCCGACCAAGCTGCTGCTGCCCTGGGCGGCGGCCGCCGCGGGGGACTGGAAAACCGCGCTTGCCGCGCCCGACGCCGGCGACGACCACCTGGTCGCCCAGGTTTCGCTGCTGGACCAGGCGCTGCTCTATGAGCATCGCGGCGATATCGACGCGGCCAACAAGGTTTTCGGCAAGCTGCTCGCCCAGAGCGACGGCGCCGGCCTCTATACAACGGCTTATGGCGAATTCCTCGAGCGGCACGACAACACCACAAAAGCGATCAACCTCTATCAGGCGGCGCTGAAGGGCGAGCCCGCCAACGCCCTGGTCGCGGAGGCGCTCGCCCGCGCCAAGGCCGGACGCCCGGCGCCGCCCGCGCCGACCTTCGCCGAGGGCGCTGCGCGGGCCCTGCTCGCGCCGGCGGCGCTGCTGCTGGCGGAAAAGCAGCCGCAGATCGGCCTGGTCTATCTTCGCCTGGTGCTCAGGCTCGATCCCAGCCGCAACGAGGCCTGGCTGCTGGTCGGCGACACATTGTCCGCCGCCAGCCAGGTCGAGGCCGCGCGCGCCGCCTATGCCCATCCCCAGCCCGGCTCGCCCAGCTATGTCGCCGCGCGCGAGCGCCTGATCGGCACCTATGACGATCCGGCCGACGCGCCGATCGAGCTGAAACTGGCCGAGGAGACCGCAAAGGCGGCGCCCGACGATCCCGACGCCATGGCGCTGCTCGCCGACGCGCTGCGGATCAACGACCGCTATGCCGAGTCCGCCCAGGTGCTGGACAAGCTGATCGCCCAGGCCGGGCCCAAGGCGACCTGGAACCTCTACTATATGCGCGGTGTCGCCCTGGATCGGGCGGGAGACTGGGCGGGCGCCGAGCGCGACCTGAAACAGGCCCTGGCGCTCAGCCCCGACGAGCCCGACGTGCTGAACTATCTCGGCTATTCCTGGATCGACCGCGGCGTCGACATGAGCCAGGCCAAGGCGATGATCGAGCGCGCGGTCGCGGCCAAGCCCGATTCCGGCGCCATCGTCGATTCGCTCGGCTGGGCCTATTACCGTCTTGGCCAATATCCGCAGGCCGTCGAGCAGCTGGAACGGGCGACGGAGCTGGAGCCGGCCGATCCGGACATCAACGACCACCTCGGCGACGCCTATTGGCGCGACGGGCGGCGCATCGAGGCGCGCTTCCAGTGGGAGCAGGTCCTCATCATGCAGCCCAGCGATGCGTTGCGCGTCCAGGTCGAGGCCAAGCTGAAGTCCGGTCTCGACACCGCCCCGCGGCCGTCCGTCGCCGAGCGATGAGGGCGGCGCAGCGGCGGCGTGAGGCGTTCGCCGCGGCCAAGGTCAACCTCTTCCTGCATGTCGGGGCGCTGGCCGCGGACGGATATCATCCGATCGCCAGCCTGTTCGTCTTCGCCGACATCGGCGATCGGCTGCGGCTGCATGACGAGGCGTCAGGAGCGCTGACGATCGAGGGGCCGTTCGGGACAGGGCTTTCCGCCGGTTCGGACAACCTTGTGATCCGCGCGCGCGCGGCGCTTGCGCCGGGCCTGGCGTTCGGCCTGGCCCTGGACAAGGCCCTGCCGCTGGCGGCGGGGCTCGGCGGCGGCTCGGCGGATGCGGCCGCGACCTTGCGCCTGCTCAATCCGCTTCTGCCGCAACCGCGTTCCGGCGCCGAACTTGCGGGCATGGCGGCGGCGCTGGGCGCCGACGTGGCCGCCTGCCTGGAAAGCCGCGCCGTGATCGCGACCGGGCGCGGCGACCAGCTCTCACCGGCGCCGCGCCTGCCCGTGTTGCATGCCGTGCTGGTCAATCCGGGCGTGGAGTCGCCGACCGCGGCGGTCTATCGCGCCTTCGACGAAGATGCTTCGCGAGCGTCGGCGGACGTGCCGGACATGCCCGCGGCGCTGGCGACGCCGCGCGAGGCGGCCGCCCTCGTCGCGGCGACCCGCAACGACCTGGAAGCCCCGGCCGTCCGCCTGTCGCCCGTGATCGGCGAGGCCCTCGATGCGCTACGCGCCGCGCCCGAGACCCTGGCCGCGCGCATGTCCGGCTCCGGCGCGACCAGCTTTGCCCTGTGCGAGGATGGGGCCCAGGCCGAGACCCTGGCCGCGCGGCTGGCGGCGGCGCATCCGGGCTGGTGGGTTCGCGCCTGCCGGCTCGGCGGACCCTGGGCGTAAAAAAAGGCGAGGCCCGTCAGGGGCCCCGCCGCGACTGAACACGCACGCTCAATTCGGGAAGAACAAGGGGCCCGCCCGAAGGCGAGCCCCGTTTAGGCTTAGCCTTGCACCACTTCGCCGTGGAGGTTGATGTCGAGGCCTTCGACCTCGACCTCTTCCGAGACCCGGATGCCGATGGTGTATTTGAGCACCGCCAGGATGATGAAGGTCATGATGCCACAGTAGAAGAAGGTGGCGCCGACGTCCTCGAGTTGCAGGATCATCTGGTGCGGGTTGTGGTCATAGATCCAACCGTGCGCCGCCGAGTTGATCGAGTTCCTGGCCAGGACCCCGGTCATGATGGCGCCGAAGGCCCCGCCAATCCCGTGCACGCCCCAGCAATCGAGCGCGTCGTCGTACCAACCGAGCCAATGCTTCACATGCACCGAGGCGACGTAGCAGACGATGCCGACGCCGACGCCGATGATCAGGGCGCCGGTCGGATCGACGAAGCCCGAGGCCGGGGTGATGGCCACCAGGCCGGCCACCGCGCCGGAGACCATGCCGAGAACCGAAGGCTTCTTGGCGATGATCCATTCGCACGCCATCCAGGCCAGGGCCGCCGCCGCGGTGGCGATCTGGGTCGCCGCCGCCGCCATGCCGGCCTGGCCGTCGTGGGATTCCACCGCCGAACCGGCGTTGAACCCGAACCAGCCCACCCAGAGCAGGGAGGCGCCGATGACGCTGTAGGCCAGGTTGTACGGCGCCATGTTTTCGGTGCCGAGACCTTTACGCTTGCCGAGCATCAGGGCCGCCACCAGGCCGGCGGTTCCGGCGTTCAGGTGGACGACGGTGCCGCCGGCGAAGTCGAGCGCGCCCGCCGCGCCCAGCCAGCCGCCACCCCAGACCCAGTGAGCGATCGGGCAGTAGACCAAAAGCAGCCAGGCCCCCATGAACAGCAGGAAGGCCGAGTATTTCATGCGGTCGGCCAGCGCGCCGGCGATCAGGGCCGGCGTGATGATCGCGAACGTCATCTGGAAGAACATGTAGACCGTTTCAGGGATGGTCGGCGCCAGGGCGCTGACCGAAGCCACCCCCATCGGCGCCAACATTATATACTTGAAGTCCCCGATGAATTTCCCCGAGCCGGTGAAGGCGATCGAGTAGCCGATTACCATCCACAAGACGGTGATCACGCAGGTCGCGCCGAAGCTCTGCGCCAGGGTGGCCAGGATGTTCTTCTTGCGCACCATGCCCGCGTAGAAGAGGGCAAGGCCGGGGACCGTCATCATCAGGACGAGGACCGAAGAGGTCAGCATCCAGGCGGTGTCGCCGGAATTGACCGAGTCAGCCTTGTACGGAGAGGTGGCGAACACCGCCGGCGGAGCGGCGGAGGCGGCCGGCGCCGCGGAGGCGGCCGGGGTCGCGGAGGCCGCCGGGCCGCCGCTGGCGGCGGACGACGCCGCCGAGGAGGCGGCGGACGACGCGGCGGCCCCGCCTGAGTCTTGGGCGATGGCCGGGGCCGCGAACGAGGCCCCCGCGATCGCGGCGGCGAGCATTAGCCCCGCCAGCCGTTGAATTCCAAAGAGTTTCATAGTCTTCGAGTCCCCTTGTCCTGATGATGCGGTCTGTTAGATCGCGGCCGCGCCGGTTTCGCCGGTCCGGATGCGCACGGCGTCTTCGACGTTGAGGACGAAGATCTTGCCGTCACCGATCTTGCCGGTGCCGGCGGCGGTCTTGATCGCCTCGATGGCCTTGGCGACGCCGCCGTCGTCCACGACCACCTCGAGCTGCACCTTGGGCACGAAGTTCACCGTGTATTCGGCGCCGCGATAGATTTCGGTCTGGCCCTTCTGCCGCCCGTAGCCCTTGACTTCCGATATGGTCAGCCCCTCCACGCCCGCATTGCCGAGGGCTTCACGCACCTCGTCGAGCTTGAAGGGTTTGACGATCGCCATGATCAGTTTCATTCGCTCGCTCCCGCGTCGGCGGATCGCCGCGCACCCGGTGTTGTCACCTCGCCGCGCTCAGGAGAGGTGTTAAGCCTCCGCCCCCCTCGCGACCTGCGCAGGCTTAAGGTGTGCGGGTCGGTGGCGCGGGCGACTGAGCGGGAAGCAGGGTCAAATTTGGGCATCCCGCCCAAGGATTAAGCAGGAGAGGGGGTCGGCGCCTGCAAAATAGGCGAAGTCTGGACGCGAGCTTTGCGGGAGCGGCGACGCGGTCTGCGCCGGGATCGCGCGCCGAGCGTCGCAATCACGGACCCGTGATCGCGCGGACGCAACCCAAAGCCCTGGCCATGCGTAATTGGCGGCAGTGGCGACCGGCCTCACGGGCGGTCGTCGCCTAGCCAAGAGGTTTCAAAATGCGACTGAACACATTCCTAGCCGCGGCCGCGATCGCCGCCCTGACCGCCGGCACGGCGGTCGCCCAGACTTCGGACATGTCCAATGGGTCGGGCTCCATGAGCGCGCCGATGAACTCTGGATCGATGAACAACGGCGCGATGGCGCCTTCGGCCGACCAGGCCGGAATGCCGGCTTCCGCCATGACCAACGATCCCAACACGGCCGTGGCCTCCTCGCCGACCCCCGCGGCGGACGCCTATACGCTGAAGGCCGGCGATCCGAACGTGGTGTCAAACCAGCCGGTTCCCGACACCCGGGCCAATCGCGCTCAATTCGGCAAGCCGCTGAGCAATGCGGGCCGTCACACGGCGGCGACCGGCGACTAAACCAAGCCGGACGTTCCGCCAGGACGCCGTCGAGCTTCGCTTGATGCGTCAGCCGGCGGACCCTATGGTCCGCCGGCTTTTCGCTAGCCCGGCTGCCGATTTCAACGCTCTCGCCCCTTTGCGAGGACTCTGGAGCGGCATGGGCGCTCAAAACCGAACGAGGTCTTCTGTATGACACTGCACCGACTGTTGATGACGGCCGCCGCTGCGCTCGCGCTCGCCGGTCCCGCCCTGGCCCAGCCGGCCGACGCGCCAACGGCCGCGCCGCCGATGGCTTCGCCGCCGGCGACGGCGGCCTCCCCGGGCGCCATGAGCATGTCGATCACCCCGGCCGGCGATATCGCCGACACGCTGAAGGCGTCCGGCCAATTCACCATCCTGGTCAAGGCGCTCGACGCCTCCAACCTGACCAGCGTCCTGAAGACCCCGGGGCCGCTGACGATCCTTGCGCCCACCGACGCGGCCTTTCAGGCCCTGCCGCCCGGCGAACTGGATTCGCTGCTGAAGATCGACAACGCCGCCAAGCTGCAGGCGCTGCTCACCTATCATCTGATCAATGCCGGCGTGCCGATGAGCAAGATCCAGGGCTCCAAGGGCCCGATCCGCACCGTGGCCAACACCAATGTGCAGATCGACGGCACCGTTTCGCCGATCCGGATCAACGACGCCAATGTGGTCGGCCATGCCGCCGTTTCGAACGGCGACATCTACGCCATCGACAAGGTGCTGATGTCGGACTCGCCCGCGGCCGCCGCACCGGCCCCGACCGCCCCGCCGGCCGCGACGCCGGCCCCCTGATCGATCGCTCAGCTTCGAACGCTTGATGCGCAAGCCGGCGGACCCTATGGTCCGCCGGCCTTTTTCGCGCCCGCGAAGCCGCTCCGATGACCAGCCACAAACCGCTTTCCTTCCAGGACCTGATCCTGACGCTGCACGGCTATTGGAGCCGTCAGGGCTGCGTGATTCTGCAGCCCTATGACGTCGAGGTCGGCGCCGGCACCCTGCATCCGATGACGGTGCTGCGGGCGCTCGGGCCCAAGCCCTGGCGCATCGCCTATGTGCAGCCCTCGCGCCGTCCCGCCGACGCGCGCTACGGCGAGAACCCCAATCGCCTGCAGCACTATTATCAGTACCAGGTGATGCTGAAGCCCAACCCGATCGACATGCAGGCCCTCTATCTGGGCTCGCTGGAGGCGATCGGCATCGATCTTTCCCTGCACGACGTGCGCTTCGTCGAGGACGACTGGGAAAACCCCACCGTCGGCGCCTGGGGCCTGGGCTGGGAGGTCTGGTGCGACGGCATGGAGATCAGCCAGTACACCTATTTCCAGCAGGTCGGCGGCCTGGACGTCGATCCGGTGGCCGGCGAGCTGACCTACGGTCTCGAGCGGCTGGCCATGTACGTCCAGGGGGTCGAGAACGTCTACGACCTGGCCTTCAACAGCCCGCAGAGCCCGGACTTCAAGACCTATGGCGACGTCTTCCTGGAGAGCGAGCGGCAGTTTTCCGCCTTCGATTTCGAGGCGGCCAATGTCGAGATGCTGAAGCGCCATTTCGAGGACATCGAGGCCGAGGTGCCGCGCCTGTTGGCCACACGCGGCCGCCAGGATCAGGCCCTGGTCTTGCCGGCCTATGACTATGTGCTGAAGGCCTCGCACATGTTCAACCTGATGGACGCGCGCGGCGCCATCGCGGTGGCCGAGCGGCAAAGCTATATCGGCCGCATCCGCGACCTGTGCAAAGCCTGCGCCGAGGCCTGGGTGAAGCTGGACGCCAAGCGCGCCGACGGCGTGGCGTCCTGATGCCCCAGCTTCTGCTCGAACTGTTTTCCGAAGAGATTCCCGCGCGCATGCAGGCCGACGCGGCGCGAGACCTCGAACGCATGGCGCGCGAGCGGCTGAAGGCGGCCGGCTTTTCGCCCGAGGCGATGCGCGGCTTTGCGGGGCCCCGGCGGCTGACCCTGGTCGTCGACGGACTGCCGGTCGCGCAAGCCGACCGCGACGAGGAGCGTAAGGGCCCGCGGGTCGGTGCGCCGGACGCGGCGATCGACGGCTTCCTGCGCTCGACGGGCCTGACGCGCGATCAGCTGGTCGAGCGCGACGGAGTCTATTTCGCCCGGATCGCGCGCGCGGGGCGCGCCACGGCCGATGTCATCGCCGAGATCGTCCCCGACATCGTGCGCCAGTTTCCCTGGCCGAAGTCGATGAAGTGGGGGACGGGAAGCCTGCGCTGGGTGCGCCCGCTGCAGCGCATCCTCTGCGTCTTCGACGGCCAGATCGTCGCCTTCAACATCGACGGAATCGAGAGCGGCGACCTGACCGAGGGCCACCGCTTCATGGGCGCCAAGCGGCCGCTGGCGGCGCGCGGTTTCGACGACTATTCCCGCGCGCTCGCCGCCGACTTCGTCGTGCTGGATCCGGCCGAGCGCAAGGCGCGCATCCTGGACGGCGCCCGGGCCGTCGCCCGCGCCAAGGGGCTGGAGCTGGTCGAGGACGAGGGCCTGCTCGACGAGGTGGCGGGCCTGGCCGAATGGCCGGTCCCGCTGCTCGGCGACATGGACCCCGACTTCCTCGACCTGCCGGCCGAGGTGATCCGCACCTCCATGCGCACGCACCAGAAGTATTTCACCGTGCGCGATCCGACGAGCGGCGGCCTCGCGCCGCACTTCATCGCCGTGGCCAATATCGAGGCCCACGACGGCGGCCATCTCATCGCCGCCGGCAACGCCCGCGTCCTCTCCGCCCGCCTGAACGACGCCCGCTTCTTCTGGGACGAGGACCGCAAGGTCCCGCTCGCCGACCGGCTCGAGCGCCTGAAAGGCGTCACCTTCCACGCCAAACTGGGGACGATGTTCCAGCGTGTCGAGCGTATCGAAGCGCTGGCCCGCGAAATCGCTCCCCTGGTTGGCGCCGATCCGGACATGGCCGCCCAGGCCGCGCGCCTGGCCAAGGCCGACCTCGCCACCGGCATGGTCGGCGAGTTTCCTGAGCTGCAGGGCGTGATGGGTCGGTATTATGCGCTTGCTCAAGACCCCTTCCCGTTGGCGGATGGGGGAAGGGCAGGGTTGGGGGTGGACGCGCTGGCGTTTGAGGGCGGAACGCAGGTGGGCGCGGGCGCCCAACCGCGCCCGTCACCCCGACTCGGCGGCCACACCCCCACCCAACCCTCCCCCATCGAGGGGGAGGGCTTGGAGGTGGCGGACGCCATCCGCGACCACTACAGGCCGCAGGGACCGAGCGACGCGGTTCCGACCGCGCCGGTTTCCGTCGCCGTCGCTCTGGCCGACAAGCTGGATACGCTGGCGGCCTTTTTCGTGATCGAGGAGAAGCCGACCGGATCGCGCGACCCGTTCGCGCTGCGTCGCGCGGCCTTGGGCGTGATCCGGATCATACTCGACGGCCGGCTGCGGCTGCGGCTGCTCGAGCTCCTGCCCTCCGTCGGTCGCTCCATCGTGCTTAGCGCCGAGGTCAAGGCCGCGATCATGGCCTTCTTCGTCGATCGCCTTAAGGTTCTTCTCCGCGACCAAGGCAAACGTCATGATCTCGTGGATGCCGTCTTTGCGCTCGGCGACGACGACCTCGTGCGCATCGTCGCCCGCGTCGATGCAATCGATGGTTTTCTGGTGACCGACGACGGCGCCAACCTGCTCGCCGGCTACAAGCGCGCGACCAACATCCTCAAGGCCGAGGAGAAGAAGGGCGCTTTGCCCACTGGTGCCGGCGAGCGCCTGCCGAATGCGCCGCCGCAGGAGACTATGCTGGTCAACGCGCTGGCCTCCGTCGCGCCGCGCGTCGAGGCCGATCTGGCCAAGGAGGACTTCACCGCCGCCATGCGGGCGCTGGCGGCTTTGCGCAGCCCCGTCGACGGGTTTTTCGAGCATGTGCTAGTGAACGACCCGGACGCCGCAACGCGCGACAACCGCTTGCGTTTGCTGATCCAGGTGCGCGACCTGATGGGTCGGGTGGCGGACTTTTCGTTGGTGGCGGGATGAGGGTCTGATGGCGGCTGACGGAACGATGGCTGCGAGCTGGGTCTATGCGTTCGGCGGCGGCGGCGCCGACGGCGACGCTTCCATGAAGGAGCTGCTCGGCGGCAAGGGCGCGAACCTGGCTGAGATGAGCGCGCTCGGCCTGCCCGTACCGCCCGGCTTCACCATCACCACCGAGGCCTGCACCCACTATTACGCCAACGCCCGCGCCTATCCGGCGACGCTGAAGAGTGAAGTCGCCGCCGGGCTGGCGCGCGTGGAAGAGCTCACCGGCCGCAAATTCGGCGATGCGGCCAATCCGCTGCTGGTCTCGGTGCGCTCGGGCGCGCGCGCCTCCATGCCCGGCATGATGGACACCGTGCTCAACCTTGGCCTCAACGACGCCACCGTCGAGGGCCTGGCCAAGCTCTCCGGCGATCGGCGCTTCGCCCTGGATAGCTACCGCCGCTTCATCCAGATGTATTCCAATGTGGTGTTGGGCCTCGATCACCACATGTTCGAGGAGATCCTCGACGAGCATAAGGACAGCCTCGGCGTCACCATCGACACCGCGCTAGGCCCCGACGACTGGGCCAGCGTGATCGAGGCCTACAAGGCCGCCGTAGAGCGCGATCTGGGCAAGCGCTTTCCGCAGGATCCGCAGGACCAGCTCTGGGGCGCGATCGGCGCGGTTTTTTCCAGCTGGATGAACGACCGGGCGAAGTTCTATCGCCGCATGCATGACATCCCGGAAAGCTGGGGCACGGCGGTCAATGTCCAGTCGATGGTGTTCGGCAATATGGGCGACACCTCGGCCACCGGCGTCGCCTTCACCCGCAATCCCTCGACCGGCGAAGCCAGGCTCTATGGCGAGTTCCTGGTCAACGCCCAGGGCGAGGATGTCGTGGCCGGCATCCGCACACCCCAGGCCCTGACCAAGCTGACCCGCGAGGAGATGGGCGAAAAGGCCCCCTCGATGGAGGAGGCGCTGCCGGAGGTGTTCGTCCAGTTCCGCGAGGTGGTCGAGCGGCTCGAGCGCCACTACCGCGACATGCAGGACATCGAGTTCACGGTCGAGCAGGGCCGGCTCTACATGCTGCAGACCCGCAGCGGCAAACGAACGGCCAAGGCGGCCCTGAAGATCGCCGTCGAGATGGCCGCCGATGGCCTGATCAGCCGCGATGAGGCGGTGATGCGCATCGATCCGGCCTCGCTCGACCAGCTGCTGCACCCGACGATCGACCCGCAGGCGGCGCGCGAGATCCTCGCCACCGGCCTGCCGGCCTCGCCGGGCGCGGCGACCGGCAAGGTGGTGTTCGATTCCGGCGAGGCCGAGCGGCTCGGCCAGACCGGCGAGGCGGTGATCCTGGTCCGCGACGAGACCTCGCCGGAGGACATCCACGGCATGCACGCGGCCCGGGGCATCGTCACCGCGCGCGGCGGCATGACCAGCCACGCCGCCGTGGTCGCCCGCGGCATGGGTCGGCCGTGCGTCTCCGGCGCCGGCGAGATGCAGATCGACGCCAAGGGACGCACCTTCAGCGCCCGCGGCCGCACCATCAGGGCCGGCGACATCATCACCATCGATGGCTCAAGGGGCGAGATCCTCGCGGGCGCGGTCAAGATGGTCGAGCCGGAGCTGACCGGAGACTTCGCGACTCTGATGGCCTGGGCCGACAAGGCCAGGCGTCTGAAGGTGCGCGCCAACGCCGAGACCCCGCTCGACGCCCGGACCGCGCGCCAATTCGGCGCCGAGGGCATCGGCCTGGTCCGCACCGAGCACATGTTCTTCGACGCCGACCGGATCGCCTCGGTGCGCGAGATGATCCTGGCCGACGACGAGGCCGGCCGCCGCCCGCCGCTGGCCAAGATGCTGCAGATGCAGCGCTCGGACCTGATCGAACTCTTCACCATCATGGAAGGGCTGCCAGTCACCATCCGGCTGCTGGATCCGCCCCTGCACGAATTTTTGCCGCACAGTCGCGACGAGGTGGAGGCGGTGGCCAAGGCGACGGGCCTGGACGCCGGCAAGCTGATGCAGCGGGCGAGGGATCTGGCCGAGACCAACCCCATGCTCGGCCATCGCGGCTGCCGGCTCGGCATCTCGTATCCGGAAATCTACGAGATGCAGGTGCGCGCCATCATCGAGGCCGCCTGCGAGATCGCCAAGGCCGGCAAGCCCGCGCCCCAGGCCGAGATCATGCATCCGCTGGTCTCCAAGGCCGAGGAGATGAAATTTCTCCGTACACTGACGGACCGCGTGGCCCGCCAGGTCATGGATGAAAAGGGGTGCGAGGTTCCGTACAGCGTCGGGACCATGATCGAGCTGCCGCGCGCGGCCCTGTTGGCGGGCGAGCTCGCCGACAACGCCGAATTCTTCTCCTTCGGCACCAACGACCTGACCCAGACCACTTTCGGCATCAGCCGTGACGACTCGGCGCGGTTCCTCGGCGCCTATATGGACAAGGGCATCTTCGAGAAGGATCCTTTCGTCAGTCTCGACATCGACGGCGTCGGCGCGCTGATCCGCATCGCCGCCGAGCGCGGCCGGGCCGTGCGGCCGGACGTCAAGCTCGGCATCTGCGGCGAGCATGGCGGCGACCCGGCCTCGATCGCATTTTGCGAAGAGATCGGACTGGACTATGTCTCGTGCTCGCCCTACCGCACGCCGATCGCGCGGCTGGCGGCGGCCCAGGCCGCGCTGAGCCGCAAGACCTGAACGGGAGCAAGGCCGTGAGCGACATGCCCCTAGCCGCCCACGAACATCTGGAACACGCCGAACACGCGGCGCACGCCAACGATCCCTTCATCTCGCTGGTCTCGATCACCATCGCGGTGCTGGCCGTGCTGGCGGCGATCGCCTCCAGCCTGGAGACCTTCGAAAGCGCCAGCGCCATCATCGCCGCCAACCGCGCGGTGCTGCTGCAGGACCAGGCCACCGACCAGTGGAGCTTCTACGAAGCCAAGAGCCTGAAGAAGAACATCTATGCCGTGGCCGCCGATTCGGGCGGCGCCCACGCCCAGGACTACCTCAAGAAGGCCAAGGCGGAGGCCGCCGGCGAGACCGATGCCCAGGCCGACGCCAGGAAGCTCGAAAACGCCCGCGAAGAGCAGATCAAGCTCAGCGAAACCCATGAGGGCCGCCACCACTACCTGACCATCGGCGCCACGCTCCTCGAAATGGCCATCGCGCTCTCGACCATCGCCATCGTCACAAAGAAGCGCTGGCCCTGGATCACATCCGCCGCGCTCGGCGGCGTCGGCGCGGTCGTTGCGGTTCTGACCTACCTGGTTTAGCGCCGCCCGGCGGCCGCGGTTGCTGCGGCGCAACATAACCCACATTCCGGCCACATCGGCGACCTGAAGCGGCCACTGGCGAGTCCCAGGGTCCGGACGCTGGGCGGGCGCCAAAAAAATAATCTCTCATCAGTTCAGTATGGAGTATCCCATCATGAAATCCCTCGTTCTCGCGGCCGCGACCCTGGCCGTGCTCGGCGCGGCCGCGCCAGCCTTGGCCCAGCCCATGAGCCTGGCCGGCATCAGCGCCTACGGCAACCTCGGCGTCGAAGACTTCAATATCGACAACCACCAGAGCTTGAACATCGGCGCGGTGACCGGTCGCGTGGGCGCGCGCATCGGCCCCTATTTCGGCGTGGAAGGCGAGGTCTCCGGCGGCTTCAACGGCGACCACACCAATGTCGGCGGCCTGCGGTCGAACGTCACGCTTCGCGACCAGTACGCGGCCTATGCGGTCGGGTTCCTGCCGATCATGCCGAACGCCGATCTGCTCGCGCGGATCGGCTATGGCGCCAGCAACCTGCATGTCACCCAGCCGTTCGACACCGCCTACAACCGCTATGAGACGACCTGGAACGCCGGCGTCGGCGGCCAGTATTTCTTCACCCCCGCCGACGGCGTCCGGCTCGACTACACCCGCGAAACCGCGGACCGCTCGGACCTGGACGCCAACGTCTTCTCGGCCGCCTACGTGCGGAAGTTCTAGGCCAGCCCACACCCTTCCCCCTCAATGGGGGAAGGGCAGGGTTGGGGGTGTCGGCAATGAGTCCACGAGCGGGCTCAGATGGCGCCGAGCCCGTTTTCAGCAATCTCCATAATCAGCGGCCACACCCCCATCCAACCTTCCCCCATCGAGGGGGAAGGCCTTGAGCTAACCCTCTCTCAGCAGCGGCAAGGCC
The DNA here is from genome assembly GCA_965277425.1 of Caulobacteraceae bacterium. GTDB lineage: Bacteria > Pseudomonadota > Alphaproteobacteria > Caulobacterales > Caulobacteraceae > Poindextera. Next base: position 459,773 of record CBDICR010000007.1, read on the forward strand.
ATCCCCGGCGCCGGCCCGGCGCTCAGGCGCTCGCGGCGGAAGCGGAACAGCTCCGCCGGCCGCCCGCCGGTTTCCGGTTGCAGGCGGCCCAGTCCCTCGACCAGGTCGGTGCGCTCCAGGCCCCGGCGGAAGTTCTGCTTGTGCAGCGACACCCCCGCCACCGCCTCGACCGTGCGCTGCAGCTGCGAGAGGGTGAATTCGGCCGGGGTCAGCTCGAAGGCTACCGGGCGGTATTTCAGCTTGCCGCGCAGCCGGCCAAGGCCGGTGGCCAGGATGCGGCGGTGATCCGACAGCATCGGCTCGCCCAGCGCCGGCGACAGGGCCTTGGGCTCGCTGCCGGCCAGGCCGCGCGCGCGCTGGCGGTCGCGGCCGGCCTCGGGCGCCAGCCCCGCCTCATAGAGCAGCTCATAGCGCTCCAGCACTCGTTCCTCGTTCCAGGGCGCGCCGTCCAGGGCGAACAGCAGCCGCATGCGCGCCCGACGCTCCTCGCTCGCCGCCCAGTCGTTCAGGCCCGGCGCGATCACCTCGTCGATCAGGGCGGGGCGGCCGCGTCGCCAGTCCTCCCAAGGGAAGAAGCGCGTGAACGGCGTCCAGACCGTGTCGGGCGCCAGCGCCTGCACGGCCTGGGGCGTCAGGGCCAGATAGCCGACCGAGATCACCCGCGCCCCGCCCGCGCCCACGTCGGCGCGCGGCGCGTCGCGGCCGCGGTCGCCGAAGGTGTAGAGCTGCTCGACATAGCCCAGCTCGAACCGGGTCTGCTCGGCCACGAAGGCGCGCAGCGCCAGCTCGAAGGTGCGGTGGCCATCGGGATCGAACGGGCCGAACGGCAGGCCGAGCAGGCTTGACGGCTCGCCCGTCTGCGGATCGTGGGTGCGCACGGTCAGGGCCGCCGCGTCGCGGTCGCGCACGGCGACGACGACGGCGGAAAGGCCGATGACGACGGCGGTGGAGGGCGCGTTCAAAACCGCACCGGCAGGTCGAAGGGCGCGCCGGATGACGCGAAATGATTGCCGCCGATGGCCTCGATCGCCGCCACCATGCGACCGCCCCGCCCCAGCAGGTCGTCGGCCAGGGCGACGATGCGTCGGTTTGGAAAGGCATGGCTGGCGGCCTGGCGAAGCGTCAGCGCGATGCGATGTTCAGGACGATCCGGATTGCGGTCGCAAGCGATGGCGAAGGCGCTGGCCGTGGAGCGGCTGATCCCGGCAAAACAATGAACGACCATGGGCGCATTGGCGTCCCAGCCGCGGGCGAATTCCAGCAGCCGCGCGACCGAGGCCTTATCGGGAGCCATGAAGCCGTCCATGGGTGCGTTGATGTCGTTGAGGTCGAGCCGCAGATGCCGGCTTTCCACCACGCTCAGCGGCCGTTCGACCGGCGTGCCGGGATCGATCAGCGTCAGCAGGTGCGAGGCCTTTCGCCGGCGCACGACGCCGGGCATGTCGCTCAAGGAACAGACGATCAGGGTCATGGCCTATTCCGCATCGAACGCGGGCTGCGCGGGCGCAAACCCCGCCGCCTCCGATAGCAGATGAAAGCGGCGCACGTACTCAGCCTGGGCGTCCGATGCGGCGAGCGGCTCCAGGGTCAGCGCATAGTCCTTGGGCGGGCGGCCGAAGAAGCCGAGCGCCTCGGCAGCGGTGAAGCCGGCCAGCTGGGTCGCCTCGAAGAAGGCGCTGGCCTGGTCCGCCCGCTTGATCAGCGCCTTGACGCGCGCCGGCGGCCGGGCCGGCAGGCCGAAGCGATGATGAATCGCCGCTTCCAGCCGGTCCTCGAAGCCCTTGTAGTTCAGGCCGAGCGCGGCTTTGAACGGCGAGATCATGTCGCCGATCACATATTCCGGCGCGTCGTGGAGCAGGGCGGTGAGCCGCCAGCGCGGCTCCAGGGCCGGTTCGATATGGCCGGCGATCTCTTCGACCACCAGCGAGTGCTGGGCGACCGAAAAACCGTGCTCGCCGAAGGTCTGGCCGTTCCAGCGCGCCACCCGGGCCAGGCCGTGCGCAATGTCCTCGATCTCGATGTCGAGCGGGGAGGGATCGAGCAGGTCAAGCCGACGCCCCGACAACATGCGCTGCCAGGCGCGGGGCGCGGGCCTGGATCGAGCGGCGCCGTGCAGCCCTTTCGCCACCCGTTCGTTCCTTTGCTGTGGACGCGACCTCAATTGATCTATCGTAATTCGAATAGCGTCGGTGGCGCCAACAATAAGCCGGGAGTGTGAGGATGGCGGGCTTGAGCATGAGTTGGGCGCGGGTCATGGCGCCGGTCGCCGGCGGCGACTCCGACGCCGGCGTCCTGGCCGCGGCGGCGGCCCTGGCCGTGCCGTTCGAGGCGGAGTTGGCCGCGGTCTACGCCCCCGCCGATGTCGCCGACCTGATGCCGTGGATGGGCGAAGGGTTCATGGGCGGCGTGCAGGTGACCGCCGTGCAGAGCCTGAAGGACGCCGCGGCGGAAGGCGAGCGTTCGGCCCGCACGGCATGCGAAGCCATCGCCTATGGCTCCAAGTCGTTCACGGCGCTGGCCTCGCCGGTCTGGTCGGCGCTGTCGATGGAGGGCCGGCTCTCCGACGTGGTGGTGTTCGACGACGCCGCCGCGCGGGGCAAGGGGCCGCTGGCGGAGAGCTTCCAGCAGATCGTCGCCGACGAACAGCGCCCGACCCTGGTGGCGCGGGCGGGCCTGGACGTCGGCGGCGCGGTCGCCGTGGCCTGGGACGGCGGCAAGGAGGCCAGCCGCGCGGCGCGCACGGCGCTGCCCCTGCTGCAGAAGGCCGGCCGGGTGGTGATCCTGGCCGCGCCCTCCTCCTCGGCGCGCTATTTCGATCCGGCGCGGCTGCAGCAGTTCTTCAGCCTTCGGGGCATCCAGTCCGAGGTGCAGACCCTGCCCGAGTCCGGCGATCCGGGACCGGCCCTGCTGCGCGCGGCCAAGGGCCTCGACATCAACCTGCTCGTCGCCGGCGCCTTCGGCCATCCGCGTTTGCAGGAATATATTTTCGGCGGCACGACGCGCGCCTTTTTGAACGCGACGGATGGGCCCTCGCTCTTTCTGTCGCATTGACCCTTACCGAAGAGAAAGTAACCCCATGGCCCTCAGCCGCATTGTCATGCGCCTTGCCCGCAACCCAGGCACCGAGTTCGCCGATGGCGACGACCATCGCGGCTACGCCCTGGTCGCGCCTCTGACGCCGGACGGCAAGCTGGACGAGACGGCGTTTCGCAGCGCGCGCGGATCCTGCGTCGTGCGCCGCTTCGCCTCGGACGAAGACCCGCAGGAAGGCAAGCTGGTGCATCGCAACAGCCGCTGGTTCTTCGACTACGGCGACCAGGGCGACGCCGACGAGCCGCTCTATCGCCTGGGCGAGCACAGTTTCGCCCTTGGCGAATATGTCAGCATCACCGACGAGGACGGCCGGCTCCTGACCTACAAGGTGACCGAGGTGCAGCGGGCCTGACGGCCAGCCGATCAACGCTTCAAGGTCGCCAGATAGGCGATCAGGTCGCGGCGTTCCACGGGATCGGGGACGGTCGCGCGCATGGCCGTGCCAGGGACGAGCTTGGCCGGACCGGTGAGGAACCGGTCCAGATTGGCCGGGGTCCAGACCAGGCCCGAGGCCTTGATCGCGTCGGAATAGGCGAATCCAGGCGCGGAGCCGGCCTTTCGCCCGAGGACGCCGACCAGGGTGGGGCCTTGCCCGATCCCGTTCAGCACGTGGCAGGACCCGCACCGGTCCTGATAGATGTCAGCACCCTTCGCCGCGTCCTGCGCCCAGGCCGGCGCGGCGACCGCAGCGAAGGCGATCAGGACGGCTGCGATGAGCGAACCGCATCGGCCCAGGTTGGTTCGGGCCCAGCCACCATCCGACCGGTCTCCGACCGGCCACCTTCTCCCGCGAGGGGAGAAGGAGCCTGAGAGATCGGCCGCCGGTCCAAGCCATATGGCTGGCGCCCTAATGCGGCGCATGGGCGATCCGCCAGATGACGTCGCCGCCGTCGTCGGCGACCAGCAGCGCGCCGTCGTGGGCGGCGGCGACGCCGACCGGGCGGCCCCAGACCTTGGATCCGTCGGTCACGAAGCCGGTCATGAAGTCCTCGTACTCGCCGGTCGGGACCCCGTTCTTCACGCCGACGCGCACCACCTTGTAGCCGGTTCGCTTGCCGCGGTTCCACGATCCGTGCAGGGCGACGAAGGCGTCGCCGCGGTATTCGGCCGGGAAGGCGGCCGGCCCGCGGCCTTCATAGAACGCCATTTCCAGCGGCGCCGAGTGCGGCTGGATCAGCACGTCGGGAACGGTGATCTTGCCGGCCAGGTCGGGACGCTCGCCGGCGTGGCGCGGATCCTGGTGGTCGCCGATATAGTACCAGGGCCAGCCATAGAAGCCGCCCTCATGGACCCGGGTGACATAGTCGGGCGGCAGGTTGTCGCCCAGAAGGTCGCGTTCGTTGGTCGAGCACCACAGGTCGTGGGTGACGGGATGGATGGCCATGCCGACGCAGTTGCGGATGCCGGCGGCGAAGACGTGCAGGTCCTTGCCATCGGGATCGGCGACCATCACGTTGGCGCGGCCGACCTCCTTGTCCCAGGCGGCGCCGAGGGCGTGACCGGCCTGCCAGGCGCGCACCTCCTGCGGCGACTTCTTGGGCATGGTCTCCGCGACGTTCGAGCCCGAGCCGACGGAAACGAACATCCTGTGGCCATCGGCGGAAAAGACCACGTCGCGGGTCCAGTGGTCGCTCTTGGTCGCCACCAGTTTGGGAATGATGGTCTCCGCCGGCCCGCGCGCCTTCAAATCGCCGTTGCGATAGGGGTAGCGGATGACGGAATCGGTGTTGGCCACATAGACCCACTGGGGATTGGACCCGAGCGGGTAGAAGGCGATGCCGAAAGGCCGGTCCAGGCCCTCGGCGAAGGTCTGGACTTGGGCGGCCTTGTCGGCGCCGTCCGCCGCGCGCATCACCAGCACCTTTCCGGCCTCGCCTTCGGAGACGAAGATGTCGCCGTTCGGCGCCAGGCGGATCAGCCTTGGCCCGTCCAGCTTGGCCGCGAAGGCGCTGACCGTGAAGCCGGGCAGGGTCTTGATCTCCGCGCCCGCCGGCCTGGCCGTCACGCTGGGCGGCCCGACGCTGATCGGCGAGGCGCCCGCCGCCGGCAGGTCCGCCGGCGTGATATGGCGCACGACGCCGGGCGCGTCGGTCTTCCAGTCGCCATAGGCGGCCTGGCCGGTCAGGGGCGCGGCGCCCGCGGGCAGGGCCAAGAGCGCAAGCGGAAGAACCAGTAATCTCGTTTTCATGTCTTTTTCCACCGTGTCCCAGCTCGAGCTTTGTCGCCCTGGCTCCGTCAAAAGGCGATGAAGGTCTCGCTATATTTTGCAATCATCGGATCATGGCTCACCAGCCGAAGCGGCTCAACCAGAGCCTGCGCGACCAGCATTCGATCAAACGGATCAGCATGGTGATCAGGGAGTTGGTCGATCGCGGCCGCATGGCTGGGCGCGATCGGAAGCAGCTGATAGCCGGATTGTTGGAAGAGACCGAGCGCCTCTTCGCCCGAAACGGGCAATCCGATTCGGCCGCGCCGCGCGAGCGCGTGTTTGATCGAGATTTCCCAGATGCTGACTGCGCTGACCACGATCTCGTTGTCGCGCGCCGTGATCATGTCCTGAACGGTATCCGGCAATCTTTCGTATGTGGTGACCGCCCAAAGCGCGACATGCGTATCGAGCAGCAACCTCACTCGCGGCCGCCGTAAAAGAGCTTGGCGATTTCCGCGTTGTCGGCGTCGATGTCATCGGGAATCGTGAACCGACCCTTGCCCACGCCGAGCCGTTGGCCAGGCGGGGCTGCGTCCACGCGCGAGAGCTTGGCAGCCGGCTTGCCATTGCGGGCGATGATGATTTCCGTCTCGCGGCCGCTCTCGACGGCCTCCACAAGGCGGGAGAGCGAGGATTTGGCGTCCAGCATGTTGACCGTGCGCATGCCGCGAATTTAGCTAGATCTAGCTAAGATGCAAGGGTGCAACTCACTCTTCGCTCGGCATGTGCAGGTACATAGACTGTATGCCGACGCGTCCCGGCCCGGTGAAGCGGTTGACGACGAAGTTCACGGTCGCGCCGAAGAGGCCGCTGGTCAGGCGGTCGACCACCGTATCCATGCGCACGGCCGGGTCCTTGTAGAGCCAGCCGCCGGGCTCGATATCGATCTGTTCGCCCGTGGCCAGCACCTTTTCGAACACGTTGCCGTAGCCGTGCAGCCAGAGCACGCCCTCGCCGGTGTGGCCGTGGAACTTGTCGATGAAGAAGCCGCTCTGGCCGAACAGCATGGTCGCCAGGCCGCGCACGCGCTCGAAGCTGTAGTCGATATTGCCGGTGGCGGCGAGAAACTGATGCTCGCGCACGTGCAGCTCTTCGCCGTGCTTCAGGTGGATGGGCACGATGTGGCCCGGCCCGTCGCGGCTGAAGGCAATGACGCCTTGGCCGGAGGCCTCGGTGACGAAGACCTGCATGCCGGCGATCATCCGTTTCAGCGCGCCCCTCAGCGCCTTGAGCTGGATGCGGATACTGGTGTTCTTCCACAAAAGGATGTGGTGCTCGAAATAGACCGGCATGTTGGTCACATCGACCGACAGCGCCGGCACCAGTTCGCCGTCGATATGATAGGTGACGCCGCCGAAGGTCTCGGCGCTCGCCTTGGTCGGCATCAGGGTCGGCAGGCTGCTCATGGCTTGGGCTCGCACCGTTTCGGCTGAGACCGAAGCCTAGTTCAGGCGCGCCTGACCGTCGAGGCCGCCGGCTCGGCGCCTACTGTCCCGGACGGTTGCCCGTGCCTTCGCGGCGGGCGAGGAAGGCCAGCCGCTCGAACAGGTGCACGTCCTGCTCGTTCTTGAGCAGCGCGCCATGCAGCGGCGGGATGAGCTTGGTCGGATCGCGTTCGCGCAGGGCCTCGTCGTCGATGTCCTCGACCAGCAAAAGCTTCAGCCAGTCGAGCAGCTCCGAGGTCGAGGGCTTCTTCTTCAGGCCCGGCACCTTGCGCATGTCGTAGAAGATGCGCAGCGCCTCGGCGACCAGCTTCTTCTTGATGCCCGGGAAGTGCACGTCGACGATGGCGTTCATCGTGTCGGCGTCCGGGAAGCGGATATAGTGGAAGAAGCAGCGGCGCAGGAAGGCGTCCGGCAGCTCCTTTTCGTTGTTCGAGGTGATCAGCACCAGCGGGCGGATCTTGGCCGAGATCGTCTCATTGGTCTCGTAGACATAGAATTCCATCCGATCGAGCTCCTGCAGGAGGTCGTTCGGGAACTCGATGTCGGCCTTGTCGATCTCGTCGATGAGCAGGACGGGGCGCTCGGGCGCATCGAAGGCCTCCCAGAGCTTGCCGTGACGGATGTAGTTGTTGACGTCCTTGACCCGCTCGTCGCCGAGCTGCGAGTCCCGCAGCCGGGTGACGGCGTCGTATTCGTAAAGGCCTTGCTGCGCCTTTGTGGTGGACTTGATGTGCCAGGTGATCAGCGGCGCGTTCAGCGCCTTGGCGACCTCGTAGGCCAGCACGGTCTTGCCGGTGCCGGGTTCGCCCTTGACCAGCAGCGGCCGCTCGAGCGCGATAGCCGCATTGACCGCAACCTTCAGGTCGTCGGTCGCGACATAGTCCTGCGTGCCTTCAAAGCGCTGCTTGCTCATTCGTCCCCTTCGGGCGGGCGGGAGCCGCCTCTAACAACTGTTCGATTCAGCACACTAAGGGGAGGGCCGCGCCTTGCAAAGCGCGATTAGCGCGGCCGCGTCAGTCTGACCGCTTCGCTGGCGAGCGCTCGCCGTCATAGCCCAGCTCATCCAGTTGGTCGTCGCCGAGCTTGCGGGACTGGAAGTTGGTGAAATCGTCCTCGCCGCCCTCGACGGAATCGGCGTCGCCAACCTGGTCAAGGCCCTCGATCTCGTCGCCTTCCAAGGCGTCCTCGACGGAGGTCTGCGCCTCGTCGCCCTTTTCTTCGCTGGCCTCGGCCCATTCGACTTCGGGCTGGAACTCGTCCGGCGTGTCGTCGAGTTCGTCATTGGCGTCGGTGTCGTCATCCTCTTCGAGGTCCTCGGCGTCCGCGTCGTCGAATTCGCTCTCGTCCTGGGCGACCGCCGCCTCGTCGTCGTCGTCGGCCGCGGTGTCGTCATAGGCGTTTGGCGCCTCTTCCAGCGTGGTGAATTCGCCCTTGTCCTCGTTCAGGTGGGTTTCGTCCGCCGTCTCCGCCCGATCCTGCGGATCGACGGCGTCCTGGTCGAGATCGAGATCGGGGCGGGGCATGGAGGACTCCGGGGAGCCGCGAAATGCGGCCCGTCGCCGCAATCAACCCGGAGCGATGCTGGACGTTCCCTCAGCCTTTTGCGCCAGCGCCGCGGCGATCTCGTCCATCACGCCGTCCCATTGGCCGAAGGCCTTGGTCGAGAAGACCCGCGTGGCCGGGTACCAGGGATAGCGGGCGGTCCCGAGTCTTGGCCAGGCGACCGGCGTCGAGATTAGCCAGACGGGCGCGCCGCAGGCGCCGGCGATGTTGCTGGTGGCGTTGGCCGGCCCGAGCACCAGGTCCAGCGCCACGCAAAGGGCGGCCAGGTCGTCCAGGTCCATCTTCAGGTCGATGCCGGGCGGGCGCCAGATGTCCACGCCGAACATCTCGCGCGCCTGATCGATCTCGGCGTCGCACTCACCGTACTGCAGGTTGACGAAGCTGACGCCGGGCGCGCTGAGGACGCCGCGCCACCGCTCGAACGGCGAAAACTCGCGCAGCCGGGCGCCGTCCAGCTTCAGGCTCTTCCAGAGAATTCCGACCTTCAGTCCCGGCAGGTCGGCCAGGACGGCGCGCCAATGGGCGATGCGCGCCGGGTCCGCCCACAGATAACCGTCATGATCGGGAAAGGCCGCGGCCGTTGGCCGGAAGCGCCGTAGGGGCGAGGCCAGCGGCGCCCAAAGATCGATGCAGGCGGGATCGACTTCCGGGGTCGTGCGCAGATGATGGCCATCGAGCCTGAACGAGGCGTGGGCGCTGAAGGCGACCTTGGGGAAGGATCGCTGGAAGAGCGGGATCAGCCGGGATTCCAGCGCCACGGAAAGCCGGCCCTTCGGCCCCAGCGCTTCGAGCAGATCGGGCAGATAGTTGGCGAACATCACCTCGTCGCCCAGCCCCTGTTCACCGACCAGCAGCATCGAGCGGCCCTCGAGTTCGCTGTCCGGGGTCCAGCGCGGCCGATCGACAAGCATATGCAGCGCGCTGGCGAACTGATCGTCGAAGCGGGCCTCGTAGGCGTCCCAGCCCTCGGCGACACGGCCGCCGACCAGAAGGATCTGCGAGCGCGCGAACCGCATCATCGAGCGTTCGCTTTCGAGCGGAGTGTGCGCCATGGCCAGGTCGCTGTCTTCCAGCGCGCCGTCGACCTCGCCGAACTCCAGCCGCGCGCTGCTGCGCGTATAGCGGGCCTTGGCGAAGTTGGGCTCCAGTCTCAAGGCTTCCTCGAGAAAGGGCAGGGCCGATGCGGTGTCGCCGCGGGCGATCAGGACGGTGGCCAGGGTATTCCACAGCATGGTCGCGGTCGGATTCGCCTCGATCGCCGGCTTCAGCGCATCGATGGCGCCCTGATAGTCGTGCAGGTCGCGCAGCGCGCAGGCGAGGTTGTTGGCGCCTTGCGGGCAATCCGGATGGGTGTCGCAATAGGCGGTGAACAGCTTCACGGCGAGCGCCGTCATCCCCATGCGGAAGGCCAGCCGGCCGAGATCGTTGGCGACCTCGGCATGCTCCGGCAACAGGCTGAGCGCCGATTCATAGGCCGCGATCGAGCTTTTGAAGTCGCCGCATTGCTCGCGGGCGATGGCCAGCACGTGCCAGCCGTGCCCGTTGCGTTCGTCGATCTGCAGGGCCTGGACCGCCAGTTCCGAGGCGCGCTGGCTGTCGCCGGCGCGAATCGCGGCGACGGCGTCCTGCAACAGCGGGGCGACGCTCAGCGCCTTCAGGTCTGCGATCGCCTGGTCGAGCCTGGCCAACGCCGCATCCGATGCGCAATCGCCCATGGTCGCGTCGATGGGGCCGACCGCGGCCGGCTGCGGCGAGCCCTCGCCGATCAACGCCGATGGGTTGCTCAGCCTCTGTTTCGTCTGGGTCCCGGTGGGCATGAAAATGATTTCTGGCTCGGTCGGCAAGGGCGTTGAACAGGGTTAATGAGTGCTCCCGCAGGCTTAAGGGAGTGCTAAGCTGGTCGCCCGGACCATCCCTTCGCCGCAACTCGCCATTAACTGAACCGGCCTAAGCGTGACGAAGGTCGCCACGCCGAACTTGGGGCGAAGCGTTGGCGGGGGCTTAAAATCAGTCTTGCGATATCGCGCTCGGAGTCTTGGCCGTCATGCCGCTGAAGTTGTCGCTGAAGCCTGGGGAGAAGTTCGTGCTGAACGGGGCCGTTGTTCAGAACGGCGACCGGCGCGGCGTGCTTCTGCTGCAGAACAAGGCTTCGGTGTTGCGCGAGAAGGATATCATGCAGGCCGAGGAGGCGAATACGCCCTCAAGGCGGATCTATTTCCCGGTCATGATGATGTATCTGGATGAGCAAAACGCCGGCGCCTGGCACGAAGAGTTTGTGCGCCGGCTACAAGAATTTATGGGGGCGATCAGCAATCCGCAGGTGCTCGCCGAATGTGTCAATATTTCCAAGCACGTTCTGCAGCGCGAATATTACAAGGCCTTGGTCTTGTGCAGGAAGCTGATCGAGTACGAGGACGAAAGGTTGGGCCATGTCGCTTCAAGCCTACCAACAGGCGGCTGAGCGCGCCGAGCAGCCGCGCGATTCGGAATACCGCCTGTTCGGCGAAGTGACGCGGGCTTTGATGGCGGCGGCCGAAACGCCGACCGACGATTTCAAGACGCGAATCAAGGCGCTCGACTGGAACCGGCGGCTGTGGATGACGCTGGCCGCCGATTGCGCGCGGCCGAACAACGCCCTGGCCGCTGACCTGCGCGCCCAGATCATCTCGCTCAGCATGTGGGTCGGTCGCCACACCAGCGCGGTCGTGCGCCAGGAGGAGGCCTTCGAGCCCCTCATCGAGATCAACCGCATCATGATGCAGGGCCTGGGCGTTCGCGCCGGCGGCCTGTGAAATCCACCCGGCAAGATTTGGCTACCGACTGGTAAATTTTGCCGAGTCGAATTTGCCGATTGGCGGTTCGCGCCTGTCCGGCTGAGCGATTTAGTCCTTGCTTCTCAACGATCTGGTGCGGGCGCTGCCTGCGGATAACCCTGGTCCGCCCCTTGCGAGGCTGCGGTCGGGCAAAACGCCCCCGGCCGTCAAAATGACGCCGGACACCTGGAAAAGGACCTAGTTATGTCGCTAAGCGTCAACACCAATCCGGGCGCTCTGATCGCTCTGCAGAACCTGACGGCCACGGCCAGCCAGCTCGCTCAAACCCAAAACGAAGTCTCCACCGGCCTTGCGGTCTCTTCGCCGCAGGACAATGGCGCGCTCTGGGCCATCGCCCAGAACGAACGCGGGACCTCGGGCTCGCTGGATGCGGTCGTCCAGTCCCTGCAACGGGGCCAGTCGACCATCCAGGTCGCCACCTCCGCCGGCACCAGCGTCTCCAACCTGCTCAACCAGCTGAAGACCCTGGCACTGACCGCGTCGGACGCCTCGCTCGGCACCACCAGCCTGGCGGCCACCAACGCCCAGTTCAAGTCGGTTCTCGGTCAGATCACCCAGATCGTGAGCAACTCCGACTTCAACGGCGTCAATGTGATCAAGTCCGGCGGCACCACGATCAACGCCCTGGCCACGGCCAACGGCGGCACGATCACGGTCAAGGCGGAGGACCTGTCCCTGGGAGGGGCCAATCTGCTCGGCCTGTCGGCCAACTCCTCGATCGGCTCGGTCGCCCAGGCCACGGCCTATGTGACCACGATCAACACCGCGATCACCAAGACCAACAGCGCTCTTGGGCAACTCGGCACCGGGGCCACCGCCCTGCAGAACCAACTGACCTTCGTTCAGAACCTGCAGGACACCCTGGATACGGGGATCGGCAATCTGGTCAACGCCAACCTCGGCAAGGAAAGCGCTCAATTGACCGCCCTGCAGACCAAGCAACAGCTTGGCATCCAGGCGCTGTCGATCGCCAACCAGTCGAGCTCGGTGCTCTTGAGTCTCTTCCGGTAGTCAACGCGTGAGGCGGCGGGCCCCTTAACGGCCCGCCGCCGTCGCCGCGCCGGGGTGCGACATGACCCAGATCATCACCAATGTCAGCGGGGTTGGCGAGCATGGCCAAAGCCCCTTCCAGCGGGAGCCCGAGCCGCCGGCGCCTCAGGCCGATCCCGGCCCCGACCCGGCGAGCCAGCCGGTCGCTGACGCCGCGGATGTCCGACTGATCATCGAGGAGGGCGAGGCCGCGGGCGGTTTCGTCTACACCATCGTGGATCGGCGCACGGGCGCGGTGATCCGCCAGTTGCCGAGCGAAGGGTTGATGAAGCTCGGCGAGGCCGTGGACTACGCCGCCGGGGCTCTGATCAAGACGCGCGCGTAACGGGTGCGACTCGACCGTCGGGACTCTATGGGTATCTGCAGGGTTGGAGGCGAGTGAGTCGCAATGCCTGCTCCAGACCGTTCGCCGCCGACAGCCAAGCCTTCTTCGCCGAACGGCCTGTCGAAGCGCGAACAGACCGTCAGCTGGAAGGCGCAGGCCCAGCGGCTTCGCGCCGCGGTGGCCCAGTCCGCCGGATCGGCGAGCGGCGCGGCGATGGAGCTGGCGCTCAAGGCGCTGGCGTCCAGGCGCTTTACGGTGGCGGTCGAAAGAGCGCGAGAGGCGCTGAAGACGGATCGCGGCTGCGGCCTCGCCTGGCGTCTGATGGCGCTGGGCTTCGAAGGGCAGGGCGATCCGGTCGCGGCGCTGGAGGCCTATCAGGCCGCCTATGACGCCGATCCCGGCTCGCAGGATCTGCTCGCGGATATCGGCCGCATGGCCGGCGCCCTGGGCGCCTATGACGGGGCCGCGCAGGTCTTCGCGCGGGCGCTCGCCGCCGATCCGGGTTCGGCGGACCTGTCCGCGCAGCTGGCCATGGCGCTGCGCGGCGGCCACAGGTACGGCGAGGCGATCGAGGTGCTGCGCGGCGCCATAATGGCCGATGCCGAAAACGCCTTTCTTTGGAATGCGCTGGGCTCGGTGGTTCTGCAACAGGGCGACACGGACAACGCCCTGATCTTCTTCGACCAGGCTCTGAAGCTCGCGCCCGACTGGATCGATGCGCTGTGCAACCGGGCTCGCGCCAGGCTTGAACTGGGCGATTCGAAAGGCGCGCTCGCCGATTGCGAGACCGCCATGCGGCTCGCCGGCGCGGACCAGAAGCCGGCGATCCTGTTCATCCGCGCCTTGGCCAGGCTCAGCCGCGGCGATCTTAAGGGCGGCTGGAGCGACTACGAGGCGCGTTTGCGCGCCGATTTCGAGAAGACCTCGACCTTCTCGCTTCCTGGCCGGCGCTGGCGCGCGGGCGACAGCCTTGCGGGCAAGACGCTCCTGGTCGTCGGCGAACAGGGACTGGGCGACGAGATCATGTTCGCCGGGATGATTCCCGACGTGATCGAGGCGCTCGGCCCGGCCGGGTCGCTGAGCCTGGCCGTCGCGCCGCGGCTGGTCGGGCTTTTTCGCAGGTCGTTTCCGCGCGCATCGGTCTGCGCGCACGAGACGGGCAGCCTCGCCGGTCGCCCGCTGCGGACGGCGTCCGGCGCGAATCCGGCGCCGGACTTCTGGGCGCCCATGGGCTCCCTGGCGCAGCGCTTCCGGTCCGAGGCGAGCCGGTTCGGCGCGGTCGGCCCCTATCTGCGTCCCGACCCGGAAAAGGCCGACTTCTGGCGCCGGGCCCTGGCCGCGCGCGATGCGCGGCCAAAGATCGGCGTCAGCTGGAAGAGCATGAAGACCTATGGCGACCGGCTGAAACAGTATGCGCCTTTCGAGGCCTGGGAAGCGGTGCTGCGCACGCAGGGCGTCCGCTTCGTCAATCTGCAGTACGGCGAATGCGACGCCGAATTCGCCCAGGCGCGCGCTTTCGGGGCCGAGATCTGGAACCCGCCCGGTCTCGACCTGACCAACGATATCGACGGGGCCGCGGCTCTCAGTTCCGCCCTCGATCTGGTGATCGGGGTCGGCAACGCTTCGACCAACCTGGCCGCCGCGGTCGGTGTTCCGGTCTGGATCAGTTCGCCGCCCTTCGCCTGGCCGAGGCTTGGCGCTGACGACTATCCCTGGTTTCCGAAGACGCGGGTCTTCGCCGCCAGGGGGTTCGGCGACTGGGCGCCGGTCATCGAGGCTATCGCCGAAGATCTGGCGACGCGGTTCCCACCGGCTTGAGGATCGGCGCCCGTTCGGGTTCCGTTAACCATACATAGACGTCGGCCGCCTAGCCTTGGCGCAACAGCCGAATCTCCGCGGTGCGTCCGAGCGCGCCGATGAAGGCGGGTTCGCTGGCTTTCGAAGGAGGCCGCCGTGTCAATCAGCATCAACACCCCCAGCACCCCCAATCCCATCCTGGCCGCGCTGCAGGATCTGAGCAGCGCCGGACAGCCGGCCGGCGAGGCTGGCCTGATCGGCGGGCAGGCCCCGCCGGCAACCGCGGACGCCGCCGCCACAGGCGCGGTGACCATCGGCCAAGGCGCAAGCCTTGACGCGAGCGGCGTGAACGCCGAGGCCGCGAGCCTCAATCGGGCGACCTCCATCGCCGAGCTGGCCGTCGGCGCTGGGCAGTCGGTCGCGGGCCTGTTGGCGACGCTGAAGGACCAGGCGACGGCGGCGCAGAATCCGGCGCTGGACGGGACGGCGCGGCAGGCTCTGAACGGAGATTTTCAGTCGGTGCTCGGCCAGATCACCGCAACGGTGAACCAGGCCGGCTTCGACGGGGTCAATCTTCTCGACGGCGGATCCACGGCCGGGTTGAACCTGCCGGCGGGCGCCGCCGGCGCGATCAGCCTGTCGGCGCAGAACCTGACCTTGGGCGGCCCGATCGTGACCTTGGCGGCCACGTCGAGCCTGGGGACACCGACCGCGGCGACCTCGGCGCTCTCCGACATCACCAATTCGCTGGCCAATATCGAGACCGCCCTCAACGCCTTGAGCGATCAGGCCAGTCAGGTGTCCGCGCACGGCTCGATCCTCAACCAGCTGTCCGGCGCTCTGCAGGCCGGACCGCAGGCGAGCGGCAGCGCGAGCGTCGACGGCGCGCGGCTGCTGGCGCTGCAGGTGCAGCAGCAGCTCAGCGGCCAGACCAAGCCGATCGCCAACCAGTCGCCGCAGCTTATATTGTCGCTGTTCCGCTAAGGCCTGTTCCTATTTTGAGCGGAGCGGCGCAGGCGTTAGGTAGGGCGTCCGTTCATCGTGCGTTGCCCAAGCCCGGCTAGGATGGCCGTATGATCGATCTGCGCCCATTGACCGAAGACGACGGCGAGCGGCTGTTCCGCTGGCGGCGCGAGCCCGAAGTCGATCGCTGGATGAGCGATCTGCCCGCGGCGACGCCGGAAGAGCACAGGTTCTGGTTCGACGAATTTCGCGCCGACACCGATCGGCGAGGCTGGATCATCACCGCCGACGACGAAGCCGCCGGCTTCCTGACCCTGACCGGCGTCGCCAGCCGCCATCGCCGCGCGTCCTGGGGCTGGTATATCGGCGAAGCCGCCGCGCGTGGGCGCGGCGCGGGGCGCGCGGCCCAGGCGCTTG
Organism: Caulobacteraceae bacterium; assembly: GCA_965277425.1. Classification (GTDB taxonomy): domain Bacteria; phylum Pseudomonadota; class Alphaproteobacteria; order Caulobacterales; family Caulobacteraceae; genus Poindextera. The sequence continues at coordinate 475,469 of CBDICR010000007.1, forward strand.
GCCTCGATGTGGCTTTCGACGAAATCGGTCTTGAGAAGGTCTCCGCCGAAGTGCTGGCCGACAACGACGTGGCGCTGAAGGCGCAGGCCGCGGCCGGTTTCCGCCGCGAGGGCTATCTGCGCGAACACGTCGTCAAGGACGGCTGTCGTCGCGATGTGGTGCTCTTGGGCATTCTCGCCGACGAATGGCGCGCCCGTCGCGAGCCGATCCGCCGATCGCTCAGCGTGGCGCATCTGATCGCCGCCTGAGGCGGCGATCAGCCCGAACTGGCGCTGGTCAAGCGGGCCAGGGCGGCCTGGTAGTTGGAAATTTCCGCTGTCAGATAGGCCGGGACCGCGCCTTGATAGCCGGCGGTATGGTTCGTCGGCTTGGTGGTCATGTCGGTGTAGATCTGCTTGACCGTGGTGATCGCCCCGCCGAGTTGGGCGAGCGCGTTGCTGATATCAGCCGTCGAGGCCAGGCTGAGGGTCGATTGCAGGCCCAAGGCGTAGTTCGCCTTCAGCGACGTCGTCGCAATGGCGCCGCCGGCCGATGAGGCGCTCTTGGCCTTGGCCGTCGCATTGGTGGTGACCAGGCCTTCGGCAAGGCCCAGCGCGGGCAGGGCGTTCTGGCCGGGCGGCCCGGCTTCCAGCGTGACCTGCGAGGCGGCGCTGGTCGGGGTGATCTTAAGCTGTTGCACGCCGCCGGTCCCGGTCACCACCTGGACGGTCGCCCCATAGCCGGACGCCTGGGTGATCTTTTGCGCCAGGGTCTGCAGCGTGTCGTCGGCGGCGACGGTGACGGTCTGGGGCAGGGCGCTGAAGTTGGACTTGACCAGAAACTGTTCGCCGGCCTGCAGCGACGAATTGGCCGCGATCGTCTGTGCGGGGGTGAAGGAAATCGTGCCCGTCGGCAGGCCGAGCGCGTCGAGCGAAGAGGCGCCGGTCGGATCGACGGCGATCGAGTCCGGCGCGGCCTGATTGTCGGTGCCGTTGAAGGTGTCGGACCAGGTCACCGCCCCGGTGGTTGGGTCAATCTGCGCCGCGTAGCCGTCGAAGGCCGTGAGGTCGCCGGTGCCGGCCGTCGGCGTCGTGGCGATCTGACCGGTGATGTAGGCCTGACCGTTGGCCACGGTCAGCGCGGTGGCGGTGGTGCCGCCGGCCCCGGCGAAATAGGCCAAGGTGTCCGAGCTCGACGGCGCCAAATTGGAGGCCAGGCTGGCGACGAAGGCTTCCTGCCCGCCGCTGTAGGGGCTGCCGATCGTTCCAGCGTTGAGCGCGCCGTTCTTGGTCGTGCCGGCGACGATGATCGATCCGTCGGTGTTCACGCCCAGGCCCGTGACGTTGCCGCCGTCCAGCGGCCCAAGGTCCCGGGTCGCCGAGAGCGTCGGCGCGCCCGAGGGCTGCAGGGCGTAGCTCTGCACCACCACATCGCCGTTCTGCACCCCGGCGGTGACCAGCGAAGAGCCGTCCACGGCGATGCCGGTGACGCTCGCCGCGGTCGTCGGTCCCAGATAGGTGTTGAAGCTTGGCTTGCCCGTGGATGAAAAGCCGGAGATGAAATTGTCGGACAGGTCCGAGGTGATCGCGGTCGACCCGGCGACATAGACCGAGTTGTCCGCGCCAAAGGCCACGCTGCTGACCTGGCCGCCGGTCCAGGCGTTCACCGCCTGGGTCCAGAGCTGGTCGCCCGAGCTGTCGTAGACCGCGACGAAGCCGGTCGGGTCGGTCGCATCGGGCGGCGCCGCGCCGTTGTCGTCGAGCAGGCCTGTCCCTTGGCCGACCACCGCGACCTGGCTTCCGTCCGCCGAGACCGACAGTCCCAGGCCCGAGGCGCTGGCGGTGGACCCGAGCGTCTGGGTGAAGACCAGATTGCCGGCCGAGTCGTATTTCATCAGCGCCACGTCCTGCGTGCCGGCGATGCCGTGCGCGGCGTCGAGCCGGCCGGCCGTGGTGGCGCCGGTGACGTTGGCCAGCACATAGACCGAGCCGTCCGGCGCGCTCGCTGTTGCGATGGCGTTCGGCAGGGTCTGGGAAAGGGTGTCGGTGAACACCCGGGCATTGGCCGCGCTGGGGTCGGTGGTCAGCTTGAGCAACTGCTGGGTGACGTCCGAGGTGGTGTTGCCCGCGGTTGTGGCGCCGCTCGTGCTCGTCGTGCTGGTGGCGCCGACATTGGTCGTCGCCGAGCCGAGCGTGGGAACGGCGCCCGCCGTCTGGGTGATGTAGACGGACGGCGCTGTCGTCGGCGCCGAAAAGGTCAGGGTCTCCAGCGCGTTGCCGACGATCTGCAGCGAATAGGTGTTGGGCCCGGGCGGGTTGGTGATGGTCTTGCCGTTGACCTGATAGGTGGTGGACGCGCCCTGGGTCAGCACGTCGGCGAAACGGGTGAAGACGCCGGCGGCCTGAAGCTGGGAATTCAGGTAGTTGATCACATTGCCCATGGTTCGCGGCGTCGAGCCCATGTCGTTCAGATTGAAACTCACCGTCTTCGGCGCGGCCGGCGTCTGGGTGATGTCGGCGTTCAGGAAGGTCGGCGGCGTCTGGGAGACGGTGAGCGAGAATTGGACATTGCCGGAGAAGGCCGGAACCGCGGTGTTCGAATCGCCGCTCCACAGCACGCCGGTATTGTAGGTATCCGTCTCGGTCTGGACGCCGGCGGTGGTCTGGGCGGTGGCCGCGACCGCACCCTCCGCCACGGTGAAGCCGGTGAAGGGCGCCCCGCCCAGATAGGACTGCACCTGCTGTATGCCGCTGGTGAAAGCGGTTTGCAGCTGGTTGAGCTGATAGCTGGAGATCCCCGTGGCGCTGGCCTGGGTGGCCAGGTCCTGCAGGGCGGTCAGGCCCTGATAAAGGCCGAACAGATTCTTGTAGTTGTTATAGTTCGGAGTTCCGGCCGGGACGCTGAGCTTGGCGGCGTTCGGATTGATCAGGGGCTGGCCGTTCAGCACCGACTGCACCAGCGAATTGGTCTGCGCCTTGGTCGGGGTGCTGGACCAGGGCGTGGTCGGCCCGGCCGGGGCGGTGGTTGGAGAGGCTGTGCCGCCTGAGCCGCTGGTCGAGGTCTGCGGAACGCCGGCCTTCAGGTCGTAATAGCTCAGCAGCAGACTGGAATCGATCGATATGGTCATGCAAAGCCCCGCACGATCGATAGTTTCCCTTGATATCACTGAGACTTGTTTAATCCGGCGAACGGAAAAGACCTGCCTTTGCGGCCGACTTGAAACCCTGGCCGCCCGGGCGTAGCTGAAGGCGGATGACTCAGGCCCAAACCCGCAGGCTGTGGCTGACCTTCGGCGGCGGCGTCGCGGTGCTGGGCGTATCGCTCGGCGCGGCCTTTCTCATCCTTCTGCACGGCCGGCGTGACGATGCGCCGCCGCCGGCCGCGGTCGGCGGCCTGGTGGTACAGACCCAGGCCGGTCCCGATACCAAGCTGGATCCGCAGAGGCCTTTGCGCTGCTTCGTCAACGGCCAACTTGTCGGCGAGGAGACACTGGCCGACTGCGCGCGCCGTAACGGGGTGGCGACCGACGCCCTGGATGTCGGCGTCGATCAGAGCGGCCAGCTCGCCGCCGCCGATTCCGCGGGGACCACGCTGACGCCCTTGCCGCCGTCCGCCGCCCCGGCCGTCGTCGCCGAAGCGCCGCAGCCGGCGGCCAACGCCCAGGAGGGCGACTGCCTGCGCTATGCCGCGGCCACCTGGCGTAAGGCGGGGGCGGGCCTGTCGCTGCCCGGCTGCGTCAAGCTGCTGTTCGACGGCCAATGCCTGAAGACCGGCGCGACCTACGGGCGCTGGATGGCCCAGACCCTTCGCCTGGTGCCGGGCGCGGTGGAGATCTCCGCCGACAACCGGAATTTCCGCCTGCTCGTCGAGCAGCCCGCCTCCTGCGCCATCCCCGACTTCTAGGAGACCCGGCCGTCATGCGCCCTCACTCATGGCTATCGGTCGCCAGCCTCGCCGGGCTTCTTGCGCTCGGCGGCTGTGTCAAACAGATCGCCGCGCCGACCGCGACCGGCGTCTGCTGGCAGGCGATTCCGCTGAAGACCGGTCAGATGCGTTTCAACGTAGTCAGCGATCACCAGCCGAACATGGAAAGCTGCGCGGCGTCCCTGGAAGGCATGCGGCTACGCTTCCTGAGCATGGGCGGCAGTTATCAAGAGATTATCGGCGCCTATCAGGGAAACTTCCTTTTCATCGAGAAGGACGGGATCTTCATGTCTCAGACCTTTAACGGCAATCGCTACTTCGCCCTGGGGCGCACGACGGACGGGCGGCTGGCCACGGCGGCGGCGCTGTCGCAGCAGCCTTGACGGCGGGAACATAATAAGAACATTGTGCGCGGTCGCGGCCTCGGCTAGGGTCGCGGCCACATCGAGCGGCTACGGAAAAGGCGAGGAACATGGCGGGCAGCGTCAACAAGGTGATCTTGATCGGGAATCTGGGCGCGGACCCGGAAATCCGCACGCTCAATTCGGGCGATCGGGTGGCGAATCTGCGAATCGCCACCTCGGAAACCTGGCGCGACCGCCAGTCCGGCGAGCGCAAGGAGCGCACCGAATGGCACCGGGTGGTCATCTTCAACGACAACCTGGTCAAGGTGGTCGAGAACTATGTGAAGAAGGGCTCCAAGGTCTATATCGAGGGCGCGATCCAGACCCGCAAATGGACCGACAATTCCGGCGTCGAGAAGTTTTCCACCGAGGTGGTGCTGCAGAAGTTCCGCGGCGAGCTGACCATGCTGGACGGCCGCGGCGGCGACGCCGAGCGCGACGAGGGCTATTCCGGCGGCGGCTTCCAGCCGGCCGGCGGCCGCGTCCAGCCGCAGGGCGAAAAGGAGAGCTTCTCGGCCGATCTGGACGACGAAATCCCGTTCTAGGCGCGGGTCACCACACCGCGTCCTTGAAGTTCGTCAGGATCGTCTGGTCGGCGGTGATCAGGCGCACGCCGTCGGCCATCGCGTTGGCCACGATCAGCTGATCGAACGGGTCGCGCGTCCAGGCGAACGTTCGGGCGGCTCGAACAATGGTGGAGAACGGCGTTTGCGAGACCTCCAAGTTCATGGAGGACTCCAGCGTCCGAAGCGTCACGGTCGGATCACGCCTGGTCTTTCCGCACTCGAAGAGGGTTTTGAGTTCCAGAACGACCATTGGAGATATGCAAACGGACTCGCGTTCAATCAGCGTTCGCGCCTTGGTGGAAAGTTGGTTGGGCCGTCCGCCGGAAAGCCAGTTTACTACGTGGGTGTCGAGATGGATCAAAGGTCCGGTTCGGGCTCGCCGTCCCACTTCCAATAGGCTTGCCGCGCCTCGCGAATGTCTTCGGGCGTCAGATCGTCGCCCAACTCCATGTCCGGCGGGCTGGCCCAGAACTTCCGCCAGCGTTGGGCGCGTTCTTCCTCGGTCTCGGAGGTTTTTTCTCGCCGCGGATGATCACGCGCGCCCCGTTGCGATCGATGACGATCGGCTCGCCGGTCGATACGGCCTCATCGACCATGCGGAAGATGTTCTTGCGGAATTCCGTGAGCGTGACGGTCTTCATATGTACAGATTGGTATCCTGCGGCGTACATGTCAACGCGCGGGTCGCGGGCCGTCAGGTCGCCCGCAGCGCCGTCGCCACCGGCAGGCGGGCGGCGCGGATGGCCGGGGCGAGGCCGCCGATCAGGCCGATGGCCAGCGCCCAGATAATGGCCAGGCCCAGCAGGCCGGGCGTCACCGCCAGCGGGAAGGTCAGGCCGAGCGAGGAGATGGCGCGGCCGTTGAACAGCAGCCAGGCGATCGCGACGCCCAAAAGCGCGCCTGGAATGGCCAGGAGCAGCGATTCGACCATCACCGAGACCACCATCGCCGTCCCGCCGAAGCCGATGGCGCGCAGGGTGGCGATCTCGCGCGCGCGGGCGTCGACGGCTGAATACATGGTGTTGATCGCGCCGAACACCGCGCCGACCGCCATCACCACGCCGATGAAGTAGCCGACGAAGTTCAGGATCGAGGTCACCGGCTTCAGCTGTTCCCTGGTGTAGTCCGCGGTCCGCCGCACCTCGACGGAAAGCTGCGGGTTGCTGGTCAGCGCGTCCTTGAACCGGCTGAACGCGGCGGGCGACTGCAGCCGCACGCCGATGGTCTGAAAGCTGGTGCGTTCGAAGGCCGACATCACCGTCTCGGAATCGCCGATGAGCGCGTTCTCGCTCTGGCCGCCATTGTCCTCGAAAATCCCAACGACGCTCCATTCCGTCCCGCGCAGGATGATGTGGTCGCCGACGCCGAGGTTCCTGTACTGGCCGCTGGCCGAGCGGCCGACGATCAGTTCGCGCACGGCCGGCCGAAAAAGGCGGCCCGCGATCAGGTGAAGGGTGGCATCCATCACCCGCGCTTCCGGGCCGACGCCGGCAAAGCCGATATTGGCGGACTCGCCGGTCTTCTTGGTCACCTCGACGATGATCAAGGCCTGGGGCGAGGTCATCGGCCGGCCGGCGGCGTCCTTTTTCACGCCCGGCGCGTCGGCGACGATGGCCGCGGCGGTGCGTGAGATCGATCCCATATAGCTGGCCGCCGCGCCCGACGAGAGCACGATGGCGTCGTCGGGCCGCACGTTCTTGTTGACGCTCTGCAGAAGGCCGACGCCGATGGCCAGCAGCGAGACCATCACCGCGATCACCGTGGCGACGCCGATCACCGTGACCAGCGAGGTCCCGGCGCGCTGGGGCAGGGCGCGGATGTTCATCGCCGTCACCGCCCAGATCTGTTTGAAGAGGCTCATCCGGAACTCCCCCTCAGCGGCCGGCCAGGGCGTCGACGACCTGCAGCCGCATGGCGCGGATCGCCGGCGGCAGGCCGCTGATCAGGGCCAGGCCGACGGCCAGCACAAATCCGAGCAGCATCAGCGGCCCGGCCTGCACGTTGAAGCCGATCAGCCGTTTGGCGACCGGAAACAGCATGGCCGCCAGGCCGAGCCCGATCGCCGCCGAAACCAGGCAGAAGATCAGCGATTCCGCCAGGATCAGCCCCATCAGGCCGCGGTCGGTAAAGCCGAGCGTCTTCAGCACCGCCAGTTCCGGCGTCCGCTCGCGCACCGACTGCATCATCAGCGCCCCGACTGAGAACAAGAGCGCGAAAAAGACCGCCGCGACGATGGCGTTGATGACCAGGCCGATGTCGCCGATCTGCTTGAGGTTGTTCTGGGCGATCTGGCGCACGGTCGCGGTCTTGGTCTCGTTGGCCGAATTGGCGAACAGGCGGTCGATGCTCGCGGCCACCTGGTTGGCGCGGTTGGGGTCGTCGATCCTGATCACGAAGACGGGCGCCGTGCCGCTGTTGCTGGTGCGGCCCTGGTCGACATAGTCGAAATTGATCAGCATGGCGGTCTTGAACAGCGTCCCGCCGCTGGAGGAAAAGATGCCGACAATGTCCACCGGCCAAGTGGGCGAGCCGTCGCGGTTGGTCACCGTCAGCGCGCGCAGCGGCACGCGATCGCCGACCTTCCAGCCGAAGCGGCTGGCGAGGGTGCGGCTGACGATGGCGCCGGTGCGGTCGCGCTGCAGGGCCTCGATCATGCTCTGCGGAATGGTCAGGCCCGGATCGACGGCGAGGATTTGCGTCGCATCGACGGCGTCGGCCGGAACGATCTGGGTCGGGGTCCGATAGGTGGAGACGACCGGAACCATGGGCATCGCCGCGCGGACCCCCTGGACCAGCCGGATCTGGGCCAGTTGGGCGACGGGCAGCGGCTCGGTGCTGATCCGGCTCAGGCTGAGCAGCACATCGGCATGGGTCTCGGCGACGGCGTGGTTCAGGCCGCTGGCGAAGCCTTGCAGGATGCCGAACAGCAGAAAGGCGTTGACCACCGACAGCAGCGTCAGCACCGCGCGCCCGGGTTTGCGCCAGATCCCGGCCCAGACCAGGGGAAGGTACTTCATGCCGCCTCCGTCATGTCGCCCGCAAAGCCGTCGCCACCGGCAGGCGCGCGGCGCGGATCGAGGGCGCCAATCCGCCGATGAAGCCGATCGCCAGCGCCCAGACGATGCCGGTCTCGACCAGGCTCGGCGTGATCGCCAGGGCGAAGGACACCCCGCCGGTCGAGATCGCATGGTCGTTGAACAGCAGCCAGGCGATGGCGATGCCCAGGAGCGCTCCGGGTATGGCGAGCGCCAGCGCCTCGACCATCACCGAGGCCACCACGGCCATTGCGCCAAATCCGATGGCGCGCAGGGTGGCGATCTCGCGCGCGCGGACGTCGACGGCCAGGTACATGGTGGTCAGCGCGCCGAACACGGCGCCGACGGCCATCACGGTTCCAACAAAATAACCCACGAAATCAAACAGGCTTATGACGGATTTCAGTTGGTCCTTATAGTATTGGGTCAGGTGCTTCACATCGACGTCGAGCTGCGGATTGCTCTTCAACGCGTCCCGGAAGCGGCCGAACGACGCGGGCGAATCCAGCTGTACGGCGACGCTCTGATAGGCGGTGCGGTTGAAGGCCGAGAGCACGGTGTCGGCGTCGGCGACGATGGCGTTCTCGTCGATCCCGCCCTGGTCCTCATAGACCCCGACGACGGTCCAGTCGGTCCCGCGCAGCATGAGATGGTCGCCGACATCGAGGGTCTTGAAGTGGTTGTGAGCGGCCTTGCCGGCGATCAGCTCGTGCAGGCCGGCGCGGAACATGCGCCCCGCCACCAGATGCAGGCTGGCCTTGTTCATCCGCACGCCCTCATCGCCGGTGCCGCGCAGAAGGACATTCTGCGGCGTGCCGTCGCTCTTCTGGTTCAGTTCGACGATGACCATGGCCTGGGGCTGGACCACGGGCTTGCCGAACGGGTCGGTCTTCACGCCGGGCGCGTCGCCGATCATGTCGATCTGGGCGCGCGAAAATGAGCCCATATATTCGGCCGGCGAGCCGCCGGAGAGCACGATGACCCGATCCGGCTGATCGTTCTTGCCGATCGTCTTCATCAGCCCGGCGCTGACCGCCAGCAGCGAGATCATCACCGCGACGGCGCTGGCGACGCCGATGACGATGACGGACGACATGCGCGCGCGTTGGGGCAGGGCGCGGAGATTCATCACCGTCACGGCCCAGATCTGTCTGAAGAGGTTCATTCAGCTCTCCCTCACCGGCCGGCCAGGGCGTCGGCGACCTGCAGCCGCATGCCGCGCAGCGCCGGCGGCAAGCCGGTCGCCAGCGCCAGCGCCGCAGCGATGAGCAGGCCCACCGCCATGACCGGGCCGGAATGGATATCGAAGCCCACCATGCGCCTGACCAAGGGGAAGAGGGCGGCTGCCAGCAGCAGGCCCACAGCCGCGAAGATCAGGCAGAAGGACAGCGACTCGGCCAGGATCAGCCGCAGGATGGCGCCGTCGGTGAAGCCGAGAGTCTTCAGGACCGCCAACTCCGGTCCGCGCTCATGCACCGACTGGGTCATCACCGCGCCGACCGAAAACAGCAGGGCGAACAAGACCGCGCCGGTGATGGCGCGCACCACCAGGCCCACGTCGCCGATCTGCTTGATCGAGTCCTGAGCCAGCTGTTTTTCGCTGGCGGTCTTGGTCTCATGCGCCGAATTGGCGAACAGCTTGTCGATCGCCGCCGCCACCTGGCCGGCGCGGTTCGGGTCGGCGACCCTGACCAGGAAGACGCTGGTGGTGCCGTTATCGGTTGTTCTGCCCTGGTCGAGATAGTCGTAGTTGGCGAGCAGGGCGTTGCCGAAGAACATATCGTCGGTATTGGTCGGGTAGACGCCGACAATATCCACCGGCCAGTTGGGCGTGCCGTCGTGGTTCGTCCACAGAATCGACTTCAGCGGAACGCGATCGCCGACCTTCCAGCCGAACTGCTTTGCGGTGCTCGATGGGATCAGCGCGCCCGAACGCGTGGCCTTCAGCGCCGCGATCTGCGCCTGGGTGACGGTCAATTCGCGATCGGTCGCGGCGAGTTGGTCCGGATCGACGGCGAATCCGCGCACGAACTGGTTCGGCAGGCGATAGGTGGAGTGGAACATCACCACGGGCGATATGGCGCTCACGCCGGGCACGCTCCTGATCTGCGCCAAGGCCGACATGGGCAAGGGCTCGACCTGGCTTAGGCTGTTGGCGGTCAAGAGCACGTCGGCATGGGTTTTGGCGACGGTGCTGTCGAGGCCGCCGACGAAACCCTGCAGCAGGCCGAACAGCAGAAAGGCGTTGACCACCGACAGCATCGTCAGCACCGCGCGGCCGGGCTTGCGCCAGATTCCGGCCCAGATCAGCGGCAGGAACTTCATGCCGCCGCCGTGGCCGGCGCGGGGACCAGCGCGCCCTTGTCCAGATTGACGATCCGCGAGGCGAACGACGCCGCCTTGGGGTCATGGGTGACCATGATGACGGTCTTGCCGTGCCCCGTATTGAGCTGCTGCAAGAGGCCAAGCACCTCCTCGGCGGTCTCGCGATCGAGATCGCCGGTGGGCTCGTCGCAGACCAAGAGGGTCGGGTCGGCGACGATGGCGCGGGCGATGGCCACGCGCTGCTGCTGGCCGCCGGAAAGCTCGTTCGGCTTGTGCTTGCGCCAGTCGGTCAGCCCGACCAGGGCAAGCGCCGCGGCGACATTGGCCTTGCGCTGGGCGCCCGAAAGCGAGGTCAGCAATAGCGGCAGCTCGACATTTCGTTCGGCCGACAAGGTCGGCATCAGGTTGTAGAACTGGAAGACGAAGCCGACGTGGCGGGCGCGCCAGGCGGCGAGCTGGCCGCCGGAAAGCTGGTCGATCCGCTCGCCGGCCACGTCGATCTGGCCCTCTGTCGGGCGGTCGAGGCCGCCGATCAGGTTGAGCAGGGTGGTCTTGCCGGAGCCCGACGGACCCATCAGGGCCAGGAACTCGCCCGCCGCCACCTCCAGATCGAGATTGTGCAGCACCTCCAGCACCTGGCGGCCGCGCTTGTAGCGCTTGATCACAGACTTCAGGACAACCAGCGGTTCCAAGGCGTTTCCCCTCTTTTCATGGATTGGCGTCATCGGCCTTGACCAGGCGGACCTTGGCGCCGTCGGTGAGCGGCTTGTCGCTGATCGCGACCATCTCGCCCGGCTGCACGCCCGCCAGCACGGCCTGGCCGGCGCTCTCCAGCGCGCCCAGGCGAACCGCGCGCCGTTCGACGCGGCCGTCCTCGATCACGAACACCACGGCCTGGCCGCCGTCCTCGGTCTTCACCGCCTCGCTCGGCACGATCGCGCCGCGCTGCGCCGCGCCGGCCCTGGCCCCGGCGGGCGTCGGCGCCAGGAACGTCACCCGCGCGCCCATTTCGGGAATGATGCGGGCGTCCCTGGCCTTCAGCCCCACCCGCACGGTGACCGTGGCCTTGGACCGGTCGGCGGTCGGGATCACCGCGATCACGTCGGCGGGAATCTCCCAGTCCGGATAGGCGTTCAGCTTCACCACCGCCGGCATGCCCGGGGTGACGCGATTGATGAAGCTTTCGGCCACATCGACCTCGACCTCGAGCGAGTCCATATCGACGATGGTGCAGATGCCAGTGCGGGTGAAGCCGCCGCCGGCCGAGACCGGCGAGACGATCTCGCCCGGTTGCGCGGCCTTGTCCGTCACCACCCCGGCGAAGGGCGCGCGCACGATCGTATCGTCGAGGCTGCGCCGCGCCACTTCCAGCTGCGCCTGCGACACCGCCAGCGCGCTGCGCGACACCGCCAGGTTCGAGCGGGCGCTGTCATAGGCCGTGCGGGTGTCGTCTATGGCCTGGGTGGCGATGATCCCCTGTCCGGCCGCGCCGCGATAGCGCTGGTACTTGATATTGGCGTCGGCCAGGGCGGCCTGGGCGAGCTGCATATTGGCCTGCGCCTGGCCGACCTGAGCTTGGCTCTGCACCTCGCTGGCGCGCGCGTTCGACGGATCGAGCCGGGCGATGACCTGGCCGGCCTGGACATGGTCGCCTTCCTCGATCAGCACCTGCTGCACCATGCCGGTGATCTTGGAAGAGACCGTCGCCTGGCGGCGCGCCACCACATAGCCCGAGGCGTCCAGCAGGGCCGCCCCTTGCGCCGCGCCGCCGGAGGAGATCGCCGTCGCCGTCGCGGCGCGTACGGGGATGCGATCCGGCTGGGCGATGAAGACCCAGGCCACCGCGCCGATCACGGCCAGGACCAGGACGGCGATCGCGACAATGATCAGCCACGGCGGGCCGCCGCCCGGTCGCCGCGGTTTATCGGTCCGATCGATGCGGAGCTGGTGGAGCAACGCCTCGTTGGTCATGGGCGGCGCGTGGCTGAAATCGCGCCGGCTCGGGCCTGAAAAGCCCCCGAAACTAGCGACATGGCCCCCCTGCCAATCTACGCTCAGGTATCTTCACCATACACGCGCGGCGAGGTAAACGACATTACGAACGCGTAAGTTTGCGACCCGAGCGTGCGCTGCGCCGCGGCGATCCGCCAGCCTGTCGAAAAGCCGCCGATCCAGACAAGTTTTTTTGCACCGCAGCGTGCCGGATGCTAAACGGTTTCATGCCCTTCGCGCACGATTCCCGCGTCTGATCCCCCGTTGAGCGACGACCAGACCAAACCGCCGGAAGACAGCCGGCGCGGCGCGGTTGCGCCCATGGGGCTCGAGGACGAGCTGAAGAAGTCGTACCTCGACTACGCCATGAGCGTCATCGTCAGTCGCGCGCTCCCCGATGTGCGCGACGGGCTGAAACCCGTGCACCGGCGCATCCTTTATTCCATGAACGATCTGGGGATGGCCTCGGACCGGTCCTATTCGAAGTCGGCCCGCGTCGTCGGGGATGTCCTGGCCCGCCTCCATCCCCACGGCGACCAGTCGGTCTATGACGCGCTGGTGCGGATGGCGCAGAGCTTCTCGATGAATCTGCTGCTGATCGATGGCCAGGGCAATTTCGGCTCGATCGACAACGATCCGCCGGCGCAGATGCGCTATACCGAATGCCGCATGACCAAGGCGGCCGAAGCCTTGATGGCCGATATCGACAAGGACACGGTCGACTTCAAGGAAAACTACGACGGCAAGGACACCGAGCCCGCCGTCCTGCCGGCCCGCATCCCCAATCTGCTGGTCAACGGCTCCAGCGGCATCGCCGTCGGCATGGCCACCAACATCCCGCCGCACAATCTGGGCGAGATCGTCGATGCCTGCCTGGCCCTGATCGACGATCCGCAGGTGAGCACCGACACCCTGCTCGACATCGTGCCGGGACCGGACTTCCCCACCGGCGCCGAGATCGTCGGCCGCTCCGGCGCGCGCCAGGCGCTGCTCACCGGCCGCGGCTCGGTGATCATGCGCGGCTCCTCGACCATCGAGGAGATCCGCAAGGACCGCGACGCCATCATCATCACCGCGGTGCCCTACCAGGTGAACAAGTGGGCCATGGTCGAGCGCATCGCCGAACTGGTGCGTGAAAAGCGCATCGAGGGCATCGCCGACCTGCGCGACGAGAGCGACCGTCAGGGCCTGCGCGTGGTCATCGAGATCAAGCGCGACGCCTCGGCCGACGTCGTCCTGAACCAGCTGCACCGCTTCACCACGCTGCAGACCTCGTTCGGCGTCAACATGCTGGCGCTGAACCATGGCCGGCCCGAGCAGATGGGCCTGCGCGAGATGCTGACCCACTTCATCGTCTTCCGCGAAGATGTCGTGGTCCGCCGCACCAAGTTCGAGCTGAACAAGGCGCGCGATCGCGGCCATGTGCTGGTTGGGCTGGCCATCGCCGTGGTCAATATCGACGAGGTGATCCGCATCATCCGCTCGTCGAAGGACCCGGCCGAGGCGCGCGAGCGGCTGGTCGAGCGCGACTGGCCGATCGGCGACATGGCGCCGCTGATCGAGCTGATCGCCGATCCGCGCAGCGTGCTGGTGGACGGCGGTCTGCAGATCCGTCTGACCGACGAACAGGCCCGCGCCATCCTGGCCCTGACCTTGTCGCGCCTGACCGGGCTGGGGCGAGACGAGATCTTCGAAGAGGCGGGCGGCCTGGCCGCGGTCATCCGCGGCCACCTGGACATCCTGAGTTCGCGCGAGCGGATCATGGGCATCGTGCGCGAAGAGCTGGTCGAGGTGCGTGAAGCCTTCGCCGTGCCGCGCCGCACCGTCATCATCGATGGCGATGGCGACGTCGAGGACGAGGACCTGATCGCCCGCGAGGACATGGTGATCACCGTCACCCACGGCGGCTATGTCAAGCGCACGGCCCTGGCCACCTATCGAACCCAGCGGCGCGGCGGCAAGGGCCGCGCCGGCATGGCGACCAAGGAAGAGGACGCCGTCACTCGGGTCTTTTCCGCCTCCACTCACGCGCCGGTGCTGTTCTTCTCCTCCGGCGGCAAGGTCTACAAGCTCAAGGTCTGGCGCCTGCCGCTGGGCTCGCCGACCTCTCGCGGCAAGGCCTTCGTCAACCTGCTGCCCATCGAACAGGGCGAGACCATCACCTCCATCCTGCCCCTGCCGGAAGACGAGGCGAGCTGGGAGCGGCTGGACGTGATGTTCGCCACCCGCTCCGGCGGCGTGCGCCGCAACAAGCTGTCGGACTTCGTGCAGGTGAACCGGGCCGGCAAGATCGCCATGAAGCTGGACGAGGGCGATTCCATCATCGGCGTCGGCCTGTGCACCACCGCCAACGATGTGCTGTTGACCACCGGGGCCGGCCGCTGCATCCGCTTCCCGGTCGATGAGGTGCGGGTCTTCGCCGGCCGCGAATCCACCGGCGTGCGCGGCGTGCGCCTGGCCGAGGGCGACGAGGTCATCTCCATGGCCATCCTGCACGGCGTCGACGCGACGCCGGCGGAACGCGGCGCCTATCTGAAGCACGCCAACGCCATGCGCGCCGCCGCCCAGGGCGGCGAGGGCGATGATGCTCCAGCCACGACGCCCGAGGACGACGACGAGGCCGCCGACGACCAGGTCAGCCTCTCCCTCGAACGCATCGCCGAACTGGGCGCGGCCGAGGAATTCATCCTGACCGTCTCCACCGAGGGCTTCGGCAAGCGCACCTCGGCGTATGAGTATCGCCGCACCGGCCGCGGCGGGCAGGGGCTGATCGCCCACGACCTCTCAAAGAAGGGCGGGCGGCTGGTCGCCTCCTTCCCGGTCGAGGAGACCGATGGCATCCTTTTGGTCACCGACCAGGGCCAGCTGATCCGCGTACCGGTGGCGGGCATCCGCACCGCCGGCCGCAATACCTCGGGCGTAACCATCTTCCGCACGGCCGAGAACGAACACGTGGTCGGGGTCGATCGGCTCGAGGGCGACGGCGGCGAGACCGGGCCCGACGACGAAGACGGGGCCGACGACCGGGAAGACGGCGGCGAGTAGGCGCAAGCCGGTTGACAGCGCGGCGATTTCCAAGTCCATCGGCGGCGCGAGAAACCTTGATCGGGGGATAAGCTTATGACGCGTGTCGGCCTCTACCCCGGCACCTTCGACCCGATCCACAACGGCCACCTGGATATCCTGACCCGCGCGGTGAAGCTTGTCGACAAGCTGGTCATCGGCATAGGCATCAACAACGAAAAGGGGCCGATGTTCTCGCTGGACGAGCGCGTCGCCTTGGCCCGGCTCGAGACCGAGCCATTGACCCGCCACGCCGAGATCGAGGTCAAGCCGTTCAACAACCTTTTGATTCATTTCGCCGGCGAGGTTGGAGCCCAGGTGCTCGTCAAAGGCCTTCGTGCGGTCACCGACTATGACTACGAATTCCAGATGATGGCGATGAACCAGCAGCTCGACCGCTCGATCGAGACGGTGTTCCTGATGGCCGATCCGCGCCACATGGCCGTGTCCTCGAATCTGGTGAAGGTGATCGCGCGCATGGGCGGCGATGTGACCTCGTTCGTGCCGCCAGGCGTCGCCGCGGCGCTGATGAAGAAGGTGAAGCCGGCATGAGGCGCGTTTTCCTGGCTGTGACGGCGAGCCTCCTGGCGCTGGGGCCGGCCGTGGCCCAGACTCCGGCGCCGGCCGCGGTCTCGGCGGCGCCGGCGCCGGTCGCGCCGCCTGGCCCCGGGGATTGGCGACCCATCGACGCCGCCAACACCCTGGTCATCGACACCAACAAGGGCCGCATCCTGGTGGAGCTCTATCCGCTGCTCGCCCTGGACACAGTGACCCAGGTCGAGGCGCTGGCGCGCAAACACTTTTATGACGGCCTGACGTTTTTCCGGGTCATCGACGGCTTCATGGATCAGACCGGCGATCCGCAGAACACCGGCGCGGGCGGCTCGACCCTGCCGAACGTGAAGGCCGAATTCACCTTCAAACATGCGCCGGGCGTTGGCGGGGCGGACGTCGCCACGATTCCTGGCGGCGAGGTCGGCTTTGTCGGCGCGCTGCCGGTGGTGAGTCAGCCCTCCGCGATGGCCGCCCTTACCGTCGACGGCAAGGTGAACGCCTTTGGCCTGTTCTGCAGCGGCGCCATCGGCATGGCGCGCGCGCAATCCGACGATTCCGGCAACAGCCAGTTCTTCCTCATGCGCGCCGACCACTTCGAACTCGATCAGAAATACACCGCCTTCGGCCGCGTCGTGGTCGGCGAAGACGTGGTGCGCGCGATCAAGACCGGCGAGCCGGTCGATGCGCCGCAGGACCGCATGACGAGCGTGCAGATCCTGGCCGACATGCCCGCCGCCGGCCGGCCCAATCCGCGCCTGCTGGACACCTCGAGCGCCTATTTCAAGGCCGAGATCGAGGCCGCCCACGCCGCCCAGCACGACGACTTCAACCCGTGCGCGATCGGTATCCCCGTGCAGGGCGGGTAGGGCCTTGGAACGTCGCGCTCGCCCGCGATCCGTCTTGCGCCCAACCCCTGAGAGTTGGCATATAATGCCAATGGTGATAAATCACCGGCAAGCCCTTGGGGAGACCGCATAATGTCAACCCGCAACGTTGTTCTGACGGCGCGGCAGGAGTCGATGATCGAGTCTCTTGTCCACAGCGGCCGTTACCAGAACGCCTCCGAGGTCATGCGCGAGGGGCTGCGACTGATCGAGCAACGCGAGGCGGAAAACGGCGCCAAGCTCGAGGCGTTGCGCGAAGCGGCGCGATTGGGGACCGGCGCGTTGGACATGGGCGATTTCAGGGAATTCGCCGATGCGGACGGGCTTGTCGCCTATCTGGGCGAATTGGCCGATCGCGTCACCCGTTCAAACGGTTGATCGATCTTGGTCGACGCGCCTTGGCGCATCCGGCTGGGCGCGGTCGCCGAACGCGATTTCATCGACATCATCGCCTGGACAGACGAACGGTTTGGACCCCGCCAGGCCGCGGCCTATCGTGAGACGCTGTTGGCGGCGATCAAAGCGCTTGAGCAAGGGCCAGAACCGCTCGGAAGCCGATTGCGTGATGACATTGGCGAGGGAGTTCGGACCTTGCACATCGCGCGATCAGGCCGACGCGGACGCCATTTCATCGTCTATCGTCTTCACCGCGAGGGCGTGATCGAAGTGATTCGCTTTCTTCATGACGCGATGGACCTGCCGCGGCATATGCCGCCCTGATCGTCTGCAAGCCGCGCGGTGACGCCCAGGTCACCCCAATCTTGACATGGCCGCCGCGCCATGCGCCCTTCCGCGCCTTTCCAAATCAAGCCCCAAGGCCCGCCTCGTGAGCACTCCGCACGCCTATCGCACCCACACCTGCGGCGAGCTTCGCGCGGCCAACGCGGGCGCCGGCGTGCGGCTGTCCGGCTGGATCCACCGCAAGCGCGACCACGGCGGGCTGATGTTCGTCGACCTGCGCGACCACTATGGCCTGACCCAGCTGGTCCTCAGCCCCGAGACCCCGGGTTTCGACCTCGCCGAGCGGCTGCGCGCCGAGAGCGTCATCCGCGTCGACGGCCAGGCGGTGGCCCGCAGCGCCGAGACCCTGAACCCCAACCTGCCCACCGGCGAAATCGAGGTTCGCGTGACGGCGATCGAGGTGCTTTCGGAAGCCGCCGAACTGCCGGTGCCGGTGTTCGGCGAGCCCGACTATCCGGAAGAGCTACGGCTCAAATATCGCTACCTGGATCTGCGGCGCGAGAGCCTGCATCGCAACATCGTGCTGCGCTCGCGCGTGATCGACTCCATCCGTAGGCGGATGATCGACCAGGGCTTCCTCGAATTCCAGACCCCGATCCTGACCGCCTCGAGCCCGGAAGGCGCCCGCGACTTCCTGGTGCCGTCCAGGCTGCACCCCGGCCGGTTCTACGCCCTGCCGCAGGCGCCGCAGCAGTTCAAGCAATTGCTCATGGTCTCCGGCTTCGACCGCTATTTCCAGATCGCCGCCTGTTTCCGCGACGAGGACGCCCGCGCCGACCGCTCGCCCGGCGAATTCTACCAGCTCGACCTGGAAATGAGCTTCGTGACGCAAGAAGACGTGTTCGCGACCATGGAGCCGGTGCTGCACGGCCTCTTCGAAGAGTTCGCCGAGGGCAAAGCGGTGACGCCCTATCCCTTCCCGCGCATCGCCTTTCGCGAGTCCATCGCCAAATACGGCACCGACAAGCCCGACCTGCGCAATCCGCTCATCATGCAGGATGTCTCTGAACCGTTCCGCGGCGGCGGCTTCGGCCTCTTCGCGCGCATGCTGGAAGAGACGAAGAACGCGGTCTGGGCGATTCCCGCGCCGGGCGGCGGCTCCAGAGCCTTCTGCGACCGCGTGAACGCCTGGGCGCAAGGCGAGGGCCAGCCGGGTCTGGGCTACATCTTCTGGCGCGAGGGCGAGGAGGGCGGCGCTGGTCCCGTCGCGCGCAATATCGGGCCCGAGCGCGCCGAGGCGATCCGCGCCCAGCTCGGCCTGGCCGTCGGCGATGCGGCCTTCTTCGTCGCCGGCGATCCGAAGCTCTTCTACAAGTTCGCCGGCCTGGCGCGCACGCGGGTCGGGACCGAGCTGGACCTGGTCGCCAAGGACCGGTTCGACTTCTGCTGGATCGTCGACTTCCCGATGTTCGAGTTCAACGAGGAGTCCAACCATCTGGACTTCTCGCACAACCCCTTCTCGATGCCGCAGGGCGAGCTCGAGGCGCTCCTGACCAAGGACCCGCTCGACATCCTGGCCTATCAGTACGACATCGTGGTCAACGGGGTCGAGCTCTGCTCGGGCGCGCTGCGCAACCACAAGCCCGAGATCATGCTCAAGGCTTTCGAGATCGCCGGCTACCCGCCTGCGGAGGTCGAGCGCCAGTTCGGCGGCATGCTGAACGCCTTCCGCTATGGCGCCCCGCCCCACGGCGGCATGGCCCCCGGCATCGACCGCATCGTCATGCTGCTGGCCGGCGCCGAGAATATCCGCGAAGTCATCGCCTTCCCGCTCAACCAGCAGGCCCAGGACCTGATGATGAACGCCCCATCCGAGGTGATGGACAAGCAGCTGCGCGAACTGCACGTCCGCCTGGCCCCGCCGATCAAGGCCTAGGCGCGCTTTGCGCAAATTGGGGACACATACGACTTTCGACCCAGATCAGAACCGCCGGCTCAGCGCCTGAAATTTGTACGTATCCCCAATTTGAGGTCTCGTTTCACTTCCTATCTCTCTCTGCAACAAAACTTTCGAGCCAGCCGTAGGCTTTGTCATCAATATCATAGCACCTTACCAGGCGCAAATGCTCGTAAAATTGGTCATCCATCCAACTTGGTTTCTCTTCATAGACATACAGTTCCGGGTATTTAAGCTTTATTTCTTCTTCGGATCTAGCAGTCATAATGGACCAGATACCGCCCATTCCATAATCATAAACAAGTAGATAGGTCTTTTTCATGGTCCAATCGGTATCCAGCGCGCCCTGATAATGCTTATAGGATGAGCGACAGTAATTTCTGTCCCGCCTCCCGGCTGATAGCCTGATGGATAATTATGCGGACCCACGGGTCCTGGACCGCTCGCGAAAGGCTCCGCGTTTCCGATTGGGATCATAAAATAGCCGATCGGCTTCGTCGAGAGCGCCAGGGCCGCCTGAGCCGCCGGGATTGGGGCCACGTACGACTTCTCGAATTAGGCCGGCTCGGAGCCGAAGGTGGCCAGGTTCAGCGCATGCAGGAATTGGGGACACGTCCGATTTCTCAGCCCTCGCTCTTTGCGTGAGGTTCAGGAAAGTCGTACGTGTCCCCCAATTGGTGCCCAATTCGTGTGTGCTGCGCCGTTATGTGCCGGGCGCCGGCGCCGATGAGCCGGTGATATGGTATGAAGGCTCGGGCTTCACCGACCGGCGTTGGCTGCACATGGACGACCACGGCTCGATCATCGCCTACACCGACGGCACGGGCGCCGCCCAGGCCACCTACGGTTACGGCCCCTACGGCGAGCCCAACGCCTGGGCCGGCTCGCGCTACCGCTACACCGGCCAGATCGAGATCCCGGAAGCCCAGCTCTACTACTACAAGGCCCGCGTCTACGACCCCAGCTTCGGCCGCTTCCTGCAGACCGATCCCGTCGGCTACGCCAGCGATGTCAACTCATACGCCTACACCAAGAACGATCCCGTCAATGCGAGCGATCCAAGCGGAAAGGACGAGCTAGATGATGAGGCAATGGATGACGCGCTCGCAAATCTCTCTATCGATATCCAGAGCGACGTTGACTATGCAAACCTCGCGAGCGACATATCTTCGAATTTCGCAGACTTTAATACGGATGTAGGCAGCAGCATATCCACCAATTCCGGCAACCTCACTGCGAACCTAGGAGGTATCAATAACTACGCAGGTTTGAGTAACTTGGGAATGACAATAGGCGGCATCGATGGTGCGCCAGCCCAGGTCATAATTCAAAACTCAGTTCCTGATGGCCAGGTTATGACCCAGTTTCACGATCAGCTACTTACTGCCTCCGGCGAGCCTGCGGCCGGGCCTGCGTATCAGTTGTATGAGAGCATTAGTCCACCCACCATGACTGGAAATGTCCTACCGACTGTGACTCAAAACTACTATAATACCCCCATGAACAGCCTAGGTGAATTTCAGGACGAAATAGGTAATATTGGTCCCGTAAGTTCCACTGCCAATGGTACATACACAGACACACAAACCTTTATAGTTAATTACGGCGGGATGAACTATGTTCTTTCTACGCAGATACAACAACAAATTATCTATACTCCGAATATTGCAATTGGTATTGAGACGATCATAGTACCATGACCTTCCGCGCTGTCATGATGTTTGCTGCCATTGGGCTGACCACCGTAGGTGGTTATACGTTCGGTGGCTCGCCGGCGTCGGAAGATTTGTCATCGCCAAGTGTGGTTGGATCGGTGCCGCACGCTGATCAAATCGAAGAACAAGCTATCGATTATGTCCGTCGCGCGTTGGATGCCAGAAGTGGGGGGCGTATCGATTTCGAGGCGGAATCGTGTCGCGCTGAGGGAGGGGACGTAGTCTCGTTTCCGAGCCTCAAGCTCAGTTATCCGCAAGGTGGTACATCGGCAGATATTGCCTTGAGAAACGTTTTTGCTGGCAATAGGAACATATCGATAAAAATAGATAAATCGTTATTTAGGATAACGATAGGGCGTCCCGGCAGAAGTATTTTGCGCGTCCGGTTGAAAGAGGTTCGATTTAGCTCAGCTCAGCAATATAGTGGAATTTACGCTCTTGCAGCCGTCTTGGAGGCGCCGGAAGTTAGTGCGTGGATGAAACAACATGCTGCTCGAGAGCCAATGCACCCCTACGTGGGTTCCGTCCGGGGCCCAGATCCATCGCTGCCACATCTTCCGGCCAGAATCCAAAATGTGACCGTGGACCAGGCGTTAGACATGATCTCGAGGACTTTCGATGGGATCGTCCTTTACGGAGCTTGTGAATATCGACCTTTGGTCGACTTCAATTTCGTTCCTGAGAGACGATCCGTGAGAGCCATGTACTATTGAAGTGTCGTTCACTATTGTTGAGAGGCCCAGACGATAGGGAGCGAGGGTGTAAGATGCTACGGGCTTGTGGCATGAATTCTTAGTGCGCAGCCCCGGAATCTGATGGTGGATCATCGATCCCGAGCCGTCAGGAGGAGGATGCGTTATCGGAAGTTCTTCACAGCAGGGCCTGCACGACGCTTTCTCTTCGAGCCATGCTCCAGCCGTAGAAAGAGAGCACCCGCTCCCTTACCCCCGCTACGGCCTTAACCCGAAAACCGCGATGAGTGGCGCGGTCGCACTACGACGGCCGATGCGTCGATGGGCCGACGGCATCCAAAAGTACGTGAGAAAATTGGGGACACGTACGACTTTCAGGCGCTAAGCCGGCGGTTCTGATCCGGGTAGAAAGTCGTACGTGTCCCCAATTTTAGACCGGCAGCCGATCAGCCAAACCTCTCGGGCCGATAAGGCCTTAGCGGCAGGCTGGGATGCGCAGGCCGGCGGGAAGCTTGGTGGTCTCGTCGCCGCAGGCCGCGTTCAGCTGCGACTGGCTCAAGCCCACCGCGCGGCCCATTTCGGCGCCGGAGAAGTTGACGCCCGAGAGGTTGGCGCCGCGCAGGTTCGCGCCTTCGAGATAGGCGCCGACGAAGGTGGCGTTGGTCATGTTGGCGCCGGCGAAATCGGCTCCCGTGAAGCGGCCGCCATAGCCGTTGATGTCGCGCAGATCGTCGCCTTCGAACCGCGTATGGTCGAAGACCGAGACGCTCATGTCCGCCTGGCGCAGCCGCGCGCCGGCGAAGTCGCGGCCGGCGAGGTCCTTGTTGCTCAGATCGGCCTGGAACAGGTTACAGTGAGGGCAGCTCGCCCCATCCTGGGCGCGCCCGACCTCGGCGGCGTTCTGTGCGAAGGCGGGAACGGCGGCGAGACTAAGCGCCATGATCAGCGCAACGGATTTCATTTCGGCACACCTCGTGCGGTTGGACCGGCGGTCAGGCCGATCATCGCAAACTTAAGGCCAGTTGGTGAAGAAGCCGCTAGCCGCCCAATCGCTCCGGCGCGGCGCCGCAGCTGTCGCAGACCAGTCGGCCGGCGCGGCGGATGAGCGAGAGGTCGCCGCAGGCCGGGCAGACATCCTCTTCCGTCCAGTTGGCCGCCTGCGCCGGCGCCCGCCGCGGCGTGGTGGGCAGGAAGACCAGGTTGTCGGGCGCCGAGCCGCGCGAAAACCCCTTGGAGATGAACCGCGAGGCCGGCACGGCGGCCTCAACCTCAAGACTCGCCCCCTCGCTCGAGCCCGCGCCCATCCCGTCGGCGTTGAACTCGTGCGGGTCGGCGTTGGCCAGGTCGTCGCGGTCGAGATAGGAGACGGCCAGTTCGCGGAACAGATAGTCCAGGATGGATGTCGCCGAGCGGATCGAGTCGTTGCCGGTGACCGGGCCGGCCGGCTCGAAGCGGGTGAAGACGAAGGCCTCGACGAACTCGTCCAGCGGCACGCCGTATTGCAGGCCGATGGAGACGGCGATGGCGAAATTGTTCATCAGCGAACGGAAGGCCGCGCCCTCCTTGTGCATGTCGATGAAGACCTCGCCGAGCTGGCCGTCGTCGTATTCGCCGGTGTGCAGATAGACCTTGTGGCCGCCGACGGTGGCCTTCTGGATATAGCCCTTGCGGCGATCGGGCAGGCGGCGGCGAACACGCTCGCGCTCGATGATGGTCTCGACGATCCGCTCGGTGACGAAGGGTGCGGCCGCCGGGCGGCGTGGGGGCTCTTCGATACTGGGCAGGTCGAGGCGGAAGTCGGCGGGCGCCGCCAGGCGTCTTAGCCAGACGGTCCTGGCGCCGGCTCGGGCCGCCTCGGCGATCAAGGCCTGCACGGCGGCGGCGTCGGTCCGCCAATCCAGTTCGATCGCCGTGAGCGCCGGCGCGCAGGTGAAGGCTTCGCAGGCCGCGGTCATGGCGATGCGCGCGCGGGCGTCGAGGTCGCCGGCGCCGGCCAGCAGCGCCTTGATCTCGGCGGGCAGGTCGCTGCCGGCGAGATCGGGCGCGCCAAGAACGTGGCGCTCGGCCGCCTGAATCTGATCGGACGTGAAGCCGGCGAGAGCGAGCACGTCGAGGTCAGGATCGGCCAGCGCCTCCACCGGCGCGCCGAGCACGTCGCGGACAAAACCTTCGCCGACGATCGCCGGCGAAAAGGCCTGGCGCAGCGACGAGGCGGCGGGCAGCGCGGCCAGAACCGCCTCGATCTCATGGTCGGTGAAGCCACGCTCGCGCAAGGCGGCCCGGTCGATGCCGGGCGCGCCGTCCAGGCTGCGATGGCCGATCAGGGCGAGGACAGCGTCGTCCGGATCGGCGCCGATGCGCCGCAGGGCCCAGGTCGCCGCCGACGAGAGGCTTCGCAGCATGGCGCCGTCGCTGGTCTCCGAAACGGCAACAGGACCGCGCCAGGGCGCGGCGCCGGTGGCCGAGCGGCCGAGCCGCAAGGCCAGTTCCGGGTCGTCATAGAGCGCCGTCACCTGCAGATGGCGCAGGCCGTCGCGCTTGGCCGCGGCCAGGGCGTCGTCGAACACCAAAGCCGACCGTCGCCCGAGCGCTGTCGATCGATCGCAGGCCTTGGCGCGGCGAGAGATGTTTTCCAGCTCGGCCTCGCGCGTCTCGGCGAAGGCGGGGCAGGGGCCTAGGCGGGCGCTGAGCTCGGCCGAGGCAGCCAGCCCGGCGGCGGCGGCCAGGGCGAAGACATCCGCCGCCGCGCGCCGCCCCCGCGGACTGTCATAGGACAGCCCCTGGCGCGCCAGGCCTTCGCTGAGGCCGGCTAGGGTGATGGCGAGCGGCCGGCCTGCATCGTCGGCGGCGGGGCGGGCGCCAAGGTCGATCTCGAGCGCCACGGTCCACAGGCGCACGGCGGCGATCAGCCCGTCCGCGTCCAGGCCGTCGTCCTCGACCAAGCGATTGAGGTCGATGGCGAGCCGGGGCGCCGCCTGCACCGCGCGCGCCCTGGCCCCGTCGTCGGCGTCGAAGGCCAGGACGACGCCGCCGCTCTCCCAGGCCGTCTGGGCGGCGCAAACCGCGTCGGGCGTGTCGCCGGCGAGGTCGGCGCGCTCGCAAACCAGCACCAGCTGTGCGCTTGGCGCGCGCGGCGGCTGGGCGGACATCTCGGTCAGGTCGCCGAAGCGGGCGCGGGCGATAGCGTCGGCGATCAGGCCGTCGGAAAGGCCGGCTTGGCGGGCGGCGCGCGCGGCGCGGGCCAGAGCCAGGTTGCGGCCGGGATCGGCGCAGACGGCGCCATCGCCGTCGCAGCGCGCCACCGCGTCGGCCACCGCCGCCAGCCGCGCCCGGCCGTTGGCGAAGGCGTCCTCGGCCAGGGCGGCGGTGCGGCTGTCGCGCAGATGGCGTGCGATCGCCGCCTCGGCTCCCGGCGCGGCCAGGGCGATCATGGCCGGGCTGGCGGCCGGGCGCGCCGCAGCGGGCGCGGCCCGGCCGGCGGCGATCATCGCCACGATCTCGTCGGCGAACCGGCCGGCGTCGCCAAGGCTGTCGAACAGGCCCAGCGACCAGCCCCGGGCGGCGAGGCCTCGAGCATAGCGCGCCGGCGCGGCGTCCAGGACCGTTTCGCCGAAGGATGCGGGGATCGCCAGATCGCCCTCGGGGAATGGCGCGGCCTCGGCCCAGTCCAGCCAGGCTTCCAGCTGGGCCGTGGTCCAAGCCGTGGGCGCCTCGACCTCGACGACTCCGCCGGGTCGCTCCACCGTCCGGGCCGCAAGCGCCAACATCCCAACGCCGCTCGACGCAAACCTGGACTCGAACCGCATGGATTCCTCCGCGAAAGCCGACCCTAGGCGAGCGTAAATGGCCTCGCAATAGATGTTGAGGGCGCGAGGCCGCGTATCCACAAGATGTTGTGGAATCGAGCTTCGATTTCGCCACAGCGCGACCCTGGACGGCGCGACAAGCGGCGCCTATAGTCGCGCCGTGTTCAAGTCGATCTTCACTTGGTGGAATGGCGCCACCATCGGCATCCGATTCAACATCGGTCGCCGCGCCGTCTTCATCGGCGAGGACGACACCGGCAACCGCTATTACGAATCCAGGGACAACCGCGACAGCTACGACGCGCGCAAGCGCCGCTGGGTGATCTACAACGGTTATGCCGAGGCCTCGAAGGTGCCGCCCGACTGGCATGGCTGGCTGCACTATACGTTCGACGAACCGCCGACCGTCGCGCCGCTCAAACGCCGGGTCTGGGAGAAGGACCACCTGCCCAACCTGACCGGCACGCTGGAGGCTTGGCGCCCGACAGGGTCGATTTCGCGCACGGGCGAGCGGCCCCACGCGACCGGCGACTATCAGGCCTGGACGCCGGACTAGCCCATGAACCGCGGCGGACGAAACCTCGTCATCGGCGCCAGCCTGATCGCCGCCCTGGCGCTTGGCGGCGGCGCGCTGGTCGAGGCGCAACAAGCTATGGAGCCCGCCCGCGACGTATCGGCCGCGGCGCCGGCGACCGAGGAGGCGCCGCCGCCAGCGGCCGCGCTGTCCGACGCCGCGGCTGTCCCGCCGCCGGCGCCCGCCGAGGCTGCCGAACCCGAGCCCGAAACCGCGGCGCCGGCCTCATCGCAGTCGGCGGCTAAGCCGCCCGAGCCGCTGAAACGCCCGCGCTACACCTCCGCGGTGATGCAGGCCATTGACAAGGTCACCGCCCAGACCCTGCGCTTCGAGGTCCCGATCAACCAGCCGGTCCGCTACAAGAGCCTGATCTTCGTGGTGCGCGCCTGCGAAACCACCGCGCCGGACGAGGGCTTCAGCGACGCCGCCGCCCATGTCGAGATCGACTCCCAGCCGCTTCCGCAGGACGGCAAGGCCCCGCCGCCGGCGCGCCAGGTGTTCCGCGGCTGGATGTTCGCCAACGCCCCCGGCGTCGACCTCTTCCAGCACCCGGTCTATGACGCCTGGCTGATCGCCTGCAAAACCGCCGCGCCGTCGGCATAGGCCGCCAGCCGGTAGAAGTCCGCATCGCCCGCCAGGGCCTGCACCAGCCGCTTGCGATAGTGGGCGCGGGGAATGTCCTGGGCGCCGAACTGGGACAGATGGTCGGTGAGGAACTGGGTGTCGAGCAGCTGATAGCGCCCGGCGATCAGGCGCGCCACCAGGTGGATGAGGGCGACCTTCGAGGCGTCACGGGCGAGCGAGAACATGCTCTCGCCGAAGAAGGCCGCGCCGAGCGTGACGCCGTAGAGCCCGCCCACCAGGTCGCCGTCGGCCCAGCATTCGACGCTGTGCGCCAGGCCGCGGGCGTAGAGTTCGCCGTAAAGGGCCTGGATCGGGGCGTTGATCCAGGTCTCCATCCGCCCCGGCCGCGCCTCGGCGCAGGCGTCGATGACCGCCTCGAAGGCGCTATCGATGCGCACCTGATAGGTGCCGCCCCGCACCGTGCGGGCCAGGCGCCGCGGCACGTGCAAGCCCTGCAGCGGGATCACGCCGCGCCGGTCCGGATCGATCAGGAAGATGCGCTCGTCATCGCGCGCGTCGGCCATCGGAAAGACGCCGCGCTGATAGCAGGCGATCAGGTCTTCGACGCTGAAGGCCGCGGGCCGCGGCGCCGTCTGCAAGGGCCTAGCCCTCCGCCTTGATCCACTGTTCGAGCCAGTGGATGTTATAGTCGCCGGCGACGATTTCGGGCTGCACCAGAAGGTCCTGGAACAGCGGAATGGTGGTCTCGATGCCGCCGACCACCATCTCGCCCAGGCAGCGCTTCATGCGGGCGATGCATTCGGGCCGGTCGCGGCCATGCACGATCAGCTTGCCCGCCAGGCTGTCGTAATCGTGCGGGAAGTTGTAGCCGGCGTACATCGCCGAATCGAGCCGCACGCCCGGACCGCCGGGCGCGTGGAAGTCGGTGATCAGGCCGGGCGAGGGGGTGAAGCTGCGCGGGCTTTCCGCGTTGATGCGGCACTCGATGGCATGGCCTTCGAACCTCACCTCGTCCTGCGTGAAGGACAGCGGCAGTCCGGCGGCGATGCGGATCTGTTCCTGCACCAGGTCGATATCGGTGATGAACTCGGTGACCGGATGCTCGACCTGCAGGCGGGTGTTCATCTCGATGAAGAAGAACTCGCCGTTTTCGTAGAGGAACTCGATGGTGCCGACGCCGAGATAGCCGAAGGTGCGGATGGCCTCGGTGCAGCGCAGGCCGATCATCGCGCGGGTCGCGGCGTCGATGGCCGGCGAGGGCGCCTCTTCCATCAGTTTCTGGTGGCGCCGCTGCAGCGAACAGTCGCGCTCGCCCAGATGCACCACCGAGCCGAAGGAATCGGCGATGATCTGCACCTCGATGTGCCGGGGCGTGCTCAGATAGCGCTCCAGATAGACCGAGCCGTCGCCGAACGCCGCCTTGGCCTCGGCCTGGGCGGTGGAAATGGCTTCCGCCAGGTGTTCGCGGTCCTGCGCCACCTTCATGCCGCGCCCGCCGCCGCCGGCCGCGGCCTTGATCAGCACGGGAAAGCCGATCGCCTCGGCCGCCGCGAAGGCTTCCGCCTCGTCGTCGATGGCGCCTTCGCTGCCGGGGACGACGGGAATGCCGGCGGCCTTCACCGCCGCCTTGGCGGAGATCTTGTCGCCCATCAGCCGGATGTGCTCGGGCTTGGGTCCGATGAAGGTATAGCCGTGCGCCTCGACGATCTCGGCGAAGCGGGCGTTTTCCGACAAAAAGCCGTAGCCGGGATGGATGGCCTGGGCGCCGGTGATCTCGCAGGCGGCGATGATCGAAGGGATGTTCAGATAGCTTTTCGACGCCGGCGCCGGTCCGATGCAGACGCTCTCGTCCGCCAGCCGCACGTGCATGGCCTGGGCGTCGGCTTCCGAGTGGACCGCCACCGTGGAAATGCCCATCTCCTTGCACGCCCGGTGGATGCGCAGCGCGATCTCACCCC
Source organism: Caulobacteraceae bacterium (assembly GCA_965277425.1). GTDB lineage: Bacteria > Pseudomonadota > Alphaproteobacteria > Caulobacterales > Caulobacteraceae > Poindextera. Next base: position 504,164 of record CBDICR010000007.1, read on the forward strand.
GGTTGGCGATGAGGATTTTCTCGAACATGGCGGCCTACTCGATGACGACAAGCGGCACGCCGAACTCGACGGGCTGGGCGTCGTCGACCAGGATTTTCAGGATGACGCCGGACTTGGGCGACGGGATCGGGTTCATCGTCTTCATCGCCTCGACGATGAGCAGGGTCTGGCCTTCGCTGACCCGATCACCGACGCGCACGAAGGGCTCGGCGTCGGGCTGCGGCCGCAGATAGATGGTGCCGACCATGGGCGACTTGACCTGTTCGCCGCGCATCGGCGCTTCCACCGCCGGCGCGGCGGGAGCCGCGGCCTGGACCGGAGCCGGCGCGGCCTGCGGCGCGGCGGCATAGACGGTGGTCGGCTGGGCGGCGGCGGTGATCTCGCGGGCCACGCGGATGCGTTGGCCCTTATGCTCGACCTCGATCTCGGTCAGGCCGGTCTCGATCAGGATGTCCGCCAGCCGGCGCACCATGCGAGGATCGATCGAACTCGCTGCGTCCTTCGACGCGGGCGCCTTGGGTTCAGCCATGGATTTAAGCCCCTTGATTTTGCGCCGAAGCGGTCGCGGGCGCGAGAAGGCCGGCGCAGGCCTCGAGCGCGAGTTCATAGCTCCTGGCGCCGAAGCCGGACACCACCCCCGTCGCGGCCAAGGCCACGTAGGTCGTCTGACGAAACGTCTCGCGCGCCGCCGGGTTCGACAGATGGCATTCGACGATCGGGATGCTCAGCGTCTTCAAGGCGTCCAGCAGGGCGATCGAGGTGTGGCCGTAGCCGGCGGGATTGAGCACCAGGCCCGCGCCCTCGCGGCCGGCCTCCTGCACCCAGTCGATCAGCTCGCCCTCGTGATTGCTCTGCCGAAAGACGATCGCGCGCCCGAGCGCGGCCGCGCGCGCCTCGCAAAGGGCGCGAACGTCCTCAAGCGTCGTGGTCCCGTAGATATGCGGCTCCCTCGATCCCAAGAGATTGAGATTGGGACCGCTCAGCACATAGATCGGTTTGGACATGCGCTCCGCGGTCGATGCGCTCAAGGTGATTTGAAGCGTCTTGTATCGTCGCGCGGCGGGGCTCACAAGCTGGCGCCCGAAAGGGTCGAGCAGATGCGGCTTCTGATCAATGGCGAAGAGCGGGGATTCACCGAGGTGCGCGACATCGCGGCCCTGGTCGCGGCGCTCGGGCTCGACCCGCGCAAGGTGGCCGTCGAGCGCAATCTGGAGATCGTGCCGCGTTCGACCTATGGCCAGGCGCGATTGAGCGACGGCGACCGGATCGAGATCGTGCATTTCGTCGGAGGCGGATGAGCCGTGCGGCCGGCTGGCCGGTCCCGGCTGAGTGCGCACGCGCTTTGACGGCGCGGTCCACGGTCCATAAAATGCCCATATGGACGTTGTCATTCATATCCCAGACGATCTCGCGACCCGACTGGGAACCGCGCGCGATCTGCCGCGCCGGGCGTTGGAAGCGCTGGCCGCCGAGGAGTTCAGACTGGGGCATTTGAGCCGCCCGGAGCTGCGCCGGCTGCTTGGGCTCGGCTCTCGTCATGCCGTGGACGCGTTTTTGAACCGGCATGACGTGCCCGCGCCCTATTCGCTCGATGATCTTGAACAGGATCGGCGAGATCTTCAGCGTCTTGGCTTTTGACGCTTCATGCGACTCGTCGTCGCTGACACCGGCCCGCTCAACTATCTGATATTGATCGGACAGATCGAACTGCTGCCGATCCTGTTTGAACAGATATACGCGCCCAAAGCTGTTCAGGCCGAGCTTCGACACGCGGATGCTCCCGAGGCCGTGCGGCGTTGGATCGCCAAGCCACTCGGCGTCCTTGATCTTGCGGCGAGAAGGGGCCTGGTGCGTATGGACGATGCTCTTGAGCGTCTTAAGGTGACGAGTTTCCGCTGCCGGCCAGATATCATTGAGGCGTTGCTGGCCTCCCATGCGAAGACCAGCGGCGCCGGGAACCTGACGAAATAGGAGGCGGTGCGATGACGACGGTTGCGGAAACAAGGACGCGGGAAGCGGCATCGGTCGGCTCTAAGCCTATCGAAGACACCTGGACCGTCGCCGGGCGCACCTTCCGTTCGCGGCTGATCGTGGGCACCGGCAAGTACAGGGACTATGCCCAGAACGCCGCGGCGGCCGAGGCGGCGGGCGCGGAGATCGTCACCGTGGCGCTGCGCCGGGTCAATCTGGACGACCCGAGCCAGCCCAGGCTGACGGATTATCTCAGCCCCGAGCGCTTCACCTTCATGCCCAACACCGCCGGCTGCTACACCGGCGAGGAGGCGGTGCGCACCCTGCGGCTGGCGCGCGAGGCGGGCGGCTGGGACCTGGTCAAGCTCGAGGTCCTGAGCCGGACCAAACACCTCTATCCCGACATGGAAGAGACGTTGCGGGCGCTGAAGCTGCTGGTGGCCGATGGTTTCAGCGTCATGGTCTATTGCACCGACGATCCGGTGTTCTGCGCCAAGCTGGAGGACGCCGGCGCCGCGGCCATCATGCCGGCCGGCGCGCCGATCGGCTCGGGCCTTGGCTTGCAGAACCGGCTCAACATCGGCCTGGTGGTCGAGCAGGCGAGGGCGCCCGTGCTGGTGGACGCCGGCGTCGGCACCGCCTCGGACACCGCCCTGGCCATGGAGCTGGGCTGCGACGCGGTGCTGATGAACACCGCCATCGCCGAGGCCAAGGACCCGATCCGCATGGCCCGCGCGATGAAACACGCGGTCATCGCCGGCCGCGAAGCCTATCTCGCCGGCCGCATGCCCAAGCGCCTGTACGCCGATCCGTCCTCGCCGCTGGCGGGGCTGATCTAGGGTCCCGGAATCAATCGGCCCTCCTCCCGGCAGGGAGAAGGGCCAAAATGCCGGCGTAGAGAGGGGGTTGCCACACTCTCGAAGAGAACGCCTTAGAACGGATACATGGCGTGGCGAAGCGCCGAAGGGGGCAGTTTCGCGAGCAGATCAAAGCCGTCCTTAAAGGCGTCTCCGATCCAGCGGAATAAGGACATAATCATGACAGGTTCTCCAAGCTCTGCCGCAGCGCGATTGTGCAACGCAGCAATTTGAGCTGGATATGGTGCACCGCACCATAATCGTCAAGAGGCGATCTTGACGACGTTAAGTCAGGCGTGGCTTTTTTGCGCCGCGGCGATGGCGGCGCGCAAGGCATCGGTGTCGTCGCCGGGAATCAAGGTGTCCCCGACGATGAAGGCCGGCGTGCCCTGGATGCCCAGATTGGCCGCCAGCTGCCGCACGGCTTGGAGCTGGGCGACGGCCTGCTCCTTGAACGGCGACTTGTCGAGGCTCGCGGGATCGACACCGTGGGCGCGGAGAATCCGCTCGATGGCGATGTCGTCAAGCGGCCGAGCGGCCATGAAGTCGCGATAGAGCCCAAGCCCATCGCCGCCGGCCTTCTTTTCCGCGATCGCCCCGGCGGAAGCCTCTTCCGAGACGGCGCCGAAGATCGGGAATTCCTTGAACACGAAGCGCACGTCGGGATTGTCGTGGATGATCGACAGCACCGCCGGCGCGGCGTTGATGCAGTGCGGGCAGCGGTAGTCATAGAATTCGGTCACCGTGACATGGCCGTTCGGGTTGGCGACGAAATCGCGCGGATCGCGTTCCAGGGCCTGGCGGTACTGGCCGATCGCGGCCTTGGCCTGGGTTGCGGCGACGGCATCCTGCTTTTCCTGCAGCTTGGTCATCGCCTCCTGGATCACCTCTGGATGGGAGACGATGTAGTCGTGCACCCGCGTATCGAAGGCCTGGTCGTTCCTGTTGCAGGCGCTAAGGGCGAGCGCGCAGGCGGCTAGGGCCGGAAGAAGGCGGATGGCGTGCATGTTTGAAGTCTCCGGTAGCCGCGTCAGCGTTTCTGAGGCGCGTTCGTGCTGCCTTCCTGGGCGAGCAGTTTAAGGTCGTCATTACTGGGTTTGGAGGTCAGGACGATGTCGGTGGCGCGGCGCCATTCGGGCGTGCCCTTCGGCAGATCCTGCCGGGCCTGCATGCCGAAGCGGCGGGCGTCGTCGATCTGTCCGAGCGAGAAGCTCTCTTCCGCCGCGGCCAGCCGCGCCATGCCGGCGTCGCCCTTCTTGTCGTAGGCCTGCGACAGGAAGAGCCAGCCTTCCGGGTTGTCCGATTCGATGCTGAGCCCGTGATGCAGGTCGGCGATCGCCTCGTCGAGCTTGGCCGGTTTGTCCTCCGCAAGCAGGTCCTGGCCGAGCAGGAACAGCAGTTCCGGCGCGTTCGGCTTGAGCTGCACGGCCTGGCGCAGCGGCGCCTCGGCCTCCGCGACCCGCCCGGCGCCGAACAGGATCTGGCCCTTGAGCTGGGGCAGGTAGGGATTGGTCGGCCGCTCGGCGATCAGCGCGTCGGTCAGGGTGACGGCCTTGTCGGTCTCCTGGTCGCGCGAATAGGCGATGGCGCGCGCATAGCGGGCGGGAAAGCTGGTGTCGCTGTCGGGATAGTCGTCCAGGGTCTGCTGCGGCAGGTTCAGATAGGCCCTGAGCTTGGCGATCAGAACCTGGTGGCGCTCCAGCGCCTCGGGCGTATCGACTACATTGTAGTGCGGCTGTTGCTCCGAGCGAACCTGCAGGGCGTCGATGCGGTCGGACGTCAGCGGGTGGTCCATGAAGAAGCGGAAACGCTTGGCGTCGGCGAAAACCTCCTCGTAACGGAAATTATTGAAGAAATCGACGAGGCCTTTCGAGGATTCACCGGCCTTTTCGAGATAGGTCACGGCCGCCTGGTCGGCGGAGGATTCCTGGGTGCGGGTGAAGCCGGCGCCGGTCAGGGCGGCGAAATAGCCGGCGCTATAGAGCAGGCCGCCGGCCGCGCCCGGCGAGCCGGCGGCGGCGGCGGCGATGCCGAGGCCCAAGGTCAGCAGATAGGTGGCCAGGGTCTGTTTTTCCCCCTGGTCCTGCCGCGCCAGGTGGCCGCCGGCCATGTGTCCGGTTTCGTGCGCGAAGACCCCGGTCAGTTCGTTTGGGGTCTTGGTCTGAATGATCAGGCCGGCGGTCACGAACATGTTCTGCCCGCCCTCGACCCAGGAATTCATGCCCTCCCTGGACGGATCGCCGACGATAAAGATCTTGACCGACCTTGGGTTGAGCCCGGCGGCGGTGAAGATGGGGTCGGCGTCCGCGTGCAGGGTCTCTTCCATCTCCGTGTCGCTGAGCAGCGGGATCGGCGCGGCGTCGTCCTGCGCAAAGGCGGCCGAGACGGGCGCGAGCAGGGCGCCGGCGACGGCGAGGCCGCCGAGCGCCGCGCCGAGGCGCGACTTCAGCTTGCGCGCGCGCTCAAGTCTATCCGCCGATCGACGGGTCATGCGACAGGCTCCAAACGTCCGTCCGCGCCCCCGCTCGACCCCGCCCATTCCATAACCCATCCCGGGTTGGATGTCTCAACCGCTGCGACGCCACCAACCGCGCTTCGGCGCCGCAGGCGGGCTGGAGATCTCCGCGTGATCCGGAGCGGCGGGCTGAGGCGCCGCAACGGGCTCGGGGGACGGCGCTTCGGCGACAGTCGTCGGGACCGGCGCCTCCTCGACGGGCGCGGGCGCGGCTTGCGCCTCAACCAGCGCCGGCTCGGCCTGCGCCTCGATCACGGCGACGATGTCCTCGGCCGGCTTGGGCTTGGCGCGGCTGCGGCGCGCGCGCGCCGGCTTGGCGGCGGGCTCCGCGGCGGCGGGCAGTTCGACCCACATGTCCACGGCCGGTTCGGCGGTCTCGGTCTGGGCGGCGGCCATCGCCGCCGGCTCGATGGCCTCGGCGGGCTCGGGCGCGCGCACGGCGGCGACGGGCTCGGCGACTTGGGCCGGCGCGGTCGGCTGGCCGGCTTGCATCCAGACATAGGGGTCGCCTTCGGGCACCCGGGGCCGCGACCAGACATAGGGCTCGTCGCCGGTGGTCTCTTCGCGCGCGCGGCGACCGCCGCGACGGCCGCGGCGGCGGCGCTTCTGCCCCTGGGCGTCGAGGCCGTCGCGAACCTCGTCTAGACCGGGCTCGTCGTCGCCGTCGGCGGCGGGTTCGGGCGCCCCAACAGCCTGCTCGGCGGGCGCATCGTCGCGGCGTCCGCCGCGCCGACGCCGGCGCCGGCGCGAGCGCGGCTGGCCATCGCCATGATCACCGTTCTCGGCGCGTCCGGCGACGCGAGCGGAAGGCTCGTCGTCATCGACGTCCTCGGCCTCGATTTCCGCCTCGACCTCTTCGGCCTCGTCGTCGTCGACCAGGTCGTCGGCCGCATAGCTGACCGTCAGCGGCGCACCGGTCGAAACCGCGACCTCGTGCTCGCGCGTCTCGGTGCGGTCGAGGGCGTGTTCGTCATGGGACAGGCTGTCGTCGACCACCACCGTCACGGTCAGGCCGTGAATCTGGCGCAGCCGCTCCAGATAGGCGCGCTTTTCGTTCAGGACGTAGAGCGCCACCGCGCTCGGCGCGCGCAGGGTGACGGCTCCGCCGCCCGACTTGACGGCCTCGACCCCGACGGCGCGCAGGACGGCCAGGGCGCTGGATTCCGTCGAGCGGACCCGGCCGACGCCGTTGCAATGCTCACAGACATGGGTGGTGCCTTCCAGCACGCCGGAGCGGCGGCGCTGGCGGCTGATCTCCATCAGGCCGAAGCCGGAGATCTTGCCCATCTGAACGCGGGCGCGGTCGTCGTCGAGGGCGTCCTTCAGCTTCTTTTCGACGGCGCGATTGTTCTTGGCTTCGTCCATGTCGATGAAGTCGATGACGATCAGCCCGGCCAGGTCGCGCAGGCGCAGCTGGCGCGCCGCTTCCTCGGCCGCCTCCATATTGGTTTTCAGCGCCGTGGCTTCGATGTTGCGTTCGCGCGTCGAGCGGCCGGAGTTGACGTCGACGGCGACCAGGGCCTCGGTCTGGTTGATCACCAGATAGCCGCCCGACTTCAGCGGTACGACCGGCGAGTAGATCTGCGCCAGATGGTCCTCGACCTTGGCCTGGACGAACAAGGGCGTCGGGTCGCTGTAGTGCTGGATCTTCTTGGCCTGGCTCGGCATCAGCATGCGCATGAAGTCGCGCGCATCGCGGAAGGCGGCCTCGCCCTCGACCCAGACGCCTTCGATATCCTTGTCGAACATGTCGCGGATGGCGCGTTTGACGAGGTCCTCTTCCTCGTAGATCAGCGCCGGCGCGATCGAATGCAGGGTGCGGTCGCGGATATTCTCCCAAAGCCGCATCAGGTATTCGTAGTCGCGCTTGAGCTCGGCCTTGGTGCGCTTGGCGCCGGCGGTGCGCACGATCAGCCCCATGCCCTGCGGCACTTCGAGTTCCTGCACCAGGCTCTTCAGCCGCTTGCGGTCGGTGGCGGTGGTGATCTTGCGGCTGACCCCGCCGCCGCGGGCGGTGTTGGGCATCAGCACGCCATAGCGGCCGGCGAGCGACAGATAGGTGGTCAGCGCCGCGCCCTTGGTGCCGCGCTCTTCCTTGACGACCTGCACCAGCATGATCTGCCGGCGCTTGATCACTTCCTGGATCTTGTAGCGGCGCGCGATGCGGCGATGGCGGCGCGCGGCTTCGTCGCCGACGACGTCGTCATCGTCGGCGTCCTCATCCTCATCCTCGTCGTCGACCGCGCGGGCGTGGTGATCCTCCGCTTCCTCGGCCTCTTCGCGCAGCAGGGCTTCGCGGTCGGCCAGCGGGATCTGATAGTAGTCCGGATGGATTTCGTTGAAGGCCAGGAAGCCGTGGCGGTTGCCGCCATAGTCCACGAAAGCCGCCTGCAGGCTGGGTTCGACCCGCGTCACCTTGGCGAGATAGATGTTCCCGCGCAGCTGTTTGCGGTTCTGGCTTTCGAAATCGAAGTCTTCAATCCGCGATCCGTCCACCACCACCACACGCGTCTCTTCGGCGTGTGCGGCGTCGATCAACATTCTTTTGGGCATCGAAACGATCTCCGAGGCGCGCGCCGGACTCGAATTCCGGGGGCCGGATGTGAGGAAGGGCGCGCGCGGGTCGGGTCTTCGCGTCGGGAACGACGTATGAGACCTGCAGCCGTGACGGGGCGTGAGCGACGCTGCCCATGGGATTTGTCCATATCGCGCCAGGTGGCGCGGGGTATTTTCGAAGGCGCCTCGGGTTTCGCCAGAAGCCAAGCTCGTCCTTGCGGACAAACTCGAAGGGGCGACGCCGACGGGGGCCTTACGCGCGGTTGCACCCGGTTCGGGCGACATGGACCGCAGTGACGACTCTGCAACAATCGCGTGAAAAAGGAAAGGCTGGGTTCGCGGAGTCGGTTAACGGAATTTCTACGGGACAGACTCTATAAATTGACCCTAAAATAAAATCCGGTGTGTGGGGTTCGGGGATGCCCGCGCGGCTTTACGGCGCGATAGGTTCGACTTGGGGACGTCTGGCGGCGGCGCTGGGCGCGGTTCTGTGCCTTGCCGCGGCCGCGGCCTCCCAAGGCGCGCCCGGCGCCGACGGCGTCGTGGCGGTGCGCCTCGGCGGCGACATGACCACCACCCGCATCGTCATCGAACTGGACCAGGCGGCCAAGGGACATCTGATCGCCGCCGGCGGCTCCAGCGGGCCGGTGATCCTGGCCCTGCCGGGCGTGCCCATCGGGACCGATCTGCAAGGCGGCGGCCTGGGTCTGGTCTCGAGCTGGACGGTCGACAGCACCGCCGGCGCCGCGCGCCTGCGCCTGGCGCTCGCCAGGCCCGCGCAGGTGCGCCGCCGCTTCCTGCTGCCGCCCGCCGACGGGGTCAGCGACTATCGCTATGTGATCGATCTGCAGCCGCTTGCGCCCGTGACCGTCGCCGCCGCCCAAGCCGCCGCGCCTCGGCTGATCCGCGCCAGCGCGGTCGCCGTCATGCCCGCGCCGCAGCCCGTGGCGCTCTCGCATCTGAAAAAGGTCATCGTCATCGATCCCGGCCATGGCGGCCATGATCCCGGCGCGCTCGGGACCATGAGTCGCGAAAAGGATCTCAACCTCGCCGCCGCCCTGACGCTCAAGGCCAAGCTCGAACGCAGCGGGCGCTACAAGGTGGTGATGACGCGCAGCGAGGACGTCTATGTGCCGCTGGAGACGCGGGTCCAGATCGCCAGGCGGGCCAATGCGGACCTCTTCATCTCGCTGCATTCGGATTCGGGATCCAGCCCCGACCTGCGTGGGGCGACCGTCTATACCCTGTCCGACAAAGGCTCCGAACGCACCGCCCGCGGCGTGATGGATTTGAGCAACTGGTTCATGAATGTCGACCTGCCGGGCCAGACCCGGGCGGTGAACCAAATCCTGCTCGATCTGACCCAGCGCGCCACCCGCAATCGCTCGGACGCCTTCGCGGAGGACCTTCTGGGCCAGATCGGCGATCGGGCGCAGCCGCACGCCGGCCACCGCGACGCCAACTACATGGTGCTCCTGGCCCCGGACGTGCCGGCGGTGCTTCTGGAGATGGGCTTCATCACCAATGCCGACGACGAGCGGCAGTTGAACAACCCCGCCCGGCGCGACCGCTTCATGGGCGAGGTCGCCGACTCCATCGACGACTATTTCCGCCAGCAGACCCAACTCGCCCTCCGATAAGCGAGGCGTGAGCGGCGCGGCGCCGGTCGTCGCGCCTGCGGCGTGAGCGAGCCTTTGCGTTGACCGCGACACGCGCTAGAGCGTGAGCCGAGGGGCGCCCTCGGAGGTCATCCGGCGTTGAATTTCCAAGGACGATGGATCGCCGCGGCGGGGGTGGCTGCGCTGAGCGCGATCGCGGTCGCCGGTTTCGCGCTGGCCATCTATGCGGCGTGGCTGTTTCACGACATGCCGGACGCCTCGCAGCTGGTTGACTATCGCCCGCCGACCTCGACCCGGGTCTATGCCTGGGACGGCACCCTGATCGGCGAATTCTCCCGCGAGCGGCGCATCTTCGTGCCCTACGACCAGATTCCGCCGCAGCTGATCAACGCCTTTCTGGCCGCCGAGGACCGCAACTTCTTCCAGCACGGCGGCGTCGACCCGGCCGGCCTGATGCGGGCCATGGGCAAGGACGTGATCAACGCCATGCACGGCCGGCGGCTGGAGGGCGGCTCGACCATCACCCAGCAGGTGGCCAAGAACGTCCTTTTGACCAACGAGGCCACTTTCGGTCGCAAGCTGAAGGAGGCGATCCTCGCCCAGCGGCTGGAAAAGACCCTGAGCAAGCAGCAGATTCTCGAGCTTTATCTGAACGAGATCTGGCTGGGCTACCGCTCCTACGGGGTCGGCGCGGCGGCCTACAACTATTTCGGCAAGTCGCTCAACGAGCTCGACCTGGCCCAATGCGCCTATCTCGCGGCCTTGCCGAAGGGGCCCGACAACTATCAGCCCATCCGCAACAAGGCCGCCGCCATCCGCCGCCGCAACTGGATCATCGGCCAGATGGCCGACCTCGGCTGGGTCAGCCGTCCGCAGGCCGCCGCCGCCATGGCCGAGGATCTGACCGTCCAGGTCGCGCCGGAGCGGACCAAGTATCACGACGCCGACTATTTCGTGGCCGAGGTGCGCGCCCGCGCCATCCAGACCCTGGGCCCGAAGGTGGACGAGGGCGGCTACTACATGCGCACCACCCTCGATCCGAAACTGCAGACGGCGGCGCGCCAGGCCTTGATGACCGGGCTGGAGACCTATGACCGCCGGCATGGCTGGCGCGGCGCCTGGGGCCACGCCGACAGCGACTCGGGCTGGCAGAACGGCCCGCAGGCGCATGCCCCCGCCGAGCGCCGGGCCTGGCGTCCGGCCAGGGTCCAGTCGGTCGCCGGCGCCGTGCGGGTGGGCCTCGCCGACGGCTCCGAAGGCGAACTCGCGCCGGCCGACGTCGCCTGGGCGCGGGCCGGCAAGGGCTTGAAGGAAGGCGACCTGGTCTTTGTCGAGCCGGCGGGGCCCGGCCTCTACAATCTGCGCCAGGTGCCGATCGTCAACGGCGCGCTGGTGGCGATCGACCCCTGGTCGGGCCGCACCCTGGCCATGGTGGGCGGCTACAGTTTCTCGCTGTCGAACTTCAATCGCGCCACCCAGGCCAAGCGGCAGCCGGGTTCGGCCTTCAAGCCCTTCGTCTACGCCACCGCGCTGGAGAACGGCTTCACCCCAGCCTCGCACGTGGTCGACGGACCCATTACGCTGAAGGGCTATGGCGGCCAGAACTGGTCGCCGGAAAACTACCATCACGGCTTCATGGGCTCGCAGCCGCTGCGCCGCGGCCTGGAGCTGTCGCTGAACACCATGACCGTTCGCCTGGCCATGCAGGTCGGCATGCCGAAGATCGTCGACACCGCCAAACGGGCCGGGGTGGTCGACAATATGGACCCGGTCCTGTCCATGGCGCTGGGCGCCGGGGAGACCACCCCCTTCCGCCTGACCGCCGCCTATTCCGCCTTCGTAAACGGCGGCAAGCGCGTCACGCCGCACCTGATCGAGGTGGTGGAGGACCGCGACGGCCACCCGATCCTGGACGCCGACCAGCGCCCGTGCCCGACCTGCAACGCCCCGTTCAACGGCGATGAATCGCCGCGTCTCGATCCGGCCGGGACCCAGGTGCTCGACCCGATCGCCGCCTACCAGATCGCCTCGATGCTGGAAGGCGTGGTCCAGCGCGGCACGGCCTACCAGGCGCATATCCTCGGCCGGCCGGTCGGCGGCAAGACCGGCACCACCAACGACTTCCGCAGCGCCTGGTTCGTCGGCTTCACGCCGGACATCGTGGTCGGCGTCTTCGTCGGCTTCGACGACAACCGCTCGCTCGGCAACAACGAGACCGGCGCGGTCGACGCCGTGCCGATCTTCATCGACTTCATGCAGAGCGCCCTGAAAGATACGCCGGTGCGCGACTTCAAGGCGCCGGCGGACGCCAAGTTCGCCATGGTCAACGGCGAGCGCGAAGCCTTCAGGCCGGGAACCGAGCCGAGGCCCGCGCCCGTTGCGCCCAGCGGCGGGACCCCTGGCGCGGTCATTGCGCCGAGCGGCGGGGCCGAAGCGCCTCCGGGCGAGCCGCCGGCCGCCGCCGGACCGCCGCCGGCGCCGAAGAAGGCCCCGTCGGACCTGAATGGCCTATATTAGACCGAGATTTTTAAGGAGAGCCCCATGAGACCGGATGTCGAGGCCGCGCAGGCCGACATCGAGCAGTCGATCGACCTGCTCAGGAGGCGTCTTTGACTGGGATCCAGCCCTAAGACGCCTGGACGAACTCGACGCCAAGGTCGAGGACCCGACCCTGTGGGACAGCCCCGCTCAGGCCCAGAGCCTGATGCGCGAACGCACCCGGCTGGCGGGCCAGGTGGAGGCTGTGCGGGGGCTCGAACGCGACCTGGCCGATGCGGTCGGCTTTGCCGAAATGGCCGACGAGGAGGCCGACGAGGCCTCGCTCGACGACGCCCGCGCCCAGCTGGCCGAGCTGAAGGCCCGCGCCGCCCGCGCCGAACTCGAGGCCCTGCTGGCCGGCGAGGCGGACGGCAACGACGCCTATGTCGAGATCAATTCCGGCGCCGGCGGCACCGAATCCGCCGACTGGGCCAACATGCTCTTGCGCATGTACACCCGCTGGTCCGGCGCGCACGGCTACACCGTCGAGCTGATCGAGGAGACCCCGGGCGAGCAGGCCGGCATCAAGTCGGCCACTCTGCAGGTCAAGGGGACCAACGCCTATGGCTGGCTGAAGACCGAGGCCGGGGTGCACCGGCTGGTGCGCATCTCGCCCTACGATTCCAACGCCCGCCGGCACACCAGTTTCGCCTCCGTCTGGGTCTATCCGGTGGTCGACGACACGATCGAGATCGAGATCAACCCGTCGGATGTGCGCACCGACACCTACCGGGCCTCGGGCGCCGGCGGCCAGCATATCAACAAGACCGATTCCGCCGTGCGCTTGACCCATATCCCGACCGGGGTCGCCGTCGCCTGCCAGGCCGGCCGCTCCCAGCACCAGAACCGCGACGAGGCCTGGAAGATGCTGCGCGCGCGGCTCTATGAGCTGGAGCTGCAGAAGCGCGAGGCGGCGGCCCAGGCCATCGAGGACCAGAAGACCGACATCGGCTGGGGCCACCAGATAAGGTCCTACGTCCTGCAGCCCTATCAGCTGGTCAAGGACCTGCGCACCGACGTCGAGACCTCGGACACCGGCGGTGTCCTCGACGGCGACCTCGACGCCTTCATGGGCGCCTCGCTCGCCCAGCGCGTCGGCGCGACGAGAGACGCGGCGGAAGCTTAATTCCTTCTGCCCCCTTGCCGGGGGACGTGGCCCAGAGGGATAAACGGGCACGTGGCGGAGGCTGTCATGCCGATTAAACCCAATGCCGAGATCGAGGCCATGGCCGATCAACTCGCTAGTTTGCGTGGGCAGAGCGCCGAAGAGGTTGTCGCCGCAGCCTTGCGCGCCGAATTGGCGCGTGAACCAATGAGGCGGACGGTCGCGCGACCCGCCAAGCTCGGGCTGGCGCAACGCGCCAAAGTCGCGCGCATCTTGAAACTTGTGCGCTCCGCGGGCTTGGCGAGCGGGGAAAGCGGGGACCGCACCGACTTTCTCTATGACGATCAGGGTCTGCCGCACTGAAGACCGCTGGCCATGGTCATCGACAGTTCAGCGGTCATCGCCATCCTGTTCGACGAGCCGGAAGCCCGGGCTCTGCTCTCACGGCTTGCAGCGGCCGAGGTCTGCCGACTCTCGTCTGCGAGCCTGGTCGAGGTGGGGATCGTGCTGCGGCGGGACGGAGCTGCACAGCGACGCCTGGCTTTCGACGAGATGCTGCGTCTCTTCTCCATCAAGATCGAGCCGGTGACAGAGGAGCAGGCCTACCTGGCCCTCGCGGCCTATGACCGGTTCGGCAAGGGGACCGGTCATCCGGCCAGCCTGAACTACGGCGATTGCTTCAGCTACGCCTTAGCGAAGGAGAGTGGCGAGCCGCTGCTTTTCAAGGGCGACGACTTCGCCCGCACCGACATCGAGGCGATGGGGTGATCGGCTATATCTGCGGCTCGAAGGGCATGATCGTTTCGCCTCCTCGCGCGCCCAGCGACGAATTTGTTTCGACGGTGAGGTTATTCCGCCGCCTTGATGTCCGAGGCGTTCATGTCGATCACCTCGCCGGTGATCGCCGCCATCGGGGCCGAGGCCGGGCGTTGGAACTTCAGGCTGCGGCCCTGGAAGAAGGCGCCGGCCTCCATGGTCAGCTGTTCGTGGGTGATGTCGCCGTCTACGTGGCAGCTGGCGTAGAGCCGGACCTGCTTGGCGGTGATCGAGCCGACGACGCGGCCGCGCGCCTCGACGATCTCGGCCTGGATGGCGCCTTCCACATGGCCGGTCTCGCCGATGGAGAGGCGCGCCACGACGATGTCGCCGCGCACGACGCCGTCGACATGCAGTTCGGTGTCGCCGCTGACGCCGCCGTCGATGGTGGTGTCTGAGGCGATCAGGGACGCCACCTTGGGCGTGCCCGCGGGTTTGCGCTGGGGAGTCGGATCGGGGATGGCGTTCATTTCCGCTACCGTGAGATGAGGGACAGTGGGTTTGCTAGGGGTTTGCTTGCTGAACATGTCGACCAGCCTCCAAAAAACATCCGGGGTTTTGCGGGCGGTCGAGAAAAACGTCGCAGCCGGGTCAGTCGGTCAAGGACCATCCGCGCGGAAACCTTGTTCGAGTTCCCGCACCATATGCCCCAAGACATGACGCATAGGCAACCACGCTCGGCTCCCAAACCGGTCGGGCGGGGCCAAGGCGCGTCGTTTCGGCCCCGCCGATAGGCTGAGTCGGCCCTTTCGGCCACGCCTCAGTGCGCGTGGGCATGGTCGTGCCGGTGATGCAGATCGGGATAGTGGGGATGCTTGTGGCGCATGGGCGGGTGATGATGCCAGTGCGTGTGCGGCTCGCCGGGCGGCGCGTGGGGGCCATGGGCGTGCTGGTGATGGGCGTCATGGACGTGGCGATGCTCGTGATCGAGCGCCTCGTGGACGTGTTCGTGCCGGTGCCGCTCGGAGAGATGCAAGCTAACGCCGATCCCCATCAACACCGCCGCGCCGACGAGCGGCGCCGTGAACGGCTCGCGAAACAGCACCAGCGCCAGGCTCGCGCCAAGGAAAGGCGCGGTCGAGAAATAAGCGCCGGTCCTGGCCGTTCCCAGGTGGCGCAGAGCCAGCACGAACAGGACCAGGCTGACGCCGTAGCCGACGAACCCGACGGCGCCGGCGGCGGCGACCTCGCCCAGCGCCGGCGAATGGGCGCCGCGGGCCAGGGCCAGGGCCAGATTGATCGCGCCGGCCGCCAGGCCCTTGATCGCGGCGATCTGGACCGGATCGGCCGCCGAGAGCTTGCGGGTCAGGTTGTTGTCGACGCCCCAGGCCAGGCAGGCGCCGGCGATGGCCAGCGCGCCGAGGCCCAGGCCGCCCAGGCCGCCGCGCCAGGAGAGCAGCACCGCGCCCGCCAGGATCGCCATGGCGCCGAACAGCAGCCGCCGGTCGACGCTCTCCTTGAACACCACCCAGGCTATGGCCATCGTCGCCAGGCCTTCGAGGTTGAGGAGCAGGGCGGCGGAGGAAGCGGGCGTTCGCGACAGCCCGACCATCAAAAGCACCGGGCCGACGACGCCCCCGGCCAGGACGACCAGGGCCAGCCACGGCAGGTCGCCGCGCCTGAGCGGCGCTTCGGAGGGCGGCGCGCCGAGCAGGGCGCGGCCGGCAAGCACCAGACCCAGCCCAAGGCCCGAGCCGAGATAGAGCAGCCCCGCCAGCATCCAGGCGTCGACCCCATCGCCGAGCAGCAGCTTGGCCAGGGGCGTCGAGGCGCCGAACAGCGCCGCCGAGGCCAAGGCCATGGGCGCGCCGGACCAGAAGGCGGGTTTCATCGGCCGCATCCTCCCTCAATTGGGCGTTCGGCGCTGCAATTTTGTGACCGGCGAGGCTCGCCGGCGCTTCGCGCCAGAACCGCCCTGACAAATCCGGCCTTGGCCTCGGCATAGGCGCGGCGGTTGTCGCGATGCCTGGCGGCCAGCGACCGCTTCAGCCGGGCATAGGCGAAGGCGGTCTTCGGATGCGCGCGCAGATAGTCGCGAAAGGCGATCTGGTCGCCGTGCCCGCCCCAGTCGGGCGCGCAGACATAGAGATGATGGTCGTGCACGCCGTAGCCTGGCGGCGTCGCGAACGCCTCTCGGCCGACGATGCCCAGATCGCCTTCGTGGCGATAGCCCAGCCGCGCCAGCCGCTCGATCGCCGCCGGCAGATCGTCGGCGGCGCCAAGCACGACATCCAGGTCGATGGTCGGCTTGGCGGCGAGACCGGGCACGGAGGTGCTGCCGACATGGGCGATCTCCGCCGCGAGGTTGCCCAAGGCCTCGGCGATGCGCGCTCGCAAGGCCTCGTAGCGGTGCGGCCAGGCCGGATCATAATCGACGATGACGACCGGTTCGGGCATGGCCTTCGGCCCTAACGACAAGACGTCAAAATTCCTTGCGGGACTACGCCTCGCGCGCCGCCTTCAGCACCTCGGCGGCGTGGCCGGGCGCCTTGACCTTGCGCCAGACCTTGGCGATGCGGCCCGAGGCGTCGATCAGATAGGTGGCCCGTTCGATGCCCATATATTTGCGGCCATACATGCTCTTTTCCACCCAGACGCCGTAGGCCTCGACCACGGCGCCCTCGGTGTCGGCGCCGAGCGGGAAGTTCAGCTCGTACTTGGCCTTGAACTTGTCGTGGCTCTTCACCGTATCCTTGGAGACCCCGACCACCGCCGCGCCGGCCTTTTTGAAGTCGTCGGCGGCCGCGGCGAAGGCCTTAGCCTCGCTGGTGCAGCCCGAGGTGTCGTCCTTGGGATAGAAGTAGAGCACGAGCTTTTCGCCCTTGAAGTCGGCCAGCCGCACATGGCCGCCGCCGTCCGAGGGCAGGTCGAAATCGGGGGCGGGATCGCCGGGGTTCAAGCTCATCGGATAGGCCTCCTTCAGATCGGTTTGATCAGGACGATCTTCTTCTTACCGGCGGCCAGCTTGATCACCCCGTCGGCGCCGAGATCGGCCAGGGCCAGGGTGCGCTGGCCGTCGGCCTCGACCTTGTCGTTGACGCGCAAGCCCCCGCCTTGCGCCAGCCGCCGGGCCTCGCCGCGCGACGAGGCCAGGCCGGCGTCCGCCGCCACGCTCGCCAGGGCGATCCCGGCCTCCAGATCGGCGCGCGACACCTCGAAGGTCGGCAGGTCGCCGGAGAGGCCGCCGTCCTCGAAGGCCGCCTTCGACGCCGCCGCCGCCGTCTCCGCGGCCTGCGCGCCGTGCAAAAGGGTGGTGGCTTGGTTGGCCAGCACCTTTTTCGCCTCGTTGATCTCGGCGCCGCCCAGCCGCTCCAGCCGCGCGATCTCGTCCATCGGCAGCTCGGTGAACAGCTTCAGGAATCTGCCGACATCGGCGTCCTCGGTATTGCGCCAGAACTGCCAGTAGTCGTAGGGGCTGCGCATCTCGGCGTTCAGCCAGACGGCGCCGTCGACCGTCTTGCCCATCTTGGCGCCGGAGGCCAGCGTGACCAGCGGCGCGGTCAGGCCGAACGCCTCCTTGGCCTGGACGCGCCGGATCAGCTCGATCCCGTTGACGATATTGCCCCACTGTTCGGATCCGCCGAACTGCAGCCGGCAGCCGTAGCGGCGAAAAAGCTCCAGAAAATCCGTCGCCTGCATCAGCATGTAGTTGAATTCAAGGAAGGTCAGCGGCTGCTCGCGCTCCAGCCTGGTCTTGACCATCTCGAACGACAGCATGCGGTTGATGGTGAAATGGACGCCGTAATCGCGCAGGAAGTCGACATAGCCGAGCTTTTCCAGCCAGTCGGCGTTGTTGACCATCACCGCGTCGGTCGGACCCTCGCCGAACTTGAGAAACGGCATGAAGGCCCGGCGAATGCCGGCGATATTGGCGTTGATCTGGGCTTCACTGAGCAGCGGCCGCTGCTTGTCCTTATCCGACGGATCGCCGACCTTGGTGGTGCCGCCGCCCATCAGCACGATGGGGCGGTGACCGGTCTGCTGCAGCCGGCGCAGCGTCATGATCTGCACCAGGCTGCCGACGTGCAGGCTGGCGCCGGTGGCGTCGAAGCCGATATAGGCGGTGATCGGCCCTTCCAGCGCCAGGCGGTCCAGGCCTTCCAGATCGGTGGCCTGATAGACGTGGCCGCGCTCGACCAGCGTCCGCACGAGGTCGGATCTGGGCTTGAAGGTCGAGAGGTCAAGATCGGCTGGCATGGACGGTTTCCTTGTTCTGGCTTTCGGCCGGAGACCGTCTCTTGGCAAGAGCCCGACGCCGACCATCTGGCGGCGGGGCGTGATGAACCGGCCGCTCGCTAGCTGTGCGAGCGGTAATAGGGCCGGCGAAGGGCGCGTGCGTCGGTCATCGGGGCGGTTGGTAGCGGGGAGGGGCAGGGCGCGTCAAGGCGTGACAGATTCAAGGCGGGAACCTGGCCGGCCGTCCAAGGGCGCGAGCTATGCAGCGATGGACTGCGCGGTGGGACGGACCTGCAGAAATGCAAAAGCGCGAGGCGCTTCCGGTCGACCGTTCAGGCGAGTTATCCAGCACCGAACGGCGCGGGTCCGCAGCCACCCAAGGAGCGTCGGCGCCTGTAGCCTGTTAACGTAGCCCATAACCTGGCCGCCCGCTTTCAATTGGATCGCCTGTGGGTCTTTTTCGTTCAACGGCTCGGGCTGCAACTCAAGCGGATCGTCAAGTTTCAAGTTGCTTGGCCGAGCTTGATGTCGAAAGCCGGCGACTTCGATGACCAGATCGACCCGCGAAACAAAAGGATCAAGCGGGTCGATCAGTGAAAATCCATCGCTTGGCAAGCGAGCTTGGGTTAACGCAAGCAACGCGAGAGGTGACAGCGAAGTCGTTGGCCGAATTCTGAAATATGCCAGATAATCGGGGAAATCTGATCGCGCTGCTGGTGGTAGTCGACGAAGGAACGCTTCTAGCGTGTGGTCACGGAAACCGTCTCGCGGCCGTTTTTTGATGTCGAACGCCGGATAGCCCGCGTAGCCCGCACTTTGCAAATCTTGGGCCGAACGGCGGAGGTTAAAGAGGTTGAATTCATCCGCATCGAAATAGTCGAAAACGGTTACATCATTAGAGATTCGGAGTCGGCCTACCGCCCAGCGAAGTCGGTCGGGGATTTGCGCCGGGGCCTGCCAAGTGAGAATCAACTCCCTTGGCTCTGGCGGATATTCAATCCAATGCTCCAACTTCATACTCCCAGAGCAGCGGCCAGAGCGTCGCGACGTCCGCGTAACTGCGCCACCACGAATTTTCCACGCTCTGTCGTAAACGGAAGGGGGAAATCGAAGCGGCCACACCAGTCGGCGATCTCTTGAATGCGAGCATCGGTCAATTCGAGAGAGTCGTCCATGGCGCGCCGCGCATCGGCGACGTGATCGCAATAAATGCGGCAAAGGCGCGCGTGTTGGGCGCTTGCCGCGTCGCCAGCTACCCAGCCGAAGTGATGAGAGCCTTGCCCGATCAAACGAGTTAGTTGTTCGGGTCGGTTGTACCTCGGCAGATCTTCATCTCGGATGATGAACCCTAGGCTGGTTCCGTTGTCGAAAGCTGGGGCCAAGCTGTGATCGACGCCCTCTGACCCCGGCAGAGTCAAAAAGCCCCAATTTTCCGTATGCCGGTCGGTGTTCCCTATCAAGGCATCCAGCGCCAAGGTCCGTGCCCACCACGGTCGCCATTCTGCAACGCGATGCTGCCGACAGAGGGTAATATTGTCCTTAAGGCTCCCACGATCGTAGTCGATCGGAAATTGCAGTCCCTGAAGCCGTTCAATCGCATGCACGAAGCGATACTGCGGATCAAACATGTAACCGTAAAAGAACTCGACAAGCACTCCCGGACTACCGTTGCCGGGCCCTTGAGCCAGGAATGCGGGTGGCACAGGCAGTTGCAGATCCCGGGAGAGCTCGTAAGCAATCACTTCGCTCCAGATCTGTTGGGCCCGGGTGCCTTGAGGCTCCTTGAACAGATACCGATGCCCGCCGATTAGGAATCCATGGGGTGGAGGATTGGGGCAAATAAGGATGCGCTTAGGCTTTGCGCCCTGTGGCCCGTAAGGGAATTCGTCATCGAGTTGCCACCCATCTAACGAGACGACCTCGTTGGGGTGCTGTCGAATCCGAGGTGCAACGGGCATAGCCCAGAGCTACCACATGCCATGCCACGGGTCTTTTCTGGGCTGCATCCTCTTTCAAACCCGGTGGGCGCCTGCTCTTTCCGACCAACGGAGCCTTCCCATGTCCGCCGCCCGCCACACCCACCTCGCCCGCAGCCCCAAGGGCGTGCCGGTCCCTGCCGACTTCGGGCATCTGAACGCGGCCTTCGTCTCCGACATGACCGGCTGGCTGAAGGACGGGCGCATCAAGCATCAGGAGACGGTGCTGGAGGGTTTCGAACGTGCGCCCGAAGGGCTGATCGGCCTGTTCGAAGGTCGCAACACCGGCAAGATGCTCATCCACATCGCCGATTGAATCGGCATGACGGCGCCTATTCAGCCGCCCGTCCGGATGGCCTAATAATCGTCGCTCGTGTGACCGAGGCTGCGGGCGCCATGGACCTGATCTGCTATCTGCATCCGGGCTGGGCGCCGCTGATCCGGCCGGCGCCGGCGACGCGGGCTTGGATGGACGCCACGCCCGAATCGTTCGCGCTGCGCTGCCTGCCGCTGAACATCGCCAACGCCCATGGCTGGGAGGTGCTCAGCCCCTGCGGGTTCGACGCCGTCTGGAACGGCGGGACCGGCACGGACGCCGTCACCATCAAGCTCGATCCGGGCGCGCCGCCCGAGCGCGCGCCGGTCTCGCTGTTCGGCCAGGGGGTGATCACCTTCCACGTCGAGGGCATCTTCCGCACGCCGCCGGGCTGGAACCTCTGGATCGGCGGCTCGCCGAACCGGCAGAAGGACGCCATCCAGGCCCTGACCGGCATCGTCGAGACCGACTGGTCGCCCTTCACCTTCACGATGAACTGGCGTTTCACGCGCACGGACGCTTGGGTGCATTTCGATGCGTTCGAGCCGATCGCCTTCCTGTTCCCGGTGCAGAGGGCCGCGGTGGAGGCGTTCGAGCCCGCGTTCGAGGCCCTGGGCGAGGATCCGGCGCTGATGCGCCGCTTCCAGGACTGGAGCCGGGCGCGCGACGCCTTCCACGAGAAGATGCGCACGGAGCCGCCCCGGGCCGCCGCCGACAAGTGGCAAAAGCACTATTATCGCGGGGTCGACGTCGCCGGCGAGGCGCTGGTCAGCGACCATCGCGCCAAGCTGCGCCTGAAAGCCTTCGATCGCAGCCGTGCGGCCGAGGTCCCGCTGGCGCCGGCGGACGATGCGCCGGCCGCCGCCGCGCCGCCGCCTGGCCCCGGACCGGCGGTCGGCGAGGCCTCCCTGGCGCTGCGCAAGCGCGAATGGCTGCTGGAGACCATCGAGCGCCAGCGGGGCCTGACCCCGATCACGGCCGGCATCGAACGGCGCGCCGGCCTGGGCGGCGAGGAGTTCCTCGAACGCTATTACGCCACCAATCGGCCGGTGATTCTGACCGGCGAGATGGCCGGATGGCCGGCGCTGGAGCTATGGACGCCGGACTATCTAGCCAGCCGCGTCGGCGCGCGCGTGATCGAGTTCCAAGGCGGCCGGACCACTGATCCGCGTTTCGAAATCGACAAGGACGCCCATCGTCGCGAAATGCCGTTCGACGCCTTCATCGGGCTCATTACGCAGCCCGGCGCCGGCAATGACGCCTATCTCACCGCCTATAATTCGGCGCGGAACGCCGCGGCGCTTTCGATGCTGGACGGCGATCTCGGCCGCCTCGACAAGTTTTTGACCGGGCAGGGCGATGCGCCCAACGGCATGAAATGGATCGGCCCGGCCGGAACCTTCACCCCGCTGCACCACGACCTGACCAACAACTTCATCGCCCAGATTCGCGGCCGAAAACGCCTGAAGATCGTCCCCGCGGCCGATGTCGGCCGGCTCTATAACGAGCACGCGGTCTTCAGCGAGGTGATCGACCTCGAAGACCCCGCCCTTGATGCGACGCGGTTCGCCAGGCTCGTCGGCGTCAAGGCCTATGACATCGTGCTGGAGCCCGGCGAGATCATCTTCATGCCGCTGGCCTGGTGGCACCAGGTCAGGTCGCTCGAGTTCAGCGTCACCGTCACCTACACCAACTTCCGCTGGCCCAACGACGCCCACCTGACCTATCCTGGGGGTTGAGTTAGACCTTTGGCGAATAGCCGCTAAGCCTATTCCCAGTCCGGCCCCGACACCGTGGCGCTGAAGACGCCGAGCGCGAGCATGCGCTGGATATCGTCCGACTTCGCCAGGCCCCAGGGGCCGACCTTGAGGCCCAAGGCGTCGGCTTGCGCGACCCGCTCGGCGGTGACGTCGGTGTAGTAGGGCGACCATTCCATGCCGCCGTGGGCTTTGATGGCCTGCAGGTCCGAGCCGCCGAAATGGCGCGGATCGACGCCGTCGAACCAGGGCGAATCCTGGTCGCTCGAGGCCTGGCCCGGCCGCCTGGGGATGGTCAGGTGGGCGGTGGCGATGCCCGGCGCCCGCGCCGTCGCCAGGTGCAGCACGCTCCAGTCGAAGGCGATGATCTTGGTGTGGCGGGCATAGTCGGCGGCGTCCAGGGCGTCCAGCACCGCGCCGGTGACCTTGGCCGGGTCCGGCGCGGCCTCGGGCCGGTTCGGGTGGGTCTTGATCTCCACATAGATCAGCCGCCTTGGGCCCTTCGCCGCATTCAGCGCCGTCAGCAGGTCGGGCAGGGTCGGGATGCGGGCGCCATCGACGAACTCCAGGTCGGGGTGCTGCGCCTCGGCGTCGGAGCCGGGCCGAGCGCGGCCGATGTCGTAGCGCCTGAGCGCCTCCAAGGTCAGGGTCTTCAGCGGCGCGCTCCGCTCGCTCAGCCAGGCGCCGTCCAGGCGGGTCGCGTCCGGGTTCAGCCAATAGTCGTGGTGCGCCACCACATGGCCGTCGGCGGTCAGCTGCACATCGATCTCGATGCCGTCGATGGGCGCGGCGATGCAGCGTTCGGCGCCCTCAAGACTATTGGCCGGCCAAGCGCCATAGCCGGTGGCCCCGGCGATGATCAGCGTCTTCGGCCTGGTCATGAGGCGCTCCGTTCGGTGGTCGCGGGAGGGTCTATCACGCGCCAAGGCCCGGCGCCTTGGCCAGGTTCGACCTGGGGATGGCGGAGGAGAAGGGGCCGCTGGCCTTGGCCTTGTCCATGGCCAGGTTGGCCCAGGCCGCGGCGAAGGCGACCGGGGTATCGGGCTGGAGGGCCACGCGGAAGAGGCCGAGGCGATGCGTCTTCGACGCGGTGAGGATCTCGGCCCAGAGGTCGAGATCCTGCTCCGGCTGGGCGCGGCCGGCCAGCACCTCGCCCAGCGAGGCCAGATCGGGGCTAGTCGTCTGTATACGGATGATGTTTTCGACCGGCTGGCGCGGGCTGGCGGCGAGGCCGCGCAAGGCCCAGACCAGGCCGGCCAGGGCCATCCTCTGGGCGGTGGTGTTGCGTTCGCCGCCGGCCGCGCCGGCCGCCAGGCCCTGATCGAGGCGCAGGCTGGCCCAGCCGCCGCAGCGGAAGGCCGGATGGTGGGCGGCGCAGATCCAGATTTGCGGTTGGATGGACATCGCACTGGCTTAACGCCGCGGCCGCACCGCGTCACGCGCGCCGATCACCGCCTCTTTACCCCCGCCATGGGCTGACAGAGCGCCGGTTTGGGACGATGCTCAAGGCCACGACGCCTGACGAGGCGCGCTCAGGAGGAAACCATGACCAAGGTCGAGTTCAATCGCACGTCCAAGCCGCCCTACAAGTCGCGCTACGGCAACTATATCGGCGGCGCCTGGCTCCCGCCGGTCAGCGGCAGGTATTTCGACAACACCTCGCCGATCAACGGCCAGGTGATCTGCGAGATCGCGCGGTCCGAGGCCGCCGATGTCGAGCTGGCGCTGGACGCCGCCCACGCCGCCAAGGACGCCTGGGGCCGCACCAGCCCGGCCGAGCGCGCCAACATGCTCAACCGCATCGCCCAGGTGATGGAGGACAACCTGGCCCTGCTGGCCACGGCCGAGACCTGGGACAACGGCAAGCCGATCCGCGAGACCATGGCCGCCGACATGCCGCTGGCGATCGACCACTTCCGCTATTTCGCCGGCGCCATCCGCGCCCAGGAAGGCGGCATCTCGCAGATCGACGACGACACCGTCGCCTACCATTTCCACGAGCCGCTCGGCGTGGTCGGCCAGATCATCCCCTGGAACTTCCCGATCCTGATGGCGGTCTGGAAGCTCGCCCCGGCGCTGGCCGCCGGCAACTGCGTGGTGCTGAAGCCGGCCGAGCAGACCCCGGCCTCGATCCTTGTGTTCGCCGAGCTGATCGACGGCATATTGCCGGCCGGCGTGCTCAACATCGTCAACGGCTTCGGGCTGGAGGCCGGCAAGCCGCTGGCCTCGTCCCCGCGCATCGCCAAGATCGCCTTCACCGGCGAGACCACGACGGGGCGGCTGATCAGCCAGTACGCCAGCCAGAACCTGATCCCGGTGACGCTGGAGCTGGGCGGCAAGTCGCCGAACATCTTCTTCCAGGACGTCACGGCGGAGGACGACGACTTCCTCGACAAGGCCATCGAGGGCTTCGTCATGTTCGCCCTGAACCAGGGCGAGGTCTGCACCTGCCCCAGCCGCGCCCTGGTCCACGAAGCGATCTACGACCAGTTCATGGAGCGGGCGCTGAAGCGGGTCGAAGCCATCGTCCAGGGCGATCCGCTGGATCCGGCGACCATGATCGGCGCCCAGGCCTCCAGCGAACAGCTGGAGAAGATCCTGAGCTATTTCGACATCGGTCGGCAGGAGGGCGCCGAGGTGCTGATTGGCGGCGAGCGGGCCGAAATGCCCGGCGACATGGCCGGCGGCTTCTACGTCAAGCCGACCGTCTTCAAGGGCGACAACAGGATGCGCGTCTTCCAGGAGGAGATCTTCGGGCCGGTGGTCTCGGTGACCACCTTCAAGGACGACGATGGGGCCTTGAGCATCGCCAACGACACCCTCTATGGCCTGGGCGCCGGGGTCTGGAGCCGTGACGTCAACCGCTGCTACCGCTTCGGCCGCGCCATCCAGGCGGGGCGGGTGTGGACCAACTGCTACCACGCCTATCCGGCCCACGCGGCCTTCGGCGGCTACAAGCAGTCCGGCATCGGGCGGGAGAACCACCGCATGATGCTCGACCACTACCAGCAGACCAAGAACATGCTGGTCAGTTACAGCCCCAAGAAACTGGGCTTCTTCTGATGCGATCGGCGCAGGCGGCGCGATCCGCCGCCCACGTCCGGAGGCGCGAATGACGCAAACCATCACCGCCGCGCCAAGCCGCGTCGGCGCCACGCCGGCGGCGCTTGAGTTCATCGCCGAGCTGACAGCCAAACACGGGCCGATCCTGTTCCACCAGTCCGGCGGCTGCTGCGACGGCTCCTCGCCCATGTGCTACCCACAAGGCGACTTCCTGATCGGCGACCGCGACGTCAAGCTGGGCGAGATCGGCGGCGCGCCGGTCTATATCGGCGCGCAGCAGTTCGAGGCCTGGCGCCATACGCGGCTGATCATCGACGTGGTGCCGGGGCGAGGGGGCATGTTCTCGCTGGATAACGGCACGGAGCGGCGGTTTTTGACGCGGTCGCATGCGTTTACCGACGAAGAACTGAACACCTTGGACCAATCGGCCGTGACTACGCCAATGGCGTAGGAATTGCTTGTCGAAACTACGTCGCGGGCGTAGTGTGGCTGCCGTGAGATACCTGTTCGATCCTGCCAAAGGACGTGATCAACCAAGCAAAGCATGGCGTTTCTCTCGCACTGGCCGAGGTCCTCTTCGCGGGCGCGCACGTTCGATGGCCGATGATCGCTTTGACTATGGCGAAGTGCGAGAGATCGCCGTCGGCTTCATCCAGGATCGTCTTTTTGTGTGCGTTTATGCGGACCGTGACACGACACGACGGGTGATTTCGCTACGCAAGGCGAACAAACGAGAGGTGAAGCGCTATGGCGAAGACTTTAAGTGAGGCGGCTCTGGCCGCGCTGGCGGCGACCGATTGGGACAAGGTGGACGCGATCACGGACGAGGACATCGCACGACAGATCGCATCCAATCCTGATGCCGCGCCAGACATGGCTCCCCAGATCGACGTGCGCGCAATCCGGCGGGCGGCCGGCATGACACAGGCGCAGTTCGCCACCGCTTACGAATTCAGCGTGCGAACCGTGCAGGAATGGGAGAGGGGCGCGAAGCGGCCCAGCGGTCCGGCGCGGACCTTGTTGCGCGCCATCAAGGGTGATCCCGAGGGATTGAGGAAGGCGCTTGCGGCGGCCTAGATCCGTCTCAAGCCCGGTGGGGTGCGGGGTCTGTGCCACTTCGGCATCGCCTGGTCGAAACCTGGACGGGGCAGAGATGGTCCACGGCCGGGCCAGCTTGGCGATAGCGTTATTTCCGTGCCGCATCCCGCTGATATTTCGCCGTTAATGCCGTGAGCCCATCTTGGCGGCGGCCATCCGGTTCGGATCGTTCGCGTTGGCATGTGTCGTGAACGGGCGCGATGGCTTCGGCGGCGCGGGAGCGGGAATGGGACTGCGATGATTGAGGTTTCAGCGTCCCTGATCGATTCAGCCGCGCCGGAACGGGCCCGCGCCCGTCAACGCGCCGCCCTCTTCGGCCGCGTGGCGATCGCCCTTGGCCTCATCGTCTATGTCGCGGCCATGGTCGGGGCCTGGTGGGGTCTGTCGCGCCTCCTGCCCGACCAGCTGCACGCGCAGCTGTTCGGGCATGGGTTCACGCTCAAGGAGGTGCACCGCCGCATCGCCAGCGACGGGCTGATCTTCCTTCTGCTGCCGACGGCCCTTTGGATCGAAGGCCTGGTGGTCGGCTGGGCCGGCAGTTCGGCGCGCCAGCTGCTCTTGGCCCGCACGGCGTCCAGCAAGACCGACCTGGCCATCTTCCTGTCCGGACAGGGGCATCTGACCGACCTGGCCGGCCGCGTCCTGACCCTGGGCGCCTCGATGCTGTCCGGCGCCTGGATCCACGATCGCCTGAGCGCGGCGCTCGGCTTTCCGCTGACCCTGGTCCCGGCCTCGGCGCCGCTGGCGGTGCAGATCGCGGCCTATTTCGCGGTCTATTCCTTCTTCGACTATTGGACGCACCGGCTGGACCACAGCCGCTATTTCTGGCCACTGCACCGCTACCACCATTCCGCCGACGAGTTTTGCGTGGTGACTTCGACCCGCCAGCACCCCGCGGCCTTCACCGGCGTCTTTTTCGTCAACATCCCGATGGCCATTCTCGGCGCTTCGCCGGCGGCGATGATCTACGTCAACGTGCTGGTCGTCTCGCTCGGCTTTTTGATCCACTCGCGCATCGATTCGAACTTCGGCTGGATCGGGCGCTGGATCATCCAGTCGCCGAACCATCATCGCCTGCACCATGTGCTCGACATCTCCGAGCAGCCCGTGGGGCATTTCGCCATGGCGCCGATCTGGGACCACCTGTTCGGCACCTGGCGCGGCGAGGCGGACCAGTCCCTGGTCATCGGCGTCGACACCGCCTATCGGCATGGCTTCTGGGTCGGGCCCGACCTGATGCGCGACTATTGGCACTTCTGGAAAGGCTTGGTTCAGCGCCGCTCGGAGAGCGTCTGAACGGCGCGCGAGCCGCCATGAGTCCGCTGGCGTCGACGGGCTGCCGATATTCGCATCTTCGCACCTGGTCGCTTGGCGCATTTCACCGCAAATCTATCGTCTCGTGATATATTTTCCGACGTCGCCACATTGACGTCTTAAACCGTTCCTAGTTCGAACACGGGCTGATCTCGCGCGGGCGTCCGCGGACGCCCGCGCCTAAACGCATTCAAAGGCTATCGACATGACCGACGCCGCCGCGGCGAGCTCGATTGAGGCTGAGGAAAGCCGCAGGCTTCCCCTGGCCCTGCTGTCCCTTCTGGCCCTGGGCCTCGGCGCCTTCACCGGCTTGGGCGCCGTCCTGTTCCGCGACCTGATCGGCCTGATCCACAACCTCCTGTTCACCGGTCATGCGGTGGTCCGCTACGACGCCAACGTCTTCACCGCGCCCGCGCCGTGGGGCGTGCTGGTGATCCTGGTTCCGGTGCTGGGCGCGGTCGCCGTCACCTTCCTGGTCAGCAATTTCGCGCCGGAGGCCAAGGGGCACGGCGTCCCGGAGGTGATGGACGCCATCTATTTCAAGGGCGGGGTGATCCGCCCGGTGGTGGCGCTGATCAAGTCGCTGGCCTCGGCCATCGCCATCGGCAGCGGATCGTCCGTCGGCCGCGAAGGGCCGATCATCCAGATCGGCTCGGCGCTCGGCTCGACGCTCGGCCAGATCATCCGCATGCCGGTCGGCCAGCGCATCGCCCTGGTCGCCGCCGGCGCCGGCGCCGGG
This sequence comes from Caulobacteraceae bacterium, assembly GCA_965277425.1. Lineage (GTDB taxonomy): Bacteria > Pseudomonadota > Alphaproteobacteria > Caulobacterales > Caulobacteraceae > Poindextera. Next base: position 532,580 of record CBDICR010000007.1, read on the forward strand.
ATCGCCTCGACCTTCAATACCCCGATCGGCGGGGTGATGTTCGCCATCGAGCTGATGATGCCGGAGGTGAGCGTGGACACCTTCCTGCCGGTGGCCATCGCGACCGGGGCGGCGACCTTTGTCGGGCGCTGGTTCTTCGGCGACGCGCCGGCCTTTCGCGTGCCGCCCTTGCAGGCGATCGCGATCGATCCGAGCGCGCTGGTGGTGCTGGCCCTGTTCGCGGTGCTCGGCGCGCTGACCGGCGTGGCCGCGGCGGCCTTCATCCACGGCCTGCACCTGTTCGAGGACCTGTTCGACAGAATAGGCGGCCGCTACCTGCGCCACATGTTGGGCATGCTGCTGATGGGCGTGCTGATGTACGTCCTCTTCGTCGCCTTCGGTCAGTACTATGTCGACGGGGTCGGCTACGCGACGGTGCAGGCGATCCTGACCGGCCAGCTTTCGACCTTCTGGCTGCTCGGCCTGCTCTTTGTCTGCAAGGCCCTGGCGACTGGGCTCAGCCTGGGTTCGGGGTCTTCAGGCGGCATCTTCTCGCCGTCGCTGTTCATGGGCGCGACCCTGGGCGCCGGCTTTGCGTCGCTGCTCAACGCGATGGGCCTGCCGATTCACCTCAGCGCGCCGGCCTTCGCCATGGTCGGCATGGGGGCCATGGTCGGCGGCGGCACCGGCGCGGTGATGACCGCCGTGGTGATGATCTTCGAGATGACCCTCGACTATTCGATCGTCATGCCGCTGATCGTCGCCGTGGCCATGAGCCTGGGCGTGCGCCGCGTGCTGTCGCGCGAGACCATCTACACCCTGAAGCTGGTCCGCCGCGGCCAGGCCATTCCCAAGGCGCGCCACGCCAACATGTTCCTGGTCCGCCAGGCGCGCCAGGTCATGGACGCAGATGTCCAGGTGCTGCCGGCCGAGGCGAGCTTCGACGATTATCTGCGCCAGCCCGAGCACGCCGGGCGCCTGCGCTATGTCGTGGTGACCCAGAAGGGCCGGCTCTACGGCGTCATCCGGGTCAATACCGGCCTGCGGCGCGGGCTCGAAACCACCCATACCGGCGTCACCCTTGGCGAGGTGGCCAGCCGCAACTTCACCGTGGTGGGCGAAGACGACGTGGCTTTCGATGTCATCCAGCGCATGTGGCGCAAGAACGCCATCATGGCGGTGGTGGTGCGCGGCCGCGGCGTCCCGCGCGGCGACGACGTGGCGGGCGTGATCACCAAGGAGCATGTCGCCGACAGCGTCGCCGAAAGCGTCAAGATCTATCCGCGCTAGGGCTTTCGGCGCCCATTTTTCGCAACTGACGCAGTGACTTCGCCAGCAGCGGCTCCTGGCGCAGCATCTCCTCCAGATGCTGCGCCGCGAGCGTGTCGACCAGGCTCACGCCCTGCGGCGTCAGTTCGAGAAGCACGCTTCGCCGGTCGGTCGGCGACGGCGTCCGGGCGACCAGATCCGCCTTGGCCAAGCGGTTCACCAGCTGCACGGTGGCGTGGTGGGTCAGCAGCAACTGCTCGGACAGGTCCTTCATGGTCATGGCCTCGGACGCCCGGGTCCTGACGGCCAGCATCGCCTGGTACTGCGGCTGTGTGACGCCGGCCCGTCGGCTGATCGCCTCGCTGGCGGCCAGGAAGCGCCGCAGCGCATAGCGAAACCCCGCCAAGCCTTCGTAATGTTCCAGATCCAGGGTCATGGCGCCGATGGGTTGATGGCGGCCATTTCGCCGGTCCTCGCAAGGCATCGATTTCGAAAGGGCCCAGGGATGGCGCCGCCTTGCCGCGCCGGCCCGCCCGCGTTCGACAAACGCTCATAGACCGAACCGCGGCGCAGGCAAAGCTGAGCCCTGGTCGATGTCGAGCCCTCCAGGCCAGCCTTGGCGCTATATATCATGGCGTGATGGTGTTATCCGTCATTGCAAGGGCGTCGGTTCGCAACTCGATTTCAAGGGAGACTGTCCAATGCCTATCAAATCGCTCGCCATGGCGGCGGCGCTTCTGCTGCTGACCGCCGGCGCGGCCAATGCGGCGATGTTCAAGGTCACAACCACCTTGAAGGGCGCCGATGAGGTTCCGCCGAACACGACCGCGGGGACGGGGACCGTCTCGGCCACGCTCGACACCGGCGCCAAGACGTTCACCTATGAGGTGACCTATTCAGGCCTGACCGGCACGGCGACCGCGGCGCATTTCCACGGGCCGGCCGCGCCGGGCGTCAACGCGCCGCCGATCATCACCATGACCAGCCTAGCCAGCCCGATCAAGGGGGCGACCACCTTGACCGACGCCCAGATCGCCGACCTGCGGGCCGGCAAATGGTACTTCAACGTGCACACCGCCGCCCACCCCAAGGGCGAGATTCGCGGTCAGCTCGAAGTCACACCCCAATAAGGGCGGCGTCACGCCGACGCCCTTTTCAATACTGAACCGTCCTGGGCTGGGGAGCCGATGATGTGCGCCATCCCAGCCCAGGCCGGGCCGCGCCTCCGAGACCTCGGCGCCCCGGTGCGGTCGCGCTGGACGACCGGATGACGATTTCCGTGCGCCCTTGATATTGATACGGCTTCGCGCGCGGCCAATAGAACGCTCCATGGTTTTCAAGTTAAGCCTCGTCTGCCTGGTCCTGTTGCTGGCCGCGCCCCGCCCGGCCGTCGCCGATCCGACCCCCTTCGACCTGGCCGGCCCGAAGCTGGACGTCAGGGTGACGAATGCGGGCAGGACCTTGCCGATCGCCCAGACGCCGAATCTCGCGGCCGGCGAGCAGCTCTGGATCAAGGCCGATTTTCCGCCCGACCAGTCCGCGCACTACCTGCTGGTGGCGGCCTTCCTGCGCGGCGCGACCAATCCGCCGCCGAAAACCTGGTTCTACGCGTCCCAGACCTGGAGCCCCAAGGGCCGCGACGGGCTGAAGATCATCGTTCCGCCTGGCGCCCAGCAGGTTCTGCTCTTCCTGGCCCCGGAAACCGGCGGGGACTTCAAGACTCTCATCGACGCCGTGCGCGGCCGGCCCGGCGCCTTCGTGCGCGCCGCTCAGGGCCTCAATCAGGCCACGCTCGACCGGTCCCGGCTCGACACCTTTCTGGCGGCCATCCGCGGGATCAATCGGGTCGATCCCGGTCGCCTGAAAACCGCCTCGCCGCTGCTCGCCCGCAGCCTGGCCATCAAGCTGGACGCCGCCTGCCTCGACAAGGCGCCCGAACTGCAGGGCTCATGCCTGATGCAGGGGCAGGATTCGCTGGTGCTGGACGACGGGCACAGCACTTCGATCGTCCAGGCCCTGACCTCGGGCTCTCCGGCCGGCCTGGTCCAGCAGCTCGCCAGCACGCCGCAGGCCGGCTTCGGCTACTACAGCCCCTATATCGCCTCGGTCATGGACATCGCGCGCATCCTGGATTCGTTCCATACCGCGCAGTACCAGTACCTGCCGGCCCTGGTCACCGAGCAAGGCGAGGTGCTTTCGCTGCTGCTCAACGCGCCGCCCTCCTTCTATAATCCGAAGTCGGTGCTGGTCGTCGCCTTGCCGGCGATCGAGCCGACCCAGGCGCCGCCGCTGCATCCGGTCGATCCGGACGCGGCCTATTGCGCCGAACAGCCCGACCTGGTGCTGCCGGTCGAGGGCGCGCCGCTGGTGTTCTCGACCAGCTACGCCCACGACATGGTGCTGCGCCTGAAAGCCAAGACTGGCGAGACGGTCGACGTCCCGGTGACCGCCGACGCCGAAAAGGGCGGCTTCGTCGTCGATGCCGCCGGTCTCGGCCCCACCGAATTCGCGGACTCCGTGGACGGAAACCTGCACGGCGAATGGGGCTTTGCGCCCTATGACGGGCCGAAATTCCATCTTCAGAACGCGGGTCCGCAGTCCTGGCGGCTCGCCGCGGACGATCAGCAGGCCTTGATCGTCGGCCGCGACGGCGCGGTGCATCTTGAGGCGCAGGAGTCCGGCTGCGTCGAGAGCGTCCTGCTGCGGCGGTCTTCCGGCCAGACCGAGCCGGTCGGTTGGACGTCGATCCCGCCGAACAGGGTGCGGGTGACATTGCCGCTCGAGAAAGCCAGCCCCGGGACGCTGACGCTGCTCATCAAACCCTACGGCGCCAAGAACGCCGACCTGGTTCCGCTACAGGCCTTCGACCAGCCCAGCCATCTCGACAGCTTCACACTCCATGCCGGCGATCTTTCCGGGGTGCTCAAAGGCGGTCGCCTCGATGCGGTGAAGGAACTGAGCCTTGGCGGCGTCGTCTTCACGCCCGGCTCGATCGCCGCGACCGGCGGCGGCGAGACGCTGTCGCTGACCACCGCCGACGCCCCGGGCGCCGCCGCGCTGAAGGCGGGAGACGCCGCCAGCGCCAAGGTCACCCTCAAGGACGGGCGGGTCCTCGACCTTGAAACCGCGGTGGAGCCGCCCCGCCCAAGGGTCAGCCTGATCGACAAGAGCATTCAGCTCTCCGCCTCGAACGCGTCCAGCTGGATCCGGCTGGACGATCCGGACGCGCTTCCGCGCGGCGCGCGGCTGACCTTCTCGATCCACGCCCAGGTTCCCGCCGCCTTTTCCGGCGACGAAAAGATGGAGGTGGGGACCGCCCAGGGCGCCTTCCTGACCACCCTCACGGTCGCCAACGGTTTGATGTTCGAGGACGCGCAGGTGGCGCTGGCGAGCCTCGACACCGACAAGGCGTTCAGTGTCTCGGCCGCCGGCCCGCTGCGGTTCCGCATCGTCGACGACGGCGTCGCCGGCGACTGGCAGCCGCTCGCCACGCTGGTGCGGCTGCCGGTTTTTCGGGACCTGAAGTGTCCGACCCGGCATGACCAGGCTTGCAAGCTCACGGGATCGGACCTGTTTCTGCTGGCGTCGGTTTCGAACGATCCCGCGTTCGATCATCCCGTCCAGGTTCCCGACGGATTTGCCGGCGATGTCCTGGCCGTTCCGCATCCCGTGGCCGGACGGCTTTACCTGAAGCTCCGCGACGACCCCGCGGTGGTCCGGACGGTCTCTATTCCGGTGAAAGGCGCGGCGTCCGCCAAGGCCGGGCAGGGGGCCGGCCCGGCCTCTTGACCTTCGCCGGTCGGCGCCGCGGGGGCCGGATTTGCAGGATCGCATCCGCACTGGAGGCTATCCTCAAGGCCGCCTTGATACTATCACATCGTGATATTATTGCGGCGCGCGACGGATTTTCCGTGATCACCGCTGAACGGCGGCGGCCGTCACGAACAGCTGGATGAACCCCGTGAACCCGACCGAAATCCGCGCCACGATCTGTCTCGCCCTGGTGTTCTCGACCCGCCTTCTGGGCCTGTTCATGATCTATCCGGTGTTCACGCACTATGCGCAGGCGCTTCGCGGGGCCAGTCCGGTGATGATCGGCCTGGCCCTCGGCGTCTACGGCATGGCGCAAGGCCTGCTGCAGATCCCGCTCGGCCTGCTCTCCGACCGTATCGGCCGCAAGACGGTGATCGCGGCCGGCCTTATCCTGTTCGCGGCGGGCAGCGTGGTGGCGGCGATGGCGACCTCGATCGACGGGGTGGTGCTGGGCCGGCTCCTTCAGGGCGCGGGCGCGGTCGGCTCGTCCATCCTGGCGCTCGCGGCCGACCTGACGCGCGAGGAGGTGCGCACGCGCGCCATGGCCGCGATCGGCCTGACCATCGGCTTGTCCTTTGGGGTGGCGATCCTGATCGGGCCGCCGCTGGCGGCCATCGCCGGCCTTTCGGGCATCTTCTGGTTCACCGCGCTGCTGGCGGCCGTCGGCGTCGGCCTCACCCTGGGCCTGACGCCGACGCCGGTCCGGTCGTCCCGGCAAGTCGGGACGGCGCTCGCCTCATTCGGCAAGGTGCTGCGCGACCGCCAATTGCTGCGCCTCGATTTCGCGATCTTTTCGCTGCACGCGATCCTCACCGCCAGCTTCCTGGTCATTCCCCGCATCCTGGCGGACAATTTCCATCTGGCCAGCAGCGGCCAGTGGAAACTCTATCTGCCCGTCCTGGTCATTTCCGTGGCGCTCATGGTTCCGGCGATCATCGTGGCGGAGACCCGCGGGCAGATGAAGCCGGTCTTCGTCGGGGCGGTCGTCGTTCTGGGCCTGAGCCTGCTGACCCTGGCGTTTCCGGGCGGCGGCGCGCTCGCGGCGGCCGCGGCCCTGGCCGCCTTCCTGACCGCCTTCAACGTCATGGAGGCGATGCTGCCCTCGCTGGTCACCAAGCTCGCGCCGCCCGAGGCCAAGGGCGCGGCCACCGGCGTCTATTCGAGCTCGCAGTTCTTCGGCATCTTCGTCGGCGGCGCCGGCGGCGGATGGATCCTTGCGATGGCGGGGCCTGGCGGCGTCCTCGTTGCCGCGGTCGTCCTCACCCTGGCCTGGTTCGCCGTCGCCTTGACGATGCAGCCGCCGAAACGGCGGGCGCATTAGCGCGCTGGACGGATGACCCGACCTACGACTTTGTCGACGGCCGGCTCGCGAAGATCGAGTTCCGGACCTCCATCGACGCGTTCAACGACCTGACGGCGCGCTTCGAGGCCGGTACGGCCCCGCCAGCCAGACCCTGTACGATAATGTGACGACACGTGGCGGGCCGGACCTGCCGCGGGTCCGCAAGATCTGGCGGCTGGCCGACGGCTCGGTCGAGATCGACCCCTCCACGCGCCCCACCCAGCTTAGCGTCCAGTTCTCCGGCCGCTGAGACGATCGTCGCATTGACCCTTGCCTGCGCCTCGCTCATGCAAGAGCGGCAATGCGCGTCCTGGGCTTCATGACCGGCACCTCGCTCGACGCGGTCGACATGGCCGTGATCGAGACCGACGGCGAGGCCATCCAGGCGCTTAGCCCGGCCGGCGAGAAGCCGCTCGATCCCGGCGTCCGCGCGCTGATCGAGGCGGCCATCGCGGCGGCCCTCCGCTGGCAGATCGGCGCGCCCGAGCCGGAAATCTTCGCGGTCGCCGCCGCCGCGATCGCCGCCGAGCATGTGGCGGCCGCCGAGGCCTTCATGACCCGCCATCGGCTTCTCCCGGAGGATCTGGACCTGATCGGCGTGCATGGCCAGACCGTCCTGCACCAGCCGCCGGGCCCCGGCCGGCCGGCCGGGCGCGCGGTGCAGCTGATCGATGTGGCGGCGGTGGCGCGCGGGTTGGGGATCGCGACGGCCTACGATTTCCGCGCCGACGACGTGGCGGCGGGCGGCCAGGGCGCACCGCTCGCACCGGTCTATCACGCGGCGCTGGCGCGCTATTCGCGGCTGGCGCTCCCGACCGCGGTGATCAATCTGGGCGGGGTCGGCAATCTGACCCTGATCGGCGCGGGCGGCGACCTCGAGGCCTTCGACACCGGTCCGGCCAACGGCATGATCGACCTTCTGGTCCAGGCGCGCACCGGGGCCCGCTATGACGCCGACGGCGCGCTGGCGCGGGCCGGGCGGGTGGATGAGGCGATCCTTAGCGCCTATCTCGCCCACCCTTATTTCAGCCGCACCGGGCCCAAATCGCTCGACCGCTTCGATTTCCCGCTCGATCCGGTCGCCGGCTTGGGCCTTGAGGACGCCGCCGCCACCCTGACCGCCTTCGCCGCCGAGGCGGTCGCGCGAGCGGTGACGGCCGCGTCGGAAGCGCCCTTGCGGCTGGTGGTCACCGGCGGCGGACGGCGCAATCCCGCCCTGATGGAGGCCATCCGCGCGCGGCTCGCCTTGCCGGTGCTCGCCGCCGAAGAGGTGCATTGGCGCGGCGACTCCCTCGAGGCCGAAGCCTTCGCCTATCTGGCCGCCCGCTGCCTCCTCGGCCTGCCGATCTCGTTCCCGGCTACGACGGGCGTCCCCGAAGCCACGACGGGCGGAAGGATCATGCGGGCTTAGCGGACGAAGCCTTCGCGCGCGCCGCGACAGCGCACCCCGTCTACGCGAGCGCCGTGCGTTTGCTGGCCCAAGCCGTTCCCGATTGAGACCGCTGCCGGCCGTTGCAAACCCCCGGACTTAAGCCGGCTCGGCCGCCAGGCGCTTGTCGAGATAGTCAGCCACGTGGCTTTCGACGTCGGGCAGGTTGTGGCCCCAGAAGTGGTCGGCGCCTTCGATGACGTCGTAGTCGATGACGATGCCCTTTTGCGTGCGCAGCTTGGTGACCACGCGCTCGACCTCGGTCGGCGGCACCACGGTGTCGGACGAGCCGTGCAGGAAGAGGCCGGACGCCGGGCAGGGGGCCAGGAAGCTGAAATCATAGGCGTTGGTCGGCGGCGAGACCGAGATGAAGCCGTCCGTCTCCGGCCGGCGCATCAGAAGCTGCATGCCGATATAGGCGCCGAAGCTGTAGCCGGCGACCCAGGTCTGCGAGGCGGCGGGATTGGTGGTCTGCAGCCAGTCCAGCGCCGTGGCCGCGTCGGCCAGCTCGCCGATGCCGGCGTCGAACTCGCCCTGGCTGCGGCCGACGCCGCGCAGGTTGAAGCGCAGCACCGAAAAGCCGCGCTTCATGAACAGCAGGAAAAGCTGCGCCACAACCGGGTGGTTCATGTTGCCGCCGGCGCGTGGATGGGGGTGCATGATCAGCGCGATCGGCGCACCCTCGCGCTTGCCGGGTGAATAGCGTCCCTCGATCCGACCGGCCGCCCCAGTCAGAACCACTTCAGGCATGTCGTCTCCAGGCTCGATATTGTCGTTGCATAGTTGACTAAATTACTCGGTCTTCCTAGATCAGCCTCCTGATTTGAGGATGGCCGGCCGGAAGGCGGCGGTTCTTAGCACAGGCGGCGTTTCAAACGCACGGAATTCAAAATCCCAGGCTCGGACGAGGGATAGGCGATGAAGCTCAGCACCAAGGGCCGCTACGCGGTCATGGCCATGACAGACCTGGCCGGCCATGCCGATCGCCGCGCCGTGTCGCTTGCCGAAATCGCCGAACGTCAACAACTTTCCGTCGCTTACCTTGAACAGCTCTTCGCGCGCATGAGGCGGCGGGGCCTGGTGGTTTCGGCGCGCGGACCCGGCGGCGGCTACCGGCTGGCCAGGCCGGCGGATCAAACCACCATCGCCGAGGTGGTCACCGCCGTCGACGAGCCGCTGCGCGCGACGCGCTGCGGCGGCCGCAACGGCCTGACCGGCTGTATGCAGGGCGGCGCCAAATGCCTGACCCACGACCTCTGGGAAGAGACCGGCCGCCAGATCCAGGACTATCTGGCCAGCGTCTCGCTCGCCGACGTGCTGAGCGGCCATTTGCGGCGCGAGCCGGCGGTGGCCGCATGACCCTGCTTCGCCAAGGCTCCGCAGGGCAGGGCCTCGTTTATCTGGACTATAATGCGACGGCGCCGATCCGGCCGGAGGCGGCCGAGGCGGCGGCTTGCGCGCTGCGCATCGGCGGCAATCCGTCTTCGGTCCACGCCGCCGGACGCATGGCGCGGGCGGCGGTGGAGCGCGCCCGTATCGAGGTGGCGGCCCTGGTCGGCGCGCCGGACGAGGCGGTCACCTTCACCAGCGGCGGCACCGAGGCCAACGCCCTGGCCATCGAAAGCGCCTTCGCCAGCGGCGTGCGCCGGCCCCTGGTCGGGCTGGCGGAACACGCCAGCGTCATGGAGGCCGCCCTGGCCGGCGGTCATATGGTCGAAGGTTGGCCGGTGAACGGCGACGGCCTCGCCGATCTCGATTGGCTGGCCGGGCGGCTGAAGCGCTGGAGCCGGGACGACGGGCCGGTGTTCGCCGCCATGTCGCTGGCCAATAACGAGACCGGCGTCATCCAGCCGGTGGCCGAGGCCGCCGCCCTGGTCCACGAGGCCGGCGGGCGGCTGCACGTCGATGCGGTGCAGGCGGCGGGCAAGATCGCGGTGGATATGGGCGAACTCGACGCCGACACCCTGGCCCTGTCCGGCCACAAGCTGGGCGGGCCGCAAGGGGTCGGCGCCCTGGTCGCCGGGCCGGGCGCGGTGCTGTCGCGGCGGCTGCACGGCGGCGGCCAGGAGCGCGGCCGGCGCGCCGGAACCGAGAATGTCGCCGGCATCGCCGGCTTTGGCGCCGCGGCCTCGGCGGCCGAGCGCGACCTGCCGAGTTTCAACGCCCAGGCCGCTTGGCGCGACGCCGCGCAGCTCAGGCTTTCGCAAGACGCGGCCGTCACCGTCTTCGGCGCGGCGGTCCGGCGCCTGCCGAGCGTGCTCTGTTTTGCAAACCCTGGCATGGACGCCGAGCGGCAGGTGATGGCGCTCGATCTGGACGGCGTCATGGTCAGCGCCGGCGCGGCCTGCTCGTCGGGCAAGGTCACGCCCAGCCATGTGCTCAGCGCCATGGGATTTCAACGCCTGGCCGGCCAGGCGATCCGCGCCAGCGGCGGCTGGGCGACAACAGAAGACGACTGGCGGCGCTTCGCCGAGGTCTGGCTGGCCGTGCACGGCCGCATGTCCGCGCGCCACCGCGCGACGGTCGCTTAAGGAAATCCGCTCATGGCCGCCGTCAAGCAAACCGTTGATCAGGTCGAGGCGCTGGAAGCCTACAAGCACGGCTTCGTCACCACGCTCGACCAGGAGTTCGCGCCCAAGGGGCTGAGCGCCGACACCGTCCGCTTCATCTCGGCCAAGAAGGACGAGCCGGACTGGATGCTGCAACTGCGACTGGAAGCGTTCGAGCGCTGGCTGGCGCTGGAGGAGCCGCACTGGGCCAAGATCGCCCATGCCCCGATCGACTATCAGGACAGCTATTATTACGCCGCGCCCAAGACCAAGGCCGGGCCGATGTCGCTGGACGAGGTCGATCCGGAGGTGCTGGCCACCTACGCCAAGCTCGGCATCCCGCTGAAGGAGCAGGAAGTCCTGGCCGGCGTCCAGGGCGCGCCGCGCTATGCGGTCGATGCGGTGTTCGACTCGGTCTCGGTGGTCACCACCTTCAAGGCCGAACTGGCCAAGGTAGGCGTGATCTTCTGCTCGATGTCGGAAGCGATCCGCGAGCACGGCGATCTGGTGCGGCAGTATCTGGGCTCGGTGGTGCCGGTCTCGGACAACTATTTCGCCTGCCTGAACAGCGCGGTCTTTTCCGACGGCAGCTTCGTCTATGTGCCGCCGGGCGTGCGCTGCCCGATGGAGCTGTCCACCTATTTCCGCATCAATGCCGCCGAATCCGGCCAGTTCGAGCGCACCCTGATCATCGCCGATGCGGGCGCCTACGTCTCCTATCTGGAGGGCTGCACCGCGCCGATGCGCGACGAAAACCAGCTGCACGCCGCGGTGGTCGAGCTGGTCGCCCTTGACGACGCCGAGATCAAATATTCCACGGTGCAGAACTGGTATCCGGGCGATGCGGCCGGCAAGGGCGGCATCTACAACTTCGTCACCAAGCGCGCCGATTGCCGTGGGCATCGCTCCAAGGTGTCCTGGACCCAGGTCGAGACCGGCTCGGCCATCACCTGGAAATACCCGTCCTGCATCCTGCGCGGCGACGGCTCGTCCGGCGAATTCTACTCGATCGCGGTGACCAACAACCGCCAGCAGGCCGACACCGGCACCAAGATGATCCATCTGGGCCGCGACACCACATCGCGGATCATCTCCAAGGGCATTTCGGCCGGCGGCTCGTCCAACACCTATCGCGGCCTGGTCTCGGCCCACCCGAAGGCGGCCAACGCGCGCAACTTCACCCAGTGCGACAGCCTGCTGATCGGCAAGTCGTGCGCCGCGCACACGGTCCCCTACATCGAGGCCCGCAACGCCACCGCGCGGCTCGAGCACGAGGCGACGACGACGCGGCTTTCGGAGGAGCAGCTCTTCTACGTCATGCAGCGTGGTCTTTCCCAAGAGGACGCCGTCGCCCTCTTGGTCAACGGCTTCGTCCGCGAGGTTCTGCAGGAGCTGCCGATGGAGTTCGCCGTCGAGGCGCAGAAACTTGTCGCGATCAGCCTTGAAGGGAGTGTGGGATGACCCTGGAAACCATCGATCACGTTCAGGCCGCCATGCCGGCGGGCGAGGAGGAGAGGGCGCGGGGCTTCTATCGCGACCTGCTCGGCCTGCCCGAACAGCCCAAGCCGCCGGAACTGGCCAAGCGCGGCGGCTGCTGGTTCGAGAGCGCCGATGTGAAGGTGCATCTGGGCGTCGAGACGCCGTTCACGCCGGCGAAGAAGGCGCACGTCGCCTTTCGCGTCGACGACGTGCGGGCTTTGGCCGCCCGCGCCCGCGCCGCCGGGTTCGAGGTGGTCGACGACGAGGCGCTGCCCGGCCACGAGCGCATCTACATCTACGACCCCTTCGGCAATCGGCTGGAGTTCTTGCAGCCGTTGGAAACCCTAAAGTGATGCTTTCGATCAAAGACCTGCACGTCCGCGTCGGCGAGACCGAGATCATCAAGGGCCTGACGCTCGATCTGCCCGCCGGCGAGGTGCACGCCATCATGGGGCCGAACGGGGCCGGCAAGTCGACCCTGGCCTACGCCCTGGCCGGGCGGCCGGGCTACGAAGTCACAAGCGGCTCGGCGACCTATAACGGCGAAGATCTGCTGGCCATGACGCCCGACCAGCGTTCGGCCAAGGGCGTCTTCCTGTCCTTCCAGTATCCGCTGGAGCTGCCCGGCGTGCCCGGCCTGACCTTTCTGCGCACGGCGCTGAACGCCCAGCGCAAGGCGCGCGGCGAGGACGAGATCGCCGCGCCGGCCTTCCTGAAGCTGGCCCGCGAGAAGGCCGCGGCGCTGAAGATCGACTTCGACATGCTGCGCCGGCCGCTGAATGTCGGCTTCTCGGGCGGCGAGAAGAAGCGGATGGAAATCTTTCAGATGTCGCTGTTTTCGCCGCGCCTGCTGGTGCTCGACGAGACCGATTCCGGCCTCGACATCGATGCGCTGAAGGTGGTGGCCGACGGGGTCAACGCCGCCCGCGCCCCTGATCGCGCCATGCTGGTCATCACCCACTACCAGCGCCTGCTCGACCATATCCGCCCCGACCGCGTCCACGTCCTCGCCGCCGGCCGCATCGCCGATTCCGGCGGCCCGGAACTTGCCCATGAACTGGAACGCGAAGGCTACGATAAATACGCCCTTCTTCGCCAAGGCTCCGGAGGGCAGGCCGCGCACCTGTCCGCCGAAGCGCCGCAAGGCGTCTAGCGGATGAGCCTGGCCAGCGCCCTCAAGACCGGAGACCTCGCCGAGCTGCCGTCGCGCCGAGACGAAGACTGGCGCTGGATCGACCTGCGCGGTCTGATCCGCACCTTGCCGGCGGTGTCACCGCCTGGCGATGCGGCGGCGCTGGCGGCGGGGCCGTTCGATGATGCGGCGGCCGAAACCATCGTGTTCCTGAACGGCCGGCGTCTGTCAGGCGCCGGCCCGGTGGTCGTCGCCGCTGGCGCGCCGCGGACCATCGCCCTGAGGTTTGTCAACCAAGCCCATGGAACGGCTCATCATTCGGCGCTGAGCATCGCGGTCGAGCCCGGCGCGGCGCTGACCCTGCTGGAAACCCATGAAGGCGACGGCGCGGCTTATGTCGCCGATGTCGAGTTGGATATCCGGCTGGGCGAGGGCGCATCGCTGGAGCGGATCGTGCTGATCGGCGAGGCCGCCGACGCCGTCGCCGTGACCACCGCCGAGGTCGATCTGGCGCCGCGCGCCGACTTCGCCCAGACCGTGCTGACCAGCGGCGCCAAGCGCCAGCGCTTCGAGACCCGCCTGCGCCACGGCGCCGGCGCCAGGGCGCGGTTGGACGGGATCTATCTGCTGGGCGGCGAGCGACGCGCCGACCTGACCAGCGAGGTCGTGCACAACCACCTGGGCGGCGCGACGCAGCAGCTCACCAAGGGCTGCGTACGCGGCCAGGCGCGCGGCGTCTTCCAGGGCCGCATCATCGTCAACCGCGGCGCGGACGGGACCGACGCGCGGATGGGCCACCACGCCCTGATCCTCTCCGAACGCGCCGAGGTGGACGCCAAGCCGGAGCTTGAGATCTACGCCGACGAGGTCTCCTGCAGCCACGGCAATACCGTCGGCGCCCTGGACGAGGAGGCGCTGTTCTACATGGCCCAGCGCGGCCTGCCCGACGCCGAGGCCCGCGCCCTGCTCACCGAGGCCTTCCTCGGCGAGGTCGTGGACCGGATCGCGCACGAGGGCGCGCGAGACATTGCTCGCGAATGGGTGGCGGACCGCCTGAGAGGCGCGTCATGACCCTCTCCCTTCCGCTCATCCCCGCGCAACCGGGGACCCAGGCTTTTTCGCCGAGGCCAAGCAGGCGCTGCATGAAAGGAATCGACCACAAAGCACACAAAGGTCACCAAGATGCAGTTGAGAGCGCAAACGCCGCGGCTAGGCTCGGCCTCTTGGTGACCTTTGTGTGCTTTGTGGTTGAAAAAAGCCTGGGTCCCCGGTTGCGCGGGGATGAGCGGATAAGAGAACGGGCTCGGCCATGAGCTTTGATCCCGAGGCTATCCGCGATCAGTTTCCGATCCTGGCCCGCCAGGTGAACGGCTACCCGCTGGTCTATCTGGACAACGCCGCCTCGGCACAGAAGCCGCGGGCGGTGATCCGGGCGATGACGCAGGCCATGGAAGGCAGCTACGCCAACGTCCACCGCGGCCTTCACACGCTCGCCAACGAGACGACGGAAGCCTATGAAAAGGCCCGGGAAAGCGCGCGCAAGCTGATCAACGCGCCCAGCGCCGACCAGATCGTCTTCACCAAGGGCGGCACCGAGGCGATCAACCTGGTCGCCGCCTCGTTCGGCCTGGACCTGACGGCCGGCGACGAGATCCTGCTCTCGGAGATGGAGCACCACGCCAATATCGTGCCCTGGCACTTCCTGCGCGAGCGCAAGGGCGTGGTCCTGAAGTTCGCGCCCGTGACCGACGACGGCCGGCTGGACATGGAGGCCTTCCACGCTCTCTTGGGTCCGAAGACGCGGATGGTCGCCGTCACGCACATGTCCAACGTGCTGGGCACGGTCAATCCGGTCGCCGAGATCATCAAGGCCGCCCACGCCAAGGGCGTTCCGGTGCTGCTCGACGGCTGCCAGGCCATCGTGCACGAGGCGGTCGACGTCGCCGCGCTCGACGTCGATTTCTACGCCTTCTCCGGCCACAAGCTGTATGGCCCGACCGGGATCGGGGTGCTCTACGGCAAGGCCGAGCGGCTGGCCGCCTTGCCTCCCTACCAGGGCGGCGGCGAGATGATCGGCAATGTCGGCCTGGACGCCATCACCTATGGCGAGCCGCCGCACCGGTTCGAGGCCGGCACGCCGCCGATCCTCGAGGCCATCGGCCTGGGCGCGGCCATCGACTGGCTGAGCGCCCTGGATCGCCCGGCCATCGCCGCCCACGAGCATGCGCTCTACAGCCACATGCGCGCGCGCCTGAACGGGGCCAACTGGCTGAGCGAGATCGGGACCGCGCCGGGCAAGGGCGCGATCTTCTCCTTCAATGTCGAGGGCGCCCACGCCCACGACATCGCCCAACTTCTGGACCGTTATGGCGTGGCCGTGCGGGCCGGAACCCATTGCGCCGAGCCCCTGATGCGGCGTTTTGGCGTCACCGCCAGCGCGCGCGCCTCTTTCGCCCTATATAATACGCTGACGGAGGCGGACGCCTTCGTCGACGCCCTAGAGAAAGCCCAGACTTTTTTCACTTAAGAGACCACAAGCTTAAAGCCGATGACCGACGCCCGACTCGAAGACGAACCCAAGGCCTCCGCCCTCAGCCAGGCGGAGCTCGACGGCCTGACCGACCGGCTGGTCGATCAGTTGAAGACGGTGTTCGACCCCGAAATCCCCGTCGACATCTATGAGCTCGGCCTGATCTACAAGGTCGACGTCTCCGACGACCGCGAGGTGGCCATCGACATGACCCTGACCGCGCCCGGCTGCCCGGTGGCCGGCGAAATGCCGGGCTGGGTCGAGGATGCGGTGATGGGGATCGAGGGGATCAAGTCCTGCACCGTCAACCTGGTCTTCGATCCGCCGTGGGATCCCTCGCGCATGTCCGACGAGGCCAAGCTGCAATTGAATATGTTCTGATGACCATGCAAACCGCCGCCGAACCCCGTGCCCGCCGCCCCAGGCCCAAGGTCGTCACCCTGACCGAACGCGCCGCCGAGCGCGTGCGCGAGATCATGGGCCGGGCCGAAAAGCCCTATGCGGGCCTGCGCGTCGGGGTGAAGAACGGCGGCTGCGCCGGCCAGGAATATGTCATCGAATACGCCGAGACAGCGGGCCCGCTGGACGAGATCGTCGAGGACAAGGGCGTCACCATCCTGATCGAGCCCAAGGCGGTGCTCTTCCTCTTGGGGTCCGAGGTCGACTACGAGGCGAGCAAACTCTCCGCCAAGTTCGTCTTCCACAATCCCAACGAAACCGACGCCTGCGGTTGCGGCGAGAGCGTCACCATCGAGCCGGCCGCCGCCCGCGATTGACCCGACTTAAAGTGTTCGCCGAGCGGATTAGAGTATAGCGAACACAACTTAGCCGTATTCGAGCCGGGAAATTTATTTCGCGATAAAATTCCCCTAATCCTGAACAAATCGTCTATGTTTGCCCGGCTTAACCACGGGATGCCAAACATGATCGCCGGACGCGCCGCCTTTCAAGATCGCGAGATTTTCACCGTCACGCGTCACCTCGATGGCTGGGCTGTCGAGCATAACGGCGACTATTCCGACGCCTCGACCTCCAAGGAGGAAGTCCGCGCCGCGGCGCACAAGCACGCTCGCGCCGCCCATGACGCCGGCAAGGCCTGCCAGGTGACGGTGAGCGACGAGACCGGCTTCTTCCATCCTGGTCAGGGCGGTCGGCGCTAGGGCTTTAAAACCAGACGCTCGTGGGCGCGGCCTCACGAGACCCAAGGGTCCAACCGCCGCCAAGAGGCAAGCTGATGAGCGCCAAGGCCGGCAAGACCCAGACCGCAACCCAGGCCGCGCCGCGTGCGCCCGACATCGCCGAACTGCGCTCCGCCATCGACAAGGCCGAGACGCAAGGCATCGGGCGCGGCGACATGCTGCTGCATCTGACCTTGCGCGATGAGTCGGTGATCAAGCGCAGCCGCTCCGTCGGCATCGACGAAATCAGCTTCGCGGACGGCGAGATGCGGTTCGTCGGCGTCCGCGTGGTCGTCACCTCGAACGCGATGAGCAGCCTCGAAGCGCCGGCGGCCGCCTAGGCGTCCGATTTCGGCGAGATTCCTCTTCGCCGGGCGGTTATCTTGCTCTCAACCGCAAGGCCGCGAGGACGAACGCCATGACCACTGTCGCTGAAAAACGTCAAGCCTTTCGCCGCCTGCACGAGTCCGACTGTTTCGTGCTGCCCAATCCCTGGGACCTGGGCAGCGCCCTGCATCTGCAGAGCCTGGGCTTCAAGGCGCTGGCCTCGACCAGTTCCGGTTTCGCCCTGTCGCTTGGCAAGCCGGATTACGGGGTCGGGCGCGATGAGCTGCTCGATCATCTTAGCGTCCTGGCCGCCGCCATCGATCTGCCGTTCAACGCCGATTTCGAGGGCGGCTACGCCGTCGAGCCGGAAGGCGTCGCCGCCAATGTCCGGCTGGCGCTTGCGACCGGCGTCGCCGGGCTTTCCATCGAGGACCGCGTCGTCGGCGGCGATCCGGGCCTGCTCGAGCTCGGCCTGGCGGTCGCGCGGGTGAAGGCGGCGCGGGCGGCGATCGACCAGGACGCCAGCGGCGCGATCCTGGTCGGCCGCTGCGAAGCCTATCTGGTCGGCCAGCCCGACCTGGCCGCGACGATCGCGCGCCTGCAGGCCTATGCCGAGGCCGGCGCGGACTGCCTCTATGCGCCCGGGCCGCGCACGGCCGAGGACATCGCCGCCATCGTCAAGGCGCTGGCGCCGCTGCCGATCAATGTGCTGCTGCGCGATGGCGGCCCCACGGTCGCCGAACTCGCCGACCTGGGCGTGCGCCGCGTCAGCACCGGCGGCGCGTTCGCCTTCGCCGCCTGGCGCGCCTTCACCGCGGCGGCGAAGGCTTTGGCGAACTGATCCTCCACCTACCGTGGAGGATCGAGAGGTTTTTCTAGGCCGCGCTCGACATCGACCGGGCGAGGCTCACGCGATTTCGGCCGCCGCGCTTGGAGGCGTAGAGGGCCTCGTCGGCGCGTTCGATCAGGCTGATCGTCTCTTCGCCGGCGCGGAACTCGGCCAAGCCGGCGGAGAGGGTGATGGCGCCCAGGTCTTCGCCGGTCGAGCGACGCTTCAGGGCGCGCGAGGAGACCTCCTTGCGGATCCGCTCCAGCGTCTTCATCACATCCTGCGCGCGCTCGCCCGGGAAGATCATGGCGAACTCCTCGCCGCCATAGCGGGCCGCGAACCGCGGTGCGGGCGCCAGCCGCCCGATGACGCTGGCGACAAAGCGCAGCACCTGATCGCCGGTCTGATGGCCCCAGTTGTCGTTGAAGGTCTTGAAATGGTCGATGTCGAGCACCGCCAGCGCTAAGGGCTGACGCCGAGCGCGGGCCTCCGCGCAAACGCGGGTTAAGGCCTCGTCGAAGGCCTTACGGTTGGCCAGGCCGGTCAGGCCGTCGGTGGTCGCGTCGCGGCGCACCTTTTCGAGATTGTCCTTCAGCCGTTTGACCTCGGCCGTGGAGTCCTCCAGCCGCTGCTCCAGCGACCGGGTGTCGTGCCGGGCCTCGCGCGTGGCGTTGCTCAGGGTTTCGACCAGCCGGCCAAGCCCGTCCGGCTCGGTCCGTTCAGCCAGTTCGCGGCCGGCGCCGGCCAGGGTCTGGCCGTACTGCTCGCTGGACTCGTGCGCGGCCTTGATCGCCTCGGTCACCGAGGCCAGTTCCCGATCCAGCCGGTCGCCGGTGTCGCGGATCTGGTCGTCCAGCCGCGCCTTGGGCAGGTAGGCGGCGGCGAGGACTTCGCTGACGCCCTCGGTGATGGTCTCGTGCGCGGCGGACAGGCGCTCGACCTCCCTGGCCAGCTCGCCTTCGGGTTCGCCCAGCATATGGACCCAGAGTTCGAAGTTGAGCGGCGTCGGCCAGATGCCGCGGCGCTCCATGTCCTGAACCGCCCGGTGCGCGAGCTCAAAGGCCTGCGGACCGCGTAGCGCGGATTCGACTTGCTCGGCCATATCGCCCGTTCTGCTCGCCCCCCGGAGCGCCGCGTTTTACGGAGCCCCGCCGATGGATAAGGCTAGGCTGGAAAGTCGAAACGACCGGTTAAGGCGCGTTAGCCGCGCGGGCCGCGCAGCAGGAAGGCGGGGGTGTCGGCGCCGAAACCGCGCACGCCCCCCCGGTCTTCGCGATCCTCCCGGTCGTCGCGTCGGTTTTCCCGCGCGCGTTCAGGCTTGGCTTCGGCCTCGGGCTTGGGGCTGGCGTCGGGCTTGGCGCTAGAGTCGGGTTTGACGTTGCGAGGCCGCGAGCGTGGGCGCTGTTCGGCGCGGCGGGGCGGTTCGGCGGCCGCGGGTGCTGGCGACGCGGCCTGGGCCGCGGCGGCGGCCTTGGGGGCCGGCGAGGCGGCGGGCGCCTCGACCGCGGGCGTCATCGCCGCATGCTCGCGCGAGGGGCGGTGGTCCGTCCGGGGCGCATGATCGCGCGCCGATCCTCGGCTGCGCTCGCCACGGCCGCCGGCGCGCTCGCCGCGGCCCTTTTCGCGCCGGGGGCTATCCTTCACCTGGCTCCAGTCGACGTCCAGGGTGACCTCGTCCGGGGCCTTGCCGATCAGCTTCAGCACCTTGTCGAGCGAGCGCGAATCCGCCGGGGTGACGATCATGAAGGTGTCGCCCGACTTGCCCGCCCGGCCGGTGCGGCCGATGCGGTGGACATAGTCGTCGGCATGGTGCGGGACGTCGTAGTTGAAGACGTGGCTGACGTCGGGAATGTCCAGCCCGCGCGCGGCAACGTCAGAGGCGACCAGCAGCTTCAGCTCGCCCTTGCGGAAGTTGTCCAGCGTCCGCATCCGGGTCGACTGGTCTAGGTCGCCATGGATGGCCGAGGCGTCGAAACCGTGGCTGCGCAGCGACTTGGCGACCACGTCGACCTCGCTCTTGCGATTGCAGAAGACGATGCCGTTCTTGACGTTGGCCGCGCCGACCAGGGCGCGCAGCGCCACCCGCTTGGCGGCGGGGTCGGAGGAGGGGATGCGCACCAGGTGCTGGGCGATGTTCTCCGCCGTCGTCGCCGGCCGCGAGGCCTCGATCCGGGTCGGGTCGTTGAGGAACTGCTTGGTCAGCCGGGTGATTTCCGGCGGCATGGTGGCGGAGAAGAACAGGGTCTGCTTCTTCACCGGCGTCAGCTTGAAGATGCGCTCGAGGTCGGGGATGAACCCCATGTCGAGCATGCGGTCGGCCTCGTCGACCACCATGATCTGCACGCCGTTGAGCAAAAGCTTGCCGCGCTCGAAATGGTCGAGCAGCCGGCCGGGCGTGGCGATCAAGACGTCGACGCCGCGATCCAGCTTCTTTTCCTGGTCGCCGAAGGAGACGCCGCCGATCAGCAGCGCCCAGGACAGCTTGGTGCCCTTGGCGTAGCGCTCGAAGGCCAGCGACACCTGGTCGGCCAGTTCGCGGGTGGGTTCGATGACCAGGGCGCGCGGCATGCGCGCCTTGGCGCGGCCGGCCTTCATGGTCTCGATCATGGGCAGGGTGAAGGCCGCGGTCTTGCCGGTGCCGGTCTGGGCGATGCCCAGCACGTCGAGGCCGGCGAGGGCGACCGGGATGGCCTGGGCCTGGATGGGCGTCGCGGTGGTGTAGCCGCTGTCGGCGACGGCCTGAAGGGTCTCGGGGCTAAGCCCCAGCTCTGAAAATTCGGTCATGCTCTATGTTGAAAAAGGCGGGCGGGAGAGGGCGCGATTCGGCGCATCGATCCCCGCCTCAATTACGCTGATACATAGGGCGGGGAAGGGCAAAGTCAATCAGGGGCGTGCAGCGGGCGGTCAGACGGGTTCGAACCCAAAAATGGCATACGCCTTCCACTCGACGACCGCCGGTCCACGGGTAGCAGCAATCCTTGATGGGTTTAGCCGGCTCGGCGTCTTGCGCGGTGCTCATTCATTGGAGGCTTTAGGCTGTCCATGATTTGCTTGAATTCTGCTTTACGACGTTTCTCTGACGCCGAGACGCGAACGAATACTTCTGTCGCACCATAATCCTTTACGGCTTCCGGCCAATGTGAAAAGACCGATGCGGCAAGATCGTCGGATTCATCGACATAGATTACCGTATATCCTTCACTACCCTCTCTCGCATACAAGAAATGGCCTCCAGAAAATGGTAAATATTCGACTATATTGAAGCGATAAACGGCGCCAGACTCGGAGATAAGATCGATCCGCTCGATCCGCTCGTTGTGGGGCGGAAGCTGTTCGTCCGGCTGATGCCTATCTCTCCGGACGCTTTCAGCAAGGCGCGCAAGTGTTCGGACATTGATCCCGCTCGCCCACGCTTCTGAGCCACCCAGCAGCGCATTTCCCACTTCTTGCCGCTGGAGTATCTCGAGCCGCCTCAGGATGATCGTCTGTGCTCTCATCGGCGCTCACATATGTATCAATACCGACCGCTTGGGCGGACCGGCGGAATTCATACAAAACGCATTCAGAGCCTGATCGATCAATTCATCCAGACTCGGCGTGCCTTCCCGTTCGATGATGAGATCGAAATCACATCTATGCCTACGTTTCCATGTGTCGCGGGAGTTGGCGAGTTCGGTCACGTACATCTTCGCCCCAGAGTCATAAGTCGTGCGTGTCCCCATTTTCCAGAGGAACGTTCGGTTGCGCGTGGCATTGAGCAGGTCATGGCCCTTTCGATGCGCATCATCACTGCCGCCCGCTCGCGCGGCGCGTTGGGCACGGGACCCTCGGCCCGTCCACGGCTGGTCTTAGGCCTGATCGCCGCGATGAGCCTTGTGGCGACGGGAGCGGCTTGGCCGCAAACCTATATTCAGCCACCGTGTTCGGCGGCGGCGACGCCGGTCTTCGAGGACCATCTTCAATCGGTCTGGTACCGGCGGTTCTGGACCGGGGACTGCGCCGGCCTGCCGATCCTGAGCTGCCGGGCCGGAAGCCCATACTGGAACGAGGTGGTCCACACCCTGGTCGCCCGCGCGCCGCAGGCGCAGCGTCAAGCGGTGGCGGTGCGCGCCTGCCGGCTGGGGCGGCGTATCGGCTTGGAGTGGACCCGGCCCAAGTCTGAGCGCCGCATTGGCACCCCCGACCTGGAAGCGTTCAACACGACGCTGCAGAGGTCGCCCGACGTGGCCAGCGGGCTGACGGCGGTGGAAGCCAAGGTGCGGGCGAAGATCGGAGGTTGAGGTCGCGCGAGCCGCGTTTCGCCGACTAGAGCGCGTCCACGAAGTAGCCTGCCGCCCGCTTGGCGCTGATCTCGACATCGGCGCGGGCGGGAATCCGGTCATCGGGGATCGCGACCTGTCTGACGATCTCGATCCCCGCGGCGGCTACGGCGTCGGACTTCAGGTTGCTCATCGAGATCCAGCGGTCGATCCGGCTCAGGCCAAGCCAGTGGAGCACGTCCGTGGACAGGGTTTGAAAACGCATGTCGCAGACGCCGGCGACGTCCTCGGTGCGATGGAAATAGGCCTCCGCCCGGTCGCCGAGCGCGGCGCGCGAGCGGGCGTTATAGACCAGCAGCTTGACCACTTCGCCCAGCGCGCGGCCCTCCTTGCGGTTGTAGACCACCACGCCGAGCCCGCCGGACTGCGCCGAGGCGATCGCTTGCTCGACGCCGAACGCCAGATAGGGTCGGCAGGTGCAAAGGTCCGAGCCGAACACGTCCGAGCCGCTGCATTCGTCGTGGATGCGGCATGTGACCTTGGCGCGGCGATCGCCGATCCGGGATGGCGAGCCGAACAGATAAACGCTGGTTCCGCCGATCGGGGGCAGGAAAACCTTCCGCCGCGGGTCGTCGACCAGGGCGGGGTACATGCCGTCGGTGTAGCGATGCAGCGCCTCGCGCAGCGCGCTTTCCGCAAGTCCCAGCCGCGCGGCGACGCCGGGAAGCCACCAGACCGGCTCGATGGCGATCTTGGTCACACGGATATCGCCGGCGTGGGTCAGGATGCGTCCGTCGGCGGCCAGCCGGCCGCGGCGCAGCGCCTGGTCGATCTCGGCCATTCTCAGATGACCGGCGGTCACCGCGATGCTGGGCCGGATATCCAGGCCTTCCCGGCGCTCCGCCGCGAAGGCTTCGGCGATCACATGCCCCCAGGGATCGAAGGTGACGATCTTGCCTGGATCGAACCACTGTTCGAACGGCCCGATATCGATGCTGGGTTGTGTGCCGGCAAGGTTCGGCCGGCGCCGGCTGGACAGGGCGCCGGTGGCGACGCCAAGGGCGTTGTAAATTCCAAAGGCGCCGGCGTGGACGCCGATGGCGTTGCGCGCGGCCCCCGCCGCCATCCCGGCCACCACCGGGCCGCGGCTGCGGGCGTCGCGTGCGCCCCAGACAATGGCCGGCGGCGCGGCGATCATGATTTCAGCCCAAGGCCAGGGCTGATCGGAGCAAGGCCATGCGGCGCGTCGAGATCCAGCCCGCCGCGCAGGATGAACACCATCTGTTCGAGGCGGCTAAGGCCCACCAGGGCGGCGGCGAGCGGGATCCAGAGTTCGCTGCGGGTCAGCGCGACCAGCGGCCACAGGCAGAAGAGCAGCACCGCCCCGGCCTTGGCCGACAGGAAGTGGAACATGAGAAACCGGCGCTTCAGCAGCCACGAGGCCGCGAGATAGGCCACCGGCCCCGCGAACAGCACCACCAGCGCCACGACGTGGCGCCCGGCCAGGCCGGGATAGGCGCAAAGCAGAAAGCCCAGGATGGCCAGCGAGAACAGGTTGTCCACCACCGCGTCGAGCTGGGCGCCGAAGGACGAGCCTCGGCCGGCGCGCCGCGCCAGCCAGCCGTCGACGAGGTCCGTCGAAGCGGCGAGGGCGTAGACGGCGAGCGCCGCCAGATGATGGCCCGTTGCCAGGAGCGCGAAGATCGGGGCGATCAGCGCCGCCCGCGACAGGGTCACCAGGTTGGCCAGTTTGAGGCGGTCGCCTTCCGCGACGACCTTGCGCCAGAGCGGCGCCGGCGGCGCGGTCATGGCGCGACCCGCCGTTCTTCCAGCCTGATGGTCGTCGGCAGGCCGATCAGGCGCGAAACCGGCGTCGCCCGGCCGTGCAGGGGGCAGACGATCTCGTCGGCGGCGTTGACGAAGCCGAACCTCAACGGCCCGCCGCGGTGCGGGCAGCGGTTGGCCACCAGATAGAGCCGATCGCGATGGCCGATCAGGAAAAATTCCACGCCGTCGCGATAGATCGGCGGCAGGTCCTTGGCGATCCAGGTCGCGCACGTCACGTCAAAGCCTCTGGGTTGGTCATGCGGCCCAAGGCGCCGGCTGGAAACCGCGCGAACGCCGCCGCCGACTTGATACGTCCAAGACCCCCCACCTGGATTTGCAGATCGGGCGCATTCAACCCCGCGGCGGCGCTTGGGGTCAGGGCCGGGGCCTCGGCGAGGACTTGGGGCGGCGCATAGACCCCGTCGCCCCGCGCCGCCGCGGCGGCGAAGGCCTTGCTGACCGCCAGCAGGTGGTCGCCGGCCGTGGCGAAGGCGTCCGCGGTCAATTCGGCGCCGGCGGCGATCTCGCCCCCGACCTCCTGGCCATAGGCCTCGACCAGCGGCGCGGCCACTTCATCGATCACCATGCGCGTGTGATGCAGGTCGATATGGGCGTGTTCGCCGAAATACCGGGCGTCGACCTTGGGGTGGAACTCACTCAGATACCGGAAATGGTCCGCGGTCGAGCGCTGGTAGGCGGTCTCGGCGAACAGCAGGAATCCCACCTGCAGGAAGATGTTGCGCGGATTTTGGAACAGGAAGTGGATGGTGTTGTGCAGCTCAAGGGTCGCGGTGTCGAACAGCGGCCAATAGGCGTTGTACTCATCGAGCAGGCCGAAATCCCGCATCACCGCCTGATAGAGCACGCTGTGCTTGCGGCCATGGGCGCCATAGCCGAACTCGTCGATCAGGATGCGGAACAGCGCCGATTGCGGTGCGCCGAACGCCCCGATGACGCCCAGCGCCGAGGCCGAGGCCTCGGCCAACAGGTCCGCCGACGACTGGACCAGAAAGTCCCTGTAATGATGTTCGCGGCCGTCGACGCCGCGCAGAAATGCCGTGAACGGCGTCTCGGGTCCGTCGCGAAGCCGCGGAAGCAGCGCCTCGGCATAGGCGATGATATCGGCGCCGGCGTTCGCCTCGATGGCCGCCTGGACGCCGGGCGCCATCAGCTCCAACTCCAGATCGGCGCGCAGGGCCTCCAGCCTGGCCATCTCGGCCGGATCGTAGTGGCGGCGCAGGCGCGCCAGGATCGCGCCGCCGCGGTCGGGCAGCAGCACGTAGCGGGCCTGATAGGCGCGCATGAGCGCCTGATGCTTGGCATGGTGCAGGCTGGCCGGGTCGGTCGCCAGCAGGGTCCCTCCGGCGTCGATGCGCAGGTCCCAGACCGGCGGCGAGTTTCGCCCCGTGCGACCGTCGAGGGCGCGGCCGACCCGCGCGATCTCAGCGGCGGCGATCATGCCGCCGCCGCGGCCAAGGGCCGATAGACCGAGACGCCGACGCCGCTCTTGACGAAGAGGTCGATAAGCCGCCAGCGCGAAAGCGACAGGCTCTCTCGGCCATCATCGGCGCCGAGATAGGTTGGTGCGTTCAGCGCGCCGGAAATGACCGGGATGTGCTTAATGAAGATCTGCGAGACCAGACCGGCCTCGAACAGGCTGTGCAGCAGGCGCGAGCCGCCCTCGACCATCAGGGTGCGCACGCCCCGCGCGTCGAGCGCCGCCATCAGTCCGGCCAGGTCCACGCGACTTTCGCCGCAGCGGAGCACCTCCACGCCGGGCTTGGCGGCGAGGTCGGCCACCGCGGTCGCGCGCGCCGCGTGCGAGACCGCCACCAAGGTCGGCAGGCCGTCGTTCAGCAGCCGCGCCTGGGGCGGCAGGCGCCCATCGGACGACGGCACGACCCGCAGGGGACTGGCCCCCAGCGCATGACGCACGGTCAGCTCCGGATCATCGCAGCGCACCGTGCCCGCGCCCACCATGATCGCATCGTGGGCGGCTCGCTGCTCGTGGAACCAGCGGCGCAGCTCGTCGCCGTAGAACTGAAAGAGGTCCTTGCTGGAGCCGCCGCCGCCAAGCGACATCTTCCCGTCGATCGTCAGCTCGGAGACGGTGGTGATTCGCGGCATGCCACGCTTTCGGCTTCACAGGCGCAAGCCTGCCCAATCCTTGGCAACGCCGCGCCGTGGGGTTTGTTGCACTCATGGCGAGCTTGCCGGTCGTCTGGCGCCGGATGGCGCGCATCCCTGACCAGTTCCGCCGTGAAGAGCAGGCCGGCCAGGATCAGCGGCAGGACGTAGAAGCACAGGCGAAATCCCAGGAGCGCGGCCAGGAGGCTTGCCTTGTCGACCGATGTCAGCAGTCCGGCCAGCACGCCTTCGAACGGCCCGACGCCGCCCGGAACGCCCGAGACGGCGCCGCCGAGATAGGCCACCGCATAGTCGCCGACCAGGCGCGGATAGGACACCGCCCTGGGCGGCAGCAGCACCCAGAGCGCGGCCATCGCCAATCCGTTGTCGAGGGCGCCGAGCGCGACCTGGGCGAGGGCGTCCTTGACGCCCGGCAATTCGAAGGCGCGGCCGAACGCCTTGAGCGACCCGCGCGCCAGCAGGCAGGCCAGCACATAGGCGGCCACGCCGGCGATCATCAGTCCGCCAACAAGCGGCGTCGCCGAGCCCTCGGGGCCTAGCCCGGCGAGCGCGGCGACGCCGGCCAGGGCGCCGAACCCGACGCAGGAGGTCACGGTCTGGAAGGCGGTGACCGTGGCCGAGGTGGTCAGGCCGATCCCGTGACGGGCATAGAGCCTGGCCCGCACCGCGCCCGCCACCAAGGCGGTGGCGCCAAGACTGTGGGCGATCCCGTTGGCGACGAAGGAGACGCCCAGCGCCACGCGCATCGAAACCGGCGTCTTGGCCCATCGCACGGCGCGCCACTCGATGAGCCCGACGACCAGGAAGCTCCCGGCGCAAAGCGCGATGGCGAGCGGAAGCCGACCGCCCCATCGGTGCGTGGCGGCGATGACCGACACGAGCCGCAGGGACCTGAACTGGACGACCAGGATTCGGATGGCGAAGACGAAGATCGCCGCGGAGACGACGGCGAAGGCGACCCGAACCCAGCGAGGTCGGCGGGACGCCGCTTTGCCCGGCACTGGAGAAGCTTGCCCGATGATCCCATCTCCCGACCGCGCGCCCGCATCCGAAGAGCGCCGCCACGCGCCTTCAGTTCCGCGCGCCCACCGCCGCCCGCCCGGCCAGCGTATCGCCGGCGTCGCGCGCGAACCGCCAGTTCCACACCGTCGCCAGGGTCGAGATGGCGGTGACCAGCCAGAAGGCGAGGGTGAAGTTGGGGAAGCCGGGGCTGGCGCGATGCGTGGCCAGCATGCCGATGTGCAGGGCGACCGCGCCGACGCAGATCCCCAAGGACAGCATGAGCTGCTGGAAGGTGGCGTAGAAGCTGGTGGCCTGGCTCATCCGCTCGGGCGGGATCTCGTCATAGGCGATGGTGTTGTAGGCGGTGAACTGGAACGACATGAAGAAGCCGCAGGCCGCCAGCACCACGAAGATCGCCGCCACCGGCCAGGCGGGCCGGAAGAAGCCGCAGACGGCGTAGCCTGCGCTGGCGACCAGGCCGTTGACGATCAGGCTGTTGCGAAAGCCGAAGCGCCTGAGCGCCGCCGGCGCCAGCCATTTCATGCCCAGCGAGCCGATGGCGGTGGCGATGGTGATCGAGCCGCTGGCCGCGGCGCTCATGCCGAAGCCCAGCTGCAGCATCAGCGGCAGAAGGAAGGGCTGGGCGCCCTGGGTGATGCGGGTCAGGGAGCCGCCGATCACCGACAGGCGGAAGGTCGGGATGCGCATCAGGGTCAGGTCGAGGATGGGCTCGGGCGTGCGCCGCGCATGGCGGATATAGAGGCCGCCCGCGGCCAGGCCCATGCCGATCAGGGCCAGGGCCTGGGGAAGCTCGCCCGAGCGGCTGGTGGTCTCGAAGCCGAACAGAAGCCCGCCCAGCGACAGGCCCGACAGGACGAAGCCGGGGAAGTCGGGCCGGGCGGGGCGCTCGCCGCGCACCTGGCCGATGAATTTGGTGACCAGCACCACGCCCAGGATCCCGACCGGCAGGTTGAGGTAGAAGATCCAGCGCCAGTTCAGATAGGTGACGATGAAACCGCCCAGCGGCGGGCCGATGATCGGGCCGATCAGGGCCGGGATGATCAGCCAGGACATGGCCTGGACCAGGTCTTCCTTGGCCACGCTGCGCAAAAGGACCAGGCGGCCGATGGGGATCATCATCGCCCCGCCGATGCCCTGGATGAAGCGGGCGCCGATCAGGAAGGGCAGGCTCCTGGACTGGCCGCACAGCACCGAGCCGGCCAGGAAGAGAAGGATGGCGGCGCGGAACACGGTCTTGGAGCCGAACCGGTCGGCCAGCCGGCCGCTGGCCGGGATAAAGACCGCCAGCGCCATCAGGTAGGATGTCAGCGCCGAGCTGAGCCAGGTGGCGGGCACGCCGAAGTCGCGCGCCATGGTCGGCAGGGCGGTGGCCAGGATGGTGGCGTCCATCTGCTCCATGAAGAGGGCGCAGGCGATGATCAGCGCGACGGTGCGGTAGTTGCGCCGGACCGCGCCGTCGGCGGACGGCGGGCCGCTGGGCGTGCGCGCCAGGCCTTCGGCGGCGGGCGCGATGCCGTCGCGGATCTCGGCATTGATCGACGCCAGGCCGCGGCGCCGGGGCCTCAACATGCCGCGATCGCCTCGGAAAGCCCAGACCAAGATTGAACCACGAAAAACACGAAAAGCACGAAAACATTAGCGCGCGCCGCAGGCGCGCCTTGAGCGGCTCGGACTCTGAAATAGCGCGGCATGTTCGTGTTTTTCGTGTTTTTCGTGGTCAAACAAAACACCCAGCTGCGTTGGCCGGGGCAGAACGCTGCTCGGAAATTCCCGCGCTTCGTCTCTCGTCGCTAGACGTCCAGGTCCGCCGCCGCGAAGGAGGCGTTCTCCTGGATGAAGCGGAAGCGCAGTTCGGGTTTGCGGCCCATCAGGGTCTCGACCAGGGCCTCGACCGCCTCCTCGGCGCGGGGCAGGGTGACCCGGGCCAGCGTCCGGGTGGCCGGGTTCATGGTGGTGTCCTTCAGCTGGGCCGGCATCATCTCGCCCAGGCCCTTGAAGCGGCCGATATCCGGCTTCTTGCCCTTGAACTCGGTGGCCAAGAGCTCGTCCTTGTGGGCGTCGTCACGGGCATAGGAACTCTTGCCGCCGTGGCTGAGCCGATAGAGCGGCGGCAGGGCCAGGTAGAGCCGCCCGGCGCGGATCAGGTCGGGCATGGTGCGATAGAAGAAGGTGATCAGCAGCGAGGCGATATGGGCGCCGTCGACATCGGCGTCGGTCATGATGATCACCCGCTCATAGCGCAGATCTTCCTCGCGGAACCGCGTTCCGCCCTGGACGCCGAGGGCCAGGATCAGGTCGGACAGCTCCTTGTTGGCGCCGGTCTTGTCGTTGGTGGCCGAGGCGACGTTGAGGATCTTGCCGCGCAGGGGCAGGATGGCCTGGGTGCGGCGATCGCGCGCCTGCTTGGCCGAGCCGCCGGCGGAATCGCCCTCGACCAGGAAGATCTCGGTGCCGTCGGTCGCCTGGCCGGAGCAGTCGGCCAGCTTGCCGGGCAGGCGCAGCTTACGGGTGGCCGAGGCGCGGGCGACCTCCTTGTCGCGGCGGCGTTTCAGCCGCTCCTCGGCATGGTCGACGACGAAATCGAGCAGGGCGCGGGCCGATTTCGGCGCCGCCGTCAGCCAGTGGTCGAACGGGTCGCGCAACGCGCCTTCCACCAGCCGCTGGGCGTCGATCGAGGACAGGCGCTCCTTGGTCTGGCCCTGGAATTCGGGGTTGCGCACGAAGACGCTTATGAGCGCCCCAGCCTGCGCCAGGACGTCGTCGGCGGTGATGATGGCGGCGCGCTTCTCGCCGGCGAGCTCGGCATAGGCCTTCAGGCCGCGGGTCAGGGCCGCGCGCAGCCCGGCCTCGTGAGTGCCGCCCTCGGGCGTCGGCACGGCGTTGCAATAGGAGGACATGAAGCCGTCGGCCTCGCCGAAGCCGGCCGGCGACCAGGCGATGGCCCATTCCACCGCCCCGGCCTCGCCCTTGCGCTCGACGCGGCCGGAAAAGGTCTCGGTGACGGTCTGGGCCTCGCCGACCCGCTCGGCCAGGAAGTCGGCCAGGCCGTTGGGGAAGCGGAAGACCGCCTCAAGCGGGGTCTGGTCGCCGATGCGCTCGGCCGCGCAGCGCCAGCGGATCTCGACGCCGCGGAAGAGATAGGCCTTGGCGCGCGCCATCCGGTAGAGCCGGGCGGGGCGGAAGGCGGCGTTCTCGCCGAAAATGCTTTCGTCCGGCAGGAAGCGGACCTCGGTGCCATGTTTGCGCGAGGGGCCGAGCTTTTGCAGCGGCCCTTGCGGGAGGCCGCGCGAAAAGGCCTGGCGCCATTCGAAGCCGTCGCGCCAGGCGCTCACCTGCAGCTGTTCGGACAGCGCATTGACCACCGAGACCCCGACCCCGTGCAGGCCGCCGGAAGTCTCATAGGCCTTGCCGGAGAACTTCCCGCCCGAGTGCAGCATGGTCATGATGACCTCGAGCGCCGACTTGCCGGGGAATTTCGGGTGCGGGTCGACCGGCATGCCGCGGCCGTCGTCGCGAACGCTGAGCGTCCCGTCGGCCTCCAGGCTGACCTCGATCAGCTTGGCGTGGCCGCCGATGGCCTCGTCCATGGAATTGTCCAGGACCTCGGCGAACAGGTGGTGCAGGGCGCGCTCGTCGGTGCCGCCGATATACATGCCCGGCCGCTTGCGCACCGGCTCAAGGCCCTCCAGGACCTCGATGTCCTTGGCCGAATAGCCGGACGAGGGGCGCGGCTCGTGCGCCTGCGACAACGGCGCGGCGGGCGCCGGCGCGAGGGCGTCGTCGAAGAGATCGTTGCTGCGCGTTTGGGCGGCCCTGGCCATGACCTTGGTTTAGCAGCGATTCGAACTTCGCGCGGCCTTAAGTCGGCGCGGGAGTATCGAGCGGCCCAAGGGCGACGCCCTTGTCTCAGATGACCTCACACCATATGTATATTGATGATGTACATTTGAAGGTGCGCCGGTGGCATTGCAAATTGCAAATCCGACCGTTGTCGCCAAGGTCGAGCGACTCGCCCGCGCCGCCGGGCTGACGAAGACCGCCCTGGTCGAACGGGCGGTCGATCGCTTGGCTGGAGACTCTGGGGCGGGCGCGGTCGCGGACCGGATGGCGGCCTTGCTCGCACAGCTCGACCGTGTTCCGGATCGTCCCGACGTTTTCGATCCGCTGGAATGGGACGCCGTCGGCCTGCCGAAATGATCGTCGTCGACACCTCGGCCATCGTGGCGGTGGCCTTCGGGGAGCCGGAGCGCGGGGTCTTCATCGAAGCCATTCAGCGGGCCGGCAAGGCCCTGATCAGCACGGTCTCCGTGGTCGAGGCGCGGATGGTCGTGCACGGCCGCCGTGGACAAAGGGGCGTGGTGCTCCTGGACGATCTGCTGCGGCTTGCCGTATTCGAGCTGGTGACGCCCGGGCCCGCTGAGGTGGAGGCGGCCTATTCCGCCTTCGTCGCGTTCGGCAAGGGCAGCGGCCACCCGGCGGCGTTGAATTTCGGCGATCTCTTCAGCTACGCGCTCGCCAAGGTCAGAGGCCTGCCCTTGTTGTACAAGGGAGTTGACTTCGCCCAGACCGATGCGCCGAGCGCGCTTGAACCCGAATAGGGCGCCGCTAGAGCAATCGCGTCAGCATCAGGATCAGGCCGATGAGCGAAACGCCATAGGCGAGCGTGCGAAGCCACGGGACGCCGAACAGATAGAGCGGCAGGTAGACGATGCGGGCGGCGAACCACATCTCGGCGCCGAGCGCGCCCGTCCCGCCGGTCTTGGACGCCGCCACCAGGCCCAAGGCCAGCGCGATAAAGGCCGGATAGGTCTCCTTGAAATTCTCCAGGGCGCGCACGGCGCGGCCCGGGTGCTTGCCGAGCGGCGGTTGCCCGTCATCCCGCGGGCCGGCGTTCCACGCCGCTCCCCGCAGCGGCGCCACCAAGGCGCCCTGCACCGAGATGTGCGCGATCAGCAACACCACGGACCAGGCCAGCAGTTGCAACTCCACGCTCATCGGCTTTCCTCCAGCGACCTTCGGCGTCGTCCGGCGCACCGTCGCCAGCCGGGCTCATCCTGCCCGCAATTCGGGGCGCGTGCTATTTTTTGCTTCCTGTCGGCTGAATCGGAACTGTCCCGGTTAGCCCGGTCAGCGGGACGCCGCCGCCCAATCGTCGGTCTTCAGTTGGCTGGAGACGCGGGCGAAGGCCTTGTCGCGGGTGACCAGCACCGCGTCGGTCGCCACCGCGTGGGCGGCGATCATCATGTCGAGGGCCGAGAGCGTGGCGCCCCTCGTCTCACATGACGCCCTGAGATCGCCGTAGGCCTGAGCGACGGCGCGGTCCCAGGCCAGAACCTCGACCCGCAAGAGAAACTGCCTGACCCGCTCGCTGAGCCTTGGGGGGTAGCCGCGCCGGGCCAAGCCATAGAGCAACTCGCCCTCGGTCACCGTCGATATCGCGACCTGCGCTATGGGAATGGACGCCAGGCGCTCGGTTATCTCGGGGCTGTCGCCTCTGATGACATGGCTGGCGACATTGGTGTCGAGCATGTGGCTCATTCCTCCCAGCCCTCGAAGGGATCGCGATCCTGCGGCGATCGGTTGCGGTCCGCCGGCCCCATAAAGTCGCCTGGCGCGTCGCCGTCGCCATAAAGCGCGAACAGGCCGTCCCACGAGTCCGGCTTGCGCGAAAGGATGACGTCGCCGGTCTTCGGGTCCCGGCGAATGAACACCTCACCGCCCTCGAAGCGGAACTCCATCGGCAGCCGAACAGCCTGGCTGCGCCCGGTGGTGAACAGCTTGGCGGTTCTTACGCCCATCTTCGATCTCCTTACCTCGATAGGTATCATGATATATTCCAATCGAGTTGGAGACACGTACTCGTTTTTGCGTCTCGTCGCTTAAATCGTCCATGTCCCCGGTATTGCCGACGCTTGCCTAGCTTGCGCGGACAGCTGAAACTCCAATGACGATGGCCCAAAACATCTATGACGATCCGCAATTTTTCAACGCTTACAGCAACTTCCGGCGGTCGATCCTGGGCCTGGACGGCGCGGCCGAGTGGCCGGCGATGCGCGCACTGCTGCCCCCCATTCAGAATCTGCGCGTGGCGGATCTGGGCTGTGGTTTTGGCTGGTTCAGTCGTTGGGCGCGTGCAGCCGGTGCAGCCTCGGTGCTGGGCATCGACATTTCAGAGAAGATGCTGGCGCGGGCGCGCGCCGAGACAGCCGATCGGGCCGTGCGCTACGTCCGCGGCGATCTTGAGGACCTTGATCTCCCGGAGGGTGCGTTCGACCTGGCTTACAGCTCTCTAGCGCTCCACTATGTTGAAAAGCTCGGCCGGCTCTTTGAGACGGTCCACCGGGCGCTTGTTCCGGGCGGTGCGTTTGTCTTTTCGGTCGAACACCCGATCTTCATGGCCCCGATCGATCCGAGCTGGATTACGCTCGCCGACGGACGAAAGGCCTGGGCGCTCGACAGTTATCAGCGCGAAGGACCCCGTACGACAGATTGGCTTGCCAAGGGCGTAGTCAAACACCACCGCAAAGTTGGGACGACGCTCAATCTTCTGATCCGGCAAGGGTTCTCGATCCGCAATGTGGAAGAGTGGAAACCAACCGCAGAGCAGATTGCGACGGCGCCTCAAGCGGCCGAAGAATTGGACCGTCCGATGTTCCTGCTCATCGCCGCATATCGAGCATCAGAAAGAATTGGGGAAACCTACTCGTTTTTGCCGCCCGTCGCTTAAATCGTACGTACCCCCGGTTTTACCGCTGACCCGGTTGAATCGTCAGCTCAACGGCTATGGCGTCGCCCGCGGTGATATTGGCCTTGCGTCTCACCTGCGCCTTTATGGGCAGGAGGTAGGTCTCGTCCTTGGGGAAGAGCGACGTCGTGAAGGCGACGGCGCCGATCGTCGCCTCGACGGGGATCATGCCCCATCCGTAGGATACGAGCTTCGCGGCCTGCCTGAGCGCCGCGGCGTGGTGCGAGGGTATCGGCGCGAAGAAGAACGGGGAGGGGCCTCTCCAATGGATGACCTCCGCTTCAAAGCTGAACTGGGCCACACATCCTCCGCCGCTGCACCGCCGCGCTAATCCGGGTCGAGATCATAGGTCTTCGTCGCCGCCGGCAAGCGAACCCACGGATGCCGGCGGCGGTCATAGACGGAGACGCGCGGGGGCGGAAAGGCGGGATCGGCGAAGGCGCCGACGGCGACGGATACGCGGGTCTGCTCGCGGCCGTCTTCGGTGTGGAAGACGTTCGCGCCGCAGATCGGGCAGAAGCGGAAGGTGAATCGGGCGCCCTGGTCGCCGACGCGGACATATTCGGTCGCCTTGCCGAAGACGGTATAGGGAGCGGCGAAGCTCGCCAGCGACGCGAAGACGCTCCCCGTCCGGCGCTGACAGGCCAGGCAGTGGCAGACGCCGATCGGCTCGCCCAGAACCTCGATGCTCAGTTGGTCGCAGGCGCATGCGGCGGTGCGCGAACCCATTTGAAAACCCGTCGCCAGGAAGATCCGGCGAAAGTTTAGCCTTGGAGGTCTTGCGAGGAAACGCCTCCGGCCCTCAATGTGGCTAGCTCGTGATCTGTCCGGAGTTTGTAGCTCGTGAAGTGTCCGGTTTCTTTCGCCTCTGGAATGAGGGGCTGGAATGGACCGGGCGCGGATCAACGAGAGCATACGCAGGATGCGGTTTGAGGAGCTGTTGGATCGCCATGAGCGGGGCGAGCTTGGCCAGGAGGCGGCGGCGGAGATGTTGGGGATCAGCGAGCGGACGTTCCGGCGCTGGCGCGACCGGCTGCACGACGAAGGGCCGGCCGGCTTGGCCGATCGTCGCTTGCGGCCATCGAGCCGGCGCGCGGCGAAGGCGGAGATTGAGCGAATGCTGGGGCTGTATCGGGCGCACTATGGCGACTTCACGGTGCAGCATTTCCACGAGCAGTTGGTGAAGCGGCACGCCTACAAGCTGGGCTACACGGTGACCAAGGTCTGGCTGCAACGGTCGGGGTTGGTCCGGGCGGCGCCGAAGCGCTCGGCGCACCGCAAGAAGCGGCCCAGGCGGCCGATGGTTGGCATGATGCTGCACCAGGACGCCTCGATGCACGCCTGGCTGCCGGGCGACGGGCGCAAGTACGATCTGGTGGTCACCCTGGATGACGCCACCAGCGCCATCTATTCGGCCTTCCTGGTCGACGAGGAGGGCACGGTCTCCACCTTTCGCGGCCTGAGCGAGGTGATCGAACGCCATGGGCTGTTCTGCTCGCTCTACACCGACCGTGGCAGCCACTATTTCTTCACACCCGAGGCCGGCGGCAAGGTCTCCAGGACGGCGCTGACCCAGGTCGGCCGGGCCCTGGCCCAGCTCGGCATCGAGCACATCGCCGCCTATTCGCCCCAGGCGCGCGGACGCTCGGAGCGAGCCTTCCTCACCCTTCAGGACCGCCTGCCCAAGGAACTGGCCCTGGCCGGCATCACCGGCGTCGACGCCGCCAATCGTTGGCTCGCCGAGACCTATATCGGCGAGCACAACGCCCGTTTCGCCGTCCCGGCCGAGCAGGAGGGCTCGGGCTTCGTGGCCGATCACGCCGGCCTGGCGCGCGAAATCCTCTGCGTCCAGGAAGAGCGCACCGTCGGCAACGACAACACCGTCAGGTGGAAGACCCTGCGCCTGCAGCTGCCGCCCAGCCGGCTCAGACCCCATTTCGTCAAGACCAGCGTCCGGGTCCACGAATACCCCGACGGCTGCATCGCCATCTTCTGGGGACCCCATCGGCTCGCCGACTACGACGCCGACGGCGCCATCCAAGACCACAAGGACAAGGCCGCGTGACACGCTCCACAAACGGCCGTTTTTGCTCCGGGGCATGCCCCGGAGCAAAACAAGAACGAGCGGACAGATCACGCGCTACCAAAACCGGACATCTTTACGCGCTAGCGACACGCCTCCGGCCCTCAAGGGGCCGAAGGCGCGGACCCGCGCCCGAGCCTAGTTCCGGAACACCGCCGCCGTGGACGCGTCCTGGGGCATTTCGCGGTACTGGCGCAGTTCGTTGCGGCCGACCACCATGTGGTGGACCTCATCCGGACCGTCGGCGATGCGTAAGGTGCGGGTCGAGGTGTACATCTGCGCCAGCGGCGTCTTCTGGCTGACGCCGAGGGCGCCGTGCATCTGGATCGCTTGGTCGATGATCTCGCAGACGCGCACCGGGATCATGGCCTTGACCATGTGGATCCAGATGCGGGCTTCCTGGTTGCCCAGCACGTCCATGGCCTTGGCCGCCTTCAGCACCATCAGGCGCATGGCCTCGATGTCGATGCGGGCCTTGGAGATGAGTTCGATATTGCCGCCCAGCTGGATGATCGGCTTGCCGAAGGCTTCCCGGGTCAGGCCGCGCGTGACCATCAGGTCCAGGGCCTTCTCGGCCTGGCCGATGGCGCGCATGCAGTGGTGGATGCGGCCGGGGCCCAGGCGCAGTTGGCTGATCTCGAAGCCGCGGCCCTCGCCCAGCAGCATGTTCGAGGCCGGCACGCGGACATTGTCGAAGATGATGTGCATATGGCCGTGCGGCGCGTCGATATTGCCGAAGACGGCCATGGGGCCGACGATCTTCACGCCGGGCGCGTCGGTGGGCACCAGGATTTGCGACTGACGCAGGTTCGGCGGGCCCTCCGGGCTGGTCTGGACCATGGTGATCATGATCTTGCAGCGCGGGTCGCCGGCGCCGGAAATGTAGTGCTTCTCGCCGTTGATCAGATATTCGTCGCCGACCAGGGTGGCGCGGGTGTTGACGTTCTTGGCGTCGGACGAGGCGGCGTTGACCTCGGTCATGGCGAAGGCCGAACGGATCTTGCCGGCCAGCAGGGGCTCCAGCCACTGCTTCTTCTGCTCGGGCGTGCCGACGCGCTCCAGCACCTCCATGTTGCCGGTGTCGGGGGCGGCGCAGTTCATGCTTTCCGAAGCCATCGGGTTCTTGCCCAGTTCGACGGCGATATAGGCGTAGTCGAGATTGGACAGGCCCTCGCCGGTCTCGGCGTTGGGCAGGAAGAAGTTCCACAGGCCCTCGGCCTTGGCCTTGTCCTTGGCCTTCTCCAGCGCTTCCAGCTGACCGGGCGCATAGGACCAGGGGTCGGTCTTGCCTTCGCCGAGCCGCCGGAACTCCTCGCTCATCGGGTTCACCGTCTCGCGGATGAAGCGCCGGACGTGTTCGAGCAGCGGCAGGGCCTTGGCCGACATGCGCAGGTCGTTCAACTCATCCTGCGGGTTCAGATTGAAGGACGACTGCGCCCGATCCTGGACTTCGCTCACTGGTGTCTCTCCCTGATGTTTGGCTGGCGCCGCAGGCGCACACGCTTGCGCCGACGCTCCCGCCTCCGATGGCTATGAGCCTATCTTTGGCGCCTGCGGGCGGAAAATCAAACAGCTGTTTGAGGGGGTGGCCGCAAATCCGGCGCGCCGGCGCAAACAAAAAAGGGCCGCGGACGAACGCCCGCGGCCCAATCGTCCAGCCTCAGGGAGGAAAGGCTAGCACTTGTAATACATGTCGAATTCGACCGGGTGCGGGTGCAGTTGCAGGCGCATCACCTCTTCCATCTTCAGCTCGATATAGGCGTCGATGAAGTCGTCGTTCATCACCCCGCCCTTCTTCAGGAAGGCGCGGTCCTTATCCAGGCTCTCGAGGGCTTCGCGCAGCGAGCCGCAGACCTCGGGGATCTTCTTCTGCTCGCGCGGCGGCAGGTCGTAGAGGTTCTTGTCGGCCGGGGCGCCCGGATCGAGCTTGTTCTCGATGCCGTCGAGGCCGGCCATCAGCATGGCCGTAAAGCCGAGGTAGGGATTGCCCATGGGATCGGGGAAGCGGCACTCGATCCGCTTGCCCTTGGGGCTGTCCACGTGCGGGATGCGGATCGACGCCGACCGGTTGCGCGCCGAATAGGCCAGCTTCACCGGCGCCTCATAGCCCGGCACCAGGCGCTTGTAGCTGTTGGTGGTCGAGTTGGTGAAGGCGTTGATGGCCTTGGCGTGCTTGATGATGCCCGCGATGTAATGCAGGCAAGTATCTGACAGCCCGGCATATTTGTCGCCGGCGAACATCGGCTTGCCGCCCTTCCAGATCGACTGGTGCACGTGCATGCCCGAGCCGTTGTCGGCGAACATCGGCTTGGCCATGAAGGTGGCCGTCTTGCCATAGGCGGCCGCCACGTTGTGGATGACGTACTTATAGAGCTGCAGCCGGTCGGCCATGGTGATCAGCTCGGCGAACTTCAGGCCCAGTTCGTGCTGGGCGGGCGCCACTTCGTGGTGATGCTTTTCCGGCTCCATGCCCAGTTCCAGCATCACGCCCAGCATCTCGCCGCGCAGGTCCTGGGCGCTATCGACCGGATTGACCGGGAAATAGCCGCCCTTGGGGCCCGGACGGTGACCCATATTGCCTTCTTCGTATTCCTTGGCGCTGTTGATCGGCAGCTCGGTGGAATCGAACGAATAGCCGGTCGAGTTCGGCGCGGTGGACCAGCGCACGTCGTCGAAGATGAAGAACTCGGCCTCGGGGCCGAAGTACACCGTGTCGCCGATGCCCGACGACTTGACGTAGTTCAGCGCCGCCTTGGCGATCGAGCGCGGGTCGCGGTCGTAGGGGGTGTTGGTGTCCGGGTTCAGCACGTCGCAGAACAGGAAAAGCGTCGACTGCTGGTAGAAGGGGTCGATGCGCGCCGAGTCCAGGTCCGGTCGCAGCTTCATGTCGGACTCGTTGATCGCCTTCCAGCCGGCGATGGACGAGCCGTCGAACATGGTGCCGTCGGTGAGGAAGTCCTCGTCGACCATCATGATGTCGAAGGTGACGTGCTGCATCTTGCCGCGCATGTCGGTGAAGCGGACGTCGACGTATTTGACATCCTTCTCTTTGATTTCAGCCAGGATATCCTTGTAGTTCGCCATGGTTCCTTTGATCCCCTTGCAGGTTCGATGATGTTCGTTAGATGGCCGCCGCGCCGCTTTCGCCCGTTCTGATGCGGACGACGTCGGCGATGTCGGAGACGAAGATCTTGCCGTCGCCGATGCGGCCCGTGCGGGCCGCGGTTTGGATGACCTCGAGCACGGCCTGGAGCTGATCGTCCGCGATCACCACCTCGACCTTGATCTTGGGCAGGAAGTCCACGACGTACTCGGCGCCGCGGTAGAGTTCGGTGTGGCCCTTCTGGCGCCCATAGCCCTTGGCCTCGAGCACGGTCATGCCCTGGACGCCCAGCTCCTGCAGCGCCTCCTTCACCTCGTCGAGTTTGAACGGCTTGATGATGGCTTCGATTTTCTTCATCGGCGGCGTTTCTGATGACGGATTAAAGCTCGGCGCGGGCGCCGCCCAGGTCGTCTGGCTAGCAGCACGGCTGGCCGCCGGACCACAAGGGGAGGAAAGGGCGACACGTCCGCTGGTCGCCCCTACGCGAGCAGGCGCCTGAATTCAAGGCGCCGACGCCCAGTTCTTGATCAATTCACGAAAGCGCTTGTGGTGGGCCCTGGCCGCCCTACAAACGCTGAAAAGGCGCTGATCGAAGGGTTTGCGAATGCGTGACGACACGCCGGTGCTGATCGGAGCGGGCCAATTCACCTACCGCGGCGCCGCCGAAGCTTCGCCGTCGCCGCTGAAGATGATCAAGATCGCGGCCGAACGCGCGGCGGCCGACGCCGGGCTGGAGGCGGGCGCGCTCGCCGGTCTGGACGCCCTGGCGGTGGTCGGCTTCACGGTCGACGCCGGCGGCGCGCTGCAGCGGCTGCCCTTTCCGCGGCTGAAGAACCCGCCGCTGGCGCTGGCGAAGGCATTCGGCGCGACGCCCCGCTACGCGCCCTACACCTATATGGGCGGCAACACGCCCCAGCAGCTGGTCAATGCGCTGTGCGCCCGGATCGCCTCGGGCGAGAGCGCGTTCGCGCTGGCGGTCGGGGCCGAGTTCCTCGGCGCCCTGCGCAAGCGCCTGGCGGCGGGGTCGAGCTTCGCCGATTTCGAGGCCGATCCGGATGCGCCGGAGCCCGAACGCTTCGGCGACGGGCGCCCGGGCGTCACGCCGCAAGAGGCCGCCCACTGGCTGAACGCGCCGATCAACACCTACCCCTTGTTCGAAAACGCCTTCCGCGCCCACCAGGGCCATGGCCTCGCCGAGCACCAGCGCCAGCTGGGCGAACTCTTCGCGCCCTTCACAAGGATCGCCGCCGCCAATCCCGAGGCCTGGTTCCCGACCGAACGCAGCGCCGAGGAGCTGATCACGGTCAATGACAAGAACCGGATGATCGGCTTTCCCTATCCGAAGTACCTGAACGCCATCATGGACGTCGATCAGTCGGCGGGCGTGCTGATCACCAGCGTCAGGAAGGCGAGGGAACTTGGTGTTCCGGAAGACAAATTCGTCTTTCTGCACGGCTGCGCCGACGCCGCCGACCTCTGGTATCCGCTCGAGCGGCAGAACTACTATTCCAGCCCCGCCATCCGCCTGACCGGCCGCCAGGCGCTGGACATGGCCGGCGTCGGGCTGGCCGAGATCGACCATATCGACCTCTATTCCTGCTTCCCGGTCGCGGTGGAAGTCGCCGCCGCCGAACTCGGGCTCAAGCTCGACGATCCGCGCGGGCTGACGGTCACCGGCGGCCTGCCCTATGCCGGCGGGCCGGGCAACAACTACGCCATGCACTCGATCGCGGTGATGATGCGCAAGCTGCGCCAGGCGCGCGGCGCCAAGGGCCTGGTCACCGCCAATGGCTGGTTCCTGACCAAGCAGGCGGTCGGGGTCTATTCGACCGATCCGGTCGAGGGCCGCTGGGCGCGGCAGGATCCGCACGTGATCCAGGCCGAGATCGACGCCCTGCCGCATCCGCCCATCGTCGAGCGCCCGCAAGGGCCGGCGACCATCGAGACCTACACCGTCGTGCATCGCCGCGAGGGCTATGGACGCGGCATCGTCATCGGCCGCGACGAGGCCGGTCATCGGTTTGTCGCCAACACCCCGGAAGATGAAGCCACCCTGCGCGGGCTTGAGTCGGTCGAATCCGTCGGCCGCACGGGCAGGGTGGGCCCGGCCGACGACGGCGAGCGCAACCTCTTTGTCCCGGACTGAAATCCCATGGCGCGTCTCTACATGATCCGGCACGGCAAGCCCTCGGCGGCCTGGGGGCAGCATCCCGACCCCGATCCGGGCCTCGACGAGACCGGCCAGGCCCAGGCGCGGGCCGCGGCGGATGCGCTGATGGCGCTGCCGGCCGACCGGCGGCCGACGCGGGTCTTCTCCTCGCCGTTGCGTCGCTGCCGCGAGACGGCCCAGCCCTTCGCCGACGCCATCGGCGTTCCGGTCGAGATCGAGGCGCGTTTTGGGGAGATCCCCAGCCCGTCTTCGCTGGCGCAGGAGGAACGCGGCCCCTGGCTGCGCAACGCCTTCCAGAGCCAATGGACCGAGGTGAAGGGCGATATCGACTATGACGCCTGGCGCGCCGCCGTCGGCGAGGCCTTGAGCGAACTGGACGCCGACACCGCCGTCTTCAGCCATTTCGTCGCCATCAACGCGGCCCTGGCCTGCGCCACGGGCGAGACCAAGGTGCTGAGCTTCCGGCCCGACCACGCCTCGATCACGGTGTTCGAAACCAAGGACGGCCAGGTGAGGCTGGTCGAGCGGGGCCCGGAAGCGGCCACCCAGGTGCTCTAGGCCATGGCCGCCCGCGACATCCTGACCGTCGCCGAGATGAGCGCGGCGGACCAGGCGACCATCGCGGGCGGAACCGCCGGCCTTGTGCTGATGCAGCGCGCCGGCGAAGCGGTCGCCGCCGCGATCGGCGAACGCTGGGGACCTTGCAAGGCCCTCATCCTTTGCGGTCCCGGCAATAACGGCGGCGACGGGTTCGTCGTCGCCAGGGCCCTGGCCGAGGCCGGCTACGAGGTCGCGGTCGCCCTCGAAGGCGATCGGGCGGCCCTGAAGGGCGATGCGGCCAGTGCCGCCGCCGCCTGGAGCGGCCCGGTGGAGCGGCTGGAGCCCGTCCGCGTCGGCGAGGTCGGGCTGGTGGTCGACGCCCTGTTCGGCGCCGGCCTTTCCAAGCCGCTCGCGGGCCTCGTGGCCAATACCCTGCGCGCCGCCGAGGCGAGCGCAACGCCGCTGGTCGCCATCGACCTGCCGTCGGGCCTTTCCGGCGATACGGCCAAGCCCCTGGGCTATGCGCCGCGCTGCGACCTGACCGTGACCTTCCATCGCCGCAAGCTGGCGCACGTGCTGGAGCCCGGCCGCGCGCTCTGCGGCGAGGTCGTCGTCGCCGATATCGGGCTTCAGGCGCCGCCGACCCGGCTGTTCGAGAACGGCCCGGACCTCTGGCGCCATCGCTTTCCCTGGCCGACCACCACCTCGCACAAGCATTCGCGCGGCCAGCTGATCGTCGTTTCCGGCGAGATGTGGAGCACCGGCGCGGCGCGGCTGTCGGCGCGCGGGGCTTTGCGCATCGGCGCGGGCCTGGTGACCCTGCTCTCGCCGCCGGATGCCCTGCTGGTCAACGCCGCCCATCTCGAGGCGGTGATGCTTCGCCCGTTCGACACCGATGTCGAGCTGGAGACCGCCGCCACCGACGTCGATGCGGCGGTGATCGGGCCGGCGGCCGGGGTCGACGAGGCGACGGTCTCCAACCTTTTCGCGCTGGCCCGCACCGGCGCGGCCATCGTCATCGACGCCGATGCGCTCACCGCCTTTCGCGACGATCCGGATGAACTCTTCTCGGTGCTCGACCGCGACGACGTGCTCACCCCGCACCCCGGCGAGTTCGAGCGGGTTTTTCCGGGCCTGCTGAAATCAACGCCCGAGCGGGTCACCGCCGCGCGCCAGGCCTCGGCCAAGGCGCACGCCGTGGTGCTGCTCAAGGGCCCGGACACCGTGATCGCCGCGCCCGACGGCCGCTGCGCGG
Source organism: Caulobacteraceae bacterium (assembly GCA_965277425.1). GTDB lineage: Bacteria > Pseudomonadota > Alphaproteobacteria > Caulobacterales > Caulobacteraceae > Poindextera. The sequence continues at coordinate 575,589 of CBDICR010000007.1, forward strand.
TGAACATGAACGGCTCGCCCTGGCTGGCGACCGCCGGCTCGGGCGACGTGCTGACCGGCTTCATCGGCGGGCTGATCGCCCAGGGCATGGACAGTTTCGAGGCCGCCTGCGCCGGCGTCTGGATCCATGCCGAGGCCGGCGCCCTGCACGGGCCGGGCCTGATCTCCGAGGACCTGCCGGGCCTGGCGCCGCAGGTGTTGCGCGGCTTGCGGGGCTAAACAAGCGGCGCGCGTCTTGCGCGGCTGCTCCGCACCCATCATCTAGCCTTGGATCGCGCCGGGGAGCGCGGACCGAAGGAGGGAACCCGAAAATGAGACCGATCCTGTCCCGCACCGCCGTGGCGCTCGCCTTGCTGGCCATCGCCGGCCCGACCTTGGCGCAGCCCATGCCGTCGACCAACCCCGACGCCGTCAAGGCGGGGACCTATACTGTCGAGCCCGAGCACACCCGCGTGCTGTTCTCGGTCGTGCACATGGGGTTCACCCACTATTACGGCGACTTCACCGGAGCTTCGGGCAAGCTGAATATCGATCCGAAAAATATCGACGCCGCCAGCGTTCGGGTGTCGTTTCCCACCGCCTCGGTCTCGACCACCAACGCCAAGCTGGATGGCGAGTTGAAGGGCGGCCAATGGCTCGACGCCGGCGCCGATCCGACCATAGGCTTCGTCTCCACCCATGTGACGCGCACCGGTCCGAGGACCGCGAAGATCGACGGCGACCTGACCCTGCACGGCGTCACCCACCCGGTGACCCTGGACGCGACCTTCAACGCCGCCGGCCCCAATGCGCTCAGCCACAAGTTCACGATCGGCTTCGACGCGGTCGGCCACCTGGATCGCAGCGATTTCGGCGTCAAGGCCTATGTGCCGCTGATCAGCGACAAGGTCGACATCATCATCAGCGCCGCGTTCGAACGGACGGAGTAGATCAAGGCAAAGATGCGCTCCCCCCTAAACAAGAATCGCCGCGAAATTCCCCTCCCCCTTGCGGGGAGGGGTTAGGGGCGGGGGTGCGCCGCCGCAGGCGGCGACGGGCCTCTGGGGTTTAGCTCAAAATCGAATGATGCGGCGCTGACGCCCCCATCCCCAACCCCTTCCCCGCGAGGGGAAGGGGCTATTGGTATCCGACTGTAGAGCTTGCAACGATCCGAGGGCGAATCCTATGCAACGGCGGCTCAGGTGACGCGTCCCAGCGCCTCGCGCACCAGGGGCAGGCGGTCGTTGCCGAAATACATGTCGTCGCCGTTCAGGAAGATCGTCGGCGAGCCGAAGCCGCCGCGGCGGATCAGCTCATCGGTGTTGGCTTTCAGCGCGTCCTTGACCTCCGGCTGGGCGATGGCGGCGAACAGGGGCGCGGCGTCGACCTCGGCCCGGCCGCAGAGGTCCGCGATCACCGCGTCCTGCGAGATGTCGCGGTCTTCGCCCCAATAGGCCTCGAAGGCGGCGCGGGCGAAGTCGACCAGCTTGCCTTGCGGCGCCAACACGATGCAGCCGCGCATGACCTTGACGCTGTTCACCGGAAAGACGCTCGGCGGCATCTTGATCTTCAGGCCCGCCGACCGCGCCCAGTCCTGCAGGTCCTTGCCCGAATAGCGCGCCTTGGCCGGCACCGGCGTCTCGCGGCTCTGATAGACGCTCGGATTGACCGCGTTGAAGACGCCGCCGACCAGGATGGGGCGCCACTCGATTTCCGCACCCAGCTCGGCCGCCATCGGCTGGATGTTGTGGAAGGCCAGATAGGTCCAGGGGCTGGAACAGTCGAAGAAGACCTCGATCACGGCGCGCTAGCTCCCGGTGAAGCGGGCGGGCCGCTTTTCGAAAAAGGCGGCGACGGCCTCGCGATGGTCCTCGCTGAGCGCGGCCAGGGCGTACTGATCGGCGTCCATATAGGTCGAGGCGGCATTGTTGGCGGTGGCGATGGCGGTGATGGCCCGCTTGGCCATGCGCACGGCCAGCGGCGGCAGGGCGGCGACCTTGTCGGCCCATTGCCGGGCGACGGCCGCGGCGCCCCCGTCTTCGGTCACGGCGTCGACCAGGCCCCAGGCCTCGGCCTGGGCGGCGGGGACGCGCTCGCCGAAGATGGTCAGCTGCTTGGCCCGCGACGGCCCGATCAGGTTGACCAGGCGCGGCTGGGTCCCCCAGCTCATGTTCATGCCCAGCGGAATCTCCGGCAGGCGGAAGTCGGCGCCGCGCCCGGCGATGCGGAAGTCGCAGGCCGCGACCAGGGCTAGCCCGCCGCCGATGCAGAATCCCTCGATGGCGGCGATGGTGGTCTGGTCGATCGCCTCCCAGGCGGCGCACATGTCCGGCCCGATGCGCAAGGCCTCGCGCCGCTCGATCAGCGGGGCGCCGGCGCCGGCGCCGAGCTTTCGGTCGCTCAGGTCCGCGCCGGCGGAAAAGACCGGATCGCCGCTCAGCACCACCGCGCTGGTCGAGGTGTCGCCGCGCAGCTCGCGCGCAATCTCCGTCAGTTCGCTCATCACGTCGCGGGAGAGCGCGTTCAGCCGGTCGCCCCGCCTGACGGTGACCAGCGCGACGCGCCCTTCGCGGACCAGGGTGACGTTCGCGGATTTTGTCTGACTCAAACTGGCCTCCCGTTATCGCTACGGTCTTGTTGCGCGGCGGGGGCCGATGGGCAAGGACGGCTGAAGACGCCGTCCTGAACCGTCATCCCCCGCTGGAGCCGCTTTAGCGGCGGAATGCGGGGGACCCATGAACACTCACATTTCACGGTGATCGTGGGTGGCCCGGACAAGCCGGGCCATGACGGGGAGAGAAGCGGTTGTGGGCCTAGCCCGCCGCCCCGGACCCATCGGGGCGCCAGTCGAATAGCGCCTGCAGGACCTGGACGGCCTTGCCGCGCGCGCTCTTCAATTCGGGATCGCGCGCGAGCACCAGCCGCGCGTCGTCGGCCGCCACGGCGATGAGGTCGCGGTGGGCGGCGGGGTCGGCCAGGCGATAGGCGGGAAAACCGCTCTGTTTCAGGCCGAGGGGATCGCCGCCGCCGCGCAGCTCCAGGTCCTTTTCCGCGATCAGGAAGCCGTCGTCGGTGCGGCGCAGGATGTCGAGCCTGGCCTGCGCCACCGCGCTGAGCGGCGCATCGTAGAGCAGCACGCACGATGAGTCGGCCTTGCCCCGGCCGACCCGGCCGCGCAGCTGATGCAACTGGGCCAGGCCGAACCGTTCGGCCTGTTCGATGACCATGATCGAGGCGGCCGGCACGTCGACGCCGACCTCGACCACGGTGGTGGCGACCAGCACGCTCAAGCTCCCGGCGGCGAAATCGGCCATGACCGCGTCCTTTTCCGCCGGCGGCAGGCGCCCGTGCACAAGACCGACCTTGGGGCCGAGACGGCGTTTCAGCACGATGGCGCGCGCCTCGGCGGCGGCCAGGTCGCTGTCTTCGGAGTCGCTGACCAAGGGGCAGATCCAGAAGGCCTGAGCGCCGCCGGCGACGGCGCGGGCGAGCCGCTCGGTCACCTCGTCCAGCCGGGTGGTCGGCGCGGCGCGGGTGGCGACGGGCTTGCGGCCCGGCGGCTTTTCGTCCAGCCGCGACACATCGAGGTCGCCGTAGACGGTCAGCTCCAGGGTGCGCGGGATCGGCGTCGCCGACATGGCCAAAAGGTGCGCGGCGGGGCCCTTGTCGGACAGGCGCTGGCGTTCGGAAACGCCGAACCGGTGCTGTTCGTCGATGACGGTCAGGGCCAGCGCCTTGAAGACGACGTCGGCCTGGAACAGCGCATGGGTGCCGACGGCGACGGCGGCCTCGCCCGAGGCCAAGGCCATGAGCTTTTCGGCCCGGCTCCCGCCGCGGTCGCGACCGGTAAGCAGCACCGTCTGGATGCCCTGGGCGCCGAGCGGCGCGGCCAGGGTGTCGAAATGCTGGCGCGCGAGGATTTCGGTGGGCGCCATCAGGGCCGATTGCAGGCCGGCCGCGGCCACATCGGCCATGGCCAGCATGGCGACCACCGTCTTGCCGGCGCCGACATCGCCCTGCAACAGCCGCGACATGCGCTGGCCGAAGGCGAGGTCGCCGCGCACTTCGCTCAGGCTGCGGATCTGCGCGCCGGTCAGCCGAAAGGGCAGGGCGCGTTCGGCGGCCTCGGCAAGGCCGCTGGCGGCGATGACGGCGGCCGGCTCGGCCTTGCGCCCCGCCTTGCGCTGGGCCAGGGCCAGCTGGTGGGCGAAGAGTTCGTCATAGGCCAGCCGCCGGCGATGCGGCGTGTAGGGCGACAGATCGGCTTCGGACTGCGGGCTGTGAAAGGCCGCGATGGCCGCGCGCCAGGGGGGCAGTTTTTCCCGCGCCACCCACGCCTCGTCCTGCCATTCGGGCAGGTCCGGCGCGCGCTCGAGCGCTTCCTGCGCCAGCCGCCGCACGGTGCGGGCATGCAGGTCGCCGGCGGCCGGATAGATGGCTTCGAATTCGGGGATGTCGCCCAGGCGCTCGGCGTCCACCAGATAGTCCGGATGCGCCATCTGAAGTTCGCCCATATAGCGCTCGACCCGGCCGCTGACCGCGCGTTTGGCGCCTTGCGGGTGCTGCCGCGCCAGGTGCGGCCCGCCGCCCTTGAACCAGGTCAGGGTGAGGAACCCGGTCCCGTCGAAGGTGCGGATGCGATAGGGCAGGCCGGCGCGGCCCGGCGGCAGGTGGGCGTCGATCCCGACCAGGAGGGTCTGGTCCTCGCCTTCGCGCGCCTGCGCGACCGTGGTCAGGGTGCGGCGGACCACGCGATTGGGACCCAGAAAGAGCACGTCGCGCACCAGCGGCCCCGCCAGCCGCTCGACCAGCGGGGCCAGCTTCGGCCCGACGCCCTTCAGCGAGGTCGCCGGCGCGAACAGCGGAAAAAGAATCTCGGGACGCATGGCGGCGCAGATCATAGCGCGGCTGGCGGCGCGTGCGCGGGCGTTCTATATGCGCCTTCCCATGGCCGACCCCCGCCTTGAAAAACTGCGCTACCGGGCCTGGCGGCGGGGCTTTCGCGAAGCGGACCTGGTGCTCGGCGGTTTCGCCGACGCAAGCCTGGCGGCGATGAGCCCGGACGAGCTCGAGGCGTTCGAAGGTCTGCTCGACCAGGCCGATCCCGATCTGTGGGGCTGGATCATCGGTCAGGCCGAGGCGCCCGAGGCGTTCCAGGGGCCGCTGCTTGAGCAGATACGCGCCTTCCGGGTCACCATCCCGGGGCCGCACGGAGACCAGACGCGCGCTTGACCGACGTGATGACGAAAGCAGCCGATCTGAAGAGCGTCGCGCGCGAGCCCGGCGCGCTTGAGCTTGTCGGCGCGCCGGAGGGGTTCGACGCCCTGGTCATGGCCGACATCGTCCGCGCCCGAGGCGGGCTGGCCGCCTTCGTCGCCCGCGACGGCGGTCGGGCCCAGGCCTTCATCGAGGCGATGGCCTTCTTCGCGCCCGAGATCGAGATCATCCCTTTCCCGTCCTGGGACTGTCTGCCCTATGACCGCATGGGGCCCTCGCCGGGCGTCGCGGCGCGGCGAATGGCGGCGTTGTCGCGGCTGGCGCACGGGACCGGCTCGGAGGCGCTGCGCCTGGTGGTCACCCAGGCGCCGGCCCTGGTCCAGCGCGTGCCGCCGCGCGCCACCCTGATGCAGGCCAGCTATGCGGCCAGGGCAGGGCAGGAGGTCGATCTCGCCGACCTGGAGCGCTATTTCGCCATCAACGGCTATGCGCGCGCCTCGACCGTCTCCGAACGCGGCGAGTTCGCCGTGCGCGGCGGGGTGATCGACGTCTTTCCGCCAGGCGCCGAGGAGCCGGTGCGCCTGGACCTCTTCGGCGACACGCTGGAGTCCATCCGCGCCTTCGATCCGGTCTCGCAACGCTCGACCCGTCAGCTGAAGAGCATCGAACTCTTGCCCGTCTCCGAGGCCCTGCTCGACGCCGCCAGCATCGCGCGGTTCCGGCAGGGCTATGCCGCGGCGTTCGGGGCGTCGGGCGAGGACTCGCTCTATGTGACGATCAGCGAAGGCGGCCGGCGCGGTGGCATGGAGCATTTCCTGCCGCTCTTCTATCCGAAGCTGGAGACCCTGTTCGACTATCTGGGCGAGGAGGCCCTGATCGGCGTCGATCACCTGGCCACCGCCGCCCGCGACGAGCGCCTGGCCATGATCGCCGACGCCTTCGAGGCCCGCCAGGAGGCCGACAAGGCGCACGGCTCCTATCACGCCCTGCCGCCCGACGCCCTCTACCTGACCCCGAGCGAATGGGACCACCAGATCGCCGCGCGTCCGGCCAGGCGGTTCACTCCGTTCGACCAGGAAGACACCCGCAACGTCGTCGACATGGGTGCGCGGCTCGGCCGAAGTTTTGCCGCCGAACGGGCGATGGACAGCGTCAACCTGTTCGAGGCCGCGGCCGATCACGCGCGAAAGCTGAGCGCGGCGGGCAAGCGGGTCCTGTTCGCCTCCTGGTCGGAAGGCTCGTCCGACCGCCTGGGCCACATGCTGGGCGACCACGGGCTGAAGGATGTCGGTCAGGCGCGCGACTGGCCCGCCGCCCAGGCGGCGAATCCCAAGCGGCCGCAGCGGGTCGTGCTGCCGCTGGATGCGGGCTTCGAGACCGCCGACCTGGCGGTCATTTCCGAGACCGACATCCTAGGCGACCGGCTAGTGCGCTCGGGCCGCCGGCGCCGGGCGCAGAACTTCCTGGCCGAGGCCTCGTCCCTGACGCCCGGCGACCTGGTCGTCCATATCGACCACGGCATCGGCCGCTATGACGGCCTGCGCACGCTTCAGGTTCAGGACGCGCCGCACGACTGCCTCGAGATCCAGTATTTCGGCGACACCAAGCTCTATCTGCCGGTCGAGAATATCGACCTGCTCAGCCGCTACGGCTCCGACGCCGAGGGCGTGCAGCTCGACCGGCTGGGCGGCGCGGCCTGGCAGGCGCGCCGGGCGCGGGCCAAGGAACGCCTGCGCGAAATGGCCGAGGGCCTGATCGCCATCGCCGCCGCGCGCGCGCTGAAGACCACGGCGGAGATCGACCCGCCGGCCGGGCTGTTCGACGAGTTCTGCGCCCGCTTCCCCTATGAGGAGACAGACGACCAGCTCTCCTCGATCGGCGACGTGCTGGGCGATCTGGCCTCGGGCCACCCGATGGACCGGCTGATCTGCGGCGACGTCGGCTTCGGCAAGACCGAGGTGGCCCTGCGCGCCGCCTTCGTGGTGGCGATGAGCGGCCGGCAGGTGGCCGTGGTCTGCCCGACGACGCTCCTGGCGCGACAGCACTTCACCACCTTCACCGAGCGGTTCCACGGCTGGCCGGTGCGGGTCACGCGCCTGTCGCGCCTGGTCCCGTCTCAGGAGGCGGCCAAGACCCGCGAGGCGCTGAAGAAGGGCGAGGTCGAGATCGTCGTCGGCACCCACGCGGTGCTGTCGAAACAGGTGCAGTTCGCCGACCTCGGCCTGGTGGTGGTCGACGAGGAGCAGCATTTCGGCGTCAAGCACAAGGAGGCGCTGAAGGCCCTGCGCGCCGAGGTGCACGTGCTGACGCTGTCGGCCACGCCCATCCCGCGCACCCTGCAGATGGCGCTGTCCGGCATCCGCGAGATGTCGATCATCGCCACCCCGCCGGTCGACCGGCTGGCGGTGCGCACCTACATCACCCCGCACGATCCGGTGGTGATCCGCGAGGCGCTGCTGCGGGAGAAATACCGCGGCGGCCAGGCCTATATGGTCGCGCCGCGCATCAAGGACCTGCCGGACATCGCCCGCTTCCTGCGCGAGCACGTACCGGAGGTGAAGTTCGTCACCGGCCACGGCCAGATGCCGCCGACGCAGCTGGAGGACGTGATGAGCGCCTTTTATGACGGCCGCTACGACGTGCTGCTCTCGACCTCGATCGTGGAGTCGGGCCTGGACATCCCGACCGCCAACACCCTGGTCATCCACCGCGCCGACATGTTCGGCCTGGCCCAGCTCTACCAGCTGCGCGGCCGGGTCGGGCGGGCCAAGACCCGCGCCTACGCCTATCTGACCACGGCGGCGGAAAAGACCCTGACCCTCTCGGCCGAGAAGCGCCTGCGGGTCATGCAGTCTTTGGACAGCCTCGGCGCCGGCTTTCAGCTGGCCAGCCACGACCTGGACATCCGCGGCGGCGGCAATCTGCTCGGCGAGGAGCAATCCGGCCACATCCGCGAGATCGGCGTCGAGCTCTATCAGCAGATGCTCGAGGATGCGGTCGCCGAGATCCGCACCCAGTCCGGCGGCGAGGACCTGAACATCGACCGGGGCTGGTCGCCGCAGATCAATACCGGCGCGGCCGTCTTGATCCCCGAGCACTATGTGCCCGACCTGAACGTGCGGCTGGCCCTCTATCGCCGCCTCTCCGACGCCGAACGGCCGGAGGATCGCGAGGCCCTGGCCGCCGAGATGATCGACCGGTTCGGGCCCTTGCCGGAGGAGACCGGCCAGCTGCTCAAGGTGGTGGCCATCAAGGGCCTTTGCCGCCAGGCCAATGTGGCCAAGATCGATGTCGGGCCCAAGGGCGCGGTGGTCAGCTTCCGCGACAACAGTTTCGCCCACCCGACGGCCCTGGTCGCCTTCATCCAGAAGAACTCGGTGCTCTGGCGCTTCCGCCCCGACCAGACCGTGCTGATCAAGGGCGAGTGGGAAACCCCCGACGCGCGCCTGAACGCCGCCGAACGCATCCTGACCGAACTGGCGCGGATGGCGGGCGCGGCGGCCTAGGTCGCCCCGTCCCGCGCAACCGGCGTGTAGATCACCAGCTTCAGGCCTGGGTCGTCATTGGCCTGGAAGCTGGCGTGGTCGAAGGCGATCACGCCCTTCGTCGGATGGTGCAGCGTCTTTCGGCCGGAAACCGGGTGGCGGAGGTCGTGGCGCTCCCACCAGGCGTCGAACTCCGGGCAGCCCTCGCGCAGCCGCCGCAGCAGCGCCACGAACGCCGGGTCGCCGGCCCAGAGGTCGTGGGTGGCGCGGAACTGGGCGACCATCCGCTGCGCTTCGTCGGCCCAGCCCGGGCCGAAGAGCTCGCGGCTGCGCGGATTGGTCAGAACCGCGACCAGTATGTTGCGATCGTCCTCGGCCAGGTTGCTGAAGGCGAAGATCTCGTCGGCCGCGGCGTTCCAGGCCACCAGGTCGCGTCGCCGGCCGGTGATGTAGGCGGGCTGGCTCAAGCTCTCCAGCAGGCTGAGCAGGGCGGGCGGCGCGGCCTCGGGCCTGAAGGCCTTGCGGCCGCCGTCGCCCGCCAACGCGCGCAGATGCTGATGCTCCAGTTCCGTCAGCCTGAGGGCGTGGGCCAGCGCATCGACGGTGCTGACCGACGGCGTCACCGGCCGGCCCTGCTCCAGGCGGATGTACCAGTCGACGCCGATGCCGGCGAGTTCGGCCACCTCTTCGCGGCGTAGGCCCGGCGTGCGCCGCCGCCGGCGGCGGGGAAGGCCGACGCTCTCGGGAGTCAGGCGACCGCGACGGGCGCGCAGGAAGTCGCCGAGCTCCGCCGCTCAGGGTCGGCCATGTCGCCTTAGCCTTTCGAAGGTGGGCCTCGCAATCCCAGGATAATACCAGGCCTGAATAGGATACAAAACCCCTGATAGGATGTCGCTATCCGCTTCCCAAGAGGTCTCCATGAAAGCCGCTGTCCTGAACGCCTTCGGCGAACCGCTCGCCATCCAGACCTTGCCTGATCCGGTGCTGGGCACTGGCGAAATCATCGTCGATGTCGTCGCCGCCGGCGTCACCAGCTATGCCGCCGACGTCTTCAACGGCTCGCGCAACTATGCGCTGGAGCTTCCGGTCGCGCCGGGGGCCGGCGGCATCGGCCGGGTGCGCGCGACGGGACCCGACGCAACCAGGCTCCAGGTTGGCGACTGGGTCTATTGCGAGCCGACGATCCGTTCGCGCGACGACGCGCTCAATCCCGACACGATCCTGCAGGGCTGGACCTACCGGACCGAAGCGGCCTTGCCGCTGCATCGCTTCTATCACCACGGCTCGTTCGCCGAGCAGCTGCTGGTCCCGACCGAGAATGTGACGCCGATCGGCGACATCGACGCGGCGGACGCCGGCCGGTGGACCGCGCTGGGCCGGTTGCTGGTGCCGTTCGGCGGACTGCTGGCCGGTGACTTGCGGGCCGGCGAGACCCTTGTGGTGAACGGCGCCACCGGCGGCTTCGGCGGCGCCGGCGTCGCGGTGGCTCTGGCCATGGGCGCGGGCGCGGTCGTGGCCGCCGGCCGCAACGAGCGCGCTCTGGAGGTGCTCGTCCGGCGCTTCGGGCCACGCGTGCGGGCGGCGCGGATGACCGGCGTCGAGGCGGACGACCGGCGCATAATCGGGCAAGCCGCCGGCGCGCCGATCGACATGGTGCTCGATTTCCTGCCGCGCGAGGCCTCCGCGCCGCAGGTGCTCGCGGCTGCGCTCGCGGTCCGTCACGGCGGGCGCATCGTGCTGATGGGCGGCCTGCGCGGCGCGTCGGGAGACCTTGCGCTGAACTACAACTGGCTGATGCACAATGACATCACCGTGCGCGGCAAGTGGATGTATGAGCGCCAGGCGATTGCGCGCATGGTGCGGATGGTCCGCGCCGGGCTGATCGACCTCGCCCAGTTCGACCTGACCGAGTTCGGACTGGACGACGCCAACGCGGCCGTGGCCTATGCCGCCGCCAACGCCGGTCCAGGCCAGCTCACCGTGCTCCGACCTGATCGGCGCGGCGCGGGCGGCTAGGGTTGGCGCAAGCCGACATCCGCGCCATCGATGGGATTTGATCCCGCTCTAACGCCCCGCGCCCTTCGCCTCCGCCAGCAGCCGGCGACAGCGCAGCCATATTTCAAGGCGCTGCACCACCATGGCGCCGATGCCGAACAGGGTCAGGGCGTCGGCGATCACCCCGGCGGTGCTCTCCAGCGAACCGGGATGATCGGCGTCTGCGCCCGGCAGCGCCAGCCGGATGGCGTAGCGGGCGGCGAATAGCACGGCGATCAGGACGACTCCCACCGGCGAGGTCTTGCTGGTCAGGTCATGGGTGGCCGGGTCGATGGTGACGTGGGTGAGCCGGCCGCGATACCAGCCGGCCACCGCGCCGGCCGCGAGCGCCGCGGCCAGCTCGGCGACGACCAGCGGGCTTGGAATCTGTCCTGAAGCGAACATCGAGCCGCCGGCGAGGAGCAGAAGCACCGGGAAGACCCACATCCGCTCGATCTTGATTTTCCGCGCGCGCATGCCGCGGCGAATGATCAGCAGCAGGATCAGAAGCGGGATCAGATAGGGAAGAAGCGGTCCGTACTGGCTGGGCACCTAGCCGGCCTTGAGCTGCAGGGCGGTTGCGGCGGCGCGTTCGAGCGCGTTGGCGGCGTTTTCGCCGGCCTCGACCTCGGCCACCCCGACGTCGAACTCGACCACGAACGGCGGGCGGCTCTCGCCGGCGTCGAAGGCGGTGCAGGCGATGACGGCGCAGATCCGCTCGCCCGCCGCGCGCGCCGCGGTCTGGTTGGTTGCGGGCAGGGCGAGCGCGAAGACCTCGGGTCCGAGCCGCGCGGCGGTGTCCTCGACCCGGATCAGCCGGCCGATCATCGAGCCGATCTGCGGCACGGCGCGGTCCAGCCAGCCGCCCTTGCGCGCGATGGCCAGCTCCGGGCGGTCGGCGACGCGCAGGACGCAGAGCGACAGCGGCCGGTGGCGAAGCCGGCTGGCCTGCACCAGCCTGGCCAGGTGGGCGGCGAACAGGTCGCGGGTGAAGAGGCCGGTGGGCGCGTCCATCAGGCCGGAGCTGCGCGCCTTTTCGAGCGCGTGGCGGATGGCGTTCTGGCGGCGGTAGGCGGCGGCCAGTTCGATGACCCGCTTGGCGGTGTCGAGCGCCGGCGTCTCCGGCGTCGCCAGGTCGGAAATGCCGCGATGATAGGCTTCGGCGATGCCGATCTGCGCCGGGCTCTGCAGATAGAGCAGGGCGGGCACGTGATAGAGGCGGGTGTTGCGCCGCATGCCGGTGGCGATGGACAGGGCCTCGGCCTGGTTGTCGCCGGCCCAGAGCGCCACCGCGTCGAAGGTGCGCTCGTGCAGATAGTCGAAGGCCGTATAGGCGGTGAAGGCGCCGACCACCTCGGCGCCGATGCGGGCCAGCGCGTTGGACAGGGCGAGGAATTCCGGCGCCGGCTCGCCAACGGCCAGCACCTTCAAGGGGCTCGCCGCCGTCTCGGGAAGATCGAGCCGCCGGCCGCGTTCGGCGAAGGTTTCCAGCCGCAGCTCGAACTCCTCCTCGGCGATAGCCATGCGCACCAGCGATTCGAGCCTGAGCGCGGCCTGGGCCGGGTGCAGCGGCGGCGCCAGGGTCAGATCCACATTGTCGGCCGACTGGCCCGGCTCCGGCTCGCCGATGGCGATCACCGGCAGGCGCCGCGGCGCATAGGCCGCCTTCAGCCGGCGGGCGAGGGTGGGGGCGTCCTGCGGGCCGGAGGTGGCGTCGACGATGGCCGCCTCGATCTCCATGTCGGCCAAGGCCGCCAAGGCCGCATAGGGCCCGCGCGCGGTGACCGTGCGCCAGCCGAGCCGATCCAGCCCCTCGGCCAGGGGCCCCGCCAGGGCGTCGTCTCGGGCGACGATCAGGACACGCGCTCGAACCGGCAATATCTCCCCTCTCGACTTGACGCTGCGGCGCCGTTTCCGGTGCGCCGAAGTTGGACTAGCTTGCTCGCAAGACTCGGCCTTCGGCAACCATAGCAGAGGCGCTGGGTCGCGGTAGCGGTTCAAAAGCCCGCGCAAGCTCTGGATAAAATCAAATGGCCAAGGGCCCTCTTTCCGGACTGAAGATCGTCGAATTCGCCGGCATCGGACCGGGACCCTTCTGCGGCATGCTGCTGTCGGACCTGGGCGCGGACGTGGTGCGGATCGACCGCAAGGGCGGCGGGCGCGGCTCGAAGTTCGATGTCACCGCCCGGGGGCGGCGTTCCGTCGCGCTCGACTTGAAGACCCCGCAGGCGGTCGAGGCCTGCCTGACCCTGATGCAGCGCGCCGACGCGGCGTTCGAGGGCTTCCGGCCGGGCGTGATGGAGCGGCTGGGCCTGGGTCCCGACGTCGCGCTGAAGCGCAATCCGAAGCTGGTCTACGGCCGCATGACCGGCTGGGGCCAGTTCGGGCCGCTGGCGCAGGCCGCCGGCCACGACATCAACTATATCGCGCTGACCGGGGCGCTGGCGGCCATCGGGCCGGGGGACAAGCCGATCCCACCGCTCAATCTCGTGGGCGATTTCGGCGGCGGCGCCCTCTATCTGGCCTTCGGGCTGCTGGCCGGCGTCATCCATGCCCGCGCCACCGGCCAGGGCCAGGTGATCGACTGCGCCATGACCGACGGCTCGGCCTCGCTGATGTCGATGTTCTACGGCATGTCGGCCTCGGGCCTGTGGCGCGAGGGCCGCGGCGCCAACCTGCTCGACGGCGGCGCGCCGTTCTACGATGTTTATCAGTGCAAGGACGATCAGTGGATTTCGCTTGGATCGATCGAGCCGCAATTCTATGCGCTGTTGCTCGAAAAGGCGGGGCTGGACGATCCGCAGTTCAAGCAGCAGATGAACCGCGACGACTGGCCGGAGCTCAAGGCCAAGCTCGCGGCCGTCATCAAGACCAAGACCCGCGAGGCGTGGACCCGGCTGATGGAGGGCAGCGACGTCTGTTTCGCACCGGTCATGGGGCTGAAGGAGGCGGCGAGCCATCCGCACAACGCCGCGCGGGAAACCTTCGTCACCCTGGACGGGGTGGTCCAGCCGGCGCCGGCGCCGCGATTTTCAGCCACGCCCGGCGCCATCCAGGCGCCGCCGCCGGCGATCGGGGCCGACAACCAGGCCGCTCTGGCCGACTGGGGCTTTGAACCATCGGCTATCGAAGCCCTGCAGGCCGCGGGCGCACTCTAGCCGATCATTTCCGAGCGTTCAGCCGCGGTTCAGGATTTTCCGCCATTGTGGGCGCCTGATCAGCCGTCGGCTCTCCCCGTCCCTCCAGACGGCGGCTGGTTCAGGGACCGACAGGTCCCAAGTGCGGCGCGTCGCCTTTGATTGGCGATGCGCCGTTCTTTATTTGAGCGTCGACAATGACGCCGCTCCGGCTATGTGCAGGCTATGGATCAGCCCTCCGCCCAGGCGCTCGACGACAATCCGATCCAGTTGGTCCTGGGGGCGGCCAAGCTGCTGGGCCGCGCGCTGCGGCGGCTCTGGGGCCGCGACGTCATGCTCTATACCGGCGGCGTCTCCTTCTTCGCCCTGCTCGCCGTCTTTCCGGCGCTCGCCATCCTGATTGGCATCTACAGCGCCCTGCTTACGCCGCAGCAGGCGATGAGCCAGGCCGACGCCTTCGCCCAGCTCATGCCCCCCGGCGCCTTCGCCCTGGTCCAGAACGAGCTGATCCGCTTGGCCCAGGCGCCGATCCGGCTGGTCTCGACCCAGAGCGTCATCGCCCTGGTCATCGGGCTCTACGCCGCGCACCGCGGCTTCAAGGCCCTGATCGCCGGCCTGTCCTTCATCCACGACGAAGAGGCGCAGCGGGGTTTTTTTAGCTTCAACCTGCTTGCGCTGGTCGCCCTGATCGCCGCCTTCGCCCTGCTCAGCCTCACCTCCGGCCTCTTCCTGGCCTTCCGGCTTGTGCGCGCCGACCTGCATGTGCCGCTGCATCTGGGCCTGGTCTACAGCGAGTGGACCTGGGCCTCGCTCGGCCTGACCGTCGGCCTGACCCTGATCTATCGCTTCGCCATGTCCAGCCAGCCCACCCCCTGGCGTCCGTCGCTGGTCGGCGGGGTCGCCGCCGCGGGCATGTCGCTGGCGGCGTCCTGGGCCAGCGCCGTCTACGTCAAGCAGTTCGCCCATATCGCGGCCATGTACGGCTCGGTCGCCGCGGTCGTGGTGATGCTGGTCTGGCTGTCCTGGAACGTCAACGCGGTCTTTTTCGGCGCCGCCCTGGCCACCGAGCTGGAGCTGGCGATCAAGCCCGCGCCGGCTCGTCGTCCGGCGAAGGCAGGGGGCTTTTCCGCACCAGAAAGCTGACTCCGCTCGCGGTGTCTTGGGTTTCGATCAGGCTGTGACCGGCCTCGCGCACGAAATGCGGCACGTCGATCCTGGCCAGCGGATCGTCCGCCAGCAGGCGCACCGTCGCCCCGGCCTCGGCCCGCTCCAGCGCCCGGAGCAGGCGCAGCGTCGGCGTCGGGCAGCGATGGCCGCGCGCATCGACCGTGATCGCCGCGCTCAAACCCGGCTCCGCTGAACGATCGCGCCGTCCCGCGCGTTCTGGTCTCGAATCTTTTGGAGGGCGATCGCCCATGGCTTCGCGTCCCACTTGGCAGGGTCACTTGCGTCTGTCGCTGGTGACCTGTCCCGTCGCCCTCTACACCGCCACCGCCCGCGGCGGCGAGGTGCATTTCAACATGCTGCACAAGGACACCCACAACCGCATCCGCATGATCCCCACCGATCCGGAGACCGGGCCGGTGGACCGCGACGACATCGTCAAGGGCTACGAGATCGAGAAGGACCGCTATGTGGTGGTCACCGAGGACGAGATCGAGGGCGTGCGGCTGGAAAGCACCCGCACCATCGACATCGACCGCTTTGTCGACGAGACGGCGATCGACCGCCTCTACTGGAACGATCCCTATTTCCTGGTCCCCGACGGCAAGATGGCGGTCGAGGCCTACACGGTCATCCGCGAGGCCATGCGCAAGTCCGGACGCATCGCGCTTGGCCGGGTGGTGATGCACACCCGCGAACGGCTGCTGGCCATCGAACCCCGCGACAACGGCCTCATCGCCTGGTCACTGCGCACCCATGACGAGGTGCGCGATCCCAAGGAAGCCTTCGAGGACATCCCCAACCAGAAGGCCGATCCCAAGATGGTCGAGATCGCCGCCAAGATCATCGAACAGCAGGAAGGCCCCTTCGAGCCCGCGGACTTCAACGACCGCTACGAGGATGCGCTGCGCGCCCTGATCAAGCAGAAGGAAAAGGGCGCCGGCCGCAAGGTCACCGTCGAAGAGCCGCAAGGCGGCGAGGTGATCGACCTGATGGCGGCGCTGCGCAAGAGCCTAGGCGCCAAGGGCAAGGCCGCGCCGGCGAAGAAGGCGGCGCATCCGCGCGCCAAGGCGAAAAGAGCCTAGGCAAGGTTATAGTCCGCTCATCCCCGCGCTGTTGCATCACCCCGGAGCGACCTCGGGAGCCTCCGCTCCTGTTAAACATGCTCGAGCGCGAGCTGTCGCACAATGGGTCCGTTGTTGGGCTGGGCGACACCTTATAGATTGGGCCCATGGCGCTCAAACGGATGGACAATGTCGGAATCGTCGTCGACGACCTCGAAGGGACGATTGATTTCTTTCGCGAGCTCGGCCTCGACGTTGAAGGGCGGGCCACCGTCGACGGAGAATGGGCTGGACGTGTCACGGGGCTGGGCGATCAGCGTGTCGAGATCGCCATGATGCGCACGCCGGATGGCCACGGCCGGGTCGAGCTCTCCCGCTTCCTCACGCCGCCTGCCGTCGCGGATCACCGCAACGCCCCGGTGAACGCTTTAGGCTACCTCCGCGTGATGTTCGCCGTGGACGACATCGACGAGACGCTTGAAAGGCTCCGCAAGCGCGGCGCGCAGCTCGTAGGCGAAGTCGTCCAGTATAAGGACGCGTATCGGCTCTGCTACATCCGCGGGCCTGAAGGGCTTCTCATCGGACTCGCCCAAGAACTCAGCTGAGCGCAATACGAAGACAATGACGAAGAGCGATCAATGTCCGTGAGCGTCTCACAAAGGGGCGTTTTCGCGACAGCTACCCGCTAGGCTGAGAGCGCTCAACACCTATCGACGGGGCCTCTGCCGCTTTATCTCCGCATCCCGGCTGCTGTCGGCCCCTCAGACCAAACATGGGCTGCAGCGGCATTGAAGCGCGTCCTGTCGCCCTTGCCCCGAAATGCCGGCCGTGCAGGTTTGGCCGGATGACCCTGAAGGCCGTCTATTCGACGATCTCGGCGGCATCAATCGCTGAGGTGGTGGTCCGGAATTTCAAGATCGGGCCCACGGCGCGCTGCCGGCTCTTCGCGCGCGGCGTCAATGACATCTATGAGCTGGGCGAGCGTTTGGGTGCGAGACTGGCTGAGCGGGCGGCCTCGTTGTCTGTTGGCCAATGCCATGGAGACAACCACGGCGGCAACACACTGATCGCCGACGGCGCTGGCGGCGAGCCGATCCCGGGCTGGTTCGACTTCGACGACGCGGGCCCGGGCTTTCTCGCTCACGACCTCGCCACATTCCCTGGGCCGAGCTGAACCACGCCCGTAGCGACAGCTTGAGCGAGGCCAGGCGACCGATCTGGCCGGCGTTCATCGCCGGCTATCGCAGCGTGCGCCCAATTCCAGCCGCGGACTTCGATGCGATCGGACTTTTCGTGGCCATCCGTCACGTGTGGCTCATGGGCCTATACGCCGGAGGCATCCCCCAGTGAGCGCCCCAACAAAAGCGCGACGGTCCTTGGCAGCCCTTGCCAAGCCATAATGCTTGCCCTAAGAACTGCTCATGCAAGCAGATAGTAGCTCAGATAAGCAAGGCGCCCCGGCGCGAACATTCTCGGAGTTGGCGCGTCGTGCGCAGATCGTAGATGTCGCAATCAAAGTCGTGGCCACCGCTGGCTTCGGCAACGCATCCTTTGCCCGGATTGCGAAGGAAGCCGGGCTCAGCAGCACGGGGATCATCTCTTACAATTTCGACGGCAAGGACGACCTGATGCGGGAGGTGATCGCTCAGGTTCTGCGCGTCGCAGAGGGGTATATCCAACCCAAGATCGACAAAGCCGTCAGCGCCAGGGCCAAGCTCCGCGCCTATATCGAGGCGCAAACTTCATTCTTGGTGGATTTTCCCAACCATCTGCGAGCCCTGGTCGAGGTGTTCGGCAACTTGCCGCGCGACGGGGCAGATCGGGCTCTGTTCCTCGCGCAAATGGACGCCGTTCTCAGTTTCCACACAGACTACATCCGCCAAGCGCAGGCGGCCGGTGAGTTCCGCGACTTCGATCCCCGCGTCATGGTCATCGCCATCCAAGGAGCCATTGATGCGGTCGTCCTGCGCAGGACCAGAGAGCCAGATCTAGACGTCGTGCTCTGCGGCCACGAGTTGGCCGAACTCTTCGATTTAGCCACCCGCAAAAACGAAAGTTCCTCAGTATGAGCGTCACCAAAGTTACAGAGTTCGGCGCCGCGAGCGAGCAGCGCACTGAAAAGCAAAAAACGGCCGGCCTTCGCCGCCTGCTTGCCCGGCAGTTGATCTTGGAACTGGGGATTCCCCTGGTCAGCTACTATGGCCTGCGCGCCGCTGGCGCCAGCGAGTGGCTGGCGCTCGCCGTTGGAAGCGTGCTCACGGCGCCCTGGATCGTCTACGGCGCGATCCGCAACCGCCGCTTTGATGTCACGGCGGCCTTCACCCTCAGTCTGATGCTGACTGGCGGGGCCGTGTCCTTGGTAACCGGGGACCCACGCTTGTTGCTCGTCCGCGATAGCTGGCTCGGCGCGCTTCTCGGGCTTTGGATACTCGTCACCCTGCCGACTCAGCGACCGTTCATTATGCTCAGCTCCCGCGCGGTCGTGATCGCCAAAGTCGGCGAGGCCGGCGCGAAGGCATGGGAAGACAGGTGGAACCACGAAGCGGACTTCCGTCGTCACATCAGGATTCTGACGGCGGTCTGGGGTGCGGTTTTCCTCATCGACGCAGGCGTCAGGGTTGCACTTGCTTATAGCCTGCCGGTCGATTCAGTTCCCGGAATCAGCACTGCCCAATGGTTGGTGGTCCTGGGATGCCTGGTCGCCTTTCACACCCGATACGTCGCCAGGAACGGTCTGAAGGCTTGAGCCGCCGCGCGGCATTTGGATGCTGAGACTCTTGCAGGTCCGGGGCCGTCCACAGATGAGCCCTTGCCAATTCACGTGACGGTGGGGCTCGGTCACGGCCATTTTCGGGGCTTGCTAGGGCCTTGGGAGTGACGCTTGAGTTCGACGGCGGAGAAATACTCGCCCTTGCCCCGAAATGCCGGCCGTGCAGGTTTGGCCGGATGACACTGAAGGCCGTCTATTCGACGATCTCGGCGGCATCGATCGCCGAGGTGGTGGACCGAAATTTCATGATCGGGCCCACGGCGCGCTGCCGGCTCTTCGCGCGCGGCGTCAATGACATCTATGAGCTGGAAGCCAGCGACGGCCAGCGCTACATGGCGCGGCTGTGCGACCGCAGGTCGCGCGGACCGGCGAATATCGATTATGAGACCGCACTGCTCTCGCACCTGGACCGCTGCGGGATCGTGGTTGGCGCTCCGGCTCCGGACCGGGAGGGACGGCTCTGGAGCATGCTCGATGCGCCCGAGGGTCCGCGTGAATTTGCCGTGCTTGAACGGGTGGACGGCCGCACGCCCAGGGCCGGCTTGAACCGCACGGGCATGGCCGACGCGCAGACGCTCGCCGACATGCAAGCTCTGGGCGCGAGCCTTGCCCGAATCCATCGCGCGGGGGCGTCGTTTGATGGCCCGCCCAGCCTGTACCGCATCGACGGCCGGCATCTTATCGAAAATTCGCTCGCCCAGATGCTGCCCGTGGTGGACGACATGCTGGCGCGGGAAGCAACCGCGATCGGCGAGCGTTTGGGTGCGCGACTGGCTGAGTGGGCGCCCTCGTTGTCTGCTGGCCAATGCCATGGAGACAACCACGGCGGCAACACGCTGATCGCCGACGGCGCTGGCGGCGAGCCGATCCCGGGCTGGTTCGACTTCGACGACGCGGGCCCGGGCTTTCTGGCTTACGACCTCGCCACATTCCTCTGGGCCGAGCTGAACCACGCCCGTAGCGACAGCTTGAGTGAGGCCAGGCGACCGATCTGGCCGGCGTTTATCACCGGCTATCGCAGCGTGCGCCCAATTCCAGCCGCGGACTTCGATGCGATCGGGCTTTTCGTAGCCATCCGTCACGTGTGGCTCATGGGGCTATACGCCGGAAGCATCCCCCAGTTGGGCGCGCGAGTCGTCTCCGCCGACTGGTTCCGCGACGGCCTCGGCCTCGTGCGCAAGTGGGACAGCCTAACCACGCCGACGGTCGAGTAAATCCGTTGGACCGAACGCGGCGCAAATTGGCGCGGCGGCGAATGTCAGGTTTCGGGCGCGACGCCCGGCAAGATTCGACGGTGGGTTCAACTGATCGCCGCAACACACTCGGCGAAGGTCTCCGCAGGGGTCTTGTAGAGCAAGGTTTTTCTGGGTCTTTCGTTGAGCTGTCGGGCGATGGCGCTGAGTTTGGCCTGGCTGTGCGACGACAGATCGGTTCCATGCGGCAGATATTGGCGTAGCAACCGGTTGGTGTTCTCGTTGGAACCGCGTTGCCATGGGGACCTAGGGTCACAGAAGTAAACCTCGACGTCCGACTCCAGAGCCAGGCGCTTGTGAGCGGCGAGTTCCTTGCCCCGGTCCCAGGTCAGTGACTGGTAAAGTTCGCCGGGCAGCTTTCGAGATTGTTTGATCAGTGCGGTGACGACGCTCTCGGTGTCCTTGTTGGCGACCTTGACCAGCATCACGTAGCGTGAGTGTCGCTCGACCAGGGTCGCGACATAGCTGTTCTTGGCGCCGCCGATCAGATCGCCTTCCCAATGGCCGGGGACAGCGCGATCTTCGACAGATGCGGGTCGCTCGCTGATGGAGACGGCGTCCTTGATCTGGCCGAGCCCGTTTCGCTTCAGGCTGGCGTGCCGGGAGCGGCGGATGGTTCGCTTGGCCCGCAGGTGCTCAAGCAGCTCCTTCTTCAGCACGCCTCGGGCCTGGATGAACAGGCTGCGGTAGATCGTTTCATGCGACACCTGGTTCTGGGCCTCCCCGGGGTAGGCGCGCTTGAGCCAGCCGGCGATCTGCTCGGGCGACCATTTTCGCCGCAGCTTGCCGGATACTGTTCGGGCCAGGTGAGGTCGGCAAGCCAGCTTGCAGGGCTTGGGCCGCAAGGCCCGATCCCAAGCCGCCTGATCCGAACGCATCGCGCGGTAGCCATCTGGCCCACCGTTGCGGAGAATCTCGCGACTGATCGTGGAGGGCGAGCGACCCAACTGACCAGCGATCCGACGCAGCGAACAATGGGCGCTGAGCCCGCGGGATATCTCCTCCCGCTCGCCAAGACTGAGCGCCCGCGCAGCGCGCCGGCGGACGGGCGGTCGAATGCCGCCGGTCGGCGAGATCACAGAGAACACCGATGAGGACTCTCGATCAAACCGCCGACCGATCGAACTCATCGACTCGCCAGCCTGCCAACGATCCCAGATCTCAGCTCGCTGAGCTGCCGAATAATAGATGCGACGTCGCTGCTTCATGGCCCACGCTCCCTCTGTCAAAAGAGTAGCGTGTTGCGTTCACCGATTGAGACCACCCCCCATTGCGGACGTTGCGCATCAGAGCCGCCTATGGGACCACAAGACGCGTGAAGCACAACCATCCGCCACCCCGGTCGACGGTTCTAGAGACGGCGCGCCTGTTGTTGCGGCCCAGCGGTCCCAGCGACGCAGATCGTGGCTTCGAGATCGTCTCTGATTGGCAGGTGGCGCGAAATCTCAGCGCGGTCACCTTTCCTCCCGTCCATAGCGACCAAAAAGTTTGGTTCGATGGGCACCCGCGTGCGTGGGCCGATGGTTGGGCCTACCGATTCACAGTTCTGCATCGTGGGGAGATGATCGGCCTGGCCGACCTAGACCGGGTGTCCGACGGCGAGGCTGAGCTGGGCTATTGGTTGGGCAGGGCCTGGTGGGGAAACGGGTACGCCACTGAGGCGGCGCAGGCCCTAGTCTGGTTTGCTGGAGACGCTTTGGGTCTACGCCGGCTCACCGCCGGTCACGCCGCCGACAACTTGCCCTCTGGGAGGGTGCTGTCGAAACTGGGATTCAGATGCACCGGTGAGGCGGAAACCTATTCGCGTTCTCGGCGCCGAACGATCGCGGTCATGACCTATATCCGGGACTTCGACACAACTGGCTGATAGGTTAGCTTTCCACCCATCTCGGAACTTCGCCGCGTCCGCTTCCTGGAAGGAACGTTCCGGTCGCCCGCTCGACCGGACGTTTCGATCAGGTAGAAAATGTGCTCCGATCTCGTAATCCCTTTATCCCCCGCTTGCGCGGAGATGAGCGGGAGGGGTTAGGCCGCGACCTTCCTCCCCAGCCGCTTGATCGCCGGCGCCAGCGGTCGCTCCGCCTCGCCGTAGTCTTCCCAGGCCGGGCTCTTGGCGATCAGGGCGGGCGCGGTGCGGATGGTGAAGCGCGTCGGGTCGAGGCCGTTGCGGACCTGGGTCCAGGTCAGCGGCATGGAGACGGTCGCGCCCGGACGCGCGCGCGGCGACAGCGGGGCGACGGCGGTCGCCATGCGGTCGTTGCGCAGATAGTCGAGGAAGATGCGCCCCGTACGCAGCTTCTTGGCCATGTTGAGCACATAGCGGTCGGGATTGTCGGCGGCCATCTGGCGGCAGAGCTCTTGCGCGAAGCCCTTGGCGGGCGCCCAGTCGAGCTTTGACGCCGGCAGCGGCGTCACCACGTGCAGGCCCTTGCCGCCGGTGGTCTTGCAGAAGCTGACCAGGCCGAGGTCTTCCAGCCGGTCGCGGATCTCGCGCGCGGCCTCGATCACCGCCTCGAAGCCGACATCCGGGGCGGGATCGAGGTCGAAGACCAGCCGGCCGGGCGTGTCGGGATGGCCGGGGCGACAGTTCCAGGGATGCAGCTCGGCCGCGGCGATCTGGGCGGCGGCGGCCAGGGCCTCGGGCCGGTCGATCTGCAGATAGGGCGCGTGATCGCCGGAGACCTTGACGTATTCGAACAGGCTGGAGGCGCCCTTCATGGCGTGGCGCTGGAAAAAGTGCTCGCCGGCGATGCCGTCCGGGATGCGGATGACGGAGCAGGGCCGGCCCTTGATGTGCGGGATGAGCCAGCCGCTCACCGCCTCGTAGTATTTCGCCAGGTCGAGCTTGCTCACCGGCGCGTCGTCGCCGGCGGCTTCGGGCCACAGCGGCTTGTCGGGATGGGAGATGGTGACGCCCATCACGACGGCCGGGCCGTTGAGGCGCGGCTTGGGGGCTGCGATTTCGACCGTCTCGGCCGGCGCCGGCTTTTCGGCCTCGACCTCGTCGGCGGGCTTGTCTTCGCGCAGGCCCTTGAAGGCCGCTTGGCGCACCATGCCGGCGCCGGTCCAGCCGGCGAACTCGATCTCGGCGACCAGCTCCGGGCGCGCCCAGTGCAGATTTTCACCGCGCTTCGGCGCCTCCGGTCCACTGAACGGCGAGGCCTTGGCCTCGACGGCCTTCAGCTTCGGCAGGACCCTCGACACCGTCTCGCGGCCGAAGCCGGTCCCGACCTTGCCCAGATAGACCAGCGCCTCGTCGCGATGCACGCCGACCAGCAGCGAGCGAAGCTGCCCGGCCTCGCCCGACCAGCCGCCGATGACCACCTCGTGGCCGGCCCGGCACTTGGACTTGGTCCAGGCCTCGCCGCGCCCGGACCGATAGGGTGCGTCCAGCCGCTTGGAGACGATGCCCTCCAGCGACATGCGGCAGGCCGAACTCAGCACCGCATCGCCGGCGGCGATGAAGTGGTCGACATAGCGCAGGCGGGCGCTGTCCGGCGCGGCCTTGTCCAGCAGGGCCTTCAGCCGCGCCTTGCGGTCCTCGAGCGGCAGGGCGCGCAGGTCTTCGCCTTCGAAAAAGAGCAGATCGAAGACGAAGAAGATCAGGTCTTGCGTCTGTTCGTCCGACAAGGCCGCCTGCAGGCCGGCGAAGTCCGGGGAGCCGTTATGGTCCAGCGCCACGATCTCGCCGTCGATCACGCAATCGGGGAGGGCGGCGGCGTCCGCGGCGATCTCGGCGAACCGCTCGCTCCAGTCGAGGCCCTTGCGGGTGCGCAGGCGCCCCTTGCCGCCTTCGACGCGCAGCTGCACCCGATAGCCGTCGAACTTGATCTCGTGCGCCCAGCCGGCGCCGCCCGGCGGCCGGTCCAGCGAGCGGCAAAGCTGCGGCGCGACGAAGTTCGGTATGGCGGCGGCGGTTTTCGTCGGGATTTTGGCTTTTGTTGGCGTTTTCGCCTTCGCTTTGGGTTTCGACGCGGCCCGCGCTTCGGCGGCCTCGCCCGTATTGCTGTTCCAGACGGCGTCGGCCTTCGCCGACTTGCGGGTCGCCAGCATGAAGGGTTTGGGACCGGGGCCGCGACCCTCGGCGATCTCAGCCATCGGTCGCCCCGAGGCGACGGAGCGATCCTCGGCCAAGAGGGCGTCCTTGTCGCCCTCGCGCGCGCCGGGATCGTGGTGCTTGATCAAGAGCCAGTTGGTGCGCTTGCCGCCAAAGCGGTCCTTGCTCATGCGCACCAGCACATAACCGCCGTGCAGGCGCTCGCCCTCGACCACGAACTTGAGCTCGCCGGCCTTGAGCTGGGCCTCGGCCGACTTTCGGCCCTCCGGCGCCCAGTAGCCGCGATCCCACAGCTGCACCGTGCCGCCGCCATACTGGCCCTCGGGGATCGTCCCCTCGAAGTCGCCATAGTCGAGCGGATGGTCCTCGACCTCCACCGCCAGCCGCTTGTCGTGCGGATCGAGCGAGGGCCCGCGCGTCACCGCCCAGGACTTGAACACCCCGTCCAGCTCAAGGCGCAGGTCGTAGTGCAGCCGCGTCGCATCGTGTTTCTGGATCACGAAGCGCAGGCGTTCGGTGGCCGCCACGGGCGCCTCGCCGCTCGGCTCGCGGGTCTGCCCGAAATCGCGCTTGGCTTGGTAGGTTGAGAGTTTGCGGTTGGCCACGGGAACATTCCTCGACAACAAGACTAATAGCTTCACGTTCGGCGGGGTTCCGGAAAATGACGGCGGGCGACATCATCGAGACCAATGCGCCGGCCAGGCTGGACCGGCTGCCCTGGAGCCGCTTCCATTGGCTGGTGGTCGGCGCGCTGGGCACGGCCTGGGTCCTGGACGGGCTGGAGGTGACCCTGGTCGGCGCGCTGTCGGCGGCGCTGAAGGATCACCGCACGCTCGGCCTGGACGAGGGGCAGATCGGCCTCACCGCCAGCGCCTATCTGCTCGGCGCGATCCTGGGCGCGGTCGGGTTTGGGCGGCTGTCCGACATCTTCGGGCGCAAGCGCCTGTTCCTGGTCACGCTCGGAGTCTATCTGGCCGCGACGGTGGCCAGCGGGCTGAGCTGGAGCTTCGCCTCGTTCCTGGTTTTCCGCTTCCTGACCGGGGCCGGTATCGGCGGCGAATATTCCGCGATCAATTCCGCCATCCAGGAGCTGATCCCGGCGCGGCGGCGCGGCTTCACCGACTTGGCCATCAACGGCAGCTACTGGATCGGTGCAGGCCTCGGCGCGCTGGGGACGGTGGTCCTGCTCAATCCACGTGTGCTGCCGGTCGAGCTCGGCTGGCGCGCCGCCTTCCTGATCGGCGCGGTCCTGGGACTGATCGTGATGGCCATCCGCAGGTTCATCCCGGAGAGCCCGCGCTGGCTGATGACCCACGGCCGCGTGCGGGAGGCCAACGCCGTCGTGGACGAGATCGAGGCCCACGTCGCCGCCGGCGGCGGCAAGGTCGAGCCGCCGCGGACCGCGCCGGTCATCCGCCTGCGCCTGCATCAGCGCGGCGGCTGGCTCGACGTGGCGCGCACGCTGGTGCTCACCTATCCGCGCCGCACCTTTGTGGGCTTGAGCCTGATGGCCAGCCAGGCCTTCTGCTACAACGCCATCTTCTTCACCTACGCCCTGATCCTGGGTCGCTTCTACGGCGTGCCGGCCAGCCAGGTGGGCTGGTTTCTGCTGCCCTTCGCGGTGGGCAATTTCCTCGGCCCGCTGCTGCTCGGTCAGCTTTTCGACAGCATTGGGCGCCGGGTGATGATCGCCGGAACCTATGGCCTGGCCGGCGTGCTCCTGGCCGTCACCGGCTGGCTGTTCGCCCAGGGCCTGCTCAGCGCCGTCGAGCAGACCGCGGCCTGGACGGTGATCTTCTTCTTCGCCTCCGCGGCCGCCAGCGCCGGCTATCTGACCGTCGGCGAGTCCTTCCCGATCGAGATCCGCGCCGTCGCCATCTCGCTGTTCTACGCCGTCGGCACCGGCGTCGGCGGGGTCGCGGCGCCGGCCATTTTCGGCAAGCTGATCGCCGAGGGCTCGCGCCCGCACATCTTCTGGGGCTATCTGTTCGGGGCGGGCGCGATGATCGCGGCCGCGATCATCGAGGCGGTGCTGGGCATCGACGCCGAGCGCCAGCCGCTGGAATCTGTCGCCGCGCCGCTATCGATGGCGGAATAGAGACGAAGACCAAGCGCCGTTAGCTTGGCGATCGCTCGCTCAGCATCCTTCTCCTGCGAGGCATAATTCAACGGTCAGGCTCGAATAGCCCCTTCCCCTTGCGCAACTAAGGGGTGTGCAGATCTCCGGGGCGAACCTAAAGTTTCCTTCTCCCCTTGCGGGAGAAGGTGTCGGCGGGTCCTGACCGTCTACATAGGTAACAGTCTAGACCGACGACATCGGTAACAGGCCAACTGGTCGGCGGGAGGACCTTGCCGATGGGATGGATGGAGACCTGTGCTGTGGATGAACGGGTGCGGTTTGTGCTGGCGGCGGAGTCGGCTGAGGAGAGTTTCTCGCTGACGTGCCGGCGCTTTGGGGTGAGCCGCAAGACGGGCTGGAAGTGGCGCGAGCGGTATCGATCGGAGGGCCTGGCGGGTCTTTCGGATCGTTCGCGGGCGCCGCTGGCGCATCCTCAGGCGATCGAGACGGCGGTGTGGGGCGAATGTCTTGCGGTTCGCCGGGCGCATCCGACGTGGGGGCCGGTGAAGGTTCTGATGTGGCTTGAGCGGCGATGGCCGGATCGTCCGTGGCCGGCGGCAAGCAGCCTAGGGGCGCTGTTCGATCGCGAGGGGCTGACGGTCAAGCGCAAGCTGAGGCGTCGCGGGCCGCCGCGGACGGCGCCGTTCGGGTCGTGCGCCCTGCCGAACGACACCTGGTGCATCGACTTCAAGGGCTGGTTCCGGACCGGCGACGGATCGCGCTGCGGGCCGTTGACGCTGGGCGACGCGGCCAGCCGCTACCTCCTGCGCTGCCAGGCGTTGCAGCGTGACGACGGGGCGCATGTGTGGCCGGTGCTGGAAGCCGCCTTCCTGGAGTATGGCCTGCCGCTTCAGCTGCGCTCGGACAACGGCCCGCCGTTCGCCTCGACCGGCGCGGGCGGTCTGTCGCGGCTTGCGGTCAAGCTGATCAAGGCCGGGGTGACGCCGGAGCGCATCAAGCCGGGCAAGCCGCAGGAGAATGGCCGTCTGGAGCGGTTCCACCTGACACTGCTTCAGGACACGGCCGACCCGCCGGCCAGGAGCCTGCGCGCCCAGGCCAGGCGCTTCGCCGACTTCCAGCAGCTCTACAACCAAGAACGCCCGCACCAGGCGCTCAAGGGTCTGACCCCGGCGGACGTCTACGCCCCCTCGCCGCGGCGCTTCGACCGGATCCTGCGCGAGCCCGAATATGGATCGGACGCCATCCCTCGCCGCGTGCGCACCAACGGCCAGATCAAGTGGGACGGCCGGTTGGTCTATATCAGCCAGGTTCTGACGGGCGAGGCGGTCGGCATCGTCGAAGGCCCGGACGGCCGCTGCAGCGTCGCCTTCGGACCCGTCATGCTCGGCTATATCGACCACAAGGGCGAGCGCCTGCGCCGGCCCCGGCGCCAGGCCCGTGGACTTGTGGATAACCCTGCCGGGTTACCCACAACCCCACCGGCCCAACAACCGCTGCAGGCATGAACAAAACGAGAAATGTGTTACCGATGTCGTCGGTCTAGACTGTTACCCATGTCGCCGGTTGCTCAGGCGTAGCCGACGGATGAGGGGTCTCGCTCCATTTTCAGAACTTTATCGATGGCTTGCCGGATAGGGCTATCGACCCCTCATCCGACCCCTTCGGGGCCACCTTCTCCCGCAAGAGGAGAAGGACCTCCTAGGACAAGCCGACGTAAGCTGTTGATACGGATAACTATTTTCCAGATGTGTGAATCGCCTAGCCTTGCGCAAGGGGGCCGGGAACAGACCATGGGCGATCAGGTCCAGATCAGCAGGTCGTGTTTCGCCCGTCGAAGTCGAGCCGGGAGGCGAGCCTAAGGCAGGCGCGTTCGCGGGCCGACGGCTCGCCCATTATGACGTAGCTGGTCTTTCCCTTTGCATTGATGATCATCGCCTGGGCGACGAGGTGTTTCTGATCGGGGGTGAAGAGCACCGTCAAGGTCTGGTCGATGCAGTCGTGCGGCATACAGGAAAACGCGCGCATCAGCGTTCGCCCGTCCATCGAAATCGCCCGCACCGGACCGTCGCCGGGCGCGTTGTCGAGCGAGCCGATGAAGGGGAGGCCGAGCAGTTGGTCGGGGACGATCTGCCGGAACAGCCGAAAGGCGAGGGGATAGGTCTTGGGGAACTCGGCGATGCGATTGTTGTTCGGAGGGGCCGGCGCGGCGCCGACGCCGACGAGGGCCGCGGCCAGAAGCGCTCCGAGGCGTATCGCTTGGGCGAACCTTCCATGGCGGACTTGCATCGTTCAGAGCCTCTCCGGCCAGGCCGCCGGGTCGGCGCCGAGCGGGCGGGTCGGGCGGTTCCATCGCGGCGGTGTTTCGGACATCCGCACGGCAGGGCGCAGATGGGTCATCGGGCCGTAGGCGGTCTCGCTCCTCATCGCATAGTCGCCGATCTCGTCGCCCTCGAGCGGAACCACGGCGTCCAGCCGCTCGGGGCCGGCGACGCCCAGGCCACGCACCCAGACGCCGGTCTGCGACAGCGAGACCCGCACCAGATAGCCGCCGCCATAGAGGGCGCGGCGGTGCAGGGCGACCAGGGCGCCGAAGGCCGCCAAAAAGCCGGTGGTGTAGTCGCACACCGCCGCCGGCAGCAGCTGCGGCCCCGCTTCGCCGCCGTGCAGGTGCGCCATGCCGGTGACGGTCTGGGCGAGCTGTTCCCAGCCCGGCCGCCCGCGCCAGCCGCCCTCGTGGCCATAGGCGTTGATCGAGACATAGATCAGGCCCGGCCGGAGCGCCGCCAGTTGCAGCGGGCCGAACCCCAGCCGCTCCAGCGCCCCGACGCGGAAGCCCTGTGAGAAGACGTCGGCGTCCATGACCAGGTCGCGCAGGGTCTGGCGGCCATCCTCGTCGGCCAGGTCGATGAAACAGGAGCGCTTGCCATGACTGGTGTCGGCCACGAAAGCTGGCGCCGAGGGCAGGCCGGGGCCGGCGACGTGGAGCACGTCGGCGCCGTACTGCGCCAGGGTCCGCGCGCAGGTCGGGCCGGCCAGCACGCGGGTCAGGTCGAGCACGCGCAGGCCGGCGAGCGGCGCGTCGCCGCCCTTGGCCGGGGGTTCGGGCGGGCTGTCGGCGATCTTGATCACCTCGACCACCGGCCGCGCGGCCAGGATCCGGCCCTGCTCGGAGGCGTCCCACTCCTGCGGCGTGCGCGCCATGGCGCCGCAGAGGCCGGCCTCGGCGATGGCGTTTTCCAGATCCATCGCGTCCCACTTCATCACCGCCGCCTTGGCCGCCTCGCGGTCGGCGGGGGCGCCGATCAGGGCCATCAGCCGCTCGCCGCTGGGCGGGAAGCTGGGATGCAGGAAGATGTGACGGCCATCGCGGGTGGGCATGAAGCCGGCGGCGGCCATGCGCTCGGTGACATCGGTCCGCGCCGGCGGCGCGCGCGTCTCGTCCTCGAAACGCTGATAGCTGAAGCCGCGCAGCCCGGCGGCGGCTTCGCGCGTCCCGGCCTTGACCTGCTGCCGCTCGCCGGTGCGCAGGCGCCAGAGATCGGCGGCCACGACGCCGCCCGCCGCCAGCGCCGCCGCCGCGGCCTCTTCGGCGTGAAAGCGGGTGGCGAGCGCCGGCGGCCCGGCGTCGATCTCGACGAAGTCCGGCGCCGCGCGCCCCGCCAGCCGCATCAGGTCGGCAAGCGCGTGATCGGCGGCGTTCATGGGCGTCATCCTGGATCTTCGAGACTGAACTGGTCGGCGTCTTCGTGGAAGGCGAACACCTCGGCGTAGCGGCCCCAGGAGACCACCGCGGCCAGGGTCTCCTGGGCATAGTCCTCGCTCATGAAGTCCTCGAGTTCGTCGCGGAAGCGCCGGGCCGGGGCTTGGTGAGAGGCGCGGTCGTCCAGCACGCGGCGAATGTGGGCGGCCAGCGGAACATAGGTCAAGAGGTGCTGGGCGAAGACCTGCTTGCGCGCGTCCACCTCGGCCACCGCATAGCGCCGGCCGGCCGTCGTCAGCCGGATGATGCGCCCCTCGATCTCGGCGAAACGCATGAGCTGCAGCGTCTCGGCTATGGGCAGGAGCTCGTCGGCTTCGAGCTGCAGCTCGCTGGCCAGGGTCGGCAGTTCGGCCTTGCCCTCGTGCGGCGGCTGGCTGAGCGACTCGATCATGCCGGCAAGCGTATTGGTGGAAATGTGGGTCAGGGCCATGCCGATGCCGGTGCCGGGAAAGGCGCCGTCACGGACGGGCTGGCCCGCCGGGCGCGCGGTCATGCGGGCATAGATGTCGTCGACCAGGGCGCGGAAGGCCGGGTCGAGCCGCTTGCGCGGCTGCGGCAGGTCGACCCTGATCTCGGCGATGATGTGGCCGGGATTGGAGGCGAAGACCAGGATGCGGTCGCACATCAGCACCGCCTCCTCGATATTGTGGGTGACCATCAGGATGGAGCGGATCGGCATGCGGCCTTCGCACCAGAGGTCGAGCAGGTCGGTGCGCAGGGTCTCGGCGGTCAGCACGTCCAGGGCCGAGAAGGGCTCGTCCATGAGCAGGATGGCCGGCTGCACCACCAGGGCGCGGGCCAGGCCCACCCGCTGGCGCATGCCGCCCGAGAGCTCCTTCGGATAGGCGGTCTCGAAGCCGTCGAGGCCGATGAGGTCGATGGCGGCGATGGCGCGCTTGCGCCGCTCGTCGGCGGCTACCCCCTGCGCTTCCAGGCCGAGCTCGACGTTCTGCAGCACGGTCAGCCAGGGAAAGAGGGCGAAGCTCTGGAACACCATGGCCACGCCATGGGCGGTGTCGTCGCCGGGCAGGTCGCGGACCAGCACGGAGCCGCTGGTCGGGCGGATCAGGCCGGAGATGGCGCGCAGCAGGGTCGACTTGCCCGAGCCCGAACGGCCGAGCAGGCCGACGATCTCGTTCGGCTTCAGCGTCAGGTCGACATTGTCCAGCACCACCAGGTTGGCGCCGCCGCCCTTGCCGTAGACGTGGCGCACCTGGCGCACCTCGACCAGGTTGAGGTCGTCGCGGACGGGGGTCTCGGTCAGGGTCATCGACGCATGTCCTTTCAGTCCAGGCGCAGGCGCCGCGCGGCGAAGCCGTAGAGCGGTCGCCAGAGCGAGCGGTTCAGCAGGATGACGAAGCAGGACATCACCGCGATGCCCAGCGCCACGCGCGGATAGTCGCCGTTGGTCGTGGCGTCGGCGATATAGGAGCCCAGGCCGGCGGCTTCGACCTTGGTGTGGTTCCAGTTCACCACCTCGGCCACGATCGAGGCGTTCCACGAGCCGCCGGAGGCGGTCAGCGCGCCGGTGACGTAATAGGGAAAGATGCCGGGCAGGGCCACGTCGCGCCACCACTGCCAGCGGCGCACCTGGAAGATGGAGGCCGCCTCCTTCAGGTCGTTCGGCAAGACGCTGGCGCCGGCGATGACGTTGAACAGGATGTACCATTGGGTGCCGAGGATCATCAGCGGCGAGAGCCAGATGTCCGGCGACAGGCGCAGGGCGACGATCACTCCGACCGCGATGGGGAAGAGCACATTGGCCGGAAAGGCGGCGAAGAACTGCGCCACCGGCTGCACCCGCTCGGTCCAGACGGGCCGAAGACCGATCCAGACCCCGATCGGCACCCAGATCAGGCTGGCGATGGCGATCAGGACCAGGACGCGGATCAGGGTCAGCGCGCCGTAGCCGAAGGCCTGGATGACGTCGCGCGGCTTCAGGGTCTCGCCGACATAGCGCACGACCAGCCAGGCGCCGCCGATGGCCCCGAGAACGACGACGGCGAGCCAGAGCCAGTCCAGCGCCTGCGCCAGCCGCGGATCGAGCGGCCTGGAGGTTCTGATGCGCGGACGCGGCAGGGGCGGCAGGTGAGTCAGGGTGCGCGGCACGGAGCGGAACAGCCGCGGCAGGACCCGCATCCGCCGCAAGAGGTCGTAGAACCAGGAGGTCGGCGGGTCCTGCGAGGCCGTCTGCTCGAAGCGGAACTTGTCCGCCCAGGCGACGATCGGGCGAAACAGAAGCTGGTCGTAGAGGACGATCACCACCGCCATGGCCGCCACGGCCCAGATCACCGCGCGGGTGTCGCCGCGGTCGGTGGCCACGGCCAGCCACGAGCCGATGCCGGGCAGGGCGACGGTGGTCTTGCCGACCGTGATCGCCTCCGAGGCCACCACGAAGAACCAGCTGCCCGACATGGACATCATGGTGTTCCAGACCAGGGCTGGGGTCGCGAAGGGCAGCTCCAGCCGCCAGAACCGCCGCCAGGGCGACAGGCCGAACTGCCGCGCCGCCTCGTCGAGGTCGCCGGGCAGGGTCTTCAGCGACTGGTAGAAGCTGAAGGCCATGTTCCAGGCCTGGGCGGTGAAGATGGCGAAGATGGCGGCGGCCTCGACCCCCAGCTCCTGGCCGGGGAAGAGGCCCATGAAGAAGGTCACGGTGAAGGTCAGAAAACCCAGCACCGGCACCGACTGCAGGATGTCCAGCGCCGGAATGATGACCAGCTCGGCCTTGCGACTCTTCGCCGCCAGCGTCGCCACCACGAAGGTGAAGAGCAGCGAAAAGGCCAGGGCCACGAACATACGCAGCGTGGTCAGCACCGCATAGCCGGGCAGGCGCGCTAAATCGAGGCTGACCGGGGCCATGGACAGCTGGCTCAAGGGGCGCCCCATCTGCTGGGCGCCGTGGACGATCAGCACCGCTAGCCCGGCGATCAGGAAAACGACCATCAGGTCGGCGCGGCTGGGCGCGAGGCGGCGCCGCGCGAAGCGGGCCAGCAGGGCGGGGCTCATGCGCTCTGGGGACTGAAAGGCCATCGGCCATCCTGGGTCGCGGGACATTTTGGATGAGGTCGCGCCGAGCCGATCGAAGGCTTGCCGCTAACGTCGCGCTGGTATGCACCGATCAGCGGCGTTGTCCATCACGCGCGCGTGACAGTCGTCGCTTTGCGGGATGCACCGTCCCGCTTCCGCGAGAATGGGCGGATAGATGAAGCCGCCCGGCCTGGAGAAACCTAGGAGGCGGCTTTCCTTTTTGGCGCGGCTTTTCCAGCTCCCGCCGTCTTCGCCGCCGGCTTCTTGGCCTTCACCACATTGGCGGTCTTGGGCGAGGGCTTGGCCTTGCGGGTCTTTTTGCCGCCGCCGCCGGCGGCTTCGCGGGCCGCGAGCAGGGCCACGGCCTCGTCCATGGTCAGCTCGGCCGGGTCGGCGCCCTTGGGGACGTTGGCGTTGACCGCGCCGTGCTTGATATAGGGGCCGTAACGGCCGGAGAGCACGCGCACGGGCTCGCCGTCGGCGGGGTGGGGGCCGAGTTCCTTCAAGGCCGCGGTCGCGCCACGCTGCGGACGTCCGCCTCCGGCGCGTTTTTCGGCGAGGACCGAGACCGCGCGGTTCAGGCCGACGTCGAACACCTCGTCCGCCGTCGGCAGGTTGGCATAGGTCCCGTCATGCTGGACGTAAGGGCCGTAGCGGCCGATGCCGGCCAGGATCATCTTGCCGTCTTCCGGGTGCGCGCCCACCTCGCGCGGCAGGTGCAGCAGCCGCAGCGCCTTTTCCAGGTCGACGGCTTCCGGCGGCCAGCCCTTGGGCAGGCTGGCGCGCTTGGGCTTGTCGCTGGTCGCGGTCTCGACATAGGGGCCGAAACGGCCGGCCTTCAGCCAGACCGGATTGCCGGTTTCCGGATCGATGCCCAGTTCGCGATCGCCGCCGCCGGCCTGAGCCTCGCCCTCGGACGCGGCGATCGGGCGGGTGTGGCGGCACTCCGGATAGTTGGAGCAGCCGATGAAGGCGCCGTAGCGGCCGGTCTTCAGCGACAGGCGGCCGACGCCGCAGGTGGGGCAGAGGCGGGGATCGGAGCCGTCGCCCTTGTCGGGGAAGATGTGCGGGCCGAGCGACTCGTTCAGAGCGTCGAGGACGGCGGTGGTGCGCAGCGTCCCGATCTCGCCGACGGCGGTGTGGAAGTCCTTCCAGAAGTCGCGCAGCAGCGCCTTCCAGTCGAGATCGCCGGCCGAGACCTGGTCGAGCTTGCCCTCCAGGTCGGCGGTGAAGTCGTACTCGACATAGCGGCGGAAGAACTCCTCGAGGAAGGCGGTGACCAGCCGGCCCTTGTCTTCCGGCACGAAGCGGTTCTTCTCCATGCGCACATAGTCGCGGTCGCGCAGCACGGTCAGGATCGAGGCGTAGGTCGAGGGCCGGCCGATGCCGAGCTCTTCCAGCTTCTTGACCAGCGAGGCTTCGGAATAGCGCGGCGGCGGCTCGGTGAAGTGCTGGTCGGCGCGGGCGGTCTGGACGCGGGCGTCGGCGCCCTGGACGACTTGCGGGAGCCGGCCGCCGTCCTCGTCATCGGCATCGTCGCGGCCCTCCTCATAGACCTTCAGATAGCCGTCGAAGAGGATGACCTGGCCTGAGGCGCGCAGGCCCGTGGCGCCATCGGCGCTCTCCAAGTCGATGGTGGTGCGCTCGATGCGCGCGGACTCCATCTGCGAGGCGATCATCCGCTTCCAGATCAGCTCGTAGAGCCGGCCCAGATCCGGCTCCAGCCGCAGCGAGCCCGGGTTGCGGCCGAGGCTGGTCGGGCGGATCGCCTCGTGCGCCTCCTGGGCGTTCTTGGCCTTGACCTTGTAGAGCCGGGCGCTCTCGGGAACGTAGTCGGCGCCGTAGAGGCCTTTGATGACGCCGCGGGCCTCGTCCAGGGCCTCCGGCGCCGACTGCACGCCGTCGGTGCGCATATAGGTGATCAGGCCGACGGTCTCGCCGCCGATATCGATGCCTTCATAGAGGCGTTGGGCGGCCTGCATGGTGCGCTGGGCCGAGAAGCCGAGCTTGCGCGAGGCCTCCTGCTGCAGCGTGGAGGTCGTGAAGGGCGGCGCGGGGTTGCGTCGGGCGGGCTTCTTCTCGACCGCCGAGACCTTGAAGCTCGCGGCCTGGACGGCGGCCTTGGCGGCGTCGGCGGCGGCCGCGTCCGGCAGGTCGAACTTGGTGAGCCGCTTGCCCTGGTGCTTGACCAGCCGCGCCGCGAAGGGATCGGAGCCGGCGGCGACATCGGCCTCGACGGTCCAGTATTCTTCTAGTCTGAAGCGCTCGATCTCGAGCTCGCGGTCGACCACCAGCCGAAGCGCCACCGACTGCACCCGGCCGGCTGAACGCGCGCCCGGCAGCTTGCGCCAGAGCACCGGCGACAGGGTGAAACCGACCAGGTAGTCCAGCGCGCGGCGGGCCAGATAGGCGTCGACCAGCTCCATGTCGATGTCGCGCGGATGCTTCATCGCCTCGGTGACCGCCGACTTGGTGATGGCGTTGAACACCACGCGCTGCACCACCGCGCCCTTGACCGCCTTGCGGTTGTTCAGGACCTGCAGCACGTGCCAGCTGATCGCCTCGCCCTCGCGATCGGGGTCGGTGGCGAGGATCAGCTTGTCGGCGCCCTTCATTGCCGCGACGATGTCGGAAAGTCGCTTGGCCGCCTTGGGGTCGACCTCCCAGATCATCTCGAAATCGTCGTCGGGCTTTACCGAACCGTCCTTCGACGGCAGATCGCGCACATGGCCGTAGCTGGCCAGCACGGTATAGCCGGAGCCCAGGTATTTATTGATGGTTTTGGCCTTGGCGGGGCTCTCGACGACGACGACGTTCATGTAATCTCGTATGATGGACGGGCCGGAAGCGGGCCAGCCAAGGGCGCGGAAAGTGGGGGTGAGACCCCGCCCGTGTCAACTTGGGTTTGGCGAGGGCCGGTTTTAGGCCGTCACCGCCAGGCCGCCGGGGAGCAGCTCGGCGCGGCCCGCGAGCGCCAATTCGGTCAAGGCGGCATAGACCAGGGCCGCCGGCGCGGCGGTGATGCGGACCAGCTCGTCGCGCGGGGTCGGGGTCGGCGACAGCAGCGCGGCGATGCGCTCGCGCAGGGCGGTGATCTCGTCCTCGGCGCCAGGCCCGGCTTCGCCGCCGTAGCCGCCGCGCTCCGGCTCGCGGATCGTCGAAAGGCCGGAAATGGCCCGCAGAACGTCCTCGACGCCCTCGCAGAGCGCCGCGCCCTGGCGGATCAGGTCGTTGGTCCCCCTGGCGCGCGGATCCAGCGGCGAGCCGGGTACGGCCAGCACCTCGCGGCCCTGCTCGGCGGCCAGGCGCGCGGTGATCAGCGAGCCGGAGCGCAGTTCCGCCTCGACCACCACCACCGCCAGCGACAGGCCGGCGATCAGCCGGTTGCGCCTGGGGAAGTCGCGCGCCTGGGCCTTGGCGCCCGGCGGGCTTTCGGAGATCACGCAGCCTTGGCCGATCAGCCGTTCGTAGAGCGTCCGGTGATCCGGCGGATAGATGTCGTCGACGCCGCCGCCGAGCACGGCGACGGTTCCGGCGGCCAGCGCGCCCTCGTGCGCCGCGCCGTCGATGCCGCGCGCCATGCCGGAGACGACGACATAGCCGGCCTCGCCGAGGTCCTGCGCCAAGCCGCGGGCGAAGCGCTGGCCGGCCGCCGAGGCGATGCGCGCGCCGACGATGGCGATGGCCGGTTTGCCCAGCAGATCGGCCTGGCCCCGCGCCCAGACCAGCGGCGGCGGCGGATCGAGGGCGGCCAGCATGGCGGGAAAGTCGGGCTCGCACGCCGCGATCAGCCGCGCGCCCAGCGCCGCGCCGGCCGCGATCTCCCGCTCGGCCTCGCCGAGGCTTGGGATGCGCAGGGATGAGCTGCGCCCGCCGCGCCTGGACAGGTCCGGCAAGGCCTCGAGCGCCCTGGCGGCGTCGCCATACCGGCGGATGAGCTGTTCGAAGGTGACCGGGCCGACGTTCTCGCTGCGCGCCAGCCGCAGCCAGTCGCGGCGAGCGGCCTCGGTCAGGCCGCTCACGCCGCTTCGGCCGGCTTTTTCCCGCCGCCGATCCTGGGCTCCTCGCCGCGCAAAAGCCGGCGGATATTCTGGTGGTGGCGGATGAAGATCAGCATCGCCATGAAGACGCTCAGCACGATCACCGGGGCGCCGGCGTGGACGGCGAAGGCGAAGAGCGGGGCCAGGGCGGCGGCCGTCAAGGCGGCGACGGACGACAGGCGGAACAGCACGGCGATGGCGATCCAGGTCGCGCCGGCCAGCAGGCCAACCGGCCAGGCGACCGCCAGCAAGGCGCCGAAATAGGTCGCCACGCCCTTACCGCCGCGAAACTTCAGCCAGACCGGAAAGATGTGGCCCAGGAAGGCCGCGCCGCCGGCCAGGGCCGCGGCGGCCAGGCCGGTCTCAGGGCCTTGGGCATGGGTGACCAGCACGCGCGCGACCAGGGCGGCCACGGCGCCCTTGCCGCCGTCGCCGATCAGGGTGATCGCCGCCAGGTCGCGCCGGCCGGTGCGCAGCACGTTGGTCGCGCCGATATTGCCGGAGCCGATCTGGCGGATATCGCCGGCGCCGCCCAGCCGGGTGGCGATCAGCCCGAACGGGATCGAGCCAAGGAGATAACCGCCGATCAAGACGGCGGCGATGATGGGGCCGGTCAGCATGGGGCCAGTCTAGGTTGTTTGGGTCAGGGCCGAAAGCGCCGTGAGCACATCTTCGGCGAGGCGGGCGATGTTCACCGGCGCGCGCGTGTCGGCCTCGATGACGGGGCCGAGCGCGACGGGACGGTCGAATTCGCGCAACATGGCCACGCTGACCTCACGCAGCACATGGGTCGGATGGCGCGCGGGCCCTTGCGAACGGCGGCCGTAGCGTTCGGCGGCAAGCTCCAGCGGACAACGGCAATAGACCTCGACCAGGGGCGCGGGCAGGGCGGCGAGCTTGCGGCGTTCGTATTCGCTGCCCGGCCGGAAATTGGCCTCGAGCACCGCGGCGGGGAAGATCTGGGCGAGCGCCCAGATCAACTCCATCGACGCGCCGCCCAGGCTGCGCGACCAGTCGCGCGGCTCGCCATGGGCCGGCAGATGATCGTGCAGTGTCTCCTTGATGTGGTCCTTGCGCAGCAGCGGCAGGCCCAGGCGTTGCGCCAGGGGGACGGCGAGGGTCGACTTGCCCGCGCCGGGCGGGCCGGAAACGATCACCAGGCCGCGTTCAACAACCATCGATCAGCCCGCCGCGGCCTTATGGGCGGCGTGAACGATCCGCCCGTCGACCAGGGTCATCAGCACCTTGCCCTGCAGGCTGCGGCCATCGAACGGGGAATTCTTCGACTTGGAGATCAGCCTGTCGGCATCAATGCGGACGGGCGCGCCAATATCGCAGAGCACCAGGTCGGCCGGCGCGCCGGTTGCGAGCGTCCCGGCGTCGAGGCCGAGCAGGCGGGCGGGCTTGGACGTCACCGTGGCCATGAGGTCGATCAGCGGCGCGCGGCCTTCGTGGAACAGGCTGAGCAGGGCGGGCAGCAGGGTTTCAAGGCCCACGGCGCCGGGCGCCGCCTCGTCGAACGGCAGGCGCTTGTCTTCAGCCGGCGCCGGCGCATGGGCGGAGACCACCACGTCGATCAGGCCCGAAGCCAGGGCCTCGATCAGCGCCTGGCGGTCGTCCTCGGCGCGCAAGGGGGGGACCAGCTTGTAGAAGGTGCGGTAGTCGCCGATGTCGAGCTCGTTGAAGCTTAAGTGGTTGATCGAGACCGTGGCCTGGACAGAGACGCCGCGGTCCTTGGCGCGCTTCAGGCTCTCCAGCGCGCCGGCCGAGCTGAGCTGGTCGACGATCAGGCTGGCCCCGGTCAGCTCCGCCAGGGCGAGGTCTCGCTCGAGCATGATGCGCTCGGCCGCCGCGGGCGCGCCGGCCAGACCCATGCGGCCGGCGAACTCGCCCTCGTGCGCCGCCCCGCCTGAGAGCCAGGGATCGGCCGGCCGGTGCGACACCGGCACGCCGAAGCCCTTGGCATAGACCAGCACCCGCCGCATCACCTGGGAATCGACGATCGGCCGGTCGGCGTCGGTGACGTAGACGCAGCCCGCCTCGCGCATCAGGCCGATCTCGGCCATGGCCCGGCCCTCCAGCCCCTTGGTCGCCGCGCCGGCGGGATAGACCTTGGTCAGGCCGATATCGCGCGAGCGGCGCAGGATGAAGTCGACCACCGAGGGCTCGTCGACCACCGGATCGGTGTCCGGCTGCACGACGATGGAGGTGACGCCGCCCGCGACGGCGGCGCGGGCGGCGGATTTCAGCGTTTCCTTGGTTTCCGCGCCCGGCTCGCCGGTCTTGACGCGCAGGTCGACCAGGCCCGGCGCCAAAACCGCGCCGTGGCATTCGACCACCTCGACGTCGCTCGAAAGGCCCTCATAGGACGGCTGGCGGACCACCTCGGCGATGACGCCCTCGGCGACGATCAGGCAGCCGGGGCCGTCATAGCCGATCGCCGGATCGACCAGGCGCGCGCCGGTGAAGGCGATGGGACGGGTCTCGGCCATCAGTCGTTGTCCAGCCGCGCGGCGAGGCTGGCCAGCACGGCCATGCGCACCGCGACGCCCATCTCCACCTGGTCCTGGATCAGACTGATGGAGAGGTCGTCGGCGACGTCGGAATCGATCTCGACGCCGCGGTTCATCGGCCCCGGATGCATGACCTTGGCGCCCGGCGCGGCATGGGCGAGCTTTTCGCGGTCGAGGCCGTAGAAGCGGAAATATTCCCGCGTCGAGGGGACCAGGGCGCCGGTCATCCGCTCGAGCTGCAGGCGCAGCATCATCACCACCTCGGCCCCGGCTATGCCCTGGCGCAGGTCGTTGAACACCTCCGCGCCCCAGCGCTCGGCGCCCGACGGCATCAGGGTCGCCGGTCCGACCAGCCGCACCCGCGCGCCCAGGATCTGCAAAAGGATGGCGTTCGAGCGCGCGACGCGCGAATGCAAAACGTCGCCGCAGATGGCCACGGTCAGGCCCTCGACGCGGCCGAGCGAGCGGCGGATGGACAGGGCGTCGAGCAGGGCCTGGGTCGGATGCTCGTGCTGGCCGTCGCCGGCGTTGACCACGCTGCAGCCGACCTTCTGCGCCAGCAGCGAGGCCGCGCCGGACGAGGCGTGGCGCACCACCAAAAGGTCCGGCCGCATGGCGTTCAAGGTCACGGCCGTGTCGATCAGGGTCTCGCCCTTGGCCATCGACGAGGCTCTGGGGCTCATATTGACCACATCGGCGCCCAGCCGCTTGCCGGCCAGCTCGAAAGAACTCTGCGTGCGCGTTGAATTTTCGAAGAAAAGGTTCATCAGCGTTCGACCCTTGAGCAGGTCGAGCTTCTTGGCCTTCTGCCGGTTCAACGCCACGAACCCGTCGGCCAGGTCGAGCAGGTTGGTCAGGGTCGGGCGGTCCAGGTCGGACGCGGAAATGAAATGGCGGCTCGGGAACGGGAAGGTCCGCGCGCGGACGTCATCGATACCGGGAGCGATCGTGGCCATTAAAGCGCTGTCATAGGCGGCTTTTGCCCGGCGGCCAAGCTTCGATCCGGCTTCGATCCGGCGCGCCGGTTCGACCGGCGCGGTCGAATCGTCCTGTTCGTGATCCAAAGAACGACGCAAAAAGAAGCTGGAACGATGACGCCGGAGACGCCGATGAACAGATACTGGACCTTGTCGGGCAAGCCGCTGGGCGGCTGGCCGCAGGCGGATAGCTTCGAACTGCACGATGGCGACATGCCGCAGCCGCAGGCCGGCCAGGCGCTGACCCGGACGATCTACATCTCGCTGGATCCCTACCAGTGGGGCTACAAGAAGCGCGGCGTCGAGGCGCCCGGCGCGCCCTGCCATGCGCGCACGGTCGCCCAGGTGATGACAAGCCGGATGGACGGCTTTGCGGCCGGCGACCTGGTGTTCAACACCAATGGCTGGGCCGAATACGGCCTGATGGGCGAAGGCGTGGCGCGGCCGTCCTACATGGTCCCGCGCAAGCTCGACCCGGCGCGGGGGCGCATTTCCCAGGCGGTCGGCGTGCTGGGCATGCTCGGCCTGACCGCCTATGCCGGCATGGTGCTGCTGGCCGAGCCGAAACCTGGCGAGACGGCCGTGGTCTCGGCCGCGTCCGGCGGGGTGGGGCAGATCGCCGGCCAGTTGGCGCGCTTAAGCGGCGCGCGCGTGGTGGGGATCGCGGGGCGCGAGGCGAAGTGCCAGTTCGTGGTCGATGAGCTGGGCTTCGACGCCTGCGTCTCGCACCTGAGCCCGACCTTCGCCGAAGATCTGCGCGCGGCCTGCCCGAAGGGGATCGACGTCTATTTCGAGAATGTCGGCGGGGCGGTGTTCGACGCGGTGCTGCCGCTGTTCAACGCCGGGGCGCGGATGACCATCTGCGGCCTGATCGCCACCTACGGCGACCAGGGCGGCGACGCCCGCGCGGCCTTGATGAAGCGCGGCGAGGCCATCTTCAGCGCGCGCGGCGTGAAAGTGCGCGACCTTTTCGTCGGCGATTTTGTCGAGGGCCATCAGGACGCTTTCCTCGCCGAGGTGGCGCCGCAGGTGGCGTCCGGCCAGATCAGGTACCGCGAGGACATCCGCCAGGGCATCGAAACCGTGCCTGCCTGCTTCGCCGAGATGCTGCGCGGCGACAATTTCGGCAAGATGCTGGTGCAGGTCGGAGCCGACCCGACGCTTTAGGGCTGCTCCTCGGGGACCATCGCCAAATTCGAAGTCGCACTCAAAGCCCCTTCCCCCTCGCGGGGAAGGGGTTGGGGATGGGGGCGCCAGCGCGGGAGCTGCGATTTTTTGCGAATAACTCGCCGCGATCCGTCGCCGCCTTAAGGCGGCGCACCCCCACCCCTGACCCCGCCCCGCAAGGGGGCGGGGAATATTATACCGGTCGCGGTCCGTATCGTGTTCAGGCCGAGGCTTCAGCGCGAGGCTTTTCGCACCGGCCGCACCTTGGCGATCGAGAGCAGCGATTCCACGCAGTCGCGGATCGAGTCGTCGAGCGGGCGGAAGGTCACGCCGGTCGCCGCCCTTATCCGGTCGTTGCGCAACTCGACGCCGGCCCAGATGCCGCGGAACTCCGCCTCCCGCGCCTTGATCCGGTCGGGGAAAAGATCGGTGACCGGCGGCGTGTCGTGGCCGAGCTCGGGCAAGAGGCGCGCGATGTCGGCGCAGATGTCCTCGACATTGCGCGCGTCGGTGGACCAGGCGATGAAGCGCTCGCCGTTCTTCACCTCGACGCTCTCCAGGAGGCGGATGTGGCATTCGGCGTCGTCGCGGACATCGACCGTCATCCAGGGCCGATAGACGCCGTTCTGCTCGTAGGAGCCCTCGAGCATGGCCTCGATATTGTGCTGCCAGGGGCCCATGTCCTTCTGGTGCGCCGACTGGATAGGCCCGACATTGTCGCCCGGGCAACATGTGATGGCGTCCCAGGCCCCGCTCTGCTCGGCGGCCTCGGCGAAGGCGCGCTCGGCGACCAGCTTGGCCATCGAATAGCCCTGGCCGCGCTCGGGCGTGCGCCGGGGGTTCATCTCGTCGGGATAGCGGCCTTCGTAGAAGACCGGGCGTTTGACGACCTCCTTCAGGTCCGCCTCGGAAATCACCGCCGCGATGCTGGAGGTGACCACCACCCGCGTGACGCTGTCGGACCTGTTGATGCTCTCGATCACATGGGCGCAGACCCTGGCGACATAGTCCTGGTCGTCATAGTTGCTGACGTGGGAGATGTGGGCGACGCCGTGACAGCCCTTGAAGATCGCATCGAAACAGCCGGCCTGATCGAGATCGGCGCTGTGCAGGGTCAGCCGGCCGGAGGCGTAACCGGGCATGGCTTTCAGGAAATCGGTGCGCACCGGGTCGTCCGCATCGCGCACGCAGGCCCGGACCCGATAGCCCTTGTCCAGCAGAAGGCGCACGACCCAGCCGCCCAGAAAGCCGGCCGCGCCGGTCACCGCGACCGCGCCGCGCTTGGGGATGGGAGCCATGGTCTCGTTCCTCTTTATGTTGACGCCGCGATTGAGCAAGCTCGTCGCCGCGCTGTCCAGCCGCAAAGGTCCCCAACGCCCGGTTCGGTCGGCCAGGCGGCCGGCTCGCCGCATGCGGTCCATCGGCGAGCTTGGGACCGGCCGACGAAACCGTTGCTCGCCTCAAGGCGCAAGGCCAGCTTGCGACCTCTGCGCCAGCGTCTAGATTGACCTGCCCGTCGCCGTGAGCCGTCCCGCAATGCCTAGACCGCCGAACGTCATCGTCATCCTTGCCGACGATCTTGGCTATGGCGATCTCGGTTGCGACGGCGGCCGGATCATCAAGACGCCCGAACTGGACCGCATGGCGAGCCAAGGCGTGCGGCTCAGCGATTTCTACGCCTCGGCCAATGTCTGCACGCCGTCCAGGGCCGGGCTTCTGACCGGCTGCTACGCCATCCGTTTTGGCCTGGCGCGCGAGGTGATTCAGCCGGCGGACGCCAACGGCCTGCCGCCGGAGGTCCTGAACCTGCCCGGCGCGCTGAAGCCCGACTACGCCACCGCCCTGATCGGCAAGTGGCACCTCGGCCACGTC
Source organism: Caulobacteraceae bacterium (assembly GCA_965277425.1). Lineage (GTDB taxonomy): Bacteria > Pseudomonadota > Alphaproteobacteria > Caulobacterales > Caulobacteraceae > Poindextera. Next base: position 619,187 of record CBDICR010000007.1, read on the forward strand.
GCGCCGCACTGGCCGCCGATGAAATTCGGCTTCGACCGCTTCTACGGACTTCCCTACAGCCACGACATGCGGCCGCTGGCGCTGTACGACGGCGACGCGACCGGGCCGCTGACCGAGTCCAGGGTCGATTTTCCCAAGCTCACCCAGCGGTTTTTCGAGCAGACGCTCGCCTTCGCCGAAACCCACCGCGACCGGCCCTTTTTCATCCTGCTGGCCTTGACCGCGCCGCACGTGCCGCTGCGGCCCAATCCTGACGACGTCAGCGGATCGGCGGCGGGCGCCTATGGCGAGGTGGTGGAGGAGGTGGACCGCGATGTCGGCCGCCTGCTCCGTCGCCTGGAGGCCTTGGGGCTGGACCAGGACACGCTGGTGATCTTCACATCGGACAATGGGCCGTGGTTCGAAGGCTCCAGTGGACCGTTCCGCGACCGAAAGGGCGGCTCGGCCTGGGAGGGCGGATTTCGCGTGCCGTTCATCGCCCGCCAGCCGGGCCGGTTGCCGGCCGGGCGCGTGGACGACCGCATCGCCTCCAACCTCGACCTTTTGCCCACGCTGATGCGGTTGGCCGGCCGCGAGCTGCCGCGCGACCTGGATGGATACGACCTGACGCCGCTGCTGACCGGCGAGGGCGAGGCCGGACGGGACGAGGTGGTGCTGTTCAACAACACCGATCTGGCCGCCATCCGCACGCAGCGGTGGAAGTGGGTGGTGCGGTCATACTATCGCACCAACGACGTCCCGCTGGACCGGTTCAACTATCCGCTGCTGTTCGATCTGCAGGCCGACCTGAGCGAGTCCTATTCGGTCGCCTCGCTCAATCCCGGGATCGCCGCCGACATGGCCGCGCGCCTCGATCGCGCACGGGCCAAGTACCTGCCCTATCTCCAGACGAACCCGCCCCCGCCGGCGCCAGCCTCGGCCGTCCAGCATCCCGACTGAGGACGCGCGTCATAAATGCGGACACACACGTGTTTCCGAGCCAGTTTCGCTGAATCCGCGGCATAAACCTTCACCAACCGCCCAACCTGGCGTCGGTGATGAAGTCGTGTATGTCCCCAATTCAATTACGCCACGCGCGCCTCGGCCGCGGCGAGCATGGCGGTAAAGCGCTTATCCTGGCGCAGGGCGTCCAGATCGGGATCAGACCTGGCGTGGTTGAGATCGCCTGGAACCGCCTTCTCGAAATAGGGGCCGAGCAGGGTCAGCGCCCCGTCGTGGTCTGCGAGCGGCCCGATCAGGGCGCATGCCATGTTGTAGCGCAAATCCATGTTGTCCGGATCGATCAGCATGGCGCGCTCGATCCAGTCCCTGGCCCGCTCGACCTCGCCGAGGCAGGCAAGGCCGGTCACGCCGAAAGCCAGGGCCAGGCCGTTGGTCTGGTCCATGGCCAGAGCCGCCTCGGCGCGTGCGAGCGTGAGGCGCGCCGCCCGCCGCGCACCGTCCTCGTCACCCAGCGCCATATAGCACGAGATCGCCATGCCGGGTTCGCCGAAGGTCGACTCGGCGAGGGCCCCGGCCTTCTCGTAATAGCCGATGGCTTTGGCGAACTCGCGCCGCCTGAAGCACATCAGGGCGGCGCTGCAGTTGACCTCGTAGGACTCCGGATCCAGCGTCAAGGCGGTCTCGATCTCGGCCGCCGCGTCCTCGCGCCGTCCCTGGCGGAACAGATGCCGGGCTCGCACGGCATGGGCTTCGGCCAGGTCCGGGTCGATCGACAGCGCCCGCTCGGCGGCTTCCAGGCCGTCGGCCGGCTTTCCGGCATTGAAGCGCAGGGAGGTCTGAGCCAGGGCCATCAACGCCCAGGCGCGCGCATAGGCGGGATCGACCTGCGTCGCCCTGCGGCAGAGCCTGACGATGGCGGCGGCGGAGCGGCGTGGACCTGGATGCACGCCGACGAAGAGCTGCCGCGCCATGAGGAAAAGATTGTAGGCCTCGACCTTGTCGGTGCCGCGCCGCTCGATCGCCCGCTTCTCTTCCGGCGCCAACCTGAGCTTGAGCGCCGCGACGACGGCCTGGGAGACCTCGTCCTGCAGGGCGAAGATGTCGGTCAGCTCGCGGTCCCAGCGCTCTCCCCAGACATGGTCGCCGCTGGCGACGTCGACGAGTTGGGCGGTGATGCGCAGCCGTCCCCCGGCCTTGCGCACGCTGCCCTCCAGAAGGTGTGTGACGTTCAGCTCCCGCGCCAGCCGGGGCAGATCGCCGGCCGCGTCCTTGAAGGCGAAACCCGTGCTGCGGGCGATCACCGAGAGCGACGAGACCTTGGACAGGTCGGTGATGATGTCCTCGCTGATGCCTTCGCTGAAATAGCCCTGTTGCGGATCGTCGCTCATGTTGGCGAATGGCAGGACGCAGACGGAGGGTTTGCGCCGCGCCGGCGCGGCGGCGTTCGGGGCGAGCAGGCGGTAGCCGACCCTGGTGATGGTTTCGAGCTGGAAGTCACCATCGCCGCCCAGGGCTTCGAGCACCCGCCGCAGCCGACCTATGACCCGGTTCAACGCGTCTTCGCCCACCACGACGCCGTGCCAGCAGGAGGCCGCGAGTTCGTCGCGAGACACGATTCGGCCCTCGGCGCGGACCAGGGCGACCAGCACCTGCATGACCCGCGGCTCCAGAACGGCCTCGCGACCGTCGTCGTTGGCGATCCGCCGCAGCGCGGGCTCGATCGCCAGCGCGCCGAGCCGCGCCGGCGCCTCTCGGGCGAGATTGATGCGCTCAAGGTTCAAGGTCGAGGCCGCTTCTGATCCGCCCAAGGCATGTCTCCCGCAAATCTCGGCCCGCAGAAAGCAGATCACGACGATCCCGAGCTGAATCAATGCAAAATCACAAACTCGAACGATTCTTAACGGTTACCGGGCGGCGTGGGCGCAGGAATTTCCGGGCCCGACGCCCGCCGATTTCACCGCGGTTCAGCGCGTGGCGGCCTTCAGCCGATCCAGCGCGCCCTGCAGGATGTAGGCGGCGGCCTTGTCGACGAGCTGGCCGCGGCAGGCGCTTGCCTCGGTTCGCCAATGGGGGTGTTGGTTTCGATCCACGCTCCCGCGAGAAGGGCGACCTCCCGCCGCTCCTGGCGCTTGATCATCTCGTCGTTTCGATCCACGCCCCCGCGAGAGGGGCGACAGGCCGGTCAGGTGGACGGATCGACCTACACCGGTTTCGATCCACGCCCCCGCGAGAGGGGCGACAAGCAGGGCCGGTCGTTGGCGCGACTGGCGAGAGTTTCGATCGACGCCCCCGCGAGAGGGGCGACATGGCTGGCGTTATATGCTTCCCGGCCTTCACAGAAGTTTCGATCCACGCCCCCGCGAAAGGGGCGACCCGAAGGTCATCGGCGCGGCGGTGTCCATGCGCTGTTTCGATCCACGCCCCCGCGAGAGGGGCGACAGGCCGCTAGCCGGTTTCGGGCCGCGCGGCTTTGTTTCGATCCACGCCCCCGCGAGAGGGGCGACATGGAACGGGCTCGCGCGATCCTAAAGGCCACCCCCGTTTCGATCCACGCCCCCGCGAGAGGGGCGACCGCGCGGCCAACCAACCATGACCACCGCGACGAAGTTTCGATCCACGCCCCCGCGAGAGGGGCGACCGAACCCAAAATCAGAGGCGGAGAACTAATCGTGGTTTCGATCCACGCCCCCGCGAGAGGGGCGACGCGCATTCACCCTTTCCCAAATACCAGCCAGGAAGTTTCGATCCACGCCCCCGCGAGAGGGGCGACTTGGACAAGCTCAAATCGCCGGCCAAGTCTCCGAGTTTCGATCCACGCCCCCGCGAGAGGGGCGACGTTGCGCCCATTGCATTGACGTTCTGAGGCAACGGTTTCGATCCACGCCCCCGCGAGAGGGGCGACGCCGCGCGCGGGAATCCTGTCAATTCTGTCCGAGTTTCGATCCACGCCCCCGCGAGAGGGGCGACACGTTCATGGGCATCTTCCCTGGCGGCCTTGATCTTTGTTTCGATCCACGCCCCCGCGAGAGGGGCGACGGCGGCGGCGGGGGCGTCGGTGGCTCTGATTCTGCGTTTCGATCCACGCCCCCGCGAGAGGGGCGACTCAGCGGACTCGACGTCATCGCGGCGCTGATAGAGTTTCGATCCACGCCCCCGCGAGAGGGGCGACCGCTTCTTGGTCGACAGGATCATGAATCGGTTGAGGTTTCGATCCACGCCCCCGCGAGAGGGGCGACCAACCCGCCGGCAAGGCTCTTGCTTCCTTGTACAGTTTCGATCCACGCCCCCGCGAGAGGGGCGACTCGGTCGCCGTGGCCAGATTGGCCAGTTCGGCGTTGTTTCGATCCACGCCCCCGCGAGAGGGGCGACGCGGCCCCAAAGCTCACCACATGCGTTTACTCGCATGTTTCGATCCACGCCCCCGCGAGAGGGGCGACTGGCAACGCGGGTATAATGGCCGTCTTCCATGGTGTTTCGATCCACGCCCCCGCGAGAGGGGCGACCCGTTCGGGATGTCGGTGGTGGTGCGGACCTCCATGTTTCGATCCACGCCCCCGCGAGAGGGGCGACCCGAGGGGCGCCCGGCCGTCTCGGTCCTTATCGAGTTTCGATCCACGCCCCCGCGAGAGGGGCGACGCGGCTTCCAGGACTTCCTGATCGACTTGGTCGTGTTTCGATCCACGCCCCCGCGAGAGGGGCGACCGGCGGCCGTGCGGCCGGTGGCTGGGCTAGAGCGGTTTCGATCCACGCCCCCGCGAGAGGGGCGACACCCGACCCTGGAATCTGCGGGCATGCAGATCCTGTTTCGATCCACGCCCCCGCGAGAGGGGCGACACGAAACGCCTGAAGCCGTCACCAGCAAGGGTCCGTTTCGATCCACGCCCCCGCGAGAGGGGCGACTCAATGATACGATCTTAGAAGCCAGCCCTTATGGTTTCGATCCACGCCCCCGCGAGAGGGGCGACACTCCTCGCTGCGCACCTGAACGTCATGGAAAAGTTTCGATCCACGCCCCCGCGAGAGGGGCGACCGCCGCTTCCGTCGACCACGGGCGCGGCTCCGGTGTTTCGATCCACGCCCCCGCGAGAGGGGCGACCGGGAACGACGGCGGACAAATCCAGCCGATTAAGGTTTCGATCCACGCCCCCGCGAGAGGGGCGACCTGCTCATAGGTCTTTCCTCAGCTTCACCGAAAAGTTTCGATCCACGCCCCCGCGAGAGGGGCGACTCGTGGCGTCGACGCAACGAAGCGACACATCCACCGTTTCGATCCACGCCCCCGCGAGAGGGGCGACCCGGCCTTGACCTGCAGGGCGACAATGCCCTTTCGGTTTCGATCCACGCCCCCGCGAGAGGGGCGACGATGAGCACTGGCGAGTTGCCGATCATGGTGCTGTTTCGATCCACGCCCCCGCGAGAGGGGCGACGACTCCATCCCCCCACACCCCCCTTATAAGGCTGTTTCGATCCACGCCCCCGCGAGAGGGGCGACTAGGCGTCCAGCACCGCCTGGGTGCCCAGGACCTGTTTCGATCCACGCCCCCGCGAGAGGGGCGACAGGAGGTCCCAGAGCGTGCGGTCGTCCTGAAGCTGTTTCGATCCACGCCCCCGCGAGAGGGGCGACTCGATACCAGCTACGCCGGGGGGGTGACGCTCAGGTTTCGATCCACGCCCCCGCGAGAGGGGCGACACGACAAGCTTACCGATCAGACCGTCATGTACTTGTTTCGATCCACGCCCCCGCGAGAGGGGCGACTGTTGGGTCGATAGCAGGTTGAAATGACGGGTAAAACCGTTTCGAGTTCGCGAACATGGCTTTGCCCACGCGCTGGCGCCCGCTTTTGCGGATCAATGGCTTTAGTTCGTCTGTAAAGCCTAGGGTTTCGCCTCCGCGAGCCTCCCGGCTCCAGGCCGGACGCTGACGGTTCGCGTAGATGTTGCACCCGCCTAGGCGATCAACGGCCCGTCCAGGTCAATCGCGGGTTTGGCCCCGACATGTTCCACCCGCCTTCGCCCGCTCGCGCCCAAAAAATAGAAACGCAGGCTGTCTCTGGCGGGGTCGATCTCCGACAACAGCCTGGCGCGCAGAGCGGTCCAGCGGGCCGGATCGACCTCGCACTCAAACACCGAATACTGCACGCGCTGACCCAGGTCACGGCAAGCCTTGGCCACGCGGCGCAGTCGCCGCGCGCCGCCCGGCGTGTTGGTCTGGACGTCATAGGTGACCAGGACCAGCATGGTTCAGCGCCAGATCATCGGAGGATAGAAATCAAGATCGCCGCGCAGGGTGCGGCTGAGCAGGCGGGCCTGGAGGTGGGGAAGCAGGCCCAGCGGCACCTTTTCACCCAGGAAAGGGTGTTCTATTTCCTGCTTCTTTCGCTCTTGCCAGGCGACGAGGACGGCCTTGCGGGCGGTGTCGGTCAGCACGGTCGCGCTATTTTCCATGCTGCGGAAGTCGCGAGTTCGTATCTGGCCGCGATTGATCAGGGAAAGAACGAGGCGGTCGGCCATGTGTGGGCGCAACTCCTCCATCAGGTCCAACGCCAGGCTGGGCCGCCCCGGACGCAGCCGGTGCAGGAAGCCGGCGGCCGGATCCAGGCCCACCCCTTCCAGGGCTGAGCGGCAGTCGTGGGTCAGCAGTGTATACAGGAAGGACAGCATGGCGTTGACCGGATCCAGCGGCGGCCGGCGCGAGCGGCGAGTGAACAGCAGGGCCGGCTCATCGGTGCGCTGCATCAGGGCAAAGACGTCGAAATAACGTTGCGCCGCCTCGCCCTCCAGTCCGCGCAGCTGGTCGATATCGTCCAGATGCACCGCTTGGCGGGCGATGTGCCGCAGGCGGAGCTGGGCTGCGTCCAGCCGGGCGCGATCGGCTGGGGCCATGGTCTGGCCGTGATCCCGTAACGCGCGTTGCAGCACGGCCCGCTGATTCTGCGCCTTGGCGGTGACGATGGACGAAACCAAAGCCCCGCACTCGGCGGGGACGTCGGCGCGGCGATACTGCTCGCGCCGCAACAGCACATTGCCCGAGACCGGCCCCTCGACCCGCGCCAGGAAACGGCCGTTCTCGGTGAAGAAGGCGGCGGTCACGCCACGCTCGGCGCAGGCGCCCATCAAGGCCGGGGACATGTTGGCCCGGCCGAAGCAGATTACCCCGCCCAACAGGTGCAGCGGCGCGCGCAGCTTTTCCTGACCGTCGATCTCGACAACGACATTCTCGCCGTTCTTGCGCACATAGGCGCCCTCGGTGCTGACATAGAGGGTGTTGAGCAGGTGGCGCACGGCTCAGTCCTCCAGCATCTTTTCCAGCCAGGCGCGGGTGGATCGGGCTCTCCCGCCAGGGCTGCGGCCCAAGGTTCGCGGACCGCACAGCTCGATCATCGAGCAGGGATCGCAGCGAGCCGGTTCATAGGTCGCCGGCGGCGTAGCGCCAGCCGCCATGCAGGCTCGCACGGCTTCGGCCGTGCGAAGAGTCAAGGCGCGTAGATCGGCGTCGAAGGTCACCACCGTTCTGCGGCGCGGCATGCCGTAGAACAACGCCCCCTCGGCGATTTCAACCTCGAACATCTCCTCCAGGGCCATGGCCTGGGCGCAGAGCTGCACCTCGTCGGCGCGGTGGCCCTTAGGTCGGCCACGCTTGTGCTCAACAGGATAGGGGCGCCAGCGCGCGCCCTTGCGGTGCAACTCGACGACGTCGGCCACGCCGCTGACGCCGAGGCGAAAGGAATGCAAGGGCATGCTGGTGACGGTGCGGATTCCGCGCCGCACCTCTTCGCCGAGCGCGTTGACCCGGGCGTGCTTGACGGCGCCGTCGGCGGTGGCATGGTTCTCGGCCCAGGACTGCTCGACATGAATCAACGCGCACTGGCGCGGGCAATAGAGCCAGTGCTGCAGCGCCGACAGCGGGACGAGGTCGGCTTCGTCGACATCCGCCGCCGCCGGCGCCATGGCTCAGATCAGGCTCTGGACGGTGACCCCGTCCGGCAGGCCAATCTCGTCGACGGCGACCGTATAGTCATCGATATCGCGCGGCGCATCGATGCTCTCGTCGGCCCGACCGACGGTGACACGCCTGAACAGCGAATCGGCAGTAGCGTTGCCCAGGTCGCTGTCGTGCTTGAAGACGATCAGGCCGCGCGCCGACATCATGCCGCGGGCGGCGGCGCGATCGTGCTCGAACATGTTGATCAGCGACTCCCACAACAAGGCGAGGTCGTCGTCCGAAAAGCCCGTGCCCTTCCTTGGATCGTTGGCCAGACGGGCGGAGATGAAGCCGTGGGCGCGATAGAGGCCGTAGGGCACGATATGCTTGCGGCCCATGGTGCGATCGTTCAGCAGGGCGTCCTTCTCGTTGGTCACCGAACTTCTGGTGATGGTGATTTCGAGCGGAACGATCGGGTCCTGGCTGCGGGCGAAGGTCAGCTGCACCGGACCGCGCACCTGGCCGGCGTTTACCTCGGTGGACATGACCGCGCCAAAAGTGCGGATGTCAAAGAAGTTGTCGCACATCCAGCGGGTCAGGCCGCGGGCTTCGTCCTGGTCCTTCGGCAGCTTTTTGGCTTCTGACTTCAGACCTTTTGCCTCATAGGCGCGCAGATGCGCTCGGTTCAGCACCGCCCGTTCCTGCATGTAGATGTCAAAGCCCGCAGTCTCGCCTTTGGCCAGCGCGACATAGTTCCTAATTTTGCGCTTGAGGGCGACATCGGTGACCAGACCCTTGCCGGTCTCCGGGTCAAGCCGCGGCAGGTTGCCGGCGTCCGGATCGCCGTTCGGGTTGCCATCCTTGACGTCGAACAGATAGACGAAATCGTAGCGGTTGGTGATGGCGGTCATTGGTCCTCGGCCTCGTCGCTGTCGGTCTGGGTATCCTCAAGGGCCGCCTCGCCGTCCACGCGCTTGGCGTAGAGCGCGTTGCGCTGATGGTAGTAGCCGAGGGCGAAACGGCCCTGACTCTCCATGTCGAGTGTGGGGGGGAAGGCGCTATTCAAGCCGTCGACAACCTCGCCCAGAGCCTTTTCGTACTTTATCGCCAAGCCCGGCTTGGTCTTGCGGATCTTCGACAGATGATCCTGCACACCGCGCAGCAACAGGGGGAATACATGACCCGGCGTGGCGGAGGCCGAGCCATAGAAGCGGTCGCGGATCGAGGCGTTGACGCCCGCGATGGCCTGGGCCTGCGCCGCCTCCATAATGGCGAACAGCCGGCCCAGCCGGTATCCGGGGTTGAGATCGTCCGATTTGAGCGCCACGGGCGCGTCCTCCTGGATGACGGCCTTGCGATAGTCGCGGGCGATGACAGCCTTGAGCAGGGCGACGCGCAGGCCGCCGACCTCGCCATCGGCGCGGATGCGCATCAGGGTCTGGGTCAGCAGGGCGCGCGGATAGCGTCCGCCGGTGAAGATGGCGCGGGCGACCTCGCCGCCGAGATTGGGCGGGATGTTCTTGGCTTCGCCCTGCGCCGCCAGCTCCCGCAACAGCCGCCATAGAGGGGGCAGCGTTTTGCTGGGCGCGGGGTCCAGATCGATGTCCTTCCAGTGCTCCTGGAAATGGTCGGCCAGTTCGCCCAGCGAGCCGATGGACCAGAAACGCACGGAGAGCCGCGCGGCATTGGGGCTGAGCCCGAGGATATAAATGCGAAGGCCGGCCAGCCGGGCGTCCAAATCCCGCAGGGGATAGAAGTCTTCGAGTTGCGACATTAGCTTGCGCGCCCGGGCCGTGTGGCCGGCTTCGATCTCCGTCTCGCCGAGCGCCGGCGCGCCAAGGAAAAAACCGGCGATCGCCTCGGCCGCCGCGGCGTCTTCGGCCTCGGCCTCGGCCCAGAACACCGTGGTGGCGTCACCGATCTGGACGCGGTTGCGATAGCGGGGGCGGCCGTTGTCGTCACGCCCATCGTTAGCGGCAAGCAGGTCATTGAGCGCCGTGCCATAGCCGAAGGCGGCCAGCTCCGAAGTCGGGGCGTTGTCGCCCTGGGCCTTGCCATACGAGGTGAAGGCGCTGGCGTTGAACGACACCAGGCTGGCTCCCGACGATTGGGCGCCCGGCACGCCCTTGATCGACGGATGCAGGCGGGCGATCGGGCCGCTCTGTCCAGTGATCAGGCACTGGCCGAGCGCGGCGTCGGGCGAGGCGGCCTGGCCGGCGGCCATGGCGCGCAGGGTCGGCCGGTCGTGCAGCAGAAGGCCCCTGTCGCTCTCAAGACGAAAGGCGAGGTTCTGGTCGAGCATTTCGTCGGCGTAGGCCAGGGGGGCATAGGCGTCAGGTGTCCAGGCCGCGAGGAAGGCCAGCAGGGCGCGAGCGCCGTCGTCGTCGACCCCATCGAGCAACGCCGTGTGGCGGGCCTTGAACGCCTCATGCTCCTTTGCGGTGCGTATGCGGGCCTTGGCCTGCCGGGCCTCGTCGGTCTCGGGGTCGATCTGGGTGACGCCCAGCACATAGGAGGTCTTGTCCCAGAAAAGGCTGCTGACCATGGCGAAAGCGCGCTTTGGCGCCTGGGGCGCTTCCACCACCTTCGGGCGCTTCCTTTTGCCGTCGCCGGTGCGCTCGTCCTGCACCGCGACTAGCCGACCCGCGCGGTCCAGCACCAGCACGAAACTGATCTGGGCTGGGGCAAAACCGGGAACCGGCGCGTCGCCTCGCGCGGCCATGCGCTCATAGCGCGCCGTAAGGGCCGCCAGCGGACCCAGCATGATCTGTGGCTGCGCCGCCGCGGGCTCGGTCACGCGCGTACTGCGTCGCTGTCCAGGGCCGGAACCTCGATCACCCCGTCGCGCATCAGCGCCTTGAAGAACAAAGCACGGCCGCCTCGGGCGAAATCCATGTCGAGCGCCATCCAGCCGAGGTCCTTTTCGCCGATCAGGCTTTCATCGCAGGCTGGCGGATCGCCTTCGATCAGGGCGAACTCAGCGGCGAACTCGCGCGCGCCCAGGCAGGGACGGTGAAAGCACTGTCCCTTGCGCGCCCGGCGGTTGAAGATGTCCAAATGCTTGCCGATCGGCTCGTCGCTGTTGGATGGGTCCTTCAGCTCGATCCGCGCCTCGATCACATAGGCGACCTCCCTCAGCACGGTGGCCGCCCGCTGCTGGCGATCCTCGTCCACATAGAGGGCCAGCCCCTCGGTCGACCCGGCCTTCATCGCCCGCCTGACGTTGGCGGCCGGGATCCGGCTGGCCACTTCGTTGCGCCGGATGCTCTCGAACCGGATCGGCTTCAGCACCCGGATGCGCTCGATCCGCCAGGTAAAGGCCGGCTTCCAGTGGACGGCCTCGAGGACGCCGCGCGCCGCCGAGGGCGTCATCACGTCATAGGAAACCCGCTCGACCTTCATCTCCGGGCGCGTGAAGCAGGCGCGCTCGCCCCAGACGTGAAGTTTGATGCCGTGCGTCATGCCAACCCCCGCGTGATTATTAACGTCTCGACGACAGCTTTGGCAAGGCAAGGTTGTGGTTCAGCCCAGCACTAACCGCTCTGCATCCATCATCGTCGGCTCCGCCCAGGTCAGGCCGATATCCGGGTGATAGAGGTCGGCGTTGGCCAGCACCACGAACTGGTCGTCGTAGCGCTCTGGGCAGATCACTTCGGCGGCGCCCGAGGCGATCAACTGGGCTCGCGCCCGAGGCGGCAGCCCGACCGTATAGGGTTGCAGAGCGCGCGCCTGGCGGCCGGGGGTGAACCCCTCCGGCAAACGGCGCAGGGCCTCGACAGCCCTTTTGGCCTCGTCGTCCCGTTCGATGATGATCGGTTGGTTATAGTCGTCGATCATCTGGAAGTCGGCGGCGATGGACCTGAACGGGAAGTCGAGGACCGCCATCCGATCCTGGCAGCGCCGCAGGATCGCCTTCTCATCCAGCGCCTCGTCGCCCTTGCGCCACAGCAACTCGTCGAAATAGGCGCTTACCGCCTCCAGCCTGGTAACGTCTTCGAACTGGCGGAACACCGCCTCACTGGTCTCGATCGGGACCCGCATCGATTGCGGGCGTTTGCCGCCGGCTGGCCGGAACACCAGGGTCTGGCTGGCTTCGGCGTCATGTCGGCCCTCGCGATTGCAGCGTCCGGCGGCCTGCAGGATGGAGTCCAGGCCCGCCTCGGCGCGGAGGACAAGGGGGAAGTCGATATCGACGCCGGCTTCGATCAGTGACGTGGAGATCACCCGGCAAGGGCGGCCAGCCGCCAGATCGGCGCGAATTTCCGCCAGCACCGCTTGGCGATGGCGGGCGTACATCAGGGTCGACAGATGCCGCGCCCCCTCCAGGCCGCAGATCACCTCATACAGCGCCTGGGCATGGGCGCGGCTGTTGACGATGCACAGGGCCTGATCCGCCTGGGCCAGGCGCCCGGCGAGCTGCTCGTCGGTCTGCACGCCGATGTTTTCCACCCGAACCCGACGCAGGGCCTCGAACAGGGCCGGGGGATCGGGCGCCAGCTCGACGGCGCCCTCGAACCCGCCGGTGAACGCCCGTCCGCCGCCTTGGGGCGCCGCAAGCAGCGCCGGTTGGGTGGCGGTGCACAGGACGATCGAGCAGCCGTGGTTGGCGGCCAACTCCTTCAGCGCCGCCACGCAGGGTCGCAGCAAGGCTATAGGCAGCGTCTGGACCTCATCCAGAACGATGACGCTGTTGGCCAGATTGTGCAGCTTACGGCATTGGGAAGGCCGATCGGAGAACAGACTCTCGAACAGTCGCACCGTGGTGGTGACGATCAGCGGCTGGTCCCAGGTTTCCATGGCCAGGCTAAGTTTGGAGAGGGCCTGCCGGCCATCGCCCAGCCGGGTCTGGTCGAATGCGGAATGGTGCTCAAGGATGGCGGCCTCGTGCGGCGCAAGGGCCTCACGGTAGGTTTGCGCCGTCTGTTCGATCACCGAGGTGAAAGGGATGGCGACAACCACCCGGTCAAGTTTGTTGCGCCGGGCGTGGTCCAGGGCGAAGGCCAGGGAGATCAGAGTCTTGCCGCCGCCGGTCGGTACGGTGAGCGTGAATATCCCTGGCGGAGAACCGGCCAGTGAGCGGGCGTGAGCCAAGATCTCCGCCCGCCTGGCGTTGAGCTGGCCCGGCCTGGGCGGCGAGAATCGCGTCAGAAGGTGGCTGTCGAGCGCCGTCGCCAGATCGTCCAGGCTGGCCGCCGCACCCCGGTCCGGAACCGGCCAGCCCTCGGCGCGGACATAAAAGTCCTCGGTCGCCAGATAGTCGGCGTCGACCAGACAGGAGAACAGCATCCGAATCCGGAAGGCGAGTTGAAAGCCTTGATGCCCCGAGGGTCTCAGTTTCGGCATGCCGGGAGCGGCGGGAAAATCCAGGCCGTCGCCCAGCGCCGCCGCGAGGACGCCGTCCAGGCTGATTTCCTTTCGCGCCAGCCGCCCGTCGACGTCAAAAAGGTCATCGGCCAAGCCGGCGTGATGCCCGGCGATGCCATGGGCGATCAGCTTGCCTATCGGCCCATAGGCGCGCCGGGCATACGCCGCGCCATGGGCTGCATGATCGACCTTCTCGAACGCACCGTTCAGGCGGGCCTGGAACTCGGGTTGATATTTGCCTAGGTCATGCAGCAGTCCCGCCGTGAAACCCAGATCGCCGCAGCCGAACGCGCTGGCGAAGCGTTCGGCCAGTTGGGCGGTCAGCGTCAGATGGGCGACCAGCGGCTCCCACTCCGCGGAACTCCGTCCGGCGGTATGGGCGAAAAAGGCGAGCCGGTTTGTTTCTTGCGCCATTTACCTATCCTGTTCGCAGCGCCTTCAGCCGATCCAGCGCGCCCTGCAGGATGTAGGCGGCGGCGGCCTTGTCGACCAGTTGGCCGCGGCGGGCGCGGCTTAGGTCCGCCTCGTCGATCAGCATGCGGTTGACCGCGGCGCTGGACAGGCGCTCGTCCCAGAAGGCGATGGCGAGGCCGGGCTTGAGGCGGATCAGGTTGCGGGCGAAGGCGCGGCAGGACTGGCTGCGCGGGCCTTCGGTCCCGTCCATGTTGACCGGCAGGCCGATGACGACGCCAACAGCGCCGCGCGTCCGCATCAGCGCGAACAGGGTCTCGGCGTCCTTGCTGAACTGGGTCTTGCGGATCAGCGTCAAGGGACTGGCGACCATGCGGCCGATGTCGGAAACGGCCACGCCGATGGTCTTGGTCCCGAGGTCCAGGCCCGCCAGCGGCGTCATCGGCGGCAGGGCCTGGGGCAGGTGGGCGAGGTCCAGGACAGCCATGGCCGTCTCTCCCATCGTCATGCGCCTCTTGTCAAAGGCGGGGCAGGGCGGCTAACCCCACCGCGTCTTTCCAAGGAAGCTCAAATGGCCATCGACGCGGCGACGGTGAAAAAGGTCGCGAACCTGGCGCGCATCCGCGAGCCGGACGAGCGGCTGGAAGCCCTGGCCGACGAGCTGAACAGCATCCTCGCCTGGATCGAGCAGCTGAACGAGGTCGATACCGAGGGCGTCGAGCCGATGACCTCGGTGGTCGCCGCCAAGCTGCCGATGCGCCAGGACGTGGTCAGCGAGCCGGGCGATTCCGCCCGCATCCTGGCCAATGCGCCGAAGTCCGAGCGCGGCTTTTTCATCGTGCCCAAGGTGCTTGAGTGATGACCGAGACCAAGGGGCTTACGCTCAAGGCGGCAATCGAGGGACTGCGCGACAAGACCTTCTCCGCCGAGGAGCTGGCCAGCGCGCATCTGGATGCGATCGAACAGGCGCGGCCGCTGAACGCCTTCGTGCTGGAGACGCCGGAGCAGGCGCTTTCCATGGCCAGGGCCTCCGACGCCCGTATCGCCCGCGGCGAGGCCGGGGCGCTGGAGGGCGTTCCGCTCGGGATCAAGGACCTGTTCTGCACCGAGGGCGTGCGCACCACGGCCGGCTCGAAGATCCTGGGTGATTTCAAGCCGACCTACGAGTCCACCGTCACCGCCAACCTGTGGCGCGACGGGGCGGTGATGCTGGGCAAGCTGAACATGGACGAGTTCGCCATGGGCTCGTCGAACGAGACCTCGGCTTTCGGGCCGGTGGTGAACCCTTGGCGCAATCGCGGCTCGAACCAGGCTTTGGCGCCGGGCGGATCGTCCGGCGGCTCGGCGAGCGCGGTGGCGGCTGACCTGTGTCTTGGCGCGACGGCGACCGACACCGGCGGCTCGATCCGCCAGCCGGCGGCCTTCACCGGCACCGTGGGGGTCAAGCCGACCTATGGCCGCTGTTCGCGCTGGGGCGTGGTGGCCTTCGCCTCGTCGCTGGACCAGGCCGGGCCGATCGCCAAAACGGTGGAAGACGCCGCCATCCTGCTGAAATCCATGGCCGGGCACGACCCGAAGGATTCTACCAGCCTGAATGTCGAGACGCCGGACTTCCCGAGCTTCGTCGGCAGGTCGGTCAAGGGCTTGCGCATCGGCGTGCCCAAGGAATACCGGGTTGACGGCATGCCGGCCGAGATCGAGGCGCTCTGGGCGCAAGGCGTCGCCTGGCTGAAGGACGCCGGCTGCGAGGTGGTCGAGGTCTCGTTGCCGCATACCCGGTTCGCGCTTCCAGCCTACTACATCATCGCTCCGGCCGAGGCCTCCTCGAACCTGGCCCGCTACGACGGCATGCGCTACGGCCTGCGCGCCAGTGGCAAGACCCTGGACGACGTCTACAAGGACACGCGCAGCGAGGGCTTCGGGGCCGAGGTCAAGCGCCGTATCCTGATCGGAACCTATGTGCTCAGCGCCGGCTATTACGACGCCTATTATCTGAAGGCGCAGCGGGTTCGCCGTCGCATCGCCGACGATTTCACCACGGCGTTCGAGCGCGTCGATGCGCTTTTGACCCCGACCGCGCCGTCCGCCGCCTTCGCCCTGGGCGACCGCAACAGCGACCCCGTGGCCATGTACCTGAACGATATCTTCACGGTCACGGTGAACCTGGCCGGCCTGCCGGGGATGAGCATACCGGCCGGCGTCGATGCCGGAGGCCTGCCGCTTGGGCTGCAGTTGATCGGCCGCCCGCTCGACGAGGGGACGCTGTTTTCGCTGGCCGGCGCGCTCGAGCAGGCCGCCGACTTCACGGCCAGGCCCGAGCGCTGGTGGTGACCCCTATTGGGCGGCCGGAGCCGGCGGTGCAGCCCCGACGGGCGGCCGGTCGGCGGCGCCGGGATCGTTAGCCGCCGCGGCGGTCAGGTCGGCCTGCACCTGGGCCAGCTTGGCCGCGTCGATATTGGCCTGCGGGAAGGTGGCGACTGAGCGGATGCTCAACGGCTTGATCATCTCAAGATACTGGCTGGTCGGCAGGTCGGGCAGGTCCTTCACGACCACGGCGTCGGTGATCGGATCGGCGAGCAGGTCCTGGATCGGCCAGTCGATCGACGGCGGGCCGGACTTGACCGCCGCGGCCGGCATGTCTTGAGCCTGGGCGACGGCCGCCAGGCCGAGGCCCGCGACGGCGCCGCCGATAAGTCCGATGGACAGAATCTTGCGCATTGGTTTTCCTCCCCGCGCTGAGGCAATTCAGCGGCGCGGACAAAAGCGGCTTTTTCGGCGCCGCACAAGCCAGGCTCGCCACTTTCGCGTGAGCCCGGACGTGCTAGGAAGGCCCCATGAGCGCTCAGACAGATCAGATTCAGGGCCGCACCGGCCTTTGGGAAATCGTCCTTGGCCTTGAGGTGCACGCCCAGGTCGCTTCGCGCTCGAAGCTGTTTTCCGGCGCCGCCGTCGGCTTCGGCGCCGGCCCGAACGAACAGGTCAGCCTGGTCGACGCGGCCATGCCCGGCATGCTGCCGGTGATCAACCGCTATTGCATCGAGCAGGCGGTGAAGACCGGCCTTGGCCTCAAGGCCAAGGTCAATCCCTGGTCCCGCTTCGACCGAAAGAACTATTTCTTTCCGGACCTGCCCCAGGGTTATCAGATCAGCCAGTTCGCCCACCCCATCGTCGGCGAGGGCGTCATCGAGGTCGAGCGCGACGACGGCTCGACCTTCAAGGTCGGCGTCGAGCGGTTGCACCTGGAGCAGGACGCCGGCAAGTCGATCCACGACCTCGATCCCAACTGGACCTATGTCGACCTGAACCGCGCCGGTACGGCCCTGATGGAGATCGTCTC
This sequence comes from Caulobacteraceae bacterium, assembly GCA_965277425.1. GTDB lineage: Bacteria > Pseudomonadota > Alphaproteobacteria > Caulobacterales > Caulobacteraceae > Poindextera. The sequence goes on from CBDICR010000007.1 coordinate 636,163, forward strand.
CAAGCCGGACATGCGCAGTTCCGAGGAAGCCTCGGCCTATGTCAAGAAGCTCAGGACCATCCTGCGCTATCTCGGCACCTGCGACGGCGACATGGAGAAGGGCAATCTGCGCGCCGACGTCAACGTCTCGGTGCGCCGGCCGGGCGAGGGGCTCGGCACGCGCTGCGAGATCAAGAACGTCAACTCCTATCGATACATCCGCGAGGCGATCGAGTACGAGGCGCGCCGCCAGGTCGAGATCATCGAAGACGGCGGCCGCATCGCCCAGGAGACCCGGCTGTTCGACCCGGTGAAGGGCGAGACCCGCTCCATGCGCTCCAAGGAGGAGGCGCACGACTATCGCTACTTCCCCGACCCGGACCTTCTGCCGCTGGAGCTCGACCCGGCCTGGATCAAGGCGCTGGAGGCGACCCTGCCGGAGCTGCCCGACGCCAAGAAGGCGCGGCTGCAGAAAGAGTACGGCCTCTCGGCCTATGACGCCGGGGTGCTGATCATCGAGACCGAGCGCGCCGACCTCTACGAGGCCGCCGTGGTCGGCCACGACCCGAAACTGATGGCCAATACCATCACCCAGTCGGTGCTGACCTTCGCCAACGCCTCCGGCGCGGAGGTGACGGCGCAAGGGGTGCTGCACATCACCGTGCCGATGTTGTCGGACTACGCCCAGCTGATCGAGGACGGGGTGATCTCGTCGAAGATCGCCAAGGAAGTGTTCGAACGCATGGCGGCGGGCGAGGGCGGCCCCAAAGAGATCGTGGAAAAGCACGGCCTGGTGCAGATGAGCGACACCGGCGCGCTGGAGACCGCCATCGACGCCATCATCGCCGCCAATCCGGACAAGGCGCAGGCGGTGAAGACCCGGCCGCAGGCCATCGGCTGGTTCGTCGGCCAGGTCATGCGCGAAACCGGCGGCAAGGCCAATCCGGCCGCGGTGAACGAGATCCTGAAGGCCAGGCTCGGGGTGGAATAGGGCCCTACCGGCAGGATATCTTCAGCGCGCTGACGGAAGTCCGACTAAGGCGTCATGTATCCGCCTGCAATGCAGCGCGACGGCTGCGCTTTGTTTGGCCACGAAAAGCACGAAAAACACGAACGTGTTTCTGGATCAAAGCACCGCGCCCAGAGTCGTGAACGCCGCCTTCGGCGAAGATTTCTGTTCGTGTCTTTCGTGGTTCAGTCTTCAACCGGAGCGGCGCGATGCATAATCTTCGTTAGATATTCTGGGTATCGAAGATGAGCAGGTCGGCGCCGCCGCTGGCGAAGGTTCCGACATCGGCCGCCGCCGCCTGGCCTTCCGGTGTCGACAGGGCCTTCTGCAGCGCGGCGACATCGTCGAAATGCAGGGTCGCGATCGAATGGAAGTCGGACGGGCCGGCGGGCGTCATGATCGGGCCCTTGCTGAGTTCGAGCTTTTTGAGGCCCGGGATCTTCTTCGCCAGCGGCGCATGAATTTCGGCGTAGTGCTTGTCGAATGCGGCTGTGTCCTTGGGGGTCCGGTACATCACCACCAGCTTGGCCATTAGCGTTTCCCTTGTGATCGATCGCGTCAAAAAGATTGGACGCCGATCTTCTACACCGGATCGGAGTCGGACCTAACGGCCGCCGCTGGGGATCGCCTCGAAAATCAGGCCGGCGGCGTTGGTGAGGATGAAATCGTTGTCGTACTGCAGCCAGGTATAGCCGCGCGGCGGCCGGCGCAGATGAAAGCGCTCATAGTCGAAGACCACCGTCGCCGCCGCGGACGGCGGCAGAACCTGGCCCGGCGCCCAGCGGCCGTAGGTCGGCCGATAGGGTCGGTCGTAGCCGCCCGGCCTGGAGCCGGGTTGGCTGTGAGACCTTGGCGCCGCGTAGGGCTTTGGCGCGGCGCCGCGCCCGCCGGTCTGCTCCGGGCCTCGGCCCTCGCCGTGATGGCTCCAGTCCTGGGCGGCGGCAAGCGCCGGCCAGAGCAGTCCAACGATGATGGCCGCCGCCGGCCACAGGGACCGCCCGCTTTGGAGGCCGACAGGATTCAAATCCGATCTCCCAAGGCTGGGCTATGCGGCGGCGGCTCTGAACCGAGGCTGAACAGGTCTGGTTGGCGCATTTCGTCTTGCTCCGGGCTGCACGACGCCGCCATGGTTCTTCACTAACGCCCCAGGGAGCCCGTTCCGTCATGAGTCAGCCCATCGAGGTCCACTATTGGCCGACGCCGAACGGCCACAAGGTCACCATCGCGCTCGAGGAGATGGGCCTGGCCTATAGGATCGTCCCGGTGAACATCGGACGGGGCGAACAGTTCACGCCCGAATTCCTCGCCATCAGCCCGAATAACCGCATGCCGGCGATCGTCGATCCCGACGGGCCGGGGGGCGAGCCGATCGCCATCTTCGAATCCGGCGCGATCCTGCAATATCTCGGCCGCAAGACCGGCCAGTTCTATCCCGCCGACGAACGCGCGCGGGTGAAGGTGGACGAATGGGTGCACTGGCAGATGGCCAACCTCGGCCCCAACGCCGGCCAGCGCAATCACTTCCGCAACTATGCGCCGGGCTTCATCCTCGACCAGCGCCAGGTCGCCTATGGCGTCATCCGCTACACCAACGAGGTCAGCCGGCTCTATGGCGTGTTGGACACTGAGCTGAAGGGCCGCGACTTCATCGCCGGCGACTACTCCATCGCCGACATGATCAGTTGGCCGTGGATCTTCGCCCGCGACGGCCAGGGCGTCATGATCGACGACTTCCCGCATATCAAGGCCTGGCATGCCCGCATCGGCGAACGTCCGGCGGTCAAGCGCGCGCTTGAGGCGGCCGGTCAGCTGCGCAGCGGCGGCCTGCGGGGCGTCGACCGCGAGGCGGCCGAGGCGCGCAAGGTCCTGTTCGGCCAGCGCGCCCGCACCTGAGCGAGAAATCAGCCGCCGACGGCGTGTATCGTCAAGTGAAGGATGGATAACGGCGGGCTTAACCATATGTTTATCTGGGCGGTTCTCTCATCTTGGTCAGGGCAAGAACGCCTTTCGTCGTGATGGCGAATTGGCCCGTGAACATTGGGGGTTCAGTCATGTTGGCACTTCGGGATACGCCCGTCGCGCCTGAGCCGGCGGGGCACGATCTGCCGCTGCCAGGGCCAGACTCGTCCGGGGACGAGCTGTTCAAGATGGGGCTGTTGTATTCGACCGGTCAGGGCGGCGCGCCGCTCGACTATGTTTCAGCCCATATGCTGTTCAATCTGGCGGCCATGCGCGGCTCGCTCGAGGCCAAGATCTACCGCAAGGAGATCAGCCAGGAGATGGATTCGGCCGACGTCGCCGAGGCCCAGCGCGCCGCCCGCGAATGGCTGTCGCACGGCTGAGCTGGAGCGCCGTTCTCTCCGGCGAGACGGCGAACCCGCTCGCCCCTTCGCCTGAAAGCGTTTAGTTTACGCCGGTCAGCAGGGCCGCGCCGACGGTGTAATCGAAGCCGAGTTGCACCGGCGTGAGATCGCGGAAGTACTGCTGAACGAAAAGGCCCGCCTCGCTGACGCTGGTGCGTGGCACATAGACGACGTCGAACCGGCGCAGCGGCACGAGGTCGACCGCCGGATCGCCCACCCCCGAGCGCAGATCCACCGTCCGCAGCATGGCGCGCCCGTCCGGCCCGCGGCGGATGATCACCACCTCGCTGCGTTTGGCCGAGGTCTTGAAGTCGCCCGCCATGACCACCGCCTGCAGCGCATTGATGTCGCCGGGCATGTCGTAGATGCCGGGCTTGTCCACCTGGCCGCCGACGAACACCTTCAGGGGCGCCGGACGCACCGTCAGCGTCACGCCGGGCCGCAGGAGGTCGCGCGAATAGGCCTGGGAGATCAGCCGTTCGGAATCCTCGACGGTGCGATCGGCGACCATCACCGGGCCGGCCAGCGCCAGGTTCAGCCGCCCGTCGGGCTGGACGACAAGGGTCTTGTTCAGTTCGGGCGCGGACAGGACGTTCAGGTCGACCTCATCGCCCGGATAGAGCCGGTAGGGCGGTTCGGCGTCGGTCCAGGTGGCGTAGCCGATATTGGTGAAGTTCGCGCTCGGCCGCGGGGCCGGTGTGAACACCTCCGGGACAGCCGACGAGCAGGCGCCCGCGCCCAGAGCCAGGGTGATGACGGCGGCGCGGACGGCGACGGGCAGGGGCATGGAGGTTTCCAGCACGAAAAAGAACCTTGGACCCGAGGGTTAACGGAAATGGGTAACTAAGCGTTAATCGCGCCAAGCGAGGGTCGGACCTGAGCCAATCGGCCTTGGGATTCTCATGTCGGAAAGCGCCTGGGCGCCAGCAAACGAGACGATCGCGCCGTTCCGACGGCCCGCGGACCCGCGCGGTCGGCCGCGCTATGATCCGAACGACTTCATCGCGCTGCTCTGGCGCGAGCGTTTCCTGATGCTGGGCGTCTTCCTGGTCGTTCTGGCGCTCGGCCTGGCCTTGGCCTTTTCGCTGAAGACCCTCTACGCCGCCCAGTCGAGCCTTTTGGTGCGGCTGAGCCAGGAATATGTCTACGAGCCCAGCGCCGGCGACGCCGCCCGCGGCGCGGTGCCGGAACCCGACCAGGTGCTGCAATCCGAGGTCGAGATCCTCTCCAGCGCCCAGGTCAAGGAACGCGTCCTCGACCGTATCGGCCTGCGGCGCGTCTTCCCGGATCTCGGCAAGGGCTATGACGCGGCCTCGCCGGATCAGAAGCGCGAAAAGCTCGGCAAGGCCGTGGCGTCGATGGAGAAGAGCCTGAAGGTCGTGACCGCGCCCGGCGCGCCGATCATTCGGCTGAGCTATCAGAACCAGAACCCGCAGATGGCGGCGCTGGTGCTCAACACCCTGCTGGACGAATACCTGATCTATCGCCGCTCCATCCTGCTCGATCCGACAGCGCCGCTGGAGGCGCAACGCAAGGCCTTCGAAGCGCGCCTGGCCGAAGCCGACGAGGCCTACGAGTCCTTCCTGGGCTCCAACAATATCGGCGATTTCGAATCGGAGAAGACCTCGCTGGCCCAACTCCAGGCCAGCCTGCAGCAACAGAAATACACCACCGACACCCAGCTTCAGGACCGCGAGGGCCGGCTGGCGGCGCTGGACGCCCAATCCACCCAGCTGCCCGCGGAGATCGGCCTCTATCACGACATCGACCACACCGCTCAGGACAAGCTCTCGCAGTTGAAGGTGCAGCGCGAGGACCTGCTCAGCCGCTACCGTCCTGACGCCGCGCCGGTGCATGAGCTCGACGTCCAGATCGCGGAGCTCGAACACGCGGTCGGCGCCGGCAGCGTCCAGGGCGACGGATCCCGGCGCGTCGGGGTCAATCCTGTCTATCAGACCGTGCAGAGCGACCGCATCCAGCTGACCGCCGAAGTGGCGGCGCTGAAGTCGGCCTCCGACACCCTGGCCGGCCAAATCCAGCAGATCACCGACCGCCAGTTGCGCCTCGACCAGCTGGAGCCGCGCTACGACGACCTGGCCCGCGACCGCGACGTGCTGTCGAACAATGTCCGCGACTTCACCGTCAAGGAGCAGGAAACCCAGGCTGCCGACGCCATCGCCCGGCAGAGCAACGACAATATCGCCATCGTCCAGCGCGCGGTGACCCCGACGCAGGGCTCGAGCCTGAAACGGCCGGTCGCGATCCTGAGCCTGGTGCTGGCGGCCTTTACCGCGCTGTGCGCCGGCCTGGCGCGCGGACTGGCCCGGCCCGGGTTCGCCACCTCGGCCAGCGCCGGACGGACGCTGGAACTACCGGTCCTGGCCACCGCGGGCCTGAAACCGGCGGGCGCGCGCTAGGGGCGCGAGGCCGATTGGCGGCCGGGTTGTGTGCTAAGGATTAAGCCGCCAAAGGCGCGCGGCGATTCGGGTGATGGTCGATCTAACCTCAGAGATGGCGCAGTTGTGGACGACGCTGGGGGCGCCCTCGGTCGGACCGGTGCGCGTCATCCAGTTCGTCGCGGCGCGAACCGGCGAGGGCGCCTCGACCGTCGCGCGGGAATTCGCCCATTTCGCCGCCCGCCGGGCGCGCCGCGCCGTCTGGCTGGTCGATCTGGACCTGATGAACGCGCCGCAGCACCGCGCCATCTCCGCCGACCCGGGCCGCTACGGCGTCATGGGCCGGCAAAGCGCCGCATCGCCGGACGGTTCGGCCTTTTTCACCGTGCAGCCGCCGACCCGCGCGCCTGACGGTCGGCCCTGGCCCGACGCGCGCTTCCTGGTCGCCCATCCGGTCGGCGGCCCGAAACTCTGGGTCACCCGCTTCCGGCGCGAGGCGCTGCAGCCCGATCAGACGCCGCATATGCTGGCGACCGGCGACTACTGGCGCGCGCTCAGGCGCTTCGCCGAACTCGTCATCGTCGATGCGCCGGCCCTCGATCAGGCGACCACGGCGCTGACCGTCGCGCCGCAGATGGACTTCACCGTTCTGGTGGTCGCCGCCGATTGCGGCGACACCGCCGCGCCGGCGGCCCTGAAGGAGGCGATTTTGAATGCCGGCGGGCGCGTCGCCGGCCTGGTGTTCAACCGCGCCGGCGCCGAGCCGCCCAGCTTCCTGAAGGCCATCATTCGTGACCACCCGGTTGGCCGGGGTTGACCCGCGGCTGGACCAGGCCGCGCACCCGACGACGACCATCGACCGGCTGGCCTGGCTCGCCACCATCGGCATGCTGCTGCTCTACAGCCAGGCCTGGCTGGCGCCGGTGTTCGGCGAGACGGTCGATGTGCAGGAAGGCCCGCTGGTCAGGGCGCTCTACATCCCGGCCTATCTCGCCGGGCTTTTCCTGGTGGGCCTGAAACCCGCCGCCTGCCTGTCAGGCCTGATCCGTCAGCCCTTCCTCATCGCCATTCTGTGCATCGCCGCCGCATCGACCGTCTGGTCGGTGTCGCCGGATCAGACCTCGCGCCGCGCGGTCGCGGTGGTGCTCACCACGCTCTGCGGGGTCGCTATCGGGGCGCGCTGGCGCTGGGCGTCGCTGGCGGAGACGCTGGCGGCCACCTTCGGCATCCTGGCGATCGGCTCGCTCTTCGTCGGCCTCTTCCTGCCCTCCATCGGCCGGATGAGCACGACCTTTCCCGGCTCCTGGCGCGGGCTTTGGCTGGAGAAGAACATCTTCGGCGGCGAGATGGCCTTCGCCCTGCTCCTCTTCGCTGCGGCGGGCGTCCTGCGCCCGGAGCGAAAGCGGCTCTGGTTCAGCCTTGCGGTGATCGCCCTGGCGATGATCTTCGCCTCGACCTCGAAGACCTCGCTGGTCGCGGTGACGCTGGGGTTTGCGGTCTTTTGCCTGGTGATTGTGGTTCGGCGCGGCGGACCGATCGCGGTCCTGGCCGCCTATGGCGCGACCGTGGTGCTGATCGCGCTCGGCGCGACGGTCCTGCTCGCGCCCGACCTCTTCCTGAACCTGCTCGGCAAGGACGCGACCTTGACCGGCCGCACCAAGATCTGGGCGGCCGTGATGCGGCAGATCCAGCAGCGCCCCTTGCTCGGCTATGGCTACAGCGCGGTGTGGAACGACGATAGCGGCTGGGGCCCCTTGGCCTGGATCATCAAGCAGGCCGGGTTCAGGCCGGACCACGCCCACAACAGCTGGCTGGAGCAATGGCTGGGCATGGGGCTCTGGGGCCTCGGCGCCTGGAGCCTCTACTATCTGATGACCATGGTGCGGGGGATCGCGGCCATGGTCCGCTCCAACGGCGCGCTCGTCGCCCTGCCGTTCCTGGTCGTCTACACCCTGACCACCCTGACCGAGAGCGTGGCGGTCAGCTACAACGACCTGCGCTGGGTGATCTTCGTGGCCTTTTCGGTCCGTCTGGCCCTGCCGGAGCGCGAGCCCGTCAGCCGGCCAACCGACGCGCGCCTTCCGCAACGGTGACGATTTCGGCGCCCGCCGCCAGGGCGTGCTCGATCAACCGATTCAGCGCCGCGGGCGTGCAGCCGAACGGCGAGGGCGGGTCGGCCACATCATGGGTGTAGACGATCAGCCAGGCGCGGCGCTCCACGGCGCGGTCGATCCAGGCGCGTGCGACCGCCTCGCCGTCCGCCCCCTCGATTCCCACCGCCGGCGCCTGGTTCAGATCGACGCCCGCTTCGATCAGCCCGTGGTGCAGGGCGCGGAGCACGGCGTAGCGAGCGCCCAACGCCCTCTTCGCCGCCAGGCTGACATCGCCGTACGGATAGGCGAAGGTAGTCGCCGGCTCGGCGCCCCAGGCGTGCAGGGCGACGGCGTTGCGATCGGCGTCGGCCTCGATCGTCCGCCGGTCCGCCTGGCCGCAATCGAGGTGCGAAAAGGTATGGCAGGCGAGCTCGTGGCCGGCCGCGGCGGCCTGCATCAAGGCCTCGCTCGCCGCGTTCAAGCCCATGGGTCCGGCCTTGCCGGCCAGGTCGGCGGCGACGAAATAGGTGCCGCGCAGGCCGTGCGCCTCGAGCGCGGCGCGGCCGTCGACGAGCGCGGTGGCCGGCGCATCGTCGAAGCTGAACGAGACCATGGGCCGCGCCGGGCCGCGCTTGGCCGGCCGACGCTCGACAAGCCGCACCAGGCGGCGGCGCAGCTTGCCCTTCAAGGACCGGTCGGCGCTGTAGGCCGCGATCTCGCCCATCAGACCGCCTCGGCGTAGAGGGCGGCGCGATAGAGCCGCATGGCGAAGGCGCGAGCGGCGAGCGGCAAGGCTTCGGCCAGGGCGAAGGACTTCAGGGCCGGCCGCCAGGCGGCGCGCAGCGGCAGCCGCTTCAAAAGCCGCGCGGCGCGGTAGCTCGGATAGCGCTCGACCACGCTTCGATGGTCGGCGACCACGCGGGCGAAATTGCCGGCCGACTGCTCGTACTTGGCGGCTATGGTCGCGGCCGGGTCGAGACCCAGATGGGTGGCCGTATTGTCGATGTGGGTGATCCAGTGGCGCCGGGCGACGCGCATCGCCCATTCGACATCCTCCCAGCCCCAGCCGTCGAAGCTCTCGTCGAAGGGATGCACGGCGAAGACGTCGCGGCGGACCAGAAGGTTGGAGGTGAAGACATGCTTTTCCGGCATGGCCCGTCGCGCCTCGACGCTGGCGCAGTCCGAGGCTAGGGCCATGCGCCGGTGCAGGGCGTGTTCGGCCTTGTCCGGCGCCTGGTCCAGCGAGAAACCGCCAAAGGCCACGGCGGGGGCGTGGGCGGCGATCAGCTCGGTATAGGTGGTCAGGAAATCGGGACCGTCGGGCGCCATGTCGGCGTCCAGGAACAGCAGCCAATCGCCTCGCGCGAACCTGGCCAGGCGGTTGCGGCCCTTGGCGCGGCCGAGATTGACCCGCGAGGAGACCAGCCGGCCGGGCAGGGCCGTGGCGCGCAGGGCGTCGCTGACGCGATTGGTCAGCGCCTCGTTATTGGTGCCGTCATCGAAGGCGATGAGCTCGACCGTCCGGCCCTTGCCGATCTTGCCGAGGCTGCGGATCAGGGCCGTCGGATCGTCGCGGAGGAAGGGGATGAGGACGGACAGCACCGGCGCGCCATCGGCCCAGGCGGCGTTCTGGAACAGTTTTTCAGGATAGACGGTCATGCGGTGCGCGCCTTCAGGCCCCGCGCCAGGCTTAGGCCCCGGCTGCGCGCGCCCGAGATGTCCAGGGCCAGCGCCAGCGCGCCATAGACGACCGCGCCGACGGCGGCCTTGGCGAAGAGTTCGATGGCCCCGCCGGCGCTGGGGACGAGGCTGACCGCCGCGGCCATGACGGCCGAGGCCAGCAGGGCCTGGCCCAAGGTCGCCCAGGGCAGGGGCAGGGCGATGGCGCGGCGGCCGAGCGCGAAGGAGGCGACCGCGCCCAGCCCATAGCTGGCGAGCGTCGCCCACATCGCCCCGTCCAGGCCGAAGCGCGGAATGAGCACCAGCGTCAGGACGAGGTTGCACAGGGCCGGAATGGCCATCGCCGCCAGCAGCAGCCGCGTGCGGCGCCCGAGCGTGAAGGCGGTGTGGAAATAATAGGTGGTCATGCCGCCGAAGAAGCCGCTGGCCGCGATCCAGGGCGTGACCTGGGCGGCGCCGAGCCTGAGCGCTGGGCCGATCATCACGTCGGCGAGCGGTCGCGAGACCAGGGCCAGGCCGACGGCGGCCGGCAGGGCCAGGGCGATCATGAAGGACGACTGTTCGCGCGCCACCGCATCCAGCGCCGTCTTACCGCCGCGCTCCAGCGCCGCGATGGCCGCCGGGCCGCCCGCCATGCCCAGCCAGATGAACACCACGTCCAAGGTGCGGTTCGCCAGGCTGTAGCCGGCATGATAGACGCCGACGCTGCTTTCGCCGAGCCAGGCGGCCAGCACGAACCGGTCGGTGGTGGCGATGACCAGGGCCAGGATCAGCGACAGCGAGACCGGCACGCCATAGGCGAGGTAGCGCTCGGCCAGGCCGCGTTCGAAATGGCCGCCGCGCAAGCTTTTCAGCTCCGCCGGCAGCGCCCAGATCAGGCAGATGGCCGCCGCCGCGCCGATCCCGGCCAAAGGCGCCGCCCCGCCGAAGCCAGCCCAGGCCAGCGCGGCGCCGGCGGCGAATCCGACGCTGGTCATGACGATATCGAGCAGGGCCGCGCCGCGCACGTCGCCGGCCGCGCGCCGGCGCTCCTGGCCGAGCTTGGCCAGGCTGCGGATCGGTATGCCGGCCAGGCCGACGCCGATGGCGATCTTGAGGTCGACCGGCATCGGCCAGAGCCAGAGCGCAAGGCCGACCGGAACCGCCAGGCTGAGCGCCAGGCCCGCGAAGCTGCGATAGAGGGTTGTGAAATGGTTGGGCAGGGCCTGGGCCTGGGCTTCGGCGGCATAGAAGCGGGCCATGGCCGCCTCGAGCCAGGTGAAGCTCAGCGTATAGACCAGGCTCATCACTGAAAACGCCAGGGCGTAGACGCCGTACTGCGCCGGCGGCAACAGCCGGGTGAAGACGACAAGGCCCAGAAGGCCGGTCACGCCCTGGACGATGTTGACCGGCAGGTAGCCGATCACGCCACGCCAGAACATGGCCACGCCTCGCGCCCTACCGCGCCGCCCGGCGGTCGCCGAGCAGGCAGGGCAGGGTCATGGCCATGATGTAGAGGTCGAGCCAGAAGGATTGGCGCTCGATATATTCGATATCCAGCGCGACGCGGCGCTTGACGCGCTCGGGCGTGTCGACCGGGCCGCGCGAACCCTTGATGGCGGCCCAGCCGGTCATGCCGGGCTTCATGCGATGGCGGTGGGCGTATTCGGCGACCAGGCGCGCCGATTCGACCTCGCCCGTCTTCATGGTCGGCGAATGGGGCCGCGGCCCGACCAGGGACATCTCGCCGGAAAGCACGTTGAGGATCTGCGGCAGCTCGTCGAGGCTGGTCCTGCGGATGAAGCCGCCGACGCGGGTCACGCGCGGATCGCCGGTGAAGACCTGCCGCTCCGAGCGTTCGTCGCGCAGGTCGTGGCGCATGGAGCGGAATTTCCAGATCACGATCTCTTCGTTGTTGAAGCCCTGGCGGCGCTGGCGGAAGAAGACCGGGCCGGGGCTGTCCAGGCGGATGGCCAGGGCTACGCCCGCCATGATCGGCGCGGCCAGCACCAGGGCCAGGGCGCCGATCACGATGTCCTGGGCGCGTTTGATCAGGGCGCGGCGATCGTCGATGCGCGCGCCCGAGATGTGCGCCAGCGGTATGTCGGCCAGACGATCCAGGACGGCGCCGGGGCCAGCCTCGCCGCCGAGATCGACGAACAGCATGATCTCATTGGGCAGGACGCGCAGCCGATCCACCAGGGTCCGCACCCGCGCCTGGGCGGTCGAGCTGACGGTGATCACCACCCGGTCGACGTAAGGCATGATGCGGTGGCCGATCAGGGCGGTGGTGTCGCCGAGCAGCGGCACGCCCTTGAGCGACGCCTGCGGGGCGCGGCCCCTGCGGTCGTCGAAGACGCCGAGCACGGCGACCTCGCGACTGGCCAGCGCGTTTTCGATCAGCCGCTCGGCGTTGGCGGTGGCGCCGACCACGACGACATTGGGGGTGAGCCGCCCCGACCGGCGCAGGCGCCGCACGCTGATCCACCACCAGACGTGCAGCAGGTAGAGGCTGGCGAAGGACAGGCAGAACCAGACGCCCTGCGCCTGCCAGACGCCGTCGCCGGCGCGGATGACGGCCAGCGCCGCGCCGAGCGGGATGGCGGCGAGCCCAAAGGCGCCGGTGATGCGGCCCAGATGCAGCACCAGCGATTCGCGCGAGCGGAATCCGTGCGCGCCGGCGGCGTGCAGGCTGAGCATGAGGATGGCGGCGGCGAAGGCGAACGGGATCACGGTGGCGACCGGGCTTGTCCAGATGCCGGCGGGATTGGCCAGGCCGCAGGCCAGCCAGCTCAGGCCAAGCACAACGGCGCCGTCGACGGCCGCGAGCGTCTTGGCCAGCACCTCGCCCTTCAGCCTTGAGCGCGCCGAAATGAGACGTCCCGGACGCAAGGGTCCGCGCCGATCCGCCGGCCGGCGGATCGCGGCCGGCATGGGGCGAACGACAGGCTCCGGCAAGGTTTGCGGGCCGGCGGCCGTTTCGTCCGGTTCGGGGAATGAATTAAAAGCGTGCGGCATGGCTCGAACGGTCGGGATCCAGCATCAACCATGCCAGCCCGGGGTGAGCCGCGCGTTAACGCCCGTGCGTTGCCAGCCTCGGCCGAACAGGCTATCGGGACGCTTGCGACGGTGAGGTGGCCGAGAGGCTGAAGGCGACGGTTTGCTAAATCGTTGTGCGGTGTTGAGCCGCACCGTGGGTTCGAATCCCACCCTCACCGCCACCCTGGGCCAGCCAGAGCTCCGCAGGAGCGTAGGGATCGGTTGCCGGTGCGGGCCCTAACAAGCCCGCTTCAAGCGTCGCTCATGCCGCCCTCAGCGCCTTTTGGACGGCCTTGGGGTTGCGGTCGATGACCAGGAGATAGGCGCGGGTCGGCCCTTCCGGCACGCGGCGGCCCTGCTCCCAATGGCGCAGCGTGTTGATGCTGAACCCGAACCGCCCGGCGAACTCTTCCTGGGTCATGTCGAGCTTGGTCCGGATCGCCTTCACGTCGATATCGGCCGGGACGTGAATGCCGTAGCGGTCGGTGTCCGCCGTGCCTTCGGCATAGGCCAGCGCCTCCTCCAGACCGCGCCGGATGCTCTCGGCCACTTTGCTCGTCATCGTGTTCTCCTCGCGTAACGCTCGACCAGGAGCGCGGTCAGCCGGCGGAAGTCGTTGCGGTCGGCTTGGCTGAGGTCCGCCCGCTCGTTCTTGGCGTAGGCGGTCAGGGCGAAGATCGGCATTGCGTCGCTGTGATAGTAGTAAACCACCCGCGCGCCGCCTCGCTTGCCACGCCCCTCCAGACCCCAGCGGAGCTTGCGGACGCCGCCCGTGCCAGGGATCAGATCGCCGGCGAGCGGATTGCGGGCGAGAAAATCCACCAACACGCCGCGCTCGTCATCGCCCATGATCCGCCGTGTCGCGGCCAGAAATTCAGGCGTCTCGACGACGCTGACCGGGACTGGCTTCGACATGCTGGATGCTACTCCAATGGATGACTTACAAGCAAGGGCTATGATGATCCAATGGACGATCCGGCGTCCGGCTGCGGCGCCCCGAACAGTTCGTCGAGGATGTCGCCGAACCCTATCTCGAACACGTCCGCCTCGCGCTCGGTGACGGGCGCGCGCTGGGGCCAGTCGTCCGTGACGCGCCAGCCGGCCAGGTCATGCTTCACCGGCCGCCCCGACCGGCAGGGTCTATGTCGAAGACGGCTGAACGGAGGCGTTTGGCGGCGATCAGCCGGCTCGGTCCATCGTCAGGCCGCCGGCCAGCGCCGGCTCGTCGGGTGCGCAATGGACCAGATGCGGTTCGTCGTGATGCATCGCGAACTGATAGATATTATGGGTCAGCCACCTCTCGAGATGGGACGGGTGGGTCACGGCCGCCTCGGCGGTGGGCGCGAAGGCCTTCAACCTCACCTCGACGCCTCGGCTCTGCAGCTGCTGGTTCATCCACAGCGCCACCGCACGCTCGCAGTCCGAATCCTCGACGACGAAACGCCAGCCGACGCCGCCCAGCGCGCCGTGAGAGCCGAAGAAGGTCTGCGCCGGCTGATGATCGCCGTCGCCGCGCCAGGTCAAACCCACATTGCCGAACATGGGGCGGATCGGATTTTGCAGTCCGCCGATCAAGGTCACGTGCTGCAGGGTCCCTTCGTACTTTTCGACGAAGTCGGGCGCGAGGCAGCGGCGCGCGTGCCGGCTGAAACGCACATTGGCCGGTATGACCGACCCGCCGGGAAAGTTATGCCGGGCGACCGCGTCGAACAGGAACAGGGAATCGACGTCGATTCCATCGCGTTGAAGCATCTCGCAGGCCATGATCGCCGCCGAGCCGCCCCGGCTGTAGCCGGCCAGCATCAGGCGCAGGCGCGGGTCCTGCTCATGCGCCGATTTCAGCCATTGGTAGACCGCGGCGGCCTCGTTCCTGACCTCATGGCCGAACAGCATCGGCCCGCGAAGATAAAAGCTTTTCGCACCCAGTTTCTGGCCAAGCTGCCAACAGAAGGAGGTTTTCATGATGTCGTCATAGGCCGGTTCAGATGGCCCGGTGCCGTTTACCAGGGCGAGGCGAACATCGGTCATCCGGCGGGGCCCATGACGGTCCTTCAAATACGTATAGCCGCAAGACTCTTGTATCGCCCGGAGCGCCGATCAGGGCAACACCGCCTTACGCGCCCGGAACGGATGGATCAGGAGGCGGCGCGCCGGGTCGCGCTGGCGATGCGCGCCGCGAAGAGGCCCGAACGATCGTTGCCGGAACCGAAGGGCCCGCGGTTCGCCAGCCACGCGGCGGCGGGCTTGGCGACAAGGTGGTGGGCGCCCAGACCGGCGATCAGGATGAGCGGGAAAACGCCGGCCCAGACCGCCCAGGCCAGCGCCCCGGTGGGCGCGCCGACCAGGCGCTGGACGCCGTGGAAATAGACGATGTCGACCGGCAGATAGACCAGGTAGATCGAATAGGCGGCGGCGCCGAGATAGGGGAGCGGCGCGAAGGCCAGGGCCGGTCTGGCGGTCTTGGCGGTTTCGGCCAGGCCGAAGACCAGCGCGCCGAAGGCCGGCCAGATGAAGAGGTCGCTCAGCCTCAGCAGCGCCGCCGCGACGATCCAGGCGCCGGCGCAGCCCGCGACAAAACCGCTCCAGCGCGGCGGCAGGCTCCATTGGCGGCCGAGCCCGTAGAGCCCCGCGCCGAGCAGGAAGGCCGGCACGGTCTGCAGGGCGCCGATCTGGGCGGTCATGTCGGTGAACAGCACATGCCTGGCCGCGGCGACCTCGAACATCAAGGCGAAGAGGCCGATCGCACCCACGATGACGACGATGGGATTGAGCCGCTTGAGCGCGATCCAGGCGGTGACCGGTAGGGCGATGGAGGCGAACCATTCCGCCGAGATCAGCCAGGAGGGGAAGTTCCAACTCACCGTCGGCACAACGCCCCAGGCCTGGACCAGGGCCAGGTTGGCGAACAGCCCGCGCCAGTCGAACACCCCGGCCGGCAGCGACGCGCCGGTCATGCGGCCGGCGATCATCAAGATCGCCATCACCGCGATCATGGCCAGATGCAGCGGATAGGTCCGGATCAGGCGCGTCCAGATAAATCGGCCATAGCGGAATCCGCCTTGCTCGGTCTGCGTCGTCAGGAGGTGCGCGGCCAGGAAGCCGGCCAGGACGAAGAACAGCGACGCGCCGAGATAGCCCTTGAACACCAGCCCGCTTCTGTCGCCGGCATGCAGGCCGAGGTGGAAGCGGAACTGGTTCAGCACCACCCAGCCGAGCGCGATGAAACGCAGCGAGGCCAGCGGCAGGATTTCGGCGGGATAGGCGCCCGGCGTCGTCGAGTCGCGGGACCTCGCGGAAACCTTTAGGGGTGCGGTCTTGAGCATTCCGGCGTCCCGATCTGGCGCGATCGGCGAAATCTCGCAGGAAACGGGCCAGCGCAATCGTGTCCAGACCTTCTCTTGGGCCGCGCGCGGTCATGACGCTATGGTGCGTTTCGACTCGTTTCGCGCTAGGTCAGCCGCATGACATCCCTGTCGCCACAATCGGCCCCGCCGGCCGCCGCGCGGCCGCGCTATCGGCGCGTCCTTTTGAAGGTGTCCGGCGAGGTCCTGATGGGCGAACAGCCTTTCGGCATCGACCTGGCCACCCTGGACGCCGTCGCCGCGGACATCGCCGAGGTGACGGCCAAGGGGATCGAGGTCTGCCTGGTCATCGGCGGCGGCAATATCTTTCGCGGCCTGTCCATGGCCGGCAAGGGCATGGAGCGGGCCAGCGCCGACTATATGGGCATGCTGGCCACGGTGATGAACGCGCTGGCCCTGCAAAGCGCGCTGGAGAAGATCGGGGTCAACACCCGCGTCCAGTCGGCCATTCCGATGGACGCCGTCTGCGAGCCCTACATCCGCCGCCGCGCCCTGCGCCACCTGGAGAAAGGCAGGGTGGTGATCTTCGCCGCCGGCCTTGGCGCGCCCTTCTTCACCACCGACACCGGCGCGGCCCTGCGCGCGGCGGAGATGGGCTGCGAGGCGCTGTTCAAGGGCACCAGCGTCGACGGGGTCTATTCCGCCGACCCCAAGACCCATCCGGACGCCGAGCGTTATGACCGGCTGAGCTATATGGACGTATTGTCGCGCGATCTGCGCGTCATGGATGCGTCCTCGATCAGCCTCATGCGCGACAACGCCATCCCGATCGTGGTCTTCTCGATCCGCGAACGCGGCGCTTTTCTGAACGTGCTGACCGGAGCCGGCGTGCATACCGTGATCGGCCCACGCAGCTCCAGCTGAGGATTATCGACGTCATGGCCGCCGCCGAAAAACCCGTCCTTTCCCGCTATCGCGATCGCATGGACAAGGCCGTCGCCGCGCTGAAGGAGGAGTTCGTCAGCCTGCGCACCGGCCGCGCCAACGCCGGCCTCTTGGATCAGGTGGTTGTCGAAGCCTATGGCTCGACCTCGCCGATCACCCAGGTCGGCAGCGTCAGCGTGCCCGATCCTCGCTCCATCACCGTCAGCGTCTGGGACAAGGGATTGGTGATCTCGGTGGAAAAGGCGATCCGCAATGCGGGGCTGGGCCTGAACCCGGTCGTCGAGGGCCAGAATCTGCGTGTGCCGATCCCACCGCTGACCGAGGAGCGTCGGCGCGATCTGGCCAAGCTGGCCGGCCGCTACGCCGAACAGCAGCGCATTTCGGTGCGCAACGTGCGGCGCGAGGCCAATGACGATCTCAAAAAGGCCGAAAAGGACGGCGTCATCAACCAGGACGAACTCAAGCGGATGGGCGAGGAGGTGCAGAAGCTCACCGACGAAGCCGTCAAGCGCGTCGACGAAGCCTTGAAAACAAAAGAGCATGAGATCATGCAGGTTTGATGGTTGTGACCGCCACGGGGGTGCGAGCCTTAAGGGGATTTCCATGTCGTCGAGATCCGGCTTGAGGCCGCTTTCACGATCCAGCGCCCAAGCCCCCGCCGCCGCGGCCGATCTGGCGTCTCTGCACGTCGCCATCATCATGGATGGCAATGGCCGCTGGGCGAAGGCGCGGGGACTGCCGCGCACGCTTGGCCACCGCTCCGGCGTCACGGCGCTGAAGCGCACGGTCGAGGCGGCGCCCGGCCTGGGCATCGACCGGCTGACGGTCTTCGGCTTTTCGACCGAGAATTGGCGCCGCCCCGCCCATGAGGTTTCCGAGCTCATGGCCCTGCTCAAACTCTATGTGGAGACCGACCTGGCCAGGCTGCACCGCGAGGGCGTGCGCGTGCGCGTCGTCGGTCGCCGCGCCGGTCTCAGCCCGGACATTCTCGAGATCATCGAGCGCGCCGAGACGCGCACCGCGCAAAACGACCGCTTCCTGCTGCAGGTCGCCTTCAACTATGGCGGCCGCGCCGATATCGCGGATGCGGCGCGCAAGCTGGCTGAGGCCGTGCGCGACGGCCGCATGGACGCCTTGGCCATCGACGAGACCGCGTTCGAGGCGGCGCTGTCCACCGCCGAGGCCTTGGCGCCGGACCTGATCATCCGCACCAGCGGCGAACAGCGCCTGTCTAATTTTCTGCTCTGGGAAGCGGCCTATGCCGAGCTGATCTTCCAGGACGTGCTCTGGCCCGACTACGGCCCGCAGCACCTGGCGGAGGCTGTGGAAACCTTCCGCAAGCGCGACCGACGCTATGGCGGATCCGGTCTCGATGACGTCCTTGCCGTCGGCTAGGCGTTTCGACTGGAAGAATCTCGGGCAACGGGTGATCTCGGCCGTTGTGCTGATCGCCGCTGTCCTGATCGCGGTCTTCGTCGACTGGCTCTTCTTCGTGATGGTCACCGTGGCCGTGGCGCTGCTGGCGATCGAGTGGGGCGCCATGGCCTCGCCGCGCACCCCGATGCGGATGGCGACGGCGGTGACCATCGCTGTCCTGGCGACGCTCTTTTGCGCTCACCTGAACCATTTTCCACTCGCCTGGACCCTCGTGGCGCCCGCCGCGCTGGCGGTCGCCCTGGTGGCGCGCGGCCTGGGCGCGCGGCCGGGAGACGGCGCCTTCGGCGTCGTCTACATCGCCGCGCCCTGCCTGGCCCTGAGCTGGATCCGCGCCACGCCCAACCCGATCAGCTGGACGATTTTGTTGTTCGCCGTGGTCTGGTCGGCGGACATTTGCGCGTTTTTGGTCGGGAATGCCCTGAAAGGGCCTAAACTTTGGCCTCGATATTCGCCGAACAAGACCTGGGCGGGATTCGTCGGCGGTCTTCTGGGCGCGATGGGAGCGGCGATGCTGACGGCTGAACTGTCGACCGCCAAGCTCAGCCTTATCGCCGCGGCCTCTATCGGCCTGGCGGGCGGCCTGGCGACCATGGCCGGGGACCTGCTCGAATCTATGTTGAAACGGCGCTTCGGGGTGAAGGATTCCGGCGATCTGATTCCAGGTCACGGCGGATTGCTCGACCGGGTCGACGGCCTGATGGTCGCCGTCATGGCCATAGCCGGGGCGAGATTTATCCATCAGGCGGGGTGGGTGCATTGAGCAAGGCCAAGACGATCACGGTTCTGGGTTCGACGGGGTCTGTCGGGACCTCGACGCTGGACCTGGCGGCGCGGGCGGTGGCGCATGGGTCGGCCGAGGTCGAGGTGATGGCGCTGACGGCGGGGTCGAACGTGGCGCTGCTGGCCGAGCAGGCGCTGGCCTGGCGTCCGCGGCTGGCGGTGATCGCCGACGAGCGTCTGCTGGACGAGCTTGGCGAGCGGCTGGCGGGCAGCGGCGTCGAGTGCGCCGGCGGCCAGGCGGCGGTGATCGCGGCGGCGGGGATGGGCGCGGACTGGGTGATGTCGGCGATCATGGGCTCGGCGGGCCTGGCCCCGACGCTGGCGGCGGTGCGCACGGGTGCGGTGGTGGGCCTGGCCAACAAGGAGAGCCTGGTCTGCGCCGGGCCGGCGCTCTTGGAGGCGGCGAAGGCGGCGGGCGGGGTGATCATCCCGGTGGACAGCGAACACTCGGCCATCTTCCAGGTGCTGGACCCGGCCCTGGTGCATCGGGTGGCCAAGCTGGTCATCACCGCCTCGGGCGGGCCGTTCCGCGACTGGAGCCGGACGGCCATGGGCCGGGCCAGCCCGGAACAGGCGGTGGCGCATCCCAACTTCCGCATGGGGGCGAAGATCTCGGTGGATAGCGCCACCATGATGAACAAGGGCCTTGAGATGATCGAGGCGCGCTACCTGTTCGGGGTTCTGCCCGAGCAGATCGAGGTGCTGATTCATCCCGAGCAGATCATCCATTCCATGGTCGAGTACCGGGACGGCTCGACGCTGGCCCAGCTGGGCGCGCCGGACATGAAGACGCCGATCGCCATCGCCTATGCCTGGCCCGACCGGCTGGACTGGCCGGCGCCGCCGCTGGACCTGGCGGCCATGGGGGCCTTGACCTTCGCCGCGCCGGACGCCGAGCGCTTCCCGGCCATCGGCATCGCCCGCACGGCGATGAACGCCGGGGGCCTGGCGCCGGCGGCCATGAGCGCGGCCAATGAGGTCGCGGTGGCCGCCTTCCTTGACCGGCGCATCGGCTTTCTGGATATTGCCGCCACGGTGGCGGACACCCTGGAGCGGATGGACCGCACCGGCGACCTGCGCGCCGGGGCCAACGCCGACGGCGCCGTGGAGATCGCCATGCACGCCGACCGCTCCGCCCGACGCGTCGCCAACGACGTCCTCGCCCAGCTCCAACCTTCGCTCTAGACAGAAGGGAAGACGAGCCCTCCATGTTCGCCGTCGCGCAAACCGCGCTGAGTTACGTCGCCCCGTTCCTCTTCGTGCTCCTCCTGGTGATCACGGTGCACGAGTTCGGGCACTTCCTGATGGCGCGCGCCTTCGGCGTGGCCATCGATCGCTTCTCCATCGGCTTCGGCCGCGCCCTCATGAGCTGGCGTGACCGCGCCGGAATCGAATGGCGAATCGGCTGGATCCCGCTGGGCGGCTACGTGATGTTCGCCGGCGACGAAAACGCCGCCAGCGTGCCCGACTCAAATGACCTCGATGAGATGCGGCGGCGTATCGTCGCGCACGAGGGGCCGGCGGCGGTGCAAAAGTACCTGCCGTTCAAGCCGCTGTGGCAGCGCGCCATGGTGGCCGCGGCGGGGCCGGCGGCGAACTTTGTCCTTTCGATCGCCATCTTCGCTGTCTTGCTGATGAGCTTCGGCGAGACGACGCTGCGCGCGCGCGTCGGCGCCGTCATGCCCGGCTCGCCGGCCGCGGCCGCCGGGTTCCAGGCCGGCGATCTGGTCACGCGCGCGGACGGGCGGACGATCGACAGCTTCGAACAGCTGCAGCGGATGGTCGCCCTGCGCACCGGCGTACCGATGGTTTTCACCGTGCATCGCGGCGCCGCCGACCTTGTCCTGAACGCCACGCCAAGACGCGCGGTGGTCGAAGATCCGATGGGCGGTCATAACGCCCAGGGCTTGCTGGGCTTCACCTCGTCGACGGCGCCGGGCGACGTCGTGCAACGGCGCTACGGTCCCATAGCCGCCGTCGGCGCCGGCGCGGCGCGGACCTGGGACATGCTGTCGACCACCGTCTACTACCTTGGCCGAATGGCCCAGGGCCAGGAATCCGGAAAACAGATCACCGGCGTCATCGGCATCGCCCAGGTGTCGCATTTCGCCGCGGAGGAGGGCGCTCGCGGCGCGCAAGGCTTCGCCGCCCAGGCGCTGGGCAGCATGGTGACGCTGCTCAGCCTGGCGGCCATGGTCTCCGTCAGCATCGGTTTCGCCAATCTGCTTCCCATACCGGTGCTCGATGGCGGCCATCTGCTGTTCTACGCCTATGAGGCCGTCGCGCGCCGGCCGGTGGCCGCCTCGGTGCAGGCGGTGAGCTATCGGGTGGGGCTTGCCTTACTGCTCGGTTTGATGTTGTTCGCCACCACCAACGACCTGCAGCGCATTAACGTATTTCGTTTCCTCGGCGGCCTGTTCTCGTGAGCATCCGCCCTTTGCCGATGGCCCCAACGATGGATCTTTCCACCGCTCGCCGCCCACGCGCCTATGCACGCGCCGCGTCGGGGCTGGCCATGCTGCTGGCGACGTCGGCCCTAGCGTCCGGCGCGTGGGCGCAAGCCGCGCCGGCGCCTTCCGCGCCCGCGCCGACCACCAACCTGCAGGCGCCGCCGCCTTCGACGAGTCCGACGCCGGCGGCGCCAGGCCCGGTCGTCCCGGAGAGCGGCGTGGTGCAGCGGATCGTGGTCCAGGGCAATGAGCGGATCGAGACCGATACCATCCTGGCCTATCTTCCCATCCAGGTGGGCGACACCGTCGGCGCCGCCCAGATCGACGAGGCCATCAAGACGCTGTTCAAGACCGATCTGTTCGCCGACGTGAACGTCGAACTCAAGAGCGGCGACCTGGTCGTCGGCGTTGTCGAAAACCCGATCATCAACCAGGTGGTGTTCGAGGGCAATTCGAACATCAAGGACGACAAGCTGCGTGACGAGGTGCAGGTGCGTCCGCGCGGCATCTACACCAAGGCCAAGGTCGAGGCCGACCTGCAGCGGATCGTCGAACTCTATCGCCGCTCGGGGCGCATCTCTGTCACCGTCACGCCGCAGATCGTCGCCCTGCCGCAAAAGCGGGTCGACCTGATCTTCAAGATCAACGAGGGCCCCAAGAGCGGCATCCTCAGGATCGAATTCATCGGCGCGAAGCATTTTTCCGCGGCCGACCTGCGCGGCGTGATCACCACCAAGGAAAGCCGCCTCTATCGGTTCCTCAGCACCAACGACAACTACGACCCGGACCGGATCGACTATGACCAGGAACAGCTGCGGAAATTCTATCGCAACCGGGGCTATTACGACTTCCGCATCGTCAACGCCGTGGCCGAGTTGGCGCCGGACAAGAACAGCTTCGTGGTCACCTACACGCTCGACGAAGGGGTGCAGTACAAGTTCGGCAAGCTGACGGTCAATACGGCGCTGAAAAAGCTGAACGGCGCGGTGCTGAAGCAGCTTCTGCCGATCCGCTCAGGCCAGCTTTACCAGGACGACAAGATCGAGCAATCGACCGACGCGCTCACCTTCGCGGCCGGCGCGGCCGGCTTCGCCTTCGTCGAGGTCGAACCGCACTACACCGCCAATCGCGCCACCCACACCGTCGACGTCGCCTTCGACGTGAAGGAGGGTCCGCGGGTCTATGTCGAGCGCATCGACATCGTCGGCAACACCCAGACCGTCGACTACGTCATCCGCCGCGAGCTGCTGCTTTCCGAAGGCGACGCCTACAACCGCGTCCTGGTCGACCGCTCGAAGAATGACGTCAAGGCGCTCGGCTTCTTCAAGGACGTCGACATCACCCAGTCGCCGGGCAGCGCGCCCGATCGCACGGTGCTGCAGGTGAAGGTCACCGAACAGCCGACCGGGGAGTTGTCGTTCAGCGCCGGCTACAGCACGATCGACAAGCTGGTCACCGACATCGGCGTCTCGGAGCGGGACTTCCGCGGCCTGGGCGAGGACGCCCGCGCCGAACTCTCGCTCGGCTCGATCCGCCAGCAGCTCAGCCTGTCGTTTACCCAGCCCCGGTTCCTGGATCGCAACCTGAGCGCCGGCGTGGATCTGTACGGTTATCGCTACGACTTCACCCAATACGCCGGCTACACCAGCGAATCGATTGGCGGCGACGTCCACCTCGGCTTCCCGCTCAGCCCTTACGTGACCATGCAGCTGCGCTATTCGCTGCACGCCGACAACGTTGCGGTCCAGTCGAGCCAGTGCGGCGCGACGCCGACGCTGTCCACCATCATCTGCGCCCAGCAGGGCACGACGCTCACCTCGGCCCCGGGCTATACGCTTCGGTGGGACAAACGGAACGATCCGATCAATCCCACGCGCGGCTTTTATCTGCAGATGACTCAGGACTTCGCCGGGCTGGGGGGCAGCGTCCGCTACGTCAAGACCGTCGGCGAAGGCGGCTGGTACCATGGCTTCAATTCCGACTTCATCCTCAGCGCCACCACCCAGGTCGGCTATGTCGGCGGCTGGGGCGGCGACGACGTCCGCATCAACGACCGCTTCTTCGCCGGAGGCGGCGATGCGGGCGGCGCGCTCTTCCGCGGTTTCCAGGTCGCCGGCATCGGCCCGCGGGATACGACGCCTGGCCTTGGCCAGGAGGCGCTTGGCGGCAAGCTCTACGCGATCGGAACCGTCGAGGAGACCTTCCCCGACGGACTTCCGGAACAGTACGGCATCCATACCGCCGCCTTCGCTCAGGTCGGCACGCTGGGCCTGCTCGACGACGCCGACAAGCGCACCGCCGGCAGCCTGATCAACGACCCGTTTGTGCGGGACGACCTGGCGCTGCGCTTGTCGGCCGGCATAAGCATCTTCTGGAAATCGCCGCTGGGGCCGATTCGCATCGACCTCGCCGCCCCGATCCTCAAACAGTCCTACGACAAAACCCAAGTCTTCAACTTCTCCACCCAAACCAGGTTCTAACGACCATGATGACTAAGAAATCTGGCGTCGCGTTCGTCGGCGTCCTCTCCATTGCGGCCTTGGCGCCCCTGATGGTCCAAGCCCAGACCCCGACCCACACGACGGCGGCGGCGCCGGCCGGTCCGCCGATCCCCGGCCTGTGCGTCCTGTCCCAGGAGGCGGTCGTCTACACCTCGACCGTCGGCAAGTACGTCGCCACGCGGCTGCAACAGCTGAACCAGGCCGCCCAGGCCGAAATCACCAGTCAAACCACCAGCCTGCAAAACGACGAGAAGGCGTTCGAGGCGGCGCGCGCCGGCCTCTCTGCCGACCAGTTGCAGCAACGCGCCGCCGCCCTGGCGGCTCGCGAACACGATCTTGAGCGTACGGTTCAGATCCGGCGTGAGGAATTGAGCCAGACCGAGCAGAAGGCCCAGGCGCGCATCCTGACCGAAGCCACGCCGATCTTCCAGGAGGCGGTCCGCTCGCACAACTGCTCTATCGTGCTGGCGGGCACGGGTGTTCTGGTGGCGGAAGAGTCGATGAACCTCACGCCGACGGTGATCGCCGGGTTGAACGCCAAGATCACCCAGTTCGAGTTCGAGCGTGAGCATCTGGATCAAGCGGGCGCAGCCGCGCCGGCCCAGTAGGTTCGCGGCGAAGCTTTCCAGCACGCCGCCAGGAGGCCGGAAAGCGCCATGCCGGATTCGCGTTTCTTCGAAACCCTGAGATCGATCAGCGTCGCCGAACTGGTTGAGATCACCGGAGCGACGCCGGCCGCGGGCGCGGCGGGCGCCAGACCGGTGTTCGACCTGGTCGCGCCGCTAGGGCTGGCGCAAGCGGATGCAGTCAGCTTCTTCTCGGACTCCCGCCATCTGGACGCGCTCAAGGCGACCAGGGCGGGGGGCTGTTTCCTGACGCCCGACCATGCGGGGTTCGCGCCGGACGGTTGTGCGGTGCTGCTGACGCGGGAGCCGAAGATCGCCTACGCCAAGGCGGCGAACCGGCTGCATCGGCCCCGGCTGATGCCGACGGACTTCGAGCGCGTGCATCCGACGGCGGTGCTCGAGGAGGACGTAGTCCTGGCGCCCGGCGCGGTCGTTGGGCCGGGCGCCTGCATCGGGGCGAGGTCGCATATCGGCGCGAACGCGGTGATCGGGCCTGGCGTCGCGATCGGGCGCGACGGCGTGATCGGCTCGAACGTCACCATCGGCTTTGCGCTGATCGGCGACCGGGTGCGCATCCTGGCCGGCGCGGTGATCGGCCAGGCGGGCTTTGGCGTCGATATCGATGCGGGCGCGGCGATCGACCTGCCCCAGCTCGGCCGCGTCATCCTGCAAGACGGCGTGACCGTCGGGGCCAATAGCTGTATCGATCGCGGAGCCTGGGAGGATACGGTCGTCGGCGAAAACACCAAGATCGATAATCTGGTCCAGATCGGTCACAATGTTCAGCTGGGCCGCAGCTGCGTCCTGTGCGGTCATGTCGGCCTGTCGGGCAGCACGATCGTCGGCGACGGCGTCATGTTCGGCGCCAAGGCCGGCATTGCCGACCATGTCACCATCGGCGCCGGGGCCCAGGTCATGGCAGCCGCGGGCGTCATGCATGATATCCCCGCCGGCGAGATCTGGGGCGGCGCGCCCGCGGTTCGGGCGCGGCAGTTCTGGCGTCAGGTGGCCTGGGTCAGCCGCATGGTCAATGGGCGAAACCGGAGGGGCGAGGCTTGAGTCAGGTCGATATCGATATCGATGAAATTCTGCGGCTGATCCCGCATCGGCCGCCCTTTCTGATGATCGATCGGGCGGAGGATTTTCAGTCCTACAAGTCGCTCATCGGCGTCAAGAACGTCGCCATGAACGAGCCCTTCTTCGCCGGCCACTTTCCCGGCTATCCGGTGATGCCGGGCGTGATGATCGTCGAAGCCATCGCCCAGACCGGCGGGGTTTTGATGTCCAAGTCGATGGCGCTCGATCTTGAGCGCAAGAGCATCTTCTTCATGTCGCTGGACAAGTGCCGGTTCCGCTATCCGGTGCGGCCGGGCGACATCCTGCGCATGCCGGTCGATGTCATCCGCGCCCGCCCGACGGTCGCGCAGTTCAAGGGCCGCGCCATGGTCGGCGACAATCTCGCTGCCGAAGTCGAGTTCATGGCCATGGTCGTCGAGCGGACCTGATGAGCAAGATCCATCCCCTAGCCAGTATCGACAAGGCCGCCGAGCTCGGCGAAGACGTCGAGATCGGCCCCTATTGCATCGTCGGCCCACAGGTCAAGCTGGGCGCGCGCACCCGGCTGCAGTCGCACGTCAATGTCGAAGGCCTGACCGAGATCGGCGAAGACTGCGTTGTGCATCCCTTCGCCAGCCTGGGCGGCCCGCCCCAGCACCAGGCCCACAAGGGCAAAGACACCAGCCTGATCATCGGCGACCGCAACCTGATCCGCGAATATGTCACCATGAATGCCGGCTCGTCCGTCGGCACGGGGGTGACCCGGGTCGGCTCGGACTGCACCTTCTACACCGGCGCGCACGTGGCCCACGACTGCATCGTCGGCGACCGGGTGCTGTTGATCAACCTGGCCACGCTCGGCGGTCATGTCGTTGTCAGCGACTTTGCGATCGTCGGCGGACTGGCCGGCGTGCACCAGTTCACCCGCATCGGCCGCTACGCCTTCGTTGGGGCCATGGCGACGGTGGTGCGTGACGTCATTCCTTACGGCAGCGTCTGGGGCAACCACGCCCACCTGGAGGGCCTCAACCTTGTCGGCCTGAAGCGACGCGGATTTTCCCGTGAACAGATCAATACGCTCCGCGTCGCCTATCGCCTGCTGTTCGCCGAGGAAGGCTCCTTCCAGGAGCGGGTCGACGACGTTGCCGAAACCTATGCCGAGGCCGCCGAGGTCATGGAGGTCATCGATTTCATCCGCGCCGATTCCAGCCGGCCGCTCTGCATGCCGGCCCGCGAGGTCTGAGCCGTCATGGCCAAGCTCGGGCTGATCGCGGGGGCCGGCGGGCTTCCGGTCGAGATCGTCCGCGCCTGCGAGGCCGCCGAACGGCCGATTTTCGTGGTGCGCTTGGGCGGTCTCGCTGATCCGGCCATCGCCGAGGCGCGCGGCGTCGACGCCGGGGTGGCGGAATGGGGCAAGGTCTTCGCCGCCTTGAAGCGCGAAGGCTGCGAACGGGTCTGTTTCGCCGGCCATGTGCCGAGGCCGGACTTCGCCAACCTGAAACCGGACCTGCGCGGCCTGGCGGCCTTGCCGGGGATCATCGCGGCGGCGCGCAAGGGCGACGACGCCCTGCTGCGGCAGATCATGCGCGAGATCGAGCGCGAGGGCTTTGTTGTCGAAGGCGCCAATGAAGTCCTCAGTAGCCTGACGATTTCGCCGGGGCCGCTGGGACGTTGCGCGCCCTTGGAGCGGCACATGGCCGATATCGCCCAGGCCGTCCGCGCCGCCCGGGCGCTTGGCGAACTCGATATCGGCCAGGGCGTCGTCGTCGCCAACGGCCTGATCCTGGCCGTCGAGGCCCAGGAGGGCACCGACGCCATGCTGCGGCGCTGCGCCGAATTGCCCGCCGCGCTAAGGGGAAACGAGGGCGAGCCGGTCGGCGTGCTGGCCAAGGCGGTGAAGCCGAACCAGGACCGCCGGATCGACCTGCCAGCCGTCGGGCCGGCGACGGTGCTGGGCGCGGCGCGCGCCGGACTGGCCGGGATCGTCGGCGAGACCGGAGCGCTGCTGGTCATCGATCGGGCGGCGGTCATTCAGACGGCGGACGATCTGGGCCTGTTCGTCCTGGGCGTGGCGCCGGCGTGAGCCGTCCCTTGACGGTGATGCTGATGACGGCGGAAGCCTCGTCGGGCGACGCCCTGGGCGCAGCGCTGGCGCGGGCGCTGAAGCGGCGGCTTGGCGATGACGGCGTGCGCTTTGTCGGGGTCGGCGGGGCGGCCATGGCGCGCGAGGGGGTCGAAAGCCCGTTCGACGTCACGCCGCTGTCGATCGTCGGCATGTTCGAGGGCCTGATGGCCTATCCCACGGTGCTCAAGCGGGTGGACGAAACCGCGGCGCTGGCGGCGGCGGAAAAGCCCGACATCGCCGTCTTGATCGATTCCTGGGGCTTCACCTTGCGGGTCGCCCAGCGGCTGCGAAAGCAGAACCCCGACCTGCCGCTGATCAAATATGTCGGGCCACAAGTGTGGGCGACCCGGCCGGGGCGGGCCAAGACCCTGGCCAGGACCGTCGATCATCTGCTGGCCATCAACACCTTCGACGCGCCCTATTTCGAGGCCGAGGGCCTCTCGACGACCTTCGTCGGGGCCTCGACCCTGGCGCTCGACCTCAGCGGCGCCGATCCGGCGCGGCTGCGGCGCGAAATCGGCGCGAGCGTCGACGAGCCCATCCTGCTTGTGCTGCCGGGCAGCCGGCCCGGGGAGATCGAGCGGCTGTCGCGGCCGTTCGAGGATGCGGTCCGGCGCCTGGTCGCCGCGCGGCCGCACCTGCGGGTCGTGGTCCCGGTCGCGTCGACCGTCGCCGATCTGGTCAAGGCCAAGGTGGGCGCGTGGAAAGCGCCGGTGCACATGCTCGCGGGCGATCAGCTCAAATACGACGCCATGAAGGCGGCGACCGTCGCCCTGGCCTGCAGCGGCACGGTGACCAGCGAACTGGCCATGGCCGGCTGCCCCATGGTCGTCGCCTATCGCTTGAGCGAGATCGGCTACTGGGTCCTGCGCGCCGTCTACCGCCAGCGCCATATCAGCCTGTTCAACATCGCCGCCGGGGAGGGGATCGCGCCGGAATTCATTCAGCACGACTGCACCGGCCTGAAGCTGGCCAAGGCGATCACTGAGCGGCTCGACGACCCGGCGCTGCGCGCGCGCCAGACCGCGGCGCAAAGCGCGGTGCTGGAAAAGATGGGGCGCGGCGGTCGCGATCCTGCCGAGGTCGCGGCCGACGTGGTGGTGAAGGTCTTGGAAGAGCGCGGTCTGCTGGCCTAGCCCCGCTTGTCGATCGGCGTGAAGTCGCGCTTCAAGGCCCCGGTATAGAGCTGGCGCGGGCGGCCGATCTTGCGTTGCGGGTCCTCGAACATCTCCTTCCACTGGCTGATCCAGCCAACGGTGCGGGCGACGGCGAAGAGAACGGTGAACATCTCCGGCGGGAACCCCATCGCCTTCAGCGTGATGCCCGAATAGAAATCGACGTTCGGATAGAGCTTGCGTTCGATGAAGTAGGGATCGTTCAACGCGATCTTTTCCAGCTCCATCGCCACCTTGAGCAGCGGATCGTCGCTGTCGCCGATCTCGTCCAGCACCTCGTGGCAGGTCTTCTGCATCACCGTCGCGCGCGGGTCGTAGTTCTTGTAGACGCGATGGCCAAAGCCCATCAGGCGGTATTTGCGGTCCTTCACGCCTTGCACGTATTCGGGAATGCGATCGACGGTGCCGATCTCCATCAGCATGTTCAGCGCCTCTTCGTTGGCGCCGCCGTGGGCGGGGCCCCAGAGGCAGGCGATGCCGGCGGCGATGCAGGCGAAGGGATTGGCGCCGGACGAGCCGGCCAGGCGCACGGTCGAGGTCGAGGCGTTCTGTTCGTGGTCGGCGTGCAGGATGAAGATGCGGTCCATCGCCTTGACCAGCACCGGGTTGGGCGCCCAGTCCTCGGCCGGGACGCTGAAGGCCATGCGCAGGAAGTTCTCGGCGAAGCCCAGATCGTTGCGCGGCGTCACGAAGGGCTGGCCGATCGAGTATTTATAGGCGCGCGCGGCGATGGTCGGCATCTTGGCAATCAGCCGATGGGCCGAAATCTCGCGCTGCTTGGGGTCATCGACATTGATGCTGTCGTGGTAGAAGGCCGAGAGCGCCCCGACCGCCCCGGTCATGATCGCCATCGGGTGGGCGTCGCTGCGGAAGCCGGTGAAGAACCGGTCGAACTGGGCGTGCAGCATGGTGTGATAGGTGATGTTGTGCTCGAACGCCTCGAACTGCGGCGCCGTCGGCAGCTCGCCGTTCAGCAAAAGGTAGCAGACCTCGAGAAAGCTCGACTTCTCGGCCAGGTCTTCGATGTTGTAGCCGCGGTGCAGCAAGATCCCCGCATCGCCGTCGATATAGGTGATCTTGCTTTCGCAGCTCGCCGTCGAGGTGAAGCCGGGATCGAAGGTGAAGACGTCGGCATTGGCGTAGAGGGTGCGCACATCGATCACATCCGGACCGTCCGTACCTTTGAGGATATTCAGATCATAGCTCTTGTTGTCGATGATCAGCGTTGCGCTTTCGGCCATGCCCAAATCCTTCGTAAGCGGGGCGCCCAGAGGCGGTTCGGCAAGCCTTATAGCGCCTTACTGCACATGCGAAAGAGCGTCCGCGATTCGGCCGAGGCTCTCCTCGCGGCCAAGGGCTTGCATGGCGCTGGCGAGGTCGGGCGCGACGGCGCCGCCGGAAAGGACGCCGCGTAAGGCGGGGCCGAACTTGCCAAGGCCGACGCCCTCGGATTCGGCGAATTCGCGCAAGGCTTCGGTCAGCGGCGGCGCGGTCCATTCGGGTTCATCGGCCAGCCTCGCCGCAAGGCGTGAAAGCCGGTCCCGCGTGATCTCGTCGAGCGATTTCAGCGTCTTCTCATCGAGCGCCAGCGGGCGGGCCTTCAGCACGAAGACGGTCAGGTCGGCGAGGTCGAGCAGGGTCTTGGCGCCCTCCTTGACCAGCGGGATGGCGCGGTCCATCGCGTCGCCTCCGGCCGGATGGATGACCAGTCCGCGCCCGGCGTGGATCTCAGCGGTCAGCCGCGCCAGGCGCGCATCGTCGGCGCCGCGGATATAGTGATTGTTGACATGACCGAGCTTGGCCCAGTCCAGCCGGGCCGGGGCGCTGCCGACGTCCTGGATGTCGAACCAGGCGATGGCCTGGGCGTCGGAGAACAGCTCGTCGTCGCCGTGGCCCCAGCCCAGCCTGGCCAGGTAGTTGCGCATGGCCTCGGGCAGATAGCCCATCTCGGCGAACTCGCTGACGGCCTGAGCGCCGTGGCGCTTCGACAGCTTCGCCCCATCCGGCCCGTGGATCATCGGCAGGTGGCCGAAGGCCGGCTTGGCCCAGCCGAGCGCCTCGAAGATCAGCGACTGGCGCCCGGCGTTGCTCAGGTGATCGTCGCCGCGCAGCACATGGGTGATGCCCATGTCGTGGTCGTCGACCACCACCGCCAGATTATAGGTCGGCGTGCCGTCCGAGCGCAGCAGGATCAGGTCGTCCATATTGGCGTTGGCGAAGGTGACCGGACCCTTGACCAGGTCGTTGACCACCGTCTCGCCCTCCATCGGCCCGCGAAACCGCACCACGAACGGCGCATTGGTCCGCGACGGCGCCTCGCGGTCGCGCCAGACCGAACGGATGGCGCGGCCTTCGGCCCGCGCCCGCTCGCGCGCCTCGGCGACCTCTTCGACGGTCATATAGCAACGATAGGCGCCGCCGGTTTCCAGCAGCTTTTCCGCCATCTCCCGGTGCCGTTCGGCGCGGGCGTGCTGGAAGACGGGTTCGGCGTCCGGCTCCAGGCCGAGCCAGCTCAGACCGTCGAGAATGGTCTGGACCGCGGCCTCGGTCGAGCGCTCGCGGTCGGTGTCCTCGATGCGCAACAGGAACGCCCCGCCGGTGTGGCGTGCATATAACCAGTTGAAAAGCGCCGCCCTGGCCGTACCAATATGCATCTGGCCGGTGGGCGAGGGGGCGATACGGGTGACGACGGGCCTGTCGGCCGAAGATGGGTCGGACATCGGGGTTCCGCTGGGCGGTGTTGACCGGCCGGGCGCCGAAGCGCCCCGGCCAGGCTGGGCGCGGGGTCTTAGCACGTGGCCACGCCGGCGTCCTAGCTGGGTCGCGATCTGGCGCGGCCTGAAGGCCGAGGCGGCGGCGCAACTGGACCGCGCGGCGCTGTGGACGCCGGTGGCCTTCGGCCTGGGCGCGGCGCTCTATCTTGGCCTGAGCAGCGAGCCGCCGCTCTGGCCGCTGGCGGCCTTGGCGGCTGTGGCCGTCATCGTCGCGGTCGCGGTTCAGCGGCTGGGACGCGTGCGCGCCGTCGCCACCCTGGCGGCGCTGCTCGCGGTCCTGGCCTGCGGCGCCTTGGACGGCAAGCTGCGCACGGACCTGGCGGCCAAGCCGGTGGCGCCGTCCGGCCTCGGCGTCGTCACCGTCGACGGCTGGGTCATGGATGTCGCCAACCCCAGCGCAAGCGGAGAGCGGCTGGTGATCGCGCCGGTGCGCATCGCCGGCCTTGCGCCCGACCGATTGCCGTATCGCGTACGGATCGTCGTGCCGAGCGGCGGCGTTCTGGGTCCCGGCGCGGCGATACGCGTCTCGACCCTGCTGGATCCGCCGCCGGGGCCGGCCGCGCCGGGCGCCTTCGATTTCGCGCGAGACGCCTGGTTCGAAGGCCTGGGCGGCGTCGGCCTGGCGATGAAACCGCCGACCATGATCACCCTGGCCCCGCCGCCCTGGCGCCTGCGTGCGGCCATGGCGGTGAACGCGCTGCGCTGGTCTTTGGCCGAACGCCTGGCCAGTGATATCGCCCGCGTCATGGGCGCCCATGACGATGGCGCCAGCGGGCTGGCCGTCACCGTGGCCACCAGCCACGAGGATTGGCTTCCCGATGCGTCGCGCGACGACCTGCGCGCCTCGGGCCTGGCTCACATGCTGGCCATCGCCGGCCTGCACATGGCCGCCGTCTGCGGCTTCGCCTTCTTCGCGCTGCGTCTGGCCGTGGCGGCCTGGCCATGGCTGGCGCTGCGCGTCTCGGGCAAGAAGATCGCGGCGGTCGGCGGGCTGATCGTGGCGGCGCTCTATCTGGTCCTGTCCGGCGCCCATCCGCCGGCCAAGCGGGCGGCGATCACCGCCAGCGTCGCATTCCTGGCCATCCTGTTCGATCGCCGCGCGATCAGCCTGCATTCGCTGTCGATCGCGGCCCTGCTGATCCTGATCATGCAGCCGGAAGCGGTGGTCCAGCCCGGCTTCGAGATGTCGTTCTGCGCCACCGCGGCCCTGGTCGCCCTGGCGGAGGTCTGGCCGGCGCCGGCGCGCGCTGTGGGCCTGCCCTGGCCGCTGGCCTTCCTGCAGCGAGCGCGCGACTGGACGATCGCGGCGCTGATGGTCAGCTTCGTCGCCGGCACGGCCACCGGGCCATTCGCCATCCAGCACTTCAACCGCCTCGCCAACTACGGCGTACCGGCCAATCTGAGCGCCGACCTGGTCGCCAGCCTCGTGCTGATGCCGGCGCTCGCGCTCGGCGTTGCGGCGGAAGCCCTGGGCCTTGGCCATGCCTTCACCGATCCCCCCTGTTCGTCGCGGGCTGGGGCGCCAAAG
The DNA here is from genome assembly GCA_965277425.1 of Caulobacteraceae bacterium. Classification (GTDB taxonomy): domain Bacteria; phylum Pseudomonadota; class Alphaproteobacteria; order Caulobacterales; family Caulobacteraceae; genus Poindextera. The sequence continues at coordinate 669,400 of CBDICR010000007.1, forward strand.
CCATCGTCGGCCTGGCCAGCGTCTTCGCTCACGCGCCGCACAGCGGGCTCACCTGGTCCAGCGCGCCCTTTCCGGCGCTCGCCATCTCCTATCTGGGCATCGTCTTCGCCTGCCTCTGGCGCGGAAAACTGCGTTTCATCGGCATCCCGCTGGTCGCGGCCGCCGCCCTTTGGCCGAGGCCGCCCGCGCCTGTGGCCTGGATCGCCTCGGACGGGGACGACGCGGCCATCGTCGCCCAGGGCCAGGAGGTGGCCCTGAAGCCGAACGTGCGGGCCTATGCGACCGGGCTCTGGGCCCAGCGCCGTGGCTTCAGCCTGCCGGCCGACGCCGCCAAGGCGCAAGCGGCGCTGTTCGACTGCGACCGCAACCACTGCCTGCCAAAAGCCGGCGCTTCGCCGGCGATCGCGGCCTGGTGGACTAGGCGCCAGCCCAAGCCGGGTCAGCTTGAGGAGCTCTGCAACGGCGCCAGCATCGTCATCCTGCGCGCGAGCCTGCCGACGCCGCTGTCCTGCCCGGGCGCGCTGGTCCTTGGTCCCGACGATTTCGCCAGGGGCGGGGCGGCGGAGGTCTATGCCGCGCCGAGAGGCTGGCGGCTGGAATGGTCGCAACCGCTCAGGGGCGCGCGCCCCTGGACGCTCAATCAGTGATAGCGGCGGATCAGGCCGACCAGCCGGCCCTGCACCTGCACCTGGTCGGGGCCGAAGATGCGGGTCTCGTAGGCCGGGTTGGCGGCTTCCAGCGCGATGGACTGGCCCTTGCGGCGCAGGCGTTTCAGCGTGGCTTCCTCGCCCATGACCAGGGCCACGACGATCTCGCCGGAGTTGGCCGTGGTTCCCCGGCGGATGATCACATAGTCGCCGTCATAGATGCCGGCGTCGATCATCGAATCGCCCTGCACCTCGAGCACGTAATGCTCGCCGGCGCCCAGCATGCTCTCCGGCACGATCATGCGTTCGCGCTCGTGCTGGATCGCCTCGATCGGCGTTCCGGCGGCGATCTTGCCAAGGACCGGCAGTTCGCGCGCCTCGTTGGCGGGGACGGGCGGCGCCGAGGAACGGTCGGTGTCGACCAGCTGCGGCTTGAAGGCGTGGCGGCCTTGCGGCGGCGCGGCCGTGGTCGCCTGCTGCGGCAGCTTGATCACCTCCAGCGCCCGCGCCCGGTGCGCCAGCCGGCGGATGAACCCCCGCTCCTCGAGCGCGGTGATCAGTCGATGGATGCCGGATTTCGAGGCCAGATCCAGCGCTTCCTTCATCTCGTCGAAGGACGGCGAGACTCCGGTCTCCTTGATGCGCTCATGGATGAACATGAGCAGTTCGTGCTGCTTTCGCGTAAGCATGGCGGAGCCGAAAACCTCTTAGAACAAACCGCAAACGTTAGCGATGTTCTCTAGGTGTTCTTTATTAATGTCAAGATAATGGCCTTCAGGCCCCTAGCAGGGCGCGGGTGGCGGCCTCGACATCCTCTACCCGCATCAGGCTCTCGCCGACCAGCATGGCGCGCGCGCCGGACGCTTCCAATCGCTTCGCATCCGCCGCGGTGAAGACGCCGCTTTCCGTTACCAGCAAGGCGTTTGCGGGCGCGAGCGCCGCCAGCCGCCCGGTCACCGCCAGGTCGGTGACGAAGGTGCGCAGGTTGCGGTTGTTCACCCCGATCAGGCCCGCGCCGAGACGCGCCGCCCGCTCCATTTCGGCCTCGTCGTGGACCTCGACCAGGGCGTCCATGCCGAATCGGGCCGATTCGGCGATCAGGTCCGCGGCCAGCGAATCGTCGGCCAGGGCCAGAATCACCAGGATGGCGTCGGCGCTCAGGGCGCGTGATTCGGCGATCTGCCAGGGATCGATCAGGAACTCCTTGCGCAGGCAGGGCAGGGCGACCGCCGCGCGCGCGGCTTGCAGATAGGCGTCGGCGCCCTGGAAGCTGGGTGCGTCGGTCAGCACCGACAGGCAGGCCGCGCCGCCGCGCTCATAGGCCCGGGCGAGCGTCGGCGGATCGAAGTCGGCGCGGATCAGCCCCTTCGACGGCGAGGCCTTCTTGATCTCGGCGATCAGGGCCAGGCGCCCGGGCGCGTGGGCGCGTTCGAGGGCGGCGATGAAGCCGCGCGGGGCCCCGGCGGCCTTTGCGTCGCGTTCGACTTCGCCTTGCGAGCGCGCGCCTTTGCGGGCCGCGACCTCGTCCCGCTTGTAGTCGGCGATACGGTCCAGGATGTCGCTCATGGCCTGTTGGTGATCTCGATGAGGCGATCGAGCGCCGCCATGGCGCGGCCGTCGTCGATCACCTGGCCGGCCAGCCTGACGCCGTCGCGCAGGGTCTCGACGCTCTCGCCGACCAAGAGCGCGGCCGCGGCGTTCAACAGCACCACGTCGCGATAGGGGCCGGGCGCGCCGCCCAGCAGCTCGCGGAGCGCGCGGGCGTTGGCCTCCGGCGCGCCGCCCCTCAGGTCATCAATCGAGGCTCTTGGCAGGTCGACGGCCTCCGGCGTTATGCGAAAGAGACGCAGGCCCCCGTCGCGCCACTCGGCCACCTCGGTCTCGCCGGTGGTGGTCAGCTCGTCCATGCCGTCGCCGTGCACGGACCAGGCCCGCACCGCGCCCAGGGCGCCCAGGGCGCGCGCGATCGGCTCGACGAAGCGCTGCGCCGGCACGCCCACCACCTGCCGCGTGGCGCCGGCCGGGTTGGACAGCGGCCCGAGCAGGTTGAAGATGGTGCGGAAACCGAGCTCGGCCCGCACCGGCGCCACATGGCGCATGGCGGCGTGGTGGGCCGGCGCGAACAGAAAGCAGATGCCGGCCTCGTCCAGCGCCCGGCGCTGCTGCGCCGCCGTCGCGGCGATATTGACCCCGAGCGCGGTCAACACGTCGGAGGCGCCGGATTTCGAGGTGATGGCGCGGTTGCCGTGCTTGGCCACCTTCAGGCCCGCGCCGGCCGCCACGAAGCCGACCGCGGTGGAGATGTTCAGGGTATGCAGGCCGTCGCCGCCCGTACCGCAGACATCGATGACCTCGTAGGGGTGCTCCAGCATGACGCCTTGAGCCCGCATGGCGCGCGCGCAAGACGTGATCTCGCCGGCGGTCTCGCCGCGCAGGCGCATGGCGGTGACGGCCGCGGCCATCTGCGCTGGCGTCGGCTCGCCGCGCAGGCAGGCGGCGAAGAAGGCGTCGGCGTCGTCTTCGGACAGCGTCGCCCCGTCGGCCAGGCGCGCCAGGAGCGGCTTGAAGGCGTCCGACATGGCGCTTTAGGCCAGGGCCGTGCGCTTGACGCCGGCGAGGTCGAGGAAGTTTCCGAGCAGGTCGTGGCCGCCTTGCGTGGCGATCGATTCGGGATGGAACTGCACGCCGAACACCGGACGGTCGCGATGGCGCAGGCCCATGATCTCGCCGTCGTCGGCCCAGGCGGTGACCTCCAGCACGTCGGGCAGGCTTTCCCTGGCCACCGAAAGGCTGTGATAGCGGGTGGCGATGAAGCCGTCGGGCAGGCCGGCGAACAGCCCCTCGCCCTTGTGCCGGATCGGGCTGGTCTTGCCGTGCATCAGGGCCTTGGCGCGCACGACCTCGCCGCCATAGGCCTGGCCGATGGCCTGATGACCGAGGCAGACGCCCAGGATGGGCAGGTCGTCCGGCGCGGCCTCGAGCAGCGGCAGGCAGATCCCAGCTTCGTTCGGCGTGCAGGGGCCCGGCGACAGCAGCACCGCCTCCGGGCGAAGCGCCAGCGCCTCGGCGACGCCGATCTGGTCGTTGCGCACGACCTCGGTCTGCGCCCCCAACTCGTTCAGATAGTGGACGAGGTTGTAGGTGAAGCTGTCGTAGTTATCGATCACCAGGATCATGATCGTCCAATCGTCGGCGGCGCGCCTTGTTCGCCGGTTGGCTGTTAGCATAGGGCCGCATCGCCGCACCACCAGGATCGGCCGCCTCGGCGAGGCCTTGGTCAGTCCACACAAGCCTGCTTAGGATGTGCGCCATGGAATCGTTCGACGCCGACGACGCATTCGTCCGGGCCCTGGTCAGCGCACGCGCCCGGCTGGAGCCGCCGCTGGTCCGGGAGCGGGTCTGGCCGGCCCTGGCGGCGGCGGCCTTCTTCGCGGTCTCGGCGCTGGTCTTCGCCACCGCCGCCATCCTGGCGCCGCCGGCGCATCTGACGCCGGTGGTCGGCGTGCGGGGACCGATCTAGCCGCCAGGCCTGTCGAGAAACGCGACCACGGCTTCGAGAAAGATGTCGTTGCGGTCGCCGGCGACCATATGGCCCGCGCCGGCGACATCGGTGAACGAGCCGTGCTTCAGCGTGGCGACAAAGGCCCGAGCCGCCTCCAGCGAGACCAGTTCGCTCATCCGTCCACGGATCAGGTGGATGGGGATGTCGATGTCGCGGCAGCGCTTCTCGAACGCCTCGGCCGTGCCTCCCGCTCGAGCGCCGCGGACACCGGCGACGAACTTCGGGTCCCAATGCCAGCGATAGCGCCCGTCGGCGCCCAGGCGCAGGTTCTTGTTCAGGCCGGAGAGGTCGGCGGGCCTTTGCCTGTGCGGCAGGTAGGCGGCGACGGACTCGGCCGCCGCCTCCAGGCTTTCGAAGCCGTGCTCCAGATTGGCGCCCATGAAGCCCATGATCTTGGCGACGCCGGCCTGGTCGCTGTTGGGCACGATGTCGACCAGGGTGATCGACGAAAACGTCCCCGGGGCGACCACCGTCTCGACCATCAGCCCGGCCAGCCCGCCCAGCGAGGCGCCGATCAGGGCTACCTTGTCGGGCAGGGCGCGGGCCACATCGACCAGGTCCTCGCCATAGGCCTTCGTCTGGTAATCGCCTTCCGGATGCCAGTCGCTGTCGCCGTGGCCGCGCAGGTCGAGCGACACCGTTCGCCAGCCCAGGGCGGCGAGCCGCGTGGCGGTGGAGGCCCAGGAATGCCGGGTCTGGCCGCCGCCATGCGCCAGCACCACCGAGCCGCGCGCGCCGCCGCCCTCGACATCCGCCGTCAGCTTCAGGCCGTCGCGGGTCAGAAAGGTGGAGGGGCCGGCGCTCATCCGAACCGCCAGGCCTCTTCCGCCGCGCGCTTGAGGGCCGCGGCCTTTTGCACCGTCTCGCGGTACTCGCCGTCCGGATCGGAGTCGGCGACGACGCCGCCGCCGGCCTGCACATACATGACGCCGTCCTTGACCAGGGCGGTGCGCAGCACGATGCAGGTGTCGACCCCGCCGTCGCAGCCGAAATAGCCCACCGCGCCGGCATAGCCGACGCCGCGCTTTTCGGTCTCCAGCTCGTCGATGATCTGCATGGCGCGGACCTTGGGCGCGCCGGACAGCGTGCCGGCGGGCAGGGCGGCCATCAGCACGTCCACCGGATCGACCCCGTCCGGGGCCTCGCCCTCGACATTGGAGACCAGGTGCATGACGTGACTGTAGCGCTCGACGAAGAAGGAGTCGGTCACCCGCACGTTCGGCCCGCGCGACCTCGCGGCGGGCTGGTTGCGGCCCGCCTGGCCCAGCATGGCGACGCGGCCGACATCGTTGCGGCCCAGGTCCAGCAGCATCAGGTGTTCGGCGTGCTCCTTCGGGTCGGTGCGCAGCTCCTGCTCCAGCCGCGCATCCTCTTGCGGCGTCGCGCCCCGCGGCCGCGTGCCGGCGAGGGGGCGGATGGTGATCTTGCCGTCGCGCAGCCGCACCAGGATTTCGGGGCTGGAGCCCACCAGCTGGAACCCGCCGAAGTTCAGATAGAACAGGAAGGGCGACGGATTGGTGCGCCGCAGCGAGCGGTAGAGGGCGAAGGGGTCGAGGTCGAAGTCGGCGCGGAAACGATGACTGGGCACGACCTGGAAGATGTCGCCGGCCTCGATATAGCGTTTGGCGCGCTCGACGATGGCCCAATAGGCCTCGCGCGCCACCGGCGAAACGAAGGGCGCGGGCGGCTTGTGAGCGCGCTCGGGCGAGGCGGGCAGGGGCTCACGGAGCGCCGCCGCCACCGCGTCCAGGCGGGCGGCGGCCTGGTCATAGGCCGTCTCGGCTGAGGCGTCCGACGGCCATGCGGTCGAGGACAGGATGATTTCCTGGCCGACCGAATCGAAAACGGCCACCACCGACGGCCGCATCATGATCGCATCGGGCAGGTCCAGCGGATCGGGATTGATATCCGGCAGCGGCTCGGCCAGCCGCACCAGGTCATAGCCGATGGTTCCGAAGACGCCGGCGGACATGGGCGGCAGGCCCGCCGGCAGATCGACGCGCGAGCCGGCGATCAGGTCGCGCAGGCTGTCCAGCGCGCCGCCCGGCTCCGGCGTGAAGCGCTCGGCGGCGATATCGGCGCCCCTGGCGGTCTCGGCCGTGTCGCCCCGGCACCGCCAGACAAGCTCCGGCCTGAGCGCGATCACCGAATAGCGGCCGCGCCAGGCGCCGCCTTCCACCGATTCGAACAGGAAGGCGTAGGGCTCGCCCTTGGCGACCTTCAGATAGGCCGAGACCGGCGTTTCCAAGTCGTCGACGATCCGCCGCCAGACCAGCTGCGGCCGCCCCGCCTCATAGGCGCGGCGAAACTCGTCCAGCGACGGCTCCAGGCTCAAAGGGCCGGCCCGCGTTTCGGCGGGGCGCTGCTCTTGGGCAGGTCTTCCGCCGAAAGGCCGATCGCCTCGCGGGCGGCGGTCAGGTCGCCTTGCGGCTTGACCACGGAAATGGCCACCGCGCGGGTTGCATCGCCCATGTCCTGGAAGATCTGCCGGGCGAGCGCGGGGCCCTGGCCGGCGGTCGCGCGCGCCACGTCGACGCCGGCGGCCGGATGCGAGGCGTCGATGCGCGCGATCATGACCTGCATCGGGCCGACCTGGCCGTCGAAGACCTGGCCGGGCTTGGCGCCGAAGAGCCGCTCGATCATCTCCGGCGCGATCTGCTTGCCCTGTTGCAGGCCGGCGCGTGTGACGCCGTTCAGGACGCCGGCCTTGACGCTCGCGGACGCCGCCGCGGCCTCGAAACTCTCGCCCTTCTGAATCGCCTGGACCAGTTGGTCGGCGCGGTCGGCGAGCGCCTTGCCCTGGGTCTGTTGCATATAGATCTGGGTGAGCTGCGGCTTGATCTCGGCGAGGGTCGGCTCGGCGGGCGGGCTGACCTTCTCGACGCGCAGCGCGAAATATTCCCCGTTACCCTCGTCTTCCATCTCGCTCTCGCCGCCCTGAGGCAGCGAAAACGCCTCCTTCAGCATCCTGGGGTCCAGACCCTTCGCGGGCTGGCCGGTCAGGTCGGCGCCCTGGGCGGTGAACGGGCCGATGGTGGTCGGCGTGACGCCGGCCGTGCGCGCCGCGTCGGCCAGGTTCGCGCCGCTGTCGTGGGCGTCGCTGTACTTTTTCACCCCGTCGAACACCTTCTGGGTGGCCGAGTCGGTCTTGGCGTCGGCCTCAAGCTGCGGGCGCAGCGAGTCGAGCGTCGGCACGCTCGCCGGCGTGATCTTGATGATCTTGATCACCGCATAGCCGGCCAGTCCGCTGCTGATCGGGCCGACGACCTCACCGCTCTTGGCGGAAAAGGCCGCCGCGGCGATGGCCGGATCGACGATGCCGCCCTGAGGCTTGTCGGCGAAGGTGACCGGCGCGACGGCCTGGGCCTTGCCGACTGCGGCGGGATCCTTGCCGGTCTTCAGGTCCGCGACGATCGCGGCGCCCTTGGCCGCGTCCCGAGTGGAGAACTCGACCAGGGACCGCTTCTCGGGTTGGGACAGGCTGTCCTTGCGGAACGCATAGAGCTTCTGCACCGCCGCCTCGTCCACCGGCATGGAGGGGGCGATCGCCTTGGCGCTGAAGAGCACCAGGCTGATGGTGCGGACCTCGGGCCGGGTCAGGGCGACCGCGTTCTGGTTGAGAACCGCTTGCAGCTGTGCGTCGGTGGGCGCTGGCGGCGCCGGTACGCTTTTCGGCCCGAGGACCAGATAGCTGACGTTGCGGCTTTCCAGCTCATAACCAGCGATCACCGCGCCATAGATGTCGGGCGTCTTCAGGCCCGCCGCCAATCCCGCCGCCAGCTGGTTCTGGGCGATATCGTCCGCCATCAGAGCTTCGTACAGGGTCGGCGTCAGCCCGACCGTGGCCAGCTTCGACTCATAGGTCGCCTTGTCGAACTGACCCAGCGCGTTGAAAAAGCCGGGTTGCTGACGAAGCGTGTTCAAGATCAGCTGCGGCGCGGGAACCAGGCCGATCCGGCGCAGATAGTCGGCGAAGGCGTCGGACGCCTCGACCTCGGACAAGGTGCGCTGGTCGAGGCCTTCGGCCACGGCGTCCTGCAGGCTCACGTCCTGGCCCGATTGCTGGCCGGCCTGCTGGCGCATGGCCTCGAACAGCCGCTTGAACTCGCTCGGCGAGGTTTCATGCGCGCCCGCCGTGACAATGGCGTCGCTGAACTTGGGATGCAGGACGTCGCGAATCCCCCAGACGCTGAAGCTCACCACCAGCAGGCCGATCAACAGGGAGGCGAGCGGAGACTTCGCGAAGGCGCGAATGGCGGCGAGCATTGCGGGGCGATCCTGATCCATTCCGCGCCTGGGCGGTCGCGGACAAGCGGTATAGTGGAGCGTCTTGGGCGGGGGCAAGCGCCGGGCGCCGATGGACTCGAGCGGCGGCTTGACCTAGGCGCACCTGAAACAGGCCTTTAAAGGACGCTGATGACCACGCCGCTGATCGCCGGCAACTGGAAGATGAACGGCCTGGGGCGAGATCTCGCCGAAGCGCGGCGCGTGGCCGAGAGCCTCGCCGAGGCGCCGGCCCGGGCCCGGGTGGCGATCTGCCCGCCGGCGACGCTGCTTACGCGCATGGCCGAGACCCTGGCGGGCTCGGCCGTGGCCCTGGGCGGCCAGGACTGTCATGCCGAGGCGTCGGGCGCCTTCACCGGCGACATCAGCGCCGAGATGCTCGCCGATGCGGGCGCGCGCCTGGTCATTGTCGGCCATTCCGAGCGGCGCGCCGGCCATGGCGAGACGGACGCCATGGTGGCGGCCAAGGCCCGGGCCGCCTGCCGCGCCGGGTTGGAGCCGATCGTCTGCGTCGGCGAGACGCGCGCCCAGCGCGACGCCGGCCAGGCCCTTGAGGTGATCTGCCGCCAGGTCGCCGGCTCGATCCCGTCCGGAATGGCCGATGGACGCTTCGTCCTGGCCTATGAGCCGATCTGGGCCATCGGCGCGGGCTCGACGCCGACCTCGGCGGAGATCATCGCCGCTCACGCCGCCCTGCGCCAGGCCCTGATCGACTGCGCCGGCGCCGCCGGCCGCGGCGCGCCCATCCTCTATGGCGGCTCGGTCAAGCCGGATAACGCCGTGGAAATCCTCACGCTGGCCGAGGTGGGCGGCGCCCTGGTCGGTGGGGCGTCGTTGAAGGCGGTGGACTTCCTGGCGATCGTCCGGGCGCAAGCCTGAGCCTTCCGTGGATAAAAGCCGGCCAGGCGCACCTTGAGTTCCAAACCGGTTTGACTAGTTTGACTAACGGGATCGCAGGAAAGCTGGTCATGGCCGATGGGACTTGGAGCCTGGCCGAAGCCAAGGCGAAATTTAGCGAGCTCGTCGAAAAGGCGCGCACCGAGGGGCCGCAGCACGTCACCCGCAACGGCAAGGATGCCGTTGTCGTGGTTTCGACGGCCGAATGGGCGAAGCGAGCGCAATCGGCGGCAAGGCCGTTTGTTAAGGCCCTGCTGGATCCAGCTGTGCGCGTCCTGACCCCAAAAGAGGCTGATCGTCTGTTCGCTCGCGATCCTGATCCTGGTCGCGCGATCGATCTTTGACCTACCTCATCGACACCAATATCGCCTCTGAGCCGACGAAGAAAACACCAGACCCGAAGGTGACGGCCTGGCTCGGCGCCCGAGGCCCCGACGAGGTCTTTCTCAGCGCCGTTACAGCGGCGGAGATTCGCTACGGCGTCGACGCCTCGCCCCGCGGTGCGCGGCGGCGGGCGCTTGAGCGCTGGTATGCGGAGGTGATCGCTGGTCGGCCCGATCTCATATTGCCTGTCGGCCTCGAGGTCGCGGACGCATGGGCCGGCTGCGTCGTCGAGCGGAACGCGACAAACACACGATGCCGGCCGTGGACGCCTTCATCGCGGCCACCGCCGAGACCTACGGCCTGATCCTCGTCACGCGCAACGTCAGGGACTTCGAAGTCTGGGGCGGTCCGGTGTTCAATCCGTGGTCCGGGTCTGCGCTCTAGCCGCCAGTCGCTTTGCGCGGACGCCCGCCGCGCCGGCCGTTGGCGCGGGCGGTCGCGGTCTTGGCGTCTGTCCGCGAGCGACCGCCTTTGCGGCCCAACAGCGTGGCCATCCAGCGCGGCGAGCCGAAAACGCCATTGAGCAGGGCGGGCAGATAAAGATCGGCGTCGAGCTTCGGCCAATGCAGGCCAAGGCCGGTCGGACTGATTTCTATTGTGGTTAGATCCACGGCCGAGCCCGTGTCCAGACCCTCGGCCAGTTCGGGCGGAAAGGCCAATTCCAGGCCATTGTCCAAACTCACGACCACCATCGAGCGAGCCCGATCATAGCGGCCGTCACTGCGCGCGGGCCGACCGCCATCTCGGCCTAGCCCCAACCTCAGAGCAACAGCCCGAACAGCACCACATCGCGCCGTTCGCCGTCGCGTTCGACATAGCCGCGCAGCAGGCCCTCGCGCTTGAAGCCCAGCCTGTCGAGCAGGCGCAAGGAGCGCACATTGCCGAGATGGGTGCGGGCCTGCAGGCGCTTCAGCCGCAACCCCTGGGCGGCGTGGCCGATGACCGCGTGCATGGCTTCGAAGGTGTAGCCCTGGCCCCAGAACCGCCGGGCGAGCATGAAGCCGACGTCGGCGCGGCTGTGGCGGCGGTCGATCTCGGAAAGGTCACACACGCCGAGGAACCCGCCGTCGTCCGCCAATTCCATGGTCCAGTAGCGGGCCTTGTCGCGCACCACCTCCTCCAGCTCCTGCTCGACGATTTCGGCGGCGAGGGCGGGATCGTCGATCTCGGCGGAATCCCAGAAGGCCATCACCTCGACGTCGCTCATCATCAGATGGATCGCCGCCGCGTCGCTGGGCTCCAGCGGCCTCAGGGTCAATCGTTCGGTCTTGAGAATCATGGCGGCGGCCTCACATAACCGGCAGCGGCCCGTCCCTAGCGCCCCGGGCGACGAGGTGATAGAGGGGCCGGCTGTCCGGCCAGGCGGCCAAAACGCGTTTACCCAAGAGTTTGCTCCCCAATGCTGCTCGATATCCTTTTGGCGGTCCTGATCGTGGTCTGCCTGTCGCTGATCGGCGTCATCCTGTTGCAACGGTCCGAAGGCGGGGCGCTCGGCATGAGCGGCAGCGGCCCCGGCGGCTTCATGACCGCACGCGGCACGGGCGACCTGCTCACCAAAACCACCCAGATTCTGGCCGGTGTCTTTTTCGCCCTCTGCCTGGCCATGACCCTGATCAGCGGCCATAGCCGCGGCGCCGGCTCGCTGGTGGACAAGCTGAAGCTGAACGCCCTGGGCGCGACTTCCTCGGAAAGCCCGGTTTCCAGCGCCCCTGGCCTTCCAGGCGGGCCGCTGAACAACCCCGCCGCGCCGTTCGGAGCGCCGGCGGCGCCGTTCAGCGCGCCGCAGCCGCAAGGCAATTCGCTCAATCTGCTCGGTAGCCCTCAGGTCCCGCCCGCCGCCCCGGCGCCCCGCCTGGCCAAGGCCGTCGCGCCGAAGCCGGCGGCGGCGCCCGCGGCCAAGGCCGCCAAACCGGCCAAGCCCGCGCCGGCCGCGCCCAAGGCCGCCGCGACCACCCCAGCCGCGCCCCCGGCGGTCGCGCCCGCGCCGCTGGCCGTTCCGCCGCCGCCGGCGCAGCCGACCTCCCCGCCAAGCGGGACGGGCGGCCCGGCCTCCGGCCAATAGAAACCTGTGCGCATTCGATGCGCCCGCGTCGATGACGCGGGCGGACGCTGCGAATCAGCGCTAACCTGACCGCCCATGGCCCGGTACATCTTCATCACCGGCGGCGTGGTCTCCTCGCTCGGAAAAGGTCTCGCCTCCGCGGCGCTCGGCGCGCTGTTGCAGGCGCGCGGCTATGCCGTGCGCCTTCGCAAGCTCGACCCCTATCTGAACGTCGATCCGGGCACGATGAGCCCCTATCAGCACGGCGAGGTCTACGTCACCGACGACGGGGCCGAGACCGACCTGGACCTTGGCCACTACGAACGGTTCACCGGCGTCTCGGCCACCAAGGCCGACAACATCACCACTGGCCGCGTCTACCAGACCATCCTGGAGAAGGAGCGGCGCGGCGACTATCTGGGCGCGACCGTCCAGGTGATCCCGCACGTCACCGACGAGATCAAACGCTTCATCCTGTCCGACGCCCGCGGCGAGGACGGGCGCGAGCCGGACTTCGTGCTGGTCGAGATCGGCGGCACGGTGGGGGACATCGAGGGCCTGCCCTTCTTCGAGGCCATCCGCCAGCTCGGCCAGGAGCTGCCGCGGGGCCACGCCTGTTTCGTTCACCTGACGCTGTTGCCCTTCATCAAGACCGCCGGCGAGATGAAGACCAAGCCGACCCAGCACTCGGTCAAGGAGCTGCGCTCGATCGGCATCCAGCCGGACGTGCTGCTCTGTCGCTGCGAACAGCCGATCCCGCCCGGCGACAAGCGCAAGATCGCGCTCTTCTGCAATGTCCGTGAAAGCGCCGTCATCCAGGCGCTGGACGCCAAGACCATCTATGCGGTGCCGCTGGACTATCATCGGCAGGGCCTGGACGCCGAGGTGCTGTCGGTCTTCGGCCTCGGCGATGCGCCGGCGCCGGATCTGACGCGCTGGGAGGCGATCACCGAGACCCTGACCCACCCGGACGGCGACGTCACCATCGCCGTGGTCGGCAAGTACACGGTGCTGAAGGACGCCTATAAGTCCTACATCGAGGCCCTGGTGCACGGCGGCGTGGCCAACAATGTCGGGGTGAACATCGACTGGGTCGAATCCGAGGAGCTGGAATCCGATCCGCAGGCCGCCGTCGAGCGGCTGGAAAACGCCGACGGGGTCCTGGTGCCGGGCGCTTTCGGCGAGCGCGGCTCCGACGGCATGCTGCGCGCGGTCAGGTTCGCCCGCGAACACGATGTGCCCTATTTCGGCGTCTGTTTCGGCATGCAGATGGCGGTGATCGAGGCGGCGCGGAACCTGGCCGGCCTGGCTTGCGCCTCCTCGAGCGAATTCGGCCCCACCACCGAACCGGTCGTCGGCCTGATGACCGAATGGACTCAAGGTAACGAACGCGTGCGCCGCCAGGAGGGCGATGACCTGGGCGGCACCATGCGGCTGGGCGCCTATGAGGCGGTGCTGAAGGCCGGCTCGATGATCTGCGGCATCTACGGCGCGGCCTCCATCTTTGAGCGGCACCGGCACCGCTACGAGGTCAATATTGGCTATCGCCAGGTGCTGGAGGACGTCGGCCTGAAGTTCGCCGGCCTGTCGCCGGACGGCGTCCTGCCGGAGACGATGGAACGGGAGGATCACCCCTGGTTCGTCGGCGTCCAGTTCCACCCGGAGCTGAAGAGCCGCCCCTTCGCGCCGCACCCGCTCTACGCCAGCTTCATCGCTGCGGCCAAGCACAAGAGCCGGCTGGTGTGACCGAGAACCTCGTCCGCCGCTTGGCGCTGGAGCTGCCGGAGACGGTGGAGGCCGATCACCACGGCAAGGCGGCTTTCGTCGTCGCCGGCAAGATCCTGTGCACCCTCCACACCGACCGGCCGCGCATCATGGTGAAGCTGGAGGCCGAGGATCAGCACAATCTCGCCGCCGCCCATCCGGACCTCATCGAACCGGTCCCCGGCTATTGGGGCCGCAAAGGCTCGACCTTCGTCCGTTACGAGCAGGCGGACGAGGCGCTGTTGCGCACCCTGCTGTGGATGGCCTGGACCCACGTCGCGCCGAAAAAGCTGGTCAAGGCCTCTCGGCTGGCCATGTGAAGGGCGGTCCTGTCGAAATCGCTTGACGACGAACGTCATGGGGTCGGCGTCGAGAGGTGCGCCGCACGCTTCATGGAGGCAATCATGCAGTATTTGTTGATGATCTACGGCGACGAATCCGCCGGAGCGAAGATGAGTCCTGCCGACTTGAGCGGAAGGACGGCGGCCTATCAGGCCTATACCGACGCCATGCGCGCCGCGGGGGCCTTCGTCGCGGGCGACCGGCTGCACGCCTCGACCGCCGCGACCACGGTCAAGGTGATCGACGGCAAGGCCCAGGTGCTCGACGGCCCCTATGCCGAGACCAAGGAACAGCTCGCCGGCTATTACATCGTCGAGGTCGCCGACCTGGACGCGGCCCTGAGCTGGGCTGCGCGCTGCCCGGGCGCGAGCGCCGGGACCATGGAAGTGCGGCCGATCTATTAGGCGCGTGTCGGGGTCTAGGAACACGGCTGAGGCGGGCAGGGCGGCGGAAGCCGCCGCCCGCCGCAGCTACGGCAAGCTGCTCGCCTGGCTGGCGACCCAGACCCGCGACGTCGCCGCCGCCGAGGACGCCCTGGCCGAAGCCTTCGCCAGCGCGCTGGAGACCTGGCCGAGGACCGGCGTTCCCCGCGTCCCGGAAGCCTGGCTGCTGTCGGCGGCCCGTCGGCGCGCCATCGATGCGGGCCGGCGCGCGCAAACCCGTTCCAACGCCGAGCGCGAGATCGTCATGCGGATCGAGGAGCTTGAGGCCGAGGCGGCCAGGCAGGGCGTTCATGGCGACGAACGCCTGCGGCTGATCTTCGCCTGCGCCCACCCGGCGATCGATGCCGGGGCGCGGGCGCCGCTGATCCTGCAGACCATCCTCGGCTTGGACGCCGCGGCCATCGCCTCGGCCTTTCTGGTCTCGCCGGCCAGCATGGGCCAGCGCCTGGTGCGCGCCAAACGCAAGCTTCGCGACGCCGGCATCCCTTTCGCCGTGCCCGAAGCGCCCGAACTGCCGGCGCGGCTCGATGCGGTGCTGGACGCGGTCTATGCCGTCTTTACGCAAGGCTGGGCCGATCCGTCGGGCGTCGATCCGAAGTCGCGCGGCCTGACCGAGGAGGCGCTCTGGCTGGCGCGGCTGCTCAACACCGTCCTGCCCGATGAGCCGGAGACAGCGGGCCTTGCCGCGCTGATGCTTCACGCCGAGGCCAGGCGAGAGGCGCGACGCTCGGCCGGCGGCGACTTCATTCCCCTGTCCGAACAGCAAACCGGCGCCTGGAACCCCCGCCTGATCGCCGAGGCGGAGGCGCTGATCTTCAGGGCCGCGGCCTTTCGGCGCCCGGGCCGCTTCCAGATCGAGGCCGCCATCCAGTCCGCCCACGCCGACCGCCGCCGCACCGGGCGCACCGACTGGCCGGCCATCGCCGAACTCTATGAAGCGCTCTACGGGCTCACCGGCTCGATCGTGGTGGCGATCAACCGCGCGATGGCCATCGGCGAGGCGCGCGGGCCGCGCGCCGGCCTGACCGTCCTTGACGCGACGTGCGACCCGACCCGATTGGAGGCCTACCAGCCCTACTGGGCCGCCCGCGCCGAACTTCTGGCGCGAAGCGGGGACGCGGCCGCCGCTCACGCGGCCTATGATCGCGCCATCGGCCTGGAGGCCGACCCCGCGCTGAGGCGCTTTCTACAGGGCCGGCAAGGCGCGCTCGGTCGAGACGGACGGCGAAACCGCGACCGCGCGCCGCATGGAAATTGAACCGAGCCGCCGCAGGCTCGCGGCGTCATCCACGTCTTCAAGCTCGCGCAGATAGGCGAGCCGGCGGCCCCGCAGATTCGCTACCGTGTCGGCCAAGGCGTTCGGCGTCGACCAGCGGACACTCGCAAACGGCGGCTTGGGCCGCGCCCGCGCCGACAGGCCCACCAGCCAATAGCCTCCGTCGACCGCGGGGCCGAACACGGCGTCCGATCCACCAAGCGCCCGGAACGCCGTGGCCACGTCGCGCCGCCGCACCTGCGGCGCATCGCTGCCCACAACCACCATGTCGCCGGCCGGGAGGCGCTTCGCCAGCCGATCCAGGCGCGCGCCCAGGTCGCCCGGCCCCTGCGCGATCGGGGTCGGACCCTTGACCCAGTCCACCGGCCGATCCGGGGTCGCGGCGAGCCAGGTGGTCCAACGCCGATCGCCGGCGAGTTCCCGCAGGATGGCGGCGAGCGCGAACCGCTGGAACCTCCAGGCGGCCGATTCGCCGAGCTCGGCGGCCAGGCGGCGCTTGCCGGCCCCGAAGCGCGGCCGTCGCGCGAAGATCACCAGATGCCGCGATCCTCGCCTACCGCTCATAGACCCGCGCGATCCGTTCGGGCGAGACCCCGAGGTGAAAGAGCGCCAGGCAGGTCAGGTTTCGCAGGCTGCGGCGCATCCACCCGTCCCGGCGCCAGCGATCGGCCGAGGTCATGGCGAAGGCGTCGAGACGGACGAGCCGCCTGCGACCCAGACGGCGGACCAGGTCGACATCCTCCATCAGCGGAATGTCGGCGTAACCGCCGACCCGCTGGAGCCGGTCGCGATGGATCAGCAGGCCCTGGTCGCCATAGGGCAGGCCAAACCAGCGTACGCGCGCCTCCACCAGCCGTTCGAGCAGGCTGGCGCGCCAGCCGCGGTGATCGAGCCTGAAGGCGAAGACGGCGAACCCATCGACCGCGTCGGGGCGGCTGGCCCAGGCGCCGACCGCCTGGATCCATCCGGCCTGCAGGCAGGTGTCGGCATGCAAAAAGAGCAGCCAGGGTCCGCGGGCGCGCGCCGTCCCGGCGCGCAATTGCGCACCCCGCCCGCGTCGCGCAGCTAAGATGGTGGCCCCGCGACCGCGGGCGACCGCGAGCGTGTCGTCGCCGGAACCCCCGTCGACGACGATCACCTCGGCCCCGATCGCCTCGCCGATACCATCGAGACAGGCGCCGAGGGTGCGACCCGCATTCAGGGTCGGGACGACAATCGACAGATCGGCCGGACGGAAAGCGGCCCCGGACCCGGCGGTCACGACCGGCTGCAGCTTGCGCCGCCAAGGACACAGAATCGGGCGCAATGGGGATGGTTCAACCAAACGCTCCCCAGCGCCCGGGCCAGGGACGGTCCAAGCTCGAACTGGGGATCGTAGGGCGTGAGCGTGCAGGCGACGACCGCCGGCCTGTCCTGGCCCTTGCGCTTCACCACCATGCGGCTTGACGAACACATCATCGTCGCCGGCGACTTGCCCAATATCCCCCAGCAGGCCTCGGTAATCTCCGGGACGTCGAGGCCGGCGTTCATTTCCGGAAAAAGGACAAGCTGGGCCGCGTCATCGGCGTCCAGCGCCAGGTCCAGCGCCTTGAAAAGCCCGCCATAGCCCGCCCGCGCCGCCGCCTCGGACTCTCCGGGCAGAAGCCGCCCCGCCACGGCGACGGCGAACCCGCGCCTCGCCAGCCATGACAGGCCCTCGATCGCCGGCGCCCAGGTCTCGGCGCCGCGTTCGGCTTCGTGCACGGCGGCGCTGTAATGGTCGAGACTGACCCTGAGGGTCAGCCGCTCGCCATGGCGCTTCAAAAGATCGAGCAGGTCGGCGTCCCAACGCCGCATGGGTTTCATGGCGTTGGTCAACACCAGGACATCGAAGCCGCCCCCGAGCGCCGCGTCGATCATCGGGATGATCTCGCGGTTCATGAAGGGCTCGCCGCCCGTGAAGCCGATCTCGCGCGTCTTCAGCCCAAGACTGGATATCTCGTCCAGATAGGCCTGGACCTCGGCGGCGGCGAGATAGACCAGGGCGTCGTTCCTGGGCGAACTCTCGATGTAGCAGTTCAGGCAGGCGATATTGCATAAGGAGCCGGTGTTGAACCAAAGCGTGGTCAGCGCGCTCAGCGCCACCGACGCCCGCGCCGCGCCGTCGGCGGTTACGCGCGGATCGCGAAACTTGTCGGCGCGCAGAGGGGGCGAGGCAGGGGCCAGAAAGGGCGAGGCGTTTGCCATGGATTGCAAAATCACTGGGCTCCGGACGTGGTGCGCCGGGTGGCGCGGCGCAACGCGCCGCTTTTAGATCGTGCGGGCGCGCCACACGATCCTAAACGTCGCGCGCGTCCGCGCCGATCCGTGCCAAGCTCATCGGCGTGACCGGGCGTCGGAGATTTGAACAGGCATGAGGCTGCGCGTCCTCCTTGTCGGCGCCGGCCATGCTCACCTGCACGTCATCCACAATGCGCGGGCGTTGCGCACCGCCGGACTGGACCTCAGCCTGGTCAGTCCCGCGACCTTCTCCTATTCGGGCCTGGCGACCGGCGCCCTCTCCGGCGCGCTCAGCCTCGACGCCGGCCGGATCGATATCGCCGCGCTGGCGGCCGCTCACGCCGTCAGCCATCGCCCGCGATGGGTCGAGGCCATCGACCTGAGCCAAGGCCGGGCGCGCCTCGCCGGCGATGAGGCCATCGATTTTGACGTCGTTTCGCTGAATGTCGGCAGCACCGTCGCCTATCCGCGCGCCATGCTCGCTCGGCCCGGCGTCTGGCCGGTCAAGCCGCTCGAGGCGCTGCTGGACCTGCGGCTCGCCCTGCAGTCGGCGATCGCCGCTTCGGGCCGATGCCCGGCCATTGTGGTCGCCGGCGGCGGCCCGACCGCCTTCGAAGTCGCCGCGGCGCTTTGCGGCCTGTGCGAGCGGCTCGGCGCGCCGCCGCGCATCACCCTGGTCGGCCCCCGGATCGATGCGCCATGGGCGCCGCCGGGCGCGGCGGAGCGTTTGGTCTCGGCGCTGCGGTCCCGAGGCGTCGAACGCCGCGCCGATCGGGTCGCGACGCGCGATCCCGGCGGCTGCGGCCTGGAGTCCGGACAGTCCCTTGCCTGTGACATGCTGGTTCTCGCCACCGGCCTTGCGGCGCCCGAGCTCATTGGCGCGCTCGGCCTGGCCGTCGACGACGAGGGCCGGTTGCGCGTGTCGCCGACCCTGCAGGCGCTGGACGATCGGCGGGTCTTCGCCGCGGGCGACTGCGCGGTGATCGACGACGACCCGCGCCCACGCCTTGGGGTGTTCGGGGTTCGCGCCGCACCCGTCCTGGTTCAAAACCTGGCGGCGCTGGCGCACGGCGCCGCGATGGCGTCCTATCGACCGCAGCGACGCTGGCTGTCGATCATGGACCTCGGCGACGGGACCGGGCTGGCCATGCGCGGTCGATGGTGGTGGCTGGGCCGCGCCGCCCTGGACCTGAAACGCTGGCTCGACCTGCGTTTCGTTCGGCGGGCGCGCCGGCCCCCGGCGCGGCTCAGATAAATCGCTTGAGCCCGGACGCCAGCAGCCGGGTCCGGCTGGAAAACAGGGCGGCGGCATACCATTGCCCGGCCAGGCGTTTGCTGATTTCGCCGCGCGTGGGGTAGGGCGCGATCGCGCCGGCCACCTGGCTGAGCTTCAAGCCCGCCGACATGGCCAGGGCCCACAGATGGATGTGGTCGCCGGCGTGTCGCCCGACAAGGGTGACGCCGAGCACCTTGCCCTTGCCGGTGGTGATCAGCTTGCCGAAGCCGCGCGTTTCGCCCTCGGCCTGGGCGCGGTCGTTGTCGGCGATCTCCAGGCGTTCGACGCGAACCCCGTCGCCGTGGGCCTCGCGGGCGTCCGCCTCGCCGATGCCGATCGCCGCCAGTTCGGGGTCGGCATAGGTCACCCGGGGAACGATCAGGGCCTCGACGCTCACCGGCAGTCCGAAGACAGCCCGGCGGATGACCAGCCCCGCCTGGGCGCCGGCCAGGTGGGTGAACTGACCGCGGCCGGCGGCGTCACCGACGGCGAAGACGCGAGGGTTGGTCGATCGCAGGGCGTGGTCCGTCGTCACGCCCTCAAGGGTGCTGGCGATCTTGGCCTTGGCCAGGCC
The DNA here is from genome assembly GCA_965277425.1 of Caulobacteraceae bacterium. Classification (GTDB taxonomy): domain Bacteria; phylum Pseudomonadota; class Alphaproteobacteria; order Caulobacterales; family Caulobacteraceae; genus Poindextera. The sequence goes on from CBDICR010000007.1 coordinate 689,149, forward strand.
CAGGCCGTCCAGCGCGGCCGCGCGGCCGGCGGCGACAAGCAGATGCGAGCCGTCGATCCGCTGCTCGCCGCGCGGACCGCGCACGATGACCGCCGGCCCGGCTTCGACCCGAACCGCCTCGTGACCGGAAAGCAACCTCACGCCCTCGCGCGCCAGCTGGTCCAGGACGACACCGGCGCCGTCGCGGTCTTCCCGACCCAGCATGTCGCCGGCCTCGATGATGACCACCTCCGACCCCAGGCGGCGAAAGGCCTGGCCGAGCTCGATGCCGACCGGACCGCCGCCCAGCACGATCAGTTTCCGCGGTAGGCCGTCGAGGGAAAACACGGTCTCGTTGGTCAGGTGCGGGGTTTCGGCGAGGCCGGGGATGGGCGGGATGACCGGGCGTGAGCCCGTGGCGATGACGATCTTGCGGGCGCAGGCCTGGACCTCGTCGGTCGCCACCGTGCGGGGATCGATGAAATAGGCCCGCTCGCGGATCACCTGGACGCCGAGGCGCTCGAACCGGTCCTGGCTGTCATTGGGCGCGATCGCGGCGATGGCCGCATGCACGTGCGCCATCACCTTGGCGAAATCGACCTCCACGCCGCGGGTCACGACGCCCAGCGCGGTCGAGCTTCGGGCGCTGTGGACGGCGCCGGCCGCGGCGATCAGGGCCTTGGACGGAACGCAGCCATGGTTCAGGCAATCGCCGCCCATTTCGCCCTTTTCGAAGAGAACCACCCGCAGACCCAGTTGCGCGGCCCCCGCCGCCACCGAAAGGCCGCCCGATCCGGCCCCGATGACGATCAGGTCGGCCTTGAGCCGCCGGCGGTTCACGCGGCCTTGCCCGATCGGGCCTTGAAGCGCTGGAAGAGCGTGGTCGCCAGGCAAAGCAGGCCGAGGCCCGCCAGCGGCGCAAGGATGCGGGGCTCGAAAATGACGCCGAGATTCGGCGTCTGGCCGCGCGCGAAGACCGCGCCGATGCCCGCGCCGATGCCGCTATAGATGAAGGTCGCCGGCATGATCCCCAGAAAGGTCGCCAGCGCATAGGCCGGCAGCGGCGCATCGGCGAGGGCGGCGGCGATATTGACCAGCCAGAACGGCGCCAGGGGAATGAGGCGAAGGGTCAGGATGTAGCCGAACGCGCCGGCGGCGACGCCGTCGATCACCGCCTTCAGCTTGCCGCCCGACCGCTCGGCCTTTGCGCGCAGGGCCGCGCCAAGGGAGGTGCGCACCGCGAAGAACAGGATCACCGCGCCCAGGGTCGCGCCGATGACCGTCGCGCCGCCGCCGAGCCAGGTTCCAAAAAGATATCCGCCGCCAAGTGTGAGGATGGTGGCGCCGGGCAGGCTGGCGGCGGTGACGACCATGTAGATGACCACGAAGGCGGCCAGAGCCAGGAGGCGGCGTCGGCCGATGAAATCGCGGAGAACCGCCTCATGGGTCCGCAGGGTGTCCAGACTGAGGTCGCGGGTCAGGCCGCTGGCCAGGAGGACGATGACCAGCAGGACGATCAGCGCGAGCGGCAGAAACCGCCGGAGCGACGTCACGACCCGGCCGGCGTGGCGTTCAGCGACCAGTCGTAGTGATCGCGCGCGATCCGCGCCGTCGCCTCGAGCCGCTTTTTCAAGGGATCCGCCGCGAAGCTGGCCAGATGCCCGATGATCGCCGCGTCGGAGCCGCCGAAGTCGGCGGCGTACCACTTGTAGATCGACGATACGACCAGAGCCTCGCCGTCGAATTGGACGCCGCGGGGATTGTTGATATAGGCGCGCGCCGCCGCGTCCAGGGCGGGCGAAAGCCCCGCGCCGCGCCAGGCCCGCAGGGGCAGGTTCGGGCAGCTGATCGACGCGCAGTTGATGGAATAGTGGACGCGCGGATCGCGCCAACCTGTGCGCAGGATCGCTTCGATCGCATCGAGGGTGAGCTCGACACCCGACACCCGCACCACCGGCTTCTTCCACGGGCCCAGCGAAAAGAAGGTGGGCTTGATCTGCCGGATCGACGCCACCGGGTAGGCGTCAAGCACCACGTCGAGGGTCAAGGCGTTGTAGAGATTGGCCCAGTAGGCGAACTGTTCGGGGCGGCTGAGGCCAGGCGGATCGGCGCCGGCCAGGGCGTCTATGTACCCACGCAAGGCCGAACGGTCGGCCGCGGATCGCTTCCAGGCGGCATAGTCCACCCGCACGATCCCGTCTCGCGAATTGCGGGCGAACCTGGCGAGCAGGCCGTCGAACGCGGCATGGTCGAACACGCCGGTCCCGGCGGCGGCGGCGACGAACCGGGCGGTCTCGTCCGCCATCGCCACGCCGCCGACCGCCATGGCCGCCAACAGGCCGCCGCCCAGCAGCACCGTCCTTTTCGACACCCCTCGACCCGTCTCCGACATCGTCTCTCCGAACCGCAAGGCGCCCGACAGGCGGCGCCGATCGTCGCGCCAGGAGTTGAGGTTACACCAAGCGTCGTCATGTTGGAGATTTACCGGACCCGACCGTGACCGCCCGCGCCGGCGGTGCTAGGCCGAGAGGGGCGGCGCGGGGAGCCACGAGGAGGCCGAATGGCGTCATCTGAAGCGCGCGCCGTGCTGCATCTGGCGGGCGTCTATCGCCGCGAGGTGGCGGGCGCCATCGGCCGGGTGTGGGAAAACGTGTTCGATTGGGAGCACCTTCCCGCCCTTCACGCCGATGACTTTCACGCCGTCGAACTGCTGGACCGCGGTCGCTGGGGCTGGCGCATTCGGCTGGTGAACCAACCGGGCGTCGCAAGCCGCGCGCAGATCCTCGAGCTGCGCGCCGACCGGGCGGCCGGCGCCTATTGCGCCGCGACGCTCGACGGCCCGGGGGCCGGATCGGAGGTTCGGACCTGGCTCAGGCCGCTGGCGCGCGCGCGCACGGCGGTGAAGGTGGAATTCCATGTGCCGGAGGCCCAGCCCGAGCGTCTGGCCCGGATCGGCGAGCGCTATGGGCGCATCTATCAGCGGCTCTGGGACCAGGACGAGGCGATGATCGTCGAGCGCGAACGGGCCACGCGCGCGCTGCGGCGCCGGCGAGCACAGGCGCCGCCCAAATCGCTCGGCGCGATCGCCTCGGTCCGGGCGCGATTGCCGCTGCTGGTCTCGTTCGGGGGCGAGCGCTTCCGCATCGTCGACCTGGACGGCGAGCTGATCGCCCATGCCGCGACCTGTCCCCACTGGCTGGGTCCGCTCGGCGCCGCGCCGGTGATCGACGGCTGCATCCGCTGCCCCTGGCATGGCTATGCCTTCGACGTCCGCACCGGCCGCAGCGCCGACGGACGCGGCCTGGCCCTGGCGGCGGCCCCCCGAGTGGTCTTGCGCGACGGCAAGGCGGTGCTCACGCGCTGAGTCCCGACCTGCGCGATCATGGGCGCGCGATCATCGATGCGCCGCCTTCCTTGAATCCGCACCCGGATTCAGGCATAGACGCCCGCTCACGCGAGCGGCCCGGCCGCCGCAAACCCGTTCACGCCTTCAAAGAAGCCCTTCCCATGGCCGTCCCTAAACGCAAAGTCTCCCCCTCGCGCGCCGGCATGCGCCGCGCGCACCACGCGCTGAAGCCGAACAGCTATGTCGAGGACAAGGAAACGGGCGAAATGCGCCGCCCGCACCATATCGACCTGAAGACCGGCATGTATAAGGGCCGCCAGGTTCTGACCCCGAAGGAAGACTAGGGCCGGACTTTAATCCGCTCCCCCGCGCAAGCGGGAATTCTGCTTTGAGCGCCAAGTACACAAAGGATGCCAAGGGTCAGCGCTGACCCTTACTCTTCTTGGTGCGCTTGGTGTCTTTTGTGTCAAATCTTCCGACCCAACCCCGGCAACCTCCTCACGGAACAAAAAACCTGGGTCCCCGCCTTCGCGGGGATGAGCGGATATCTTGCGGAGCTCTCGGCGCCTTTACCTGTCCGTGCGCGCTGGGCTAACACCCGCGCGCCGCCGCAACTGAAGGAAAGCCCGTGACCGAGATCGTCGACATCACCGCCCGCGAAATTCTCGACAGCCGCGGCAATCCGACGGTCGAGGTGGACGTGACGCTGGAGGACGGTTCCTTTGGCCGCGCCGCCGTACCGTCGGGAGCGTCCACCGGCGCGCACGAGGCGGTTGAGAAGCGCGACGGCGACGCCAAGCGGTATGGCGGCAAGGGCGTGCGCCAGGCGGTCGATGCGGCCAATGGCGAGATCTTCGACGCGCTGTCCGGCTTCGACGCCGAGGATCAGCGCCGAATCGACGCGATCCTGATTTCGTTGGACGGCACGCCGAACAAGAGCCGGCTGGGCGCCAACGCCATTCTCGGCGTCTCGCTGGCCGTGGCCAAGGCGGCCGCCGTTTCGGCGGCGCTGCCGCTCTACAAATACGTCGGCGGCGTCGGCACCCACCTTTTGCCGGTGCCGCAGATGAACATCATCAACGGCGGCGTGCACGCCGACAATCCGATCGACATCCAGGAATTCATGGTCCTGCCGACCGGCGCAGCCAGCTTCACCGAGGCGCTGCGCATGGGCGCGGAGATCTTCCACAGTCTGAAATCGGCGCTAAAGGCGGCCGGCCATTCGACCAATGTCGGCGACGAGGGCGGCTTTGCGCCCAACCTGGCCTCGGCGGAGGCGGCGCTCGACTTCATCGTCAAGGCGGGCGAGAGCGCCGGCTACACGCCCGGCAAGGATTTCAACCTCGGCCTCGACCCGGCCTCCAGCGAGTTCTTTAAAGGCGGCCGCTACGAGATGACCGGCGAGGGCAAGTCGCTGGATCAGGCCGGCATGGTCGACTACCTGGCCGACCTCGTGGCCAAGTTCCCCATCGTCTCCATCGAGGACGGCATGGCGGAGGACGATTTCGCCGGCTGGAAGCTGATCACCGAGCGGCTGGGGGCCAAGATTCAGCTCACCGGCGACGACCTCTTCGTCACCAATACGACGCGCCTGGCCAAGGGGATCAAGGACGGCCTGGCCAATTCGATCCTGATCAAGGTCAACCAGATCGGCACCCTGTCGGAGACCCTGGACGCCATCGGCCTGGCGCATCGCTCGGCCTATACGGCGGTGATGTCGCACCGCTCCGGCGAGACCGAGGACGCCACCATCGCCGACCTGGCCGTCGCCACCTCCTGCGGCCAGATCAAGACCGGGTCGCTGTCGCGCTCCGATCGCCTGGCCAAATACAATCAGCTGCTGCGCATCGAGGAAGAACTGGGCGACCAGGCGGTCTATGCCGGAGCGGCGGCGCTGAGGCGGCTTTAGAGACGGGAAGACCAATGGCCGAGCGCTTTGGGCCTGAGCATCTGGAGGCGTGGCGCCGTGACGGCGGCGTCTCGATCCGCGACTTCTTTACCCCCGATGAGGTCGCCGCCGTTGTCGCCGACTTCGAGCTTGTGTTCGGCCGCTCGCACGGCGCCGCCGAGGCGATGAACCGGAAGAAGGCCGGCGAGGTCGGCCGCTTCAACGCCGCCCAGTTCAAGACCTTCCAGGCCGTGCCGCTCGACTGCTCGCCGGCGCTGAACCTGATCGGGGTGCATCCGGCCCTGATCGCGTTTGCAAAGCAGGCGCTGAGCGCGGCTCGGGTGCATATCTACCAATGCCAGGTCTGGGCCAAGTTCACCGGCGAGGCCGATTACGACCAGCCTTTCCACTGCGACTTTTCCAACCATACCCTCACCGCGCCGGCGGAAGACGCGCACCTGAACTCGATCACCATCCTCTGCTATTTCAGCGACGTCACCGACGCCCACGGCGCCATGCACTATGTGACCCGGCCCGACAGCGCCAAGGTGGCCGGGCCGGAGGCCAGCCTCAACGGCGATCCGCAGGCCCAGGCGCGCCTGCAACAGAGCCTGCGCCCGTACGAGCGCTCCAGCGCCGCCCCGGCCGGCGCCGTCTTTCCCTATGGCATCGACATCTATCACCGCGGCACCAACATGACCGCGCCGCACGGACATCGCTACGCGGTGATGGCCTGCTTCAAGGACGCGGCGAACGACGCCATCGGCTATCATGCCTGGCCGTTCCACGACCAAAAGCCCTGGGCGCGCATTTTCGATCACGCGACGCCCGACCAGCTGGCCTGCTTCGGCGTGCACCCGCCCGGGCATTCCTTCTGGACCGAGGTGACGCTGCGGCGCGCCCAGGTGCGCTATCCGGGCTGGGACCTGACGCCTTATCGAGATGCGGTCGGACTTTAACGGCTATGGCGAACCCCATCCTGGTCGAACTGACACGCGGCGGCTGGGTGGAGAGCCGCCATCGCGGATCCATCGCCATCGCCGACGCCTCCGGGCGGCTGGTCTGGTCGGCCGGCGAGGTCGACCGGCCGGTGTTCGGCCGCTCGGCGCTGAAGATGCTGCAAGCCCTGCCGCTGGTCGAGACCGGCGCCGCCGACGCCTTCGAGGTGTCGCCGGAGGAGCTGGCCCTGGCCTGCGCCTCGCACAGCGGCCAGCCTTTGCACGTGACCGCCGTGGCGGCCTGGCTGGCGCGAATCGGCTGCGACGAGAGTTTCCTGGCCTGCGGCCCCCACGCGCCCGTCAACGAGGCCGCGGCCCGCGCCCTGGCGCTCGAGGGCCGCCCGCCCTCGCGGCTGCACAACAACTGCTCGGGCAAGCATACGGGCTTCCTCACGCTCGCCCGCCATCTCGGCGTCGATCCGAAGGGTTATGAGCGGCCCGACCATCCGGTGCAGCGCCAGGCCTTGGCGGCGATCGCCGAGATGTGCGGGCTGAAGCCCGCCTCGATGCCGGTGGCCATAGACGGCTGCACCGCGCCGGCCGTGGCCACGCCCTTGCGCGCCCTGGCGACGGCCATGGCCAGGATCGCCGACCCGTCGGGCCTGTCGCCGGCGCGGGCGGCGGCGGCGAGGCGGCTCTATGCGGCGGCGCGCGCCCATCCGCTGCAGGTGGCTGGAGTGGGCCGCGCCTGTACGGCGATCATCGAGGCGGCCGTCGGCGCGGCGTCGGTCAAGACCGGCGCGGAAGGCGCCTATGTCGCGGTGCTCGGCCGGCTCGGCCTTGGCGTGGCGCTGAAGATCGACGACGGCGCCGGGCGCGCCGCCGAGACGGTCATAGCGGCTCTGCTGGCCAGCCTGGGCGCCGTCGACCTCGAACATCCCGCGATCGCGGCGCTGACCCATGCCAAGGTGACCGACACGACGGGCAGGGTGGTCGGGGCGCGGCGCGCCTCGCCATGGCTGGCCGCCGAACTGCGCGGCTCAGTCGCGGCGATCGCCAAGGCGCGTCAGGATGGCGTCTCCGACGACTGACGATCCTTCGCGGCGCGAGCGGCGGCGGCCTCGGCTTCGTGCTCGGACTTGAAGTCGGCGGCCCAGACGATGGTCTTCAGCACCTCGGCATTGGTGGCGACCGGATAGGCCCTGAACGCCAGCCGCTGACCGGCCTTCACCAGCACCTGAACGCTTTGATTGGCGTGAAGCTGGGACTCAAGCGGCAGGGGCCCATCCTGCCCCTTGGCGGAGTCGCTGCCGATCTCGATACAGGCCTGCAGCGTTCCGCTGTCGGCGGTGACCACGGCGACCGATTTGATCGCAATATGGACGACCATGTCGCGATCACGCTCGATCCAGGTTTCCGTGCCGCTGGTCCCGGCGAAGATCAAGGTCGCCCCCTGCGGCATTTTCAGGAAGTCTTCGTCCGCTTCGTTCAGCTTGTAACGCGCCATGCTCACCTCTTCATGTCTGTGAAGGTTGAACGCCGACCGGCTGAACTGGCTCCACACCGCCGCCGCCATTCGGTTCGGATTCGGCCGGCGAGGGCGCGGGATCGAATTCCCGCCCGATGGCGGCGATTTCGTCATGCTCGGCCTGGATGGCGCCCAGATCGCGCTCGATGGATCGCCGCGCCTCTTCCGGCAGCACGGCGTCTTGGGCGGCGGCGGCGAACTGGTCGCGAATGAAGCTCTCGCCTCGCTCGACCTCCTCGATCACCGGCTTGTCGCTGTGGCCGCCGCCGATCCGGTCCCTCAGCTCGAGGAACGCCCGATGGGTCACGCCTCGGAACGAGCCCTTGTCCCACGGCTCGCCGCCAAGGCCACGCACCCGGTCCTCAAGTTCGACCGCCAGCTGCCGCCGCTTTTGCTCCTTTTGCCTGAACAGGTCCTGGAATCGCGGGTTGCGCGCCAGGTCCGCGGCTTTTTCGTAGCCGTCGGCGCTGTCGATCGTCGTCTCTATCAGCCGGTTGAAGGTCTGGATGGCGTAGTCATGGGTTTCGGGCATGGCCGGTCTTCCAAGGGATAGGGAAAGGGACGGACCTTGAACCGATACCGAGCGTAGCCGTTCCATGGCGGCCTTGGAGCAAAGGGCGTCAACCCTCCGTTAAGCACGTTGCCGCAGACTCGATTCTTTCCAGCTCCGCATCGGCATGCTCGCACGTCTCAGGTCCTACATTCCCACCGCCATCCTGGCCTTCCTGATCTTCTATTTCGGGTTCCAGGCGCTGACCGGCGACCGGGGGCTGCTCTCGCGCGCCCAGCGCAACGCCACCCTTGAAGAGAAATCGGCGGAACTTGCCCAGCTCACCGCCGAACGTCAGGATCTTGAACGCAACGCTCAGCTTTTGCGCGACCAGAACCTGTCCGCCGACCTTTTGGATGAGCGCGCCCGTTCCCTGCTAGGCTTGGCCGATCCCAGGGACTATGTGATCCGGACCGGCCGCTAGCCCGCGCGACTCCCGTGCGCTGAGAACCTTCCGCCGCCGCGCGGGTTCTTCGAATGGCCAGGGAGATCAGGATGGCGCGCGCCGCGGCCAAGCACACGACGAAAGCCAAGGTGGCCGAGAGGCCTGCCAAGCCCGACAAGGATGAATTGCTCGGTTTCTATCGCCAGATGCTGCTCATCCGCCGCTTCGAGGAACGCGCCGGCCAACTCTACGGCATGGGGCTGATCGGCGGCTTCTGCCACCTCTATATCGGCCAGGAAGCCATCGCGGTCGGCATGCAGTCGATCAAGCAGCCGGGCGACCAGATCATCACCGCCTACCGCGCCCACGGCCACATGCTGGCCTGCGGGGTCGATCCCAAGGCGGTCATGGCCGAGCTGACCGGCCGCGCCGCCGGCGTCGCCAAGGGCAAGAGCGGCTCGATGCACATGTTCCAGCCGAAGCGCGACTTCTACGGCGGCCACGGCATCGTCGGCGCCCAGGTCTCGCTCGGCACCGGGCTAGGCCTGGCCAACCGCTACGCCAAGAACGGCAAGGTCGCCTTCGTCTATTTCGGCGACGGCGCCGCCAATCAGGGCCAGGTCTATGAGAGCTTCAACATGGCCGAACTCTGGCGGCTGCCGGTGGTCTATCTGATCGAGAACAACCAGTACGCCATGGGCACCAGCGTCGAGCGTTCGTCGGCCGAGACCCACCTCTACAAGCGCGGCGCCAGCTTCGACATTCCGGGCGCAGAGGTGGACGGCATGGACATCAGCGCCGTGCGCGAAGCCGGCGCCAAGGCGGCCGAGCATGCCCGATCGGGCAAGGGGCCGTTCATCCTGGAGATGAAGACCTATCGCTACCGGGGCCATTCCATGAGCGATCCGGGCAAGTACCGCACCCGCGAGGAGATCGATGCGGTGCGCAAGACCCGCGATCCGATCGATCACCTGCAGGAAAAGCTGCAGGCCGCCGGCGTCGCCGACGAAGCCGCCCTGAAAGCCATCGACGCCGAGATCCGCAAGATCGTCGCCGACGCCGCGGAATTCGCCCGCACCGCGCCGGAGCCCGACCCGAGCGAGCTCTTCACTGACGTCTATGCGGAGAGCGCCGCGTGATCCTCCTTCGCCAAGGCTTGGGAGGACCTGTCCTCCGTAGCTCCCGCCTTCTCCAAGGTTTCAGCGGGCAAGCCGGCGGGAGCGCAGGAGGATGACGGACATCCTGATGCCGGCCCTGTCGCCGACCATGGAGGAAGGCACGCTGGCCAAGTGGCTGGTGAAGGCGGGCGACACGGTGCGCTCGGGCGACGTCATCGCCGAGATCGAGACCGACAAGGCGACCATGGAGGTCGAGGCGGTCGACGAGGGCGTGGTCGAGGCGATCCTGGTCCCGGAAGGCACCGAAGAAGTCAAGGTCAACACCCCGATCGCTCGGCTGAAGGGGGAGGGGGACACTTCCGCTACTCCGACCCAGCAAGCCGAACAACCAAAGCCCCTTCCCCCTCGCGGGGAAGGGGTTGGGGATGGGGGCGCCAGCGCTAAACCCGCAATTCGGAGCGACACGCCTACCCCTGACCCCTCCCCGCAGGGGGGAGGGGAAGCGACTCAAACGGCTAAGCTGGCGCCCAGTCGGTCGGCCGCCGGCGACCCTGAAAAGCAACCGCCCGACCCCGACATCCCGGCCGGCGCCAAGCTGATCAAGGTCTCGGTCCGCGACGCCCTGCGCGACGCCATGGCCGAGGAGATGCGCCGCGACGAGACCGTCTTTCTGATGGGCGAGGAGGTCGCCCAGTACCAGGGCGCCTACAAGGTCTCCCGCGACCTGCTGCAGGAATTCGGCCCCGAGCGCATCATCGACACGCCGATCACAGAGCATGGCTTCACCGGCCTGGGCGTTGGGGCCTCCATGGCCGGCCTCAAGCCGATCGTCGAGTTCATGACCTTCAACTTCGCCATGCAGGCGATCGACCAGATCATCAACTCCGCCGCCAAGAGCCGCTACATGTCCGGCGGCCACATCGCCTGCTCCATCGTCTTTCGCGGCCCCAATGGCGCGGCCTCCCGCGCCGCGGCCCAGCACAGCCAGGACTATTCCAGCTGGTACGCCCATGTGCCCGGCCTGATCGTCATCGCGCCCTACGACGCCGCCGACGCCAAGGGCCTGCTCAAGGCGGCCATCCGCGATCCCAATCCGGTGGTCTTCCTCGAGCACGAGATGATGTACGGCCACGAGTTCGACGTGCCGGACGTGGAAGACTGGATCCTGCCCATCGGCCGCGCCAAGGTGCGTCGCACGGGCGTCGACGTGACGCTGACCGCCCATTCCCGCATGGTCGGCTTTGCGCTGGAAGCCGCCGAACTGCTGGCCAAGGAAGGCATCGAGGCCGAGGTGATCGACCTGCGCACCCTGCGCCCGCTTGATCACGCCACCGTGGTGGAAAGCGTCAAGAAGACCAACCGCCTGGTGACCTGCGAGGAAGGCTGGGGGCCCATGGGCGTCGGCGCGGAGGTGATCGCCCGGGTGATCGAGCACGCCTTCGACTATCTCGACGCCCCGCCGGCGCGGGTGCATCAGGAAGACGCGCCCTTGCCCTATGCGGCCAATCTGGAGGCCCTGTCGCTGCCGTCGGTGGACCGGATCGTCAAGGCGGCCAAGGCCGTGTGCTACCGATGAGCGCCTTTACCTGGCGCACCGGCGGTTGCCACTGCGGCGCGGTGCGCTTCGAGGCCGCCCTGCCGGACGCCGTTGAGGCGCAAAGCTGCAACTGTTCGATCTGCGAGCGCACCGGCTTCGTCCACATCATCGTGCCGAAGAGCCGGTTTCGGCTGCTCGAGGGACAGGCGGCCCTGACCAGCTACCGGTTCAACACCGGCGCCGCCGACCATCTGTTCTGCCTGGTCTGCGGCATCAAGAGCTTCTACCGGCCGCGCTCCAACCCCGACGGCTGGTCGGTGAACGGGCGCTGCCTGGACGAGGCCGACAGCCTGGACATCCGCATCGAGCCTTTCGACGGCCGCAACTGGGAGGCCCACGCGGCCGACCTGGCGCATCTGAGCCAGGAGACCGCGCGCTGATGGACATCCTGATGCCGGCGCTGTCGCCGACCATGGAAGAGGGCACGCTGGCCAAATGGCTGGTGAAGGCGGGCGACACGGTGCGCTCGGGCGACGTCATCGCCGAGATCGAGACCGACAAGGCGACCATGGAGGTCGAGGCGGTCGACGAGGGCGTGGTCGAGGCGATCCTGGTCCCGGAAGGGACCGAAGAGGTCAAGGTCAACACCCCGATCGCCCGGTTGAAGGGCGAGGGGGACACTTCCGCAACACAAATCCCGCAAGCCGAACAACCAAAGCCCCTTCCCCCTCGCGGGGAAGGGGTTGGGGATGGGGGCACCAGCGCTAAACCCGCAATTCGGAGCGACACGCCCACCCCTGACCCCTCCCCGCAGGGGGGAGGGGAAGCGCTTCGGCCGGCCAGCGCCAAGCCCGAAAACCAACATTCGAAAGACGGAACCCGTATTTTCGCCTCGCCGCTCGCCAGGCGACTGGCGCAGCAGGCTGGCGTCGATCTCAAAACCGTCAAGGGCTCCGGCCCGCACGGCCGGATCATCAAGCGCGACCTCGAAGGCGTTAAGGCCCAGCCGGCGGCGGCCAAGACCGCGCCGCTGCAAACCGCAGCCCCATCCGCCCCGCGCCAGGTCCAGTCGCTCGAGCAGATGGGCATTCCGCCCGGCTCCTACGACCTCATCCCCCTCGACGGCATGAAGAAAACCATCGCCCGGCGGATGAGCGACAGCTTCCGCGACGTGCCGCATTTTCCGCTGACCATCGACCTGGAGATCGACCGGCTCCTGGAGACCCGCGCCAAGGTCAACGGCCTGCTCAAGGACGAGGGGGTGCGCGTCTCCGTCAACGACATCATCATCAAGGCCTGCGCGCTGGCCTTGAAGCGCGTGCCGACGGCCAACGCCTCCTACACGCCGGAAGGCATCGCCTTACACCACCACGCCGACGTCGCCATGGCCGTGGCCATCGACGGCGGTCTGATCACCCCCATCATCCGCGCCGCCGAGACCAAGGGCCTGGCCGAGATCGCCCGGCAGACCAAGGACCTGGCCGAGCGGGCGCGGACCCGCAAGCTGAAGCCCGAGGAGTTCCAGGGCGGCACCTTTTCGGTCTCCAATCTGGGCATGTTCGGCATCAAGTCCTTCGCCTCGATCATCAACGAGCCGCAAGGCGCGATCCTGAGCGTCGGGGTCGGCGAGAAACGGCCTGTCGTACGCGGCGACCAGCTGGCCATCGCCACGGTGATGACGGTGACCCTGACCTGCGACCACCGGGTGGTGGACGGCGCCATTGGCGCGCGCTTCCTGCAGGCCTTCAAGGCGATGATCGAAGACCCGCTGACCATGCTGGTCTAGGCGGCCGGCTGAAAGGACATCCGATGAGCGTCTATGATTTCGCGGCCGAGACCCTGGACGGCAAGCCGGCCGCCCTGGCCGACTATCGCGGCCAGGTGCTGCTGATCGTCAATACGGCCAGCAAGTGCGGCTTCACCCCGCAATACGAGGGGCTGGAGGCGCTCTATCGCAAGCACAAGGACCAGGGGTTCGCGGTGCTGGGCTTCCCGTGCAACCAGTTCGGCGCCCAGGAGCCGGGCGACGCGGCCGAGATCGCCAACTTCTGCTCGCTCACCTACGACGTCAGCTTTCCGATGTTCGGCAAGGTCGACGTCAACGGCCCGCAGGCCCACCCGCTCTACGCCTTCCTGAAGACGCAGAAGAAGGGCCTGCTCGGCAGCGAAGGCATCAAGTGGAACTTCACCAAGTTCCTCATCGACCGCAGCGGCGCGGTTGTCGAGCGGTTTGCGCCCACCACCAAGCCGGAGGCGCTGGAGAGCGCGGTCGAGGCCCTGCTCTGATGGCCGATGCGTTCGACCTTGTGGTCATCGGCTCGGGCCCTGGCGGCTATGTGGCGGCCATCCGCGCCAGCCAGCTTGGCCTGAAGACCGCCATCGTCGAGCGAGAGGCCCTGGGCGGCATCTGCCTGAACTGGGGCTGCATCCCGACCAAGGCGCTGCTCAAGTCCGGCGAGCTCTATGAGGCCCTTGGCCATCTCGGCGACTATGGGCTGAAGGCCGAGGGCCGCGCCTACGACTTCACCAAGGTGATCGAACGCTCGCGGGCGGTGGCGAAACAATTGTCCTCCGGCGTCGCCTTCCTGATGAAGAAGAACAAGATCGAAGTGATCGAGGGGACCGCCAAACTGGAACAAGGCGAGGACGCGCCGAAGGTCGTGGCGGCGCTGAAGACCGGCGGCTCGCGGACGCTGACGCCCAAGGCCGTCATCCTGGCCACCGGCGCGCGGGCGCGGACCTTTCCCGACCTCGGCCTGGCGCCCGACGGCGACCGGATCTGGACCTATCGCGAGGCCATGGTCCCCAAGGCTGCGCCCAAGTCGCTGATCGTGGTCGGCTCCGGCGCCATCGGCATCGAATTCGCCAGTTTCTACAGGGCCTTGGGCGCGGAGGTTACGGTGGTCGAGGCGCTGGACCGCATCCTGCCTGTCGAAGACGAGGAGGTGTCCGCCGCGGCCCGCAAGGCGTTCGAGAAGCGTGGCCTGAAGTTCCGCGTCGACGCCAAGGTCTCCAAGCTCGCCAAGACCAAGGCCGGCGTTTCGATCGCTTTCGAGAGCGGCGGCAAGGCCGAGACGCTCGAGGCCGAGCGCGTCATCGTCGCCGTCGGCATCGCCGGCAATGTCGAGGACCTGGGCCTCGAAGGCCTGGGCGCGAAGGTCGAGCGCGGTCATGTCGTCATCGACGCCGCCTGCGCGACCAACGTCACCGGGCTCTACGCCATCGGCGACGTCGCCGGGCCGCCCTGGCTGGCGCACAAGGCCAGCCACGAGGGCGTCCATTGCGTCGAGCACATCGCCGGCCTCAAACCCGACAATCTGACCGCGCCCATCCCCGGCTGCACCTATTCCGAGCCGCAGATCGCCTCGGTGGGCCTGACCGAGGCGCAGGCCAAGGCGGACGGCCGCGCGGTCAAGGTCGGCCGCTTTCCCTTTCGCGCCAACGGCAAGGCCATCGCGTCGGGAGAGACCGAGGGCTTCGTCAAGACCGTGTTCGACGCCCGGACCGGCGCCCTCATCGGCGCCCACATGATCGGGGCGGAAGTCACCGAAATGATACAAGGGTTTGCACTCGCCATGACTTTGGAGGCGACCGAGGCGGAACTCATCGCCACGGTCTTTCCGCACCCGACCATGAGCGAGGCCATGCACGAGGCCTCGCTCGACGCCTATGGGCGCGTCCTGCATAGCTGAGCGCATGGCGCGCCTGATCCTGATCCGTCATTGCGAATCCAGCGGCCAGGCGCCCGATGCGCCCTTGACCGAGGCCGGGTCGCGCGCCGCGGAGGCCCTGGCCGACCGCCTGGCGGCCCTGGCGCCGGACGCCATCTATTCCAGTCCCTACCGGCGAGCGCGCGCAACCGTGCAGCCCTTCGCCGAGCGCGCCGGTCTGGCCGTCGTCGAGGACGCGCGCCTGCACGAACGGGTGCTGTCCGCAAAGCCGCTGGACGACTGGCTCGACCATATCCGCCACTCCTATGCGGACCTGGACCACGTCGCCGGGGCGGGCGGCGAGAGCCTGCGCGAAACCCAGGTCCGCGCGCTCGCCGCCCTGGCCGAGATCGTGGCGCGGGATCACCGGCTGCCGGTGGTCGCCAGCCACGGCAACCTGATCTCCTCCGTCCTGCGCGCCGCCGATCCCGATTTCGGCTTCGAGGCCTGGCGGGCCTTGAAAAACCCGGACCTGTTCGAGCTGAGCTTCGACGGGACCCGACTGGTGAGCAACCGGCGGATCGAGTAGCGGACGCCCCGACGCTTTTTTCGCCCCTTTTCCGTCATGGCCCGACGTGTTCGGGCCGCCCATGATCACCGTTTCGGATCAGTGTTCATGGGTCACCCGCATTCGCGGGTGATGACGGTGTTTTTGGGCGCGCTCTAGAAAGCCCGGCTCAGGACCAGCTTGAACTGTTCGGGTGCAATGAGCTGATTTCCATTCACATATTGCGCGACCGGAAACTCGACGTCGCCGTAGAGCTTCCAGTTTCCAGCGTCCAACTGCACGCCCGGCGAGATCAGCAGCCGCTGATAACCGCTATTGTCCGGATCGGCGGCCGGGCCGTGGTCGGGCGCGCGGAACGAGCCGATCAGCTGCAGCAGCGGTTCGAGCTTCAGCCTGCCGTCCTTGCTGCTCGAGCCGCCATAGGTGACGGCGGCCGAGGCGTCCACCTCGTCGCCGGGCACATAGCCGTCCTGGCCGGCCATGGGGATATCCGCCAGGCCCTGGACCAGATAGGTCCAAGTCTCCTGGCCGCCGATCGGGCCGGAATGATAGGCGCCGAGCAAAAGGTCGGTGCTGCCGGAGCCGATCTCCACGTCGCGGTCGAAGCCGGCGGCGCGGAACTCGCCGGTGGGCAGTTTCAGGCCGGCGATCAGCCCCGTCGCCATGTCTTTCGACAGGCCCGTATAGACCCCCATCAGCCGGACATCGCCCAGCGCCGTATCGTTGAACGTGGCCAGCGAACCGGGGTCGGTGGTGGTGAAGGCGCGGTTGGTGACCGGGATCTCGCCCATCAGGCTCCAGTCCTGATTGACCATCACCTGGCCCCCGACGACCAGGAAATTGGACTTGATCTCCTTGTCGGTATTGTCCGCCGCGGGCGCCTTGGCGGCGCCGTTGAAGTTCGTCGTCTGGTCGAGATAATCGTATTCCACGAAGAGTTCGTGGCTTTCGCCGTTGGCGACCATGGTGTCGCCGCCGACGTCGAAGACGCCGCAGCCGCAGGCGCAAGCCCATGCGGCGCTTGGGTTAAGGCAAAGAACGGCCGTTGCGGCAAGCGCCGCAAATTGTAAGATTTTCATACCAAAGTTCCCGAATCCCGTGAGTCGCACTCAATGGCGCGGACGCGCGCGACACGAGGCCGGGCGCGAACGAAAGCTCTCAGAGGCGGTCGGTGGGTGGCGCTTGGGAAGGCGGCGGCGGCGCGGCGAGGCCGCGGCCTGGGGTTGTCGAAAGCCTGGGCGGGTCGAGCGGCGCGAGCGGCGTGAAGCTGACCGCCGTAAGGGCGAGCATCGGCGCCGGTGTCGGCGTCCCGCCATGGCCGGCGAAGGCGCAGGTCGCGCCGGGCTTGGGCGCCTTGGCGGGGGCGCCGTGATCACGGGTCGGCGCGAGCAGGGGACCGTGGCCGGTGCAGATGACGATGGCGGCCCGGCCGCCGTCGCTGGCCACCATGAAGCCCTGCGGCACGGCCAGCTGCAGCAGCAGCGCGAGCATGGCCAGGACGGCCAAGCCCGTCCGGTCGTCCCGCCTGTCGCGCGCCCCGCTCATGGCCGCTTCCTCTAGCAGGATTGGGCGATCGGTGAAGGCCGGTTTTGCGCTAGGCCGCCCGCGCTTCGTTTTCGGCCATGCGCTTGATGGCGACATAGTCCGTCTTGCCGGTGCCCAGCAGCGGCACCTCTGGAACGCGGACGATGCGGCTGGGCACGGTCAGCGCCGGCGCGCCGATGGCGCTGGCATGGGCGGTGAGGGCCGCGACCTGGGCGTCCAGCCGGTCGGTGACCAGAACCAGCCGCTCGCCCTTGCGCGCGTCGGGCATGGCGATGACGGCGTGGCGCGCATTCGGCCAGACCCCGGCCGCCAGCGCCTCGACCGCCATCAGCGAGACCATCTCGCCGGCGATCTTGGCGAAGCGCTTCACCCGGCCCTGGATGGTGATGAAGCCGTCATCGTCGAGCGAGACGATGTCGCCGGTATCGTGCCAGCCATCCACCGGCGGGCTGAGCACGCCGTCGTCGTCCAGATAACCGCTCATCACGTTGGGGCCGCGTACGAAGAGCTGGCCGCCCGCGGTGATGCCGTCCACCGGATCGATCCTGATCTCCAGACCTGGCACCAGGTCGCCGACCGTGCCGCGCTTGTTGCCGTCCGGCCGGTTGACCGCGATCACCGGCGCGGCCTCGGTGGCGCCGTAGCCCTCCAGGAGGGGGATGTCGCCGAAGCGCGAAACGATCAGATTATGCGTCTCGGCGTGCACCCGCTCGGCGCCGCAGACGACGAACTTCAGGCCCGAAAGGTCGCCGTCCTCGGCCGAGCGCGCGTACTGGTTCACGAAGGTGTCGGTGGCCAAAAGGACCGCGGCGCCGGTGTCGCGGATGAGCTGCGGAATCTGCTTCACGTGCAGGGGCGAGGGGTATTGGAACGCCTTCATGCCGCTCAGGATCGGTAAGAGCACCCCGCCGGTCAGCCCGAAACAGTGGAAGGTGGGCAGGGGATTGAACATCACCCAGGCCGGGTCGAGCGTTATGTGCGTCGAGATCTGCACGACATTGGCGATCAGATTGCCCTGGCTCAGCACCACGCCGCGCGGCGCGCCGAAACTGCCGGAGGTGAACAGGATGACGCCGGGGTCGGCGGGCGAGGCGGCGCTGCGAAACACCCTCGGGAAGGCGCCGGCCAGGGCGGCGAAGGCCTTGTCGGCCGCGTTCACCCGTTCGCGGACGTCCTCCAGATAGGTGATCTCATGATCCACGCCGAGCGCATCGACCAGGTCGTCGAGCTTGCCCTGGGTGATGAAGCGATGGGCGGTGAGGATGCGCTTGACGCCGGCGACCTTGCAGGCGGCGCGCAGGTTGCGGATCCCGGCGGTGAAGTTGAGCATCACCGGCACGCGCCCGAAGGCGTGCAGGGCGAAAAAGGTCACCACAACCCCGGCGCTGGACGGCAAGAGGACGCCGACGCGCTCGCCCTTGTCGGTCATCGCCGCGAGTCTGCGCCCCAGTGCGAAGGCGGCGCGGATCAGGTCGGTATAGCTGAGCGGCGTGCGCTCCTGGTCCTCCAGGATCGGCTTTTTCGCGCCGTACTTGTCGCGGGCGTCGATCAGGGCGTCGAACACCGCCCGGTCTCCGGCCCGCGGATCATAGGCCCGCGGCATGATTTCCTCCCATGGACGCTTGGTTGGCCATGCTTGGCTTTACGCTATCGCCCGGGGTTTGGATTGAAAAGAGAGGCAGGCCGGAGCCGGGCTTCGACGGCCGCGACCTCCGCGACGTGCAGATCAGGCGCGGCCTGGATGCGGCAGCGGGGCAGGCGACGGCAGAGGCGGACGGTCCGCGCATCGGCCCGGCCGGCCTGAAGGATCAGGACCGGGACATCCACGTCCTGCCATGGGCCGGCGTTCATTTCGCCGACCAGGTCGTCGAAGGCGACGATCCAGGCATAGCTCGCCGCGCCCATGCGCAGGTCGGGATTGGCGGTGCGCCAGGCCCGCCGCACCGCATCGGCGTCGTCCGCCTCGCGCCGCCAAGGGTTTTCGCCGAGCGCGCGCCAGGCGCCGAGGCCCTGCCGCTGCATCCAGCGCGCCAGGCTGGCGTAAACCGCTCCGCCCGGCGGCTCAAAACGCGGATCGGTGAGGATCAGGCTCGAGACGCCCGGCCATCCCTCCTGCGCGGCCCGCAGCGCCTCGGGCGCGGCCGTCCCATAGGCGATCGCCGTCAGCGGCGCGCCGCCGGCGGGGCGGACGACGGCCTGGACCATCCGTCGGATGGCGCCGACGTCGCCGTCGAGGCTGCGGGCATAGCCGAGGTCGCGCGGCGTCACGAACCGGCCGGAGCCGCCCTGGCCCTGGCCCTCCAGCACCCAAGGCGTATAGCCGCGGCCGGCGAAGTCGCTCGCCGCGGCGAACTCGTCCTCGGCCAGGCCGCCATAGCCGGGCAGGATCAGCACCTGCGCGCGGGTGACGTCGCCGGCCGGCGCCACGCCGTAGCGCTGCGGCGGGTCCTGGCCGACCCGGATCAGCCCCCAGGTCCATCCGGCCGGCGGCCAGTCCGCCTGGGGCAGGCCCGGCGGCAGGCGGCTGTCGATGAATGGCGTGCGCTGATGGCTCCGTCCGCAGGCCGCGAGCAGCAGGGTCAAGGCCAGGACGAAGGCGCGGCGAACCATGGGCGCCACTGTTCGCGGGCGGACGCTCCGGCGGCAAGCCGTTGCTTTCGTCGCCTCCGGTGCGAAAACCCTCGCCGACCGGCGCCTGGACCCGCGCAATGAGCCTGACCATCCGCCTGGCGCGGCCCGCCGACGCCGAGGCCCTGCCCGAGATCGAGCGCGACGCCGGCCGAAGCTTCCTCGCCATCCCCGACCTGGCCTGGATCGCCAGCGATAGCGTCATGGCGGCGGATGAGCACCTGCCGCGCGTCGCCGCGGGCACGGTCTGGGTCGCGGAGGACGACGCGGCGGGCGTCGTCGGCTTTCTCAACGCCGAGGCGATCGGCGCGGACCTGCATATCTGGGAGGCGGCCGTGCGGGGCGGCTTCCAGCAGCGCGGGATCGGCGCGCGCCTGCTCGACGCCGCCTTCGACCACGCCGACGCCGCCGGCCTCGCCGCCGTCACCCTGACCACCTTCCGGGACGTGGCTTGGAACGCGCCCTTCTATGCCCGCAATGGCTTTGCCATCGTGGAGGGTGATGATCTCGACGACCGCCTGGCCGGGCTGCTCCGGCATGAGGCGCTGCAGGGCATGCCGCGGCGCTGCGCCATGCGACGGCCAGTCAGTTGAGCGCGTTCACAAAGGCCTCGACCTGCCGCTTGTCGCGCAGGTGGAGGACGGGAACCTCCGACGCCATGGCCTGGCGCGCCGCCTCGAGGCGCGGACGGCTCTTGCGGTCGTAGGCCCAAGTGTAGGCGAGGAACTCTGGGAAGTCGTTGCCGAAGAAGCCTTCCTCGCAGCCGATGGCTAGATCGGCCCTCGGCCGGGCGAGCGCACTGCGCACAATGACGCGCCGCACGCAGGTCAGGCGCGGGGTGTCCATCCAGATGATCAGGTCGGCGCGCGGCAGGCGCAGATCGAAGGTGCGGCTGAGATAGTTGCCCTCGCAAACCCAGGCGTCGCCGGCGATGGCGGCGCTGACCCGGGCGCGGAAGGCGTCGTTGTCCGGCTTGGTCCAGCCCGGTTCCCAGAACAGCACGTCCAGGTGCACGACGGGCAGCTTCAACCGCTCGCCCAGGCGCCGCGCCAGGGTCGACTTGCCGCTGCCGGCATTGCCAAGGATGACGATCCGCCGCATCGGCCCCGGATGGCCGGGCGGCGAGTTGAGGTCAAGAGCGACGACGGTGGCGGAAATTGAACCACCCTTGCCCCACGATGGGGGAAGGGCAGGGTTGGGAGTGAGCGCGGGGAAGTGACAGGTGAGCGCCCCTGGGCGCGGGCGCCCACTCGCGCTCTTCGCCCAATCTCAGCGGCCACACCCCACTCCCTCATCGAGAGGCAGGGCTTATGGAAGCGGCCAAGCCATGCGCTAATCGGCTTCCAGATGCTGGCGAAAATTGATCCAGGCGGTCCGGGGCTGCCAAGAGCGTGCTGAATTGCTCAACTGAACGGTTGACCATATGGCGGCGCGCCGATAAGTTCAACTGCATGGTTGAATTAAACCCTCTCGACGGCGTGTTCCACGCCCTGGCCGACCCGACACGGCGGGCCATGCTGCGCAGCCTGGCCGCCGGCGAGCGCAATATCGGCCAGCTGGCCCAGCCCTTCGCCATGAGTTTCGCCGCGGCGTCCAAGCATGTGAAGGTCTTGGAGGGCGCGGGCCTGGTTCGCCGCCGCGTCCAGGGCCGCACGCACCTTTGCCGCATCGAGGCCGGACCGCTCGCCGCCGCCGACGAGTGGCTGCGCTTCTACGAGCGCTTCTGGACCGATCAGCTGGATGGACTCGAAGACCTGCTGCGCGCCGAGGACGTAGTTGCGAGCAAAGACCAAGATGGAGGAAAACCATGACCGAAACGCTGGAAACCTTGCGCATAAACCGCCGCTTCGACGCCTCGCCCGAGCGCGTATTCGACGCCTGGATCGATCCGGGGAAGGTTGGGCGGTGGCTGTTCACCACCCCGAACAGCGAACGGCACAGCGCCGAGCTGGACGTCCGCGTCGGCGGCAAGTGGTCGATCACCGACCGGCGGGGCGGCGTCGACTACACCGCGCTCGGCGACTATATCGAGATCGACCGGCCACGCCGGCTGGTCTTCTCCTTCGGCATGCCGCAGTTCTCGCCGCTCGCCTGCACAGTCACCATCGAGATCGTCCCCGACGGCGACGGGTGCCTGCTGACGTTGGCCCAGGAGGCCGTGCCTCCGGCCAGTCTGAAGCCGACGGAGCAGGGGTGGGCCGACATGTTCGACGCGCTCGCGGCCCAGTTGAAAGCGGGACATTAGCCCCGCGCTTGATCCGGAGCCGGCAAAGGCCGATCTAGCGTGCATGACCACGGTCATCGACTCACGCAGCCTCAGGCATCCGGAAAAGCGCGAGCGGCTGGAGACGCCGCTGCTGCGCAAGCCGCCCTGGCTGCGCGTGCGCGCGCCGGGCTCGGCCGGCTATGTCGCCACCCGCGCCATCGTCAAGCAGAACGGCCTGGTCACGGTCTGCGAGGAGGCGGGCTGCCCGAACATCGGCGAGTGCTGGTCGGTCGGCCACGCCACCATGATGATCATGGGCGAAATCTGCACCCGCGCCTGCGCCTTCTGCAACGTCGCCACCGGCCTGCCCAGCCCGCTCGATCCGTCCGAGCCCGAACGGGTCGCTAAGGCGGTCAGCCAGATGGGCCTTAAGCACGTGGTGATCACCTCGGTCGACCGCGACGACCTGGCCGACGGGGGAGCCGAGCACTTCGCCGCCGTGGTGCGCGCCATCCGCGCCGCGGCGCCGGCGACCACCATCGAGGTGCTGACCCCCGACTTCCTGCGTAAGGGCGAGGCGGCCGATGCGGTGATCGACGCCCGGCCCGACGTGTTCAACCACAATCTGGAGACCGTGCCGCGGCTCTATCTCTCAATCCGGCCAGGCGCGCGCTACTACCAGTCCTTACGCCTGCTCGAGCGGGTGAAGACGCGCGATCCGTCCATGTTCACCAAGTCGGGCCTGATGGTCGGGCTCGGCGAGGCCAAGACCGAGGTGATGCAGGTGATGGACGACATGCGCGTCGCCGGCGTCGACTTCCTGACCATCGGCCAATACCTGCAGCCCAGCCGCCGCCACGCGGCGGTGGAGCGCTTCGTCGAGCCGGAGGCGTTCGCCAGCTATGCGACGATCGCACGCGCCAAGGGCTTTCTGATGGTCTCGGCCAGCCCGCTGACCCGCTCCTCCCACCACGCCGGCGAAGACTTCGCCAAGCTCAGGGCGGCGCGGGAAGCCCTCGCGCCTCGGCCTTAGTCGGATTGGTGCGAACCGCCCGTTTTCATAATCCGCTCATCCCGGATGAGCGGGGGTAGGGGGCGGTGCGCCATAGCCTCACGCGCGAGTTGCCGTGGACGCCCGACCAGCTGTTCGCGCTGGTCGGCGACGTCGAGGCCTATCCGCGGTTCGTCCCCTGGATCACCAGCATGCGGGTATGGAACCGGCAGGACGTGGCGGCGGGCATCGACACCGTCGACGCCGAGGCGGGCGTCGGTTTCGCCTTTCTCACCGAACGGTTTTCCACCCGCGTCCGCCGCGACGCCAACACGCGCGAGATCGCCGTCAGCCTGATCCGAGGACCGTTTCGGCGCCTGGACAATCGCTGGCGGTTTTCAGACCATCCCACGGGAACCCTGGTCGCGTTCAGCATCGATTTCGAGTTCAAGTCACGGCTGCTGGAGGCCCTGCTGGCGGCGAACCTGAGCCGCGCGGTGGACCGGCTGATCGCCTGTTTCGAGGATCGGGCGAAGGTGCTGTACGGCAAATAAAGAGTCGTCATCCGCCGCTGGAGCGGCGAAGCCGCGGAATGCGGCGGGCCCATGAGCACCTGATCCAACACGGTGATCATGGGTGGCCCGGACAAGCCGGGCCATGACGAACAAGGGGTGGCTATCCGCCCGTCCGCGCCACCACCTGCCAGAACATTCCCGTGCGCAGATAAGGCTCTCGGTCGCAGACGGCGAGTTCCAGGCGCAGCAGATCGGCGAAGAAGGCGGGGTCGGCCTTGGGCGCCAAGTCGGGCAGCAGATCGTTGACGATGCGGCCGCCGAAGCGGGCGATCGGCTCGCATCCGATCCGTTGCAGCGCCTCGATGGCCGTCTCGGCGTCGATGCGGCGTACGGCGTGGTCGAAGGTCAAGGTGCGGTTGGTCTCGGCGTCCAGCAGCGCGAAGGCGGCGGCCGGATCGAGGCCGCGCGCCGCCTTGGCCAGCACCTCGCCCGGCCGGTTGGGCGCGATCAGCGACAGATAGCCGCCGGGCCTGACCGCGCCGACGAGCCGGGCGAGCGGGCCGTCCAGATCATCCAGGTACTGCAGCACGAAGTGGCAGAGAACCAGGTCGAAATCCCGAAGAGCCAGGGTCTCGATCGCGGCGATCTCGCCCCGGACGCCGGTGATGCGATCGGCGACTCCCGCCTCGGTGGCGTCCGCGCCCAGCTTTTCCAGCATCGGCGCCGATGGATCGAGCACGGTGACGCTGTGGCCGGCCAGCGCCAGGGGCAGGGCGTCGCCGCCATCGCCGCCACCGATATCCAGGATGCGCCAGGCGCCGCCGCCCTGCCGCTCAATGGTCGTGCTCAGCGTATGGGCGACGATTGCGAAGCGAAGCCGGCTCCAGGGCGTGGCGCGATAGGCGCGCCACTGCGCCATGCGCTGATCGAACACCTCGCCGGCGGCGTCCGCCATCGGCGTCAGCGCACCCGGTCGCGCAGCATTTCCAGGGCGATCTGCACGGCGGCGAGCTGAATCTCTTCGCGGCCGAGATCGCTGTCGAAGCGTTCGACCCGGTGCATGACCGACTGGTTGGAGCGGGCGGTTGCGAAATGGACCAGGCCGACCGGCTTCATCTCCGTGCCGCCGGTGGGGCCGGCGACGCCGGTGATGGCCACGCTGACATGAGCGTTGGAGTTCTCCAGCGCGCCTTCCGCCATCATCCGCGCCACCGGCTCGGAGACCGCGCCATAGTCGGCGATCAGGTCGCCGGCGATGCCGAGCAGGTCCTGTTTGGCGCGATTGGAATAGGTGATCAGGCCGCGGTCGAAGATCTCGGACGATCCGGAAACCGCGGTGATCGCCGCCGAGACCAGGCCGCCCGTGCAGCTTTCCGCCGTTACGATGCGCAAGGACCGTTCGCACGCCTCGTCCACCAGCAGCCGCGCGTTGGTTTCAATCTCGAGTGAGAACATGCCTGACCCTCGCCTATGCAGGCCGAGAACCAACATTCGTCGCCGTGCGTCAAGCCGGGACTTGGACCACGGCCAGGGCCTGGGCGGCCAGGCCCTCCTCGCGGCCGGTGAATCCCATGGCCTCGGTGGTGGTCGCCTTAACGCTGATGCGATCGATGGGAAGCGCGAGCAGCGCGGCCAGGCTCTCGCGCATGGCCTGGCGGTGCGGGCTGAGCTTGGGCCGTTCGCAGATCAGGGTCACGTCGACATTGATCAGGCGCCCGCCGCGCTGATGCAGACGCGCCATGGCGTGGCGCATGAAGACGCCGGAGTCCGCGCCCTTCCAACGCGGATTGGACGGCGGGAAGTGCTCGCCGATATCGCCGTCGCCGATCGCGCCCAAAAGGGCGTCGGTCAGGGCGTGCAGGCCGGCGTCGGCGTCCGAATGGCCGACCAGGCTGTGGCTGTGGGCGATTTTGACTCCGCAGAGGGTGACGCCGTCGCCAGGGCCGAACCGGTGGGCGTCGAAGCCCTGGCCGACGCGGGTCAGGGTCGCGGCCTGCGCCAAGAGCTCGGCCATGGCGAAATCCTCCGGATAGGTCAGCTTCATCAGCCTGGGATCGCCGGGAACCAGCCTCACCCGGCCGCCGGCGCGTTCGAGCACCTGGGCGTCATCGGTCGGCTCGCCGGCGTCAGCCGGCCAGGCGGCATAGGCGCGGCGAAGCGCGCCCAGGCGGAAGGCCTGCGGCGTCTGCGCCCGGTGCAGCCCCTCGCGCGGGGCGGTGATCGTGGCGCCCGCCGCATCGGATCGCTTCAAGGTGTCGGCCACGGGCAGGGCGGGGATGGCGCCCTCGGCCTCGGCCAGGGCCTGCAATAGCGCGCGGACGTGGGTCTCGCCGACAAAAGGACGGGCGGCGTCATGGATCAGCACCGGCAAGTCATCGGGCTGGCCCTTCAGCGCCGCCAGGCCGTTCTGGACCGAAAGCGCGCGGACGCCGCCGCCCGTCACCGCCGTCCAGCCGTCCAGCCCCGCCAGGGCTTCGGCCGCGGTCGCCTGGTCGGTCTCGGCGATCACCAAGACCAGCGGCGCCGCGCCGGCGGCCAGCAGGGCCTCGACCGACCACCGCACGACGGTGCGTTCAGCCAACCGCCGCCAGGGCTTGCGTGGACCCTCACCGGCCCTGGAACTCGCCCCCGCCGCCACGATCACCGCCGAAAATCGCATGGGCGTTTGTTTCGGCGCGCAAGGTCAAAATGTCCAGACTGGACGCGCGCACATTTAGTGCCTAAAAGTTCACCTCGGACGGTGATTAAAAAATGTGCAACAATGGGACGGTCGGTACGGCATGAACCTGAGAGCCCAGCCGCGAGCGGTCGTGGCCTCGACTGAGTCCCTCGCCGCCGCGGCCTTCCAGCTTGCGCCGGACCCGGCCTTCATCCTGTCCGCCGAGGGCGCGATCGTGGCCGCCAACGACGCCGCCGAAAGCTTGTTTGGCCAGGGCCTGGCCCTGCTTAGCCGCGGTCGCTTCAAAGACGCCCTGCCGGCGGGATCGCCGCTCACCGCCTTGCTCGCCCGCGCCACGGCCGAGGAGGCGCAGGTGCGTGAGCACGGGCTCGACATCGCCCTGTTCGGCCATCCGCCGTTCGAGGCCGACGGGGCCGCGGCGCCCTTAGGCGACGGCGCCATGATGCTGACCTTGCAGGTGCGCGGCGGCGCGCTCGGCATCGACCGCGGCGTCGAGGGACCGGGCCTGCGCTCGGTGATCGGACTTGGCCGCATGCTGGCCCACGAAATCAAAAATCCCCTTGCCGGCATTCGGGGCGCGGCCCAGCTGCTGAAGTCGGGCGTCAAGGCCGAGGACGCCTCCCTGGCCCAGCTCATCGTCGACGAGACCGAACGCATCCGTCGGCTGGTCGACAGAATGGAAGCCTTTTCCGACGACGTCGCCCCGGCGCGCCAGCCGGTCAACATCCATCAGGTGCTGGACCGGGTGCGGGCGCTGGCCGCCAACGGCGTCGCCGACGGGCTGGAGCTGCGCGAGTCGTTCGACCCCTCCCTGCCGCCGGCCCTTGGCGACGAGGACATGTTGATCCAGGTCTTTCTGAACCTGGTCAAGAACGCCGCCGAGGCCGCCCACGCCCGCGGCGACGGGCGCGGCGAAGTGCTCATCTCGACCGCCTTTCGCCATGGCGTGCGCGTGCGCGAGGCCAACGGCGAGGCCCTGCGGCCGGCGCCGCTCGAGGTGCGAATCCAGGACAACGGGCCCGGGGTCGCGCCGCGGCTGCGCGAACATCTGTTCGAGCCGTTTGTCACCTCGAAAAGCTTCGGCGCCGGGCTTGGCCTGGCGCTTGTCTCAAAACTCATCGTCGCTCACGGGGGCCTGATCGATTTCGAGTCAGAGCCCGGCAGAACCGTCTTTCGCGTCCTGCTGCCAATCGAAACCCCCACATCGAGCGCTTAAGGCGGCAAGTATGACGGTTCAGCATAAGATCCTCATCGCCGATGACGATGCTTCAATCCGATTGGTGCTCAGCCAGGCCTTTGGCCGCCTGGGCTATCAGGTCCGCGCCACCGGCAACGCCACCACCCTCCTAAAATGGGTTTCCGAAGGCGAGGGCGACCTGGTCATCACCGACGTGGTCATGCCCGACGAGAACGTGTTCGACGTGCTGCCGCGCATCCGCAAGCAGCGGCCGAAATTGCCGGTGATCGTGATGAGCGCGCAAAACACGCTGCTCACCGCCGTCAATGCGGCCGAGGTCGGCGCCTTCGAATATGTCGCCAAGCCGTTTGACCTGGATGACATGACCGCCGCCGCCAAGCGCGCGCTCGCCCGGCCCGTTGATGCGGAAGCGACCAAGGCCCAGGCCCGCGCCATGCGGGACGAGCGCCTGCCGCTGATCGGTCGATCGGCGCCCATGCAGGAGGTCTATCGCACCATAGCGCGGCTGGTCAGCGCCGACCTGACCGTCCTGATCCTGGGCGAATCGGGCGCCGGCAAGGAGCTGGTCGCCCGCGCCCTGCACGATCTCGGCCCGCGCCGCGACGGCCGCTTCGCCGTCATCAACCTGGCCGCGGTGCCGCGCGAGCGGGTGGAGACCGAGCTGTTCGGCAAGGGCGAGGGCGATGTCGGCAAGCTGATCGAGGCGGACGGCGGCACGCTCTTCCTCGACGAGATCGGCGACATGCCGCTGGACGCCCAGACCCGGCTTTCGCGCGTCATCGACGGGTCGGAGGCGGCGATCAATCCGCGCACCGGCCGGCGGCCGAACGTGCGGGTGATCGCGGCCACCAACCGCGACCTGCGCGCGCTGATCCAGCAAGGCCTGTTCCGCGAGGACCTGTTCTTCCGCCTCAACGTGGCGCGCGTGCGCATCCCGCCGCTGCGCGAGCGCACGGAGGATATTCCCGATCTGGCGCGCTCCTTTTTGCTGCGCGCCCACCGCGAAGGCCTGTCGGCCAAGGCCATCGACGCCGGGGCGCTCGAGCGGCTGAAGGCCTATGACTGGCCCGGCAATGTGCGCGAGCTGGAGAATCTGATCCGCCGCATCTGCGCCCTCTATGCCGAGGACCTGATCACCGCCCGGATCGTCGAGCGGGAACTGCAGGACCAGAATCCGGCGCCGGCGGAGGCCAGCGGGCCGATCACACTGTCGGCCCTGGTCGAGCGTCACCTGGCCGGCTATTTCGCCGATCAGCCCGACGGGACGCCGCCCGCCGGCCTCTACGACCGCATCCTGCACGAGGTCGAGCGGCCGCTGATCCGGCTCACGCTCTCGGCCACGCGCGGCAATCAGGTCCGCGCCGCCGAGATTCTCGGCCTCAACCGCAACACCCTGCGCAAGAAGATCCAGGATCTCGGTGTGGAAATGAGTCGCGGCAAACGGTGATGTTTTCGCAACATACCTGTTGAAACGAGGGCACACTCCCTCGTAGCTTAGCGACATGACTGTCGACGCTCCGTTCCCGTCGCGAGATCCAGCGCCGCCGGCGCGCCGACGGCTCTTGCCCTGGCGCGAGCGACTGGGCCCCGGCTCGTTGCTTGGCATCGGTTTCGCCCTGGCCGCCGCCCTGGTCGGCGTGGCGGTCTGGATGGCGTCTTCCGCCCCGGTGACCGGCCCGGTCGGGCCGCCGAGCCGGGCCATCCTGACCGTGCTCGGCGTCAACTCGCTGCTGATCGGGATGCTGGCCATCGCGACCGTGCGCCAGGTGTTCAGCCTGATCGCGGCGCAGAGGGGCGATGCGGGCGCGCGGCTGCATTTCCGCTTCGTCGCCATCTTCGCCACCGCCGCCGTCGCGCCGGCCATCGTCGTGGCCCTGGTCTTCGGCGTCCTGGTCAACCAGAGCGTCGACTCATGGTTCAGCCATAGGGTCAGCACCGTGGTCGAGAACTCGGCCAGCGTCGCCAGGTCCTATCTGCGCTCCCAGAACCGCTCGATCAGCGAAAATGTCGCCGGCATGGCCGACGGCCTCAACCAGTCGGCGGCCGCGCTGCAGCAGCGCCCCATGGAATTCAGCCACCTGCTGACGCTGCAGGCCTCGCTCAGCGACTTTTCCGCGGCCTATCTGATCGATCGCGACGGCCGCATCCTGGCGCGCGCCGAGGCCGATTCGTCGCCGCCGTTCCTGGCCCCGCCGCCCTCGGCGTTCCAGATCGCCGACACCGGCGAGGTCGAGGCGCCGATCTTCAATTCCACCGATCTGATCCGGGCCATCTACCGGCTGAAGGGCTTCCAGGACGCCTATCTCTATGTCGTCCGGCCGGTTGAGCACGGGATCCTGTCGCATCTGAGCGAGGCCTCCAGTTCGCTCGCCGCCTATCGCGACACGGCGGCCAACCGCGGGCAGATCGAATCGGCGCTCGAAATCTCCTATCTGGAGACGGTCTTTCTACTGGTCTTCGGCGCCATCTGGGTCGGCATGGCCGCGGCCAACAGCATTTCGGGGCCGGTCGCCCGGCTGATCCAGGCCGCCGACCGCATCGCCGGCGGCGATCTGACCGCGCGCGTTAAGGTGGGTCACGGACCTGAAGAGCTCGGCGATCTGGCCAGGTCGTTCAATCGGATGACCGGCGATCTTCAGACGCAACAGGCGGCCTTGCGCGCCGCCGGCGCCGAAGCGGAAAGTCGCCGGCAATTCATCGAGACGGTGCTGTCGGGGGTCAGCGCCGGGGTGATCAGCCTCGACCGCGAGGGCCGCATCTCGGCGGCCAACCGCCAGGCCCTGGTTCTGCTCGGCCTGCCGGTCGACGGCGCGCATGGCCGCGCCCTGGCGCTCGCCGCGCCCGAATTCGCCGAGGTGGTGGCCGAGGCCGGCGGCTATGGCGGCGACGCCGAGGCCGAGGTGGACGTGGTCCGCGACCGCGACACGCGCCGGCTGCGCGTGCGGGCCAGCGGCCACGCCGACGGCGGCCTGGTGCTGACCTTCGACGACATCACCCGCCTGGTCACCGCCCAGCGCAACGCCGCCTGGAAGGACGTCGCCCGCCGCATCGCCCATGAGATCAAGAACCCGCTGACGCCGATCCAGCTTTCCGCCGAACGGCTGCGGCGCAAGTATCGCAAGGAGATCACCTCCGATCTCGACACCTTCGACCGCTGCACCGACACCATCATCCGGCAGGTCGCCGGGATCGGACGCATGGTGGACGAGTTTTCCGCCTTCGCCCGCATGCCGACGCCCCGGTTCGAGCGCGTCGACGTCGCCGAGATGCTGCGCCAGGCGGTGTTCGCGCAGCGGGTCGCCGATCCCGACACCGAGATCGATCTCGCGGACTCGCCGGACGAGGCGTTCGCCCTGTGCGACGAGCGGATGATCGGCCAGGCGCTGACCAATATCTTGAAAAACGCCGGTGAGGCGGTGCTGGCGCGTCGGGTCGCCGAGCCCGGCGTCCAGGGCCGCATCAAGGCGCGCCTGATCGCCGACGCCGACGACCTGAAGTTCGAGGTCGAGGACAATGGCGTCGGCCTGCCCGCCAAGGACCGCGATCGCTTGACCGAGCCCTATGTGACTACGCGTGAAAAGGGCACGGGCCTCGGCCTCGCCATCGTGACGCGAATCATGGAGGACCATGGCGGCGGGCTCCAACTGCTCGACGCGACCGAGCGTCCTGGCGCGCGCGCGGTGTTGAAATTGCCGCGATTGAAGGCGGTCGAACCGGCCGCTTCGATAGAAACAGCTGCGGAGTAACAGTCATGGCCGCCGACATCCTGGTCGTCGACGACGAAGTCGATATCCGCGAACTGGTCGCGGGCATTCTCGCCGACGAGGGCTATGGCGTGCGCACGGCCGCGGACTCGGAGTCCGCCCTGGCCAGCCTCGGCGCGCGCAAGCCGGCGCTTTTGGTGCTCGACATCTGGATGCAGGGCGGCGGCATGGACGGGCTGGAACTGCTCGATCTGGTCAAGTCGCTGGATGCCGATCTGCCGGTGATCATGATCTCCGGCCACGGCAATATCGAAACCGCCGTCAGCGCCATCAAGCGCGGCGCCTATGACTTTCTGGAAAAGCCGTTCAAGTCCGACCGGCTGCTGCTGGTGGTCGAGCGGGCGCTGGAACAGGCCCAGCTCAAGCGGGAAAACCGCCGCCTGCGCCAGCAGACCTTCGCCCCGGACACCTTCATCGGCCGCTCCGCCGCCGCCCAGCAGGTGCGCCAGCTGATCGGCAAGCTCGGACCGGCCAACAGCCGGCTGCTGATCTCCGGGCCGCCCGGCTCGGGCAAGGAGCTGGTCGCGCGGCTGATCCACACCGCCAGCCCGCGCGCCAAGGGCGAGTTCATCGGCATCGGCGCGGCCGGCATGACGCCGGACCGGATGGACCTGGAGCTGTTCGGCGAGGAAGGCGAGGGCGGCCGGCCGCGCAAGATCGGCGTCTTCGAGCGCGCTCACGGCGGGGCGCTCTATCTGCAGGAAGTCGCCGACATGCCGCGCGAGACGCAAGGGCGCATCCTGCGCGTCCTGGTCGAACAGCGGTTTCGCCGCGTCGGCGGCGACCAGGAGGTGCAGGTCGATGTCCGGGTGATGTCGTCCACCTCGCGTGACCTGCGCGAGGAGATCGCCGCCGGCCGCTTCCGCGAGGACCTCTATCACCGGCTGAACGTGGTGCCGGTGCACGTGCCCGGCCTGTCCGAGCGGCGCGAGGACATCGCCGAGCTGGTGGAGTATTTCATCGAGCGCATCGCCGAGGCGACCGGCCTGGCGCGGCGCAGGCTGAGCGACGACGCCATCGCCACGCTGCAGGTGCATGGCTGGCCGGGCAACGTCCAGCAGCTGCGCAACAATGTCGAACGCATGCTGATCCTCGCCGCCGGCGACCCGGCCGAGCCGATCACCGCCGAGATGCTGCCCGCCGAGGTCGCCGCCGCCGGCCATGTCGGCCAGATCGGCTCCGAGCGCATCCTAGCCCGGCCGCTGCGCGACGCGCGCGAGGTGTTCGAGCGGGAATACCTCAACGCCCAGATCGTGCGCTTCGGCGGCAATATCTCGCGCACGGCCAGCTTCATCGGCATGGAGCGCTCGGCCCTGCACCGCAAGCTGAAGTCGCTGGGCGTGGCGCCGGCGCGCCTGGACGAGGACGAAGACGCCTGATGGGGCGGATCGCCTATGTCAACGGCCGCTACCAGCCGCACGGGACGTCCGTTGTCCACATCGAGGACCGCGGCTTCCAGTTCGCCGACGGGGTCTATGAGTATTTCGCCGTCTTCGACGGCCGGCTGGCCGACGCCGACGGGCACCTGGAGCGGCTCTGGCGCAGCCTCTCGCAGATCCGTATCCGCCCGCCGATGAGCGAGGCGGCGCTGATGGTGGTCATGCGCGAGACCGTGCGGCGCAATCGCATCCGTGATGGCTCGGTCTATCTGCAGGTGACGCGAGGAACCGCCGCCCGCGACCACGCCTTTCCCCACCCATCGACGCCGCCGACCGTCGTCGTCACGGCCAAGAGCCTCGACTACGCCGCCGCCCAGGCCAAGGCGGCCAAGGGCGTCGCGGTGCTGACCCAGGCCGACCAGCGCTGGGGCCGCTGCGACATCAAGACCGTGGGCCTTTTGCCCAACGCCCTGGCCAAGCAGGCGGCGCGCGAGGCCGGCGCCGAGGAGGCCTGGCTGGTCGACGAGCTGGGCTTCATCACCGAGGGCGCCTCGACCAACGCCTGGATCGTCGACGCGGAGGGCGCCTTGCGCACGCGCGACACCAACGCCAACATCCTGCGCGGCGTCACGCGCAAGACCCTGATCGACCTGGCCGCCGAGGCGGGCCTGGAGATTTCGCAGCGGCCTTTCACGATCGACGACGTCAAGACCGCCAGGGAAGCCTTCATGACCGCCGCCTCGACCCTGGTCATGCCGGTGACCTCGATCGACGGCCACAGGATCGGCGACGGCAGGCCCGGCCCTGTCGGGATGCGCCTGCGCGTCCTATATGAGCAGAATGCCCGCTCGACCTCGCGTTGAAAGTGATCTCCATTGCGGGGTCGCAAAAAGCCGGCCAAGACTGAACTCGTGTGTGGAAGCGTTTTTGGCTTCCGAAAACAAGGGAGCGCAAGAGCGCTATGGCGACGACCACCGAAAAGAAACAGAACCTGCAGGACACCTTCCTCAACTCGGTTCGCAAATCCAAGACCCCCCTGACCATCTTCCTCGTCAACGGCGTCAAACTGCAGGGCGTGGTCTCCTGGTTCGACAATTTCTGCGTGCTTTTGCGCCGCGATGGCCAGTCGCAGCTGGTCTACAAGCACGCCATCTCCACCATCATGCCGGCTCAACCGGTTCAGCTCTATGAGCCCGAGCCCGATCAGGAAAACGATTGAACCCACGTAGCATCGACCATCGTCCGTCCGTCGAGGCGGCCCTCGTTATTCATCCCGTCAGGTCCGCCGGCCTGGCGTCCGCTTCATCGCAGACCCTGCGCGAGCCGGCCTTGCGCCTCGATGAGGCCATCGGCCTGGCCCAGGCCCTTGACCTTGAGATCAAGGGCGCGGACCTGGTTCCGGTGCGCGCCGCCACGCCCGCGACCCTGTTCGGCAAGGGCAAGGTGGCCGAGATCGGCGAGCGCTGCTCGGCCGACGGGATCGACGTGGTGGTGGTCGACGATGCGCTGACGCCGATCCAGCAGCGCAATCTGGAGCGCGCCTGGAAGGTCAAGGTCATCGACCGCACCGGCCTGATCCTGGAGATTTTTGGCCGCCGCGCCCGCACGCGCGAGGGGCGGCTGCAGGTCGAGCTGGCGCGCCTGGCCTATGAGCGCTCGCGCCTGGTCAAGACCTGGACCCACCTTGAGCGCCAGCGTGGCGGCCTCGGCGCCATGAGCGGGCCGGGCGAAACCCAGATCGAGACCGACCGGCGGCTGCTCACCGCCAAGGTCGCCAAGCTGAAGCAGGAGCTCTTGGACGTTCGCCGCACCCGGCGCCTGCAACGCGACGCCCGCCGCCGCGCGCCGCATCCGACCATCGCTCTGGTCGGCTACACAAACGCCGGCAAGTCGACCCTGTTCAACCGCTTGACCGCGGCCAAGGTCGAGGCCCGCGACATGCTGTTCGCCACGCTTGACCCGACCGTCCGCGCGCTCAGGCTGCCCGACGGCCGGCCGGCCATGCTATCGGATACGGTCGGCTTCATCTCCGACCTGCCGCACGAGTTGGTGGAGGCCTTCCGCGCCACATTGGAGGCCGTCCGCGAGGCCGACGTCATCGTCCATGTCCGCGACATCGCCGGGCCCGACAGCGACGCGCAGGCGCAGGATGTGCGCAAGGTGCTGGCCGAGCTGGACGCCGGCGCCGACGCCGGCCAGATCCTGATCGAGGCCTGGAACAAGATCGATCTGCTGCCCGTCGAGGACCAGGGCGTGCTGCTCGCCCGCGCCAAGCGCGTGAGGACCGGCGAGCCTGCCGCCTTCCCGGTCTCGGCGGTCAGCGGCGCGGGAGCCGCCCAGCTGCTGCAGGGCCTGGCTGAGCGCATCGATTCCGGCCAGCCGGTGGAGGCGATGCTGAGCGCTAGGGACGGCGAAGCCATGGCCTGGCTCTATCGTCACGGCCGCATCCTGACCCGCGCCGATCAGGACGACGGCGCCGTGCGGCTGTCGGTGCGCCTCGACGGCCAGGCCCTAGGCCGCTTCGAGCGGCTGTTCCCCGACGCCCTGCTCAGGGCCGCTGCGGAATAAGGCGCGGTCGTTCTCTTTTTGTTCTTGACTAGGGGTGACTGCGCCAACATGCTGATGGCCTGAAACGAGGCCGCCATGCTGTCCAACGCCGGATTCCATAAGGCCTGCGCCTTTGTCGAAGGCGAGGGGCGGGCGCTCGACGCGGCCCTGCTGCGCTACGACCTGGGCACAGGTCCCGCCGAGGCGGTGCTGACCGCGCTGGCGGCCTACCAGAACCCGGACGGCGGCTTCGGCCACGGCCTGGAGCCCGACATGGCTTCGCCGGCCTCCAGCGCCCTGGCGACCAGCGTGGGTTTGCGGTTTCTCCGCCGCATCGACGCCGACGGCGGCCATCCGATGGTCAAGGCCGCGCTGGACTGGGTTGAGCGGACCTTCGATTGGGAGGCGGGCGTCTGGGCGATCATCACCGCAGCGGTCGATGAGGCGCCGCATGCGCCCTGGTGGGAATGGTCGACGGACTTGGCGGAAAACTGGAACGGTTGCCGATTCAACCCCAGCGCCGAGCTGCTG
The DNA here is from genome assembly GCA_965277425.1 of Caulobacteraceae bacterium. Taxonomy (GTDB): domain Bacteria; phylum Pseudomonadota; class Alphaproteobacteria; order Caulobacterales; family Caulobacteraceae; genus Poindextera. The sequence goes on from CBDICR010000007.1 coordinate 724,620, forward strand.
GGGTCTCTCTACGCCTACAGGGCGGCAGCATCGCCCGCGCTTCTCGCCGCGGCGGAGGCGCGGATGCGGCTGACGATCGTTGAAACCGAAACCATCGACGGCGCCTACGACCTGAAATGCGCCGCTCGTCTTGTCGAGACGCCGGCAATTGCGGCCGATCTGCGCCAGGCCCTCACCGAGCTCGTCATCCACTCCGCCATCGCCCACGATCCCAATGACGAACACGTCCCGGTGCTCGAACTTGCACCCACGCCGAAGAGCCTCCTCGCGGGGCCGCTCGCCGATCGGATCGCCCCGGCCGCCGAGGCCCTGATCGCAACCCAGCAGGACGACGGCGGCTGGCTCGTCTTCTGGGACTGGAGCGTCGTCGATGCGCAAGCCTGGACAAAGGCCAAACGCGACTGGCGCGGCTGGGTGACCCGCGACGCGATCGAAGCGCTGAAGGCCTGGGGCAGGGTGGAGGGCGGATAATCGTGCCCACCCCACTCATCCCCGTGAAATCGAGGGCCCAGGCTTTTTACCGCAAAGGTCGCCAAGATCGCCAAGGGTTGAAGGTGCGCTCAGTTCTATCTTGGCGGGCTTGGCGGTCTTTGCGGTTCCCATTGCGAATTGTTGAAGCGGTCCTGGCTAGCTTTTCTCCCTCTGCTTCGCCGCGATCCACAGCCTGTCCATCTCCGCCAGATCCGACTGCTCCGGCGAGCGCCCGTCCGCGGCCAGGACCTGTTCGATCGTGTTGAAGCGGCGGGTGAACTTGGCGTTGGTGGAGCGCAGGGCGTCTTCCGGGTCGATCTCGAGCAGGCGGGCCAGGTTGGCGCAGACGAAGAGCACGTCGCCCATCTCGTCGCGCATCTTGGCGCGGTCGTTCGCCGCCACCTCGACGGCCAGTTCGCCCAGCTCCTCGTGCAGCTTTTCGATCACCGCCTCGGGTGTGGTCCAGGTGAAGCCGACGCGGGCGGCGCGCCGGGTCAGCTTCTCGGCGCGGATCAGGGCGGGCAGGGCGCTCGGCACCCCGTCGAGCAGGCTTTGCGCCCTGTCCTTGGCGGCGCGCTCCTCAGCCTTGATCGCGTCCCAGGCGATGGTCTGCTCGGCGGCGTCGCGGGGAGCGGCCTTTCCGAACACATGCGGATGGCGACGGATCATCTTGTCGCAGATGGCCTCGGCGACATCGGCGAAGTCGAAGGCCCCCCGCTCCTCGGCCATGCGCGCGTGGAACACCACCTGCAGCAGAAGATCGCCCAGTTCGTCCCTCAGATCGTCCAGGTCGCCGCGCTCGATCGCGTCGGAGACCTCGTAGGCCTCCTCGATCGTATAGGGCGCGATGGTCGCGAAGGTCTGCTCCAGATCCCAGGCGCAGCCGCGCTCGGGGTCGCGCAGCCGCGCCATGATGGCCAGCAGGCGGACGAGGGGATCGGCGTCGCTGGGCGCGGGGTTCATCGATTTAAGCTCCTTAAAGGCCCTTTGCGGTAGGACGCTAAGCCCTCAGGCCGCAAGCGACTTTCCGCCTCGACTGGGGCCATCTGCACGAACCGACCTTGTCGAAGCGTCCCGGCCGAGGCGAGCGCCTCAAGCGGCAGGCGAGGGACGATCGGACGTCCCCGGCGAGGCCAGGGCTCTAGCGGGGCTCGCCGGCGCTGTTTTCCCTGATCTCGAAATCCACAGCCTCCGCCTCGTGCACGGTAAGCTGACCGGCGGCGACGAAGGCCACGCGAAGCTGCCTGGAAAGCCCGGCGGTATGGGGCTGGCTGACCGAGGGAAGCACAGAGCTTGGCAGGGTCGCCTTGAGGGCTCCCGAGTCGTGGTCGCGGGCATCAACAAATGAGGTCATGTCGATCTCCAGAAGAACGAGCCGCAGCCATTACAAGCGGTATACGATCCTGCTGGCCGTTTGGATGCTGGCTGGCCACCTCGGCCCGGCTCTTCCGGCGCTCGGCCGGCGACATCAAGCCGCCGGTTTTCCCTTTCGTTTCGCAATCTCCTTCGTCCGGATGTCCCGGATCCGGGCGCTCACGATCTGGCCGATCAAGGCGTACGGAATTGGCCGATCGAGCGGAAACCTCAGGTTTCCCTTCTCACCGCGGTAGTCGACCGTCAGCTTTTCGAGGTCCGGGTCTCTGACCGGCGGAAATAAGCCGATATGCGTCTTGAAGGCGCCGACGTGGACAATGACGCGGCCGAGCGAAAACGTCGGCATATTGTAGCTGATCTTCTCCGTGGCCTCGGGCGCTGCGTCTCTGATCATCGCGCGCAGGGTCTGCAGAATGGACTGCACCTCGGCCGGGTAGGCGGCGATATAGTCGTCCACCGTGGCGGGCCTTGCATGGCGGCGTTCCATCTGGGCGTCTTGCGATCTGTTTTCCCGGCCAAAACCATAGCGCAAGCGTTGTGTGAACACACCTGGCCGGCGAGGACCAGGGCCCTCGGCGGGCCTTCAATCCATCCGCGCCAATACCTCCTCAAGCGCGGCGAGGAACCGCGGCCATCCGCCCTGGGCGCCTTGATAGGCCTGCTGCTGATCCGGCCGGAAGCCCGACTGCTCCATGCGCAGGCGCGTTCCCGTGCTGGTCGGTGTCAAAGTCCAGGTGACGACGCTTTCCAGACCGAAGGCTTCCCAGGTGTAGGACAGCGTCTTGTTCGGCTCGATCGCCATGACCTGACAGTCGACGCCGCCCCAGTCGGCGCGAAGATTGAAACGGTGGTCCGCCACCGGCTTGAAGTCGTTCTTCATCAGCCATTCCTCGATCAGGTGCGGCTCGGTGAGCGCGCGCCAGATCTTTTCCGGCGGATAAGCCACCTCTCGTTCGATAACGACGCTGAGCGTTTCGCTCGACGCTTCATTCATTGGTCCATCCTTTTCAAAAGGTCTTCGAGATCGTCGAATCGGCCTTGCCAGAACCCGGCCATCTGGCTTGCCCAGTCGATCAGGGGGGAAAGCGCGCCGAGCTGGGCGCTGTAATGGGTCTGGCGTCCTTCATGGCGGTCCAGCACCAGCCCGGCCCGCCGCAGAACGCCGAGGTGCTTCGACACGGCCGGTTGCGAGACCCCGGACGGCGCGGTCAGGGCCGCCACGGTTTGCTCGCCGTCGCGGCACAATCGCTCGAAGATCGCTCGCCGGGTCGGGTCGGCCAAGGACCTGAAAAGGAGCTCATGAGGGTCTGGCGTCACGATCGATAACCCTTTGGCTATTGACCAAACCGATAACCGCTCGGTTATATAGGTCAAGCGAAATTCGAGAGTTCAAAAGGAGCCGCAAACGCCGTGACCAAGAGCGCAACGACCAGCGGCGACTCTCCGTCTGAGATGATCGACGCAAGGATCAAGGACCTGGGCGACTGGAGGGGCGAAAGGCTCGCCCATGTCCGCGCCCTCATCAAGCAGGCGGCCCCCGAAGTGGTCGAAGAGTGGAAGTGGAGGGGCGTGCCGGTCTGGTATCACGACGGCATGATCTGCACGGGCGAGACCTACAAGAGCGTCGTGAAGGTGACGTTCGCCAAGGGCGCGGTGCTTGAGGACCCTTCAGGCCTGTTCAACTCAAGCCTTGAAGGCAATGTCAGGCGCGCCATCGATTTCCATGAGGCCGATGCGGTCGATGAGCCGGCCTTCAAGGCGCTCATCCAAGCCGCCGTGGCCCTGAACCGGTCTTGAATCCGAAATCCAGCGCCGCGTGGCAGGGTCTGACGCCAGGTCGAGGGGAGGGCTTCCGATACGCCACCGCCGGGCGGCTGGGCGTGGAGGTCGCCGACATTCAGTGAGAAATCGCGCGCTCTTGCGGATGGTCGGCAAAGGGTGAGCGATGACGACCCGACCGGTCGCGCCGGACGGCCCGCGGAACCGACAGGAAAACTTGCAAGTTATCCTGTTTATATATAGCTGAAGCGCATGAGTGTTTCTCCCGGCGCGCCTCTATTCCTTGAAACGGCCGTCACCGAACTTTCCCTGGCGATCGGGCAGCTCTTGCGGCGGCTGCGCGCGGACTCGAATCCGGACGGGCTGACCTGGTCGCAGACGGTGGCCTTGTCGCGGCTGGAGCGGGCCGGTTCGATGACGACGGCGGACCTGGCGCGCGCGGAGTCGGTGAAGCCGCAGTCCATGGGCGCCACGCTCGCTGAACTGGAGCGGGCGGGCCTGGTCGAGCGCCGGCCGCATCCGACGGACGGTCGGCAGGTTCTGTTCGCCCTGACGGACGACGGCCTCGAGGCTCGGCGAAAACGCAGCGCCGCAAAGCAGGCATGGCTGCTCGCCGCCATGGCCAGGCTCGATCCCGGCGAACAGCAGACGCTCATGTCCGCGGCCGCCCTGATCAAGCGTCTGGGCGAAGGCTGATCCCAGGCCGGCCAGATCACCCAAAAGGAACACCCCCGTGACCGTCACCACCCTCGATGCGAAGACCGCGCTCATCGTCATCGACCTTCAGAAAGGCATCGTTTCGCGCCCGATCGCGCCTCCCATGGACGGCGTGGTGAAGCACGCCGCGGCGCTGGCGGAGGCCTTTCGTGGGCAGGGATTGCCGGTCGTGCTGGTCAATGTCGCCGGCGGCGCGCCGGGCCGGACGGAGCAGCCGAGAGGCCATGTAGACTTGGCTGCCGGCTGGACCGATCTCATCCCAGAGCTGAACCGGCGCCCGCAAGACCATGTGGTGACCAAGCACACGCCAGGCGCCTTCACCAACACTGGTCTGGAAGCCCATTTGAGGGCGTTGGGGGTCACGCAGGTCGTGATCGTCGGCGTCGCCACCGGCAATGGCGTCGAGGTCACCGCACGCCAGGCCTATGAACTCGGCTTCAACGTCACGCTGGCGACCGACGCCATGACCGACTCGCGGACCGACGCCCACGCCTACAGCACCACACGGGTTTTCCCGCGGATCGGCGAGACCGGCGCGACGCGGGAGATCATCGATCTACTGGAAAAGAGCGCCTGATCATGGATTGGCTTCACGACGGATCCTACCTGTTCGGCGGCGCATTTCTGGCCAACGCCATTCCGCATTTCGTCAGCGGCATGATGGGGCGGCCCTTTCAGAGCCCGTTCGCCAAGCCGCCGGGCAAGGGGCTTTCGTCCTCGACCGTGAACGTGCTCTGGGGGTTTGCGAATTTCGTCTTCGCCTATCTTCTCATCGCCCGTGTGGGAAATTTCGATCCGCACGCCGTCGATCAGGTCATCGCCTTGGGTTTGGGCGTCCTGCTGATCGGTGTGATGTCCGCGCGTTTGTTCGGGCGGTTCCACGGCGGCAATTCGCCCACGGGCTCGTGACGGCTGGGCGATTTGTCGGAACCCAGTCCGGCCGTTCGTCCATAAAGTGCAGGCGGGCGATCGGACCGCCGCAAGGCTGGCGCAGGAGACGTCATGACGCGGGACCTGGTCGCTATTCACCCCCCAGACGACGCCGACCCGTCCGGGGCGTCTTCCAATCAGCCATCCGGAGCCTTCCCTTGACCCCCACCCTTACCGCCTTTGAGCGGTCGCCCGATCGTGGCCGGGGACTGGCGCGTGACATGCGCGTACTCTGGGCGCTCGAAGAAGGGGTGACGCCATAGAACGGGCAGAAAACCGCGCTAAGCGGACAAAGCATGAACGGCCTGCTGGCGTGTTTCTGGCGGGGGATCCCGACTGACTTAGTGCGAGGCCGCCCGACTCAGCCCGGCTAAATCCGGGGAGTCGCAACCTGCATGGGTTTGAATCCGAACATATCTAACGCCATGACCCCAAAGAGCTTGGGCAAGTTTGAGATCCCGAGGTTGCGGAAAGCGAGAACTCCTGCCCCCTCCCACTCCAATGCTTTCACCATCGCTCATGCCTAAGGTGAAATTGTACTGACAATAGCTGCTGTCGCTGGAACTGAAATAGGACGATTTAATCGTTACCAAGCGCACATCCGACCACTGATAGCGATGAAATCCTTTCCAGGGAGCGTCCTGGTTGAGCACCCCGTTCGGGGTAAGGCAATATTGATCTAAGCTTAGAAACGAAGCTATCGCCAAACTGGCCGAAAATGCTATTATAGCTACCCTAAGAGTTCGTTTTTGATATCTCGCACAGAATAGATTGTTGTCCGGAACTTCGTAACGAAAATGATAGGCGCTTGAACCGATCGATTGTTTTAGAATCCATGACGCCAACATTAGTCCAGCACATAGCCAAAAGAGCATTTGGGCTAGAATGAATGCGATTACGAGCCCGATCGGATTAATCCCGAAGGCGTTGAAAGTTGCGCTTGGGCATCGGAGGTCCCACGCGTGGAAGCACAAATATAGCGTGCCGACGGGCGCGGAGATCGCCAGGACTGGCGGCACAAGTAGCAGGCCAAACGGGGTCGAAGGTTGAGGGCGCTTGATGCGATTTTCGGACACAAACCACTCCCCAGGATAGAAGCCTCCCACAATCAACCGGGGAGGTTTAGGAAGCCTTGAGGGGGCGGTTGGGATGAGCTTGAGGATGACCCGAGCTTGCAAGTCACCGACGGATTGCCGCCTTCAATGTCTTTGGGTGGACCCGAAACAGCCGGGCGACCTCAGAGGCTGGCCGATCGTCAGACAGCATTTTCTCCGCTTCCCTGATCTGGACGCCCGTCAGCTTGGGCGGGCGCCCGAGGTGGCGGCCGGCACGCTTGGCCGCGTCGATCCCGCCACGCTGCCGCTCACGGGTTTGCTCCCGTTCAAGCTCGGCGAGGGCGGCGAATGTCTGAGCAATGAAGCGGCCGATCGGCGCTGAATAGTCCAGCCACGGCATGTCCAGAATCCGCACGAGGACGCCTCGCTTGTGCTGCTCGTCGAGAAGAACCACTAATTCGCCGGCGCGGCGCCCGAGCCGGTCCAAGCTTTTCACGACCAGTTCGTCGCCGGCGGTCAAACGCCCCAGCAGCGCGACCAGGCGGTTGCGCGCCTTTACACCACTTTCGATTTCCTCGACGACCTCGGCGCAACCGGCCTCGGCCAGCGCCGCGCGTTGGCGATCGAGGTTCTGGTCATCGGTCGAAACCCGGGCGTAGCCGACGCGCATTTTGTCTGGGACCTTTCGTCCATGACAATGCACTGATTTCGTTGGCGACGGGAAGAGTGGAAATAAGGTGGACCTTTTGTCCACCCCGGCGAGGTGGGCGGGCTACGGTCTTGGCTTCCAAACCTCAACGCACCTCGATTGGGACCTCCTGCCATGCCGCGCCGCCATGTCATCACCGATGCCCAGTTTGACCGCTTGCTCGCCCTGCCCACGGGCGAGGCCAACCTCATTCAGCACTACACGCTCAGCCAGGAGGATCTGGACGTGATCGCCCGGCGTCGCCGGCCGCAGAACCGCCTTGGTTTCGCGCTTCAACTTTGCGCGCTTCGCTATCCCGGCCGGCTGATCCGCCCGGGTGAGACGGTGCCAATAGAAGTGGCGCGGTTTCTCGGCGAGCAACTCGATATCGATCCCGCCGCGATCGGCGACTATGCGACACGGGCCCAGACCCGATACGATCAGCTCGACACCATGCGAGAGATCTTCGGATTTCGGGGCTTCACCCAGCCCGATCATCGGGCGCTGTCTCAATGGCTGCTGCCGATCGCCATGACGACAGTAAGCGCGGTTTCGGTCGCCGAGGCGCTCATGGTGGAACTGCGGCGACAAGGGATCGCCGCGCCGGGCGTCACCGTCATAGACAGAATGGTGGCGACAGCGATGCTGGGCGCGGAACGGAAGGTCGCCGAACAGCTGGTTCGAGGCCTGGCGGAATCGCAGCACATGGCGCTGGACGCTCTTCTGGAAATCCGTGACGAAACTGCGATCAGCACCTTGGCCTGGGCGCGTCAGTCACCCGGCGCCCCAAGCTTTCGGTCCTTGGCGCGGCTGATTGAGCAGCTGGATCACCTGCGCCAGATCGGGCTCGATCCTGGCGTAAGGGCGGCTGTCCATCCCGATCGGATAATACCAACCGCCGTTAGCTATGACTCCGGGGGGATTCCCTTGAGGGCCGAACAGTGATTCACACTCCTCGTTGGAGAGGAGCGGATCGATGGCTTCGGTTCGGTTGCGCGTGGACTTTGATGCGGCGGGTGTTCGCCGGCTCGCCCGGGAGGCGGGCGATGCGGATCAGGCGCGTCGGCTGCTGGCGATCGCGGCGGTCTATGAGGGGATGAGCCGGCTGGACGCGGCGCGCGTCGCGGGCATGGATCGCCAGACCCTGCGCGACTGGGTTCATCGGTTCAATGCCGAGGGCGCCTCTGGGCTTGTGAACCGCCCTCCGCCCGGCAACCCCAGACGCCTGACCCCCGAGCAGGAGGACGAGCTGGCCCAGGTCGTCGAGGCGGGGCCGGGCTCGGCGGGTCTTGGCCACCTGGCCAGGTGGCGCTGCCTCGATCTGAAGGCGCTGATCCAAGAGCGCTGGGGCATCCGTTACCACGAGCGGACCATCGGCAAGCTGCTGGACCGGCTCGGCTTCAGCCACATCACCACGCGGCCCCGGCACTACCGTCAGGACGAGGCGGCTCTGGAGGCGTTTAAAAAAACTTCCCCGCCAGGGTCGCGGCGATCCGCGCGGGGCAGCCCGGCGCGACCCCCATAGAGATCTGGTTCCAGGACGAGATGCGGGTCGGCCAGAAGACCCAGCGAACGCGCATCTGGGCCACGCGAGGATCGCGCCCCCGGCAGGTCGCCGATCTGCGAACCGGCTGCGCCTATCTGTTCGGCGCCATCTGTCCCGAGCGCCAGACCGGCGCGGCTGTCGTCATGCAGCGAGCCAATACCCAAGGCATGCAACATCATCTCGACGAGATCAGCGCCAACGTCGCGCCCGGCGCCCACGCCATTCTCGTCCTCGATCAGGCCGGCTGGCACACCACCGGCAAGCTCAAGAAGCCCGACAACATCACCTTCCTGCCGCTGCCGCCCAGATCGCCCGAACTCAACCCCGCCGAAAACGTCTGGGCCTATCTGCGCCAGCGTTGGCTCTCGAACCGCATCTTCGACGACTACGACGCCATCCTCGACGCCGTATGCGACGCCTGGAACGCACTCATAGCCGAACCAGACCGTATCCAATCCATCGGATCACGACTCTGGCCGCTCAGCGGTGAAGCCTAAGGGCGGCTGGTATAAGGCAGCTGGCGCAGGAAGGCGCACGGCTAACGGCCCAACATTTGAGGGCGCTGTCACCGGCGCGGCGTCGCGCCATCCTGTTGGTGACCGTCCTCGACACCACAGAGCGCCTGACCGATGACGCCATTGGCGTCTTTGACCGTCTGATCGGGCGGTTGTTTCGCCGCGCGGAACGGCGGGCGTCGATCGAACTGCAGCGCGACGCGCGTAGCATTAATGAGAAGGTTCGATTGCTCACCAAGATTGGCGGGGCGCTGATCGACGCCAAGGAAACCGGGCAAGATCCATTCGCGGCGATGGCCAAGGTCATGCCCTGGGACGAGTTCGTCGACATGATCAAAGAGGCGAAGGCCCTCGTTCGGCCGGACGGCCCCGACTATCTGGCGCTCGCCGAACGCAACCATGCCCTTATGCGTCGGATCGGACCGTTGTTCCTGGGCGCCTTCACTTTTCAGGGTGTCGCTGCGGTGAACAGCCTGGTTCGCTCTGTCGAGATGCTGCGCCCCTTCTATGCTGGCAATCGGCGCACCCTGCCCAAAGAGCTGCCGACCTCCTTCATTCGCCGAGGCTGGCGCCAGGCCGTGATGCCGGGCGGTAAGATTGACGGCGCGGCTTACGAGCTTTGCTTCTTCGCCGAATTGCGGGATCGCCTCCGCGCCGGCGACATCTGGGTCGCCGGCAGCCGGCAGTATCGCGCCGTCGAGGATCAGCTCATCGCAAAGCCGCTGTTCGCCGCCATGAAGGAGGCCGGTCCGCTTCCCGTCTCGGCGCCGCTGGACTGCGCCATCCATCTGCAACAGCGGCAGGACCTTCTCAACGAACGGCTGCGGTTGGTCGCGGACAAGGCCGGGAAGGATCAGCTGGAGGATGTTCGGCTCAGCGGCTCGTCGCTCAAAATCACGCCGCTCCAGGCCGTGACGCCGGAGGCGGCCGAACTTCTCGCCGATCGTCTGTATGGACTTCTGCCCAAGGTCCGCATCACCGACCTACTCAGCGAAGTCGCCGCGTGGACCGGCTTCAGTGACTGCTTTACCCACCTACGATCCGGCCTTCCGTTTGAGGACAAACGGGTGATCCTGACCACGGTATTGGCCGACGCCACCAATCTCGGTCTGACCGGCATGGCCGAAGCTTGCTCGGTCGCGACCTACAAGCAGCTGGTCTGGACCGCCGGCTGGCATCTGAGGGAGGAAACTTACGGCCGCGCCCTGGCGCGGATGGTGGCCGCACAACAGGCCGATCCGCTCGCCGCCGCGTTCGGCGAGGCCTCCACCTCAAGCTCGGATGGCCAGCATTTTCCCCTGGGCGGGCGCGGATAATCCACTGGAGCGGTCAACCCGCATAAGGGCAGCGCCCCAGCGATCAGCTTCTACACGCACATCTCCGGCCGTTACGCGCCCTACCACAGCAAGCCGATCTCGGTCGCCGACGGCGAGGCGCTCCACGTTCTGGACGGTCTACTCTACCACGGCGCCGATGTGAACGCCGCCGTCCACCACACCGACGGTGGCGGAGTTTCCGACCACGTGTTTGCGCTCTGCTACCTCCTGGGCTTTCGCTTCGCGCCGCGCATTCCTAATCTCCATGACCGTCGGCTCTATACGTTTGGCGCCGCCGCCCAATGGCCGGCGCTGGAGCCTTTCATCGCGGGTCGGATCGACGAGGCGCTGATCCGGGCCCATTGGGACGACATCCTCCGATTGGCGACATCGGTCCGGACCGGCGCCGTGCCGGCGTCGCTGATGTTGCGGCGGCTGGGTTCCTATCCACGCCAGAACGGCCTTGCCCTGGCGCTTCGCGAGGTCGGCCGGATCGAGCGGACCCTGTTCACGCTCGACTGGCTGGAGGATCCGGCCCTGCGCCTCCAGGCCACGGCGGAATTGAACAAAGGCGAATCCCGCAACGCGCTTGCCCGCGCCGTTTGCTTCCATCGCCTCGGCCGGGTCCGTGACCGGACCCGCGAAACTCAACAGCACAGGGCCAGCGGGCTCAACCTGGTCGTGGCGGCGATCATCCTGTGGAACACCGTCTATCTCGGGCGCGCCGTTGAAACGCTGCGTCGCCAGGGGGAGGTCATTCCCGACGAGCTGCTGAACCACCTGGCGCCCCTGGGCTGGCAGCACGTCAATCTCACCGGAGACTATCTGTGGGGAGTGACAGCCATTCCAGGCCCGGCGGAATTTAGGGAGCTCCGGACGGTGATCGAGCGCATCGCCGCCTAGTGTTCGCTGTTTGTCCGCTTAGCGCGGTTTTCTGCCCGTTCTATGGCGTCACACCAAGAAGTGGGCCAGCCCTACGAGGTTCGTCTTGTCTCGTTCAGTGCGATGAAGGACCCCGCGCATCTTAGGCTTCATCCGTTCGGGCAGATTCCGACCTATGAGGACGGCGATCTCGTCCTGTTCGAGTCGGGGGCGATCGTTTTCCACATAGCGGCGCACCACGCGGGCCTGCTGCCGGACGATGCGAATGCCCGGGCGCGCGCGATCACATGGATGTTCGCCGCGCTGAACACGGTGGAGCCGCCGATCGTCGAGCGCAGCATGGCCATGATCATGGAGCGCGACCAGGCCTGGTACGCCGAGCGCCTGCCTATGCTCGAGGGCCGCGTCCGTCAGCGGCTGGACGAGCTCTCCAGTCGGCTTGGCGACGGCGACTGGCTCGACGATGCGTTCAGCGCCGGTGACCTGATGATGGTGTCGGTGCTGCTCAGGTCGAAAGCGTCGGGCACGCTGGAGGACTATCCGAACCTCGCCGCCTATGTCGCCCGCGGCGAAGCGCGGCCCGCCTACAAGCGGGCGTTCGCAGATCAATTGGCGGTTTTCACCGCCAACCCACAGCCCGGCTGATAGAGGTCCGCTCTACCTCACTTCCGCGCAACCGCGGCTCAAGCTATTCTGAAGACCCTCGGGCGGAGATTTTCCAGCGTGGCGAAACTCGTCTTCGGAATGTCGCAGTCCCTGGACGGCTATGTCGATGGCGTGGCGGGCGACCTGGAATTGCCGCCACCGGATCCGGCGCTATTTCGTCACTTCACCGAGTGGGTGCGCGACCTGGCTGGTAGTGTTTACGGTCGCCGCCTGTACGAGTTGATGCGTTATTGGGACGAAGACCGTCCGGAGTGGAGTGCGGACCAACACGACTTCGCGGCGGCGTGGCGGAACCAACCGAAGTGGGTCGTGTCGCGCTCGTTGAAGTCGGTCGGGCCCAACACAACGCTTGTCGAGAATGACGTCGAGGCGGTGATCGGTGGGCTGAAGGCTCAGCTCGTTGGGGAGATCGAAGTTGGCGGACCGGACTTGGCGCAAAGCCTGACCGACCTTGGCCTTATTGACGAGTATCGACTCTACTTCCGCCCCATCGTGCTCGGTCGCGGCAAGCCATTCTTCGCCGGCTCCCGGCCGCCGCTGCGCCTTGTCGCCAGCGATCCAATTGGCGAGGACACGATCAGATTGACCTACGTTCCTGCTTGATCACGCCATCCCGACGCGGACGCTCTCACGGCCCAGGCAGATGCAGTGCAGCTCGCGCAGCTTCTCGGCCGCCAGCGTCGGGCCGGATAGAAATGTCAGGGCAGGGTGGCTAAGGTCCCCCGGAACGGGCGGGAGGCAGAGCTGGAATGAGCGTGAAACAGCCGATGCGCCTGACGGCCTCGTGCCGGTGCGGCGCGGTCGTGTTGGAGGTGGCGGGCGCGCCGATTGTGCACACCGCCTGCTATTGCGCGAGCTGCCAGGCGGCGGGCCGACGGATTGAACAGCTACCCGATGCGCCGTCGGTGCTCGACGCCGATGGCGGGACCGATTTTGTTCTTTACCGTAAGGACCGCGTCCGATGCCTGCAGGGCGGCGAGCGAATGGAAGCGTTCCGGCTGAAGCCGGACTCGCCAACGCGCCGGATGGTGGCGACCTGCTGCAACTCGGCCATGGCCCTCGACTTCACCAAGGGCCATTGGCTGACGGTGTATCGCGCTCGCCTGCCTGATGGTGTCCCGCCGTTGGAAATGCGGGTCATGACCGCCGATCGGCCCGAAGGGGTCGTACTGCCGGACGACGCCCCCAACTACGCCGGCCACACAGGCCGGTTCATATGGAAGCTGCTGACCGCTTGGGCCGCCATGGGCTTTCGGGCGCCCAAGGTTGCCGGCCTGCCGGCGTAAGGCGTGGGCTGGGAGCCTCGGCCCGCCTAAGGTCAGCGCGTCAGCACGAGGTGGTTCGCCAGCTCCGTTGGGACCGCCTCCGTCACGCGATAGCCAAGACCCGGCAGGTCAATGCCTGCGAACAGGGCTTCGCCACGGCCCAGAACGACGGGCGACAGCGCCAGGTGCAACTCGTCGATCGCGCCTGCGAGCAGGTACTGGCGGACCGTCGAAACGCCGCCGCCGATCTTCACGTCCAGGTCGGCCGCCGCGGCCTTGGCCTGGGCGAGCGCCGCCTCGATCCCCTCGGTGACGAAATGGAAGGTCGTCCCGCCCTCCATCACGATTGGCGCCCGGGCGTGGTGGGTGAGGATGAAGGTCGGCGCGTGATACGGCGGATCGTCGCCCCACCAGCCCTTCCAGTCGGTCCCGCCCCAATCGTCGCCGGCCGGCCCGAACATATTGCGGCCGAGGATGAAGGCGCCGAAGCCTTCCGCCGCGGCGCTGGCGAAGCGATCGTCGCTCCCGCCGTCTTGCCCGATCATCGATCGAAAGGCCCGGGTCGGGTAGAACCAATTCATCAATTCCTCGCCCCGTTTGCCGAGCGGGTGCTCCAGGCTCTGGTCCGGGCCGGCCCCGAAACCGTCGACGGATACCGCGAACCCTCTTACGCGCACCTTGCCCATGGCTGTCAGACCTCCGCCTCCAGGATGACGATAAGCTCGTCCAGCTGCTCGAGTTGCTCGCCCCACCCGCTTGTGCTGCCGGAGGCCATGGCCTCGTCGAGCGCTTCTTTCGAAGGATAGAGCTCATGCACGACAAGGTGTGTCGCGCCATCCTTTTCCGCGAAGGTCACCGTGGTGACGGCGCCCCCTTCACCCCCTTCGTCATTGGTCCAGACGAGGCGGGCGTGCGGCGTCACTTCGATGTATCGACCGAAGAAGGCCATGGGCTGCTCCGAGGAAGGGTGGCCCATCACCAACCGGTAGCCGCCGCCCGTGCGAACATCGGCCTCGTAGGAGATCAGGGAGAGGCCGAACGATTTGGGCGTCCACCATCGCTGGAACAGGTCCGGCTTGGTCCAGGCTTCGAACACGAGGCGCGCCGGGGCGTCGACGGTCCGCGTAACGACGAGTTCGCGTTCCGACATCCGCTCCACCGTCGTGCGGGCCTTAGCGGCGGCGGGATCACTCTGTTTCCTTGCGTCCATGATGCGTCTCCCTCTGTTTCAAGTCCTCGACGATCTGGTCCAATGCGTCGAAACGTGAGGCCCAGAGCCGGCGGTATTCCTCGATCCAGGCCGTCTCTTCCGCCAGTCGGCCGAGGCCGAGCTTGCAGGTCCGCACGCGTCCGACCTTCTGCGTCTTGACCAGTCCCGCCTGCTCCAGGATGCCGACGTGCTTCTTCATGCCCGTGAGGGTCATGTGGAACCTGTCCGCCAGCGCCGTGATCGAGGCGTCCCCACCGCCGAGCTGCTCCAGCACGCCACGTCGCGTGGCGTCCGAGAGCGCGGCGAAGGAGACATCGAGGCGGGACGTGGAATACTGAACCATGTAGTTCAGTATTAGCGCGCCGATCGCCGTCATGCAAGGGGCCGAGATCGGCCGCCAGATCGAGATGTCAGGGCAGGGCGGGCGCGCAGCCCTTAAACCGCGCAGAGCCCGAACGTCGGCCGATGCGCTGGCCCTCCAGCTGCGTCTTGGTTTTCCGCGTGGGCCGTCAGGCGTGCGAGGCGCGCCGGGACCGCCACGGAGCGGTCCTTCCTACGCGACTGCGAGCGGCATGCTGACCGAATATCGACCCAAGCCGAGCTATGCGGCGATGCTGCGCAAGGCTGTGAACTTCGGCTCACCAGCCAAAAGTGAGAGCAGCTTCGTCAGGTCGCCAGCCTGGACGCGCCAAGCCATGTAATCCTGCTGAACCTTCGGCGACTCCCAGACTTCGTAAAAGATGACCTTATAAGGTTGAGTTTCATCGATTAGGATGTCGAACTCGATATTGCCCGGATATGACCTGCTTAACTTCAAGTTCTCGACCGTGTAATTAAGAAACTCTTCGATCTTTTCCGGCTTGACCGTCAACTCCGCCAGCATGACCAAATTATCGACAAATGCATGTTTCATTGGCGCCTCGTGCTCCATGCTCGGCGGGCGGCCGTCCGGCGCCGGCGAATGGAGGACTACGAAGCGGTGCTGTCAGTTCCTGTCAGCAGTCACTGTTCGGGGATCTGCCGAAAAGCGGAAGTTCCGAATTTTGGTTCGAGGTGGGGGAGCGGCCCTTTCTGAGAGGCCGCGCCCTCCCTATTCGGAAACGTCGAAGCCAGGGTGGAAGCTCACTTCGCCCCGGGGCCGGGGGCCGTTGAGGGTCAGGCATTGGAAAGCCCACGGCGGCGCGCCGACGTTGCGAAGGTTTGGATCGTTCTCAAATCCAAAGCGGGCGTAGTAGGCCGGGTCGCCAAGCAGGACGCATCCGCCAGCGCCCATCGTTTGGAGACGTCGCAGTCCCTCGCGGATCAGGGCTTGGCCTATGCCCGACCGCTGACGGTCCGGCCACACCGACACAGGTCCAAGCCCGTACCAGCCGCATGCCTCGTCGTTGATCGTGACTGGCGAAAAGGCGACATGGCCGACGATTTCGCCGCCCTGCGTCGCCACTAGGGAAAGGGTCAACGCGCCCGCCGCCCGCAATGCCTCGATGACCTGAGCTTCGGCGCCATCACTGAAAGGCCTGCCCTTGAACGCCGTGTCGGTAAGGGCATGGATGGTAGCGGCGTCTTCGGGACGCTCTAGTCGAATCTGCATGGTGATGAGCCTGTAGAGAACCTGAATAGGCAGCCGACCGAGCGACCGCGGTCACCGCGGCCCTCGCATCTGCTGGCGACGTGCCTCGCTAGATCGAGACGCTCAGCGGGTTCCCACAGTCTCTGACATGATCCTGCGGTAACGCCCCTGTCGTGAAACGCAAGCACTTCGCGAAGTCCGCCATGCGTCGCGAACCGAAATTGAAGCTGATCCGGATACCCGACCTTCGGGACCTATCCGGGCGACGACAACCCACAGCTCCGCAGTGACGCGGCGAACGCCTCGGCCGGCGTCATGAACCCGAGGCAAATGTCACCGAGGGTAGGTGAGGAGAGCGGGCGGGCGCGAAGCCCTTTAACCGCGCGGAGCCCGACGGCTGTAGGTTTGAACTTAGCCCCGTAAGCTCACCTGGGGTGAGCAAAGAACAGCTTGTCTACTGCGTCTAAGATAGATTATCGGCAATAAATGCAATTCGGCCGCTTCGGCCAGGATGGCTCCAAATAAGTCCGCTTCCGTCTACTCGAACGGGATCGCCAGGACCGCCGAAGCGTCAACGACCATCACCGGGGCAAGCCGTCCTCGTCATAGAGGTCATCATCGGTCAAGATCGGCCCCATGACTGCGGCGCGCCTGAACTGATTCACTGCGGCTCCGATAGCCTGGAGCCTAGCGTCGCGATCGCTGACGGAAAAGCGCCGAGCGCGGCCAAGCTCACCTCGCATCGCGCACCACGTCCTCGTTGCGTATCTGGATCGGCGCGACCTTCATCGACTTTCAAACCTCGACCGTGAACCGCAACCCGTCATAAGCCGGCTCTATTCCCGCTGGCAGTTGCGCGCTCAAGGCTTTGAAATCCAAGTCAATATGCATGTTGGTCAGGATGGCGCGTTCGGGCTTAACGCGGGCGATCCAGTCCAGCGTCTTGCCCAGGTGGGCATGGGTCGGGTGCGGCGTGTAGCGCAGCGCATCGACGATCCAGACCTTGACGCCGGCCAGGGCCTCGAAAGCCGCCGGTGGCAGGTCGACCACGTCGCTGGAATAGGCCACGGGCCCGAACCGGTATCCGACCGAGCGGATGGCCCCATGATCCTGGTCGAACGTGGTGACGGGAACGGCGCCGGAGGGCCCGTCGACTGCCCAGGCCTCGCCGTGCGGCGGAATGAGATGATCGTCGCAAATCGCGGGGTAACCGCCCTCGCCTCTGAAGATGTAGCCGAAACGTTTCATCAAGGTTTCGTGGGTGGCCGCGTCCATATGGCAGGGCGTGCACCGCCGGTTGCGCAGCGCAAACGCGCGCACGTCGTCCAGCCCGTGGGTCTGGTCGGCATGGTCGTGGGTGAACAGCACCGCGTCCAGCCGCTTGACCCCGGCCTGGGCGGTCTGCAGCCGCAGGTCCGGCGAGGTGTCGACCAGGACGGTGGTCTCGTGCTCAGGCCCTTGCGGCGACGATCGACGCACTAGGAGCGAACAGCGCGAGCGGCTGTTGCGCGGATCGGCCGGATCGCAGACGCCCCAGTTCCCGTCCGCCCGCGGCACGCCGGCGGAGGAGCCGCAGCCCAGGACGGTGATCTCGAGCGCGCCGGTCATGGGCGGGGTATCCGGTCGAACAGGGCGAAGAAGGCGTCCTCGGTCCTGGCCTCTGCGTCCTCCAGGCTCCAGCCGCGCAGCTCGGCCAGCTTGGCCAGGACGTGCGGTAGAAAAGCCGGCTCGTTGCGGCGTCCGCGCATGGGCATGGGCGCGAGATAGGGACAGTCGGTCTCGACGATGATGCGGCTCTCCGGCATGTCGCCGATCACCGCGCGCACCTCTTGCGCCGCCTTGAAGGTGGCGATGCCGGAGACGGAGAAATAGGCGCCCAGCGCCGCCGCCCGCCGCGCCAGGTCCGGCCCGCTGGTATAGCAGTGCAGCAGGAGCCTGAAGGCGCCGCGAGCGTATTCTTCCTCAAGGATTTCAGCCATTTCGATGTCGGCGTCACGGGCATGCACGATCAGCGGCAGGCCGGTTTGCCGCGCCGCCGCGATATGGACGCGGAAGATCGCCCGTTGCGCCTGGCGCGGGCTGTGATCATAGAAGTAGTCGAGCCCGGTCTCGCCGATTGCGACGACACGGCCCGTTGCGCGGTCGATCAGATCCTTGACGCTGAGCGTAAGATTTTCTTTCGCTTCATGCGGATGCGTGCCGACGCTGCACCAGATATCGTCATGGGTTTCGGCGATGTCGCGCACCGCCTCGAAGGCCGAAACCCGATCGCAGATGGTCAGCATCAGGCCGATTCCCGCCTCGCGCGCGCGGGCGATGACGGCCTCGCGGTCGTCGGCGAACTGCGGCGCGCTCAGATTGACGTGGCTATCGATCAACATTGGGCGATCGGCATGGGGCGATCAGGTCCGGGCGGCGGCGCGCAGATCGCCGAGCGCGCTCCAGAACGCATCGGCGCGATCCAGGTTCAGCCCCTCCACCTCGCGCGGCAGCGCGGCCAGCTTCGACCAGGCCGCCGCCCAGCGGTCGCTGTCGCGGCTGCCCTCCTCGGCCGCCAGCTCGGCGCGCAGCCGCACATGATCGCTCAGCCGGTCGAACAGCAGGGTGAACCGCTCCGTCCCCTCCCCGCCGCGAAAGCCGTCGGCCAGGGCCTGCAGCGCCGGGCCGTCGGCGTCGGGCAGTCGCCGCACCAGCTCTCGCGCCGCCTGGTCCGCCGCGATGGCGCCCCTGGCCGCCAGCTCCAGGGCGCGGCCGGGCGAGCCGCGGCTCATCCGCGCCAGGTTGAGCGCGTCCTCGGCCGAGACCTCGGCGCGGCCCTCGACAAAGGCCGCGACCTCGGCCTCCGGCCAGGAGCCGAACCGCAGACGCCGGCAGCGGGAGCGGATGGTGGGCAGGAGGCCGCCGGGCGCGTGGCTGATCAGGAAGAGCACGCCGCGTTCGGGCGGCTCCTCCAATGTCTTCAGCAAGGCGTTGGCGGCGTTCGGATTCATGTCGTCCACCGCATCCACGATGGCGACCCGCCAGCCGCCCATTGACGGCGACTTGGAGAAGAATTCCGGCAGCCGCCGCGCATCGTCGACCGGGATCACCTTACGCGCCTTGCCGTCCTCGCCGACCCGCTCCAGCACCATCAGGTCCGGGTGCGAGCGCGCCGCGACTTGGCGGCTGACGGGGTCCTGCGGCGAAGCGCCGAGAGGGCCATGCTCCGGGTGCGGCGCCGCGCCCAGAAGCCGCCGCGCGGCGCGGTAGGCGAAGGTCGACTTGCCGATCCCTTCCGGCCCGGTCAGCAGCCAGCCATGGTGCAACCGTCCCCGCGCCAGCGCATCGGCGAAGGCCGCCTCCACTGCCTCGCCGCGCTCATAGGCGTAGACATCGCGGGGATGGGCGACCTCGACCCTCTCAGCCACCGGAAACCTCCAGCCGCGCGGCGACCACCTCCCAGATCCGCGCCGCGACCGCGTCCAGATCGCCCTCGGCCGACAGTACCGCGCACCGCTCCGGCTCGCGCCTGGCGATGTCGAGGAAAGCCGCGCGCAGGCGCTCGTGGAAGGCCTGGCCCTTGGCCTCGAACCGACCCTCCCCGCCCGCGCGACCGGCGGCGCGGGCCAGACCCGCCTCCACCGGCATGTCGAGGATCAGCGTCAGGTCCGGCGTCACCGCGCCCGCCACCTCGCGCTCCAGGGCCTCGATCAGGGCGGCCGCCGCGCCGCCGCCGGCGCCCTGATAGGCGCGCGTGGAATCGAAGAACCGGTCGGAAATCACCCAGGCGCCGCGCGCAATCGCCGGCGCGATCACCCGCTCGATATGGTCGCGCCGCGCGGCGTACATCAAAAGGGTCTCGCTGACCGCCGACCAGCGCTCGGGCGCGCCTTCGACCAGGAGGGCGCGGATCGCCTCCGCGCCGGGCGAGCCGCCGGGCTCGCGCGTCAGCACCACCTCACGGCCGTCCGCGCCCAGCCGCTCGGTCAGCCGCCGCGCCTGGGTCGACTTGCCGGCCCCCTCCCCGCCTTCGAGGCTGATGAAACGTCCGCGCTGCATGCCCGCGCACATTGGCCGCTTCGCGTCTATGCGCAAGCGCTCGCCGGCTGATAAGGGAGACGCCGCGAAGGACGGGTGGCCGAGTGGTTGAAGGCAGCGGTCTTGAAAACCGCCGTGGGTGAAAGCCCACCGTGGGTTCGAATCCCACCCCGTCCGCGCCCATCGGTCCGGACGCGTATCCCCTTCCGGCTCCTTCAAGGCGCGCAGGACGGGCTTGGCGTTTTCCTTGGATTGGTATTCGTCGAACAGCGCCAAGATTTGGCGCATCATGACGGGCATATCCTCGCCAATTTCCTGGGTGATCGAGACCAGCTTAGCGACCCAATCCTAGCCGTGGCGGGTCACGCCGCCGGCTTGGTCCTCGGCGAGACAGCCAGTCCGAGAAACACCAGGACGGCCTGATTGAGCCGCAGGATATCTTCGTCGTCCAGCCTGCCGACGCGCGCGCCAACCTTGATCTTGGGGACTGTCGTCATCTTGTCCACCATCAAACGGGACGCCGCCCGCAGGCCATTGCGCTCGTTCGGCTCCACCGGCAGGCGGAACAATGGCGCATCGGTCTCGTCCGTGGTGAAGGCGCAGATGGTGATTGAATCTGTAGCGTCGAAGCTATCGTCCTGAGCGATGACGACGGGCCGCGGCTTGCCCGCATAGTCCTTGCCGCCGGCGACGGTCCAGATGTCGCCTCGCCTCATTCATTGTTCCAATCCGATATCGCGTCGACGAACCCTTGATCATCCGCGGCATGAGCACTGGCGGCGATGGCCGCTGATTGGCGATGCGCTTGCGATCGGAAGGCGGGGGAGCGCACGTCCGGCGCCCAAATCTGGATCGGGCGCAGGCCCTGCTTGCGCAGGCGCTCACGATGTTCCCGCACCTTGATGCGCGAGGGCTTGGCGTTCGATGCCGAGGCCATGACGAGTCTCCAATTTAGTTACATGTAACCTATCATGGGCCGTCGGGTTTAGCCAGTCCTTTCACCGGTGTTCGCTGCCGGGACGCCCCTCCTCTTTCCGGCCCTTTCTTGCCGCAGTGCGGTGCGGCTGGCGCGTAGACATAGTGCTCATCGTCATCGGGCATGGCCGCCGCTGGCGCGCCCTTGGGCCGGCTTCAAAGCGGCTGGTGCAGGAATTCGGCGGCTTCGCGCAGGGCGGCGCGGGCTTCCGGCAGGCCGTCCACGAAGATCTGCCAGCCGTGCGGCATCTGCGGCCACACGCTCAAGGCGCAGCGGACGTCCAGGGTGATCAGGCGGTCGGTGAACCGCCGCGCGCCGTCCAGGAAGAACTCGTCCGCGCTGACCTGCACAAGCGTCGGCGGATATTGCGAAAGGATCTGTCGCGGTGTCTGCATCGGACAGATCAGAGGATCGGTAGGGGCAAGCTTACCCCCCGTATAGACCGGGATATTGGCCTGATTGACCTCGGTATTGATTATGGGGTCGTAGCGGCCGTCGTAGTCGCTTGGGGCCGCGTCCAGATAGGGCGTCAGCAGCGCCATCCGCTCAGGCAGCGGGGTTCCCTCTTCTATGCAGCGGTAGCAGACCGCCGTGCAGAGGGCGGCGCCGGAGGAATCGCCGAGCAGATAGACCGCCTCGGCCGGCGCGGGGCCCTCCGGGCCGGTGTCGCGCGCCCACCGGTAGGCGGCGAGGCAATCGTCGAGCGCCGCCGGATAGAGGCTCTCCGGCGCGAGGCGGTAGTCGATCAGAAGGACGGCGCAACCGGCGAACTTGGCGAGGATCGCGGCGATCCCGCGATGGCTCTCCAGCGATCCCGACATCCAGCCGCCGCCGTGAAAGTGCACGATGCGCCGCCCCGCCGCTCCGCCTTCGGGCATGAAGTATTCGCCGCGCGCGCCGGCGATCTCCACGGGACTCACCGCCACGCCCTCCAGGGCTCTTTGATGGTCGGAGGCGCCGAAATCGTCGATGATCCGGCGCACCCGCGCCACGACTTCCAGCGGCGGGATCCCCGCCATGGCGTGCAGGCTGTGCAGATGCGCATAGGCCTTGGCGACATCCTCGCGCAGGGGACGGTGGGGTTTGCTGGTCATGGGAGCCTCAGAAATTGAATGTCAGGCCCACGCCGAAGCGGCGGGGCGGATTGAGATTGACCTGACGCGACGAGCCGATGATCGGCGAGACGATGGTCATGGCGTTGATCGTGGTCTGGTTTGTCAGGTTCAGGCCGTAGGCGTAGAGCCGCCACCGGCCGTTCGCCGGCGAAAGGGAGGCCGACAGGCCGACCTCGCCATAGGCGCCCTGCATGGCGTCGGGGGTGTTGAACTGGGTGAAGTAGTACTTGTCGCGCCAGGCGTAATCCACGCGCACCGTCCCGAGGAATCCATCGCCGATGGCGTGGTCGTACTCGGCGCCCAGATGCACCTGATACTTGGACACGATCGGCAACTGGTTGCCCGCTACATTCACCGCCGGGAGCCCATGGCGCAGGTCCGGCGAGACGAAGCTGCCGTAGGTGGCGTCGTCGAAGCCGAACGATCCGTCCAGGCTGAGGCCCGGGGCCGGCTTCACGCGGGCCTCGACCTCCGCGCCGCCAATGGTGGCGCGGGCCGCGTTGGTCAGCACGGCGGTGAGATAGCCCACCTGGAACACCTGCATGTCCTGGTAGGCGCTGATGAAGCCCGCGACGTCCAGCTGGACCCGATCGTCCCAGAAGGTCGACTTCGCGCCGACCTCGGCGTTGTCGACGATCTCAGGACGGGCCGGGGTGGTGAAGCCGCCAACGGCGATGGCGCCGGACTTGAACCCGCGCGCCAGGTTTGCGTAGATCATCAGGTCGGGGTCGGCTTGGTACTCCAGCCCGACCTTGGCCGACGGGCTGGACCAGGTCTTGGATGGCGCGTCCTGTACGAGGGCGCCGTTGAAGACCTGAAACTCGTTGACCTGCTTGCTGTCGCTGGTGATCCGCACGCCCGCGGCGAGCGTTAGCTTGTCGGTCAGTCGGTAATGGGTGTCGAGATAGGCGGCGACCGACTGCGACTTGAGCGCGCCGCCGAGCTGGAAAGACAGGGGATAGGCGATATTCAGCGGCTGCCCCGGAGCGACATAGCCGAGGGGCAGGAAACCTTCGAAGTCTTGCAGGCGCGACTGGCGGAAGTTCACATAGGTGGCGCCGACGATCCAGCTGAAGCGCCTGGCGCCGTCCGAAGCCAGGCGGGCGTCGATGTCGTAGTCGTCACTGTTGGTCAGCAGCCCGTCCACCGCCTGGGGCGCGGCGGTGCCGTCGAGGTCCGATACCTGGTCCAGCCGCCCCTTCCGGTAGGCGCCGATGATGGTCAGGTTGGCGCTTCCAAGGGATTGGTCGTACTGGGTCGTCAGGCTGTAGACGCGCCGCTTGAGGTTGGCGATCTGGCTGGCCACGGTCCGCGGGTCCCGGTTCGGCGAAAGACCGAAGAGCAGCTGCGAGGGAAGGTTCGGATCATAGAGGACCTTCTCGGTCGGGCCGTTGTCGTCCTCGTTGAAAAACGATCCGATCACTTTTAGCGAGCCGCTCGCCCCCACCGGGACCACGAACTGCAGCCGGAAGGCCTGGGTTGACAGGTCGTCCACCCGATCCGGCGCGCCGGGGGTCCCGGCCAACAGGTTCGGGGTGTATCCGTCGTGCGCGTTCAGGGAATAGGAGAAGCGGGCGAGCACGCCGCTGTCGCCAAGCGGACCGGAGAGGAAGCCCTCGGACTCGCGGTCGCCGTAATCCCCCGCCACAACTCCCACTTGCCCCTCGAAGCGGGCGGTGGGCGGCGCGGAGATCACATTTACGGCCCCACCCGTGGCGTTGCGCCCATAGAGGGAGCCTTGTGGCCCGCGCAGGACCTCGATCCGCTCCTCGTCGTAGAAGCCGACATTGGCGGCCCACTGATCGGAGACATAGGCGCCGTCCTGGTAGAAGGCGACGCCGGGGTCGGCCCCGGGCACCAGCACGGTGTTGCCGACGCCGCGGATATAGATCTGCGAGGCGCCGGCGTTGCTGGTGAAGGACAGGTTGGGCACGCTGGCGGCAAGGTCGTTGAGGCTGGTCTGGCCGCGCAGGGCCATGGCGCGGCCGCTCAGGGCGGTGATCGCGTCCGGCGTCCGCTGGACGTTGGTCGTGCGCTTCTCGGCGGTGACCACCACCTCCCCCAATTCCTGCGAGGCGGCGGGCTGCGAGGCGGCGGGCGCGGAACCGGCCTGGGCATGCGCCTGGGACGCCGCGGCCAGTCCCGGGGCGACGATCAGGGCCAGCAGCTGCATGCGCAGCCCCTTGGGGCGTGCTCTCCCGTAGGCCATGTCCGTTCCCCCCCGAGCCTGCTTATTGTTGCGGACGCTATCGGCGCCCCGCCGCACGGCAAAGGACACCCGAGTTCAAAGGGCGCCGGACATTTTCGCTCACGTTCCGGGCCTACGTCTTCGAGATGAGTGAACAGCCCACACCGCTGGCGGCGCGCACCGCTGACCCCAGCTCGCGAACAGCTCAGAGGCCGCGTCAAGGCTTTGCTTTTCGGCGTCAAGTCCGGCTTACTGCTCAACGAACGTCGCAGCGCGAGGCCCGCATGACGCATGCCATGAGCGCCGAGGCGGCGCAGCAGGGGTATCCCTATCCCGGATTCCGCCTCGACTTCATCGAGAGCCTGATCGGGCGAAAGGCCGCGGAGGCCGCGTTCGCGGCGTTTGGCGACCCGTCGCCGCCCGGCGGCCCGCGGACGCTGGACTATGCGGGCACGTGGAAGATGATGGTGGCCCACGTGCAAACCGTCGATGACGAAAGCCACGGCGCGGCCCAGCCGCCGCCGCCGGTGGGCAATTTCGAGATGATGTGCGAGGCCCTGGTTCAGGGCCGGACCCTGGCCGAGGGCTTCGCCCGTATGGCGCGCTTCTCGCGGGTCATGCAGACAGACATCCTGATCGACGCCAAGCTCGTGCGCGACCGGCTCTATGTCGCCGGCGTCTCGCGGTCGGCGCCGACGCTCTCGCGCGAAACCTACACGGACGCCTTCGCCCTGTTGATGCACTGCGTCGTCCGTTGGATGCTGAGCGTCCCCGCCAAGGTGTCGCGGGCGCAGAGCTCGCGGTGGCTCGCGCCGCATCCCGGTGCGACCCTCGGCCTGGTGGCCCCGACGATCCAATGGCGCGACGAAGGCTTCCTGTTGGTCTACGACCCCGCCGCCGCCGCCGCGCCCTTCCGTCAGACCGCAGCGGCGGGCTGGCTGGAAGGGGCTTATCGAGAGTTCCTGAAGCTCTTGTCTGAACAGCCCTCGGGGATCGCGGGCGGGACCGCCGGGGGGCCTGTGGCCGAGCGGGTCCGCGCGCGGCTCATCGACGGGCGCCTGAGTCAGCCCGAGGTCGCCAGAACTCTAGGCATGAGCGTGGCCACGCTGCGGCGGCGGCTGGCCGAGGAAGGGCGAAGCTTCCGGTCCGTGGCGATGGGCCTCAAGCGGGACGCGGCCGAGATGCTGCTGGCCACGGAACGGTCCACCCAGGACATCGCCAGCGACCTGGGGCTTTCCGATTCCCGCTGCCTGCGCCGCGCCTGCCAAACCTGGTTCGGAAACTCGCCCTCGGAGGTGCGCGACGCCCTGCGCGCCACGCTGGCGGAAACGGCCGGCGAGTCCCGCCTCGACCCCGTCTCCTAAAACCCCCCGAGCCCGCTGAGCGGATAGGTCCGCCGGGCTTTGACCGGATGCGTCCTTCCCGCCCGTCCGCCTGGTCGCCGCCGACTCCGATCCCTCGGTGCGGACGACGATACTCCGCCGCGCCGGGTCATGCTTCTCCTCCGGCTACGACCTCAGCCGGGACCTCGCCGCACACCTGCGCTGCCCTGCCCCACCGCCAGGGCTATTGCTATAATCCTCTTCGAGGACAGGGAGTTGGCGCCATGACGGTACGAACTGGAAGTTGCCTGTGCGGTGCGAGAGCCTACGAAATTGATGGCGAGATTGGCGGCATTTGGGTCTGCCACTGCTCACTTTGCAGGAAGGCGAGCGGCTCAAGCGGAAATTCAATCTTGATTGTGCCAAAGGATCAGTTTCGCTGGGTGAAAGGTCAAGATCACGGCGTCACTTACGCGTTACGCCAGACCTACACGATCACCCGTTGCAAGACCTGCGGCACGCCGCTCCCGGCGAAAACGGACGAGAAAAACATTTATATTACAGCAGGAACGCTTGACGTGCCCCTCGGCGAGGGAGTCCGGGCACACCTGTTCTGCGCGTCCCGGGCTGATTGGGATCGAGATGACCCCGACGTCCGCCTGTTCGATGAGAGACCCGTTTAGAAACTGAGACATCAACATCGCCGATGGTCGTGGTTTGTCCCCGATTGGCGACTTCCATGTGACAAACCTTGAGGCGCCCCCGGCTCCGGACCGGTGGGCATCGGGCCGGGGCGCTACGATGTAAGAGCGCGCGCGCTGCGGCATTGCGCGGTCCTCACACCAGCTCGACCCGGGCATGGTGACCGGCCGCGGTGGCGAGACGTCGGTCGCGCGTGAGCAGCGGCGCGTCGAGCGCTTCGGCAAGGGCGATATAGACGGCGTCGTAGGCTGTGAGGCTGGCCCGCAAGTCCCAGACGCGCTGCAGCAGGACGGCGTGCGGATAGCGACGCAACGGAACCTCAGCGAAGTCCGAGAGCGCCGCGAGGCCGCGTTCGCCATCCATCGCCCCGTTGGCCACGTGGCGGCGGAGCGCATGGGCGACCTCGATGTCGAGCAGGTGAGGCGCGTGCAAGGTCTGACCCGGCTCGTACAACCGCCCTTCCAAGGCCTCCGCCGCCGGCATGCGGAGGAGCACATCGACCAGGGCGGAGGCGTCGATGACGATCACGGGCGGTCGCGCTGTTCGCGAACGATCTCCGTTGAGGATACCGATGGCGTAACCGCGGACCGACGCTGGAGGCGCGTGCGCATCTCTTCCAGGGTCGGCCGCTCGGCGACCTGACGAATCTCGTTCATCAGGTAGTCGGAGAGCGACATGCCCGCCAGCGCGGCTCGTGATTTGAGCAGGCGATGCAGCGCATCGGGCACGTTGCGGATCTGGATCATGGCGGACATGTGGAAAACATGGATGCATGTGCTCCACATGTCAACGCGACCAGGCCGGTTCGGATCAACCGTCCGTTGCGGAATTTTCCGCCATTTGATCGGTGACGTTCGCCCTATAGCGTTGGGCCCGTGTTCACCGCCACGCTCAATCGCACGCGTTACGCCTTCGACGACCTGAAGGCCGTGATGGCGGCCGCCAGCCCTGCGCGGTCGGGTGATCTCCTGGCGGGCGTGGCGGCGGAGTCCGCCGCTCAGCGGGTGGCGGCGCGGCATGTGCTGGCGGATCTGCCGCTGGCGACGTTTTTGAACGAGCTGGTCATTCCATACGAGACGGACGAGGTCAGCCGCCTGATCGTCGACGGGCGCGATGCGGCGGCTTTCGCGCCCATCGCCCATATGACTGTCGGCGGCTGGCGGGACTGGCTGCTCAGCGAGGCCGCCGACGCCGCTGTGCTGTCCGCGATCGCGCCCGGCGTGACCCCGGAAATGGCGGCGGCGGTGAGCAAGCTGA
This sequence comes from Caulobacteraceae bacterium, assembly GCA_965277425.1. Lineage (GTDB taxonomy): Bacteria > Pseudomonadota > Alphaproteobacteria > Caulobacterales > Caulobacteraceae > Poindextera. The sequence continues at coordinate 752,181 of CBDICR010000007.1, forward strand.
TGCGCAACCAGGACCTGGTCTCGGCGGCGCGCAAATGCCGGGTGGTCACCGGCTTTCGTAATACGATCGGCCTTGAGGGGCGGCTCTCTGTGCGGCTGCAGCCCAACCACCCGACCGATTCGCCGGCGGGGATCGCCGCCTCGATCCTGGACGGGCTGCTCTATGGCTGCGGCGATGCGGTGATCGGCATCAATCCGGCCTCGGACAATGTGGACTCGACGGTGCGGCTGCTGCGGCTGGTGGACGAACTGCGGGTCGCCCATTCCATCCCGACCCAGAGCTGCGTCCTGACCCACATCACCAATTCCCTGGCGGCGATCGAGGCCGGGGCGCCGCTGGACCTGATCTTCCAGTCCATCGCGGGGACCGAGGCCGCCAACCGCAGCTTCGGCGTCGACCTGGCGCTGCTGCAGGAGGGCCAGGAGGCGGCCCTGTCGCTCGGCCGCCATGAGGTCGGGCGCAATGTCGCCTATTTCGAGACCGGCCAGGGCTCGGCGCTTTCGGCCGGGGCCGCTCACGGCGTCGACCAGCAGACGCTGGAGGCGCGCGCCTATGCGGTGGCGCGCCGCTTCGATCCGCTGCTGGTCAATTCGGTGGTCGGATTCATCGGGCCGGAATATCTGTTCGACGGCAAGCAGATCCTGCGCGCGGGGCTGGAGGACCATTTCTGCGGCAAGCTGCTCGGCCTGCCGATGGGCCTGGACATCTGCTACACCAACCATGCCGAGGCCGATCAGGACGATGTGGATACGCTGCTGTCCATGGCGACCCTGGCCGGGGTGAGCTTCATCATGGGCGTGCCCGGCGGCGACGACATCATGCTGCACTACCAGTCCACCAGCTTCCATGACGCGGCCTATGCCCGCGCGCTGATGGGCCTGCGTCCCGCGCCGGAGTTCGAGCGCTGGCTGATCGCGCTCGGCATTTTCGACGACGAGGGGCGGCTGTCGCCGAAGGCCCTGACCGGCGAATCCCGCCGGCTGCTCGACCACGCGACCGGCCTGCTGTGAGCCGCCCGCCCGCTCGAGCCGATGTGTGGGCCAGGCTGAGGCAGGTCACCGACGCGCGCATCGGCCTTGGACGCAGCGGCGCGGCCCTGCCGACCGGCGCCATGCTCGATCTGCAGTACGCCCACGCCCTGGCGCGCGACGCGGTGCAGGCGCCGTTCGCGGTCGAGGCGATCGTCCGGGCCCTGAAAGGCTTGCCGACCGTCGTCGTGGAAAGCCAGGCCCGGGACACCTATCTCACCCGCCCCGATCTGGGCCGAAACCTCGCCGCCGCCGACGGCGAACGGCTCGCCGCCAGTGGCGCGGACCTGGCCATCGTGCTGGGCGACGGCCTCTCCCCCGGCGCGGTGGCGCAGAGCGGCCCGCCCCTGGTCAGCGCGCTGCTGGCCCGCCTGCCCGGCTGGACGCCCGCGCCCATCGTCATCGCCCGGCGCGCGCGCGTGGCGCTCGGCGACGAGATCGGCGCCCGGCTCGGCGTGCGGATCGTTGTGGTGCTGATCGGCGAGCGGCCGGGCTTGAGCGCGCCGGCCAGCCTGGGCGCCTACATCACTTGGAACCCGGCGGTCGGCCGCCTCGACTCAGAGCGCAACTGCGTCTCGAACATCCGTCCGGGCGGGCTTTCGATCGACGAGGCGGCCGGCCGCATCGCCTGGCTGGTCGACGCCGCGCGGCGCCTGCGGCTGACGGGCGTGGGGCTGAAGGAGGCCTACCGGCCCGACGATAGGATCAAGCTGGCTGACAAGAGCCTGTAGCCGGCGGCGCCAGCGACCCTACTTGCCGACGCCGAGGCGCTTGAGGCCGTCCAGCGACACCTGGTCGGTCGGATCGAGCGCCAGCGCGGCGTGGAAATCGGCCAGCGCCAGGTCCTTGTGGCCCTGCTTGGCGTAGACCAGGCCGCGGTCGCCATAGGCGACCGGATCGGGCTTCAGCGAGAGGGCCTTGGTGTAGTCGGCGATCGCCTGATCGAACATTTCCTTATCGCTGTAGGCGTTGCCGCGGATCACCGAGACGCCGACCATGTGGGCCGTATCCAGCCCGCCTTGCTGGATCAGGGCGGTGCAGCCGGCGATGGCGACGTCGGGATCCTCGCTCACGCACTTTTGGACATTGGTTTGCGCCAAGGCGGGCACCGCGATCAAGGTCAGAGCCAGTGCGATCCAAATCCTGCGCATGCTTATCCCCTCCGGCCTTCGCATCCCTATGCGAAGCGCTCGTGTGCGCGCAGTCTAGCCGGCTGGCGCGCCCGCAGGCGAGCCCTAACCGCCGATTCCAATTCGTGAAGGTCAGCCATGAACCCAGACCGCGCGGCCTGGCCGCCGCTATCCGACGGGCGCCTGAAGGCGACGTGCGAGACCCTGCAGCTCTGGACCCAGGTCGTCGGCAAGCTGCGGCTGGCCCAGACGCCGTGGCTGAACCATTCCTGGCACGTGCCGCTCTATGTCACCGCCCGCGGCCTGGCCACCTCGCCGATCCCGCATTCCGCCGGCGCGTTCGACATGGAGTTCGACTTCGCCCGGTCCGTCCTTACTCTGAGACTTTCGACGGGCGGCGGCGGGAGCGTCCCGCTCGAGGCGCAGTCCGTGGCGAGCTTCTACGGCCGGGTCATGGCCATGCTGGCGGAGGCTGGAGTCCCGGTCGCCATCGACACATCGCCGAGCGAGATCGCCGACGCCACGCCCTTTCCCGACGATCGCGCGCCGCGGGCCTATGACCCCGACGTCGCCAGGGGTTTCTGGCGCGCCCTGGTCCGGGTCGACCAGGTGTTCAAGCTCTTCCGCACCGGCTTTCTCGGCAAGGCCAGCCCGGTGCACCTGTTCTGGGGCGGCTTCGACCTGGCCGTGACCCGCTTCTCGGGCCGGCCGGCGCCGGCGCACCCGGGCGGCGTGCCGCACCTGCCGGACGCGGTGGTGCGCGAGGCCTATTCGCACGAGGTGAGCAGCGCCGGCTTCTGGCCGGGCGGCGGCGGCATCGAAGGGCCCGCCTTCTACGCCTACGCCTATCCCGAGCCGGCCGGCTTCCGCGACGCGGCCGTCGAGCCCGCCGGCGCGGCCTATAATGAGGCCTTGGGCGAGTTCATCCTGCCCTATGAGGCCGTGCGCACGGCATCGGATCCGCACGCCGCCCTGATGGCCTTCCTGACCTCGACCTATGTCGCGGCGGCGGACGCCGGCGGCTGGGACCGCGCCGCCCTGGAGTGCGACATCGGCCAGCCGGGCGCGCCGCGCCCGATCTAAGCTCATCGCCCAAGGCGCTTGGCTCAGGTGCGGTCACACACGTCGAAACCCGGCCTCTCACAACGGCGCCGCTTGTAGGCGGGGTCGTTTCAGGCTTGGCTAGGTCCAGTTCGCAAAGAAAATCGAGTATGGTTAGCGTTACGGCGGCTTCATCCGGAGCTTCACGCCATGACTCAAGACGAGAACGGATTTCTCGATCTGCTCTACGGCGCCACGGTGCGGCCGGAGCAGTGGATCGCCGTGATGGAGCGGTTCGCCGACATGATCGGCGGAACGAGCGGCCTGCTATCGCGCTTCGACCAAACCAACGGCGCCGGTTCCGGGGAGATCGCGCGCATCGATCCGGTCATGCCGGCGATCTACGAAAACCATTTCGCGCGACTGAATCCCTTCACCCGGCACAAGAATCCTCGCGCCGAGACCTGGTCGCTGAACATCACCACCGATGAAGATCGGATGCCCAAGGAAGACTTTCTACGGACCGAATACTATAACGACTTCCTGAAAGGCCAGGCGATCCATTCGATCCTGATGATGCGCCTCGTCTTGCAGGGCTCCGAAGGGTCCGTTCTCAACATCCAGCGACCGGAATCGCGCGGGCAGTTCGCCCGCCACGACATCGAGATCGCCGCCCGTTTTCATCCGCATCTGATTCGCGCCTTCAATCTCAGCCAAAAATTGGCCCTGGATCGGGCGGCGAGCCAAGGCCCGGCTGTCGTCTTCGAGCGATCGGTTCACGGCCTTTTTCTGCTCGACCAGGCCGCTCGCATTCTCCGCCTCAACCGAGCCGGCGAGGCCTTGCTTCGCGACGGTTGCGACCTTTCGGTGCATTGCGGCCGCCTGACCGCGCGCCACGCCGAGATGGCCAAGCGATTGGGGGCCCTGGTCGCTTTGGCGGCGACGGCCGATCCGGAGCGTCGCACCGGGGGCTCGATGGCGTTGCCGTCGCCCATGCGGGCTCGGCCGCTGTCGGTGACCGTCGCGCCGCTTCGCACGGACAACGTGATGGGGATCTTGAGCCAGCCTTGCGTTCTTGCCTGCGTCACCGATCTGGACGCCAACGCAAGCCTGTCGGAAAGAAAGCTTCGCGAACTCTTCGGGCTGACCCGGGCCGAAATCCGCCTGGCCCTGGCGCTTTTCGAAGGCCTTGCGCTGCGCGAGGCGGCCGCGAAGCTGGGCGTCAGCGCCAACACCGCCGGCGTTCACCTCGCCCGGATCTTCGAGAAGACCGGCGTCAACCGGCAGAGCGCCCTGATCGGCCTGCTGATGCGCGTCACCGGCCTGGGCCTCGACGACGCCTGATCCAGCCGCGTTCCGCCGCCCGACCTCGCGGACCAGGCCCGGGAACTCCGCCTCGGGCGCTTGACCTCCAGCGACGCGACCGGCTAGCTCGCATCCATGTCGAAGATTGTCGTGAGCTAAGACCCCGCCGGACGCGGGTTTCATCGGACCGCCAGGCCATGTCGGGTCGCGACGACCCGCGCCGGCGTTGGCGCCCCCTCGCCTCTCTTCGAAAGATCAAAGCCTTGACCGATATCGATACGACCGCGTCGGCGGCGGACGCCGCGACCGCCATGCCGATCCTGCGCACCGAACGGCTGGAGATCCGTCCGCTCCGCGACGGCGACCTCGCCGCCTGTCATCAGCTGTACAAGGACATCGGCTGGGCCGATGGCCAACGCTCGGAGGCCGACAACTTCAACCGGCGGCGAAGTTGGGTGGACTGGTCCATCGCCAATGAGCGCGAACTGGCGCGGCTGCATCAACCGCCCATGGGCGAACGGACGGTGATCGACCGCGCCACCGGCGATTTCGTCGGTCTTGTCGGCTTGAATCCGGCCCTCGCCCCATTCGGCCAACTTCCGTCGTTCGGCGCGGCCGAGACCGCGCCCTGCACGCTCGAGTTGGGCCTGTTCTGGGCCATTTCGCCGCCGCGGCAGGGCGCGGGCCTGGCGAGCGAAGCCGCTCGGGCGCTGATCGACTACATGTTCGGCGTCCGCCGCCTGGCCCGTATCGTCGCCACCACCGAGACCGACAACATGGCCTCCATCGCCGTCATGCGCCGCCTGGGCATGACGGTGGAGGCCAATCCCTATCCCGACACCCCGCCCACTTTCAGACCGTGGGCTTTCTGGATGCGGGAGAGCGGCCATGACGCCTCGCCTGATCGTGCGAAGCGACGACGACCATGCCGCGTTCGAGGACGGGCCCGATCGAGGCCGCATCCTGGTCTTTGGCCGCGACACGGGCGGCGCCTATGGCCTGATGGAGTGGACGCTCGCGCCGACGGCCGCCAGCGGCGACCCGCCAACCTATGGCGCCCACCGGCATCGCGGCTGCGAGGAGACCTTCCTGGTCAGGAGCGGGCGGCTTGAGTTCCTGCTGGGCGAAGAGGTGGTCACGCTGGGCCCCGGCGACTTCGTGCGCGCGCCGCCGGGGGTAAGGCACGGTTACGCCAACGTCTCGGGCGAACCGGTCGAGCTTCTGGTCAGTTTCCATCCGGGCGGCCTTGAGGACCTCTTCCTGAAATACCGCACCGACGGAGCCGGTCCGGCGCCGGGCGACGGCTTCATGGCCGATGCGGAGCGGCTGTTCGGATCGAGCTTCGGCCTTGACTGAACTTCGCGCCGGTTGACGAATGGCCATGCCGGCGCGATGCCAGCCTGGCCTTAAGGAGGGGCCGCGCCGCATGTCGTCGCCGTCGATCGATGTCTTGGCGACCGCCTCGTGAAGACCGCGCTCGCGCCCCTGCACCTGCTGCTCGCCCTGGCCGTCATGGCGGTGTGGGGGACCAATTTCGTGGTCATCCGCTTCGCTATCGAGCATCTGCCGCCGCTCACCCTGGCGACGCTGCGCTTCACCTTCGCCGCGATCCCGGCGATCTTTGTCTTCAAGCGGCCTGAGGTTCCCTGGCGGCATCTGATCGCCTACGGCGTCTTCATCGGCTCAGGCCAGTTCGGCCTGCTCTTCATCGCCATGAAGGGCCAGATCTCGCCCGGCCTGGTTTCCCTGGTGATCCAGAGCCAGGTCTTTTTCACCATCGGCCTTTCCATGGCCATCACCCGCGAAAGGGTGCGCGTTTTCCAATGTGCGGCCCTGGTTCTGGCCGTCATCGGTCTTGGCGTCATCCTCGCCCATGCCGGCGCCGATGCGACGCCGCTGGGCCTGGCCCTGACGCTGATGTCGGCGCTGTGCTGGGCGATCGGCAACACCATCGCGCGGGCGAGTGGGCCGGTGAACATGCTGGCCTATGTGGTCTGGTCGAGCCCCTTCGCCATTCCGCCGCTGGTCGCGCTCAGCCTGATCTTCGACGGCTGGCCGGCGATCGTGCACGGCATTGCCGGCGCCGATGCGGCCACCTGGGCGGCGGTCCTGTGGCAGTCTTTCGGCAATACCCTTTTCGGCTACGGCGCCTGGGCCTGGCTGCTGGCGCGCTATCCGGCCGCGACCGTGACCCCGCTCGCCCTGCTTGTGCCCGTATTCGGCATGGGCGCGGCGGCGCTGGTCGTCGGCGAGCCGCTGCAGAGCTGGAAACTGGCCGCCGCGGCGCTGGTGATGAGCGGCCTTGCGCTCAATACGCTGTGGCCCGCCCTGCAGCAGCGTTTCACCGCCGTCCCGCCGGTGTTGGAGACGCCGCCGTCATAGGACTGGCGCCGCGACCCGGCTTGGGCTGAAATGCGGCCATGCCCATCGCCAAGCTGCCCGGTATCGATCTGCATTACGAACGCGCCGGCGCCGGCCCGCCGCTGCTGTTCATCTCGGGCACCGGCGGCGACCTGCGCATCAAGCCGAACGTCTTCGACGGGCCGTTCTCGAAGGCCTTCGACCTCATGGCCTATGACCAGCGCGGCCTCGGCCGCTCGGCCAAGCCGGACCTCGACTACGCCATGGCCGACTATGCCGACGACGCCGCGGCCCTGATGGACCACGTCGGCTGGACGTCCGCCAAGGTGGTCGGCGTCTCCTTCGGCGGCATGGTGGCCCAGGAACTGGTGCTGCGGCATCCGGCCAAGGTGGAGCGGCTGGTCCTGGCCTGCACCTCGCCCGGCGGCGCGGGCGGCGTCTCCTATCCCTTCCACGAGATCCAGCACCTGCAGGGCGAAGAGCGCGCCCGCCACCTGATCCCGGTCTCCGACACCCGCCGCGATGCGGCCTGGGCCGCGGCCAACGCCGAACAGTTCGCCCAGTTCGTCGCCATGGGCGCGAGCGATCCGTTCGCCGGCGAACCCGGCCGCGAGATGGGCGCGCTGCGGCAGCTGCAAGCGCGCGCCGGCCATGCGGCCTGGGACCGGCTGGACCAGATCGCCTGTCCGGTCCTGATCGCCGCCGGCCTCTATGACGGCATCGCCTTGCCGCAAACCCAGGAGCGGATGGCCGGCCGCATCCCGGACGCTGAGCTGCGCTTTTTCGAGGGCGGCCACATGTTCATGCTGCAGGACCGCGCCGCGATCCCGGCCATGGTCGAATTTCTGAATGGATAATCCAATCGTCATGGCCCGGCTTGTCCGGGCCACCCATGATCACCGTCGATCGTTCGTGTTCATGGGTTCCCCGCATTCCGCCGCTTTGCGGCTCCAGCGGGGAATGACGAAAGGGGCGGCGAGGTCCAGCCGCCCCTGATGGCCCGCCCGCGCACGCCCTCCTTTTCCAGAACGCCCCGCACGCCTCGCGGCGGGCGGCGGAACAGCGGCAACGCCCTGCCGCCGGTGGGGGTGGTGGATGTGGTCGAGCGCGACGGCGACGGCGACCTCTTCGTGCGGCCGAGCAAGGGCGATGCCGACGGGCCGACCTACCGCCTGGCGCCGGATCGGGGCGAGGCCGCCGCCGGCGCGCCCGGCCTTGGCGACCGGCTCCTGGTGCGTTTCGAACGGCTGGAGGGCGGCGAGACCGAGGCCAGGCTGATCAAGCGCCTTGGCCAGAGCGCCCACCGCCTGCTGGGCGTGGTGCGCAAGGGCCGCGGCGAGACCCGTGTCGAGCCGGTCGACCGCAAGAGCCGCGATCGGCTGGTGCTGACCGGCCCGGACGCCGCCGATCTGCGCGATGGCGACCTGGTCCTGGCCGAGGTGGGCGCGGCCCGCGAACGCTATGGCCCCAAACAGGGCCGGCTGCTCGAAGTGGTCGGGCGCGAGGACGAGCCGCGCGCCGCCTCGATGATCGCCATCCACAGCCACGGCCTGCCCACCGGTTTCACCGCCGCGGCGGAGGCCGAGGCCGAGGCGGCCCAGCCCCCCACCCTCGCCGGCCGCACCGACCTGCGCGACCTTGCCCTGATCACCATCGATCCCTCCGACGCCCGCGACCACGACGACGCCGTCCATGCCCACCCGGACGACGATCCGAAGAACAGGGCCGGCTGGGTGGTCTGGGTCGCCATCGCCGACGTCGCGGCCTATGTCCGCCCCGGCTCGGCCCTGGATCGCGAGGCGCGCGACAAGGCCAACAGCGTCTATTTCCCCGACCGGGTCGAGCCGATGCTGCCCGAGCGGCTGTCGAACGGCCTGTGTTCGCTGCGGGAAGGCGAGACCCGCGCCTGCATCGCCGTGCGCATGGTGTTCGACGCCGAGGGTCGCAAGCTGTCGCACCGTTTTGTGCGCGGCCTGATGCGCTCGGCCGCCAAGCTCTCCTACGAGCAGGCGCAAGCCGCCATCGACGGCCAGCCGGACGATGTGACAGGCCCGCTGCTGGAGCCTGTCCTCACCCCGCTCTGGGCGGCCTACGGCGCGCTGAAGACCGGCCGCGACAAACGCTCGCCCCTGGAGATCGAAAGTCCCGAACGCCGCATCGTGATCGGGCCGGACGGCCGCGTCGCCTCGATCACCGCCCGGACCTTCCTCGACGCCAACAAGCTGATCGAGGAGATGATGATCCAGGCCAATACGGCCGCCGCCGAGACCCTGGAGCAACGCCGAACGCCGCTGATCTACCGGGTGCACGAGGCGCCCAGCCAGGAGAAGCTGAAAAACCTCACCGACTTCCTGTCGACCCTGGACGTGCGCTGGAGCATGGGCGAGGCGGCGCGCACCGAGCGCTTCAACCGGCTGCTGGAGCAGATGCGCGACACGCCGCACGCCGAGATCGTCAACGAGGTGGTGCTGCGCACCCAGATGCAGGCCATCTACAGCCCCGACAACGTCGGCCACTTCGGCCTGCACCTGGACCGCTACGCCCACTTCACCTCGCCGATCCGCCGCTATGCCGACCTGATCGTGCACCGCGGCCTGATCCGGGCGCTGGGCCTCGGCGACGACGGCCTGACGGATGGCGAGATGGCGACGCTGACCGAGATCGCCGAGCACATCACGCTCGCCGAGCGCCGCGCCATGGCCGCCGAGCGCGACGCCACCGACCGCTATGTCGCCGCCTTCATGGAGGGCCGCGAAGGCGCCGAGTTCACCGGCCGCATCACCGGCGTGACCCGGTTCGGCCTGTTCATTCGCCTGGCCGAGACCGGCGCCGACGGCCTGGTCCCGGTCTCCACCCTCGGAACCGAATATTTCCTCCACGACGATCGCGCCCACGCCCTGGTCGGCGAGCGCAGCGGCCGGCGCTGGCGCCTGGGGGCGCAGGTGCAGGTTCGCCTGCGCGAAGCCACCCCGATCACCGGCGGCCTTTTGTTCGAGATGCTGAGCGACCCGGAACCCCCAGATCCGAAGGCGCCGCGGCCAAGGCTGGGGGTTCGGCGGCGCGGACGGCGTTAGACTTGAAGCTCGCTCGCCGCGCTCATCCCCGACACGCGACCGTGACGGCGCCGGGCAGCGGCGTCGGAGGGTTCCACGCTGACCCACAACAAGTTTTCGACACGATTTGCCGCCTTTTTGGCGACGACGGGTTGCGGGGTTTTGACGGAACCCTCAACTGAGGACCTATGCGGCGGAAACTTGCAGTGGTCATGGACCGCCAGCTCATCGACGGACGGGACTCTATTTTGCAGTTCGAACAGTGACGGACGGTTCCGTTCAACGGATCGGCCAGGCGGCCTTGGCGGCGATCGTAGGCGCCGTGCTGGCGCCGGCGCCGGCCATGGCGCAGACCTCGCCAGCGCACGGTCAAACGCCTCGGGCGCCGGCGGCCACGGACCCGGCGGTCCCCGCCGCGGGCTCGGACAGCCCGACCGAGCTGATCCCCGATCCCTGGTCAGGGCCCAACCACGACTTCTACAGACTGACGGAAACCGTCGACCGCAGGGTGATCAGGCCGGTCATCCGCGTCTACAACCGGGCTGTGCCCAAGCCGATCCGGAACGGACTGGACAACGCCATCCAGAACCTCGACGAGCCGCGCACCGCCGCCAACGACATTCTCCAGGGCCGGTTCAAGCCCGCGGGCAGCGCCACGGCGCGGTTCGTGATCAATTCGACAGCGGGGCTGGCCGGCCTGATCGACGTCGCCGCCAAGTCGGGGATAGAGCGGCACGAGTCGGATTTTGGTCAGACCCTGGGGCGTTACGGTGTGCGATCGGGCCCATACATCTTCGTCCCGCTCGCGGGCCCGAGCAGCCTGCGCGACGGCGTCGGGCGCCTCGTCGACATCTTCGCCGACCCGGTCGGGCTTCTCGCCGGCGGCCTCGGCACGACCTTTGGCGACGTGCGCGCCGGCGTGGCGACGGTCGATGCGGGAAGCAGCTCCGGCGATCAATTGCAGGAGGTGAATCGCGAATTCACTGATCCCTACGCAACCATAAGGTCGGTCTATTCCCAGCAACGCGCCGAGCAGATCGCGATCGCGCGCGGCCATCCGCAGCAAAATATCGAAAGCCTGCCCGACTTCGGGCCGCCGCCGCCGACCCAAGCCCAGCCGGCGGCGGGATCGGCCGCAGCTCCGGCGGCGCCCAGCCCAAGTTCCTCCTGTCCGCATTCGGGATGTCCATGACCAACAGCAGACCCAGGCGCCGGCTGATCCAGGCCGTTTTCGCCGCTGTCCTCGCCGTGGGCGGGACCTTCGCCGTCTCGGCCGTCTCGCCCTATGGCCAGGCCTTCGCCCAGTCCGCCCGCGACGCGGGGGCCGAGCAGTTCGTCCAGGCCCAGGGTCAGCGCGTCATCGCCGCCTTGAGCAACCGTGCCCTGGATCCGGCCGACAGAACCCGCGCCTTCCGGGCGATCGTCGACCAGATCGCCGATGTGCCGCGGATCACCAGCTTTGTGCTCGGCAAGTACGCCCGCACGATCACGCCGGCGCAGATGCAGCGTTTCGCCCCGGTGTTTCGCGCCTATGAGCAGAATGTCTATCAAACGCAGCTGGGCAATTTTCACGGCAAGACCGTCAGGGTGACGGGATCGGTGATCCGGCGCCCCGGCGATGTCGTGGTCAATACGCTGATCTCGGGCGGCGGCCCGCAGCCCCTGCCGGTGGCCTGGCGGGTCCTGGGCGAAGGCGGCTCGTGGAAGGTTGTCGATGTCCAGGCGAGCGGCGTCTGGCTGGCCATCACCCAGCAGCAGGACTTCGTCTCGACGATCGACAACCACGGCGGCGACATCGACGCCCTGATTTCGCAACTGCAGCAACAGGCCCAGCAGCATAAGAGTCTCCGTTCGCGGTGACGGACGGCTAAAAGACGCAGCCGAGCGCCTGCCGGCGTCAAAATCGGGAGTTCGAATGGCGCGAGAACAGTGGGCCGAGACGGGCGTGGGCGCGGTGGTGCTCATTGCGGCGGCGGGCTTCCTTTTCTATTCGCTGACGGCGACGGGCGCTCGCCAGGCGCACGGCTACGCGGTCGAGGCCCGGTTCGGCCAGGTCGGGGCCCTGACGCCCGGCGCGAGCGTCAACGTGGCGGGCGTCAAGGTGGGAACCGTCGCCAGCATCGCCCTGGACCCCAAGAGCTATCTGGCCGTGGTCCGGCTGGACCTTGATCCCAAGGTGCCGCTGCCGGCGGATTCCACCGCCAAGATCACCAGCGACGGACTGCTGGGCGGGGCCCATGTGGTCATCGAGCCCGGCGGCTCGACCGATGACCTCAAGGCCGGCGGCCAGATCGAGAATACCCAGGGGGCCGTCGATCTGTTCGGCCTGGTCGGGCAGATGCTGCGGCCGCAGCCGGCGGCGGCGACGCCGGCCGGGACCTCGCCTTCGACCTCAAGTTCGCCCCCCGACGCCAAATCGCCCGCGGGAGCCTAGTCGATTGCCGTCGGTTCCGATGCCCCTGCAGCCCCTCCAGGCGATCGGGCGATCCTTCCTGAACATCCTGAGGACGGCCGGCGCGGTCGCCCTGTTCGCCGGGCGCGCGGTGTTGGCCATGGCTTCGCCGCCCTGGTTTCCGGGCCAGTTCATGCGCCAGCTGGCGGTGATCGGCTATTACTCCCTGCCCGTCGTCGGGCTGACGGCGGTGTTCACCGGCGCGGCCCTGGCGCTGAACATCTATACCGGCGGCGGCCGGTTCAACGCCGAGCAGATCATGCCGCAGATCGTGGCGCTGGGCATTACGCGCGAGCTCGGCCCGGTGCTGGCGGCCCTGATGCTGGCCGGGCGCGTCTCCGCCGCCATCGCCGCCGAGATCGGCGCCATGCGCGCCACCGAACAGATCGACGCCCTGCACACCCTGTCCACCGATCCCTACCGCTATCTGATCGTTCCGCGCCTGGCCGCGGCGATCCTGGTGCTGCCCCTGCTGGCCCTGGTCGCCGACATCATCGGCATCGCCGGCGGCTGGCTGGTGGCGACCCGGACGCTGGACTTCAACGCCACGGTCTATATCCGCAACACCTGGGATTTCCTGCAAGGCTGGGACGTGGTCTCGGGCCTGATCAAGGCGGCCGTCTTCGGCTTCATCATCGCCCTGATGGGCTGTTACCACGGCTTCAACGCCTCGGGCGGCGCCCGCGGCGTCGGGCGGGCGACGACCAACGCGGTGGTCTCCGCAGCCATCCTGATCTTCGCCTCCGACTACCTCTTGACCACCGTGTTCACCCACCGATGACCGCGCCGCCGCCCAAGCTGGAATGGCGCGGCGTCGCCAAGCGCTTCGGGGGCGAGCCGGTGCTGCGAGGCCTCGACCTCAGCGTCGCCGCCGGCCGCTCGCTGGTGATCATCGGCGGCTCGGGCCAGGGCAAGTCGGTGGCCATCAAGATCGCCGCCGGGCTGATGGCGCCCGACAGCGGCCAGGTGCTGATCGACGGGCTGGACGTCGCCGAAATGCCGGCGCGAGAACGCCGCCGCCTGCCCGGCCGGTTCGGCATGCTGTTCCAGGGCGCGGCGCTGTTCGACAGCCTGTCGGTCTGGGAGAACGTCGCCTTCCGGCTGGTCAACGCGGACGGCGTGCCGCGGCACAAGGCCAGGCTGCGCGCGCTCGAGGCGCTGGACCGGGTGAGGCTCGGCCGCGACGCCGCCGGGCTCTACCCGTCCGAGCTGTCGGGAGGCATGCAAAAGCGCGTCGGCCTGGCCCGGGCCATGGTCGCCAATCCGGAGATCATCTTTTTCGACGAACCGACCACGGGCCTAGACCCGGTCACCGGCCGGGCGATCAACGCCCTGATCCGCGAACAGGTGAAGAGCCTGGGCTGCACCGCCGTTTCCATCACCCACGACCTGGACTCCGCGCGCACCATCGCCGACGAGATCGCCATGCTGAGCCGAGGGACCATCGTCTGGCGCGGCCCCGCCGCCGAACTCGACCGCTCGGGCGACGCCGACGTGGATCAGTTCGTTCACGGCGAGCCCTAAGCGGCATCCGGCGCCTACGGCTGTCGCTCTGCGGCGGAGACGATAGATTATCGGTCTACGACGCCCAGTCGCTTCGTCATGCAGATGCGGGTATGGCCAGGCGGATCGCACTCGATCCGGCCCAACGGACAGCGCGAAACTCCTTCTCCCCTCGCGGGAGGGCCGCGCGGGCGTCTGGGACAAGCTTCGTAGGGCGGAATCGCGAACTGACCAGCCTTGCCCCTAGGGCGCCCTTTTCGACCGCCCCTGGACCCGCGATACTGGCCCCATGGACACGCCGCTCATCACATCCGCGCCGCGACCGGACGTCGCCGCCCGCGCGCCGGGGAGCCGAAGCGTTCGGCCTCGGGACGCCGCCACCCTGATCATCGTCCGCCGCGACGCCGCCAAGCCGCGCGTACTGATGGGCCGCCGGGGCGCCGGCCACGACTTCATGCCCGACAAGTGGGTCTTCCCGGGCGGCCGCATCGACCGCAGCGACTTTCGCGCCCCGACCGCCAACGAGCTTCGTCCCGATGTCGCCGCGCGGCTGGCCGAGGGGGCGATTCCGCGCCGGGCGCGGGCTCTGGCCCTGTCCGCCATCCGCGAGACCTTCGAGGAGGCGGGCCTGCTGCTGGCCCAGGCGGCCGAGCCGAGGTCGATCGCCGGTCCGTGGCGCGACTTCTTCGCCATCGGCGCCCTACCCGACCTGGAGGCGCTGGACGTCATCGCCCGCGCGGTGACGCCGCCGTCGCGCACCAAGCGGTTCGACGCACGCTTTTTCGTCGCCGAGGCCGACCGGCTGCTCAGCCTGGAGCGGCGGCCGGATTGCGGCGAACTGGACGAGATCGCCTGGGTCGACCTGGACGAGGCCCTGGCGCTCGACCTGCCGGACATCACCCGCTACGTCCTGCGCGAACTGCAGACGCGGCTGGACAATCCGGACGGGCCGGCGCGGTTCATGCGCTTCTGGCGCGGCCGGCGCTTTACCGAACAGACCTAATAGAGGCCGGGGATCAGCCGGTAGGGCGTCGCGGCGCGGAAGCCGGCGAAGCCTACGTCATGGGCCAGGACGCGCTCCTCGGCCGCGATGCGGAAGATCTGCAGGCCCAGCCCCACGCCATAGACGGCGGCGTTCCAGATCGTCGGGTTGAGCAGGAAAAAGCCGACCTGGCCGATCAGATAGGCCGCATAGATCGGATGGCGGACGATGCGGTAGGGCCCGGTCACCTTCAGGCCGCGGTTGGCCGGCGCCATGCCGAAGCTGAACCGCAAGGTCAGTTTGGCGATCACCTGGAACAGAAGCCCCGACAGCATCAGGCCGGCGCAGATCCCGATGGGGGCGAGCGGCGCAATGTGACCCATCGGCCGCACCAAGAGCGGCGCGGCGGTGGCGCCGACCGCCAACGCCCAGTCCATGGGTTTGAGCGAAAGCTCGCTCGCCCGCCGCCGCAGCAGGATGAGCCCGACGGCGAGCGCCTCGGCGGAAAGCTGCAGATAGTTGAGCCAGCTGCCGCCCGAGCCGACGGACTGATAGACCCGCCAGCTCATCAGCGCGAACAGGCCAAGCACGAAGGCCTTCTCGCCGATGTCGAGGCCGGCCAAAAGCCGCGCGCGTGCGGCGGGCGCGGCGGCGGCAAGAGGCGGGTTGGCCAGGTCCATGCGGCCGATTTGGCGCGGCAACGGATAAGAATGGGTGAATGGCGCTGGCGGCGGCGACGCGCGACCCTAAGTGGGAAGCCATGGCCATATTCAGGGCCAAGGAGTTTCGATGGCCTCGCCCGCATCGCCCGCTTCGAGCCAGGCCCAAGAGCCCTTGCAGGGCGGCGGCCTGGCCCTGATCGCGCTGGCGCTGGCGCTGGGCACCTTCATGCAGGTGCTCGACTCCACCATCGCCAATGTCTCGATCCCGACCATATCGGGGAATCTGGGCGTCGCCCCCGACCAGGGCACCTGGGTGATCACCCTGTTCGCCATGGCCAACGGCGTTTCGGTGCCGCTGACCGGCTGGCTGATGGGCCGCTATGGAGTGGTGAAGACCTTCGCGGCCTCGGTGGCGCTGTTCACCATCGCCTCCTTCCTGTGCGGGACGGCCTGGAACCTGCCCTCCCTGCTGGTCTTCCGCATCGTGCAGGGCGCGGTGTCCGGCCCGATGATCCCGGGCTCGCAGGCCCTGCTGATCTCGATCTTCGCGCCGTCCAGGCGGGGCCTGGCCCTGGCCATCTGGTCGATGACCACCCTGGTCGCGCCGATCTGCGGCCCGATCCTGGGCGGCTGGATTTCCGACAACATGTCCTGGCGCTGGATCTTCTTCATCAACGTGCCGGTGGGCATATTCTGTACGCTGGTCTGCTACCGCGGCCTGATCTCCAGAGAGACGCCGACGGTCAAGCGATCGATCGACACCGTCGGCTTCCTCTTCCTGCTGGCCTGGGTCAGCGCGCTGCAGGTCATGCTGGACCGCGGCCAGGACGAGGACTGGTTCCATTCGCCCCTGGTCATCGTCCTGGCCATCGTCTCGGCGATCAGCTTCGTCTCCTGGCTGATCTGGGAGCTGACCGAGGCCAATCCGATCGTCGACCTGTCGCTGTTCAAATCGCGCAACTTCGCCATCGGCACCCTGGTCTTCTGCCTGGCCTACGCGGTCTTTTTCGGCGGCAATGTGCTGCAGCCGCTCTGGCTACAGACGCGCCTGGGCTACATCGCCACCTGGGCGGGGCTGGTGGCCGCGCCCAGCGGGGTGGTGGCCGTGATGCTGACGCCGCTCTTCGCCCGCTTCAGCGCCCGGATCGATGCGCGGATCACCGGCACGCTGGCGCTCCTGGCCTTCAGCGCCTCCTTCTTCATGCGCGGGGCCCTGCCGCCGGACGCCAGCTTCGCGGTCCTGGTCCTGCCCATGCTGGTGCAGGGCGTGGCGATGAGCACCTTCTTCGTCTCGATGATCACCATCCAGCTCAAGGAGGTCCCGCCGCAGCAGACCCCGTCGGCCAGCGGACTTTCCAACTTCGTCCGCATCACTGGGGGCGGATTCGCCGCCTCGCTGACCACCGCCTTCTGGAGCCGGCGCGAGGCCCTGCACCAATCACATCTGGCCGACCTTCAGGCCGCTCGAACACCGGAATGGACGCAGGCGCTGTCGAGCCTGCAACACGCCGGCGCGAGCGCGGGACAGGCGCTGGGCGCTCTGGGCGCGCAGGTGGTCAACCAGGCCTACACCATCGCCGCCCTGGACCTTTTCTGGCTGTTCGGCGTGCTTTCCCTGGTCATGGCGCCCTTGATCTGGCTCACGCGCCGCTCGCTCAGCGGCGGCGGCCCGGTCGCGGCGGATTAGGCCGGCCGAGCGATGGCGGATGAACGGACGAGCGGCGCAAGGGTGAACATCGACGCGGCGCTCGCGCGCCGGCTGGTCGCCGCGCAGTTCCCGCAATGGGCGGACCTGCCCATCCGGCCGGTCGAGCGCGGCGGCTGGGACAACCGCACCTTTCACCTCGGCGAGACGATGACGGTGCGGCTGCCCAGCGCCGCGCGATACGCCGCGCAGGTGGAAAAGGAGCATCTCTGGCTGCCGAGGCTTGCGCCGGCGCTGCCGCTGCCGATTCCCAGCCCCTTGGCGATGGGCGCGCCGGCGGAAGGCTATCCCTGGCCCTGGTCCGTCTACCGCTGGCTGGACGGCGAGATCGCGGCGTCCGAGCCCATCGTCGACCGGGTCGAATTCGCCGCCAACCTGGCCGGCTTCCTCGCCCGCCTGCAGCGGATCGACGCGGCGGACGGCCCTAAGGCCGGTCCGCACAACTTCTGGCGCGGCGGGCCGCTGGCCACCTATGACGCCCAGACGCGAGAGGCGATCGCGGCGCTCGACGGACGGATCGACACCGAAGCCGTCACGGCCGTCTGGGACGCCGCGCTCCGCTCGGCATGGCAGGGCGCGCCCGTCTGGGTCCACGGCGACGTCGCCGCCGGCAACCTGCTGGTTCAGGACGGCCGGCTCAGCGCCGTCATCGACTTCGGCTGTTCCGGCGTCGGCGACCCCGCCTGCGACCTCGCCATCGCATGGACCTTTTTCGAAGGCGAAAGCCGCCAGGCGTTCCGCGCCGCCCTGCCCCTCGACGTCGAAACCTGGGCGCGCGGCCGGGGCTGGACCCTGTGGAAGGCCCTGATCGTGTTTGCCGGCGCGGCGGGCGCCAACCCGCTCGACACCGAAAAGTCGGAGCGGATCATCGCCGACCTGATCGCCGACCATGCCGGCGCCGGCTAACGCGCGCCGAGCGCGCCATTGACTTGCCGGGCGCGGTCAGTATGGTCCGCGCCTCCGAATTTCCGCGTGAAAAGACTTAAGACGCATGGCCAAGCCCGCCTCCATCAAGATCCGCCTGAACTCGACGGCGGACACCGGCTTCTTCTACGTCACCAAGAAGAACGCCCGCACCATGACCGAAAAGATGGTCATGAAGAAGTACGACCCGGTCGTGCGCAAGCACGTCGAATTCCGCGAAGCCAAGATCAAATAGTCTGAGGGTCTACGGCGCGGGCGGCGGCGTCGCCGGACATGGCGCCCGTCCCTATTTCGAGGCCGCCGGATGCGTTCCGGCGCGCTTGGCGTTGGCGGGCAGCCGCCAGTTGATCGTGGTGTCGATGGCCTCGTCCGCGCCGCTGGTGCTCGCCGGCGGCCTTGTCTGGAACAGGCGCTCGGCCACCGCCACCGATGCGGTGCCAAAGCCGTAGCTTTCCGGGGTTTCGCTGAGGACGACGCAACCGATCAGGCGCCCGTCCGGATTGACGATGCAGTGGATCTTAGCCTCGCCCTCCACGCCCGACCGCGCCGCGCGGCTTGGATAGTATTGCGCGGGGTCCGTGGGCTTGACCGGCGTCTTTGGCGCCGCGGACGGGATCAGAGGGGGCAAGGTCAGGGTGAGGGCCAGGGCGGCCGCGGCCAATCCGATCGACATGGCCAATCGATAGCAATGGGCGGCGATCCGGCCAACAGGTCTTTAGGCCGCCCCCGCGATCACCTTGCTGCGGTCGGGGCCTTGCTATTACTGGCCAAGGCTATCCGACAGAGCGTGCTATTTTTCCGCCGGTGAGCCGTCAGGCCCGGCCGCCGTATCGCCACGCTGGGCGTTGAGTCGATTTTCGCGCAATTTCCTAAATGGCTCTATGCGTTCCCTGAGAGCCTCCACGAGCGCGATCTTTTCACCGAACGATAGAATCGCGCTCTGCCGCCGGCCCGCCGCCTTGCGCTCCAGAATATCGGATATGTCAGGGTATTTTGGGTTCACGATTTGAATATACCAAATAAAGCGTCTTCAAGACCAGTTCTGAAGCAAAACAATCGCCAACGTTCAATCATGTCGTGCCGTTCAATCACGTCGCGTAACGCCGCCAGATCGATCGCCTCATTTTCCAGGAATTGTTGAATGCGCGCGTAATCCTTCGGTCGACCAAGCTTCACAGCGGTCGCGACAACGTGCTCGGCGCGAAGCGACCGAGTCGTAACCGAGACTTCAGGCTGACCGGTGGGAATGGCCACCTCTTCCGCGCGCGTCAAAGCCTCGGCATCCAGATCGCTTGCGACCGGCAAAAATTGAACTGGCCAGCCCTCGATCACGAGGCCTTCGCGAACGAACTGGGCGTATCCCAGGGCTTTGAGGCGGCTGAATATCGGCGCGACGGCGGCCAAACCCGAACGGGCGGTCGGAATGGATACGATCAGGTCAAGATCTTCAGTCAGCATCGGCTCGATATAACGAAAGGCGGCCACGGCTCCGGTGATCGCATAGCTTCCGATCGTCCCCTCGGCCTGTAACCGATTGAGGACCAGGATCGTATCGCCCATTCTGGTTGTCGTCATGTCAGCAACGCCGGCGCGCTTTTACGCCGCCCGGGCGATCACCTTGTTGCGGCCGGCGGCCTTGGCCTCGTAGACGGCGGCGTCGGCGCGTTTGAGCAGGGCTTCGGGGGTGTCGAGTTCGCCCAGGGTGGCGGCGACCCCGATCGAGATGGTGACGGTCAAAAGCTCCTTGCCGCCGTCGACGCGGAAGGGCGAGCCGGCGACATGCAGGCGGATGCGTTCGGCGATGCGCTCGCCGGCGCCCAGCGGCGTGTCGGGCATGATGACCACGAACTCCTCGCCGCCATAGCGGCACGGCAGGTCGATGGCGCGCACATTGGAAGCCAGCCGCACGGCGAATTCGCGCAGGACCTCGTCGCCGACGTCGTGGCCGAAATTGTCGTTGATCTTCTTGAAGTGGTCGATGTCGATCAGGAGCGCGCCCACCGGGTCGCCGCCGCGCGTCGCGCGGGCCACCAGGGCGCCGAGCTGGCCGACCATGTAGCGGCGATTGTGCAGGCCGGTGAGCTGGTCGGTGACCGCCAGTTCCAGCGAATGGTCGAGGTTCTTGCGCAGGAAGTCGGTGTAGCGCTTGCGCTTGATCTGGGTGCGGGCGCGGGCGGACAGCTCCTGCGGGTCGATCGGGCGCGGCAGGACGTCGTTGACGCCGATCTCCAGCGCCTTGACCATCCGCGCGCGGTCGTCCGGGTCGATCACCGCCAGGATCGGCACGTGGCGGGTCGCCTCGTCAGAGCGGATCTGGGCGGCCAGGCGCAGGCCGTCGAAGCCCTTGGCGTTGGCGTTGATGATCAAGAGGTCGATCGGCCCGCGCGCCGACAGGTGGGCCTTTTCCGGATCCAGCTCGATCACCGGCCGATGCTCGACGGCCAGTTCGGAGGCGATGCGCTGGGCCTGGCGGCTGTTGTCGTCGCAGATGACGATGCGCCCGCCGGCGCCGGCCAGGCGCGAGGCCGCGCCGGCGATGACGCCCATGCGCCGGCCCGAGGCCTCGCGCTGGCGCAGCTCGTCGATCACCGTCTTCAGGCGCGTCAGGCTGCGCACGCGCGAGAACAGCATGACGTCGTCGATCGGCTTGTTGAGGAATTCGTCGGCGCCGGCGTCGAGGCCGGCGATGCGGTCAGAGCGGCCATCGAGCGCGGTGACCAGCACCACCGGAATGTGGCGGGTGAGCGGGTCTTCCTTCATCCGACGGCAGACCTCGAAGCCGTCCATGCCCGGCATCATCACGTCGAGCAGCACGATGTCGGGCTGGTCGGCGGCGGCCATGGCCAGGGCCGTCGGGCCGTCGGAGGCGCTGATCACGTCGTAATATTCGGCGCTGAGCTTGGCTTCGAGCAGCCGGACGTTGGCTTCGATGTCGTCGACCACCAGGATACGCGCGGTCATGGCTCGCTACCCTATGAAACGGCGGATGGTGTCGAGGAAGTGGGCCACCGAGATGGGCTTGGAGATATAGGCCTCGCAGCCGCCTTCGCGAATGCGCTCCTCATCGCCCTTCATGGCGAAGGCGGTGACGGCGACGACGGGGATGTGGGACAGATCGTCATCCTCCTTCAGCCACTTGGTGACTTCCAGGCCCGAAATCTCGGGAAGTTGGATGTCCATCAAAATCAGGTCCGGCCGATGCTGACGCGCGAGCGCCAGCGCCTGCAGGCCCTCCCTGGTCTCCAGGGTTTCGTAGCCCTGGGCGTCCAAGAGGTCGTGAAAGAGCTTCATGTTCAGCTCGTTATCCTCGACGATCAGGACTTTCTTCGGCATTCGAGCCCCGGGGTTCCGGCGCGCCATTGATGATTACGATCGTGCGCGCGGTTATGGATCAGCTAATCACACGATATCCTTAAGTCCGCGTTGACTGCAGAGGCGCCCTTGAAACTCCTCATCGATCCGAACCAGGTGGCGATCGACCCGGCCATGCCCCTGCTCATCGCCGATGTGGACGAGGTGCTGGGCCTTTTCATGCATGGGTTTGGGCGTTTTCTCGCCACGCGCGGCTATGAGTTCCGGATGGACCGGTTCGCGCTTTTCCAGAACATCTTCGCGCGGGGCGCGCGTGAACATCTCGACCTCGCGGCGGGCCAGGCGCTGTTCGACGACTTCTTCCGATTCGCTTGCGACGACATGGAGCCGGCGCCGGGCGCGGTCGAAGCCCTGGCCGAGCTGTCGAAAGGCGCGGGCATCGTCGCCTTGACCAATGCGCCCGATCACGCCCGCGAGCCGCGGACGCGATGGATGGCGCGTCACGGCATGGACTATCCGCTTTTGATCAACAGCGGGCCGAAAGGCCCCGCCGTGGCCGCCCTGGCCGCCCGCACCCGAGGGCCGGTCGCCTTCGTCGACGATCTGCTGGGCAATCTCGACTCGGTGGCCGAGGCCGCGCCGACCGTGCATCGCTTCCAGATGGTGGCCGACCCGGGGCTGAGGCGGATCGCGCCCGCCGCGCCCGACCGGCATCCGCGCATCGACGATTGGCCGGCGCTGCGCGTGGAGATTGCGCTCGTCCTCGGGCTGACCACCGCATGATCCGCATCGGGGTCGATTTCGGGGGCACCAAGATCGAGGCCGCCGCCCTCGATGACGCAGGCCGTTTCCTGGCCCGGGTTCGCGCGCCCAATCCGGGCGCGTACGAACCGGCGCGCGAAGTCGTCCGCGAGCTGATCGCCGAGGCCGAACGTCAGGCGGGCGGGCAAGGCGGCATCGGCGTCGGCGCGCCGGGATCGGTCTCGCCCAGGACCGGCCTGATGCGCAATTCCAACAGCCTCTACCTGAACGGCCGGCCCTTTCGCGAGGACCTGGAGCAGACCCTCGGCCGGCCGGTGCGGATGGCCAACGACGCCAACTGCCTGGCCCTGTCGGAAGCCATGGACGGCGCGGCGGCGGGCGCGGGCGTGGTCTTCGCCGGCATCCTCGGCACCGGCTGCGGCGGCGGCCTGGTGGCGCGCGGGCGATTGATCGAGGGGCGCAACGGCGTCGCCGGCGAATGGGGTCACAACCCCCTGCCCTGGCCGCGCGCCGAGGAGCTGCCCGCGCCGAGGTGCTGGTGCGGCAAGCCCGGCTGCCTCGAACTCTATATTTCCGGCACGGGCCTGACGGCCGACCATGCGCGCGATGGCGGCCAGGCCCTGGACGCCCAGACGATCGTCGCCCGCGCGGGGGCCGGCGATGCGGCCGCCCAGAGCGCTCTCAACCGCTATATCGACCGGCTGGCGCGGGCCTTGGCGACCATCGTCAATGTTGTCGATCCCGATGTCATCGTGCTCGGCGGCGGCATGTCGAACGTCGGGGCGCTCTATGCCCGCGTTCCGGCCGCCATAGGGGCTTACGTCTTCTCCGACGTCTGCGAGACCCCGATCAAAGCCGCCGCCCATGGTGATTCGTCCGGGGTACGCGGCGCGGCCTGGCTCTGGCCGCCGCCATGAGCGCGATCTGCCGCGATTGCTTCTGGCGCGGCGAGGACACGCCAAAGCGCTGCCCGAACTGTCGCTCGCCCAGGATGATCGCGCACCCGGAATTGACCCGGCTGAGCATCGCCCACCTCGATTGCGACGCCTTCTACGCCTCGGTGGAGAAACGCGATCGGCCGGAGCTGCGCGACCAGGCGGTGATCGTCGGCGGCGGCAAGCGCGGCGTGGTCACCACCTGCTGCTACATCGCCAGGCTCTCCGGCGTGCGCTCGGCCATGCCGATGTTCCAGGCCCGGCGGCTTTGCCCGGACGCGGTGATCATCCCGCCGACCTTTTCCAAATACCGCGCCGAGAGCGCCCGCATCATGGCCAAGCTGGAGGCGCTGACGCCGCTGGTGCAGCCCCTGTCGCTGGACGAGGCCTGGGTCGATCTGGCCGGATCCGAGCGCCTGCATGGCGGCTCGCCGGCGCAGGTGCTGATCCGCCTGCAGGCCGAGATCGAGCGCGAGATCGGCATCACCGTCTCGGTCGGCCTGGCCGCCAACAAGTTCCTGGCCAAGATCGCCTCGGACCTCGACAAGCCGCGCGGCTTTTCGGTGATCGCGGCCGGCGAGGCGCGCAGCTTCCTCAGCCCCCGCTCGGTCGCCATCCTGCCCGGCGTCGGCCCGGCCTTCGCCAAGGCGCTGAACACCGCCGGGTTCACTACCGTCGGCGACCTGGCCCGCGCCGAGCCGCAAGCCCTGGCCAGGCGCTGGGGCGCCTACGGCCTCAGGCTCTCCGAACTGGCGCAAGGCCGCGATCCGCGCGCGGTCGATCCGGATCAGGTGCGCAAGACCATCAGCGCCGAGACCACCTTCTTCGACGACCTGACCGGCCTGGAGCCGCTGGAGGACCGGCTCTGGCCGCTCTGCGAGCGGGTGGCGCGCCAGGCGCGGCGTTCCGGCGTGGCCGGCCGGGTCGCGACCTTGAAGCTGAAGACCGCCGACTTCCGCCAGATCACCCGGCGGCGCACCCTGCCCGTGCCGACCCAGGCCGCCCGCACCCTGTTCGGCGTGACGCGCGAGCTGCTCGCCGCCGAGGCGCACGGCCAGGCCTACCGCCTGATCGGCGCGGGGCTTTCCGACCTGGTCGACGCCGCCGCGGGCCTGGACATGTTCGCCGAGGACGAGCGGCGGGCGCGGCGCAACGAACAGACCATCGACGCCGTCCGGGCCCGATTCGGCGCCGACGCCATCGTCAGCGGCCGATCGCTGAAGAAGGACGCGCATGAGGGGTGACGGGGCGGCGGCCTAAAGGCTATGACCAGCCCTGTATTAGGGAGGCCGCATGTCCGAGGTCGAACGACGTCTGACCGCGCTCGGGATCGCGCTGCCCGCGCCTAACGCGCCCGTGGCCAATTACGTCCCCTTCGTCCGCTCGGGCGCGCTGGTCTACATCTCCGGTCAGGTTTCGATCGACGCCAATGGCGGCATCAAAGGCGTGGTCGGCGAGGACATCGATCTGGAGTCGGGCAAGGCCGCGGCCTTCCTCTGCGGCGTCAACCTGATCGCCCAGATCAAGGCCGCGGCCGACGGCGACCTCGACCGGCTCAAGCGGGTGGTCAAGCTGGGCGGTTTCGTCCAGGCAGGGCCGGGTTTCTTCGACATTCCCAAGGTCTTGAACGGCTGTTCCGACCTCATGGTGGAGGTTTTCGGCGAGGCCGGACGCCATGCCCGCTCGGCGGTGGGCGTCTATCGCCTGCCGATGAACTTCGCCGTCGAGGTCGACGCCATCGTGGAGGTCCTATGACGCTCGTGGACAATATCGCGCCCCAGCAACGGTTCGGCGAGGCCTGGGAGCGATTGTTCGACCCGCCGATCGCCCACCGCGGCCTGTGGGCGCCGGGCGGCGCGCCGGAGAACTCGCTGGCGGCCTTCCAGGCGGCCTGCGCCCACGGCTACGGCATCGAGCTGGACGTTCAGCTCTCTTCCGACGGCCAGGCCTTCGTCTTCCACGATTCCAAGCTCGAGCGGATGACCGGCGCCGAGGGGCGTCTGTCCGACCATTCCGCCCACGATCTGGCCGCGCTGCGTCTGCTCGGCACGGACGAGCCCATCCCGACCCTGGCCGACACCCTGACCGAGGTCGGCCACCGCGCCATGGTGCATATCGAGCTGAAGACCTTGGCCGGCGACGTCGGGCCGCTGGAAAAGCGCGTGCACGAGATCCTGATCGACCATAACGGGCCGATCGCCATCATCGGCTTCAACCCCTATTCCCACGCCTGGTTCGCCCAGCATCACCCGAACATCCTGCGCGGGCTGGACAGCTACAGCTATACCGACGAGGGCTCGCGCAAGATGGCGCCCGAGCAGCGCAAGGCCTATGGCCGGCTGGAGCACGTCGCGCTGGCCAAGCCGCACTTCCTGGCGCTCGGCATGGACATGCTGCCCAGTGCGCGCGCCGACGAGTTTCGCGCCAAGGGCCTGCCGATCGTGGCCTGGACGGTGCGCTCGCCGGACCAATGGGCCGCGGTGCAGGGCGGCTGCGACAACCTGATCTTCGAGGGCTTCGCTGCGTGATCGGCGTCAAACCGGCGGTGAAGGTTCACGGCCGGATCAAGGAGATCGGCCGCGAGGCCTGGGACGCCTGCGCCGCGACACCAGAATATCAGGGCAATCCCTTCATATCTTTTGACTTCCTGGACATGCTGGAAGAGTCCAACTGCGCGGTCGAGCGCACCGGCTGGGGGCCGCGGCACATCTCGGTCGAGGACGAAAACGGCCGCATCGCCGCGGTCATGCCGCTGTATCTGAAGTCCCACAGCCAGGGCGAATACATCTTCGACGGCGCCTGGGCCGACGCCTATGAGCGGGCCGGCGGGGCCTATTATCCGAAGCTGCAGTGCGCCTCGCCGTTTTCGCCGGTGACGGGCCCACGGCTGATCGTGCGCGAAGATGTCGACCATGACGCGGCGCGGAAGATTCTGCTCGGCGGCGCGCTCACCGTCTGCGAGCGTTTCGGCGCCTCGTCGCTGCACGTCACCTTTCCCAATGAAGCGGACTGGCGGTTCATGGGCGAACAGGGGCTGCTGCAGCGGCAGAACCAGCAATATCACTGGCGCAACGCCGGCTATGCCACCTTCGACGACTTCCTGGCCGCCCTGTCGTCCGGCCGGCGCAAGACCATCCGGCGCGAGCGGCGCGACGCCCAGGCCGGGCTCGAGATCGTCGGCCTGACCGGCGCGGCCCTGACCGAAGACCACTGGGACGCCTTCTTCGCCTTCTACATGGACACCGGCGCGCGCAAATGGGGCCGGCCCTATCTCAGCCGCCGCTTCTTCTCCCTGCTAGGCGAGCGCATGGCCGACAAGGTGCTCCTGATCATGGCCCGGCGCGGCGAACGCTGGATCGCCGGCGCCCTGAACCTCATCGGCGGCGACTGTCTCTATGGCCGCAACTGGGGCTGCCTGGAGGAGGTCCCCTTCCTGCATTTCGAGCTCTGCTATTATCAGGCGATCGAGCACGCCATCGCCCTGGGCCTGGCCCGCGTCGAGGCCGGCGCGCAAGGCCAGCATAAGATCGCCCGCGGCTATCTCCCCTCCCCGGTCTATTCCGCCCACTGGATCGCCGATCCCGCCCTGCGCGTCCCGGTCGCCCGCTTCCTCGAACAGGAGCGCGAGGCGGTCGAGGGCGAGATGGAATGGCTGGAGGAAGCCTACTCGCCGTTCAAGGCGTTGTAAGCGTTGCCATTCAGCGCCTGAAGCGGCATAGCGCCCCTCCGATTGGGATAGATCGCATGCCCTGGCCGCCGGAAGTCACCCTTAAAAGCGAACACGCCAACCTGGCGCCGCTGAGGCCGGGCCATGCCCAGCGACACCGGTTGGAAAGGGCCCGCTAAGCGATGGCCGACTTCAGCCTCGACGCCTATTTCGCCCGCATCGGCTATGGCGGGCCGGCCGCGCCGACCTTGGAGACGCTGACGGCGCTGCAGGCCGCCCAGGTAACGGCCATTCCGTACGAGAACCTCACCCCCCTGCTCGGGATGCCGGTGAAACTGGACCTGGAGAGCCTTCAGGCCAAGCTCGTCGGAAGCCGGCGCGGCGGCTACTGTTTCGAGCTGAACGGGCTCTTCAAGGCGGCGCTGGAAGCGATCGGCTTTGAGGTCACGGGCCTGGCCGCCCGCGTGCGCTGGATGGCGCCGCCCGAGGCGCCCTTGAGCAGTCGCAGCCACATGGTGCTGAAGGTGGATCTGGCCGATGGCCCCTGGCTCGCCGACGCCGGCTTCGGCGCCCACCTGCTTGACGCGCCGCTGAGGCTGCAGGCCGGCCTGGAGCAATCGACGCCCTGGGCCCGCTATCGCCTGGTCCAGACCGATGGCGGCCTCATCCTTCAAGCCCGTCTGGCCGGCGAATGGCGCGCGACCTACCTGTTCAACCTCGATCCAGCCGTGGCGGCCGATTACGAAACCTATAACTGGTTCACCTCCACCCACCCGCAGTCGCTGTTCGTGAACACCCTGATCGCCGAGCGCCTGACCGGGACGTCGCGCTACAATCTGGTCAACACCAAGCTGACCGAACGCCGCCGCGACGGGAGCGTCGTCGACCGCATGCTGGTCAGCGCCGACGAGCTGGGCGACGTGCTGGAAACGGTGTTCAATATTGACTCGCCGGCCCCGGCCGAGGTGGTGTTCGCGAAGCTGGCGGGTTCGAACTAGATCGTCATCCCCCGCTGGAGCGGCGAAGCCGCGGAATGCGGGGGATCCATGGACACTGATCTTTGACGGTGATCATGGGTGGCCCGACCAAGTCGGCCATGACGGTTGGGCGTTGGCCGCCGCTACCCCGCCCTCTTCCACGCCGCCTTCAGCAGCGCCTCGACCTCGGTGTCCACCTCCCCTGCATTCGCAATCAGAACTCGCGCCTTCAGCCGCTCCGACCAGCTCTCGTTCTTTGGCGCCTCGAGCCGCGCGCCGGCGTCCGGGGCGACCGCCAGGCCCAGCATGGCCTTGCCGCCCTTGATCGGGCGGGCGGCGGCGAACTGCACCTTGCGAGACCAGGCGGTGTAGCCCTTGCGCGCCGTCTGGATCACCTCACCGGGCTGGCGCGCCGCGACATCGATGGCCGCGAAGATCGCCCGCGAAGCCGGGTCGGCCCATAGCGCCTCGATCAGCTTGCCCGGCTCGCTCCAGTCCATGCCCGAGCCGAAGGCCTCGTCCAAGACCTGGGAGGCGCGGTTCTGCATCAAGCCGTGGTTGTGCTTCAGCCATTTCAGCCGTGCGCGATGGCCGTCTTCCGGACAGGCGCGGGCGATGGCCACCCACTCGGCCATGGTCTTGCCGGTGTCGCGCTCGAGGCCGGCGCGGATCGTGGCGAACCATTTGCGCTGGCGTTCGGTCAGGTTGGGCTCGGGCATGGCCGCTGGCTCCACGGTTTGTTAGAGCATGGCGCAGGCAAACCAGGGGTGACAAGCCATGAGCCTCGACGGCGCTTATGACGACGGCAATATCTTCGCCAAGATTCTGCGCGGCGAGGCGCCAGCCGCCAAGGTGTTCGAGGACGACCAGGTCCTGGCCTTCATGGACGTCTTTCCGCAAGGCCGCGGCCACGTCCTGGTCATCTCCAAGCAGAGCCAGGCGCGCAACCTGCTGGAGGTCGAGCCCGAGGCGCTGGAACCCCTGATCCTGGGCGTGCAGCGCGTCGCCAGGGCCGTGCGCGCGGCGCTGAAGCCGGACGGGGTGGCGGTCATGCAGTTCAACGGCGCGGTCTCCGGCCAGACCATCTTCCACCTGCATTTCCACATCATTCCGCGCTGGAGCGGCGTGGCGCTCGAGCCTCACGCCCGAGTCCGGATGGCCGACCCGGCGGAATTGGCCATGCTGGCCAAGGACATCGCGGCGATGATCAGTTGAGCGGGGGCGCGGCGTCGCCCGCCCTCCTCCTGCTTTTCATGAAAAGCACGCCAGGCCGACACCGCTTCGAATACCGCCGGCCGGACGGGACCGGGGAGGCGCTGGAGCTGGAAACGGCGGAGAGCCTGTTCCACGACCTGCTGTGCTTCGCCGTCGAGAGCGAAGCGGGGCTGCGCGGGTCCTTCTATGGCCTGCTGGCCAAGGTCGGCGGCTATGCGGAGCTGCGTGTCGCCGGCGGCCAGGCGCTCGGCGGCGAGATTGCGGTCACCGAACGGGCGGTCGGCGCGTTGGCGGAAGCGCTGAAAGTCGGCGATCTGGAGGCGGCCGCCTTTGTCGAACAGGCGACGGAAGCGCTCGCCCTCTATGACGAGCGGCCGCCGAGATGGTTCACGCCGGCCTTCGCCCTTCGCATCAGAGGTCGGATGGCCGAACTGGAGTCGCGTTGGGACGCGACCCCCGTCGGCGGGACGATGACGCTGAGCTTTCCGCTGCCCCGATAGGGCGGAAGTGCGCCCGCGCAGGAACACCGGGTAGCCGCAAAAACCACATCCGTCATGGCCCGACTTGTTCGGGCCACCCATGATCACCGTCTTTGATCAGGTGTTCATGGGTCCTCCGCATTCGCGGAGGAAGACGGTCTCTATTGCAAGCTCCGCACCCTGCGGCCCTAGCCCGCCAGCACCGGCTCCTTCTCGCCCGCCGCGGCTTCGTCGGCGCCGCCGGCGGCGTCGAAGTCGAAGGCGAGCTTGCCGTCCTTGAGCGTGACCTTGACGTGGCCGCCGCGGATCAGGCGTCCGAACAGGATCTCGTCGGCCAAGGGCTTCTTGATGTTCTCCTGGATCACCCGGGCCAGGGGCCGGGCGCCATAGAGTTCGTCGAAGCCGTTCTTGGCCAGCCAGTCGGCCGCATCGTCGGAAACCGAGACGGTGACGTGCCGGTCGGCCAGCTGGACCTCCAGCTGGATGACGAACTTGTGCACCACCTGACGGATGATCTCGGGCGTCAGCGACCGGAAGGCCACCGTCGCGTCGAGCCGGTTCCTGAACTCGGGCGAGAAGATGCGCTTGATCGCCTCCTCGTCCTCGCCCTCGGAGCGGCCGCGGCCGAAGCCGATCGAGTTGCGCTGGCCCTCCGAGGCGCCGGCATTGGTGGTCATGATCAGGATGACGTTCCTGAAATCGACCTTCTTGCCGACCGCGTCGGTGAGCGAGCCGTGGTCCATGACCTGCAGGAGGATGTTGTAGACGTCCTGGTGGGCCTTCTCGATCTCGTCGAGCAGCACGACCGCGTGCGGGTGCTGATCGACCGCGTCGGTGAGCAGGCCGCCCTGATCGTGGCCGACATAGCCCGGCGGCGCGCCGATCAGGCGGCTGACCGTATGGCGCTCCATGTACTCGCTCATGTCGAAGCGCAGCAGCTCGATGCCCAGGGTCGAGGCCAGTTGGCGGGCGGTCTCGGTCTTGCCGGTACCGGTGGGGCCGGAGAAGAGATAGCAGCCGATCGGCTTTTGCGGATCGCGCAGACCGGCGCGCGCCATCTTCATGGCGGCGGACAGCTGGTGGATCGCCTCTTCCTGGCCGAACACCGCGCCCTTCAGGTCGGTCTCGAGCTGTTTCAGCGCCTCGGTGTCGGACTTGGAGACCGATTTTGGCGGGATGCGGGCGATCTTGGCGACGACCGCCTCGATCTCCTTCAGGCCGATGGTCTTCTTGCGCCGCGACTCAGGCAGCAGCATCTGCGAGGCGCCCGCCTCGTCGATGATGTCGATCGCCTTGTCCGGCAGCTTGCGGTCGGTGATGTAGCGCGCCGACAGGTCCACCGCGGCCTTCAGGGCCTCGTTGGTGTAGCGCAGCTTATGGAACTCCTCGTAATAGGTCTTCAGGCCCTTGAGGATTTTCAAGGAGTCCTCGACCGTCGGCTCGTTGACGTCGATCTTCTGGAACCGGCGCACCAGGGCGCGGTCCTTTTCGAAGTGCTGGCGGAACTCCTTGTAGGTGGTCGAGCCCATGCAGCGCAGCGTGCCGGAGGCCAGCGCCGGCTTGAGCAGGTTGGAGGCGTCCATCGCCCCGCCGCTGGTCGCGCCGGCGCCGATGACGGTGTGGATCTCGTCGATGAACAGGATGGCGTTGGGGTGGTTCTCCAACTCCTTGATCACCTGCTTGACCCGCTCCTCGAAGTCGCCGCGATAGCGGGTGCCGGCCAGGAGCGCGCCCATGTCGAGCGAGAACATGGTCGCGCCGTTCAGCACGTCGGGCACGTCATGATTGACGATCTTGCGCGCCAAGCCTTCGGCGATGGCGGTCTTGCCGACGCCGGGATCGCCGACCAGCAGCGGATTGTTCTTGGTGCGTCGGCAGAGGATCTGGATGCAGCGCTCGACCTCGCTGGTGCGGCCGATCAGCGGGTCGACCTTGCCGGCGCGCGCCTTGTCGTTGAGGTTGACGCAATAGGCTTCCAGCGCCTCGCCGCCGGTCTTCACCGGGGGCTTTTCGTCGTCGTCGGCGCCCTTCACGGGGCGGGTCTCCGAGGCGCCCGCCTTCTTGGCGATGCCGTGGGAGATGAAGTTGACCGCGTCGTAGCGGCTCATCTCCTGCTCCTGCAGGAAATAGGCGGCGTGGCTTTCGCGTTCGGAGAAGATGGCGACCAGCACATTGGCCCCGGTGACGTCCTCCTGACCGGACGACTGCACGTGGATCACCGCGCGCTGGATGACGCGCTGGAAGCCGGCGGTCGGCTTGGCGTCCTCGCCGTCGTCGACCACGATCGAGGTCAGCTCGGTGTCGAGGTAGTTGACCAGGCTCTTCTTCAACGCGCCCATGTCGACATCGCAGGCGTTCATCACCGCGGCGGCGTCCTGGTCGTCGATCAGGGCGAGCAGCAGGTGCTCGGGCGTGGCGTATTCATGCTTTCGCTGGTTGGCGAAGGCGACCGCCCGGTGAAGTGTCTCTTCGAGATTGCGCGAAAACGAGGGCAAGGCGGTTCAATCCTTTTCCATGGTGCACTGAAGGGGGTGGCCAGCACGACGCGCGGAGTCGATCACCTGGGCGACCTTGGTCTCGGCGACGTCGAAGGTGAAAACGCCGCAGACTCCGACCCCATGCTGATGAACGTGAAGCATGATCGCGATGGCATCCTCGCGTGACTTGTTGAAGAATCGCTCGAGTACTTCGGTTACAAATTCCATCGGCGTGTAGTCGTCATTCAAGAGCAAAACGCGATAGAGCGACGGCTTTTGCGTTTTCGGCTTGGTCTGAGTGACCACACCGGTGCCGACGTCTGTTTTCTGATCACCTTGCTTTCGCTCGGCCATCAAAATTTCTCCAGGGCGCGCCGCGAACCATCCACGGACGGATTAGATATGGAAATGCGCACCATATGGAAGGGCGCAAGCCCCCTCCGCGACGATTAAACTCGAAACGGCTCCATCAGCGGCGCAAAACCGGGGATATTCACCAAAACAAACGAGCCCGGAGCGGTTCCCCGCCCCGGGCTCGACTCAGTCGTGAGACTTAAGGTTCGAATCAGCGGGCGGATTGAAAGGTCTCGACGGCGGCGGTGACGCGCGCGTTGAGCGGGGTCAGCGTCTCCTTCAGCGAAGCGGCGACCGTCTCCGAGGTGCTGTTCACCTGGGCGAGGTAGCCTTCAAGCGCCGACTTGGCGAAGGCGGTCTGAAGCTCGAAAACTTCTTGGAGGCTCTTGGCCGAGCTCAGCGACTTCGCCGCGGCCATGTAGTCGTCCATGGACTTCTTCGAATAGGCCATGGTCTGCGCCCCGAGGGTTTCGGCGCCCTTGCTGGCGGCGGTGACCGAAGCGACGACCGCTTCGAGGTTCGACTTGGACTGGGCATTGAGCTCGTTCATCGCGCTCATCGACTTTTCAATGGTGTCCTTGAACGTCTTGCTGCCGGCGGCGGTGTACTGTTCCGCCGTCGATTTGATGGTTTGGGCGCTGCTGGCCATGGCTTTTTGATTCTCCGGCGCGGCGGGTTTGAGGTGAGGGTCCGTGCGGGTTTGGAACTTGCCAGCGCCGTTCGCCGTCGTCAAGGAAAATTTGTGCAGTGCACAATAATGGCTCCGCTCGTTGTGCGACGCAGCATCCAGGAGGCGCCCGCCACGGCCGCGACATTCTTGCTCACTAGTTGTTTACTTTAACGAAAGGACATGTTCGGCATGTTAGACACACGCGTTGGCGGAGCGGGGTCCGTCAGTAAAACTCGACGAGCGCCCTTATGTATCAGCCCGCCCGCCGCCTCTTCGTGGCGTTGTCTTTCGCTCTAGCCACCATCTTCGCCGCTGATTTCAGCGCGGCGGGCGCGGCCCAGGCTCAGGCGCCCTTCTTCACAATGGCCCCGCGCTATGCGTCGATCGTCGTCGACGCCAGCAATGGCGAGGTGCTCTATCAGCGCAACGCGGACAGTCCGCGATACCCGGCGTCGATCAGCAAGATCATGACGCTCTATCTGACCTTCGAGGCGCTCGCCTCGGGCCGACTCAAACCCAACGACATCATCGTGGTCTCCGCCCACGCGGCCAGCATGGCGCCGAGCAAGCTGGGCCTGCGTCCCGGTTCGACCATCACCGTCGATGACGCCATGCACGCGGTCGCCGTCCATTCGGCCAATGACATGGCCGTGGCCCTGGCCGAAAAGATCGGCGGCAGCGAAGCCCGCTTCGCCACGCTGATGACCCTGCGCGCGCAGGAGCTGGGCATGACCAACACCCATTACGACAATGCGTCCGGCCTGCCCGACCCGCGCCAGATCTCCACCGCCCGGGACATCGCCACCCTGTCGCGGGCGGTGATGCGCGATTATCCGCAATATTATCATTTCTTCAGCCTGCGCAGCTTCGACTACCACGGCATGTTCATGACCAATCACAACGGCATGCTGGGCCGCACCCCGGGCGTGGACGGGTTGAAGACGGGCTATATCGGCGCCTCGGGCTTCAACCTCGCCGCCTCGGCCGTTCGCGATAATCGCCGCCTGATCGTGGTCGTGCTGGGCGGCAGTTCGAGCGCCGCCCGCGACGCCCACGTCGCCGATCTGCTCGACGCCGGCTTCAGCGTCCTCAGCCATCGCGCGCTCGGCCAGAACATCACCGTGGCGGACAATCTGCATGAGCCGATCCCGAGCGGCCAGGTCGTTCGTCCGCCGACGGAGCAAGGCTCCGGAGACCAGGCCGGCGTTCAGATCGTCTTGACCGACGCCTCGCCCGCCCACCACCTGATCTCGCAAGACGCGCCTGAGCAGGCCGACGCCCTGCACGCCGATCGCGGTGGTGCGCCTGGCCGCGCAGACGAACGCCGGGCGGCCAGGCAGGTCAAGGCCGACAAGACCCGGGCCCGCGCCGGCGGCCGCGAAAGCGCCGCCTATGGCGTCCAGATCGGCGCCTATAAGCGCAAGGGTCAGGCCC
The DNA here is from genome assembly GCA_965277425.1 of Caulobacteraceae bacterium. Lineage (GTDB taxonomy): Bacteria > Pseudomonadota > Alphaproteobacteria > Caulobacterales > Caulobacteraceae > Poindextera. The sequence goes on from CBDICR010000007.1 coordinate 786,609, forward strand.
GCGACGCCCTGGCCAGCCTCGAGCAGCGCTATTCCGACCGGCTGGGCGACGCCGATCATGACGTCCAGGCCGCCGGCCACGGCTATTTTCGCGCCCGCTTCTCCGGCATGAGCGCCGCCGAGGCCAAGCGGGCCTGCAACGCCCTGCACGCCCACCACCAGACCTGCGTCGTGGTTACGCCCGACAGCTGAGGCCGTCGGGGCTCACGGCCGGCGGAGCCTGTCGCGCGCCGCGTTCACCTGCGCCGCCAGGCCGCTGGTGCCGCCATGGTCCGGATGCGCGCGCCGCATCATCCTGGCATAGGCGTGGCGGATATCATCGGCGCTCGCCGCCGGGCCGACCCCGAGAATCGCTCTCGCCTCGTCCAGGCTCATCGCAGGCGCGGCCGGCCGGCGAGCGGGCAATCGGCGCGGCCAGCGGGCGGCCAGGGCCAGCCAGGCGCCCAGCGCGCCGAGACCCAGGCCGACCATCCAGTCGCCGCGCACGATCAAAAAACCGCCCGCCGCCAATGCGCCGATGGCGCTAAGTCCCGACGCGCCGCGCCAATTGGCGTGGCGGCGCACCCGCTCGGCGCCCGCGCCCCAGGCTGCGAAGACAAGGATCGCTGCGGCGGCCAGTAGGAAGATCAAGGCCGCTTCATGCTCAGGAGGCCGCGCGCACCGGCTGGACGGCCGGGGCTTGCGCCGTCAGCCCGAGGTCGGCGACCAGCATGCGCAGCTCCTGGCGCGCGGCGATGTGACTGAGCGAGATCGGCACGGGCCGCACCTTGGACGAAAGATCGGCCGCCGTCAGGCCAAAGGGGTGCAGTTCGCGATAGATGACCCGTTCGCGCAGGCCGCCGCCGATGCGGAATCCAACGCGCTTGGCCAGGGTCTGCACCCGTTCCTCCAATCGCTGGCGATTGCGCGCCCGCACCGGCGCCAGCCGGTTGGGCATGACGATCCAGTCGATCGAGCCGCCGCCCGCCGCCGCCTTGGCCTTGCGTGAGTTCCATACGGTCTCGGCATAGAGGCTGGGGCGCACGACGTTGAGCGTCAGCGGATCGACCTGACCCAGGAGGTCGAAGTCGACAAAACTGTCGTTCATCGGCGTGACGATGATGTCGGCCGCGCCGTGGGCGGCGCGCGACAGGGCGTTGTCGCCGCCTGGCGTGTCGATGATGATGAAGCCGCCGGTTGCTTTCGCCTCGCCCAGGACGCGCTCGAAGGCGGAGATCGCGGCCTTGTCGTCGACATTGGCGGGATGCGGGCCAGCTTCGCTCAGCCCCGCTTCAAGCGGCATCGGCAGGGCGATGGCGTTCGAGCAGCACCAGGTTCGCCGGCTCTTCAGGAAACGGCCCACCGACTGTTGGCGCAGATCCAGGTCGATCACCGTGACCGCGGCCGCCTCATGCAGCAGGGCGGTCATCAGATGGATAGCCAGGGTCGACTTGCCCGCCCCGCCCTTTTCGTTGCCGATGACGATGACGTGCGCCTGGCCCACCGCTGCCTCCAAGTGATTCTCTGAAAAATCCTTCAGATCGACCAGACACCGCCGCCGCCCGCAGCGTCAATGTGTGCGCCGCCGCAATCTTGGGGGTCGTTTTCCATCCGAGCTTTGCGCTATCTGAGCGGCCATGCGCCCTCAGACCCCGCTCCTCGTCAGAACCGTGTCCGAACTTCGCGGCCAGGTCGCCGCCTGGCGCGCGGCGGGCGAACCCGTAGCGCTGGTTCCCACCATGGGCGCCTTGCACGAAGGGCACCTGGCCCTGGTCCGCCGCGCGCGGGACCTGGCGCGGCGCGTCGTCGTCAGCCTGTTCGTCAACCCGACCCAGTTCGCACCCGGTGAAGACTTCGCCGCCTATCCGCGCGACGAATCGCGCGACGCCGTCCTGCTGGCCGCCGAGGGCTGCGATCTGCTCTATGCGCCGAGCGCGGGCGAAATCTACCCGGCCGGATTCGCCACGACGGTGAGCGTCAGCGAGGTCAGCGCCCCCCTCGACGGCCGTTCGCGACCGCAGCATTTCGCTGGCGTGGCGACCGTGGTCGCAAAGCTGCTCAATCAGTGCGCGCCCGACGTCGCGGTGTTCGGCGAGAAGGATTATCAGCAGCTCCTGGTCATCCGCCGCCTCGCCCGCGACCTCGACATGCCGGTGGAGATCGTCGGCCTGCCGACGGTCAGGGCTAAGGATGGTTTGGCGCTCTCCTCGCGCAACGCCTATCTTTCGCCGGACGAACGCGCGATCGCGGGACGGCTGAACGCGGTCATCAAGGCCGCAGCCGAGGCGCTGCGCGGCGGCCAAGCCGTGCAGGCGGTCGAAGCCGACGCGCTGGCCGCGCTGGCGCAGGCGGGGTTCCAGACGATCGATTATCTGGAGGTCCGCGAGGCCGATGACCTCGCCCGTCTTGGTCCCGGCCCGGCTGCGGCGCCCGCCCGCGTCTTCGTCGCGGCCCGTCTCGGCAAGACCCGCCTCATCGACAACTGGCCGGTCTGAGCAGACTTGTCGGGGTTCCCCAACGGGAGTCGAGCGCCGACCCCTGAGGACCCACTCGGAACCCTTCCCGTTGGCGGATGGGGGAAGGGCAGGGTTGGGGGTGTGGGCAGTGCGCGGACGAGAAGGCGCTGTCGGGCGCCGGCGCCCACCTGCGTTCATCCCCAGACCCAGCGGCCACACCCCCACCCAACCCTCCCCCATCGAGGGGGAGGGCTTCGTGAATCTCTGCTTAGGCCATACGCGGACTTTCGTGTCACAATCGGCGTCCCGGCGTTTGGCTGGGCGGCGTGGCGGACAACCCCATATCCATGAGGACGCTAAGGTTCAGCCTGCCCTTTTTCTTTCTCGCCTCGGCGCCGCTGGGCTTTCTGCTCGGCGGGGCCTGGGCCTTTCTGACCCTCGGCTTGACGCCCGTTGCGCTCTGCGCCTTCGATCTGGCGCTCGGCTTGGAGACCGAAACGCCGCCGCCGCCGGGCGGCGTAAGCTATCGCCTGTTGCCCTGGCTCTATATCGCGCTGCAGATCGCTGTGACGGCCTGGGGCGCCTTTGCCATCGGTCGGCCGGGCGTGAGCCTTGTCGAGGCGATCGGCCTGACCCTGTCGGTGGGTGTCACCGCCGGCATCTTCGGCATCCTCGCCGCCCATGAGATGGTGCACAGCCCGGTCCCGGCCGAACGCGCGCTCGGCCTGACGCTGCTGGCCAGCGTCGGTTACATGCATTTCCGCATCGCCCACATCCACGGCCACCACGTCCACGCGGCGACCTTCAAGGACCCCGCCACCGCGCGGCGCGGCGAAGGCGCCTATCGCTTCATCGTCCGCTCCGTCGCGGGCCAGTTGCACCAGGCCTGGACGTTCGAGGCCGCGCGTCTGCGTCGCGGCGGCCGGCGCGTCTTCGGCCCCGCCAACCGGATGCTGGTCTATTTCGCCATCGAGCTCCTGGTCGGGGCCTGCATCGCCCTCCTCGGCTTGCCCTCGCTGGCCTTCTGGGTCGGCCAGGCCATACTGGCGGTCGCCCTGCTTGAGATGTTCAACTACATCGCCCACTACGGCCTGGCGCGCCGACTACGAGCCGCCGGCGGCCTTGAGCGGCTGGGGCCGCGGCATTCGTGGAATTCGTCGCGGCGGATGAACAACTGGTCGCTGTTCAATATGGGCCGCCACAGCGACCACCACCGCCGGCCGACCCAAGCCTATCAGCGGCTGGAGATCGAGCCCGATTCGCCGCAGCTTCCCGCCGGCTATGCGGGCGCCATTCTGCTGGCGCTGACCCCTCCCCTTTGGCGCAAGGTCATGGATCCGAGGGTCGAGATCTGGATGGGCGCGCCCGAGCCGATTGACGGCTTGGCGCCCGGCCGGTGATCGCCGCCCTGCTGCACAGTCCGCTGGCCTGGATCGTGAGCCTGGTCGCGGCGCAGCGGCTGGTCGAACTGGCGCTCGCCGCCGCCAATACCCGCCGCCTGCTGGCGCGCGGCGCCCGTGAGGTCGGCCGCGCCCACTATCCGCTTTTCGTACTGCTGCATGGCTCCTGGCTGGTCGCCATCGCCGTCACCACGCCGATCGACCGGCAGCCCTATTGGCCGCTGATCGGGGTCTTCATCGTCCTGCAGCTGCTCAGGGTCTGGGTGGTCGCGACGCTGGGCCCCTATTGGACCACGCGGATCATCACGCTGGACGCGGCGCCGATCGTGCGTCGCGGCCCTTTCCGTTTCGTCCGCCACCCCAACTATTGCGTGGTGATCGCCGAGATCGTCGTCCTGCCGCTGGCCTTTGGAAACTGGCCGGTAGCGCTCATCTGGACGGTCCTGAACGCGCTTCTGCTTCGTCACCGCATCCGCGTCGAGATGGGCGCCCTGGCTGTGCGCGAAGCCGCCAGCCTGACCTGATACCGGAGCGAGCCGGTCTTGGAGACCGGCCCGCGCCTGGGTTGGCGGCGTCTTTGGCGAGGCGGTCGCCGTTAGAAGGATACCCGCACGCCCGCCGAGACGGACTGGTCGCTCCAGTTACTCGACACGGTGGCGCGGTAGCGGACGAAGGCGGTAAGGCCTTCCTTTCGCGCCGAGAGGCTCGCGCCCAGCACCGCGCTGTTCGGGTTCAGGCTGATATGGTTGCCGGCGAAGATGGTGCCATCGCTGGCGACCAGCGTCAGGTCGCCGCTGCCGGCCGCCGCGTCGTAGCGATAGCCGGCCAGGACGTCCGGGGTGACCAAGGTCCCATTGGCGGTGGTGAAGGCATGCGCCAGGTCGACCAGGGCGAACGGCTCGCCGACCGTGGTCGTCGATCCATCGCCCCTGATCGCGAAGGCCGCCAGCTGCCCGTTGCGCTCGGTGAAGCCGCCGGTGGTGATGCTGGAGACCAGCACCCCGGCGATCGGCGTCACCGCAAGGCCACCGGCCTGCAGCGGGACCGCGACCTGGACGCCGCCGGTGAAGGCGTCGGTTCCCGACGAGGCGGTCGACGGACCAAAGCCCGAGCCGCGGTTGGTCCTGTTCCAGGCATGGGCGTAGGAAAGGGCGGCGCTGAACACCGCACCGCCGGCGGCCTGTGAGCCATAGAGGCTGACCCGCACGATGTCTTGGCTGGCTGAGCCTTCTTCGCTGTCGGAGATGCCGTAGCTCTCGTAGCCGATCGCCGCGCCAATGCGCCCGCTCGGGCCGACCGCGGCGTCGCCGCCGACTTCCACGCCGCCGCCGTTGGCGCGGAGCGGATCGCTGGCGCTCAGCCAGGAGCCGCTGGCGCGAGCCCAGCCGCCGGAGGCGCCGCTTGACGTGGCGTTGTCGAACCGGTCGCCGTGGCCGTCGGACAGGCCGCGGGTCAGCAGTCCAGACAGCTCGTCCTGATTGGCTTCGGCGAGGATGAACCGCTGGTCGCTGAACAGTCCGGCGTCGCGCGGCGCCACCGTTGAAGGCGGCGTAGGCGTAGGCGTGGGTGTCGGCGTAGGCGTTGGGGCCGGGGTCGGCGTAGGCGTTGGCGTAGGCGTTGGAGTTGGAGTTGGAGTTGGAGTTGGAGTTGGAGTTGGAGTGGGTGTCGGAGTGGGCGTAGGTGTCGGAGTAGGCGTAGGTGTCGGAGTGGGCGTAGGTGTCGGCGTAGGTGTCGGAGTGGGCGTCGCTGCGAGCACGAGGCTGGCGCTGGTTCCGGTATAGGCGACGCTCTCGATGAGGCCCGATGGGACCGAATAACCGCTCTTCGGCGCGTTTGTGGCGAACATGCCGGTGAGCGCGGAACTCTGCAGGAAGGTCTGCGAGCCGGGGCTGTAGGTTCCCGGCGCATAGGCGAAGTTCACCGCGCCGGCCAGGCTGGCCGCGCCGGTGATGTTCAACAGGTCGATGGTGGTGGGCGTCACGCCGATGACCAGCTTGCCGGTCGAGGTCTGGGTATAGCTGCCGTCGATGGTCAGGGTATTGCCGCCGAGGGGGCCGTTGGTCAGGTCCAGGGTTCCGGCATTGACGAAGGCCAGGGCGCCCGAGGTCGACGAGATGACCGGATCGACGTCATTGCCGGCGAACACGGTCGAGGTGGAATCGATGTTGACGCCGGTGGCGTCGCCGAGGGTGAGGTTGCCGGTCAGCGTCCATTGCGTGCCGTTGTCGAAGTTGATCGTCGACCAGCCGGCGATGTTCAGGCCGAGCGCGGTGTTGTCGGCGGCGAACGATCCGCCCCTGTACTGCACGTTGCTGAAGGTCAGCACGTTGCCGGGGCCCGTGCCCGAGGTCAGGTGGGTGGTTCCGGAAAGATTGGCCGAGGTCAGCCCGGTCAGGTTGGCGACGGCGCCGCCGGTGGTCCCGCTGCCCAGGTCGATGCCGCCGGTGAAGGTCCCGCCGGTCCAGTTGAGCGTCGCGCCGTTGTCGGCGACGATCGACCCGGTCACATTGCCGCTCTCCAGGTTGACCGTGCTGCCGACCGGAACCAGCTCGATCTCGCCGGTGATGGCTCCGGTGTTGTTCAGGGTGATCGGGCTGGCCATGCTGAGGATCGCCAGATCCGCCGCGGCCCCGGAGGTGTTGCTGATCGTCCCGGCGTTGTTGATGGTCGCCGGCGCGCCCGAGACCTCAACCCCCGCGGAGCTGCCCTCGACGCTGGCGCCGGCATTGACGGTCACGGTGTTGGTTCCGGTCACTGTCGTGGCCGCGACGCCTATCGTCCCGCCCTTGACGCTGCCGTTAACGGTCAGGGTGCTGTTTCCGCTTCCCGTCACATTGTCAAAGATGCCGTCGGTCCCTCCGACGATGTTGCCACCGGCGATGATGGTGGTGTTGCCGTTAAACGACTGGGTCTCCAGGCCATAGGTCGTGACGCCGGTCAGATTGGCGACGGTACTGACGAAGACCGAGCCGGCGCCCTTGTTGATGCTCTCGACGAGTTCCCCGGTGGTGGCGCCGGTAATGATCTCGCTGGGAAGGCTGGTATTGCCGGCGATGGCCGAGACATTGCCGCCGCCGGTGCTGAACACCCGAATTGCGGCTGTGTTCGTCGTGGTTATGATGGACTGCCCGATCGAGGTGGCGTTGCCCAGCACCAGGTTGAGGTTCGCGCCGGCGCCTCCGTCGTTGATGTAGACCCCGTTATTCCCCACCAGCCCCGGGCCGTTGAGGTTCACGGTCAGATTGCCGCCCGAGACGCTATCGGTATAGCCAATGCCGGCCGAGTAGTTGCCCAGGCAGGTCTCGGTGGCGGGCGTGTAGTTGATTGTCGTCGGCGTCAGCGGCGACGACGTGCCCTGCATGTCGGGGGTGCAGCCCGAAGTGGGCGTGGGTGTCGGCGTCGGTGTCGGCGTCCCTGTGAGCACGAGGCTGGCGCTGGTTCCGTTATAGGCGACGCTCTCGGTGAGGCCAGTCGGGACCGAATAGCCGCTCTTCGGCGCGTTTGTGGCGAACATGCCGGTGAGCGCGGAACTCTGCAGGAAGGTCTGCGAGCCGGGGCTGTAGGTTCCCGGCGCATAGGCGAAGTTCACCGCGCCGGCCAGGCTGGCCGCGCCGGTGATGTTCAACAGGTCGATGGTGGTGGGCGTCACCCCGATGACCAGCTTGCCGGTCGAGGTCTGGGTATAGCTGCCGTCGATGGTCAGGGTATTGCCGCCGAGGGGGCCGTTGGTCAGGTCCAGGGTTCCGGCATTGACGAAGGCCAGGGCGCCCGAGGTCGACGAGATGACCGGATCGACGTCATTGCCGGCGAACACGGTCGAGGTGGAATCGATGTTGACGCCGGTGGCGTCGCCGAGGGTGAGGTTGCCGGTCAGCGTCCATTGCGTGCCGTTGTCGAAGTTGATCGTCGACCAGCCGGCGATGTTCAGGCCGAGCGCGGTGTTGTCGGCGGCGAACGATCCGCCCCTGTACTGCACGTTGCTGAAGGTCAGCACGTTGCCGGGGCCCGTGCCCGAGGTCAGGTGGGTGGTTCCGGAAAGATTGGCCGAGGTCAGCCCGGTCAGGTTGGCGACGGCGCCGCCGGTGGTCCCGCTGCCCAGGTCGATGCCGCCGGTGAAGGTCCCGCCGGTCCAGTTGAGCGTCGCGCCATTGTCGGCGACGATCGACCCGGTCACATTGCCGCTCTCCAGGTTGACCGTGCTGCCGACCGGAACCAGTTCGATCTCGCCGGTGATGGCTCCGGTGTTGTTCAGGGTGATCGGGCTGGCCATGCTGAGGATCGCCAGATCCGTCGCGGCCCCGGAGGTGTTGCTGATCGTCCCGGCGTTGTTGATGGTCGCCGGCGCGCCCGAGACCTCAACCCCCGCGGAACTGCCCTCGACGCTGGCGCCGGCATTGACGGTCAGGCCGGTCGCCGTGGCCCCGCTGGCCAGGACGCCGTAGCCGCCCGCCCCGCTCACATTGCCGCCGACCGTGACGTTGGTGGTCCCGGCGCTGGTTGTGTCGATGGCGGTGAAGTTGGTGCTGGTGACGTTGCCAAGCGCCGTGACGGTTGCCGATGGGCCGCCCTGGGCCACGATGCCATAGCCGCCCGTCACGGTGATCGGCGTCGTGCCGACGGTGACGGTGGCGTTGCCGCCGGTCGACACGGCGTAGACCCCGGCGCTGGTCGCCGGATTGGTCCCGCTGCTGTTCACGGCGATGCCGGAGCCGGCGCCCTGATTGCCGATGCTGATCGCGACGTCGCCGGTGCTGTTGCCGTAGACTCCGGCCAGAGCGTTGGCGCCGTTGACGGTGATGGACTCGCCGTCGCCGATTGTCACCTGGGCGCCGCCCGCGCCGCCAAACGCCTCGACCCCGGATGAGTTTGTGGTGACGCCGGCGACGCCGACTGTGACGGCGCTATTGGCGCCGAGGGTCGCCACCGACAGGCCGGTGCTGTTGGCATAGACGCCGCTCAGGCTCGCGGCCCCGTTGACGGTGATGTTGGCGCCGGAGCCGACGCTCGTCGTCGCGCCGCCCGCGCCGCCAAGCGCCTCGACCCCGGCCGCAGTGGCGGTCGAGCTGGCGCCGACCGTGACCGTGCCGTTGTTGCCGAGGGTCGCCACGGACAGACCGGTGCTGTTGGCGAACTCACCGCTCAGACTAGCGATCCCGTTGACGGTGATGTTGGCGCCGGAGCCGACGCTCGCCGTCGCGCCGCCCGCGCCGCCAAGCGCGTAGACCCCGGCTGAATTTGCGGTGACGCCGGCGGCGCCGACCGTGACGGTGCTATTGGCGCCGAGGCTCACCGCGGACAGGCCGGTGCTGTTGGCATAGACGCCGCTCAGGCTCGCGGCCCCGTTGACGGTGATGTTGGCGCCAGTCCCGGCGTTGGCCGTCGCGCCGCCGGCGCCGCCCTCGGCGTATTCGCCCACCGCGTTAAGGCTGGCCGCGTTGCCGACGTTGATGGTGTTGTTGGCGCCTAGCGTCGTGGTCGCCGCATTGCCGATGGCGTTGACGCCGATGTCTCCAATGCCGCCCGAGGTGGTTCCGACGGCGATGTTGAGACCGGTGTTGGTCGTCACCGACGCCGTGCCGTTGCCCGGCGCGCCGGCGGGGTTGAGGCTTTCGGCGAGGATGCCGGTGTTGGCGCCGGCGCCCTGGACCGAAATGTTCCCGCCCGCGGCACCGGTCATCAGGACTGTGGCCATGCTGCCGGCCCCCGCGGCGTTGGTCTGGGCGACGATGCCGCTCTGGCCGCTCGCGGCGTTGGTGACCGTGACGTTCCCGGGATCGGTGACATTCACCGTGGCGGTCTGATTGCCGCCGACATAGGTGTTCTGCGCCAGGACGCCGTCCTCGGCGTTGGCGGTGACCGAATAGGGCGTGACGCCCGATGCGGCCGTCACATTGCCGAGATTGATGGTCACCGCGCCGTTGCCGGTGGTGTTGGCCACGACGCCCGCCAGGGCGGTTGTGCCTGCGTTCACGCTGGCGATGATATTGCCGCCGAAGCTGATGGTGTTGGCGCCGTTGATGGTCGTGGTCGTGATGCCGGCGCCGTTCAGGCCGGTCACGTTGGCGATGGTGTCGACATTGACCGTCCCGTTGCCGTTGACGGTGCTCTGGGCGAGGATGCCGCTGGTGAAGCCGGTGATGCTCTCGCCGGGAAGGCTGAAATTGCCGGTGGTGATCACCACATTTCCGCCGCCGGTTTCGAGAATCCGCAGGCCCGCGGCGTTGGAGGTCAAGACATTCTGGCCGGTGACCGTGGCGTTGCCGAGCACGATCGTCAGGTTGGCCCCACTGCCCTTGTCGCTGAGCAAGGCGCCGTTGCCCTGGATGAGCCCAGGGCCGTCAAGGGCGAGCGTCAGGTTCCCGCCCGAGGCCGATTCCGTATAGCCGATGCCGTTGCTGAAGTTGCCGACGCAGGTCTCGGTCCCGGATGTCGTGACCATCGCAGGAACCTGTGCCGTGCCCTGCATGTCGGGGGTGCAGCCCGAAGTGGGCGTGGGTGTTGGCGTAGGCGTTGGAGTGGGTGTCGGAGTGGGCGTCGGTGTCGGAGTAGGTGTCGGAGTCGGAGTGGGTATCGGAGTCGGAGTCGGAGTCGGAGTCGGAGTCGGAGTGGGCGTCCCTGTGAGCACGAGGCTGGCGCTGGTTCCGGTATAGGCGACGGTCTCGGTGAGGCCAGTCGGGACCGAATAGCCGCTCTTCGGCGCGACGGTGGTGAAATTGCCGGTGAGCGCGGAACTCTGCAGGAAGGTCTGCGAGCCGGGGCTGTAGGTTCCCGGCGCATAGGCGAAGTTCACCGCGCCGGCCAGGCTGGCCGCGCCGGTGATGTTCAACAGGTCGATGATAGTGGGCGTCACCCCGATGACCAGCTTGCCGGTCGAGGTCTGGGTATAGCTGCCGTCGATGGTCAGGGTATTGCCGCCGAGGGGGCCATTGGTCAGGTCCAGGGTTCCGGCATTGACGAAGGCCAGGGCGCCCGAGGTCGACGAGATGACCGGATCGACGTCATTGCCGGCGAACACGGTCGAGGTGGAATCGATGTTGACGCCGGTGGCGTCGCCGAGGGTGAGGTTGCCGGTCAGCGTCCATTGCGTGCCGTTGTCGAAGTTGATCGTCGACCAGCCGGCGATGTTCAGGCCGAGCGCGGTGTTGTCGGCGGCGAACGATCCGCCCCTGTACTGCACGTTGCTGAAGGTCAGCACGTTGCCGGCGCCCGTGCCCGAGGTCAGGTGGGTGGTTCCGGAAAGATTGGCCGAGGTCAGCCCGGTCAGGTTGGCGACGGCGCCGCCGGTGGTCCCGCTGCCCAGGTCGATGCCGCCGGTGAAGGTCCCGCCGGTCCAGTTGAGCGTCGCGCCGTTGTCGGCGACGATCGACCCGGTCACATTGCCGCTCTCCAGGTTGACCGTGCTGCCGACCGGAACCAGTTCGATCTCGCCGGTGATGGCTCCGGTGTTGTTCAGGGTGATCGGGCTGGCCATGCTGAGGATCGCCAGATCCGTCGCGGCCCCGGAGGTGTTGCTGATCGTCCCGGCGTTGTTGATGGTCGCCGGCGCGCCCGAGACCTCAACCCCCGCGGAACTGCCCTCGACGCTGGCGCCGGCATTGACGGTCAGGCCGGTCGCCGTGGCCCCGCTGGCCAGGACGCCGTAGCCGCCCGCCCCGCTCACATTGCCGCCGACCGTGACGTTGGTGGTCCCGGCGCTGGTTGTGTCGATGGCGGTGAAGTTGGTGCTGGTGACGTTGCCAAGCGCCGTGACGGTTGCCGATGGGCCGCCCTGGGCCACGATGCCATAGCCGCCCGTCACGGTGATCGGCGTCGTGCCGACGGTGACGGTGGCGTTGCCGCCGGTCGACACGGCGTAGACCCCGGCGCTGGTCGCCGGATTGGTCCCGCTGCTGTTCACAGCGATGCCGGAGCCGGCGCCCTGATTGCCGATGCTGATCGCGACGTCGCCGGTGCTGTTGCCGTAGACGCCGATCAGGCTCGAGACACCGTTGACGGCGATGGACTCGCCGTCGCCGACGGTCACATGGGCGCCGCTCGCGCCGCCAAACGCCTCGACGCCGGTTGAGTTTGTGGTGACGCCGGCGAGGCCGACGTTGATGGTGTTGTTGGCGCCCAGCGTCGTGGTCGCCGCATTGCCGATGGCGTTGACGCCGACGTCCCCATTACCGCCCGAGGTGGTTCCGACGGCGATGTTGAGGCCGTTGTTGGTCGTCACCGACACCGTGCCGTTGCCCGCCGCGCCGGCGGTGTTGAGGCTTTCGGCCAGGACGCCGGTGAGATTGCCGGCGCCCTGGACCGAAATGTTCCCGCCCGAGGCGGCGCTGAACGATACCGTCGCGGTGTCGGCGGCGTTGGAATTGGTCACGGCGGCGATCCCGGACGCCGGGCCGGTGGCGTTTACGACAGTCACGTTGCCAGGATCGGTGACGTTGACCGTGGCGCTTTCCTTGCCCGTGTTGGCCGTCGACTCGGCCAGAACACCGGTCCCGCTAGTCGTGGTGATCGAAAAGGGCCTTACGACCGTCGCGTTTCCAGTCCCCGTCGTCACATTGCCGAGGTTCACAACGGCCAAGCCGGTCCCGGCGGCGCCAGCCGTGACGTCGTCGACCACGCCGCCGGTCACGCCCATGACATTGCCGCCGATCGTGACGGTGTTGTTTCCGGACACCGTCGTGGTCGCAACGCCCATCGTCCCGCCCTTGACGCTGCCGTTAACCGTCAGGGTATTGTTTCCGCCTCCCGTCACGTTGTTAAAGATTCCGTCGGTCCCGCCGACGATGTTGCCGCCGGCGATGACGGTGTTGTTGCCGTTAAGCGTCTGGGTCATCAGGCCGTAGGTCGTGACGCCGGTCAGATTGGCGACGGTCGTGACGAACACCGAGCCGGAGCCCTTGGTGATGCTCTCGACGATTTCCCCGGTGCTGGCGCCGGTGATGATCTCGCCGGGAAGGCTGGTGTTCCCGGCTATGGCCGAGACATTGCCGCCGCCGGTGCTGACCACCCGGATGGCGGCCGTGTTCGTCGTGGTTATGATGGACTGTCCGATCGAGGTGGCGTTGCCCAGCACCAGGGTGGAGTTCGCGCCGGCGCCCCCGTCGTTGAGAAAGACCCCATTGTTCCCCACCAGCCCCGGGCCGTCGAGGTTCACGGTCAGATTGCCGCCCGTGACGGTGTCGGTATAGCCAATGCCGGCCGAGTAGTTGCCAAGGCAGGTCTCGGTGGCCGGCGTGTAGTTGATTGTCGCTTGCGCCACCGGGTTCGTCGTGCCCTGCTTGTCCGGGGTGCAGGTCTGCGCCAGGGCCGCGCCCGGCGCGAGGACGAGCGATCCGGCCATCCCGCCCAGGCCCGCAAGCGCCGTCGTGGCGAACATGCTGGTGGCCAATAGGGATGCGCGACCGCGAGCAAATGCACCTTTTGAAGCTGACATTGATTTCCTGCCCCATAGGGCCACATCAATATTGGCCCATTACTGCAAATGCATACCGGTTAACGGGAATGGCCGAACTGTCTTTCTCGCCGTGTTCCACGATATGGAAATGGCCCTCGCCTAAACGACCAGGCCCGCGCCGGCGGCAATGTCCTTAGCCGCCCTCCCCTCGGTCGCTTGGCGACCTTGGAGGTCGCCATCGGGCCCGCAGAGGCGCGCGCCTCCGGGAATCGACCGCCAAGTTCGCCAAACGCGCCAAGAAGAGCCATGTCGTGTCGGGTCCGGGCCGGTAAACCGCGCGCCCTTGGCGCGCGATCGATACCCGCCGCCCGCGCAAACGCCCTTGGCGTCCTTGGCGAGCTTGGCGGTCAGACGGTCGTCAGTATCCGACCACGAAGGACACCAAGGTCACCAAGGTCACGAAGAAGAAAAGCGCCAGTCTTCGCTGTCCCTTGGTGATCTTGGTGACCTTGGTGTCCTTCGTGGTGAAATTCGGCGGAAGATGACGCGCTACGCGCCTTGAAGGATTCAACCCCGAAAAACCTTCCCGCCGAGCCCGGGGCCACAAGCAAGCGGGCCGGTCTTGCGACCGGCCCGCGCTTAGATTGGAGCTGCCGTCTCGATCGATCAGAAGTTGATCGAGATGGTGGAGCGCCTGTTGAGCGGCTCCTTGACGCCGTCGGGGGTCTGGACGGCCAGGTCGGTCTTGCCCTTCCAATCGACCTTCAGCGTGGTCTGGTTGACGCCCTGGTTGACCAGCGCATCGGCCGTCGCCTTGGCCCGGCGTTCCGACAGCCGCATGTTGTAGGCGAAGCCGCCGGAGGTGTCGGTGTGGCCGACCACGGTGATGGTGGTGGCGTTGCCCGACTTGGCGTAGTCCGCCGCCTGTTGCACCACCTGCTGGGCTTCCGGGGTCAGCACGTACTGATCGAACGGGAAGTAGACCACGAAGTCCTTGGCCACGGGCGCCGGAGGCGGCGGGGGTGGCGGCGGCGGTGGCGGCGGTGGGGGAGGCGGCGGCGGGGGCGGCGGGGGTGGCGGAGGCGGCGGTGGCGGCGGCGCGCCCCACTGGTAGCGGTAGCCGATCGCCACCTTGCCTTCGTTGTAGTTGTTCTTGAACTCGTACGACCCGTTCAGGAAGGCCGAGGAGTGGCCGTCCTTGGTGAACAGGTTCAGGCTCGCCCCCACATCCCCGAACACACCCGAGAAGTTGTCCTCGACCGCCACCGGCAGGCCGGTCGAGATCAGCGCCGCGCGGTTGCGGCCATCGAACTCATCCCAGGCCTGGCCGTGCACCGCCAGCTTGACCATGTACTGGTCGTTGCTGATCACCGGCATCGAGTAGCGCAGCCCAAGGGCGCCGCGGAAGCTGTCCTCGTCGTTGAAGCGCAGGGTGGTCCCCAGCACGTTGCCGGCCCCGATGGTGGTCTGGGCGTAGGCCACAACCCCGATCGGCTCCACCGCCCCCGGACCGAACGGGATGCGATAGCCGCTCTGGATCTCGCCGCCATAGGTGTTGACCTGGATCGAGCGCGACAGCCCCGCATTGCCCTGGCTGCGCAGGGTCAGGAAGTCGCCCTTGATCTGGCCGTCGATATAGAACTGGTCGAGCAGGTAGGTGGCGTAGACGCTCGCCGTGCCGCCTTCGTAGTTCTGGTCGGCCAGCCCGACATGGTTGCTGAAGTCCACCTGCGAGTTCAGGTAGCCGCCGGCCACCCCGATCAGGCCCACCCCGCCCATGCCGAGCTTGGTCGCTCCGTCGATGCCGCCGATCACCCCGTAGGTGTCCTGGCGATAGTCCAGGTCGAAGGTGTAGCCGGCCGGCGGATCGATCTTGTCGGTCCGGTCGGAGAAGGCCCCCACCGCCTTGATCCACACCCCCGGCGTGAAGCTGCCCAGCGAGCCCGGCGCCAACAGCACCGAGTCGCGAAGGTCCGCCTGGCGCTCCTGCCAGGGCGTCGTCGCATACCAGATGTCCTGCGCCGCCGTGGCCACGATCGGAGCGGCGAAGCCGCCAGGACCGGCCTGGCTGACCAGCACTTCGTTCTGGCCGGTGTTGTCCAGGGTGTAGAGGAAGACCCCCTTGACCAGGCCCGCCGCGTTCGGACCGAAGGTGGCGTAGCCGCTCGAGCCCGGATCCAGGGTGAAGGTGGCCCCGTTGCTGGTCGCCGAGTTGGTCGTATGCACCAGCACGATGCCGCCCGAGGAGACCGGAGCCCCACCCGGCGCGCCGCCGCCGTCGATCACCCGGATGGCGTTGGTCCCGGTGGTGGAGGCCACCGTCAGGGTGCTGGCCGCCGAGGTCGGGCCGCCCAGGTTGACCTTGGTGGCGATCACCCCGCCCGCGACGCCGGTGAAGGCGGTGGTGGTTCCGGAGACGTTGTCGGTTCCCGCCGCCCCGGTGCTCAGGTCGAGCAGGCCGGAGTTGGTCAGGGTGATCGGCGCGCCGCCGGCCGTCAGCGTCAGGGTCGAGGCCCCGCCGTCCGAGCCGACCCGGATCGTCCCGGCGTTGGTCACCGTGTTGATGGTGTGGTTGCCGAAGGCGAAGGTGGTGGCGCCGATCGTGTTGATCACGCCGGTGCCTGCGGTGCTGATCGTATCGGTCGCCACCGTGCTGTTGCCAGGCCCGAACGCGCCGTTGCCGAGCGTGCTGGTCCCGCTGGTGGTGAACACCCCGCCGCTCAGCACGTTCACCGCCGTATTGGAGATGTTGCCGACCGCGACCGTGGCGTTGCCCGCCGTGCCGTTGCCGACCAGCCGGGCGAAGTTGACGTCGCCGACCAGCGTGCCGCTATCGTTGACGATGATGCTGCCGACGCCGGTGGCGTTGCCGGTGGCGATGACGGTGGTGTTGCCGGTGGTCGTAACGCCGGTGGTGTTGCCGGCGTCGATGGCCAGGCCCGTCGGCAGGCCCGAGCTGTTCTCGACCGTGGCGCCGGAGCTGATGGTGACGGTCGCGGTGGTGTTGGCCGTCGGGCTGCTGATGTCGATCGCCGCCAGGGTGGCGTTGCCGGCCTTGACCGTACCGCCGGTCACGTTGATCGAGGTGTTGCCGCCGCTCTCCGTCTGGATGCCGACATTCGTTGCGGTGATGTTGCCGCCGGTGGTGACATTGACGCCGGTGGAGCTCACGGCCAGGACGCCGACGCCGCCGGTGACGGCGACCGAGGTCCCCCCGGTCGAGACCGTGGCGTTGCCGCCGCTCGCCAGGGCGAACACGCCCGCACTCCCGCCGGTCGTGGCGTTGCCGTTCACGACGATGCCGGCGCCGCCCGTGCTCGTATTGCCCAGGGTGATCGAAGCGGCGCCGCTGGTGCTCTGCGCTTCGACGCCGGACAGGCTCGTATTGCCGTTGACGGTGATCGACGAGCCGCCGCCGAGGCTCACCGTGGCGTTGCCGCCCCGCGCCAACACGCCGGACGAATTAACATCGGTCGCATTGCCGACCGTAACCGTCGCGCCGCTGCCCAGGGCGATCGTGGTGTTGCCGCCAGCGCTGATCGCGTAGACGCCAGCGATGTTGCCGACGCCGAGGACGGTGATCTTGGTGTTGTTGCCGGCCGTCACGGTGGCGCCGCCGAGCCCGCCATTGGCTTCAACGCCGGCGGACTGGGTCGAGGTGGCGTTGCCGACCGTGATGGTGTTGTTGCCGCCCAGGGTCACGCTGGACACATTGCCGAGCGCTTCGACGCCGGAATCGTTGCTGCCGCCCTTGGTGCCGACGCTGACGGTAAGCCCGTTGTTCGTGGTCACAGAGGCCGTGCCGACCCCGCCGAGCGTCTCGGCGAAAACGCCGGAGGTATTGCCGACGCCTTCGACGGAAATGTTGCCGCCCGACGCGCCGGTCATGAAGATCGTGGCCTGATCGGCCACCGCGGGGCTAGTCGTAATGGCGGCGATCCCGGCCGCGCCGACGGTGGTGTTGCCGACGCTCACGCTGCCCGGATTGGTCACATCGACGATCGCCGTCTGGTTGCCGGTGACGCCGGTCGACTCGGCAAGGACGCCCGTGCCGCTGGCCGTGGTGACCGAATAGGGGGTGACGACGGTGGCGTTTCCAACGGCCATGGTCGTATTGCCGAGGGTCACCAAGGCCACGCCGGTCCCGGTCAGGCTCGTGACGTTGTCGACCACGCCGCCGGTAACGCCACTGACAGCGCCGCCGACCGCGACGGTGTTGTTGCCGTTGGCGGTCAAGGTCGAGATGCCGAAGCCGGTGAGGCCCGTCACATTGGCGATGGTGTTGACGTTGACCGTTCCGGCGCCGGTGGTCGAGGCGAGGATGCCGCTGGTGTTGCCGGTGATGATCTCACCGCCAATGGTGTTGTTGCCGGTGGTGATGATGACGTTGCCGCCGGTGCTCGCCACCTGGACGCCCGGCTGGGTCGTCAGATTGGATATGATGTTCTGGCCGGCGACCGTGGCGTTGCCGAGCACCAGGGTCAGGTTGGCCGCGGTGGCGGCGTCATCGAGCAGGACGCCGCCGCCGTTGAGGCCGGTTATGGTCCCAGGCCCTGCGAGCGTGACCGAAAGGTTTCCGCCCGGCGCGGTTTCCTGGAAACCGATCCCGGTGAAGTTGCCCGTGCAGGTCTCGGTGGTCGGCGTGCCTTCCGGCGTGACCAAAGGCGGGTTGGCGGGGGTTATGGCCCCTGGCGCGCAGGTCTGCGCCAGCGCCGCGCCCGGGGCGAGCACCACCGAGCCGACCATGCCGCCCAACCCAGCGAGCGCCGTGGCGCCCAGCATGCTGGTGGCGAGCAGTGAAGCACGGCTGCGCACGAAAACGTTTTTAGAGACCGACATTCAATTCCCCCACAGCGTAACACGCCATCGCCAATGTAACTTATCGAACCTGTCGGCGCGTATAAGTCAACAGATTATCTCGTTCAGCGCCGCTGTTTCGCCAAGCTTAGTGAACAAGGGGTAAAAAAAGCCCCTCCACCCGCAAGGAGAGCGGTCGAGGCGGGTTCATTCAGGCGTCCGCCCGTTCGGAACAGCGTGGGCGACTCATTGATTCGTTTCCGATCCGGCGTGAGACGGCTGGCGAAGCGGCCTGGCGGCAGAAGCTGTTCCGTCGACGGATCGGAGACCGACGGTGACGCAGCCCATCGGTGCGGCGCAAAGCGCGGCGGACGCGGATGGCGGGGCGGCCGCGCCGAGGCTGCGCGCCCGAGGCCGTCAACCCGCCGTGAGCGCCAGTTCGGCGGCGGCGATCTCGGCTATGGCCAGGCCGACCCTGGCGTCGTCGTCATGGCCGGAGTCCAGGCTCCATGCGGCGCCAAGGCCTGCATAGGCGAGGATCCATTTCATCAGCCGGGTCGGGTCCAGCCGGGCGCGGTCGGCGACGATGGCGGCCTGGCGGCGCAGGCGGCCCTTGGCCAGCGCCATCTGCGCGTCAGGGTTGCGGAACGGATTGGCGTATTCGAAGCCGCGCTCGCCGATCAGCCCCTTGGGGTCGATGGCCAGCCATCCCCGCGCGCCCGCGTCCAGGACATTGCCATGGTGAAAGTCGCCATGCAGCACCACGACCTCGCGCGGATCGCCGAGCAGTTCGCGGGCGGCGGCGGCGGATTTGAGGAAGACCCCGCCGTGCGTCGCCGCGGCAGGCCCGAGCTGGCGAAACCATATCTCCAGCGGAACAAGGCTCGGCGGCGGAGGCCCGGCGCGCGCCGCATGCAGCCCGGCGGCCACCTGGCAGAGGATCGCGGTCGCCTCGTCGTCCTGGCCGCCGCGCGCCATCGCCTCCAGGCTGCGCTCGCCGGTGGCGCGTTCGAGCAGGATCACCCAATCGTCCCGCGCCAGGACGCGCGCGGCGCCCTCGCCCGCCCACCAGGCCATCAAGGCCCCGCCCTGTCGCTCCTCCTCGCCGCCGGCGATCTTCAGCATGGCCGGCTCGCCATCGGCGAGGACCGGCATCAGGCGGCTGCCGAACCGGGTGGTGAAGGCCGGACCGTCCGGCGTCAGGCGCCAGAGCTCCAGCCAGGCCGAAAAGGGGTTGATGCGCGTCACGGCCCGGCTTGAACCGCCGCTTCGCCAACCCAGTCGCGCTCTGGCAGACGCCAGTAGACGCCGGCCTCCCGCGCCATCATGCGATAGCCGATGAACTCGCGCCGCAGCGTCGCCGAATCCCAGTGGCGTTCGAGCAGCCGCGCGTTGATCTCGGCCTCGGGATAGCGGCGATCCTCCTCAAACTGCCGCACCAGCCAGGCCAGCACCGCCCAGCGCTTCTTGCGGCTGGCGGGAATGCTCTTCAGGGCGCCGTCCGCGCCGACGAAGGTCTCCAGCACCCTCGCCTGCCAGTCCTCCGGCGCCGGAGGACCGGCCAGGCCGGCGATCTGTTCGCGGCTGAGCACCTGTTTGGCGAGGTTGGCGATGGCTTCCGGCTCGAGCGCGTACCAATGGGTATTGGCGTCCTGCCGCTGGCTGACCAGGCCCAGGGTTTTCAGCATGGTCAGATGGTGCGAGACGGTCGGCTCCTTCAGGCCGACCAGCGCCGCCAGTTCCTGCACGCTGTGTTCGCGCTGGGCGACCAGGCCGAGCAGCTTCAACCGGCTCTCGTGCGCCAGCGCCTTGAAGAACTGCAGCAGCTTGGATTGTTCAGGGGTGTCCATTGGCGACCTCATTCGACGAGCATCTAATTAGATGACTGTCGAAATGTCAATTGGCCAGAGCCCTTGAAATCCATCCAAGCGTAGGATTTAATCCTACTCGCAGCGAGGAAGCCGGCGATGCGTTCCACCCAACAGTTCAGCGTCACCTTGCCCAACGAGATGGCCGCCGAAGTCCGTGCGAAAGTCGCATCGGGCGAGTACGCGAGCGAAAGCGAAGTCATCCGAGATGGCCTGCGCGCGCTTAACGCCCGGGATAAGGCCATTGAGCATTGGCTACACAACGAAGTTGTTCAGATCTATCAAGCGATGAAGGCCGATCCTTCCCGCGGAGGATCTCTGGCGGATGCCCGCACAGCGCTGGCCGAGCGGCACGTGGTGCGGACGGCTCAGAATCCGAACTCGTGAGCCACGAGATCGTCGTCTCGCCCGAGGCGCGTGCCCAACTCGACAATCTCTATGACTACATTGCCGAGGCAGCCTCCGCGGCCACCGCGTTTCGCTTCACCAACGCGATTCTCGACCAGCTGGAATCGCTGCGCGATTTTCCAAACGTCGGAACCCGGCGCGACGACATCCTGGCCGGGTTACGGACGATCGGTTTTCGTCGGCGGGTCACGATCGCGTTCGTCGTGGAGGCGACCGAGGTGCTGGTTATCGGGTTATTTTACGGCGGCCAGGACTTCGAAGCCGTCTTAAGGGACGACTGAGCGGTCCGCCCTACCACGCCCCGATCTCCCGCAGTTGCCGCGCCAGGTCCTGTGGCAAGGTTGCACCGTCGCCGGCGGGCAGGTCGGGCGGGGCGTCCTTGGCCTCGAAATAGCGCCAGCCCTGGAAGGCGCGCCGGGGTTGCGGCGCTGTGGGAATGAGCGCGTCGGCCAGGTGGATCTCACAGCGTTTGCGGGCGCCGTCGGCCAGGGTCTCGATGGCCGTCACCCGCTGCCGCACCAGGATCTGGCCCTTGAACACCCAGTAGAGCGAGCCGCCGTCCAGGATCTCATCGGCCCGCTTCGGCGTCTGGCGGGTGTAGACGATCGGCGCCCGGCCCTCCTTCGCCCGCCGCGCCCGCCAGAGGCGCAGATCCTCGGGCGTGTCGGCGCCGACGCAGAGCTTGATCAGGTTGAGCGGGGCTATGGCCTGGCCTCCACGCGCGCCAGCACCACGCCCTCGCCGACCTGGTCACCCGGCGCGGCCTTGATCTCCGCAACTACGCCGTCGAACGGCGCGACCAGCGCATGCTCCATCTTCATCGCCTCCAGCGTCACCAGGGGCGCACCGCGCCTTACCGCCTCGCCCAGCGCGACATGGACGGCGGCGATCTTGCCGGGCATGGGCGAGCGCACCGCCCCGTCGCCGCCGCTCGCCGCCATGCCGATCGCCACGCTCGGATCGCTGAAGTCGTAGGCCTCGCCCGCCTCGAAGACGACGACATGCCCGTCCGGAAGACGGACGGCGGACCCGTCCGCCGCGCGGGGCTCGGCGGGGACCGTGAAGCGCTCGCCGCCGTATTGCAGCCGGACCTCTACTCTGGCGGGCGCGTTCAGGCGAAAACCGCTGGCCTGGGCCCAGGGCGAGGCCAGGTCCGACAGCGGCGCGGCGCGCTTGAGCCGCGTCCAGGCGGCGACGGTCAGGACCTCGGCCGACGGCGGCGGCTTGGCGAGCAGGCCCTCGCCGCGCCGCCCGATCAGGCCGGTGTCGACCTCGCCGGCGCGGAATTCGGCGTCGCCGAGCAGGCGCGAAAGAAAGCCGGCATTGGTCTTCACCGGCCAGACCTGGACATCGGCGCAGGCCTTGGCGAGGCGGTCGATCGCCGCCGCGCGCGTCTCGGCCTGGGCGATCAGCTTGGCGATCATCGGGTCGTAAAAGGGCGTCACCACCCCGCCCGCCTCGACCGCGCTGTCGATCCGCACGCCTTGGGGCAGATGGAAATGCGTCAGCGGGCCGGTCGACGGCAGGAAGCCCGCGCTCGCATCCTCGGCATAGAGCCGGGCCTCGATGGCGCAGCCGTTCATGGCGATCTGCGCCTGGCCGAGCGGCAGGGGCTCGCCGGACGCGATCCGCAGCTGCCATTCGACCAGGTCGAGCCCGGTGATCGCCTCGGTGACCGCATGCTCGACCTGCAGGCGGGTGTTCATCTCCATGAACCAGATACGGTCGGCGCGCAGGCCGTCCGCGGCGTCGGCGATGAACTCGATGGTGCCGGCGCCCGTATAGGCCACCGCCTTGGCGGCGCGCACGGCGGCGGCGCAGATCGCGGTGCGGGTGGCGGCGTCCATGCCCGGCGCCGGCGCCTCCTCGATCACCTTCTGGTGGCGGCGCTGCAGCGAGCAGTCGCGTTCGAACAGGTGGACCACATTGCCGTGGCTGTCGCCGAACACCTGCACCTCGATATGGCGCGGCCGCTCGATGGCTTTTTCGAGCAGCACCCGATCGTCGCCGAAGCTGGCGGCGGCTTCGCGCCGGCAGGCGGCGAGCGCCGCGGCGAAATCCTCGCGCCGCTCGACCTTGCGCATGCCCTTGCCGCCGCCGCCGGCGACCGCCTTGATCATCACCGGCCAGCCGATCGCATCCGCCTCGCGCGCCAGCACCGCCTCGTCCTGGTCGTCGCCGAGATAGCCGGGCGTGACCGGCACGCCGGCCTGCGCCATCAGCCGCTTGGCCGCGTCCTTCAGGCCCATGGCGCGGATGGCGGACGGCGGCGGTCCGATCCAGACCAGGCCGGCGGCGACCACCGCCTGCGCGAAGGCGGCGTTCTCGGCCAGGAAGCCGTAGCCCGGATGGATGGCCTGCGCCCCCGTCGCCGTGGCCGCCGCGATGATCCGGTCGCCGACAAGATAGCTCTCGGCGGCCGGCGCCGGGCCGATCGCCGCCGCCTCATCGGCCTCGCGCACGTGCGGCGCCTCTGCGTCGGCGTCGGAGAAAACCGCGACCGTGCGCACGCCCATCCGCCGCGCGGTGCGGATGATCCGCCGGGCGATCTCGCCCCGGTTGGCGATGAGCAGGGAGGCGATCACGATCCGTTCGCCGCGGGGCTCAGGCCAGGGTCGTCCACGAGGCTTTGCGCTTGTCCAGAAAGGCCGTGACGCCCTCGCGGCCTTCGTCGCCGACGCGGGCGCGGGCGATGCGCTTGGCGGTCTCGTCGAGCACGTGGTTGTCGATCCCGTGATCGGCGACGAAGGCGACCAGGGCCTTCGAGGCTGCAACGGCCCCCGGCGCGCAGGCCATAATCTCGGCCGAGAGCCGGCCTTGCGCCGCTTCCAGCGCGGCCGCATCGGCGACCACCTGATCGACCAGGCCGATCTTTTCGGCATAGGCCGCATCGAACGGCCGGGCGGTGGCGAACAGGCTGCGCGTCAGCCGCGGCCCGATCGCGCGCACCACATAGGGGCTGACGGTCGCCGCGATGAGGCCGAGCTTGACCTCGGAAAAGGCGAACTGGGCGTCCTTGACCGCGATGGCCATGTCGCAGGCCGCGATCATCCCCGCGCCGCCGCCGAAGGCGCCGCCCTCGACCAGGGCCACGGTCAGCGGCCCAAGGTCGTAGAGCTGCTTCAGCATCCGCGCCATGGCCAGCGCGTCCTGGTGGTTGTCGTCTTCGGTCAGGTCGCCGGCCTCGCGCATCCCGTCCAGATCCGCGCCGGCGGAGAAGTCGCCGCCGCGGCCGCGTATGAAGACGATCCGCACGCCGTCCTGGCCGTGCAGGGTCAGGAAAGCCTGGTGCAGGGCGGCGATTGTGCTGGAATCGAAGGCGTTCTTCCTGGCCGCGCGGTTGATCCAGACCGTGACGGCGCCCTCGGGCGTGCCGTCGAACTGGACGAGCTCGCTGGTGGCGTCGGTGTCGGCCACCTCGACAAGCGGGTCGGAAATGGGATTGGGCATGGAAATCCTCTCGTCACATCCGAAAGACGCCGAAGCGCGTCGGGGGAATGGGGGCGTTCAAGGCGGCGGCCAAACCCAGGCCCAGCACGTCGCGGGTCTGGGCCGGGTCGATGACGCCATCGTCCCATAAACGCGCGGTGGCGTAATAGGGATCGCCTTCGCTCTCGTAGCGGTCGCGGATCGGCGCCTTGAAGGCCGCCTCGGCCTCGGCGGACCAGGCCTCGCCGCGCGCCTCCATCGCCTCGCGGCGAACGGTGGCCAGCACGCTGGCGGCCTGCTCGCCGCCCATGACGCTGATGCGGCTGTTGGGCCAGGCGAACAGCAGGCGCGGGCCATAGGCGCGCCCGGCCATGCCGTAGTTGCCGGCTCCGAACGAGCCGCCGATCAGCACGGTGAACTTGGGGACCTCGGCGCAGGCCACGGCCATGACCATCTTGGCCCCGTCCTTGGCGATGCCGCCGGCCTCATAGGCGCCGCCGACCATGAAGCCGGAGATGTTTTGCAGGAAGACCAGCGGAATGGCGCGCTGGCAGGCCAGCTCGATGAAATGCGCCGCCTTCAGCGCGCTTTCCGAAAACAGCACGCCGTTATTGGCCAGGATGGCCACCGGACAGCCCCAGACATGGGCGAACCCACAGACCAGGGTCGCGCCATAGAGCGATTTGAACTCATCGAAGCGCGAGCCGTCGACGATGCGGGCGATGACCTCGCGCACCTCGTAGGCCGCGCGAACGTCGGGCGGGACGATCCCATAAAGCTCGGCCGGATCGAATTTCGGCGGCTCGACCTCGGCCAGGACCGGACCGGCCGGCCGCGTCGTGTTCAGCCGCGCCACGACGGCGCGGACGATCTCCAGGGCGTGGTCGTCGTTCTCGGCCACATGGTCGACGACGCCGGATTTGCGCCCGTGGGTGTCGGCGCCGCCGAGGTCCTCGGCGCTGATCACCTCGCCGGTGGCGGCCTTCACCAGCGGCGGTCCCCCTAAGAAGATGGTCCCCTGGCCGCGCACGATGACGCTCTCGTCGGCCATGGCCGGCACATAGGCGCCGCCGGCGGTGCAGGAGCCCATGACGCAGGCGATCTGGGCGATGCCGTCGGCGCTCATCTTCGCCTGATTGTAGAAGATGCGGCCGAAATGCTCGCGGTCGGGAAAGACCTCGGCCTGGTGCGGCAGGTTGGCCCCGCCGGAATCGACCAGATAGACGCACGGCAAACGGTTCTGCGCGGCGATCTCCTGGGCGCGCAGGTGCTTCTTCACCGTCAGCGGGAAATAGGCTCCGCCCTTCACCGTGGCGTCGTTGGCGACGATCATCACCTCGCGCCCCGACACCCGGCCGATGCCGGTGATGAGACCGGCGCCCGGCGCCTCGCCGTCATAGAGGCCATGAGCCGCCAGCGCGGCGATCTCGAGAAAGGGCGAGCCGGGATCCAGCAGCTGCTCGACCCGCTGGCGCGGCAAAAGCTTGCCGCGCGCCGCATGCCGGGTCCGCGACGCCTCCGGTCCACCCAGCGCCGCCTGCGCCGTCCGCGCCCGCAAGGTCGCGACCAGGGCGCGATTGACCGAAAGGTTGCGCGCGAACGCGTCCGAGCGCGGGTCGATGGCGGTGGCAAGTTCGGGCAAGGGCGGCTCACGTGCGGCTTAAAGCGTCCGGGCCCTTATTTCATCGCAACCCGGCGGCGGCCAGCCATTCCGCCCGGGTCAGGGCGTATTCGACCTCGCCCTGCTCGGTTCCCTCGATGGGATCGTCCCAGTCCCGGATGCACATCCTTGTCTCGGTTCGCGCTCAACCCGATGGTGCAGAATCACCATCGTGGTGATATCATGATATCGCACTGATGAGGATAACCATGGCTCAAATCATCGTCCGCAATCTGGATGAAGGCGTCAAACGCCGGCTGCGCGCGCGTGCCGAGCGGCGCGGCAAGAGCATGGAAGCCGAAGCGCGCGATATTCTGAGTAACGCGCTTGCCGAAGTGGAGCGCCCAGCGATCGGTCTTGGGACCCGTATCGCGGCGCGGTTCGCCGACCTTGGGCTGGACGATGGGATAGAGGAGATGCCGGACGAGCCCCCTCGGGCCGCAGACTTCAAGTCGTGATCCTTCTCGACACGAACGTCCTATCCGAATTGATGCGATCGCGGCCAGCCGAGGCTGTCACCGCTTGGTTGAATCAACAGGCGGAGGAGGACATCTGGACGACCAGCATATCGGTGTTCGAGGTCCGATATGGCCTTGCGCTATTGGATGAGGGCCGCCGTCGGCGCAATCTGGAAGACGCTTTTCGAGCGTTGCTTCAGGACGATCTCATCGGCCGGATCGCTCCTTTCGATCAGGCCGCGGCCGAGATTGCCGGAGACCTTGCGGCGAGGCGTCGATCCGCCGGCCGCTCGATCGGAAATCAGGACACACAAATCGCCGGTATCGCCCTTTCCCGCCGGGCTTGCGTCGCAACCCGAAACCTCAGGCATTTCGAAGATCTCGGCGTGCCGATTCTCAACCCTTGGAACGCCGGCTAGCCGCTGTACGCGCCGTTCGCGCCGACTCAAGGCTTGCGATAGCCTCGCATCCCGTGGCCCTGCTCCCGCACTCCGTCGCCGACACCGCCCTGACCCGGCTGTTTTCCGACGACGCGATGGCCGATCGCATCCGATGGTTCTCGCTGCCCGGCGGTCAGGTGCTTTGCGAGACGGGCGAAACCGCCGACGACCTCTATTTCGTGCGCGCCGGCCGGCTGGCCGCCATCCGCCACGAGGAGGGCCAGGAACCGCAGTTTCTCGGCGTCATTCGCCCTGGCGAGCCGGCCGGCGAGATGGCCCTGATCGCCGGCGCGCCGCATTCCGCCAGCGTCGTCGCCATCCGCGACAGCGAGATCCTGTCCCTCAGCCGTGAGGATTTCTTCGACGCCGCCGAGCACAATCCCGCCCTGATGATCGAGCTGGCCCAGCTGATGCTGCAGCGCTCGCGCCAGACCAGCGGGCGCAACACGGCGGGCGACCCCAGCGTCTTCGGCTTCGTCGGCTGCAGCGAAGACATCGCCACCCGCGAGTTCGTCGAACGCGTCGGGCGCGAGATCGAAGCGCTCGGCTATTCGGTCGCCACCGCCGGCGAGGAATCGCTGAGCGCGCCAACCGAGTGGTTCTCCAATGTCGAACAGGCGCACGACTTCGTCCTCTATGCCGCCGACTACGGACAGACGGCGTGGAAGGCTCTGGTCAGCCGCCAGGTCGACCGGCTCTTCCGCGTCGGTCGGGGCGACGCGCCGCCGCCGCGGCAGGTCGATCTCTTCGCCTCCCGCACCTTGCAGGAACTACTGGTCGATCTGATCCTGGTCCAGCCGGCCGGTCTGGCGCATCCGGCAGGTTCGGAGGCCTGGGTCGACGCGCTGATGCCGGCCAGGCTGTTCCACATCCGCGACCGCAGCCGCACCGACGTGACCCGCATCGCCAGGACCATCGCCGGCCTGTCGGTGGGACTGGTGCTGTCCGGCGGCGGCGCACGAGCCTACGCCCATGTCGGCGCGATCCGGGCGCTGCGCGAGGCCGGCGTGCCCATCGACTTCCTGGGCGGCGCCTCCATGGGCTCGATCGTGGCGGCCGCCGTCGCGGCGGGCTGGGACGACGACGAGATCGACCGGCGCATCAGGGCGGCCTTCGTCGACACCAGCCCCGTCGACGACATCGCCTTTCCGCTGATCGCCATGACCCTAGGCGAAAAGGTGCGCGCGCGGCTGCGCGAGCACTTCGGCGACACCCAGATTTCCGACCTGTGGCTGCCCTTCTTCTGCGTCTCCTCGAACCTGACCTCCGGCGCCTATCAGCTGCATCGGCACGGCTCGCTGCGACATGCGCTGCGCGCCTCGATCGCCATTCCGGGCCTGTTGCCGCCGGTGACCCAGGACAACAACGTGCTGGTCGACGGCGCGGTGATGAAGACCTTTCCCGCCGACATCATGCGCTCGATGCATCTGGGGCCGATCGTCGGGGTCGACGTCACCCGCGGGCGCAACATCACCGCCGACGAGGTGGCGCGACCGTCGTCGGTCTGGCGCTGGTTCTTGTCCGGCGAATGGCGCAAGGGCCCGCCGATCGTGTCGCTTTTGCTGCGCGCGGCCACGGTCACCGGCGGCCGCGACCTGGCCGCCAGCCGGCTCGCCACCGATGTGCTGGTGGCGCCGAAGGTCGACTCCATCGAGATCCGCGACTGGAAGGCCTACGACCCGGCCAAGCTGGCCGGACGCCAGGCCATGCTGGCGGCCCTGGCCGGCCTCACCCGGCCGATCACCGATCTCAGGCGCCGCCCGACCCTGATCGAGCAGGACGTGGCCAGGGTCGCCGCGCTCAGCCGGCTTGCCGCTTCACGCGATAGATCTGGATGATCTGGTTCGGGGCCGAGACCCGCTCGATCCAGTCCGGAATACGACCGCGCCGAAGATCGCCCTCGAAGCCGCTCGGATTGATCCGCAGCGGATTGAGCTGGCAGTCGGCGACATAGGCGACGTTCAGCGCCTTCAGTCGCGCCCGCGCCAGCGAGGTCGGGCCGCCGAGCGCCTGATAGGCCTGCCAAATCCCCCAGGACATCCGATGATAGGGCGCGGCCAGCACCGAATCGCGGGTGTAGGCGAGGATGTGGGGGCCAAGGTCGATCTCCCCGAGCACCACCCCCGGCGGCAGCAGGGCGAGCGGGCCATAGGCCCTGCCCTCGAAACACTGGTCGTTGATGCCCGGCTTCGGCTTGGCGCCCGCCCGGCCCTGGACGACCGGCCCGGCCCGGGCAAGCGCTATATGCGGCATCAGGCCCAGCGCGCCATCGACGCCGACGGCGAGCAGCACCGGCGACAGCACCAAGCTCGCCACGGCGAGCGGAACCATGGCGCCGCGCCAGGCGACGCTGGCCAGCCAGCCGACGGCGGCGGCCAGGGTCGGGATGCCGAACCAGAAGGCGTAATCCTCCATCCGCCAGGCATGCGACGCGGCCACCACCGCCACCGCGACCAGCGCGCTCGCCAGCAGGGTCGGCCGGTCCCATCGCCGCCAGCGGACCAGCAGCAGCACCGCCGCCGCCGCGGCGGCCATCACGCCCATGAAGATCGAGATCAGGGCCGAATCGCGATGCTGCCGCCACACCGCGGGCCAGGACTGCAGTTCGCTGATGTGGTCGAACCAGATCGGGCGCAGGCGCGGGTCGACGGCGGCGAACGGCCCGTGCAAGCAGGCGGGGTCGGCGGCGATGTAGACGATCGCGGCCAGCGCGCCGATGACGGCGAGTTGCGCGACCCTGGCCTTAAGGCCGAACCGCGCGCCCCAGGTCGCGAAGGCCGCCACGCCAAGGCCGGCCACGAGGATGGCGCCGACCAGATTGGCGCCAAGGGAGTCGCAGAAGGGCAGCGGCCACCGGTCGGGCGGCGTCTGCACGGCGAAGAAGCCGAGCGTGGCGGCGACCAGGGACAGGCCATAGGCGCGGGCCGACCGGGCTTCGTCGGGGTCGATCGCGGCGGAAAGCGCGAAACTCGCCCCGGCGATGGCATGGAAGGCCAAGGCCTCGATGCCGATGGCCAGGCCAAGGCCCGACGCCGCCCCGGCGATCGCCGCCAAACGCACCCGCTTCGTCCCGGCCATGGCGCCGGCGACGGCGATGACGGCCATGACGATCTGGATATTGTGGTGGTCGATGCGCCCGGGGCGAAACTGCACGAACAGCGTCGCGTCGGTCAGCATCAAGAAGGCGCAGGCGAACAGCGCCACCTTGCCGCCCAGGCTGCGCGCGATGGACAGGCCGGCGATCACCGCCGGCGCGATCCAGAGCAGCGGCCAGGCGAAGCGCACGACCAGCTCGGCGCGCGCCGGCGACGTCACCCGCCCGACCAGCCAAAGGCAGCTGGCGAGCGCGCCGTCGAGCAGCCTCGACCAGTGCATGAAAACCCCTTGAGGCGGCTGCAGGCGGGTGACCAGCTGATCGTACCAGCCGCGCCCGTGCAGCAGGTCGCGGACCATGACCAGCCGCATCGCGTCGTCGGTGTCGCCAAGCGTTCGGGTGATGTTGCCCTCGGTCCAGGCCAGCCCCACCCAGACCGCAAGCGTAATGGCGATCCCAAGCGCGATCAGCCGGCGGTTGGAGGTCAGGTCAGGGGTATCGGAAAACTTCATCGCGCTCGCGGGGGTCCTTTAAGCGCCATCTGCGCCGCGCCGCCGAGTCCGGTAAAGCGGCTTGGCGGCGCCCGACCATGGCCGACACGGACGAATTTGCGGTTAAGCTTCGGCGACGCGCGAGGTCGCCGGGATCAGGCCGGGCGGGCGCCGCCGTCGGCTCCGGCGGCGCAGGCCGTGCTCATGTTTGCTCTCCGACGAAAGGACGCGGTTGGCCGGATCATGTTCTGGGGCCTCAAACGCCGCCTGGCCAGCCGTCGAAATCTAGATTCACTTGGAGTCGGTGACGACTTCGGCGGCGTAGTCGTCGTGCCAGTTCCACCACTTGTACGGCGGGGTCTGGGGATAGCCCTCCGGCGAGTCCTCCCACGCCTCCTGACGGCCGAGCGGCGTGGCGTCGAGATAGCTCCAGGTCGTCCCCATCGCCTCATCGCCGCGGCTGTTGATAAAGCCGGTGCGGAACACCCGGTCACCGTCGCGGAAGAAGACGTTATGGCCGTGCCATTCGTCCACGCCGAAGTCGGCGTCGAAGCCGTCCGTCAGCGTGTACCAGGGCATGTCCCAGCCCATCCGCGCCTTCAGCCGCGCGATGTCCGGCTGCGGCGCGCGCGAGACGTAGGCCAGGGTGGTGTCGCGGGCGTTCAGATGGTTCAGGTGGGACACCTGGTCGGCGCCGAAAGAGCAGCCGCGACAGGCGTGATCGGGCCATCCGAACACCCCGGGCTCGAAAAAGGCGCGGTAGACGATCAGTTGGCGGCGGCCGGCGAACAGGTCGAGCAGGCTCACCCGGCCCTTGGGCCCTTCGAAGGCGTACGCCTTTTCCACGGCCATCCACGGCATCCGCCGACGCTCGGCGGCCAGCGCGTCACGGGCGCGGGTCAAGGCCTTTTCCTTGACGAGCATCTGCTCGCGCGCGGCCTCCCAGGCCTGCGGCGACACGATCGGAGGTGTTTGCATCGTTGATCTCCTGTCTATCGGGATGCCGTTTTGCACCGGTGCGCTCAGTCCTGTTCTCCCGCGACGGCGTCGATCCGCTGGACAACCGTCTTCCAGCCCTCGCTCATGCCCTTGAACGCTGTCTCGTTCCTCGGCAGCACGAAGCCGGAATGGACAAGACGAATGCGCGTCCCGCCCTCGACCCGGGTCAAGGCCAGGTCGACGACCGTGTTCAGCCGCGCGCCGTAGCCGACATTGGCGTCATGGCCGCCCCGCCACTCATAGATCAGGCGCTCGTTGGGGACCGCGTCCAGCACCAGGCAATGGATGACGCCGTCCCAGGCGCCAGCCGCTGTGGTCTGATAGGTGAAGCGCGTGCCCTTGACCGGCTCGAAACCGGTCGGCGTCATCATCAGCCAACGGCGTATCAGGCCTGGCGTGGTCAGGGTTTTCCACACCAGCTCGGGCGCGTGCGGAAAGACCTCATCGACGATGATCTCGTGGGTGTCGGCCAGGGTCGCGGAATCGCTCATGGGTCGATCTCCTTCAAAAGGCTTCTGAGGTTGGCGAACCGGTCGCGCCAGAAGACGGCGTAGTCGCCCATCCAGTCGACCAGGGGCGCGAGCCCTTGCGGCTCGGCGCGATAATAGACGTGGCGCCCCTCCGGGCGCTCGGTGACCAGGCCAGCCCGGCGCAACGACTTAAGATGTTGCGAAATGGCCCCCTGGGTCACGCCGCTGCCGCGCGTCAGCTCCAGCACGGTGATCTCGTCCGCCCCGACGATCCGCTCGAAAACGGCCCGCCGCGTGGCGTCGGCCAGGGTGCGCATGACGGTGTCGATGGAGGCGGCTTCGATCACGGACGATACATTAGCTCACACTAATGCATTAGTCAACGCTAATTCGTTTTCGGGCTTAACTTGGCGAAAAGCAGCCCGTGCACAGCCGATGAACATCCCCGGCTCGTCCGTTCACAGCCGCACGGGACCCCGCCATCGACGCGAAAACGAGTTTTCGCTATGATTCGCGGGTGATTTTCACTTTCGGATACGTCGCGTGGACCGCCAGCTTCGCCTAGAGCTCGGCCGGCCCATGCCCTTTCGGCGCGCGGATTTCATCGTCTCTCCCGCGAACGCCGACGCGGTGCGAGCCTTGGACGCGTGGCCGAACTGGCATGGCGGCTGCCTGACCCTGACCGGGCCCGCCGGCGCCGGCAAGAGCCACTTGGCGCTGACCTGGGCCGCCCACGCGCAGGCCGCGATCCTGCGCAGCGGCGAGCTTGCCGCGCCGCTCGACCTCGAACGCCTGGCCGGACGCCCGGTGCTGCTGGAGGACGCCGACAGGGGCGCCGGCGACGAGGTCCTGTTCCACCTGATCAACATGGCCGGCGCCCCCGGCGGCGGCCTGCTCTTGACCGCCCGCGCCGCGCCGACCGCTTGGCCGGCCGCCCTGCCCGACCTGCGCTCGCGGCTGAACGCGCTGCCGGTGGCCGAGCTGCCGGCGCCGGACGACGCGGTGCTGGAAGCGACCTTGAGCAAATTCTTCCGTGAGCGGAACATCAGGCCGACCGACGATCTCATTCCCTATCTTTTGCGCCGAATCGAACGCTCGATCCCCCGGGCCTTGCAGATCGTGGTGCTGCTCGACGAAGCGGCGGACGCCGAGCAAAGGCCGATTTCCCGGGCGCTGGCGCGACAGATTCTTGAAAACGAAGGCGCGGGGTCCGACCTGTTCGACTGAGGGCTTGCGGCGCTGCGTAGGCTGAGCGACAAGCTTCAAGGTCCCCCCGCGGAACCGCCATGACCGACATCGCGATCGCCGACGCCATTCCCGAAACCCTGACGCCAGTGCCCTCCAGCCCGGCGCTGGACGCGGCGCTGATCGGTTCGAACGACCGCTTCATCAACCGCGAACTGTCCTGGCTCGCCTTCAACGAGCGCGTGCTGGAAGAGAGCGAAAATCCGCGCCATCCGCTGCTGGAGCGGCTGCGCTTCCTGTCGATCTCGGCGGCCAATCTCGACGAGTTCTATATGGTCCGCGTCGCCGGCTTGAAGGACCTGGTGCGGGAGAATATCCGCGTGGTCAGCCAGGAAGGCCTGACCGCGGCCGAACAGCTCGCCCGCATCAACGATTCCGCCGCGACCTTGATGGGTGACCAGCAAAGGCGCTGGCGCGACCTGCGCCGCGAGCTCAAATCCGAGGGCCTGGTGGTGATCGACGCCGCCGACGTCTCGCTGCTGGAGCGCGCCTGGCTGGCGGACATATTCCAGAGCCAGCTTTTCCCGGTGCTGACCCCGCTGGCGATCGACCCGGCGCACCCCTTCCCCTTCATCCCGAACCTCGCCTTCTCCCTGGTGCTCAAGCTGAAGCGCGGCTCGGACGGCAAACCCTTCTACGCCTTGGTGCCCGTACCGGCGCAGGTGGCGCGCTTCTGGGAGCTGCCACGCACCACCAACAGCCGAACGCGCCGCGCTGTGCGCCGCTTCCTGTCGCTGGAAGGGGTGCTGGCCCTCTTCCTGGATCAGCTCTTTCCGGGCTGCGAGGTCGAGGGCTCCGGGGTTTTCCGGCTGATCCGCGACAGCGATGTGGAGATCGAAGAAGAAGCCGAGGACCTGGTGCGCGAGTTCGAGATGCGCCTGCGCCAGCGCCGCCTGGGATCGGTGGTGCGCATCGAGTTCGAAGCCTTGATGCCGGAGGAACTGCGCCACTTCATCGCCGGCAACCTGCACGCCCAACCGCAGGATATCATCCTGGTCGACGGCATGCTGGGCCTGGACGAGCTGTCCCAGCTCATCCCCGCCGACCGCCAGGACCTGAAGTTCCGCCCGTTCGAGCCGCGCTTTCCCGAACGCATCCGCGACCATGGCGGCGACTGTTTCGCCGCCATCCGCGAGAAGGACATCCTGGTTCATCACCCGTTCGAGAGCTTCGACGTGGTGGTGCAGTTCCTCAGGCAGGCGGCGCGCGACCCGAACGTGCTGGCGATCAAGCAGACCCTCTACCGCACCTCGCAGGACAGTCCGATCGTCGCGGCCCTGATCGAGGCGGCGGACAACGGCAAGAACGTCACCGCCCTGGTCGAGATCAAGGCCCGCTTCGACGAGGCGGCCAACCTGAAGTGGGCCAGGGACCTGGAGCGCGCCGGCGTCCACGTCGTCTTCGGCTTCGTCGAGTACAAGACCCACGCCAAGCTCTCGATCGTGGTGCGGCGCGAGGGCGAGGCCTTGCGGACCTACTGCCATTTCGGCACCGGCAACTATCATCCGCAGACGGCGAAGATCTACACCGACCTGTCGCTGTTCACCTGCGACGCCGCCCTCGCCCGCGATTCCGGCAAGCTGTTCAACTTCATCACCGGTTACGCCGTGCCGGAAAAGCTGGAGAAGCTGTCCTTTTCGCCGGTCACTCTGAAGGCCGACCTGTTGAAGCTGATCGCCCAGGAGGCGGAGAACGCCAAGGCCGGCAAGCCGGCGGCCATCTGGGCCAAGCTGAACGCCCTGGTCGACCCCATCATCATCGACGCGCTTTACCGGGCGAGCCAGGCGGGGGTGAGCATCGAGCTGGTCATCCGCGGCATCTGTTGCCTGCGCCCCGGCATAGCCGGCCTTTCCGACAATATCCGGGTGAAAAGCATCGTCGGCCGCTTCCTCGAGCACGCCCGCATCGTCGCGTTCGCCAACGGCCACGCCATGCCCAGTCCCAAGGCCCGGGTCTTCATCTCCTCGGCCGACTGGATGCCGCGCAACCTCGATCGGCGGGTGGAGTCCCTGGTTCCGGTCGAGAACCCCACCACCCATCAGCAGGTTCTGGCCCAGATCATGGTCGCCAACCTCAACGACCAGGCGCAGAGCTGGGCCATGGACGGCCAGGGGCGCTATAGGCGCGCGGCCAATTGGGACCGGCCGAAAGCCTTTTCCGCCCACCAGTACTTCATGACCAATCCCAGCCTCTCCGGCCGCGGCCAGAAGGTCAAAGACCTGCCGCGCGCGTTCGAGCACGTCGGCGCAGGACGCTAGCGTGCTGCAGAAATTCGCTCCCAGCCCGCCACAAAGCACTGGCGAATTTCTGAATCGCCACGCCAGGCCCGCGCGCGACGCGGCGGTCATCGATATCGGCTCAAATTCCGTCCGGCTGGTGATCTACCGGCTGGAAGGCCGGGCGATCTGGATGGTCTTCAACGAAAAGGTGCTGGCGGGCTTAGGGAGCGAGGTCGTCACGACCGGACGGCTCGCCCCGGCCGGGGTCCAGACCGCCTTGGCGGCGCTCAGGCGGTTCAAGGCGGTGCTGGAGGCGGTCAGGCCGGAGGACGTCTTCGTGGTCGCCACCGCCGCCGTGCGGGAAGCCTCGGACGGCGCGGACTTCGTGCGCCAGCTTAAGGCCGAGACCGGGCTGACGGTGCGGGTGCTGTCCGGCGAGGAAGAGGCGCGCTATGCCGCCCTCGGCGTTCTGGCCGGACAGCCGGACGCCAGCGGCGTCGTCGGCGACATGGGCGGCTCCAGCCTGGAGCTGACCCGGGTGGACGCGGGCCAGCCGGGCGCGGGCGTCACCCTGCCCCTGGGCGCCTTCGCCCTGCGCGGCGTGGGCGGCTTCGACCTCGCGCGCGCGCGGGCCCGGACGGCCAAGGTGCTGGAAGGCGTGCGCGGCGCCTTCGCCGCTCAGACCCTCTATGCGGTCGGCGGCGGCTGGCGGAACCTGGCGCTGCTGCAGATGCAGCTGGCTGGCTACCCGCTGGAGATCGTGCACCAGTACGAGATCAGCGCCGAAGATGCGCTCACCGCCGCCCGCTTCGTCGCCCGCCAGTCCAAGGGATCGCTGGAGCGGATCGAAGGGGTGTCGAAACGCCGGCTGGACACCATCCCCTATGCGGCGGTCGTGCTGGAGGGGATGATCGAGCGGCTGGGCCTGAAGCGCATATCGGTCTCGGCCTTCGGGCTGCGCGAGGGGCTGCTGCTCGAGGCCATGCCGGGCCGCGTGCGCGCGCTCGACCCGCTTGTCGAGGGCTGCGTAGCCCTGGGCGCGCGCCAGGGACTGAGCGAAGACCTGGGGCCGGCCCTGGAGGCCTGGCTGAACCCGGCCTTCGCCAGGCTGCAGCCCGCGTTCGCCGGTCGCGATGCGACCTTGATCGCCGCGGCCTGCCGGCTGGCCGATCTGGGCGCGCGGCTGCACCCCGATCATCGCGCCGACCTGGTGTTCGAGCAGGTGCTGCGCGCGCCGATCGCCGGCGTGACTCACGCCGAGCGCGGCTTTCTGGCCACGGCCCTCTTCGCCCGCCACACCGCCTCGTCCAACCCGCCGGAGCCGCGGATCATGAGCCGGATCCTCACCCCCGAGCGCCACGCCCGCGCCCTGGCGCTCGGGGCGGCCATGCGGCTGGGCTGCGACCTCTCCGGCCGCAGCGCCGACCTCTTGCGCCGCTCGGCCCTGGCGGTCGAAGGCGGGGTGGTCACGCTCACGGCCGACGAAGCCTGGGCCGACATGCTGCTGGGCGAGCAGACCGCCAAACGCGCCGCGCAACTGGCGGACCGGCTGGAGCTTGGCCTGAAACTGGGAAAATGAAGCCCAATCCTCCACCGTAGGGGGAGGATAGGGCGAGGGTTCAAGCCTTCGGAGCCCGCCGCACCTCGACCACCCGCACCCGCGCCCCGTCGAGCACCAGGGCGAGCTCGCCGCGCTTCAGCCTCAGGGCGTCCTCGCCGAAGGCCTCGCGCCGCCAGCCGTGCAGGGCCGAGGTGTCGGCGGCGTCGTCGCAGGCGATCTTTTCCAGGTCGGAGACAGTGGCGATCAGTTTCGACGCCACCCCGGCGTCTTCGGCGCGGGCCTTGAGCAGCACCTTGAGCAGCTCGACGATCGCGCCCGAGGCCGGGTTCGGCGGCGCCGAGCTGCGCTCGATGACCGGCGCATAGGCCTCGGCCTTGGCCAGGGACTCGCGCACCGCCTCGACGATCTCGATGCCGAACTTCGAGCCCGCGAACCCCTTCGGCAGCGAGCGCAACCGGCCGAGCGCATCGGCGTCGGTCGGCAGCTGGGTGGCGATCTCGTCGATCGCGTCGTCCTTCAGGATGCGGCCGCGCGGCTGATCGCGGGTCTGAGCGGTGCGTTCGCGCCAGGCGGCGACGCCGCGCAGGACCGCGAGGTACTTCGCCGCGAACTTGCGCGGCTTCAGCCGCTTCCACGCGTTTTCCGGATCGATGTCGTAATTGGCCGGATCGGTCAGCGAGGCCATCTCCTCGGTGACCCAGGCGAGACGGCCGGTGGCTTCCAGCCGCTCGCGCAGCATCGGATAGAGGGTCGCCAGATGGGTCACGTCGGCCAGGGCGTACTCGAGCTGCGCCTGGTTCAGCGGTCGTCGCGCCCAGTCGGTGAAGCGGCTGGACTTGTCCAGGGTGATCTTCAGCATCTGGCGCACCAGGGCGTCATAGGCCACCTGCTCACCGAAGCCGGCGGCCATGGCGGCGATCTGGGTGTCGAACAGCGGCCGGGGGATCACGCCGAGAATGTTGAAGATCTCCACGTCCTGGCGGCCGGCATGGAACACCTTCTGGATGCTCGTATCGGCCATCAGGGCCAGCAGCGGCCCCAGATCGAGCCCCTCGGCCATCGGGTCGATATTGGCGGCGATCTCGGGGCCGGCGACCTGGACAAGGCAAAGGCGCGGCCAAAAGGTGGTCTCACGCATGAATTCGGTATCGACCGCGATGAAGGGCGCATCGGCCAGTTTCTGGCAAAAGGCCGCGAGGTCGGCTGTGGTGGTGATCGGCGTCATCGGCTAGCTATAGCCCGGAGACTCGGGGCGTGGCCAAGGCTCGTTCCAGTCCGAAACGCACCGTGAGCGGAATTTCCGAGATGAACGACCGGCCAAACGGCCTCACCTATGCGGACGCCGGGGTCGATATCGACGCTGGCGCGGCCCTGGTCGAAGCGATCAAACCCCTGGCCAGGGCGACCCGGCGGCCGGGCGCGGACGCGGCGCTGGGCGGGTTCGGCGCCCTGTTCGACCTGAAGGCGGCCGGCTTCGCCGATCCGCTGCTTGTGACCACCACCGACGGCGTCGGCACCAAGCTGCGCGTGGCGATCGAGAGCGGCTGGCACGACACGGTCGGGATCGATCTGGTCGCCATGTGCGTCAACGACCTGCTGGCCCAGGGCGCCGAGCCCCTGCTCTTCCTCGACTACTACGCCACCGGCAAGTTGGAGCTCGATGTCGCCAGGCGCGTGGTCGCCGGCATCGCCGAGGGCTGCAGGCTGGCCGGCTGCGCCCTGGTCGGCGGCGAGACCGCCGAGATGCCGGGCATGTACGAGGCCGGCGACTATGACCTGGCCGGCTTTTCGCTGGGCGCGGTCGAGCGCGGCGCGGTGCTGCCCAGGCTGGAGAGCCAAAACGCCGGCGACCTGATGATCGGCCTGGCCGCGTCGGGGCCGCATTCGAACGGCTATTCGCTGATTCGGCGCGTCGTCGAGCGCTCAGGCCTGGCCTGGGACGCGCCCGCGCCGTTCGCGGCCGGCCTGTCGCTGGCCGAGGCGCTGATGGCGTCAACGCGCATCTACGTGAAAAGCGTTCTGCCCCTGATCAAGGCCGGGCTGACCGAGGGCATCGCCCACATCACCGGCGGCGGCCTGATCGAAAACCCGCCGCGCGCCATCGCCGAGGGGCTCGCGCCCCGCTTCGACTGGAACGCCTGGCCGCTGCCGGCGGTGTTCGGCTGGCTGCAGAGCGTCGGGGGCGTCAGCGACCACGAACTGCGCCGCACCTTCAACTGCGGCGTCGGGCTGGTGTTGATCGTCAAGCCGGACAAGGCCGCCGAGGCCCTCGCCGCCCTGCTCGACGCCGGCGAAACCGCCTTTGTCTGCGGCGAACTGGCCGAAACCCGCTCGTGAGCAAGACCCGCGTCGGGATTCTGCTCTCGGGCGGCGGCACCAACGCCATGGCCCTGATCGCCGCCGCAGCAGCCCCCGACTATCCCGCCGAGATCGCGCTGGTGGTCTCCAACCGCCCCAAGGCCGAGGGCCTGGTCAAGGCGCGCGCCGCGGGCATCGCCACCGCAGCCTTCGACCACCGCCCGTACGGCGACAACCGCCAGGCGCACGAGCGGCTGATCGACGCGGCCCTGCACGAGGCCGGCGTCGAGCTGGTGGCGCTGGCCGGCTATATGAGGATCACCACGCCCTGGTTCGTGGGCGCCTGGGCGGGGAAGATGATCAACATCCACCCGGCGCTGAGCCCGGCCTTCCCCGGCCTGCACACCCACGCCCGCGCGCTCGAAGCGGGCGTCAAGCTGCACGGCTGCACCGTCCACTGGGTCACCGACGCGCTGGACGAAGGCCCGATGATCGGCCAGGCCGCCGTGCCGGTGCTGGCCGGCGACGACGAAGATACGCTCGCCGCCCGCGTGCTGGCCGCCGAACACCGGCTCTATCCTGCGTGTCTTGCGGCGGCCATCACCCGCAACGCCGGTGAGCCTGACTCCAGGTCGATATTCGCCAATCCATGGATCGGAAATTCGCCTACGAACTCCCACTGACCAGCCATTCGGCCAGCCTTTTCAAGATTTCCGACAGCCGTTCGTCGCTGATCGCGCCTATGCCGCCAACGATCAGAGCGCCATCGATCACCGCCAGGCGAGATAACCGCAGAAGACTGGGCGCTTTCAGACCTGTGTTTGAAAAGTCCGCATCGTCAGGACCCAAGGTCTCGTCCAGCTCCAGCCGCCTGGCGAACCCGTGAAGAGATCATGCAGACGAGCCAGTCATCAAACCGGTCTGATGCTTTGCGCAGCGCCAGAACCGGTCCCAACTTAGCCTCGGAAAGGTCGGTGAAGGGAAACGGCACCAGGACGATTTGCCCGGCGCGTTTCATCACCACGGCTCCCGCACGTCGCCAGCCGTATAGCTGACCGCATCCTCCTCAAGCCCGCGCAAGGCCTGACCGAAGGCGAATTCCGTGAACTCGCTACGCGTCCATTCGGACGCTTCTGCATCCGTCCCAAACCGAGTCACCAGAAATTCGACGAAGTCGAAGACTTCGGTCTGCTTGTCTTGCGGCAGAGCCTGAAGTTTCTCGATCAATTCCGCGTAGCTCATCGCTCGTCCAAGGGTCTGCATAGCTTCGGCGCCGTTGCGCCACCGTTACTATACCACCATCGCGCTGGGAGGACGTCGACCGCTCGCCGCCTTTATCCCACGATATCGGCGTCGGTGAAGAACTGGCCGATCTCGATCTTGGCGTTTTCAGGGCTGTCGGAGCCGTGCACCGAATTGCCGGTGAAGCTCTCGGCATAGAGGGCGCGGATGGTGCCGGGCGCGGCGTTGGCGGGGTTGGTGGCGCCCATCACGTCGCGATAGAGGGCGACGGCGCCTTCGCCTTCCAGCACCTGAACCACCACCGGTCCCGAGGTCATGAACTCGACCAGCTCGCCGAAAAAGGGCCTTTCCTTGTGCACCTCGTAGAACTTTTCGGCCTGGTCGCGGCTCATCTTGAGGCGGCGCTGGGCGACGATGCGCAGGCCCGCGTCCTCGATCACCGTATTGACCTTGCCGGTCAGGTTGCGGCGCGTGGCGTCCGGTTTGATGATCGAGAAGGTTCGTTCGGTCATGGAAAAGGCCTGGGCGCTTTCTTGGGAATGGTTGGAAACTTCAGGGTGCGGGCTTATAACGACGCCTGTCCGCGCCGCCAAGGCGCGAGCATGGGAAGATGATCGTGATGCCGCACCCGGCGGGAATAAGACTGACGCGTTAGCGCCCACCGGGCGAACGCCGCGAGCTTTGCGCGCGGCGCGGCGAGTCATGGCCCACGCCGCCTTCGGTCCATCACGTCCCTAGATTTTTCAGAGCCTTCCCCATGCTTCGCATCAACGACCTTGTCTTCGACGCCTATGGGCGCCGCTTCTTCGATTCCGCCACCGTCGCCCTGC
Organism: Caulobacteraceae bacterium; assembly: GCA_965277425.1. GTDB lineage: Bacteria > Pseudomonadota > Alphaproteobacteria > Caulobacterales > Caulobacteraceae > Poindextera. Next base: position 827,340 of record CBDICR010000007.1, read on the forward strand.
CCAACAACGCCAAGGTCGGGCTGGTCGGCCGCAACGGCGCCGGCAAGACCACCCTCTTCAAGCTGATCAAGGGTGAGTTCGAGCCCGGCGGCGGCGATATCGGCCTGCCCAAGGCCGCCCGCATCGGCTCGGTCGACCAGGAGCATCCGGCCAGCCCCGTTCCCCTGCTCGACACCGTGCTGGCCGCCGATATCGAGCGCGACCGGCTGCTGGCCTCGCTGGACACCGCCGACCCCGAGCACATCGGCGAAATCTATGCCCGCCTGGCCGAGATCGACGCCGACCGGGCGCCGTCGCGGGCGGCGGAGATCCTCAGCGGCCTCGGCTTTACCACCGCCGACCTGCCGCGGCCGATGGCGGAATTCTCCGGCGGCTGGCGCATGCGCGTGGCCCTGGCGGCGGCTCTGTTCGCCGAGCCGGACATGCTGCTGCTCGACGAGCCGACCAACTATCTCGATCTGGAAGGCGCGCTCTGGCTGGAGGCGCGGCTGCGCAAATATCCGAAGACCGCCCTGGTCATCAGCCACGATCGCGAACTGCTCGACAAGTCGATGGGCTACATCCTGCATCTGAACGACGGCAAGCTCGATCTCTATACCGGCGGCTACGACGCCTTCGAGCGCGAGCGGGGCGAGAAGCTGCGCCTGCAGGAATCCATGCGGGTGAAGATCGAGGCCCGCCGCGCCCACATGCAGTCCTTCGTCGACCGTTTCCGCGCCAAGGCGTCCAAGGCCACCCAGGCGCAGTCGCGGATGAAGATGATCGCCAAGCTGCCGGTGGTGGCCGCGGTGCTGGCCGAGCAGACCGCGCCCTTCCGCCTGCCCTCGCCGCCCCGGCCGCTGGCGCCGCCGCTGATCCGGCTTGAGGGCGCCTCGGTCGGCTATGGCGGCCCGCCGGTGCTGCGGAATCTGAACCTGCGCCTCGACCTGGACGATCGCATCGGCCTTCTGGGCGTCAATGGAGCGGGCAAGTCCACCTTCGCCAAGCTGATCGCCGGCGCACTCGCCGTCGAGCACGGGTCCATGCACCGCGACCGCCGGCTGAAGGCCGGCTGGTTCCACCAGCACCAGATCGAGGCGCTCGACCCCACCGACACGCCGTTGGACATCGTCCGTCGCGCCCTGCCCGAGGCCAGCGAGGCCCAGCGCCGCGCCCGCCTGGCGCAGTTCGGCCTCGGCGCCTCGAAGGCCGAGACCACCGTCGCAGACCTCTCCGGCGGCGAGCGGGCGCGGCTGTTGCTCAACCTGGTGGCCATGGACGCGCCGCACCTGCTCATCCTCGACGAGCCGACCAACCACCTCGACATCGACAGCCGCCGCGCCCTGCTCGACGCGCTGAACGACTATGAGGGCGCTGTCATCCTGATCACCCACGACCGCTCGCTGATGGAGCTGGTCGCCGACCGGCTGTGGCTGGCGGCGGACGGGACGATCAAGCCCTTCGACGGCGATATGGCCGACTACGCCAAATTCGTGCTCGACCGGGCCAGGGTCGCGGCGCGCGGCCCGGCGCAGGCGCCGACGCCAGCGCCGCCCAAGGGCGCGCCGCCGGCGCTCGCCCCGCTCAAGCGCAAGCTGGAGGCCGCCGAAGCGGTGCTGGCGCGGGAAGCCCAGGCGGCGGCCAGGTTGGATGCGGCCCTGGCCGATCCGGCGCTGTTCGGCCGCGATCCGACCCATGCCGCCGAACTCGGCCGCCGGCGCACGCGGGCGCAGGACGCGGTCGACAAGGCCGAAGCCGCCTGGCTGGCCGCGGCCGAGGCCTACGAGCTGGCCGGCGCGGAGCCTAGCCGCACCTGACCTCGGTGATCAGGCCGCTCTGAGCATCGAACAGGATGTCGGTGCGGTCGGGCCGATAGTCCTGGGTGACCGGGCAGCTGGTGCAGGAGACGCGCCGGCGGCTCGGATCGACGGGTACGGGGATTTCCGTCCGCGGCTTGCCGACCAGATAGGCCAGGCTGGGCGCATCGCAATGCGACAAGGTGGCCGTGGGCGGCGGCGCGACGGGCTGCGCCTGAGCCTGTGGCGGCGGCGGCGCTGGCTGGGGCGCGGTCGCTGGCGGCGAAGCCTGAGTCGCCACCGGCGCCTGCGCCACGCAGGAAACCACCGCGACGGCGGCGCCCAGGGCGATCAGATGCAGGCCGGCGACCAGGGCGATTCGTTTCATGCTTGCTTCTCCCATCCGCGTTCCGCCCGCTGGCGCCAGTAGGAGACCGGATGGCCGGCGGCCTTGAAGGCCTTCCAGCGGCCGCGCGCCTCGGCGGTCGCCGCCTCGTCGCGGCCGTCAAACAGCAGCACGCAACGCACATAGCCGTCGAGCGGCCCGACCTCGGCGCCGTCGACCAGGAAAAGCGCCTGGGCGCCGTTCAAATTCTCCTGCGCCATGGTGAGCAAGATCGGCTGACGATCGGCCATCGGCTCGCCATCGGTCCCGTGCGCGAGGAAACTGTCGTCGCGAAAGCTCCACAACCAGCCGTCCAGGTGCTCGATCCGTTCAGTCGCCGTGGTGCGAACCTGCGCCTTCCAGCCCTTGGCCAGGGTCTTCTCGAGCAGATCCGGCAAGGCCTGGTCCAGGGCGGTGCGCTCCAGGTGGTAGAACCAGACTTCGCAGGACTCAGCGCTCATGGCTATGCGATCCGCTTTGCGACAAGGTTTCCATTAGGCGGTGCAACGCCGCCGCCACACTAGCAGGCTCCGTGATCATGGCGAGATGATGCAAGGGTTTGCACGCGACGGACCATCCGGCCGCCGCCGCCGCATCAGCTTCGGCCTGATAGGCCGTACTGAGCTGGAGATAGCCGCAAAGCCTGGCGGTCGGGTCGGGCGTGAGCGGCGCGCGCTCCGCCAGATAGGCCGCCGGGATCGGTTTGGCGCCGGCTGCGAAGGCCGTACGGACGCTCGCGTCCGGCAAGAGCGCCTCCAGAACCGGCGGCGGCAACCAGTCCGGCCACGGCGGGACGCGGTCATCCGCCAGCTTGTCCCGCAGCGTCTGAGACAGGGCCGGCGGCGCGGTCTCGAACCAGGCCTTGCCCGGATGGGGCAGGATGGCGTCGACAAAGACCATCCTCGCCGCCCTGCCCCGCAGCGCCGCGGCGATCGACGGCAAAAGCCCGCCGGCGCCGCTGTGGCCGACGAGCACCCAGGACTGGCGATCGAGCGCCCCGGCGATGCGATCCGCAAGCGCGCTGTAATACGGCGGCTGGACGTTCCAGGCGCAGGCGGCGGGAGTCTCGACGCGCGGATAGCCCAGGGCGCGCAACGCCTCGGCCGTCCCGCGCCAAGTCATAGCCCCGACCAGCGGGCTGTGCACGAGGGCGAGATTGGGTCGCTCCACGACGACGCGATCAGGACTCGTAGCTGTCGGCGACGAACTGGTTCAACAGCCGAACGCCGAAGCCGCTGGCGCCTTGGGGAACGGTTGCGACGGTCGAGGGCTTTTTCCAGGCCACGGCGGCGATATCCAGGTGCGCCCAGGGCGTGTCGCGCACGAACCTTTGCAGGAAAAGCGCCGCGGTGATCGAGCCGCCCGGACGGCCGCCGACGTTCTTCATGTCGGCCGCTTCGCTCTCGATCTGCTTTTCGTAGGCCTCCGGCAGCGGCATCCGCCACAAAAGGTCGCCCGACGCCTGGCCGGCCTTGAGCAGCTGCTCAGCCAAGCTGTCGTTGTTGCTGTAGAGCCCGGCGAAATCGTGACCCAGCGCCACCACGATGGCGCCGGTCAGGGTCGCCAGATCGACGATGAAGCGCGGCTTGAACCGGTCCTGGACGTACCAGAGCGCGTCGGCCAGGACGAGCCGGCCCTCGGCGTCGGTATTGATCACCTCGATGGTCTGTCCGGACATGGAGGTGACGATGTCGCCCGGCCGCTGCGCATTGCCGTCGGGCATGTTCTCGACCAGGCCGAGGATGCCGACGGCGTTGACCGGCGCCTTGCGGCCGGCCAGCGCATGCATGAGGCCGGCGACGGCCGCCGCGCCGCCCATGTCCCAGATCATGTCCTCCATGCCGTCGGCGGGTTTCAGGCTGATGCCGCCCGTGTCGAAACAGACCCCCTTGCCGACAAAGGCGAGCGGCGGCCGCTCGCCGCCGCCCCGCCACTGGATGACGGCGAGCTGGCTCTCGCGCCGGCTGCCCTGGCCGACGCCGAGCAGCGCGCCCATGCCCAGCTTGGTCATTTCGGCCTCGCCCAGGATCTCGACCACGAGGCCGAGCGATTCCAAGGCCTTCACGCGGCGGCCGAACTCCGCCGGATAGAGGATGTTGGCCGGCTCGGAGACCAGGTCGCGGGCGAAGACCACCGCATCGGCCAGGGCCGCCAGCGGCGCGAACGCCGCCTTGGCGGCTTCGGGGTCGTCAACCGCGACCTTCACCGTCCGGATCGTCGGCTTGGCCTCCGGCTTTTCCCGCGTGCGATAGCGGTCGAAGCGGTAGGCGGCCAGGCTGACGCCGAGCGCGGCGGCGGCGCTGACCTGGGCCGAAGCGCCGGCCAGACTCAAGGTCAGGGTGTCGGCCCCGCAGGTCTTCAAGGCCTGAAAGGCCTCCGCCGCCGCCGTCTCGGCGCGGGCGGCGTTGAAATCCGCCTGCGGCCCGACGCCGATCAACAGCGCATGTGACGCCTGGGCGCCCGCGGGCGCCAGCACCTGGAGCGTCTTGCCCGTGGCGCCGGTGAACCGGGCCGCCGCGATGGCGCGGTTCAGCGCGCCGCCGGCCGTCCCGTCGAACCGGGCCGCTCCCGGCGAAAGCCCGCCACCCTCGAACGCGGCGCTGGCCCAGGCCCCCGACGCGGTTTCGGCTTGGCTTGCGGGAACGAATTCGATCTGCATTTGGACACTCCTGGATGCGGTTGGCGCGAGCCGCATGCGACGTGTAGAACATGATCCGCCAGGTCGGGCGTCGCAACGGCCCTTCCCACTTCAGCGCGATCGGCTTGAATGCGTCTCCTCGACCGATACCTGTTTCGCCAACTGCTCGGGCCGACCCTCTTGGCCACGCTGGCCCTGGGCACCGTCGGCGTGCTCAGCCAGAGCCTCGAGGCGCTCGACATCATCATCAAGCAGGGCCAGAGCGCCTTCGTCCTGGCCGAGATCACCCTGCTGGCCACGCCGCAGCTTCTGGCCATGGTGCTGCCGATCGCCATCTTCGTCGCCGGGCTGGTGGCGCTGAACCGGCTGCACACCGAGCAGGAGATCGTGGTCTGCTTCGCCAGCGGGATGAGTCGTTGGCGGGTGATCGCGCCGGCCATGCGGCTGGCGACGATGGCGGCCCTGGTCACGCTGGTGGTCAATCTCTGGATCGCGCCGCTGTGCGAGCGCGTCATGCGCGTCGAGCTTTTCAAGATCAGGACCGACCTGGCCGCCACGCTCGTCGAGCCGGGCCAGTTCACCGAGCCCTCACCCGGCTTGACCGTCTACGCCCAGGACAGCGCCAAGGACGGCACGTTCAGGAACCTGTTCGTGCTGAAGGAAAAGCCGGACGGCGGCGACACCACCTTCATCGCCGCCACCGGCAAGCTGGGCAAGCGCAATGGCGCGCCGGTGCTGACCATGAGCAACGGCTCCAGCCAGGAATTCTCCAAGGCCGGCGTGCTCAACTACCTTAAATTCGACGAATACACCTTTGACCTGTCGGACTTTTTGGCGGCCAAGGACACCGTCACCTACAAGGTGCCCGACCGCTACCTGCACGAGCTGCTCTATCCGGACCTGACCCAGGACTGGGAGCGGCAAAATCGAGTGAAGATGCTGGCCGAAGCCAATGCCCGGCTGTCGACGCCGCTCTACACCATCGCCTTCATGGCCATGGCGCTGGCCGCGGTCATCGGCGGCCCGTTCAGCCGCCTTGGCTATGCGCGACGCATCGTCGCCATCGGCGCCGCGGCGGGGGTGGCGCGCATCCTCGGCATCGGCGCCCAGGCGCTGTGCGACAGCGTGGTCTGGGCGAACCTTCTGCAGTATGCGATCCCGCTCGGCGTCGGAGTCTGGGCGTGGCGGCAGCTCTTTCGCCAGCCGGTCAGCCGCTTCGTGCCGATGTCGCCGCTGACCCGGTCGACCCTGACGGCGAGCCAGGCGACATGAGGCTAAGGCTCACCCGCATCGAAACCTATGTGATGGGCTACACCCTGCTGGCGGTGCTGGCGGCGCTGGCCATCCTGACCACGGTGATCGCGCTTGTGGACTTCGTCGAGCTGTCGCGCACCGTCGGCAATCGCGTCGATGTCGGCTACAACGAGGTGCTGCGCCTGACGGTGCTGAATGTGCCGTCGGTGATTTTGGTCCTTCTGCCCTTCGCCTTCCTGTTCGGGGTGCTGGGCGCCTTCGTCGACCTGAACCGCAAAAGCGAATTGATCGCCATGCGCGCGGCCGGCGTGTCGGCCTGGCGGTTCATCCTGCCGGCGGCGGGCGCGGCCTTCGTGATCGGCGTGGTGACGGTGGGGCTTTTCAACCCGCTCGCCTCGACCATGAACGCCCAGTACGAGCGCGAGCGAAACGCGCTGATGGAAGGCGTGCAGTCGCAGGGCCTGAAGGACATCTGGCTGCGCCAGGGCGATGGACGCACCCAGATCGTCATCCGCGCCCGCGCCGGCGGCGACGACCACGGCATGTTGCGGCTGCGCGGCGTTTCGCTGTTCATCTCCACCCTGAGCGGTCAGGGCGCGGCGCAGTTTTCGCGCCGCGTGGAGGCCGCCCAGGCCTGGCTCATGCCCGGCCACTGGCTGCTGACCGACGCGCGCGAGGCGACGCCGGGTACGGAGGCGATACGCTACGACACCTTGTCCATTCCGTCCTCGCTGGATGGGCGCAACGCGCTCGAACGCTACGCCTCGCCAAAAGCGGTGCCCTTCTGGTCGCTGTGGGGGGCGATCGCGCGCACCGAACAGGCGGGGTTCTCCGCCATCGGCTATCGGCTGCAGCTGCAGGAGCTCCTGGCGACCCCGCTGCTGTTCGCCGCCATGTCGATCCTAGCCGCGGCATTTTCGCTCAGGCTGATTCGCCTTGGCGGGGTGGCCACCCTGGCCGGGGCGGGCGTGGCGCTGGGCTTTGCGCTGTTCTTCTTCAACCAGTTCTGCGGCGCGCTGGGCGAGGCCAACGCCATCCCGCCGGTCGTGGCCGCCTGGACGCCGCCGGTGGTCGCGCTTTTGTCCGGCTTCACCTTGCTTTGCTATACCGAGGACGGCTAGGCGGATAAGACAGTCGGCCGGTCCAGGCGCCGTATCCAGTTGGGGGAAGTATCGTCTGATGGGCGGCGGTCGTTGGGGGCGGACGGGACGGGCCAGGGCGAGCCTGTGCGGCGGCGCGGCGCTGGCTTTTCTGTTCGTGTCCGGGGCCGTGGCGCAGACCGTCACCGAGCTTCCCGTGCGCGCGCCAGGCTCGCCGACGCCGGTCCTGCCCCTCGACGTCCATAAGGCGCCGAGCCCGCCGCCGACGCTCAGCACCACCGACGACGGCCTGGGCGACCAGGGATTTTACCTCGAGGCCGACACCCTCGTCCGTGACGACAAGGCCAATAGCTGGACGGCGAACGGAAAGGTCGAGGCGCGCTATCAGGGCCGCACCCTGCGCGCCAATTCGCTGGTCTATGACGCCGCGACCGGCGTCGTCACCGCCGACGGCGACGTCCAGATCATCAATGCCGATGGCAGCGCCGAGTTCGCCCAGCACATGGTGCTCGACGACAAGATGCGGGCGGGCTTCGCCAAGGGATTCGCCGCGCGCCTGCCGATCAACCAGAACTTGACCGCCAAGTTCGCCGCCGACGTGGCGATCCGGCGCAGCGAAACCGTCGAGGAACTCGACCGGGCGATCTTCACCCCCTGCCAGATCTGCGCGGCGAACGGCGCGTCCACGACCCCGACCTGGTCGATCGAGGCCGACAGGATCATCGAAGATCACCAGCGTCACCTGGTCTATTATCGCAACGCGACGATCCGGGTGAAGGGCCTGCCGGTCTTCTACACGCCCTTCTTCTCCCATCCGGACCCGGACGCGCCCAGGGCCTCGGGCCTGCTGGTTCCGCAGATCTCGATCACCGGCAAGCGCGGCCCCTCTTATCAGCAGCCGATCCTGTGGGTCATTTCACCGTCGGCGGACCTGGACTTCAGTCCGCAGATCAACACCAAGGTGAACCCGTTCCTGAACCTGAGCTTGCGCGACCGCCTCTATTCGGGCGAGTTCAACGTGCGCCTGGGCTACACCTACGAACAGGACTTCAACGGCAACGGCACCAAGTTCGGACCGCTCACCTCGCGCTCCTTCATCCTGGCCAACGGCGACTTCAACCTGACGCCCAACTGGTCGTGGGGATTCACCGCCGACCGCGCCTCCGATCCGCTGATCTTCGACAAGTACGACGTTCCCAGCGCCTACGCCAACCACGGCCTCTTCCTCTCCGACAGCCAGAGGCTGCTCTCGCAGCTCTACGTCACCCGCCAGGACGACAACTCCTATCTCTCGATCGCCGCGCTCGACTTCCAGGGCCTGCGGACCACCGACGACAACCGCACCTTTCCCTCCGTCGCGCCCCTGGCCGAGTTTCGTTATGACGTGCCGTCCAATGTCCTTGGCGGACGCCTGAGGCTGATCGGCAACGCGGTCCTGCTCAATTTCGACGAGTCGCCGGTCGTCCCGACGCTGTCGGGCTATGACGACCGAGCCTCCGGCGAGGCCGACTGGACCCGCACCTTCACCACGCCGGATGGCGTGCGCATCGAGCCGTTCGCGGACGCCCGCGTCGATGTCTACGACCTCTCCAACATGACCACCGCCGCGCGCACCCAGTCCGTCACCCAGGGCCTGGCGACGGCCGGGGTCACGGTCAGCTGGCCGCTGATTCGCCAGGTCGGTACGGCCACCGTCGTGCTGGACCCGATCGCCCAGCTGGCGCTTTCGCCGAACTACACCACCAACCCGGCGATTCCGAACGAGGACGACGTCGTGTTCGAGTACGACGAGACCAACCTCTTCGCGCCGAACAAGTTCAACGGGTTCGACCTTTACGAGGGCGGCCAGCGGCTGAATGTCGGCGAACAGGCGACCTTCCAGTGGGGCGACGGCCTGAACGCCAACCTGCTGGTCGGCCGGACCTTCAGCGCCGAGCCCACCAACGTCTTTCCGGCCAAGACCGGCTTGAACGGAACCGTCTCCGACTGGGTGCTCGCCGCCGATTCCACGCCGATCGACGGCCTGTCCTTTTTCGGCCGCGCCCTGGTCAACGACGACTTCGGCATAGACCGTGTCGAATTCGGGGTGAACTTCGCCACCACGCGGATTAACGGCTACGTGCGCTATCTGGACGACAACACCCAGATCACCGGACCGGTCAAAAACTTCGAAATGGGCAGCGAAGTCTTCGTGACCCAGCACTGGGGCTTCGATTTCAACGCCATTCGCGACATTCAGGAGAACAAGTGGACGCTGGTCGATCTCGGCCTGGTCTATAGGGACGACTGCATAAAGGTCGCAGTGATCTATCAGCGGGAGAATACTATCGTCGGCGCCCTGGGCGCGTCTGACTCGGTCTTCCTGCGCCTAACGCTCGCCACATTGGGTGGCCAAGGGTACAATGACGGCGAAGCCCGCTAAGGCGATGGCGCGCGGCGCGAGACAAGGGATCGACCTTTTAAGATGATGCGGATGGGCAAGGCGGCCGGTTTGGCCGCGACGATCACGGCCCTGGCGGCCCTGGCGGGGTCCGGGCGCGCCCAGGATGCGCCCTCGGCCCTGCGGCAGGGCGTCGTCGCCATCGTCAATGACAATGTGATCTCCAGCTATGATCTGCAGCAGCGCGTGCTTTTGCTGGTCGCCACCAGCGGCGTGCAGCCGACGGCGCAGAATACGCCCCAGTTCGAGCAGGAGGCGGTCAACGAACTGATCGACGAGGCGCTTGAGATGCAGGAAGTGCGTCGCGCCGAAAAGGATCAGAAATTCAAGATCGTCGCCGACGACGACGCCGTGAACCATCGGATCGACGAAATCGCCCAGCAATCGCCCTATAAGACCGGGCCCCGCCTTTTGGAAGCCTTCTCCGACGCCGGCATCTCGCCCGCCACCTTCCGCGCGCAGGTTCGGGCCGACATCAGCTGGCAGGACTGGATGCACGGCCGTTATGGCGGTTCGCGGCTGAAGATCAGCGACGCGCAGGTCAACAGCGTCATCAATGAACTGCAGTCCCAGGCCTCTCAGCCGCAGTACCTGCTCGGCGAAATCCTCATCGACGCCGACCATGCCGGCGGCATGCCGCAGGCTCAGGCCGCCGCCGACCAGCTGATCGTGCAGCTCCAGAAGGGCGCGCCGTTCACCCAGGTCGCGCGGCAATTCTCGGCCGACCCGACGGCGGCGACCGGCGGCGACACCGGCTGGCTGAGCGAGGCCCAGCTGCCTGCGGAGCTGCGCCCGGTGGTCGAACAGTTGGGCACGGGTGAGCTTTCCAAGCCGATCCCGGCTCAGAACGGGGTCTACATCGTGCTGCTGCGCGACAAGCGCGCCGGCTCGACCTCCGAACTGATCTCGCTGAAGCAGGCGGCGATCAGTCTGCCCCCTGACGCCACGCCCCAGGCCATCGCCGAGGCCCAGCGCAAGCTCATCGCGCTGAAAAGCCAACTCAAGGACGGCTGCGACGGGCTGGACGCCAAGGCGGCCAAGGTTCAGGGCGTGGTCGCCGGCGATCTCGGCGAAGCCGACCTCAAGGACCTGAAGCCCGAGTTCCGCACCGCGGTCCAGCCGCTCGCGGTGGGTCAGGTCACCGACCCCATCCGCACCGACGCCGGCCTGCATCTGATCGCGGTCTGCGGCCGCAGGATGGCCGGGGTCAATATCCCCCCCCGCGACCAGATCGAGGACCAGCTCAAGGAGCAGGAGATTTCGCTGATCTCCAAACGCCAGCTTCGCGACCTGCGGAATTCGGCGACCATAGAGTTCCCGTGACGCCAAAGCCGCTCGCGCTGAGCCTAGGCGACCCGGCGGGAATCGGACCTGAAATCATCGTCAAGGCCTGGCGGGCGCTTCGCGAGAGCGGGCCGGCCTTCATGGTGATCGGCGATCTGGAAGTGCTGAACGCGGCCTCGGCCGCCGGCGCCTCGGCCCTGCGTCGCGTGACCGGCGCCGATGAGGCCGCGCGGGCGTTTTCCACCGCCCTGCCGGTGCTCGATTTGCCGCTGCAGGCCCAGATCGTCGCCGGACGCGCCGATCCGGCCTATGCGCCCGGCGTGATCCGCTGGATCGAGACGGCCGTCGGCCTGGCGCTCTCGGGCGAGGTCGAGGCGGTGGTGACCGCGCCGATCGCCAAGGCGCCGCTCTACCAGGCCGGCTTCACCTATCCGGGACACACCGAGTTCATCGCCGAGCTGACGGCGGCCACGCGCTACGACGGTGCGCGCGGGCCGGTGATGATGCTGGTCGGCGGGGGCTTGAAGGTCAGCCTCGCCACCATCCACCTGGCGCTCCGCGATGTTCCGGCCACGCTCAGCATCGAGGGCGTCGTCAATACGGGCCTGGTCACGGCCCAGGCGCTGCGCAACGATTTCGGCATCGACCGGCCCAGACTGGCCCTGGCCGGCCTCAATCCGCACGCCGGCGAGGGCGGCGCGCTGGGCCGCGAGGAGATCGAGATCATCGGCCCCGCCGCCCGCGCGCTGCGCGACCTCGGCGTCGACTGCACAGATCCGAAACCGGCGGACACCCTGTTCCACGACCAGGCCCGCCAAGCCTACGACGCGGTCGTCTGCCTGTACCACGACCAGGCGCTAATCCCGGTGAAGATGCTGGATTTCTGGGGTGGCGTGAACGTCACCCTGGGCCTGCCGATCGTGCGGGCGTCGCCGGACCACGGCGTGGGATTCGATATCGCCGGGCGGGGCCTGGCGCGCGCCGACAGCCTGATCGCCGCCATTCGCCTGGCCCATGCCGTCGCCGCGCGCCGGCGGGGGCTGGGCGCCGCAGCGTGAACCTGGACCGACTGGCGCCGCTGCGCGACGGCCTCGCCGCCCACGGCCTCGCCGCCAACAAGGCGTTCGGCCAGCACTTCCTGCTCGACCTGAACCTGACCGCCAAGATCGCGCGCCTGGCCGGCCCGTTCGACGACGGCGTGGTCATCGAGGTCGGCCCCGGGCCTGGCGGCCTGACCCGCGCCCTGCTGCAGGCCGGCGCGCGGGTGATCGCCGTCGAGCGCGATGGGCGGTTTGCGCCGATGCTGGCCGAACTGGCGCAGGCCGCCGACGGCCGGCTGAGCGTGATCCAGGGCGATGCCCTGACCATTGACGAGACCGTGATCGCCGCGGGCGAACCCGCGCGGATCGTCTCCAACCTGCCCTACAACATCAGCGCGCCGCTGCTCATCAAGTGGCTCACCGGGCCCCTGCACCCGGTCTCGATGACGCTGATGTTCCAGAAGGAGGTCGCCGAGCGCGTCGCGGCCAGGCCCGGCCAGTCGGCCTATGGCCGCCTGGCGGTCATCACCCAGGCGGTCTGCGCCGCCGAGGTGGTCATGGCCCTCCCCGCCCGCGCCTTCACTCCGCCGCCCAAGGTGGATTCAGCGGTCGTCCGCTTCACCCCCAAGGCCGAGCGCCCGCCCGACGCCCTGCTGGAGGCACTGCAAAAGGTGACCGCCGCCGCCTTCGGCCAGCGCCGCAAGATGCTGCGCTCAAGCCTGAAAGCCGTCGGCGGCGCTGGCTTATGGGAGCCGGCGAACATCGACCCCGGCCTGCGCGCCGAGGCGATATCGGTCGAGGACTTCCTGGCCCTCGCCAGCGCGGCGACCAGGTTTTAGAGCTTTTCCGCCAAGAGCTTAGCGACAAATCCTGAGAGCCAGGGATTGCGCGGCCGCTTCAGCCGTTCGGCGCGATAGATATGCCCAAGCTCGGCATAGGCCAGGTCGAAGTCCTGGTTGACGATGACATAGTCGTAGTCGGCCCAGTGCTCGATCTCGCCATAGCCGCGCTCCAGCCGGCGATGGATGACGCTCTCGCTGTCTTGGGCGCGCGCATGCAGGCGACGGCTCAGATCCACCATGGTCGGCGGCAGGATGAAGACGCGCACGACCTCTGCCGGGGCCGCCGCGGCGATATGGGCGGCGCCCTGCCAGTCGATGTCGAACAGAACGTCCCGGCCGGCCGAAACGGCCGCGGCCACCGGCGCCTTCAGCGTGCCGTACCGGTGTTCGTGGACCTCGGCCCACTCCAGGAAGGCGTCCCGTGCGACCAGGTCATCGAAGGCGGGGCGATCCATGAAATGGTATTCGCGCCCGTCCTGCTCGCCCGGGCGCGCCGGCCGCGTCGTCGCCGAGATCGACAGCTCGAGCTCGGCGTGGTCGGCGGCGAGCCGGCGGGACAGCGAGGTCTTGCCGGCGCCGGACGGGCTGGAGACCACCAGCATCAGGCCGCGCCGGACGCGCTCACTCGACATTCTGCACCTGCTCGCGGAACTGATCGATGCTCGCCTTCAGGTTCAGGCCGATCGCGGTCAAGTCCGTGGTCGCCGATTTCGAGCACAGGGTGTTGGCCTCGCGCATGAACTCCTGGGTCAGAAAGTCCAACCGGCGGCCGACCGCGCCGTCGGCGGCCAGTAAGGTCCGGGCGGCCTGCACATGGCTGGTCAGCCGATCCAGCTCCTCGCGTACGTCGGCGCGGCCGGCCATCACGGCCGCCTCCTGCACGATGCGTTCGCTCAGGTCGCCGCCGGCCTCGACCAGTTCGCCGATCCGTTTGGCGAAGCGCTGCTTCAGGATCGCCGGCTGGCCCTTTGCCTCGATCTCGGCCGCCGCGACATCGGCCTCGATCCGATCGACCAGGCCGCCGAGCACCGGCGCCAGGGCGGCGCCCTCCTCCAGCCGCGCCGACCTCAGCCGCTCGAGCCCCTCGGCGATGGACGCGGCCATCTGCGCCTCGGTCGCGGCGAGGGCCTCGGGATCGTCGATTTCGGCGCCCGACTCGATGACCCCCGGCAGGCTCAGGAGGCCGTCCACGGCCGGCGGGCTGGCGCGGCCGGCCTCAACATAGGGCCGGCCGAAGTCCAGATAGCGCTCGAACTGTTCGGCGCTGATGCGAACCGCGGCATCGAGGCCGGAGCGCCGGGCCTGAACGGTCACATTGAGCTGGCCGCGCTGAAAGCGGGCTTGCGCGGCGTCGCGGGCGGCGCGTTCAAGCCCCTCGAACCCGCCGGGGCCGCGAAAGCGCACCTCCAGGCTGCGCCCGTTGACCGACCGCGCCTCGATCGTCCAGGTCCAGCCGCTCGCCGCCCCATCCACGCGCGCAAAGCCCGTCATGCCGGACAGCGCCATCTCAATGGGCTCCGGCCGCCGAGGCGGCCGCCGCGGCCGGCGCGGCCGTCGGGCTCAGATGCTCGATCGCCCGCCACTGGGCGACGTTCCTCTCGTGCTGCTCGAGGGTCGAGGAAAAGGCGTGCCCGCCGGAGCCATCGGCGACGAAGTAGAGTTCGTCCGTGCGGGGCGCATCGAGCACCGCGGCCAGCGAAGCGCGGCCCGGGTTGCAGATCGGCGTCGGCGGCAGGCCGGCGATCAGATAGGTATTGTAGGGCGTCGGGGTGGTCAGTTCCGAGACGCGGATCCCGTGGCCGAGCGGAACGCCGCGCGTCAGGCCGAAGATGACGGTCGGATCGGACTCAAGCCGCATGCCCTTCTGCAGCCGGTTCAGGAACACCGCCGCCACCCGCGGCCGTTCGCTGGCCAGCGCGGTCTCCTTCTCGACGATCGAGGCCAGGATCACCGCGTCCTCCGGCGTCGCCAGCGGCAGGTCGGGCCTGCGCTGCGCCCAGAGTCCGGCCAGGAGCTGATCGCGGGCGTCCATCATCCGCTGCAGCACCGCCGCGCGGTCCTCGCCGCGGCGGACCTCATAGGTCTCCGGCAGGATGGCGCCTTCCGGCGGGATCGGCGCCGAGCCGGTCAGGATGTTGCTGTTGGTCAGCACATCGACAGCGGCCTCGGAGGTGAATCCCTCGGGGATGGTCAGCATGTGGTGGACGATGTCGCCGCGACGGATCTTGTCCATGACGCTCGCCATGGAGGCGTGCGGCGCGAAGTCGTATTCTCCCGCCTTGAGGCGGCGGGCCGCGCCGCTGACCTGGGCGGCGATGATGAAGATCGTCGACGAGCTGATGGCGTGTTCGCGCTTCAGGGTCGAGGCGATCTCCGGCAGGCTCGCGCCGGGCCGGAGAATGACGTTGGTGGGCGCCGCGCCAGGACCGGCCGGTCCTGGACCCTGATAGAGCCAGACGGCGACCAGGGCCGCCAGCATGAGCAGGACGCCGAGCGTCGCCAGGCCGCTGCCGCCGGTGATCGCCAGCCGCCGGGTCAGGGAAAGCCCGCGGGGCGGCGGCGGCCGGCGTATCGGGCCCCTTTCGCTCACGAGACCTTCTTCAGGACCAGCGAGGCGTTGGTGCCGCCGAAGCCGAAGCTGTTCGACAGCGCCAGGTCGATCTTCATCGGCTTGGCCTTGTGCGGCACCAGGTCGATCGGCGTGTCGACCGACGGGTTGTCCAGATTGATCGTCGGCGGGGCGATCTGGTGACGGATGGCCAGCGCCGTGAACGCCGCCTCCACCGCGCCGGCGGCGCCGAGCAGATGTCCGATCGCCGATTTGGTCGAGGACATCGAGACCTTGCCGGCCGCCTGGCCGAGCAGCCGCTCGACCGCGCCAAGCTCGATCTCGTCGCCCACCGGCGTCGAGGTGCCATGGGCGTTGATGTAGTCGATATCCGACGGGTCGATGCCGGCGTGGCCGATCGCGCCCTTCATGGCGCGGAAGCCGCCTTCCCCGTCCGGGCTCGGCGAGGTGATGTGATAGGCGTCGCCGGCCAGGCCATAGCCGATCACCTCGGCATAGATCTGCGCGCCGCGCGCCTTGGCGTGCTCGTATTCCTCGAGCACCAGGGCCGCGGCCCCCTCGCCCATGACGAAGCCGTCGCGGTCCTTGTCATAGGGCCTGGAGGCCCGTTCCGGCGTGTCGTTGAAATGGGTCGACATGGCCCGGCAGGCGATGAAGCCGGCGATCCCCAAGGGGCAGACCGCCGCTTCCGCCCCGCCGGCGATCATGACGTCGGCGTCGCCGAACTGGATGAGCCGGGCGGCGTCGCCGACCGCGTGGGCGCCGGTGGCGCAGGCGGTCACCACCGAATGGTTCGGGCCCTTCAGCCCATGGCGGATCGACACCTGGCCGGAGGCCAGGTTGATCAGAGCCGACGGAATGAAGAAGGGACTGACCCGTCTGGGGCCTTTCTCGTTCAATTCGATGGCGGTCGCGGCGATGGTCTCCAGGCCGCCGATTCCGGAGCCGAGGATGACGCCGGTTCGCTCGCGATCCGCCTCGGCCTGCGGCAGCCAGGCCGCGTCGTTCAGCGCTTCGTCCGCGGCCGCCACGGCATAGAGGATGAAGTCGTCGATGCGGCGCTGATCGCGAGGCGGCATCACCTTGTCGGGATCGAAGGCGCCGTCCATATCGGCCGCGCCATGCCCGCGCCCGTTCACCCGCGGCACCTCGCACGCCACCTGACAGGCGTAGTCGGCGGCGTCAAAGGCGGTGATGCGGCCGGCGCCGGACTTGCCCGCGATCAGGGCCGACCAAGTGTGTTTCACCCCCCAACCGAGCGGGGTGACCATGCCCAGACCCGTAATGACGACGCGGCGCATGAGGTGTCCTTCACTATGCTCAGATAGCATTAAGCCGTCGCTCGCGAGGATGCACGCGACGCGACGGCTCTCTGATGGCCCGCGCAGAGAATCAGGCGGCGAGGCGCTCGTCGATGAATTTCACCGCGTCGCCGACCGTCTGGATGTGTTCGGCCGCGTCGTCGGGAATCTCGATGTCGAACTCTTCCTCGAAAGCCATGACGAGCTCGACATTGTCGAGGCTGTCGGCGCCCAGGTCGTCGATGAAGGAGGCCTTTTCAGTGACCTTCTCCGGATCGGCGTCCAGGTGCTCGATCACGATCTTGCGGACGCGTTCGAGTGTATCGGACATGCGCTTCTAATCCCTTGTTTAAGTGATCGGCTGCACGCGACAATGCGCGGCCTCCGAACAGAATCTTTATCTCGCGAGCCTTCGGTCTTGTCAGAGCTCAGCCCAGTCGATTTTGGGCCTACCACGTTCCTTTTGGCCAGACTAGCGGCCGGCCTCAAGTCTCAAATCATGGCCATGCCGCCGTTGACGTGCAGGGTTTGGCCGGTGACATAGCTCGCCTCCTGCGACGCCAGGTAGACGCACGCCGCGGCGATATCCTCGCCGACACCCAGGTGGCCCGCCGGAATTCGGCTCATAATCATCTGTTTTTGTTGATCGGTCAGGGCGTCGGTCATCGGGCTTACGATCATGCCCGGCGCAACGCAATTGAGCGTGATGCCGCGCTGGGCGACCTCCTGGGCGAGGGACTTGGTGAAGCCGATCATGCCGGCCTTCGAGGCCGCATAGTTGGCCTGGCCGGCATTGCCCATGACGCCGACGATCGAGGTGACGCCGATGATTCGCCCCCAGCGCCGGCGCATCATCCCGCGCAGGACCGCGCGCGACAGGCGGAAATAGGCGTCGAGATTGATGCGGAGCACGTCATCCCATTCCTCGTCCTTCATCCGCACGAGCAGGTTGTCGCGGGTGACGCCGGCATTGGCGATCAGGATGTCGACCGGCGCGCCCAGCGCCTCGGCCGCGCCGACCAGGCCATCGACGCTGGCCGGATCGGTGAGATCGCAGGTCAAGGTCTTGGCCCGCTCGCCTAGCTCGCCCGCCAGGGCGTCGAGCGCCGGCTGACGGGTGCCGGACAGCACGACCGCCGCGCCCTGGGCGTGCAGAGCCCGCGCGATCGGCCCGCCGATGCCGCCGGACGCGCCGGTGACCAGCGCCGTCTTGCCGGAAAGATCGAACATCGCGCGGCTCTCCCTATAGCGACTTGGCGAAGGCTTCGAGATCGGCGGGCGTGTTCAAGGCGACCGCGTCGGCATCGGGCGCGATGCGCTTGGCCATGCCGGTCAGCACCTTGCCGGCGCCGGCCTCGGCGAAGCGCGTGACCCCGCCCTCGCCCGCCAGCCACTCGATGCTCTCGCGCCAGCGCACCCGGCCGGTGATCTGCTCGACCAGGAGCCGGCGGATGAGGTCCGGCTCCAGCACGGGCCGGGCGGTGATGTTGGCCACCAGCGGCGCCCGCGGCGCGACGATCAGGGCGCTGGCCAGGGCTTCGGCCATCTCGTCGGCGGCCGGCTGCATTAGCGGGCAATGGAAGGGCGCCGAGACGTTCAGCGGAATGGCGCGCGCGCCCAGGGCCTTGGCCGCCTCGATCGCGCGGTCGACCGCGGCCTTGTCGCCGGAAATCACCACGTTGCCGGCGTTGTTGTCGTTGGCGACCACGCAGACGCCGATCTCGGCGCCGGCCGCCGCCGCCGCCTCGGCCAGGGCCACGTCGGTCTTCGGGCCGATCAGCGAGGCCATGGCGCCTTCGCCGACCGGAACCGCCCGCTGCATGGCCTGGCCGCGGAGCCTGAGCAGCCGCGCGGTGTCGCCGAGCGTGATCGCCGAGGCCGCCGCCAGCGCGGAATATTCCCCCAGCGAGTGGCCGGCCACGAAGGCCGCCTTCGATATCGGCGCGCCCAGTTCCGCCTCGAGGGTCCGCATCACGGCCATGCTGACGGCCATCAAGGCCGGCTGGGCGTTTTCGGTCAGGGTCAGCTCTTCGATGGGCCCGTCGCGCATCAGCTTGGAAAGCTTCTGGCCAAGCGCGTCGTCCACCTCTTCGAAGACTTCGCGCGCCGCGGCGAAGGCCTCGGCCAGCTCACTTCCCATGCCGACGGCCTGGCTGCCCTGACCGGGAAAGACGAAGGCGATGCCCATGGAAGCTCCCGGTCAAGCAATGCGAATTGGCGCGGAGGATTAGGCGAGCGGATCGAGATCGGCAAGCTGGCTGTGCGAAGGCGATGTCTTCGCGGCCGGAGTCATGCGAGACTTGGTGAAACAAGACCGTCAAGGAGGTCGTGATGAAGAAGACCCTGCTGGCCTGCGCAGCCCTGGCCGCGCTCGCCGCCACTCCGGCCGTGGCCGCCCTGCCGCTCGGCGCCGCGGCGCCCGAATTCAACGCCCCCGCCGCCATGGCCGGCAAGTCGTTCGGTTTCAGCATGGCCGCGGCGCTGAAGAAGGGACCGGTGGTGCTCTATTTCTTCCCGGCCGCCTTCACCAAGGGCTGCACCATCGAGGCGCACGACTTCGCCGACGCAAGCGATCAGTACGAAAAGCTCGGCGCGACGCTGATCGGCGTGACCGCCGGCAATATCGACCGGCTGGCCGAGTTCTCCACCAGCGAGTGCCGCTCCAAGTTTCCGGTCGCCGCCGATCCCAAGGCGGTGATCGCCGGGAGCTACGATTCGGCGCCGGCCATATTCATGGGCCACTCGGACCGCACATCCTATGTGATCGCGCCGAACGACAAGGTCATCTTCACCTATTCCAACCTCGACCCCTCCAAGCACGTCGAGCTGACGCTGGACGCGCTGAAGAAGTGGCGAGCGGATCATCCCAACTGAGGCGGAGACTTAAATTCTGTACGGAATCCGCACACCGGGATCGTTAGCTGGAAAGTCGCGCTCATTTCGGGTGACCAGCAGTCGCCCCCGAACCTGCGCCGACGCCCAGACGATGGCATCTGGAAGCTTGATGCGGTGAGATTGCCGGATGGCCACCGCCACTTCCGCAATCGGCTCGTCCAGCTCGATCCATCGAAAGCCTGAGAGGAAGGCCCTGGTCGCATCCTTGTCCGTCTCCGACGCGCCGACCATGACCTCCATCCAGCTGATGATGCTGACAGCGGGATCATCGTAGTTAGCCAGCTCAACCCTCGCGGCTTGGGCGCCGTTCAGGAAGTCGATCAGAATATTGGTGTCGAAGAGCGGCTTCACCATTCCGAGCGAACCTGGCGCTGGTAATCCAAACCGTCGATTTTCCTATGGCGCCAGAGGCCAAACGCCTCGTCGGCGGCGCTGGACGTGTTCTTTGAGAGAAGGGCGCTCACGGCCTCGCGGATGATGCTAGCGCGCGATACTCGGCGCTTTTCGCCCAATTTGTCGAGCGCGAGAATATCGGCTTCCGGAAGATCAACCAGGGTGCGCATGATCTGCTCCAAATATGATATCGATATCATATATCATTGGCCAGGCGTAGCGCAACAATCCGCTCCACCCTTGCTTTGACGACGATTTCCGCCTATCAGCCCGCGCTTCCTGGGAAGGCGGTCACGTCGCGATCCTTTTGTCGCGCCCTGATCCATCGTCCGTTCGCCAAGCTTCCGCTCGCGAGCGCGCGCCGCCTTCCGGCTCCGGCGGAAGAAGGACACTATGGCCTTTTACGAACACGTGGTCATCGCGCGGCAGGATATCTCCCCGCAACAGGCCGAGACGCTGAACGAAGAACTCAAAGCCCTGATCGAATCCCAAGGCGGCCACATCGCCAAGATCGAATATTGGGGCCTTCGCAACCTCACCTACCGCATCAAGAAGAACCGCAAGGGCCACTATTCGCTGCTGGCCATCGACGCGCCGGCGCCGGCGGTCAAGGAGATGGAGCGTCAGCTCTCCATCAACGAAGACGTGCTGCGCTACATGACCGTCCGGGTCGAGGAGCTCGATCTGGAACTGTCGCCGATCCTCGCCCGCCGCGACCGCGATCGCAGCGAACGCGGTGATCGTGAAGGCCGCGATGGGCGCGATGCGCCCCGCCGCGACTTCGAAGACGTCCCAGCGTAAGGGCCAAACATCATGACCGACGAAACCGTCACAGACGCAGCCGCGCCCGCCGCCGGCGGCCAGCGCCGTCCCTTCTTTCGCCGCCGCAAGGTGTGTCCGTTCTCGGGCGCCAACGCGCCGAAGATCGACTACAAGGACGTCAAGCTGCTGCAGCGCTATGTCTCCGAGCGCGGCAAGATCGTGCCCGCGCGCATCACCGCCGTCTCCAACAAGAAGCAGCGTGAGCTGGCCCGCGCGATCAAGCGCGCCCGCTTCCTCGCCCTCTTGCCGCACGTCGTGAAGTAGGGGGCGACAAATGAAAGTCATACTTCTCGAGCGCGTCGAGCGTCTTGGCGGCCTCGGCGAGGTCGTCACCGTAAAGGACGGCTTCGCGCGCAACTTCCTCTTGCCGCGCGCCAAGGCGCTGCGCGCCACCGACGCCAATCTGAAGGTGTTCGAAGGCCAGCGGGTCGAGATCGAAGCCCGCAACGCCAGGGACCGGGACACCGCCTCGAAGACCGGCGAAAAGCTCGACGGCTCTTCCTATGTGCTGATCCGCCAGGCGGGCGAAGCCGGCCATCTGTACGGATCGGTGTCCGGCCGCGACGTGGCCGAGGCGGCCAACGCCGAGGGCGCGAAGATCGATCGCTCGATGGTGGTCCTGGACAAGCCCATCAAGACGCTCGGCGTCCATGCGGTGAAGGTCAAGCTGCATGCCGAGGTGGTGGTGACCATCAACGTCAACATCGCCCGCAGCGCCGACGAAGCCGAGCGCCAGGCGCGCGGCGAGAACGTCATCACCTCGCAGTTCGAGGAGGACGCCCGCGTCGACGCCGAGGCCCAGGCCGACATGATCGAAGGCGGCGCCGGCTCGATGGCGGACGACCGGGCTTAAGCCGCGCGGAATAAATACCGTCATCCCCCGCTGGAGCCGCGAAGCGGCGGAATGCGGGGGATCCATGAACACGAACGACGACGGTGATCATGGGTCGCCCGAACACATTGGGCGATGACGGTTGATCACCCACAAATCGCCCGCGCGGCCTCGCTCGCGGCGGCTCCACGCTTCGTCCACAGGCTCGGAAACCTGGGGATGCGACGCCTAAGCGGCGTGTGGCCGAACCGGCGTTAAGCTATGATTAACCCATCATGGCCCTCGTCCCCGTCCTCGATCTAAGGCCCGTCCCGCATGACGAGCCGCTGGCCCAGACGCCGCATAACCTGGAGGCCGAACAGGCGCTTCTAGGCACGCTTCTGTTCGATAACGCCGCCTATGAGCGGCTGGGCGACCATCTGCAGGCGCGGCATTTCTACGAGCCGTTCCACGCCCGTCTCTATGCGGCGATCGAGGAGCATGTCCGCAAGGGCCAGCTCGCCGAGCCGATCATGCTGATCGATCGCTTCAAGGCCGACCCGGCCTTCGAGGAACTGGGCGGGCTGCGCTATCTCGCCGACCTGGTCGATCGCGCGCCGCCGGCGGCGAACGCGGCCGACTACGGGCGCGTGGTCTACGACCTGGCGCTGAAGCGCGACCTGATCCGCATCGGCGGCGAGATCGCGGTCACCGCGACGCGCGGCGACTCCGAGCTCAGCGCCCGCGACCAGATCGAAGCGGCCGAACAGCAGCTCTACGGCCTTGCCGAGACCGGCGGCGTGAGCAACGGCCTGAAATCCTTCGCCGATTCCCTCCACGGCGCCGTCGAGATGGCGGCCGAGGCCTTCGGCCGCGATGGCGGCCTGGCCGGCGTTTCCACCGGACTGGCCGATCTCGACCAGAAGCTGGGCGGCCTGCACCCCTCCGATCTGCTGATCGTGGCCGGACGCCCGTCGATGGGCAAGTCGTCTCTGGCCTTCAACATCGCCTACCACGTCGCCAAGTCCTATGCCTGGGAGCCGCAGCCGGACGGGTCGCGCAAGACCGTCAATGGCGGGGTGGTCGCCGCCTACTCGCTGGAAATGTCCGCCGAGCAATTGGCCATGCGCCTGCTCGCCGAGGTCACCGGCGTGCCGTCCGACCGTCTGCGCCGAGGCGAGATCAACGCCTCGGAATACGGCCGCGTCCGCGACGCCGCGATCGATATCCAGTCGGCGCCGCTCTATATCGACGACACCGGCGGCCTTTCCATGGCCAGGCTCGCCGCCCGTTCGCGGCGGCTGAAACGCCAGGTGGGGCTGGACCTGATCGTCGTCGACTATCTGCAGCTGTTGACGGTCGGCGAGAGCAGCCGCACCGACAACCGGGTGCAGGAGGTGACCCAGATCACCCAGGGCCTCAAGGCTCTGGCCAAGGAGCTGTCGGTGCCGGTCATCGCCTGCGCCCAACTCTCGCGCCAGGTCGAAAACCGCGAAGACAAGCGCCCCCAACTCTCGGACCTGCGCGAATCCGGCTCGATCGAGCAGGACGCCGACGTGGTGATGTTCGTCTACCGGGAGAGCTATTACAAAAGCCGCACCGAGCCGCGCGAAGGCACGCCGGAACATCTGACCTGGCAGGAAGACATGGACCGGGTGCGCAACCTCGCCGAGGTGATCATCGGCAAACAGCGCCACGGGCCGATCGGCACGGTGAAGATGCACTTCAACGAAGACCTGACCAAGTTCTCCGACCTGGCGCGCGACGGCCGCTACGAGGTGCGCTGAGCGGCGATCGAGGCCGTATCTATCAGGCTCGCCCCATCGAGCCCTGATCTGCTCATCCCGCGTAAAGCGGGAAGTCTGTTTTTTGACCACCAAGCACACAAAGAACACCAAGAGGTCGAGCGGATTCTGGCATGCGCCAAGGTCTCTTCTTCGTGTGCTTGGTGTGCTTTGTGGTTCCTATTCGGTGGATGGTCGAAGCACTGCGTCGAAACCCAGGCCAAATGCCCGCTTACGCGGGACCGAGCGGCCGCTCAGGCGTGGGCCATGCCTTCGAGCTTGTCCATGCCGACGGACGAGACCGCCGCCTTCAGGTCGTCGATCGCCACGCCGGAGCCTTCGGCGTCGACCACGAAGCGATTGGCGACCACCACCGAATACTTGCCGGACTTGGCCTGGTTGTCGAAGCTCTCGCTGGTCAGGCGGCCGTCGACCTTGCCGACCTTCTCATAGCCGGTCGCGGTCTCGCGGTCGGATTGCACATTGAGCGCGCCGCCCATCGCGGCCAGCGCCCCCATCGCCGCCAGGTCGGTGACCTCCAGCGTGATGCGGCCTTCGCCCTTGGTGTAGACGCCCTGCGCGTTCGAGCCCGAGACGCCGCCGGCGCCGCCGCTCGAGGCGCTGACCTCGGTGCGGGCGAAGCCCGACGGCAGAGCGGGCGGCAGCAAGGCCTTCAGCGTGTCGGCCGGCACGGCGCGCACCGCGCCCGCCGGCGCCGGCTGTCCGCTTGCCTGGGCGCGCATCGCTGCGGCGGAGACCTGCGCGGCCTTGGCCGCCTGGTCGAGCTGTCCGAGATCCACCGTCGTTCCGCCGACGCGGACCGTACCGGAAACAGGGACGAGGTCGTTGCGGGCGTAGGAATTGGCGCCGATCATCGCCGAGCCGGCGATCGAGCCCGCGACGAGGGCGATGACGGCATAGACCACGACGGACAGGATGATGCTCACCGCCGTATAGCCCAGCGCCTTGTCCTGCGGCGACTTCATCAGTGTCGGCAGGCCTAGATAAAGCAGGTAAAAGCTGTAGAGCCCGACGATGCCCAGCACGCTCAGCGCTGGCAGGATCGCGAAGATTCCGGCCAGCCACGCGGCGGTCCAGGCATAGACGACCAGTTTCAACGCCTGGATGCGGTTCTTCTGGCCGCCGAAGCTCGGGGCCAGCTCGTCGATGATCAGAGCGGTGACGAAGACCCCGCCCAGGCTGAGGATGTAATAGAGGATCGCGCCAACGACGACGCCGATCAGGCCGCGATGAACACAGACGCCGAGAACGCAGACCGGGAACAGGCCGCCGATGACCTGCGCCAGCGCCGGGATCGCCGCCAGGATGCAGGCATAGCCGGTGAAAAGGCCTCGCGGCGTGGCGGGTTCGACGTCGATCTTCGCCCATTCCGCCCGGGGCGTCATCAATATGCCCTGAACACGCGCGACCAGCGACGACGAGCCGGCTGGCGCCGGATTGACGATAGTCATGAGACGAGCTCCCCGATAATTCCCCAGACGGAAGCATAACTCCGTTATCGCCCCGCCGTAACGCTTGAATTTCTCAATCGCCCGTGACGCGCCGGCGACCGACTCGTTGCAGATTGACGCCCCTTTGAGGTGAAGGCCCCATGGCTCGCGACGGCGCGGCGTATGTTTGTCAGTCCTGCGGCGCGGTCCACTCGAAATGGGCCGGCCAGTGCTCGGCCTGCAACGCCTGGAACAGCCTGGTCGAGGAGATCCAGAGCCGCCCGCCCGGCGCGCTCGCCCCGACGCGGGCGACCAAGGCCCGCGGCCTGGTCTTCGAGACCCTGGAAAGCCACACCCCCGCCCCGCCGAGGATCGTCACCGGGCTGGAGGAGTTCGATCGGGTCTGCGGCGGCGGCATCGCCAAGGGCTCGGCCATCCTGGTCGGCGGCGATCCGGGGGTCGGCAAGTCGACCCTGCTGCTGCAGGTGGTCGCCGAGGCGGCCCGGCGCGGCGCGGCCTGCGCCTACATCTCCGGCGAGGAAGCGATCGACCAGGTGCGCGCGCGGGCCGGGCGGATGGGATTTGGCGAGTCCAGCGTCAAGCTCGCCGCCGAGACAGCGGTGCGCGACATCGTCGATGGCCTCAAGCGGCAGCCGTTCGACCTGGTGGTGGTCGATTCGATCCAGACCCTGTGGAGCGACATGCATGAGGCGGGGCCTGGCTCGGTGACCCAGGTGCGCGCGGCGGTCGCCGAGCTGGTTCGCTTCGCCAAGTCGCGCGGCGTGGCCATGCTGCTGGTCGGCCACGTCACCAAGGACGGCCAGATCGCCGGCCCCAAGGTGGTCGAGCACATGGTCGATGCGGTGCTCAGCCTCGAGGGCGAACGCGGCTATCCGTTCCGCATCCTGCGCGCGGCCAAGAACCGCTTCGGCGCCGTCGATGAGATCGGCGTGTTCGAAATGGGCGATGGCGGCCTGCGCGAGGTGAAGAACCCCTCGGCCCTCTTCCTCAACGAGGGCGGCGAGCGCGCGGCCGGCGCGGCGGTGTTCGCCGGCGTCGAAGGCTCGCGGCCGGTCCTGGTCGAGGTCCAGGCCCTGGTCGCGCCCTCGGCCTATGGAACGCCGCGCCGCGCGGTGGTGGGCTGGGACCAGGGGCGCCTGGCCATGCTGCTGGCCGTGCTGGAGGCGCGCTGCGGGGTCGGATTCGCCGGCCGCGACGTCTATCTGAACGTCGCCGGCGGCTTGAGGATCAGCGAGCCGGCCGCGGATCTGGCGGCGGCGGCGGCGCTGATCTCCTCGGCGCTGGACGTCGCCCTGCCGCAAAACTGCGTCGTCTTCGGCGAGGTCAGCCTTTCGGGCGAGGTCAGGACGGTCAGCCGGACCGAAACCCGGCTCAAGGAGGCGGCGAAACTGGGCTTCGGCCGGGCTCTGGCGCCGTCGGGCGTCGGCGAGACCGGGGCTTTCCGCGTAACCGGGGTCGCCCGCCTGGTGGAGGCGGTGCGCCGCATCGGCGAGGATGCCTGGGATTGACGCTGTTCGATATCATCGCGGTCCTGATCCTGGGCGTCTCGGTGCTGGTCGGATTCCTGCGCGGCGCGTTGCGCGAGGTCACGACGGTCATCTCCTTCGTGCTGGCGGTCGCCATCGCCATCTTCGCCCTGCGATTGACCGGCCCGATCGCGCGGGCCGTGGTGCATCCGCACTGGGCGGCCACGGGCGTGGCCCTGGTGATCGTGTTCCTGGCCGCCTATATCGCCTGTCGCGTGCTGGCTGCGAACCTCATGCGCGGCGTCCACAGCGTGCGGGCGCTTGGAGCGGTCGACCGGATCGTCGGGTCCGGTTTCGGCCTGGTGAGAGGTCTGGTCGTGCTCGGCGTCTTTTATCTCGCCTTCAACCTGGCGCCGCCGCCGATGGGGACGCCGGCCTGGATCGCCGACGCCAAGCTGTATCCGCTGGCCCATGCCTGCGCCGACAGGCTGCGCGCGCTCGCGCCGAGAGGCTCGGCGATCGCCGGCCGCCTGGCGCCGGCGCTGGCCAATGCGGTGGAAGCGGGCTCGGACAGTTCCGAAGGCGGACAATCCAGCCAAAGCGGGTATGATGCCACGGCCAAGAAGGGACTCGACGACGTGACGAGGAAATTGCGGTGACCAGCCAGACGGCCCCTTGGCGCGACCCCGACGACGACAAGCTGCGCCTGGAGTGCGGCGTCTTCGGCGTCTTCGGCGCGCCCGGCGCCTCGCAGATCACCGCGCTAGGCCTGCACGCCCTGCAGCATCGCGGCGAAGAGGCCTGCGGCATCGCCGCTTTCGACGGCCAGGGTTTCCACTATGAAAAATACATGGGCCACGTGGCCGAGCATTTTTCCGGACCGGGCCTGGCCGAGCGCCTTCCCGGCTCGTCCGCCATCGGCCACACCCGCTATTCCACCTCGGGCGGCAATGTCCTGCGCAACGTCCAGCCGATGTTCGCCGATCTGGGCGCCGGCGGCGTCGCCATGGCCCACAATGGCAATCTGACCAACTTCCTGACCCTGCGCGAGCGGCTGGTGTCCGAGGGGCACATCTTCCAGTCCACCTCGGATTCCGAGGTGATCCTGCAGCTGATCGCCGTCTCGCGCAAAACCAGGTTCATCGACCGGTTCATCGACGCGCTCAGCCAGATCGAGGGCGGCTACGCCCTGGTCGGCCTGACCAACAAGAAGCTGGTCGGCGCGCGCGACCCCCTGGGGATTCGCCCGCTGGTGCTCGGCGATCTCGGCGGCAAGCCGGTGCTGGCCTCGGAAACCCGCGCCCTGGACATGGTCGGGGCCAAGTTCGTTCGCGATATCGAACATGGCGAGGTCATCGTCATCTCGCGCGACGGCATCGAGTCGTTGCGTCCCTTCCCGGCGGCCAAGGCGCGGCCGTGCGTCTTCGAGTATGTCTATTTCGCCATGCCGGACTCGGTGGTGAACGGCCGCTCGGTCTATGACGTGCGCAAACGCATGGGCCGCCGCCTGGCCGACGAGAGCCTGGTGGACGCCGACATCGTGGTTCCGGTGCCGGACTCCGGCGTGCCCGCCGCCCTCGGCTTCGCCCAGCAGGCCGGCCTGCCCTTCGAGATGGGCATCATCCGCAACCACCATCTGGGCCGCACCTTCATCCAGCCTAACCAGGACGCCCGCGAACTCAGCGTGCGCATGAAGCACAGCCCCAACCGCGCCGTGCTGGCCGGCAAGCGCGTGATCCTGGTGGACGATTCGATCGTGCGCGGCACCACCACGGTCAAGGTCGTGAAGATGGTCCGCGACGCCGGCGCCAAGGAGGTGCATCTGCGCTCCGCCTCGCCGGCGATCAAATATCCCGACTTCTACGGCATCGACATGCCGGACAGCGACAAGCTGATCGCCGCCCAGATGAGCGTCGAGCAGATGGCCAAGCGGTTCGGCGTCGACAGCCTGGGCTTCCTCTCCGTCGACGGCCTCTACTGGGCCATGGACTGCGGGCCGCGCGATCCGGCCTGCCCGCAGTTCACCGATCATTATTTCACCGGCGACTACCCGACCCGCCTGCTCGACCGCGAAATCGCCGAGGGCCGCAACGACCAGGTCGAGCGCCAGCTGTCCTTCCTGGTCGACGCGTGAGCCCGCTGGACGGCCGTATCGCCCTGGTCACGGGCGCCTCGCGCGGGATCGGCCGCGCCGCGGCTCTGGCGCTGGCCGGCGCCGGGGCGCACGTCATCGCCGTCGCCCGCACCCAGGGCGCCCTGGAAGAGCTGGATGACGAGATCCGGGTCCTCAGCGGCGAGCCGGCGACCCTGGTTCCGCTCGATCTGGCCAATGGCGACGGGCTCGACCAGCTCGGCCTGGCCATCCACCAGCGCCATGGCCGCCTCGACATCCTGGTCCATGCCGGCGCCATGCTGGGCGGCCTGTGGCCGGTGGCGCACATGGGCCCAGCACACTGGGACCAGATCGTCGCGGTCAACCTGACCTCCGCCTATCGGCTGATCCGGTCCATGGAGCCGCTGCTGCGCCAGGCCGAGGCCGGGCGCGCCATCGTGCTGACCACCGGCGTCGCCGAGCGTCCACGGGCCTTCTGGGGGGCCTATGCGGCGACCAAGGCCGGCCTGGAGGCCCTGGTCCGCTGTTGGGCCGACGAGATCGAGAGCACGCCCGTGCGCGCCGTCCTGCTCGATCCCGGCGTCATGCGTACGCGCATGCGCGCCGAAGCCTTCCCCGGCGAGGAGCCGGAGACCCTGATCGATCCGTCCGAGATCGGGCCGATGATCGTCGAGCTGGCGGCCAAGGCCGAGCTTGGCCTGCCGAACGAGACGGTGAAGTTCAGCGCTTGGAAGGCCGCCAGAGCGGGATGATGAAAAGTGCGAAGCGGTTTTCCGCCCGCAATCCCGACCTGTATTGGTATCGCAGGCAACTGGCACGACGGCTGCAATGTTCGCCTACGCGCTAGGGGATGCACAGATCTCCGCCGCGAACCCCCGGCGAAGGCGGGGACCCAGGCTTTTTTGTCCATCCCGCGTAAGCGGGACCTCAGCTTTTCACCACCAAGTACACAAAGGACACCAAGAGTCAGCGCTGACCCTTACTCTTCTTGGTGTACTTTGTGTCAAAAATCTGCGGACCAGCCCCAACGCAGGCCTCACAGAACAAAAACCCTGGGTCCGCTTTCGCGGGGATGAGCGGTGTGTAAAAAATCATCCGCCGGGAGCGAAGATGACTTGGGTCCGTCCAAGATCATCGTGATTTGGGCTTTGCAGGCCGGGCGCGCTTAGCTTTCAGCCGCAATCTGTTGATGCGTGAATTGCGATCCACCGGCTTCTGCTTGGCGCGGCCGCTCGGCCCGCCATCGGCGTTCACGAACGGGTTCTTGTTCGACTTGATGGTCAGCCGCACCGGAACGCCCGGCAGGTCGAAGCTCTCGCGCAGGCTGTTGATCAGATAGCGGCGATAGCTGTCCGGCAGCTGGTCGGCGCGCGAGGCCATCATCACGAAGGTCGGCGGCCGGGCCTTGGTCTGGGCCATGTATTTCGGCTTGATCCGCCGCCCGTTCACCGCCGGCGGCGGGTGGCGCTCCAGGGCGATGTGGAGCCAGTCGTTGAGGTCGCGGGTCTTGATCTTGGTCGACCAGTCGGCGTGCACCTTGATCACCGCCGGCATCAGCTTGTCGAGCCCCCGGCCCGTCTCGGCCGACAGCGCCACCACCGGCGAGCCGCGCAGCTGCGGCAACAACCGCTCCGCCTCGGCGGCGAAGGCCTTGAGCATTCCCTGCTCGTCCTCGATCAGGTCCCATTTGGCCAGCACGAAAACCAGCGCTCGGCCCTCGCGCTCGACCAGGTCGGCGAGCTGCAGGTCCTGGGTTTCGAACGGATGGGTGGCGTCCATGATCAGCAGCACCACCTCGGCCATGCCGATGGCGCGCAGCGCGTCCTGAACCGAAAGCTGTTCGAGCTTCTCCTCCACGCGCGCCTTGCGGCGGATGCCGGCGGTGTCGACCAGCCTTAGGCGCCGCCCTTGCCAGGTCCAGTCCACGCGGATCGAATCGCGGGTGATGCCCGCCTCGGGGCCCGTCAGCAGCCTGTCCTCGCCGATCAGCCGGTTGACCAGGGTGGACTTGCCCGCGTTCGGCCGGCCGATCACCGCGATCAGGACGGGATGTTCGGGATCGACCTCGTCGTCGCCTTGCTCGACGCCGTCGGCGGCGGCCTGGAGCACGTCATAGAGGTCCGACATGCCCTCGCCGTGCTCGGCCGAGATGGGGATGGGCTCGCCCATGCCGAGCTCGAAAGCCTCGTTGGCCCCCGCATTGCCCGCCTTGCCCTCCGCCTTATTGGCCAATAGCACGACCGGCTTTTCCCGGCGGCGCAGGATCTCGACGAACGCCCGGTCCAGCGGCACGACCCCCTCGCGCGCGTCGATGACGAAGAGCACCACGTCGCAGTCCTCGATCGCCAGCTCCATCTGCGCCTGCATGCGGGCGGCCAGGCTCTCGTCGTCCTGGTTCTCGAACCCGGCGGTGTCGATCAGCTCCAGGTCGAGGTCGCCCAGCCGCCCCGTCCCATAGCGCCGGTCGCGGGTGACGCCCGGGCGGTCGTCGACGATGGCCAGCTTGCGCCCCGCCAGCCGGTTGAACAGCGTGGACTTGCCGACATTGGGCCGACCGACGATGGCGAGCTTGAGCGCCACAGGCTAGTGTGCTGGATTTGAAGTTCGCCCGATCATGGGGCCGGCCTCCGAGCGAACTTCAAATTCAAAAAAGCACACTAGATACTATACTTGGCTAGTGTCCTGATCGATTCCGAAGTTCGTCGAGAGCCTGCCATAAGCGCGTGCGAATTCGGAATCGGGACACTAGCGTATGGCGATCAGTTCCGCCGCTTGCGTCGCGACGTAGAGCTTATCGCCGACCGCGATGGGGCTGATCAGCGCGTCCGAACCGAGTTTCAGCGAATGGACCAGCGCGCCGGTCTTGGGGTTGAGCGCCACCGCGTCGCCGCGGCTGGACACGAGCACGAGATTGGGCCCGGCCAGGACGGGGCCCGACCATGTCCCGCGATCCTTGTTGCGTTTGCCGCGGTTGAGATCGGTGATCCAGTAGATCTGGCCGTTGTCGCGCGAGGCGCAGACGACGCGGCCCTTGGTGTCGCTGACATAGACCACGTCGCCGGCCGGCCACGGCGTCGTGACGGAGGTCACCGGCAGGGACCAGCGCTGGGCGCCGGTCCGTACGTCGATCGCGGCCATCAAGCCCGAATGGCTGACGGCGTAGACGTCGCCGCGATAGACCACCGGCCGCCCGGCGATGTCGCGGATCTCGGACAGCGCGCTGTTGCGGTTGGACTTGGAGAGTTCGTCTGTCCACAGCGTATTGCCGTTGGCGGTCTGCATGGCCACCAGTTCGCCCGAAGCGAAGGAGGCGATCACCGCATCCCCGGAGACGGCCGGGCTCGAGGCGGCCAGGATGCGCGCCGACTCGACCAAGGCCTGGTGGGTCCAGCCGAGCGCCCCGGTGGCGGCGTCGAAGGTCAACAGATTGTCGTCGGTGGATTCGGCGTAGACGCGGCCGTCGACGACCGTGGGGGCGGCGTGTACGGGCGCATCGGTCGGGGTGCGCCAGATCTCCTTGCCGGTGCCGGCGTCCAGGGCGGCCACGAACCGGTAGCCGGAGGCGACGTAGAGCCGCCCGTCGGCCAGGGCCAAGCCGCCGCCGAAACCTTCCCGCTCGCGACGATTGCGGCTAGACATGTCCCTGCGCCAGATTTCGCGCCCGTCGCTGAGATCGAGGGCCGAGACGCCCGCGGCGCCGTCCATCACATAGATCCGCCCGTCGGCGGCGACCGGGGGGGCCGTCACGTGGAAGGCGCGGTTCGAACCGCGGCCGAACCCGCGCCGCCAGGCGACGGTGAAGTCGGCGCCGGCGCTGGGATGCTCGACCGACTGCTCGGGCGTGCCGCCCGGCAGGGGCCAGGCGGTGACGACCTGCGCGTCGGGCAGGAAGAAGTCCTGTCCCTTCAAGGCGTCGGAGACCGTCAGCGTGTCGCTGTCGCCAAGCACCGGGATCCGCTCGCCGGTGCCGGTGTATTTGGCGGTCTTGGCGTGGTGGAATGCGTTCGGAAAGGGATTGCGCAAATGGATGCAACCCGAGACCGCGAGCGCGAGCGCCAAGGTCGTCATCAGGCCGAGCGTGCGTCTCGACGTCATTGGGCGGCTCCCGCGGGTGTGGACTGGTCGGGGGCCGCGCCCGCTTGCGGTGCGGCGGGCTGAGGCGGCGGCGGGGGCAGGACCCTGGCCGCCTTCACCGTCGCGGGCAGGCCTGAGGCGGTGCCGGCCTTGATCAGCGTGATCGCGGCCTCGGCGCGCTCGCGCACGTCCTGCGGCGCGTCGGCCATCAGCGTCAGCACCTGGAAGTCGCTCAAGGCATCCTGTGGTTTTCCGGCGTTCAACTTGGCCATGCCCAGCGCCTCGCGCGCCAGCGCATGGAACGGCCGGTTGGAATCCGTAAGGGGTTTCAAGCGCGCCTCGACCTGACCGTACGGCGCGGTGTCAAGCAAGGCGAAGGCGGATTTGAGGCGGGCCGAATCGGCGATCACCGGATTGGAGGTGGCGGCGGCGGCCTTGTCGAACAGCGCCACTGCTTCGGCCACGCGCTTCTGGTCCATCCGCACGCCGGCCTGCTGCATCAGGGCCAGCGCCTGATAGCCTGGCGTGGCCTTGGCGGCGGCCTGACCGAACTTCGCATAGGCGGCATCGAAATCGCCCTGGCTCAGCTTGTCGAGCCCGTCGGCATAGGCTGCCGAGGCCGCTTCGGTGTTGTTTTCCTGGTAGGAGGTATAGCCCCAGAACGCCAGCGCTATGGCGAGCGCAAGCGCCAGGACGGCGGCGATCCACGGCAGATACCGCCGCGCCAGAATACCTAAGCGGTCGGAGCGAAGATGCTCGTCGACCTCTTCAAAAATATCAACCACGAATGGGGGCTCCGCGCCGTCGCCTGAGGATTGCGAGGCCGGGAACCTATAGCCTCGAAAGCGCCGCCGCAACGCAGCGGATGGATTCGCAGGCTGTTATGGCTGTTCCACCGTTGGAACGTCGTGTTCCGGGGAGGAGCGCGCCCTGTCGACAGGGCGTTCACGATCCGAGATCAAGGCGCCAAGTCGCGCGATGAGGTCCGCCGCCAGGCAAGGTTTGATCTGGATGACCAGATCGGGAAAGCGCGCCGCCAAGCCGGGTGGAAAGCCGACGCCGGTCTGCAGGATGATGGGGACGTTGAGACCCGCCAGGACTTCCACGACGGCCGAACAGTCCCCGTCCAGCAGATTGACGTCCAGGATCGCCGCGCCGACCGCCGTGTCCGCGAGCAGGGCCAGGGCTTCCCTGACGCTCGCCGCCGGGCCAACGACTTCACCGCCGGCGTCCTCGATGGCCAGCGCCAAATCCAAGGCTATGAATGGCTGATCCTCGGCGACGAGGACGGAGACGCGATGCAACATCACGGGCGCCTGGGCCTGATGGTTGGAGAGGTCGAGTGGGAGTAAGCGCTCAAACGGCCAACCGTTCCACCGCTGCTGAAAGATCGACCTTCAACCCCTCCGGATTCCAGTGGAAAACCAGATCGCCGGCCAGTTGGCCGCTGACGCTTCTGCGGGCCAAGAGGCTTCCGAACCCCTCATGCTCTGGCGGCCCTTCGACGACAGGTCCGCCCCGCTCCTCCCATGACAGGGCAAGGCGACCCCTGGCCGCCGTCCAGGAAATGAACACGCGACCGCCGGGGACCGAGAAGGCGCCGTACTTGGCCGCATTGGTCGCCAGTTCATGCATGACGAGCGCGAGGTTGGTGGCGGCATCGCTGCCGACCGGAAGCGCCGGACCGTCGATCTCCACGCGCCGGTCTTCTCCTGTACTTACCGGATCGATGTAGGGCGAGAGAACCGCCCGGACGAGTTCATTCAAGCTCGCTCGCCGCTCAGAGCCGTCGCCGACGCCCGATTGCGGTGGCCGGATCAACCTGTGCGCGCCGGCGAGCGCGCCGAGCCGGCCCTGGATCGTGTCGGCCAGCGCCTTGGGCGTGGTTGCGTGCCGGGCGCTCAGCGTCACCATTCCGCCAACGATGGCGAACAGGTTCTTGACCCGGTGATCCAGTTCCCTCAGCAGGAGATCCTGTTGCTCCTCGTGACGTTTGCGCTGGCTGACGTCCAGGAAGATCACACCGACCCTTAAGGCGGCGTCCTCCTCGAATCGAAAGGCGAACAACTCCAGGGTCCGGCTCTGGGTCTTGAGATCGCGTTCGAAGCGGATCGGCTGGCCCGTCTCCATGATCTTGTCGTAGATGTCGAACCATTCCCGCGGCTCGGCGGGAAAAACTTCTCGAATGGTCTTTCCGACGACGTCGCCGATCCCGGCCTGCTTCTCGAAACCGACATTGGCGGAGAGATAGCGGAAATCGCTCGGCTCGCCGGGACGTGTCGCCACCTTTTCGAGCGTACAGAAGCCCTCGTCGATGAAATCGAAGAGCATCCGGAATCTCGCCTCGCTGGCGCGAAGGGTTTCCTCCGCCGCATGGCGCTCGGTCATATCGACGAAGGTCAGGACCACGCCATCGATGATGTTGTCGATCATCCGATACGGGCGAATGCTCAGGATGAACGTCGTCTTGGTCCCTTGCACCGTCACTTGGCGTTCGAAGACCGCGAGCTTGCGAAGCACGGTCCTCACGTCGCGTTGCAGATCGGGATAGTCCAGGAGGTTGACCACCTCGGCGATCGGCCGGCCGATGTCGGCGTCGCGGACATGAAAGATCTCGGTGACGCCGGGGGTGAAGCTCTTCACCCGCAGATTTCCATCCAGGAACAGCGTGGCGATCTCGGTGCTTTCAAGCAGGTTTTTCAGATCGCTGTTCAGGCGGGTCAACTGCTCGTTCTTGCTGACCATTTCCGCGTTGATCGTCTGCACCTCTTCGTTGACCGACTGCATCTCCTCCTTGGCGGTCTCCAGCTCCTCGTTCGAGGATTGAAGCTCCTCATTGACCGACTGGTGCTCCTCGTTCGAGGACTTCAGCTCTTCATTGGCGGTTTCGAGATCATCGATGGTCGATTGGAGTTGCGTCCTGGTCGTCCGCAGCTCCTGTTCGAGCGCCTTCACCGCATCGCTGGACTCCACGTCCGTTTTCGGCGCGTGGCCGCCAGGCGCGCCGGCGCCGGCATCCTGAAACACCAGAACGATGAAACCAGCTTCCGCGCCGTAATCGGCCAGCGGTTCGGCGATCAGGGTGATGGGACGAGAGCGGCCATCTATTCGGACAGGCACGTCAGCATGCCGCGCGGCGCCGTTATTGGCCTTGGCGTCTTTCAGCGCCGCCCGAACGGCCGGCCGCAGGGTTTTGCGCAGAACGTCGAAGAGCGCAAAGCTGGGGGCGCCCGGTGACGGTTCGACGTACTGCCCCATCGCCGGACCGGAAAAGCGCACGATCTGGTCTCGATCGTCGATCACCACATGCGGCGGCGTATATTTTTCCGTCACCCGACGCGCGCTCTTCTCGATCTGGTCGTCGGCGCGTCTGGAGCTGGTATCGGGATGCGCCAAGGTTTCCAGTCTCCTGCCGACGCCCGATAGATCGGGCAGTGTCGGTCCGTCGACCTCCCGCCGCTCGAAGATGCGATGCTTCTTGTCCGCAACGCCGAACAGCCGCGTGGCGCGCGTGACCGACTCCGATGATCCCAGGAACAGGCGTCCGCCGGGCTTGAGGGCATAGTGGAAGGTCCGCATTACGCGATCCTGCATGTCGGCATCCAGATAGATCAGCAGGTTGCGGCAGGAAATAAGATCGAGCTTGGAAAACGGCGGGTGCTTGATGATGCTGTGGGTCGAGAAGACGCACATGTCGCGGATTTCGGCAACGATGCAGCTGTCGTCGCCCTCTTCGATAAACCAGCGCTCGACGCGTTCGGACGACAGTCCGGCAAGCGGCCGGCGGTAGCGGCCGAGCCGTGCGACCGCGATCGCGCGGTCGTCGATGTCGGTGCCGAAGATTTGCACCCTTGGCCTGGCGCGCCGGCCGTTCATCGCCTCGCGGAGCAGGATGGCGATGGTGAAGACTTCCTGCCCCGTGGCGCAGCCGGGAATCCAGATGCGGATCTCGTCGCCCGAGCCCTTGCCGGCCACGAGGTCTTTCAAAACCGTCGAGGCCAGCGCATCGAACGCGGCCGGGTCCCGGAAGAAATCCGTTACGCCGATCAGCAGCTCGCGAAACAGCAGATCCAGCTCTTCGGGCTGCTGGCGGTAGCGTTGGATGTAAGCGTCGGGAGTGTCGAGCTGAAGCACCTGCATCCGGCGCTGAAGGCGACGAACGAGGGTCTTTTCCTTGTATTGGCTGAAATCATGGCCACTGCGCGCCCGCAACGCCGTCATGATCGTCAACAGATGCGAACCCGCATCCTTGCGGGCGCCGTCGCTGTCCTTGGCCGGCGCGACGTCGGTCAGGTGCTTTTGGTAGGCCATGAGCCTTGCCGGCATCGCTTCGACCGCCAGCACTTCGTCAACCTGGCCCGTCGCGGTCGCGCTCAGCGGCATGCCGGCCATGGCGTGATGATCGAACTCGGCCTGGGCCAGGGTCAGGCCGCCGGCTTCCTTGATGGTGGCCAGGCCCAGCGAGCCGTCGCTGCCTGTCCCGGCCAGGACGATGCCGATGGCGTTCTCCCCCTGATCTTCCGCCAGCGACTGAAAGAAGGTGTCGATCGGCCGCCGTCGATCGCGCGGCGGCGCCGGGTGGACGACTTTGAGACGTCCGCCGTCGATCGTCAGGGTGCTGTCGGGCGGAATGACGAAGACGCAGTTCGCCTTCACCTGCACGCCGTTGGCCGCCTCGATCACGGTCATGGAGGTCGCCTTGCCGAGCAGTTCGGCCAACAGGCTCTTGTGGTCCGGCGACAGGTGCTGGACCAGCACGAAGGCCATGCCGGTGTCCGCCGGCGTGTTGGTGAAGAAGCTCTTGAAGGCCTCCAGACCGCCCGCCGATGCGCCGATGCCGACGATCAGCAGCACGTCGGCCCCGCTGTGATCAGAGCGCGCATGCCCCCCCGCCGCGTTTTGGGGGCAGGCGATTTGTGCGATCCGGCTGACGTCGTCGCCACAATGTGGCCGCCTCCCTTCAGGTCAATCCGCACATTGCACCACGAAAGCCAGAACTGCGAATCGCGTCGCCGCGCTCGGAGGCCGCATGGTCGTCAGGGGAGCCGGAAAGCACGCTCAATCTTGCCGCATGGCTCATGCGTCAGGTTCGGCGGCGGCGGATCGCATGGCGACGGCTGGGACGTGGGGCGTGATCCAGTCCTGTTCGACGAAATCGCGCAAGGTGTAGGCCCGCGTCAGCGCCTCGCGGCTGGCCGCGCGCCACAGTTCGCAATCGGCCTCGCCTGACGGATCGGCGCGCTCGGCCATCTGCCGGCAGAACTCGGCGCGTTCATTGAGAATCCGCTCGGCCGAGCGCATCACCCGTTCCATCTCGTCAAACTGGGCCGCGGCCATGGCTTCGGCGGTGTAGATGTGTCCGATGTAGCAAGCGTACTTCACGATGGGGCCGACCGCCGATCGGCGCAGGGCGCCGCCGCAGTCGGGGCAGGTTACGGTGATCTGCCGGTCGAATTCCTCGCCATTGATTGCAGCATGGCCGTTCTCGGGAGCCTTTTGGGGGGGAGCGATCGTCACGGCGCCTTCCTCTTCTGTGACCAACCTCTTCAGCAGCGCGGGGATTGCGGCCAGCGGCGCGCAATGGTCGAGCGCGACGTGCATCGCGGCGCTTCTCGGCATGTCCGGATTGGTTGCGTCCTCCGGGTCTTGCCCTATGGCGGCCCCGCCTCGCCGTTTTATCTCGTAGAGGCCTGCGCACCCGTCGTTGAGGTTGCCCGTAAGGATAACCCCTATCGCCGCTGGCCCATAATTCTCCGAGGCGCTTCGGAACAGCGGGTCGATGGCCGGCCGCGCCCAGTTTTCCTTCGGTCCCCGGGTCAGGCGAATACAGCCGTCGGCGACGATCATGTGGCGGTCCGGCGGAGCCACATAGATCCGGCCGGGTCGGATGGCTTCGCCATCTTCGCCATGCTTGGCGGGCGTGACGCCGGCCGCATTCAGAAGGGAGGGGAAGTTCGCTGGGAAGCGCGCCGACATGCAGCACGATCAGGATCGGCGCGGGCAAGGGGCTTGTCAGTCCCGTCGTCAAAGAGCGCAGCGCTGCGACGCCGCCGGCCGAAGCGCCGATAACGACTATGGAAAATGAGGCCATGAGACCCTGCGGGTCGGCCTTCATGGCGAAGGCCGTCAAGGACACAACGCGTGAAATCCAATAGCGACGCCGGGGTTTGCGGCGGGTCCCTTGGAACGACGCGGGCATGCCGCCGCGCCGGGCATCGAACGGGCATGCCGCAACGCAGCGTTTTTGCCGCCTACTCCGCCGCCTTGGTGAAATAGGTCTCCGCCGCGCCCGGAAAGCGCCGCGCGCGAACGTCTTCGGCGTAGGATCCGACGGCGCGATCGATCTCGCCGCGCAGATCGGCGTAGCGGCGCACGAACTTGGGCGTCCAGTCGAACAGGCCCAGCATGTCGTCGGTGACCAGGATCTGGCCATCGCAGGCGACCGAGCCGCCGATCCCGATCGTCGGCGCCTCGATCGCGGCGGTGATCTCGCGGGCCAGCGATTCGGCCACCCCCTCGACGACGACGCAGAAGGCGCCGGCCTCGGCAGTCGCCTTGGCTTCCTCCAAGACGCGCGCGCGCTCGGCGGCGTTGCGGCCCTTGGCCCTGAAGGCGCCGTCGACCAGCACCGACTGGGGTCTGAGGCCCACATGGCCCATCACCGGTATGCCGCGCCGAACCAGATAGGCGATGGTTTCCGGCACGTCCTGGCCGGACTCGACCTTCACCCCTTGCGCGCCGGTCTCCTTCATGATGCGGACCGCATTGGCGTGAGCGACCTGGGCGTCGCCCTCATAGGCGCCGAAGGGCATGTCGACGACGACCATGGCCCGCCGCGCCCCGCGCATCACCGCCTGGCCGTGCAGGATCATCATCTCCAGGGTGACGCCGACCGTGTTGGGCAGGCCATGCAGCACCATGCCGACGGAATCGCCGACCAGCAGCAGATCGCAATGCGCATCGAGAATCTCGGCCGTCGGCGTGGTGTAGGCCGTCAGGCAGACGATGGGCTCGCGGCCTTTGCGGGCGGTGATGTCGGGAGCGGAAATCCGCCGGATCTGGTCTTGACGCTGTGCGGACATGGATTGACTCTAAAACTCTCTCATCACGCGGTTTACGGCGAAGCCGATGGCCACGACCGCGAAGGTCCCGGCCACCCAGAACATGCCCACATTGGGCGGCAAGCTCTGCGGCATGATGCCGTCCTGGACAAGGTCGATCAGCTTGCCGGTGAGCAGCCGCCCCGACTGGGAGGTCGCATCCCCGAGCCGCTCGACCAGGCCGCCGCCCAAGAGCTGCGCCCCCCCGACAACCCCGCCGACCAGGCCAAGCCCGCCGATCAGCAGCCGGCGCAGGGTCCAGCCGCGCTGCAGGGTTTCGTCGACCTTGAGCGCGAAGAGGTCCGCATCGCCCATCGGCGGCGCCTCGGCGAACATCCGGTTCAATTCGCGCTCGAAAATGAGATCAGCCATGGAGATTGGCCTCCTCCGGGTCGAACTCGCGGCCCGGCGCCAAGCGGCGCCTGAGCTTATCCAAACCACGTTTGACATGGGATTTGACCGTTCCAAGAGGCGTATTCAAGGCTTCGGCCGCCTCCGCATGCGACAGGCCGCCGCCATAGCAGAGGCACACGCACAGCCGCTCGACCGGTGAAAGCGCCTTCAGCGCCTCGTCCAGGTCGATGCGCGCGGCGCTCAAGCCCTCGTCCCCCATCTGGGTCGCCGCCTCCGCATCCGCCAGCTCGGCCGCCGCCTGGCCGCGCGCCTCGCGTCGCCAGCGCTTGACGTAGAGCCGCGCCGCGATCCGCTTGACCCAGGCCTGGAAGGTGCCCTCGCCGCGAAAATCGCTGATCTGCTCGAAGGCGGCCAGGAAGGCGTCCTGCGCCACGTCGTCGCCTAGGGCCGGACTTGCGCCCATGCGGCGCAACAGGCCGCGCACCGCCGATCCGTGCCTGCGGATCAGTTCGCCGAACGCCGCACGCCCGCCGCTCGCCGCCAGGGCGACAAGCTCAAGGTCGTGCGCCGAAGCGCGCTCTGTTGTGGAGTCCGCCATGGCGGTCGCCCCGGTTTAAGTCAGATTGGGTTGAATTTCAGGGCCTGGGCCCGCCGCGCTTGGCGAGCCAGAGGACCAGGTAGGCCAGGCCGATGAAGCCGGGGATGGCGCCCGCCCCCGCCGTCGAGCCGCCGATGATGCCGGCCGGGATCGGATTGACGTACATGAAGCCCCAGAAGAGGCCAGCGCCCAGTCCGCCAAGGCCCAGGCCGACGGCGATCAGGATGATCGCGCGGCGCAGATCGGCGTCCGGCGCGCTGGAGCTTGCATAGCTCTGTCGCGGGGTCGTCGCGGTCAGCTTCTCGATCAGCTCGGGCGGGACCGGCTGGCCCTTCTCGTAGGCGACCCGCAGCGTCTCATGCATCTGCGCCCGATCGCGCGCGGCAAAGTAACTTCGGATCCACAGCGGCCCGATCACGATCGCGATGATCATGAGTATCCCGAGGATCGGGACGATCTGGTCGATAAAATTCTCAATCATCTTGCCTTCTCCATCTCCATGGACAGCGACGTTTGCGCTGTTTTGATAGGAAGAGGCGCCAAGAGCTACTGCTGGATGCACGAAGCCGCATGAATTCGCGGTAAGGGACGCGCGGCCCGACTTCGAATACCGGCGCGGGTCAGCCGCGCAACGGCCAGCGCCCGAGCACCTTGTGTTTGGTCCGACGAATGAGACTGTGGATCAGGAGCAGTTCATCGACGGTCCAGCCGATGGGATCGACCATCCGCTCGTCTATTTTCGGATCGCTGTAGGAGATAGTGACATGAGGCGTGAAGCCCGAGTCCACCAGCCTGCCCAACCCAGCCTTTGTCATCGCCACGCCGAGCGTCCGCTGAAATGCGACGACCCCACCGATATCCGCATCGCCGCTGAGCACCGCGATGCCGCGCTTGAAATTCATCACCC
Organism: Caulobacteraceae bacterium; assembly: GCA_965277425.1. Lineage (GTDB taxonomy): Bacteria > Pseudomonadota > Alphaproteobacteria > Caulobacterales > Caulobacteraceae > Poindextera. The sequence continues at coordinate 868,757 of CBDICR010000007.1, forward strand.
GATTGAGAGCGATGGAAAACGGCTCCGCGACGATCGCATCGCCGGCTTTTTGCGCTTGAGCGACAATGCCCGCCGGCAAACCGTGGTAGTCGCCGAGATGGTTCAAGGTGATGTGGAGCATGCCCGCCTGTACGGGCGGACCCGATGAGCCAAGCCGAACGATGCAGCGCGCCGCGTCGGCGCTGGGGCGAATCAAGAAAATCAACCGGTCCAGCGGCCGGGACTCCACGTCAAATCCTGGCAAAGAATACTGTTGAGACATTGCACCCGCCGCCGCGTCCCCGCGCTAGAAATGTCCCGCTAGTGCGTCACCCTCGGCCGCAGATGGTATTGGCCGTTGCGGAAGCCGTCGAAGATCAGGGCCGCGTGCGGGTGCGCCACCGGCTCGCCGGAGTCGTCGGGCAGAAGATTCTGCTCCGAGACATAGGCCGTATAGGTCTCGCGGTCGTTCTCGGCCAGCAGGTGATAGAAGGGCTGGTCCTTGTGCGGCCTGACATTTTCGGGAATCCGCAGCCAATACTCTTCGGTGTTGGCGAAGGTCGGGTCCACATCGTAGATCACGCCGCGGAACGGAAACAGCCGGTGGCGGACCACCTGGCCAATGCCGAATTTTGCGAGTCGGGCGTCCATAACGTCAGAAATAATACACCCGCGCCCTGACTGGAACATGAACGTTCAAGGCCCCGCGTCTTCCGGCGGCGGGCGGCGCTTGCTAGAGTTCATCCGAACCAGGCGCAAATCATGCGCCTTTTGAAGATTAGGTCGGCTTGACATGTCTGACGCGCCCCCGCCGGGCGAGCGTCACCGGACCGAACGGCCACAGGGCGAGACGCCGCGGCGCCGTCCGCGGTCCGATGGGCTCTACGCCGCGCTCGATCTCGGCACCAACAACTGCCGGCTGCTGATCGCCGAGCGCAGTCCGGGCGGTTTTCGGGTCGTCGACGCCTATTCGCGCATCGTGCGGCTGGGCGAGGGCCTCAGTCAGAGCGGGCGCCTGCAGCCGGCGGCGATGGACCGCGCCGTCGCCGCCTTGAAGGTCTGCGGCGAGCGCATTCGCCGGCGCGGGCGCATCAGGGTGCGCGCCATCGCCACCCAGGCCTGTCGCGCCGCGCAGAACGGCGTCGAGTTCCTCGATCGGGTGGAGCGCGAGAGCGGCCTTCGACTGGAAATCATCACGCCGAAGGAAGAGGCCCGGCTTTCCGTCGCCGGCAGCGTCAACCTGCTGGACCGCTCCGCACGCGCGGCGCTGGTGCTGGATGTCGGCGGCGGCTCGACGGAGCTGTCCTGGCTCGACCTGGGGGCTTCGGCAAACGCCGCCGACGGGACGCCGCCGATCCATGCCTGGCTGTCCATACCGATCGGCGTCGTCACCCTGGCCGAACGCTTTCCGGAGGCGCGGCCCGGCGACCGCGGCTGGTACCGCGCCATGGTCGAGGCGATGAAGGCGCCGATCGCGGCCTTCGACCGCGCCAACGGCCTGCGCGCGACCTTCGACGCCGGCGAGGCGCATCTGATCGGCACCTCGGGCGCGATCACCAGCCTGGCCGGGGTCTATCTTGGCCTGCCCCGCTATGATCGCGCCAAGGTCGACGGCCTTTGGCTGGCGCGGGACGATTGCGAAGCCATGGCCGCGCGCCTGCTCGCCCTGGCGCCGGCCGAGCGCGCGGCCCAGCCCTGCATCGGCCCCGACCGCGCCGACCTGGTCCTGGCCGGCGCGGCGATCCTGCAGGCGGTGCAGGAACTGTGGCCCTGCGCCCGCGTGCGGGTGGCCGACCGCGGCCTGCGCGAGGGCGTGCTGCTGTCGATGATGAGCGAGCATACGGGGTCTCGCCGCGCGCGACGGCGACGGCGCGGACTGGCCGGCCGCCAGGCCAAGGCCGCGGCATGAGCGAGGAGCCGCCGCGCAAGCGCCTGGTCCGCGCGCCCACGCGCGGCGGCGACGACGGTCGCAACGACGCCGTGCGCGTGCGGATGAAAAAGGGCCGCACCCCCTCGTCCAAGGCCTGGCTCGAGCGGCAGTTGAACGACGATTTCGTCCAGGCGGCCAAGGCCAAGGGCTATCGCAGCCGCGCCGCCTTCAAGCTGGCGGAGATCGACGAGCGCTTTCATCTGCTCAAGCCCGGCGTGCGCGTCATCGACCTGGGCTGCGCGCCCGGCGGCTGGATCCAGATCGCCATCGAGCGCGGGGCCGTCGCCGTCGCCGGAGTGGATCTGCTGCACGTCGACCCGCTGGCGCCGGCGCAGATCCTGGAGATGGATTTCACCGATCTCGACTGCCGCGGCCTGCTGATCGATCGGTTGGGCGGCCAACCCGACATCATCCTGTCGGACATGGCGCCCAACACCACCGGCCACCGCACCACCGACCACCTGCGCATCATCGGCCTGGTCGAGCAGGCGCTGGACTTCGCCGTCGAGACGCTGAAGCCCGGCGGCGCCTTCGTCACCAAGGCCTTCCAGGGCGGCGAGACCGCCGAGGTGGTGGCGCGGCTGAAACGCCATTTCGCCGCCGTCCGCCACGTCAAGCCCAAGGCCAGCCGGCCGGAAAGCTCCGAACTCTATCTGGTCGCCACGGGCTTGGGCCAAAGGCCGGCCAAATCCTGACGCCGCCGCGCATCCCCGTGTTCCGGCCTCCACGCCGCGGCGGGTGACAAGTTGCGCCGGGCTCGCTATACGCGGCCCGCAAAATGGAGAGTCTCATGGAGATTCGCGAAGGGCTTACCTTCGACGACGTTTTGCTCGAACCCGGCCCGTCCGAAGTCATGCCGGGGCAGGTGAACACCCAGACCCGGTTCACGCGCGAAATCAGTTTGAACATCCCGATCGTCTCGGCCGCCATGGACACGGTGACCGAAAGCCGGCTGGCCATCGCCATGGCCCAGGCCGGCGGCCTTGGCGTCCTGCACCGGAACCTGACCCCCGAGGAACAGGCCGACCAGGTACGCGAGGTGAAGCGCTACGAGAGCGGCATGGTCATCAATCCAATGACCATCCATCCAGACACCACCCTCGGCGAAATCCGCCAGATCACCCAGCAGCGCCGGATCTCCGGCTTCCCGGTGGTCGAGCGCGGCTCGGGCAAATTGTGTGGAATTCTGACCAACCGCGACATGCGCTTCGATACCGACCCGAAGAAGCCCGCCTCGGCCCTGATGACCACGCAGAACCTGGCGACAGTGCGCGAAGGCGCCTCGGCCGCCGAGGCCCGCGCCCTTCTGCAGCAACGGAAGATCGAGCGGCTGATCGTGGTGGACGACGACTATCGCGCCGTCGGCCTGATCACGGTCAAGGACATGGACAAGGCCGAAGCCTATCCGCACGCGGCCAAGGATCCCCAAGGCCGGCTCCTGGTCGGGGCGGCCTCGACCGTCGGCGACGACGGCTATGAACGCTCCATGGCCCTGGTCGAGGCGGGCGTCGACGTGGTGGTGATCGACACCGCCCATGGCCACTCCGCCCAGGTCGCCCGCGCCGTCGAGCGCCTGAAGCGGGAAAGCAACCGGGTGCAGATCATCGCCGGCAATGTGGCCACCTACGAAGGCGCCATGGCGCTGATCGACGCCGGCGCCGACGCCATCAAGGTCGGGATCGGCCCGGGCTCGATCTGCACCACGCGCATCGTCGCCGGCATCGGCGTGCCGCAGCTGACCGCCATTGTCGACGCGGTGCGCGCGGCGCGCGGCCAGGGCGTGCCGGTGATCGCCGACGGCGGCATCAAATATTCCGGCGACGTGGCCAAGGCGATCGCGGCCGGCGCCTCCAGCGCCATGATGGGCTCGATGTTCGCCGGCGTCGAAGAGGCGCCGGGCGAGGTCTTTCTCTACCAGGGCCGCTCCTACAAGGCCTATCGCGGCATGGGCTCGCTCGGCGCCATGGCCAGGGGCTCGGCCGACCGCTACTTCCAGAAGGAGGTGGCCGACACGCTGAAACTGGTGCCGGAGGGGATCGAAGGCCAGGTGCCCTTCAAGGGCCAGATCGCGCCGATTCTGCACCAACTGGTCGGCGGCCTGCGCGCGGCCATGGGCTATGTCGGCGCGCCCGACATCGAAAGCTTCCAGAGCCGCGCCCGCTTCATCCGCATCACCGGCGCGGGCCTGCGCGAAAGCCACGTCCACGACGTCCACATGACCCGCGAGGCGCCCAACTACTCCGTGCAGGGCTAGGCGACGGTGAGAGCCGGCAAACTCCCTTGAGTCTTTGGCGCGCCGTACCTAGTATGACAGTGTCATTCTTGAGCTGGAAATGAAAGCAATGCCTCGCGCCAGTCGGCCCATAACAGTCACGCTAGGTGAACTTCTCGAAAGCGTGGACGCCCGTGTAAAATCGGGAGCATACGCCTCAGCGAGCGAGGTTGTGCGGGCGGCAGTCCGCGCACTCGACCGTGAAGAAGCTGCGCTGAATGATTGGCTACGTCGGCGGGTAGACGAAGCCTTCGCCGATCCGAGACCAAGCGCGCCGGCGGCCGAGGTTTTCCAGCGTCTACGCGATCGTCACGCCCAAGCGACCAAGGTGCGACGGCATGAGGATCCATAGGGTCAGCTTCCTCGCTCCGGCCGAGACCGACCTAGTCGAACTCTATGACTATATCGCAGAGAACAACGGTCCCACCATTGCTGGCGGATACATCGATCGGATTGAAGCCGCATGTATGGCGCTTGAAATATTTCCTGAACGGGGCACGCGCCGCGATGACATTCGTCCCGGCATCCGAACCATGGGTTTTGAGCGGCGAGCGACTATCGTCTTCCGAGTTGAGCCTTCTCAAGTCGTGATCGTGCGCATCTTCTATGGCGGCCAGGATTTTGAGCGGACCTTGAGGATGCAAGACGATGCGTGAGGGCGGACGCATCGCGGCGGCGATCCAGGTGATCGAGGACATCCAACAGCGGCACAAGCCGGTGCGGATGGCGCTCAAAACCTGGGGCGAGGCCAGCCGCTATGCCGGCGCCAAGGACCGCGCCTGGGTGTCGGGACTGGTGCTCGACGCGCTCAGGCGTCGCCGCTCGCTGGGCTGGATGATCGGGGTCGAGGATGAACGCGCCGTCGTGCTAGGCGCCCTCGCCTTCGCCTGGAACTGGCCGGTGAAACGGATCGGCGAGGCGGTTGGCGATGCGCCGCACGGCCCGGGCGCCCTGTCTAAGGCCGAGACCGCCGCCCTCGCCTCGCCTCGGGCGCTGGAAGGCGCGCCGGCGCCGGTGCGGGGCGACTATCCGGATTGGTTGGATGAGCCCCTGCGCCGCCAATACGGCGACCAGCGGGCGCTCGAAACCGCCGCCCTGGCCGCGCGGGCGCCGGTCGACCTGCGCGTCAACAGCCTGAAGACCGACATCGCCCGCGCCTTGAAAGCCTTGTCGCCCCTGGGCGCCGCGCCGGCGGGCCTGGCGCCCAACGCCCTGCGCGTGCCCGCCCCCGACGCCGCCGAGCGCGCCGCGCCCGTCGAGTCCGCGCCCGAGTTCCAGAAGGGCTGGTTCGAGGTGCAGGATCTGGGCTCGCAGATCGCCGCGGCGGCGGCGGGCGAGATCAAGGGCCGCCAGGTGCTGGACTTCTGCGCCGGCGGCGGCGGCAAGACCCTGGCGCTCGCCGCGGCCATGGGCAACACCGGCCAGCTCTACGCCTATGATTCCGATGCGCGCCGCCTGTCGCAAACCGTCAAGCGGGCCGCGCGCGCCGGCGTGCGCAACCTGCAGGTCCGCTCACCGCTCAGGCCCGACTCGCTCGACGACCTCGAAGGGGCCATGGACCTGGTCTTTGTCGACGCGCCCTGCACCGGCTCGGGAACCTGGCGCAGGCATCCCGACGCCAAATGGCGGCTGACGCCAGAGCAGCTCGAACGCCGCATGGCCGAACAGGACGCGGTGCTCGCCGCCTCGGCGGCCTATGTGAAGCCCGGCGGCCGGCTGATCTACGTCACCTGCTCGCTGCTGGCCGAGGAGAACGAGGACCGGGTCGCGGCCTTCCTCACCGCCCATCCGGGATTCGCTACCGCGCCGGCGGAGGTCGCCGGGACCGAACGCTGGCTGACCGGCGACGGTTTCCTGCGCCTGACGCCCCGGACGGCCGGCACGGACGGTTTCTTCGTCGCCGTCCTGAAGCTGGGCGGCGCATGAGCGGCTACGACATCGCCGGTCTGTTCGGCGTGGCGCTGATCCTGGCGGCCTATGCCGCGGCCACCGCGGGACGTCTGCACCCCAAGGGCGCGCCGTCCCTGGCGATCAATTTCGTCGGCGCCAGCCTGATCCTTCTGTCGCTGGCGCGGAACTTCAATCTCTCGGCCGCCATCGTCGAGGGCGCGTGGGCCTTCATCGCCCTAGCCGGCCTGATCCGCCTGGCGTTCGTCCGCCTGCGCAGCGGGCCGCGCGGATGACGCCCGGGCGATTCTCGGCTATGGGCCGGCGATGACCGAAACCATCAAGCACGAGCGCGTCCTGATCGTCGATTTCGGCAGCCAGGTGACGCAGCTGATCGCCCGCCGCGTGCGCGAAAGCGGCGTCTATTGCGAGATCCACCCCTACGATCGCGTCGACGACGCACTGCTCGACACGTTCGCGCCCAAGGCGGTCATCCTGTCCGGCGGCCCGGCCAGCGCCGGCGAGGCGCAAAGCCCGGCCGCCAATCCGACCATCTTCAAGCTCGGCGTGCCGGTGCTCGGCATCTGCTACGGCGAAATGACCATGTGCGCGGCCCTAGGGGGAGCGGTTGAAGGCGGCCACAACCGCGAATTCGGCCGCGCCGACATCCATATCGAGCGCGAGTCATCGCTGCTGGCCGGTCTCGGCGAGGTCGGAGCCGACGAGCCGGTCTGGATGAGCCACGGCGATGTCATCACCGCCGTCCCGCTGGGCTTCGAGGTGGTGGCGACCTCGCAGGGCTCGCCCTTCGCCGTCATCGCCGACGAGGGCCGCCGGCTCTATGGCGTGCAGTTCCACCCGGAGGTGGCCCACACCCCGCGCGGGGCGCTGATCCTGCGCAACTTCACCCACAAGATCGCGGGGTTGCGCGGCGACTGGACCATGGCCGCCTTCCGCGACGAGGCCATCGCCCGCATCCGCGCCCAGGTCGGCGACGGCAAGGTGATCTGCGGCCTTTCCGGCGGCGTCGATTCCTCGGTGGCGGCGGTATTGCTCCACGAGGCGATCGGCGAGCAGCTGACCTGCGTCTTCGTCGACACCGGCCTCCTGCGCCTGAACGAGGCGAGCGAGGTCGTCCGGCTGTTCCGCGATCACTACAATATCCCGCTGATCCACGTTGAGGCGGGACGGGAATTTCTCGGTCAGCTCGACGGCGTTTCCGACCCCGAAGCCAAGCGCAAGACCATCGGCCGGGTCTTCGTCGAAATCTTCGACCGCGAGGCCGGCAAGATCCAGGGCGCCGCCTTCCTGGCCCAGGGCACCCTCTATCCCGACGTGATCGAGAGCGTCTCGGCCCGCGGCGGCCCCTCGGCGGTGATCAAGAGCCACCACAATGTCGGCGGCCTGCCCGAGGCGATGAAGCTGAAGCTGGTCGAGCCCTTGCGCGAACTATTCAAGGACGAGGTCCGCGCCCTGGGCGTCGAACTTGGCCTGCCGCCCGCCTTCGTCGGCCGCCACCCCTTCCCCGGCCCTGGCCTCGGCATCCGCATCCCGGGCGCGGTGACGCCCGATCGGGTGGAGATCCTGCAGAAGGCCGACGCCATCTATCTCGACGAAATCCGCAAGGCCGGCCTCTATGACGAGATCTGGCAGGCCTTCGCCGTGCTTTTGCCCGTGCGCACCGTCGGCGTCATGGGCGATGCGCGCACCTATGAAGAGGTCTGCGCCCTGCGCGCCGTCACCTCCACCGATGGCATGACCGCCGACTTCTACGAATTCCCCTGGGCGGTGCTGGCGCGCACGGCGACGCGGATCATCAACGAGGTGAAGGGTATCAACCGGGTGGTCTACGACGTCACCTCAAAGCCGCCGGGAACGATCGAGTGGGAGTAATCTAAGCGCAAAGTCGAGGAGCAGCAGAAAGGACGACCGGCATGAAGGCCGGTGCAGGGGACGTATGAACGCCGTCGAGATCGAGGAAGCCATATCGGCGCTTGCCGAGCTGCCGTTCGACGGTGGCGAGTTCCCGTTCGCCTTCCTGCAAGCCTTCGGCAACAAGGAAACCACGATCAAACGGCTGCGCTCCGGACCGACCAACGCATCCGACCTGCCCGGCGGCGTTCTCCAACGAAATAACATCCACATCGCCGTCGCCGCGCCCGGCTCGGTGACGCAGACCCTTGCTACGCTGCGGGCCAGCCCCGCCACGGCGAGGGCCAAGGCTAGATTCATCCTCGCCGCCGATGGCGACGGCTTCGAGGCCGAGGAGTTGGAGTCCGGCGAGACGGTCGCCTGCGCCTATGCCGACTTCCCCAATCATTTCGGCTTCTTCCTGCCCCTGGCCGGCATCACCACGGTCAAGCAAATCCGCGAAAGCTCGTTCGACATCCGGGCGACCGGACGCCTGAACCGGCTTTATGTGGAGCTGTTGAAGGACAACCCCGACTGGGGCGCGGCCGACCGCCGCCCCGACATGAACCATTTCATGGCTCGGCTGATCTTCTGCTTCTTCGCGGAGGACACGGACATCTTCAACGGCGAGGGCCTGTTCACCGCCACTATCGAGCAGATGAGTGCGCGGGATTCGTCCAATACCCACGAGGTGATCGGCGAGCTGTTCCGCGCCATGAATAAGCCCATCGCCCAGCGGGCGACCGCGAACCTGCCGCGCTGGGCGGACGTGTTCCCTTATGTGAATGGCGGCCTGTTCTCCGGCAGCCCGGCCGTGCCGCGGTTCAGCCGGATCGCGCGATCCTACCTTCTCCATATCGGCGGCCTCGACTGGAGGAAGATCAACCCGGACATCTTCGGCTCGATGATCCAGGCCGTCGCGGACGACGAAGAACGCGGCGCGCTGGGGATGCATTACACCAGTGTCCCGAACATCCTGAAGGTGCTCAACCCGCTGTTCCTCGACGACTTGCGGACACGGCTTGAGGAGGCAGGTGACAACACGCGGATGCTGTTGAACCTGCGTCGGCGCATGGCGCGGATCAGGCTGTTCGATCCCGCCTGTGGCAGCGGCAATTTCCTCGTCATCGCCTACAAGGAAATGCGGGCCATCGAGGCCGTCATCAACGAGCGGCGCGGCGAGGCCGACCGCGCGTCCGAGATTCCGCTGACCAATTTTCGCGGTATCGAACTGCGCGACTTCCCCGCCGAGGTCGCGCGCCTCGCGCTCATCATCGCCGAGTACCAAGCGGACGTGCTGTATCGCGGGCAGAAGCTTGCGCTGGCAGAGTTCCTGCCGCTCAACAAGGAAAACTGGATCACCTGCGGTAATGCGCTTCGGCTCGATTGGTTAAGCGTCTGCCCGCCGACCGGGAAGGGCGTAAAACTGATAGGCGACGACCTATTTGAAACGCCGTTGGATCAGGCGCAGATCGACTTCAAGAACGAGGGTGGGGAAACTTACATCTGCGGTAATCCGCCTTATCGCGGCAGCCAATGGCAGACAGACGGGCAAAAGTCCGACCTCAAAGCTATCTTCGATGGGCGCACCACTAGTTGGAAGTCGCTCGATTACGTGGCGGGCTGGTTCATCAAAGCCGCGGATTACGGCACCGCAACCACCACAGTATCCGCTTTCGTTTCTACCAATTCTGTCTGTCAAGGGCGACAGGTGGAAACCCTGTGGTCGTTGATTTTCGCTACCGGCCACGAAGTGACCTTCGCCCACACTTCGTTCAAATGGGCCAATCTCGCCAGCTACAATGCCGGTGTCACCGTCGTCATTGTCGGCATTTCAAATCACGTGGCGCGAGCGCGACACTTGTTTTCCGACGCAGACGGTAACGGCACGACCGTCAAAATGGTCGAGAATATTAATTCCTACTTGGTGCCCGGGCCGAATGTCATCGTCGGCACGATGTCACAGCCACTCAGCGACCTGCGCGAAATGAGTTTCGGCAATATGCCCAACGATGGCGGGTATCTACTGCTCGACACGGATGATGCCGTCTCGGCCATAACGGATCATGCCGTCCCGCAGGAATATATCCGCCCGTTTGTCGGGTCTCAGGAGTTCATTCGGGGTATCGAGCGCAGGTGCATATGGGTTTCCGCTGACGAATATGACGCCGCCAACGCGAACGCATGGTTGAACGGGCGGTTTGCTGGCGTTCGTGCTCAGCGCGAAGCCTCTGATCGCGCGACGACCAAAGCGCTTGCTGCGATGCCCTACAGATTTGGCGAAGTTCGCCAGTCAGGTCATGAGCGTTCCATCGTCGTGCCTCGGGTCAGTTCGGAGAACCGGGAGTATCTTCCGGTCGGTCTCACCAGCAAAATCACCATCATCGGTGATAGGAATTTTGCCATTTATAATGCGCCTCTCTGGAACATGGCACTGATCGCATCGCGCCTACATTGGGTGTGGATCGGTACCGTCTGCGTGCGGATGCGCACGGACTTTTCCTATTCCAACACGCTCGGCTGGAATACTTTTCCCGTTCCTACGCTGACCGAAAAGAACAAGGCTGACTTGACGCGCTGCGCCGAGGACATCTTGTTGGCGCGGGAGGCCCATTTCCCGGCCACCATCGCAGACCTCTATAACCCCGACGCCATGCCCGCCGATTTGCGCGAGGCGCATGAGCGCAACGACGAAGTCTTGGAGCGCATCTATATCGGCCGCCGGTTTCGTAACGACACCGAGCGGTTGGAAAAGCTGTTCGACCTCTACACCAAAATGACCGCATCGGCCGCGACGAAGTCAGCGCGAAAGGCAAAGGCATGACCGCCGAAGCGCCAGACAAGAAAATCATCATCATCGCCGGCCCCAACGGCGCGGGGAAAACGACGTTCGCCCGCTCGTTCCTGCCCGCGGAGGCACAGCTTCCGCGCTTCATCAACGCCGACCTGATCGCCGCCGGGCTTGCGCCCTTCGCGCCGGAAACCGCCGCGCTCAAGGCTGGACGCCTGATGCTGCAAGAAATTGAGCAATGCGCGCAGCGCGGCGAGAGCTTTGCCTTCGAGACCACCCTGTCCGGCCTCAGCTATCTGCGCCATCTCGCCGGATGGCGGGCGCAGGGCTATCGGGTCAGCCTGTTCTTTCTGGCGCTGCCGAATGTGGAAACCGCCATCGCGCGCGTGGCGGCGCGCGTGCGCCAGGGCGGCCATGACATTCCGGAACCTGTCATCCGCCGCCGTTTCGCCATGGGCTGGAATAACTTCCAGAGGCGCTACAGGCAGGCTGTGGACGATTGGGCTCTGTACGACAATGCCGGGGCCGACCCCGTGATGCTGGAATGGGGAGAGAACCAATGAGGCAGCAGGACTTGTCCAAGGCGAAAAACCCCGATCTGCGCGCTTCGCTGGCGGCCATGCGCCGCGCGGCGGAAATGGCGCGCAGCACCGCCATCCAGACCAACACGGAAATCGTCATCGTGAAGGACGGCAAACCCGTGCGCATTACAGCCGAGGAATTGCGCAAGGCGCAGCGGGCATGAGCACCGAAAAGAAATCCGTCCCCTTCGTCTCGGTTTCCTACGCCCATAATGGCGCCTCGACCAAGGCCAACGCCCTTGGGATGCGGCCCATGCAGGAGCGCGTCTATGAAAAGCGCGGCGAGCAATATCTGCTCATCAAGTCGCCGCCGGCATCGGGTAAGAGCCGCGCGCTTATGTTCGTCGCGCTCGACAAGCTCGGCAATCAGGGGCTCAAGCAAGCTATCATCGTCGTGCCGGAAAAGAGCATCGGCGCGAGCTTCAACGACGAACCCCTGACCCGCTACGGCTTTTGGGCGGATTGGCATGTCGAGCCGAAGTGGAATCTCTGCAACGCACCGGGCGGCGACAATGGCGGCAAGGTCAATTCGGTCGGGGCGTTCGTAGGCGGCGATGACAAGGTGCTGGTCTGCACCCACGCCACCTTCCGCTTCGCTGTGGACAGGTTCGGCGTGGAGGCGTTCGACAACCGGCTGATCGCTGTGGACGAGTTCCATCACGTCTCGGCCGATCCCGACAGCAAGCTCGGCCAGCATCTCGGCCAACTCATCGCGCGCAACAAGGCGCATATCGTGGCGATGACTGGCTCTTATTTCCGGGGCGACGCCGTACCGGTATTGGCCCCACAGGACGAGGCGAAATTCGAATCCGTCACCTACACCTATTACGAACAGCTTAACGGCTATGAATATCTGAAACAGCTCGACATCGGCTATTTCTTCTATTCCGGCTCCTATGCCGACGACATTCTTGCCGTCCTCGACCCCGCCGAGAAAACCATCATCCACATTCCGAACGTCAATTCGCGCGAGAGTACGAAGGACAAGATCAAGGAAGTGGAACATATCATCGGTGCGCTCGGCGATTGGCAGGGCATAGACGCCGCCACGGGCTTCCAGCTTGTGAAAACGCCAGATGGCCGGACGCTGCGCATCGCCGATTTGGTCGATGACGACGCGAACAGGCGCGACCGCGTTTCCCTGGCGCTGAAAGATCCTGCGAAGAAGAACAACCGCGATCATGTGGACATCATCATCGCACTGGGCATGGCCAAGGAAGGCTTCGACTGGATTTGGTGCGAGCACGCTTTGACTGTGGGCTATCGCTCCAGCCTTACCGAGATCGTGCAGATCATCGGGCGCGCGACCCGCGATGCGCCGAACAAGACCCGCGCACGCTTTACCAATCTGATCGCCGAACCCGATGCCGCCGAGGACGCCGTGACCGAGGCCGTCAACGACACGTTGAAGGCCATTGCCGCCAGCCTCCTCATGGAGCAGGTGCTTGCCCCGCGCTTCGAGTTCAAGCCGAAGAACCCGCAAAGCGGACCAACCCCAGGCTTCGATTATGGTGAAGGCGACTACGATCCGAACAAGTGCAATGTTGGCTTCAACGAGGAGCGCGGCGTCTTCCAGTTCGAGATCAAGGGCCTTGTCGAGCCCAAGAGTCACGAGGCTGCGCGTATCTGTCAGCAGGACTTGAACGAGGTGATCGCCGCCTTCGTGCAGGACAAGACGACCATCGAGCGCGGTCTGTTCGACGACGAGTTGGTGCCCGAGGAACTGACGCAGGTTCGCATGGGCAAGATCGTGAAGGACAAGTATCCCGAGTTGAGCGACGAAGACCAGGAGGCCGTGCGCCAGCACGCCATCGCCGCGCTCAACATCACGCAGCAGGCCAAGCAATCCATGCTTGATCACATGAGCGGCGAACCCACCGCCAACACCGCCCTGATCGATGGCGTGCGCAAGTTTGCGATGGACGTGCGCGAACTCGACATCGACCTGATCGACCGCATCAACCCGTTCAAGGAAGCCTATTCGATCCTCGCCAAGACGATGAACGAGGAACGCCTGCAACAGGTGAAGGCCGCGATTGCCGCGAAGCGCACCACGCTGACGCCGGAGGAGGCGAAGGAGTACGCCGTGCGCGCGGTCAAGTTTAAGAAGGAGCGCGGACGGCTGCCTTCAATCAGCTCGACCGATGCCTGGGAAAAGTTGCTCGCCGAAGGCGCGGCCGCCTTCGTGCGCTTCAAGGATGAGGGCCGCTATGAGTGACCTCGACCTTGATGAATTGCGCGACGAACTTGCGGATTTTGCCCAGCCTGAAAAGAAGGGCGGACGCTCCGCGCGCGAGGAACGCATTATCGCGGGCTTCGAGGAAATTCAGCGTTTCGTCGATCAGCATGGTCGCGCCCCGCAACATGGCGAAGAGCATGACATCTTCGAGCGGCTTTACGCCACGCGCCTCGACCGCCTGCGCGCGCTGGAGGAGTGCCGTTCCCTTCTCGCTATACTCGATCATCAGGGCTTGCTTGCAGGTGCAGAGAATGTCGTCGCCGCTCCGGTGGAGGAAATGGACGACGATCAATTGCTTGCCGAGCTAGAGGGCGCAGCAGGCGCGACGGACATCACCGATCTTCGCCATGTCCGCACCACGGCTGAAAAGCGTGCTGCCGAGGAAATCGCCAACCGCGAACCCTGCGAGGACTTTGACCGCTTCAAGCCCCTGTTCACGGCCGTTCAGAACGACCTCGACAGCGGCGTGCGCATCACCCAACCGATCCGCAAAGACGCCGGCTTCCTGAAAACCGACATCAAGGCCGGGGAGTTTTTTATCCTTGGCGGCCAGGTCGCCTACGTCGCCGAAGTTGGCGAGCCCTTCAAAGCGCCGAATGGCGAAAGCGACGCCCGCCTCCGCGTCATCTATTCCAACGGCACCGAGAGCAACCTGTTGCTCCGGTCGTTGCAACGCGCGCTCTACAAAGACGAAACCAGCCGCCGCGTGTCCGAGCCAAGCGCCGGTCCCCTGTTCGCAGGGGAGAGCGAAGCCGACGACCTCGCCAGCGGCGCCATCTATGTCCTGCGCAGCCAGTCGGACAATGCCATTGTCGCCGCCAACCGCGACCTCGTTCACAAGATCGGCGTCACCGGCGGCGACGTCGCCAAGCGCATCGCCAACGCCAAGCTGGACCCGACCTTCCTGCTGGCGGACGTGGAGATCGTGGCGACTTACAAGCTGTTCAACATCAGCCGCATCAAGCTGGAAAACCTGATCCACCGCATCTTCGACCCGGCCCGGCTCGATATCGAGACCAAGGACAGGTTCGGCAACCTGGTCATCCCTCGTGAATGGTTCCTTGTGCCGTTGTTCGTGATCGACGACGCGGTGGAGAAGATCAAAGACGGCACGATCACAGGATATGTCTACGATCCGGCGAGCGCTGGTCTGATAAAGCACGGGGCGTTGCCGCAGCCGCACTAGGCGTCATGCTTCCCGCGATTCTCGGCAAGGTTGTTCCGACTCAAGCGGATGAAGATGCCTTGAGCTTTGCGATTTCCCGCAATGCAGCTTGCTCGAAGCGCCTCACCTGCCGACTGATTTTCTCGCCTTGGCCGAATGCGTCGGCGCTGCGCCTTCCGTAAGACGAGAAGTTCCGAAGCGTCCGGAGCGTGTCACCATCATGGACCTTGATGTAGGTGAAACGCCGATAGAGCTTTTTTGTGTGAACTTTATCGGACAGACCCGCCGCAATTCGCCATTGAGCCGATTTCCTGGCGCGCCTTATCGCTCGTCGCATTTTGCGCCACTGCCGGGCAAGCGAGCTTTCGCGTATGGCTGGGCCGGATTCGTCGAAGGTAAAGCCGAGATATTGGGCCGCCTTGGTGGTGCGAGGTAGCGTCCGCCCTTTCTCGAACAAAGTCTTCTCGGTCTTGTGCGGGGCGATCTCCAGCTTCTCAACAGCGATCAGGCGCAGAATTTCCGCTTCTATCGCTGGTGCATCGTCGGGTTTGCAAATGACAAGGATGTCGTCGGAGTAGCGCCGGTAGAGGGCGTGAACCTGATCGCAGCAGGCTTTAGCTGCTGCATCAAACTCCACCATGTAAAGATTGGATGCGGCGGCGCTGATTGGCGTTCCTTGCGGGATTCCGCGCCGATAACCTTTGGCTAGTTCCGGGTTGGGATGGAAGGTAATCCCTTCCGCCTTTAATTCCTCCATACTGGCGATCCGGTCGTGGCTTTTTTCCTTCAAGCGCTGCCCGAACACCGGATGGGTCTTCAACTCTCCAAGATCGACGTAGTGGAACCAGGTAATCGAGCGAAAGACTTTGTACCAGTCGTCCGAAAGCTCATGGGTGCCGAGGAGAGATTTCAGCCGCTGCTTCAAGAGGCAATGATCGAGTGTGTCAAAGAAGCTGGTGATGTCGAAGGCCAGGATCACGACAGGAGTCTCAGCTTGAGCGTAAGCCATAACTTCCGCAGCGAAATCATAATTGCCCCGCCCGAGTGCCCGGTAGGCGATCACATTGTCCGAGACACCCATCACCTTGTATAGGGTGTCGAGCGCCTGATTTATCTGATGGGCATAATAGGAAAGAACGCAGGCGTCCCGATGTCCGGCATATTTGATGGGGCGTTCTTTCTGCGTGATCGTCCGCACCCCGGTTTTCGAGCACTTTTTGTAGCGCGTTTCCGTCTTGGTGTAGTGGATGAGAGGTGAGAATGCGTGCCGTGATACCACGGCGGGATTCATTGCCTTCTGCGCGAAGGCTTCGTTGACTGGGAGATCGAAATGCCGATAGCGGCGAGGCGTTAACCAATCCGGCGACATGCGCGCCCCAAGTCGCAGAGTTCGGGGGACTGGCCCTGACCCTGGGCTCCGGCCGAAACCGGGCGTCCCCCGAACGCACGCCACCTTCTGTCAGCCATTGCGTTCAGTGTCTCAACTCCAAACGCCTCGCCAACACGGGTCTAGAAACGCGAGGTGGTATAATGTAGCTGTGGAGGTCCGAGCGATGCTCGATGTCTCTCTCAACCTAGTCGCCGTCGCGGCGATGCTGTTCGGCATCGTCGTGCCCGGACTCCATATCGAGGTTGACGGTCTCAACAGTCCAACCGCCAAGCTATTTCCTGACGGCCAGCACAAAGTGGGAACGGATGGCGCCGGTTTCAAGGCGTCGAGAGATGCGCGCGGCCGGGATTCCTCAAGAATCTTCCCTCATCGTAATTGCTATGGCGAAAGTGTATCGGTCGTGGTTCAGAAAGAGGGGCGGGGGGATGTTCCTCCTCCCGAAGTCAGACTCTTTTGATCTGCATTCCTTGCGACGCTCGTTTATGATGTGCGCATGTTTATGGCGGGAAGGAGCGCCCTATAGAATCTGCGAATCCAGCGCCCTTGCCCTGGTGGTATCGCAGTTGGTATGGACTTGGAGTGCAGGCCGAAAGCTCAATAATTACAACATGAACTCAAGCCCATTGACCATCGAGTGGGAGCAGCCCGAGCCCGATAGGTCCGCCGGCTTAGCTCGTTCAGGCTTGAACGATATTGTCGAACGCCGAGCGGAATTTCGCCATGTCGCTGGCTGAGCCCACCGTCACCCGGTTCATCGTCGGATAGGCGTCCCAGGACCGGCCGATCTGCACGCCCTGGGCGAGGAATGCCGCCTGCATCGTCTTGGGGTCCTTGCCCGGACCCCAATCGACCATGAACATATTGGCCCGCGAGGGGATGTAGGCAAGCCCGCGCGCCTTCAGATGCGCCAGGGTTTCCTCGCGCACCGCGATCATCTCGGCGCGCCGCGCGGCGATCTTGTCCGCCAAGCCCAGGCTCGCCGTGCCGCAGGCGACCGCCGTCATCGGCAGCATATAGGTCACCTGCTGCTCGTCATAGCGCATCATCCTCTTGTAGAGATCGGGATGTGCGAACGTCAGGCCCAGACGCATGCCGGCCATGCCGAACAGCTTGGAAAAGGTGCGCATCACGATCGTGTCGTTGCGGCTGCAGGCCAGCTTCGCGGCGTTCGGCGCGCCCGAGAAATGGATATAGGCCTCGTCGACAATCACGATCGCGTCGGCCGGCTTGTTGGCCAGCAGCCATTCGATATCGGCGATCGGCGTCAGCGTGCCGGTCGGATTGTTGGGTGAGCAGATATAGAAAAGCCCGGCCTGGGGATTGGCGGCCAGCATCGCCTTGACGTCATGGCGATAATCGGCGGTCAGCGGCACGCGGGTCGGCTTCAGCCCAAGCCAGGCCGAGGTGCCCCAGCTCTGCTCATAGGTCGGATTGGCCGTCACCAGGCCGTGCTCGGGCGAGCAGAAGGTCACCACCGAGCGGTTGAGCGGATCGCTGGAGCCCGGCCAGGCCAGGATATATTCTGTCGGAATGCCTTCCACCGCCGCGACCGCAGCGAACAGCTTGGCATGGTCATTGTCCGGCTCGTAGCGGTTGCCGACCACCGCGTTCGCCGACGCCGCCGCCACGCCTTCCGGAAACGGCCCGGTCCAGCATTCGTTGGAGCCGATCCGCACCGCGCCGACCACCGCCCTGGCCGATTGCTGGGCCTCGGCTCGGCCCGGGATCTGGCTCATCGCCGCGCCCGCGCCAAACAACATCGCGATGCGCGCGATTTGCCGGCGTGAATAGCCGCGCTCCTGAAGCTCTTCCCGTGAGTCACGATCAAGTAGACCGGTGGTCATAACGCGCTCCTTTCAAATCGCCGTACAAAAGGCCGCGTCACTCGCGCCGACGACCCGATGAAACAGAGCCGCCTCGCGGCCCAACCGAATCCTGTCCATCACGCGGCTGGGCGGGTGTCTAGGCGCCGAAAGACAGGTTTGCGATACCGGCGCGGCGCTGCACAATTGAGGCGCATCTGACGCTGCACCACTGACTTGCATCGGGCGCCCGACCGCGGGCGGGCGGGCGGACGCCGGGGCCGATCGAGCGGGAATGAGGCGCCTGGCGTCGACTTGAGACAGGAGCAGGCCTTGATCGAACTCTCATGCCATTGCGGCGCCGTCCATCTTGAGATCAACAGCCCTCCGCAAGAGGTGACGGATTGCAACTGCAGCGTCTGTCGCCGCTACGGCGCGCTCTGGGCCTATTCTTCGCCGAAAGACGTGCGCGTGAGCGGCGGCGCAACCGACATCTATCAGTGTGGCGATCGGGAGATCGAATTTCATCGCTGCAGCCACTGCGGTTGCGTCACCCATTGGGCGCCGGTGGACAAGGCGGGCGACCACATGGGCGTCAATGCGCGGCTGATGGCGCCGGATGTCCTGGCCCGGGCGCGCGTACGGCATTTGGACGGCGCGGACAGCTGGAAATATCTCGACGAATGACGATCGGCCGCTAAAACCCGGTTGCGTCATCTCAGCGGCGCATCCGCCCACTCTGGCGCCATGAACCTTTCAATCAAAAACGTGTCCGAAACCGTTGTTGAGCGGCTCCGCCAGCGGGCGGAGCGGCGCCATCGGTCTTTGCAAGGGGAACTGCTGGCGATCATCGAGGCCGCGGCGCGGGAGGCTCAACCCGCTACGCCCGCCGAGGTGTTGGCCGAGGTTCGCCGGCTGGGCTTGCGAACCCCGAGCGAGGCCGTCGCCATGATCCGCGCGGATCGGGATGGTCGTTAAGATCGTCGACGCTTCGGCCATCGCCGCCCGCTTGCGCGAGCAACCCGAGTGACGGAGCCCGGCCCGGACGCGCCTTCAAGCGCACCCCGCGGATCAGGGTTTCGTCTTCGCCGGCGCATCGGTCGAATGCCCGTAGTCGCGCCGCCAGCGGATGGCGAGCTTGGCCTCGGCCTGGCCGCCGAGTTGGGACACCAGGGAAAGGCCGTGGCCGGCGCGGTATTCCACCTGGGCCGACGGGCCGTAGCGACCGCCGCCGGTAAGCTCCAGATAGACGCGCTTGCCGATATATTTGCCGCCGGAGACGGTGGTGCCGGCGGCGCTGTCGGTGCCCAGCGCCAGTCGGTCGAGGCGGGCGAACTTGCCCAGGCCGCCCATGACGTCGAAACCGCCGCCCGTGGCCAGGGTGGTCAGGGCCGCGGCCAGCTGGGCCGCCTGCACGCCGGAGAGCTGGGCGGCGGAGGTTCCGAACAGGACCTGGGCCAGGACCTCGTCCTGCGGCAGGACCGGCGTCGAGGACAGGGTGATCTCGGGCTTGGCCGCCGTTCCGCCGATCTTGATCACCGCGGTCAGGGTCGGGTCGTCGCGCGTGGCGGTGATGTCCAGCCGGATGTCGTTGGGCGCGCTGGCCAGGCGGACCACGCTCGAGGTGTCGATCTCGAAGCGCTGGCCGGCGAACTGGTAATCGCCGCGCACCACGTGGGCCGCGCCTTGCAGCACCGGCTGGGCGGTGTCGCCGGTGACCGTGGCGTCCAGGCTCATCTCGGCGTTCAGCCCCAGGCCGCGCACGAAGACGCCGCCGGTCGAGCGCAGCTGGATGTCGAGGGCGGCGGAGAGGACGCGCGTGGGCGCCTGAGCCTGCAGGCCCTGGTCCAGGCTCGCCGGCCGATTGCGTTCGACGACCTCCATGCTGACCACCCCGGGCGGCGCGCGGCTGTTGCGCGCGGAAATATCGGCGCGGTTGATGACCAGTTGGCCGGAGAGCCTGGCCTTGCCGGCGGCGTCCCTGGCGATGGTGATCGCGCCGGATGCGACCGCCGTCGCCGTCTCGTTGTCGAGCAGCTGGAAGGATTTCAGGGTCACGCTCAGGGTGCTTTGGCCGCCCTTGGCCAGGTTGACCTCGCCCTGGCCGGACAGGGTTCCCGACTTGGCGTCGGCGGCGGTGAAGCTGCGGACGTCCACGGCATCCTGGGTGAGGTCGGCCTGGGCGACGACGTTGCGCAGCTTCAGGCCCGTCGCGGCGTCCTCGAAGCGGCCGTCCGCCAGGCTGGCCTGACCGATGAAGCTCGGCGCATTCAAGGTTCCGGCGATGGCGCCATGAGCCTCGACCCGGCCGCCCAGGGTTCGCTCGCCGCCGAAGAAAAGCTGCCAGACCGGCTCGATCTCGCCATCGACGTCGAAGCGGCCGCTCATCGGCCGTGTGGCCGCGATCGCGATGCGGAACGGCGCCGCCGAGCTTTCCGCCGGCAGGTCGAGGTTGACGCTGGCCCGGCCGCCGGCCTGGTTGGTCGCCGTGGCGGCCACGTCCAGGCGCGTGTTCGCCAGGCTCGCCTTCACATCGCCATCCAGGGCGAGCTTGGCGTCGGCGTCGCGCACGCGGGCGCCCGCCAGATGCGCGGTCATGGTTCCGTCAAGCGCCTGACCGTGGCCGTTCAGCGCCAGATCGGCGTCGATCCGGCCAGCGAACCCGTCGTCGATCGCCGCCATGTCGACGCCGTTCAGCTTCGCCTTGGCGTTAAAGTCCGCGCCGGACTGGCGGGCGTCCAGATCCAGGCGTCCAACCCCGATGCCGAGGCTGGCCCTGGCGGTCGCATCCGGACCGCCGAAACCGAACTCGGCCGGCGAAAGCGTGCGGAAGGCGGTCTTGCGGACGGCGCCGGCGCCCCCGAAGCTGACCGCATAGGCGCCCCCGGTCTGGCCGGCGACGCCGCCGCCCTGCAGGCGCACCGGCGTTCCCGCCCAGGCGAGGCTCCCGGAAAGCGTATAGGCGGCGTGGCTCAGCGGCCCGCTGGCGCTGAGATCGATCGCGGTGGCCAGCAAAGGCGAGCCGCGCGGCCGAGCGTTCTCGGCCTTCAGGGTCAGGCTCACGCTCGGCCCGCCCCCAGCGTCCACGATCTTCAGCCGCGCGTCGGCGCGCCCCTGCGCCAGGAAGGCGCCGGTCCCACCGCCCAGGGTCAGGTCGGCGACGGAGGGCGCCGCGCCGCTCAGCGTCAGGCTGCCCGCGGCCGTCGCGCCGCCGCCGGCCGCATCGATGCCGCTGAGCGCCAGCCCGCCCGGGATGAAGCGGAAGTCGGCCCTGGCGCGGGCCGGGCCGTAGTCGCTCGAAGCGGTGAGCGCGACCGCGCCGTTGAACCCGTCGGGCGCACTGATGAAGGACAGCACCAGGTGCGCCGGCTTCAGGGTCAGGTCCGGCAGGTCGATGCGTTCGATATCCGCCAGCAGATCGGCGCGCGGCGCGGCCCAGCTTCCTGTCACCGCGCCGGTTCCCGAGGCGGCGCCGGCGATCTCGACCGGGCCGGCCTCGAACGGGCCATGGGCGGTCCAGTTGAGCGCCAGTTTCAGCGACCCGTCCTTGCCGATGGGCCCCGCCCCCTGCACGTCCGCAGCCGCGCCGGAAAGGTCGGCCTTGGCGATGGCGATGGCGCCGGCGTCGTAACTTCCCTGGGCGCGCAGCCGCGGCGTGGCGCCCAGCAGCCGGTCGAGCTGGTCGAAGCCGCTGGCGAACCCCGCGCCCTGGGCATCGAGGTCGATCGCCCAGGGCTTGCCCGGATGCGCCTGGGCGGCGGTCCAGGTCGCCTCGATCGTTCCGCGCGCGCCGGGCCTGGCCACGGCGAGGTTGGAGACCTTGACGTCCCCCTTGAAGCTCAGACCGCCAAGAAGGCCCTGCTGGCCGCTGGCGTCGACAGCCAGGCCCGAACCTTGCGCCTTCAACGACTGGATGAGGATGCGGCCATCGGCCAGGCGCGCAGCCTGCAGGCTCGCATGCGGCCGGCCGCCGATCATGGCGGCGAGCAGGCCGGCGCCCCTGCCCTGCTCACCCGTGGCGTCGAGCTTCAGCCGCCATTGCCCCTTGGCGCGGGCCAGGTCGATCGGCCCGGCGACGCGGGCCAGGCCATAGCCGCCGAGGCTGAGCTGCTCCACCGCGGCGTCGCCGACCAGCCGCCAGTCTTTCCAGCCGCCCTTGAGCTGGCCGTTCAGGCTTCCTCGACCCATGGCCGGCGCGGAGACGATGCGGCGCAGATCGGCGACGCTCGCCTGGACGGCCAGGCCGCTGGCGCTGGTCAGGGCGCTCGGATCGGCCACCCCGACCGCCTGGGCCGAGGCGTTGTCGGTGCGCGCGAACAGGGCGACGCCGTACAGGTCATCGTTCGCCGGACGTCCGGCGGCGGCGAAGCGCAACTGGGGTCCCAGCGCATGCAACAGCGGCGCGGTGAGGCGCGAGGCGGCCAGGGAGACCTGACCGCTGGCCTGGCCGCCGGCCGCGGTCCAACGCCCGTCGGCCATGGCGATCTGCTGGTCGCCGGAGGCGGCGCGCAGGCGCAGCCATCCGTCGCCGCGCGCCCCGCCCGCCGTGGCGTCGAGAAAGAAGGCCCTGTCCGCCGGCAGACCCAGCAGGCCGGCCAGGGCGCCGCCCCGCGCCTCCCGCGCCATGGCGGTGACCGCCAGACGTTGGTGGACGCCGAAATCGAGGCGCAGATCCAGGCCGTCGCCCGGGTGCA
Source organism: Caulobacteraceae bacterium (assembly GCA_965277425.1). GTDB lineage: Bacteria > Pseudomonadota > Alphaproteobacteria > Caulobacterales > Caulobacteraceae > Poindextera. The sequence goes on from CBDICR010000007.1 coordinate 891,398, forward strand.
GCCGGCTTTGCGCCTGCAAGGCGCCCGCGATGGCGCCGCTGCGCTCTAGATCGAGTGCCCCGGTCGCGCCGAACAGGCCTCGGGCCGTGCTCGCGGTCGGCAGGGTCTCGATGTCGAGGTGAAACCGATCGATCGCCACGGCCACGGGCGGCGGCTTCGACGGGCCGCTGGATTGCAGCACCGGCTGGCGGATAAGCCGCACCTGGCCGCCGAGGTCGACGACATGAACGCGGCGGTCCACAAGCGCGATCGGCCGCCAGCGCACCGTAATCCGCCGCGCCTCGAGCCAGACTCCATCGCGGTCGGCGATGGTCAGGCGCGCCAGGCCGAAGTCGGTCCAGACGTCGCCGCTCAGCCCCTCGACATGCAGGCGGCCGAATGGGCCGACCGCGATCCCGTCGAGCCGAGCGGCGATGACGGAGCGTCCAACGGAGGTCTCGGGCCCGAAGCGCGCCACGGCGGCGGCGATCAGGGCCAGGGCGACCGTGGCCAGCATCGTCCAGGCGGCCCATCGGCGCCATCGCGGCGGCTTGCGCGGCGACGGGGCCGGCGTCGATGTCTCCGGCTCGCTCAAAAGCTCTGCCCGATGCTGAGATAGACCTGGATCGGCGAGTCGCCGCGGCGCCGGTCCAGCGGCGTGGCGATGTCCAGCCGTATCGGGCCGAAGCCGGGATTGTAGCGGATGCCGGCGCCGATTCCGACGTCGGGATGGCTGAAGTCTGGCGAAACGTGGGTCCCGACCGCGCCGGCGTCGACGAAGCCGACGACGCCCCAGCGTTGGCTGACCTGCTGGCGCAGTTCGAGCGAGCTTTCGAACAGGGACAGCCCGCCCTCCGGCGTATTGTCGGCGTAACGCGGCCCGACCGCCTGATAGGCATAGCCGCGCACCGAGCCGCCGCCGCCGGCGTAGAAGCGATCCTGGGCGGGCACGAGCGGAATGTCGCCGCCGGCGATCTCCCCGAGCCTCAGCCGGCCGGCGATCACCGTCCCGGTCGTCGACCCGACCGGCAGATAGGCGGAGACCTGGACCTGCCCTTTCAGATAGGCGATCGGGCCGTCGCCGAGGCCGGCTGTCGGCTCCAGCCGCGCGTCCAGCTTCCAGCCCGAGGTCGGGTTGAGCGGATCGTTGGACCGGTCGACCGCGAAGGCGACGAGGCCGCCAAGAGTGGCCAGATCGCGGTGATTGTTCAGGGCGATGAAGTTGGCCGCTTCTTTTTCGTCGGTCTCGGTGGCGTCAAACGACAGGCCGTAGGTCAGGAACGAGGTCGCGCCGAAGCGGCGGGTCAGGTCGGCGCTGAGGCCGACGCCGTAGTCCAGATAGGCCGGCGTGTCGTCGCGATAGAGGGCGGCGGTCAGGGTCAGCGTCTGTTGCGGCCGGCCCCAGTCGGGCAAGGCGAGCGCGCTCTGCAGCCGGCTGTCGATCTGGGCGACGCGGAAGATGTTGGTCAGGGTGTCGGCGCGGCCGAGACGGTTATAGAGGATCCAGCGGCTGTCGACGCCGATCCCCTCGTCGGTCGAATAGCTGCCGCCGAGCTCGAGCGTGCCCTTCGGCCGATCGACCAGGCTGACGATCACCGGCCGCGCGCCGTTCGTCGCCTGGCTGGCGGGCGCCAGGGCGACCGAGACGCTGTCATAGACCCCCGCGTCGAGCAGCCGCCGGTCCAGCTCGGCCACCGACTTGGGCCGATAAGGGTCGCCGACGCGCCAGGGCGCCAGGCGCGCGACCCATTTGGGGTTGGTGCGGCCATGGGTGATCACCTCGACGTCGCCCAGATGCACCAGGTCGCCGGCGGCGATCCTGAAGGCCGGTTGGACCGAGGCGTCGGCGTGATCCACCACGACTTCGCGCGGTTCGGCCGCGGCGTCGGCGAAGCCCTGCTCGCGCAGGGCCGCGACAATTCGCCCCTCGGCGGCGATGACGTCGGCGGCGCGCCCGGGATCGCCGGTCTTCAGCTTCATCGCGGCCTGGGCGACGGCGGCGACCGCGGGCGCGGGGGCGGCGCCGACCCACTCGATATGGGCCAGGGCGATTTTCGAACGCGGTCCGGGAGTGATGGTGACGAAGGCCTGGGGTTGATCGCCGTCGCCGATGCCGGGCTGGACGACATAGTCGTAATAGCCCTCCGAGCGCAGGACGGCGATGGCGGTCTCGCCGGCTTCGCGCGCGCGCCGGCTCGCCTCGAGCCGGCCGCCGGACGCCGCCGCGGCCGGCGGGAGCGCCTGTTCGATCTCGCTCTTCAGCGTCGCGTCGAGCGAGCCGCGCAGGCCGATGCGTTGCGGCGCCGCCCTGGCCCGACCAGGGGTCAGGCTCGCGGCCGCCAAAACGCACAGCGCCGAGGCGACCGCGAAATCAAGGCGTCCCACAGACTGTCCCCTCTCGTCGCCCCCGCATGCGGTTTAGCCGCGCCGGCCGCGGCTGTCACCCGCGCCGGCCGGCTGCGCGTTTTTGGGCATTCCACGGAAAGGCGCCCAGTTTTCGGGCGCCGGCACGGCCAGCACGGACGCCATCGACAGGACGGGTGATTTCACCCGCGACAGGACTAGCTTGCTCATGGGGCCGGATCGCAGCATGGATTAGATGATGGAAGCGGTCGGGAGCTTTGCCGGCGTGGCTCAGACGCAGAACGTTCCGACGTCCCTTTTTCCGGTCGACGCCTTCTATAGCCCCGGGCGCTCCTACGACGAGATGTTCGCCGCCGACGGCTCGGTTCGCACCCATTACGCCGCCCTGCAGTCGCGGATGTCCACGCTGGGCCCCGCCGAGCTCGCCGAGCGCCAGCGCACGCTGGAGCAGTCCTTCCTGCTGCAAGGCATCACCTTCACCGTCTATGGCGGCGAAACCACCACCGAGCGGATCATTCCGACCGACCTCTTTCCGCGCATCATCCACGCGGCGGAATGGAGCAAAATCGAGGCTGGGCTGACCCAGAGGCTGAAGGCGCTCAACCTCTTCCTGGCCGATATCTATGGCGACCAGAAGATCCTCGCCGACGGCGTCGCGCCGCGCGAGCTGGTGCTGGGCGCGCCGTCCTACCGGCGCGAGATGCGCGGGCTCTTCGTGCCGCACAACACCTATGTGAATGTCTCCGGCGCCGACCTGATCCGCGACGAGGCGGGCGAGTTCGCGGTGCTGGAGGACAACCTGCGCGTTCCCTCCGGCGTCTCCTACATGCTGGCCAACCGCGACGCCGCCAAGCGCACCTTCCCCGGCACCTACCGCACCGCCAACGTCCGGCCGGTCGAGCGCTATCCGGATCTTCTGCTGGCGACGCTGAAGAGCCTGGTCGCCGACTGGCGGCCCAATCCGCAGATCGTGGTGATGACGCCCGGCGTCTATAACTCGGCCTATTACGAGCACGCCTATCTGGCGCGGCTGATGGGAACGCCCTTGGTCGAGGGCCGCGACCTGCTGGTCCACGACAACATGGTCTATATGCGCACCACCGTGGGCCTGCGCCGCGTGGACGTGATTTATCGCCGGGTCGACGACGACTTCATCGACCCGCTCACCTTCCGGCGGGATTCAGGGCTGGGCGCGGCCGGCCTGTTCAACGCCTACCGCGCCGGCAATGTGGTGATCGCCAACGCGCCGGGCACCGGCGTCGCCGACGACAAGGCGGTCTACGCCTATGTGCCGCAGATCATCCGCTACTATCTCGACGAAGATCCCATTCTGCCGAACATCGAAACCTTCCTCTGCCGCGAACCGAAGCAGCTCAGCCACGTCCTAGCCAATCTCGACAAGTTCGTCGTCAAGGCCGTCGGCGCCTCGGGCGGCTACGGCATGCTGGTCGGGCCGCACGCCAGCGCCAGCGAGCGCGTCGAGTTCGCCGAGCGGATCAAGGCCGATCCAGACAACTACATCGCCCAGCCGACCATCCAGCTCTCCACCGCCCCCTGCCTGGTCGATGGCCGCATCGAGCCCCGGCACGTGGACCTGCGGCCCTTCGTCCTGGCCGGGCAGCGGATCGTGGTGACGCCCGGCGCGCTCACCCGGGTGGCGCTGAAGCGCGGCTCGCTGGTGGTCAATTCCAGCCAGGGCGGCGGCTCGAAGGATACCTGGGTGCTGGCCGACGACGAGGTCTCGCCATGATGCTCGCCCGCGTCGCCGACAGCCTCTACTGGATCGGCCGCTACGTCGAACGGGCCGAGCACATCAGCCGGCTTTCCGACGTCATGCTGACCGCGACCCTGGACCAGAACGACGCCGCGGTGGCGGTGGCGCAGGTGGCGCTGGCCTCGATCGGCGGCCCGGACGACGAGGCCGCGCCCTATGACGCCGTGCACAGCCTGGTCTTCGAGCGCGACAACCTGGGCTCGGTGGTCACCTCGCTGGCCCGCGCCCGCGAAAACGCCCGCCAGGTGCGCGACCAGATCACCACCGAGACCTGGGAGCGGTTGAACCTGCTCTATCTGCGCGTCACCGACCCGCGCGCCGAAAGCGCCTTCACCAACGGCTCCTCGGCCTTTCTGCACGAGATCATCTCCGACCTGCACCTGTTCAAGGGCGCGGCGGACGCGACCATGAGCCATGGCGAGGGCTGGCGCTTCCAGCTGCTCGGCGTGCACCTGGAGCGGGCGCAACTGATCGCGCGCCTGCTGGAGGTCTGTTTCGGCGATCGCGCCGGCGACAAGCTGCTGAGCGACCACCGCACCCAGATGTCGGTCCTGCGCATGGCCTGCGCGCTGGAGCCGTATCTGCGCCTCTACACGGCGGAAATTCAACCGCAGCGGATGCTCGAATTTTTGCTGTTCGACGAGGATTTTCCCCGCTCGATCCGCTTCTCGACCACCCGCATCGAAGAGCATCTCACCAGCCTGGCGCGCCGCGACCAATCGTTCGAGGGCGCCGAGCCCGAGCGGCTGGCCGCGCGCCTGTCGGCGCGGCTGAAGTTCGCCGACATGGACGAGACCCTGGGCGCCGGCGCCATCCTGGGCGCGGTGGTCAGCGAATGCGAGCGCATCCATCACGCCATCTACGAGACCTTCGTCGCCTATCCGCTCGAACAAAGGCTGCCCGCTTAAGACGCCATGCTGCTCGAAATCCGCCACCTGACCCACTATCGCTATGACGCCCCGGTACGCGAAAGCGTCATGGAGCTTTGGGTGCAGCCGCAGAAGAGCGCCCGCCAGCGGCTGATCAGCTTCGACCTGGAGGTGGACCCGGCGGCGCAGCTCTTCTCCTATGTCGACGCCTTCGGAAACGCCGTCTATCACTTCGATGCGCCGCAGCCGCACGATCAGCTCGCCATCCGCTCACAGGCCCTGGTCGAGACGGAGACGCCCGACGCCCTGCCCCAGGCCCTCGACCAGGGCGAATGGGACCGGCTGAAGAGCACGTTTATTCGCGGCGACTGTTTCGATTTCCTGCGTCCGCACGGCTACGCGGTCACCACGCCCGCCCTGGAGGCCTTCGCCCGCGCCTTCGAGCTCGATCGGCTGCGCAACGCCGATCCGCTGACCGCCGTACGCGGCCTGTGCAAGGCCATCTATGAGGGGCTGGAATACGAGACGGGCGTCACCCGCGCCGACAGCCCGATCGACGTCGCCCTGGAGGGCGGCAAGGGGGTCTGCCAGGACTTCGCCCACATCATGCTTGCGGTCTGCCGGGGGTGGGGCGTGCCGGCCCGCTATGTCTCCGGCTATCTGTTCACCGACCGCGAGCACGGCGACCGCTCGGACCCGGACGCCACCCATGCCTGGGTCGAGGTCTTCCTGCCCTCGCTGCGCTGGGTCGGCTTTGACCCCACCAACAACACGCCTACGGGCGAGCGGCATGTGATCGTCGCCGTCGGCCGCGACTATGACGACGTGCCGCCCTCGCACGGCGTATTCAAGGGCGGCGCCGAAAGCGAGCTTGAGGTCGCCGTCTCCGTCCGGCAAACCCGCACCGCCGCGGCCGAGCCGGAATTCCTGCGCACGGGGCGGCCGGTGATTTCAGGCTCCGCCCGCCGGCGGCTCTCGGCGGCGGCGCTGGATCAGCAGCTGCAACAGCAGCAATAGCCGCTACCCGACAGGCACGCGGCGCAGGACCAGCAGGAACAGGATCGCGAACACCAGATCGCCGCTGGCCAGGGCCGGCAGGCTCGCGGGCGCCTGCCCCGCCAGCCAGGCGCCGAAGACGCTCGCAAACGCCGCCAGCTTGCCGAGGATCGAGAGCGGAATGAACGGCCGGTAGCGGACGGGGTCGACGGCGACCATGACGAAGGCGCAGCCGAACAGAAGGATGAACCCCGCGGTCAGATAGAGCAGCACCAGGTTGGTTCCCGAGATCGGGTCCAGCCGCAAAACACCCGACACCTGCGGTCGCAGGAACAGCAGGCCAAGCCCGACGCTGGCGTTGAACACCGCCGCCGCGCCGAACAGCCAGCGGATCTGCGCCCGCGATCGCGGCGATATCGGAACGCCGCTCATGGCTTGACCTCGGATTGGGCGGCCGAAAAGACGTGCGCCTGCCTCGCCGCCAGCCTCAGCCGCGTCCCCGGCGCGAGGGCGTCGAGCCGATCGCGGGCGAGGTCCGCCTCGATCTGACGGCCGTCGGCGGCCCTGGCCTCGATCCGGCCGGTTGGGCCTTGCGGGATGACGCGGCCGACGCAGGTCTCGAAGCCCTCGCCGGGGCCGGCGATGACCATGTCGTGCGGGCGGATGAAGGCGATGGCCGCGCCGTCGGCGACGCCCGGCGCGGCCGCGCTGATCGGTCCGGCGGTGAAGACGCCTTGCCTCACCCCGCCCTCGAAGCGGTTGGCCTCGCCGACGAAACCGCAGACGAAGGCGCTGACCGGGTGATCGTGCACCTCGGCCGGCGCGCCGAGCTGTTCGATCCGGCCGTGGTTGAGGATGGCGACACGATCGGCCAGCTCCAGCGCCTCGTCCTGGTCGTGGGTGACCAGGATGGTGGTCACGCCGGTTGCGTCGTGAATGCGGCGAAGCTCGCGGCGGAGCGACCTGCGCACGGTGGCGTCCAGCGCCCCGAACGGCTCGTCGAGCAGCAGCACCCTCGGCGAGACCGCCAGGGCGCGGGCCAGCGCCACCCGCTGGCGCTGGCCGCCGGAAAGCTGGGCTGGATAACGCGGCCCCATGCCGTCCAGTTCGACCAGCCTGAGCAGGTCGTCGACACGGCGGCTGATCTGCGCCGGCGGCGGCCTGTTCCGGCGACGCACGTCGAGGCCGAACGCGACGTTCTTGGCCACGGTCATGTGTTTGAAAAGCGCATATTGCTGGAAGACAAAGCCCACCTGGCGCGCGGCGGCGCGCAGATGGGTGACATCGTCCTGATCGAACAGCACCCGGCCGCGGTCGGGAAGTTCCAGGCCGGCGATCAGCCGCAGCAGGGTGGTTTTTCCCGACCCGGACGGCCCGAGCAGGGCAAGCAGCTCGCCGCGGCGGATTTCAAGGCTGACGCCATCCAGCGCCGGGTAGCGGCCGAAGCGCTTGTCCACGCCCTCGATCGAGATGGTCACCGGCGGGGCGGAGCTGGAGTCAGACATGGCCCTTCTTCGCCAAGGCTTCGAAGGGCATCCTGCTTCGCCCAGCCGCGGCCAGCGGCAGCATCTATCCTGCGAAGCGCAAAGCGCGAAGCAGGATGGTAGGCCGGGAGGGGGTCGAACCCTCGACCACTCGATTAAAAGTCGAGTGCTCTACCACTGAGCTACCGGCCCTTGGAAAGGGCGCGGACCTTAGTCGCGCGCGCTTTTGGCGACAAGAGCACGGCAGCGGTGGAAGCGCCCCGGCCCGACGGGCCGGGGCATAGGCTTAGAGGTCGATTAAGGCATCAGCACCGAGTTGACGACGTGGATCACGCCGTTGGACTGCATGACGTTCGGGATGGTGATCGTCGAGCGACCGCCCTTGGCGTCGATAAGGACCAGATGGCCCATGCCGCCCTCGGTGACCGTCAGCGGATCGCCTTCCACCGTGGTGAGCGTGGCCTTGCCGCCGCCGGCGGTGATCATGCGCTTAAGGTCGCTCGCCGTCAGACGCCCGGGAACCACGTGATAGGTCAGCACCTTGACCAGCGTCGCCTTATTGCCAGGCTGCAACAGCGACGGCACGGTGCCGGCCGGCAGCTTGTCGAAGGCTTCGTTGGTCGGGGCGAACACGGTGAACGGGCCGGGACCTTCGAGGGTGTCGACCAGGCCGGCCGCCTTGACGGCGGCGACCAGGGTCGTGTGGTCCTTCGAATTGACCGCGTTCTCAATGATGTTTTTCGACGCGTACATCGGCGCACCGCCGACCATGGGATTGGCTTGAGCCGCGACAACGCCCACGCCGCCGGCCGCGCCGGCGCCGATCGCAATGGCGGCCACGGCGATCAAGAGCCGCGATTTGGTGTTGGACATCTTCAGTTTCCTCTAGTTGCGCCACAGTTGGCCTCTCCAATACGCGCGGGAAGCGCAATTGGATGCCTGAGAAGCGAAAATGTGCATCTGAGCGATCTTGGCCCGGCTGTCGCGGCAGGCGCCGAATATTGTCGGCGCGGCGATCGTGGCCGCCCCGGCTGGGCTGAGGCGAGCCTAAGGGTGGCAGGCCGTTCCGGCCGTGGCAAGCCAACCTATCGTGCTTTGCCATCGCGCGATCGGCTGCCGATCCTGAAGCTATGGACACAGTTATTTCAGGTTATTGGACCGGCGTCCTCGACACCGGCTCGGTCAAGGTGACCTTGACCTTCAAGCTCCAGCCCTCGGCCGACAGCGGCGTGGCGAGGCTGCGCACGCGCAGCTACGGCGAGCTGGAGCTGCCGCTGGTCAGAGACAAGGGCGGGTGGAGTTTCGACGCCGTCCTCGTCGATATCGCGCTCGACCTGCGGCCGGATGACGGGGGCGAGCGCCTGATCGGCGATTGCCGACACGCCGGCGCGGCCTATCCGGTGTGCTTCGAACGCGGACAGCCCAGGTCCGCGCCGAAAGCGCCGCGGCCTCAGACGCCGAAACCGCCCCTTCCCTACGACACCAAGACCGTCTCGTTCGCCGGCGCCGACGGATCGCGGCGGGTCGGGACGCTGACGTGGCCGAGCGGCCGGGCGGCCTGCGGCGCGGTGGTGCTGTCGACCTGGTTCGGGCGCGCCGACCGCGATCAGCGCGCCTTCGGGCACCGGCCCTTCGCCGTCTGGGCCGACGCCCTGACGCGCCGAGGCCTGGCGACCTTGCGATACGACAAGCGCGGCGTCGGCGAGTCCGCGGGCGACTTCAGCCTGGCCACCACCGCCGACTTCGCCGCCGATCTTGGCCGGGCAGTGATCTTCCTCAGAGGCCAGCCGGGGATCGAGCCTGGCCGCATCGGCCTGTTCGGCCACAGCGAAGGCGGACATGTCAGCGCCGAGGCGGCCGCCGCCGACCCGACGATCGCCTTCTGCGTCCTGCTGACCCCCAGCGGCGTGGCCGAGGAGGAGACATTCGAGACCGAGCTGTTCCGCGCCGCCAAGGCCGTCGGCGGCGCGCCGCTGCATCCGGAGCGCACCATCGCGCTGGCGCACGCCTTGACCGCGGCCGGCAGGGACGCACCGACGGCTGAAGACGGCGTGGCGCGCACACGTCAAATCCTTCAGCGCGAAGCCGCGGCCGGCCGTTTCCCGGTCGAACGGATCGAGCCGCGCGCCCAGATGGCCGCCGCGCCCTGGCGGCGCTACTGGTGGGCCTACGACCACACCAAAAGCTTGCGCTCGCTGACCTGCCCGACGCTCGTGGTGTTCGCCGGATGCGATCTGCAGACCCCGCCCCGCTATCACGCGCCGAATGTGCGCGCGGCCTTGGCCGCCAATCCACGCGCCGAGCTCGTCGAGTTGCCGGACCTGAACCATTTCCTGCAACGGGCGCGAACCGGCGCGATGTCGGAATATGGCGATATCGACGAGACCCTCGCGCCGGAAGCCATCGAGACGGTCTGCGATTGGGTCGCAAGGACCGTCGCAGCCTAAGGGTGGCGAGGCTTGATCGCGACCGCCCGCGCCCGCTCGCCAACCTCGCGGCGCAGCGCTTCCAGCCGGCCCTCGGCGATGGCGGCGCGAATGGCGGCCATGAGCGCCTGGTAGAAGGCGATATTGTGCCAGGAGAGCAGGACCTGGCCGAGGATTTCGCCCGACTTGACCAGATGATGCAGGTAGGCGCGGCTGTAGTCGCGGCTGGCGGGGCAGTCGAGGCCCGCCTCCAGCGGGCTGTCGTCGTCGGCGAAACGGGCGGCCTTCAGGTTGACCGGGCCGTCCCAGGTCCAGGCCTGGCCGTGACGGCCCGAGCGGGTCGGGATCACGCAGTCGAACATGTCGACCCCGCGCGCGACCGCCTCGACGATGTCGATGGGCTTGCCGACCCCCATCAGGTAGCGAGGCTGTTCGACCGGCAGCATGGCGACGGCGTAGTCCAGCACCCCGCACATGGCCGCGTGATCCTCGCCGACCGCCAGGCCGCCGATGCCATAGCCGTCGAAGCCGATCTCGACCAGCCGCTCAGTGCTCTCCCGGCGCAGGGGCTCGACGGTCGAGCCTTGCTGGATGCCGAACAGGGCCTGGGTCTGGCGGGTCCCGAAGGCCGTCTTGCACCGCGCGGCCCAGCGGGCGGAGAGCCGCAAGGCCTCGGCCGCCCTCGCCGCTTCCACCGGCCAGGAGACGCACTCGTCGAGCTGCATGACGATGTCGGCGCCCAAAAGGTCGGCCTGGATCTCGATCGAGCGCTCGGGCGACAGCACATGGCGCGAGCCGTCGATATGGCTCTGGAAGGTGACCGCCTCCTCGGCGACCTTGGCGATCTTGCTCAACGACATGACCTGGAAGCCGCCGGAATCGGTCAGGATCGGCCGCTCCCAACGCATGAACCGGTGCAGGCCGCCCAGCCGCGCCACCCGCTCGGCCGTCGGCCGCAGCATCAGGTGATAGGTGTTGCCGAGGATGATCTCGGCGCCTGTCGCCGCCACCTGATCGACCATCAGCGCCTTGACCGTGGCCGCTGTGCCCAGGGGCATGAAGGCGGGGGTGTGGATCGGCCCGCGCGGGGTCTCGATCACGCCGGTGCGCGCCGCGCCGTCCCTGGCCGAGATGCGAAACGCAAAGGCGCCCATCAGGCCGCGCGAAATAGCAGGCCGGCGTCGCCGTAGGAATAGAAGCGATAGCCTTGGGCGATGGCGTGGGCGTAGACGCCGTGCATGGTCTGAAGGCCGCAAAAGGCGGCGACCAGCATGAAGAGGGTCGACTTCGGCAGGTGGAAGTTGGTCATCAGGATATCGACGGCGCGGAAGCGGTAGCCGGGAGTGATGAAGATCGCCGTTTCATCCGTAAACGGATGAATGATTCCGTCCTCGCCGGTCGCGCTCTCCAGAAGGCGGAGCGCCGTTGTGCCGACCGCGACGATGCGGCCGCCGGCGGCGCGCGTCGCGTTCAGGGCCGCGGCGGTCTGCGCGGACACCTGGCCATATTCCGAGTGCATGGGATGTTCGCCGACCGCCTCGGTCTTCACCGGCAGGAAGGTGCCGGCGCCGACGTGCAGGGTGACGAAATGCAGGCCGACGCCCTTGGCCTTCAACGCCTCCAGCAGCTCCGGGGTGAAGTGCAGGCCGGCGGTGGGCGCGGCGACCGACCCGTCCTCGCGCGCATAGACGGTCTGATAGTCGGCGCGGTCCCGTTCGTCCTCGGCCCGACGCGCCGCGATATAGGGCGGCAGCGGCATGGCGCCCCGCTCGGCGATGGCGGCGTCGAGGTCGGGGCCGGAAAGGTCGAAGGCCAGCGTCACCTCGCCGCCCTCGCCCTTGGCCGCCACCGTGGCGTCGAGCTGCCCAAGGAAACAGGCGCGGTCGTCCCGCTCGCCGAAGCGCACGCGGTCTCCGACCCGCAGCCGCTTGCCCGGCTTCATGAAGGCGGTCCAGCGGTGGGGGCTCAAGCGGCGGTGCAGCGTCGCCTCGACCGCGACCACCGACCCGTCCCGCTCCCGTGTCCCGTTCAGCCGCGCCGGGATGACCCTGGTGTCGTTGAAGACGATGGCGTCGCCCGGACGGAGGAACTGAGGAAGGTCGGAAACCAATCGGTCGCGCAGGATAGGTTCTCCCTTCCCGTTGGCGGATGGGGGAAGGGCCGGGGTTGGGGGTGTGTGCGCAGGGGAAGCCGAAAGAAGCTCGTTCGGCGCCGAGCAAACACCTTCCGTCATCTCAGCGGCCACACCCCCACCCAACCCTCCCCCATCGAGGGGGAGGGCTTTGGGGGAAACGACCAGCAGCCGGGCCGCGTCGCGCGGGACCGCCGGTCTCAGCGCGATCAATTCATCCGGCAGATCGAAGTCGAAGTCGCTCAGCCGCATCGATCGGCTCGATGCGACGTCTCAGGCCTTCTCGTCCGCGGCCACCCGCGCCGAGACGATCTTGCCGGGCTGGCGCGGCGGCTCGCCCTTGGGCAGGGCGTCGACATGCTCCATGCCGTCGGTAACCTCGCCCCAGACCGTGTACTGGTTGTCGAGGAAGGTGGCGTCGTCGAAGCAGATGAAGAACTGGCTGTTGGCCGAGTTCGGATTTTGCGTCCGGGCCATGGAGCAGACGCCGCGCACGTGCGGCGCCTTGGAGAATTCCGCCTTCAGGTCGGGCTTTTCCGAGCCGCCGGAGCCGTTGCCGCTCGGATCGCCGCCCTGGGCCATGAAACCGGGAATGACGCGGTGGAAAACGACGCCGTCATAGAAGCCCTCCCGCGCCAGTTCCTTGATCCGCTCGACATGCCCGGGCGCCAGATCGGGCCGGAGCGCGATGGTCACCGGCCCGCTTTCGAGGGTCAGGATAAGGGTGTTTTCGGGGTCGGCGGCCATCCAAAGGCTCCTGGTCTGGCGAGGGGTCGGCGCGCCTTCTAGCCGGCTCGAAGCCTGGCTCCAAGCCCGGCCGCACGAAGAGCCTTCCAAACCGGCGATCGAGCCTCTATCTTCCGAGTCCCTGTTCAACAGCTGAAAGGAGGTGGTCCAGTGTCTCATTGTCTCCAACCGCGGTCGCAGAGCGTGACCTGGAGCCTCGATACTGAGGTTCGCGCCTGACAGCGCAGTTTGCCTGAAGGCGAATGGTCTCGCGACAGGCTGGGGTGACCCGGCAGGCCGCGGTCCGACGATGGAGGGGCCGTCCCAGCAATGGGGCGGCCCTTTACATTTAGTCCTCACCCGTAGGGGGAGGGGGACCGCACGCAGTGCGGTGGAGGGGGTTGCGATGCCGTCCGCGCCCGTCTCAGGATTAATCGTGTGACCGAGCCTTAAGCACCGAGGCGCGGCGAACCCCCTCCACCATGCTTCGCATGGTCCCCCTCACCCAGCCCTCTCGGCTCAGCGGGGCGAGGGTTCTTAAAACGAAACGCAGTCGCCGTGGGTCATCAGCAGGGCCGACTGCTGGTGGAAGCGTCTTTCATAGGCGATACGGACGGCTTGCAGCTTGCCGCCGTCGTCCTTTTGGCCCGGCAGCACGATCATCACCAGCTTGGCGGGATCGCGGATCATCGAGCCGGCCGGCGGCGTCCAGCGGCCCTCGGCGTCGATCACGGTCAGGCCTTCGGGAAAACGCGGGCTGACCTCGCCGTCGAGGAATTTGGAGAAGGCGGCTTCCGAAACCCCGCCGCTGCCGTCTTCGGCGACCCGGCCGAAGACCAGTTCGGCCGTCGCCTTGCGCCCGCCGTCGGGACAGGCGATCGCGGCGACCTTGGCGGGCGGCGACATCGCGCAACCGGCCAGCACAACCGTCAGGGCCGCGCTAAGACTCCAAACCCTGACCCGGAATCCGTGCATCCGCCTCGATCTCGATCCTCATGCGCGGGTCAATCAGCCCACAGATCAGACAGGTCGCGGCCGGGCGGATATCGGCCAGAACTTCGCCGAACACCGGCGCCACACGCTCCCAGTCCCCCGAATCAGGGAGATAGTAGCGTACTCGCACCAGGTGCGTCAGGGCCCCACCCGCCCGCGTCAATGCGTCCGCAATATTGGCGAAGCACTGTCGCGCCTGAACAGCCACATCCTCGTCTATGGTCATAGTCGAATAGTCGAAGCCGGTGCAGCCGGAAACGAACACCTCTGCGTGATCGGCGTGCTGAACAATCACCGCGCGCGAATAGCCGGCCTCGACCTCGAAACGCGATCCCGATCCGACCAGGCCGCGCTTCACGCCCCGCCCTCGCCCACCAGCTCGCGTCCGATGAGGAAGCGCCGGATCTCGTTGGTGCCGGCGCCGATGTCGTAGAGCTTGGCGTCGCGCAGCAGCCGCTCGACCGGATAGTCCTTGGTGTAGCCGGCCCCGCCCAGGGCCTGGATGGCCTCCAGCGTGGTCCGCACGCAGTTTTCCGAGGCGAGCAGGATGGCGCCCGCCGCATCAAACCGGGTGGCGCGGCCGGCATCGCAGGCCTTGGCCACCGCATAGACGTAGGCCCGCGCCGAATTCAGCGCGACATACATGTCGGCGATCTTGCCCTGCATCAGCTGGAAGGTCCCGATCGGCCGGCCGAACTGCCGGCGCTCGCGCACATAGGGCAGCACCGCGTCCAGACAGGCCTGCATGATGCCGAGCGGGCCGCCGGCGAGCACGGCGCGCTCATAGTCGAGCCCGCTCATCAGGACGCCGGCGCCGCCGTTCTCAGGGCCGATGATATTGTCTTGCGGAACCTCGCAGCCCTCGAACACCAGCTCGCCGGTGTCGGAGCCGCGCATGCCGAGCTTGTCCAGCTTCTGGGCGCAGGAAAAGCCGGCGAAGCCCTTTTCGATGATGAAGGCGGTGACCCCGCGGCTCTCGGCCTCAGGCTCCGTCTTGGCATAGACCACCAGGGTGTCGGCGTGGGGTCCGTTGGTGATCCAGAACTTGGTCCCGTTCAGCACGAAGCGGTCGCCGCGCCGCGTCGCGCGCAGGGTCATGGAAATCACGTCCGAGCCGGCGCCCGCCTCGCTCATGGCCAGGGCGCCGACATGCTCGCCGCTGATCAGTTTCGGCAGGTAGCGGCGCTTCTGCTCGGGCGTTCCCCAGCGGCGGATCTGGTTGATGCAGAGGTTGGAGTGGGCGCCGTAGCTCAGGCCCACCGAGGCGGAGGCGCGGGACACCTCCTCCATCGCCACGACGTGCTCGAGATAGCCCAGGCCAAGGCCGCCGAACTCTTCCTCGACGGTAATCCCGTGCAGGCCGAGCGCGCCCATCGGCGCCCAGAGCTGGCGCGGGAAGTCGTTGGTCCGGTCGATCTCGGCGGCCAGCGGCGCGATCTGGTCGGCCGCGAACCGCGCCGTGGTCTCGCGGATGGCGTCGGCGGTTTCGCCGAGGTCGAAGTCCAGCGAAGGGCCGCTATTGGGGATCATGCGTCCCAACTAGCACGGCCGGGGCGGCCAAGGGGAGACGCGCGGCGCCCTATCCTTGCTCCTCGTCTTCCTCTTCCTGGCGGTCCCAGTGGCCGTCGAAGTCGGGCATGAGGGCGATCAGGGCGAAGAAGCCAAACAGGAAGCAGATCAGGCCGGCCATGGTGTCGGGGCTGACGCCGGTCGGCTCCGTCATCTGCCGCTCCAGGCGCTGTTGCGGCGGCAAGGTCCAGCCGACGGGCATGGCGCCCGCCGTTCCGCAGCGGATGGTGTCGCCGTGCCCGTCCTGGCAGGTGGGTGCGGCGTGGGCCGGCGCGGCGAGCAACAGGGTCGCGGCGATGAGGGCCAGCAATGTCGAGCGCATGGCGTTCTTCTCAGGCGAGATCGAGTCTCAGTCGGACGCCTTTCGGCGTCCAGGTCTTATAGGCGCTTACGAAGGCCACGGCATGGCGGATCAGCCCTAGGGGCGGCTATTTGCGCGACCGCGCCGCCAGCACCAGATCCAACCTGACGTCGCGGCCGGCCCGCCGGACGACGATATGACGGGCCTCCCCGGCCCTGCCGAACAAGAGTTCGCCAGCGTGCTCGCCGGCGCTCGACGCCAGCGGCTTGCCGTCCACCGCGATCAGCAGGTCCCCAGCCGCGATCCCCGCCGTCGCCGCCGCCGAGCCGGGCTCGACCGCACTGATCAAGGCCGCGTCAGGCCGCGCGACCGCGAACATCAGCCCCGTCGAGCCGAGTTCGCTGGCCTTGACGTATCCGTACTTATGATAGGCCGACTGGCAGGTGGCGATGACGACCGGCCCGAGATAGCCGGCGCCCATGCAGGGGATGAACACGCCTCGCCAGTTCACGATGGGATGGATGCCCACCAGGATGTTCGGCGATCTGGGCGCGTTGGCCGGAACCGGCGCCGCGTCGCGGTTGAAGGCGCGCGTCAGCGTCTGCCCGCCGCGTTCGATGGTTAGGCTCACCGCTTCACCGCGAGCCCCGAAGCTCATCGCTTCAGCGACATCGGCCGGCGACATGCGCGCCGGTTTTCCATCGACCGAGACCAGCGCGTCACCGGCCTGTACGCCGGCCAGGGCCGCGGGCGAGCCGGGATCGACCGTCGTCACCACCCCGTCGTCATCGCCGGCGAGGCCAAGGCTCAGCCCGGCGTCGCCGAGTTCGCTCTTCAGGATGAACCCTTCGGCCTCGGTGCGATGGACGCAATAGTCGAGCACGACCGGCGCCAAGGGACCGATCACCGTGCAGGGAAGCGAAAACCCTTCCGGCGCCACGACCGTGTCGATGAATTGGGCGCGCGCCGTCGCGGGCAGCACAAGGACGCTCAGCAGGGCGGCGGCCATGGACCGATGCAGCCGCCCGCGCCGTGGGCGCCTTATCAATACGCTCACTTCATCCCCCGAACAGCGTCGCGCAACCGACCAGGTTCTCTATGAAGCGCGCCGGCGAAGCCTGCATGAGCCGTTTGTACTAAGCCTTGTGGCTGTGGCGGCTTACAGCCCGACCGGCGCCCCGCCGCCAAGCGCGCCGGCGTCAGCCGCCATCGGCGGCGCGCCGGCCGGGTGCAGGGCGTTGGCCCGAGCGATCACCCCCAGGGCGGCGGCGGAGGGCTTGATCGCGCGCTGCTGCGTCGCCCGGTCGACGCCGATGATCCCGAACTTCGGCCCGTAGCCGAGCGACCACTCGAAATTGTCCAAGAGCGACCAGTAGAAGTAGCCGCGCACGTCGACGCCGTCGGCGATGGCGCCGTGCAGTTCACGGAGCGCCTCGGCCACGAAGGCGGCGCGGCGGGCGTCGTCCTCGCCGGCCCAGCCGTTCTCGGTGACCAGGATCGGCGTCTTGGTGCGCGCCCAGGCGAACCGGCAGGTCGCCGCCAGCGCCTGGGGCCGGTCCTCATAACCCATCATGGTGCGCGGATGGCCCTCTTCGGGTCCGACGCCGCCGTCGCGCCTGGCCACCACGCGCGAATAGGTCTGCACGCCGATGAAGTCGTCGCCCTTCACCGCGTCGAGGCAGACCCCGTAATAGTCGTTGCGGCGCTGGTCGCGCAGGGCCTCGGCGCCCGGCTCGGCCTGTTCGTCCTGCAAGGCCAGCGTCACGCCGACCTGGCAGTTCGGATGCGCCGCCTTGATTGCGTCGCGGCCCTTGGCATGGGCGGCCAGGCCCTGGTCCAGGATCACTTCTCGCGGCGTGTAGAGGAAGAACCGGTCGATCGGCCCGCCCAGCACGTCTTGCGCCGCCGCCACGCGGGCGCGGCCCTTTTCGGTGTCCAGCCGTTTGATCACGCCCTCGCGGATAAACAGCGGCAGGTTCAGCTCGTTGATGGTGCAGGCGGTGTCGAAGCCGTGCAGCGCCCGCGCCGCCCGCTCGCAGAAGCGGGCGAAGCGGTCGGGAAAGTCCCGGTCGGTGAAACCGCCGCGCCGCGCCTGCCACAGCGGCAGGGTGAAGTGATGGAAGGTCAGCACCGGGGCTATGCCGCGCGTCCAGCAGGCGTCGATGCAGCGCTGATAGTGGTCCAAGGCCGCCGGGGAGAAGACCCCCTCCTCCGGCTCGATCCGCGCCCACTCGATGGAGAAGCGGTAGGCTCTCAGGCCCAGGCCGGCCAGGATCGCCATGTCGTCGGCGAAGCGATGGTACTGGTCGACCGCGTCCCCGGACGGCTCGCGGAAAAGCGACGGCGAGGCGTGCTCAAGCGCCCAGCTGTCGGAACCGACATTGCCGCCCTCGACCTGGTGCGCCGCGGTCGCCGCGCCCCAGACGAATCCTGGCGGAAAGCGCTTGATGTCTTGATCTGGCATGGACCGGCTCCGCTGGCGTCAAGCGGACATTTGACCGCCGAGGGCGATCGAAAACAATCGCCCGTAAGCCGCGTCGGCCGCGCCTTCAGTCCTGAGCCTGGCCGCCGCCGAGCCGTTCCAGCAGGAAATAGACCGCGCTGCCGACGCAGACGATGCCGAGGAAGCCGAGGGCGAAACCGATGATGGGTGAACCGATCAGGCCGCCGGAGGGCTTGGAAACGAAGGCCCAGAAGAGACCCCCGGCGAAGAGCGAAAAGCCGATCAGGCCCAGGCCAACCAGGGGGGCGAGGCCGGCGGGCTCGGGGTCGTCGCGGGTCTGGTCGAAGATGGAGCGCACCGAGGCGCGGGCCGCCTCCGCGTCGGGTCGAACCGGCTCCGCCGCGGCGGGACCTGCATCGGATGGAAAGGGCGCGGGTTCGTCCGCCACACCGTCGTCCGGCAATATGGCCTTCAGCCGGGCGGTGACGGCCGCCGCCGCCCGCTCGCTGGAAGACGGCGTCTCCTCGACGGCGCGGCCTGGCTGGCTGCCGATCGGGCTCGCCGGGGCGCTGCCGGGGCTGGTCTTCAGCTCCGTCGGCCGCACGCGCGGCACGGCGGCGCCGACATCGTAGTCCATCCTCGGCCGGACGACCGCCGAGGACGCGGCGACGAAACCGTCCTCCGGGGTCAGGAAAAGCGCCTTCTCGGTCGCGCGGCGACGAACCAACGCGTCGATGACGATGCGTTCGCCCTCAAGGTCGGCCTTGCGCCACATCTCCATCGCGCAGGCGGCCTGCAAGAGCGCGCCCTCGTTGAGGCGGCGGAGCACGGAAGAATGCCGGAAGGCGTGCAGCCCGATGTTGAAGGCGAACGAGACCAGGGCGTCGAACTGGTTTTGCGTCAGCGGCGTGAACACCAGCGCATCGATCGCCGTCTGCACCTCGGCCAGATCGTAGGCGAGCAGGTCCTCGGCGTCGGCCTCGCTCACCTCGGCGCCCTCGCGGGCCGATCGGGTATGGCCGTAGCCGATCGTCCAGCGGCCGTCGTCGAGCTGGACGGCGTTCAGGCGCAAGCCCTCGAACCGTTTGATCAGCGTAATCGCGGCGGGAGAGACCCGATAGCGCGGCTTCATCACCCTCTTGACCCAGATTGAGACAGACGCAGACGCGTCGCGCCCCATACCCGCAAGATCAGGACCGCTCAACGATGGATCAGCACCAGCGTCGCCAGGCTCAGAAAACTGAAATAGCCGACGCAGTCGGTCACCGTGGTCAGAAAGACCACGGACGAGGCCGCCGGGTCGAAGCCCATCCGGTCGAGGCCGAGCGGGATCAGGATTCCGGCCAGGGCGGCGGCGAACAGGTTGATGATCATGGCCGCGCCCGCGATCAGCGCCATGAGCGGATCGTGGAACCACAGCAGGGTCACCCCGCCCATGACCACGAAGAAGGCGACCCCGTTCAGCAGGCCGACCGCCAGCTCGCGCCAGATGGTCGCCAGCACATTGGTGGCGTTCAGCTCCTTGGTGGCGATGGCGCGCACGGCGACGGTCAGGGTCTGGGTGCCCGCATTGCCGCCCATGGACGCGGCGATGGGGTTGAGCACGGCCAGGGCGGCGAACTTCTCGATCGAGCCCTGAAACAGCGCGATGACGCTGGAGGCCAGGATGGCAGTGCCCAGGTTGATGAACAGCCACCAGAAGCGCGCCCGGGTGACGCCGAACACGGTCGCCCCGATCTCGGTATCCGACACCCCGGCCAGGGCCAGCATGTCCTCGTCGCTCTCCTCGCGGATGACGCCGACGATGTCGTCGACGGTGATCTGCCCCACCAGCCGCCCGCCGGGCTCGATCACCGGCGCGGAGATCAGGTGGTATTTGTCGAAGATGTAGGCGACCTCTTCCTGGTCCATATCGGCCGGGATTTCGGTGACCGGCTCCATGATCTCCGACAGCAGCGCCTCCTGGCGGCTCTTCAGGAGGCGGCTGACCGGCGCGGCCCCGACAGGCCGGTTGGCCGGATCGACCACATAAACGTCGAAGAACAGGTCCGGCAGGGCGTCGGCGGCCTCGCGGACATGGTCGATGGTCTGGCCGACAGTCCAGAACTGCGGCGCGGCCAGCACCTCGCGCTGCATCAGCCGCCCGGCGGTCTCGTCGCCATAGGCCAGCGAATGCTCGATGCCGGCCCGGTCGACGTCGGACATATGGGCCAGGACCTGGCCGCGCACATCGGCCTCCAGGTCGTCGACCACGTCGGCGGCGTCGTCGGAGTCCATCTCCCCGATCGCGGCGGCCAGGACGCCGGGCGCGACATGTTCGAGGATGTCCTCGCGCAGCGCGCCGTCGAGCTCGGACAGCACCTCGGCCAGCACGTCGGGCGCGAGCAGCGGCACCAGGGCCTCGCGGTAGTCGCCGGAGAGGAATCCCATCAGGTCGGCGATGTCGGCCGGATGCAGGGCATCCATCAGCTCGCCAAGCCGCCTGGCGTCGCCGCGCTCGGCGGCGTCCACCACCATCTCGACGAAGGCGGGGTTCAGCGCGTAGTCGTCGCGCAGCGCGAGGTCTTCGAGATCTTCCGGAACGGTCGAGGCCGCGGCCACAAGGCCGTCGTCATCTCGGGTCATCGACGACCTCCCGTTCAGTCCGCCTCGGCGTGTTCTATTGACCCAAATCTCACTGGTGCGGTCGAGAAGACTCGAACTTCCACGGGTTGCCCCACAGCGACCTCAACGCTGCGCGTCTACCAATTCCGCCACGACCGCGACCAGCGAGGCGGGCGGGTTAGCAAATGCGCTCGGCTTTGGGAAGCAGAGGTCGGCGGGGCTGCGACTTTCGGAAGCCGCCGCGGCCGTCGACGCCAGCGCCCCGACATGATAATCCCGCGTCGGGCGAACAGTCGGGTTCGAAAACCCGGCCGATCGATTCGGCCCGCCCATCCACCGCTCACCAGGACCCTTCATGAGCGCGATCACGAGCTTTTTTCGTCGGGCGCTGCTTTTCCTGCCCTTCACCCTACCGCTGTGGCTGGCGCCCAACCTGCCGACCCTGACCCTCAGCCAGGCGACGCGCACCCTGCTCTACATGGCCGCGGCCTTCGCCATTCCGGTGACCATGGACCTGGTCGGCGGCTCGGCGCGCCGTGAAGCCTTCGCCGATCGCGCCGCCGAAAAGCCCGGCGTCGAATACGGCCTTTTGCCGCGCATGCTAGCCTTCAAGTTCATCTTCATCGAAGGCCTGATGCTCTACTATGTGCATAAGCGGCATGCGGTCGGCGCCGACGTGGTCATCCTGGCCGTCCTGGTCGGGCTCTATTACGGCGCGGTCGGCATCGCGGTGGCGCACGAGCTGATGCACAGACCCTCGCGCATCGACCGCTGGCTGGGCGATCTTCTGCTCTGCACGGTCAGCTATCCGCATTTCGCCATCGAGCACGTCTATGGCCACCATATCCGGGTCGCCACGCCGGACGATCCGGCCAGCGCGCGGCTGGGCGAGTCGCTCTACGCCTTCGTTCCGCGCAGCGTGGTCGGCGGCCTGCGCAGCGCCTGGGCCATCGAGGTTCGCCGGCTGAAGGCGCGCGGCCAGGGTTGGGTCTCGGTGCAGAACCGCATGCTGGGCTATCTCGCCCTCGTCGCCGCCTGGTATGTCGCCGCCTTCCTCTTCGTCGGCGTCTATGGCCTCGCCGCGGTCGCCATCCAGAGCGCGGTGGCCATCTTCTCGCTGGAGACCATCAACTACCTCCAGCACTACGGCCTGCAACGCAAACAGGTCTCGCCCGGCCGCTACGAGCGTCCCGGCGTCCAGCATTGCTGGAACTGGGAGACGCGGTTCTCCGGCCTCTATTTCCTCAATCTGGGCCGCCATTCCGAGCATCACCGCTCGGCCAACCGCCGTTTCGACGCCCTGCGCGTGCTCGACGGCCAGCCGCGCCTGCCCGGCGGACTGATCCCGATGTACCTGACCGCCATGGTCCCGCCGCTGTGGTTTTCGATCATGAACCCGAGGGTCGCGGCCGTGCGCGCCGCCGCGGCTGCGCCCGCCGCCGGCGCGGCGCCCTCCGCACCCAGCGCCAGGAGCCGCCGGCGCGGCCAGTTCCAGGCCGCCTTCGACCGCTGGGGCGGCTATCTGATGGCCGGGCTGATCGTGGCGCTCGGCCTGGTCAGCTCGCGGTTCGGCTTTCAGAATTCGGTCCTGTTCGGCATCGCCGTCGCCATCGCCCTGATCGCCTTCCGCGAGACCTTCGTGCTGATTCCCATGGAGACCCGGACCGAGTGAACGCGGCCGGCGATCTCGCCCTGCTCAAGCTCGACGTCGCGATCAGCCTTGTCATCGGCGCCTCCGGCCGCATCGAGGCCGGACCGCTCAACCATCCAGGCCCGCGTCAGGATTCGATCGCGGCGAGCCGTTCAGCCGGGCCGCGCCTCTATTTCGCGGGCTGCGCAACCGGCAATATCGTACGCCTTCGCCATGACGTAGACGAACAGAGCGCCGCGCGTGTGCTCGCTCTCGCCGCCGCCGCGCCGTCCTGGAGCAATCCCGATGCGCCGCCGGATAATCTGGCGGAGATCGTTGAGCGCCTCTCGCAGGACACGCCGGTCGAGGTGGACGGGCCGGAGATCGTCTTTCGGCTGCCGAACGGCCTCGAATACGCACACGGCGCGACGATCGTGCGGTCCGATACGACCGAGGGTGATGAACTGCTCGCACGCCTGGCGCGGCAAGGCATGCCGCAATCGCTGTTGGATGCCGGTTTTCTCAGCCTGGGCGACTTCTGGTGGCCCTGGTGCGTCGCGCTCGAGGGCGGCGAGATCGCCGCGATGGCCTTTGCGGCTCGTCTGGGCGAGGCCGGCGCCGAGATCGGAGTCTATACCTTCACCGCCTTCAGGGGCCGCGGATTCGCGGCGGCGGCCACCGCTGCCTGGTCGTCGCTGGATAGCCTGAAGGGCCGCGACCTCATCTACAGCACGCGACTGACCAACCATTCGTCGCGCCAGGTCGCCGCCCGTCTGGGCCTCCGCGGCGTCGGCGCGCGGGTTCGCATCAACGACCGTTAGCGCCCCGGCTGGACGCGCTATAAGGGCCAAAACGGGGGAAACGCCTATGCTTCGACGGATCGCGGCCGTGCTCATCGTCCTCGCCACTCTGGCGTTCGGCGCGGCCGTCCAGGCGGCCGAGGTCGAGGTGCGCATCGACACCGGCCTTATCGCCGGCCAGGCGAATGGCGCGGTCGAGGTGTTCAAGGGCATTCCGTTCGCCGCCCCGCCGGTCGGGCCGTTGCGCTGGGAGCCGCCTCAGGCCGCCGCCGCCTGGACCGGAACCCGCGACGCCTCGGCCTATGGCCCCGCCTGCCCGCAAGCCATCAACACAGGCGGGCGGCCGAACGGCGGCGGCTATGCCGGGCCGACCTCCGAGGACTGCCTGAACCTGAACGTGTTCGCGCCGGTGGGCGCCCGCAAGGCGCCGGTGATGGTGTGGATCTTCGGCGGCGGCAACACCGCCGGCGCCAACTCCATCGCGCCGAACGACGGGAGCGCCTTCGCGCGCGACGGGGTGATCTTAGTCTCGGTCAACTACCGGCTGGGCGCGCTCGGCTTTTTCGCCCATCCGGCCTTGACCAGGGCGGCCGGCGCGAACGAGCCGCTGGGTTCCTACGGGACCATGGACCAGATCGCGGCGCTGAAATGGGTCCGGCGCAACATCGAGGCGTTCGGCGGCGATCCGGACAATGTGACCATCTTCGGCGAATCGGCCGGCGGCTGGGACACCCTGACCCTGATGACGACCCCCGCCGCGCGCGGCCTGTTCGCCAAGGCGACCGTGCAGTCCGGCGGCGGCTGGAGCGCGCCGGTGACTCTCAGCGCGGCGGAGGCGGACGGCATGAGCATCGCCAAGGCGCTGGGCTTGCCGCAGGACGCGACCGCCGACCAGCTGCGCGCCCTGCCCGTCGCCGCCCTGGTCGCGGCGCACGGCCGCTTCGGTCCCGTCGTCGATGGCCGTCTGATCACCGAGACCGCCACGCAGGCCTTCGCCCGCGGCGACCAGGCGCCCGTGCCGCTGATCATCGGCTCGAACAGTTGGGAGGCCTCGCTTTTGCCGCCGGCCGACTATGCCGCCTATCTCGCCGCCGCCTCGCCCGAAACCCGGGCGGCCTATGCGGGCCAGGCCGGCGGCGACGCCGAGCTGGCCCAGGCCCTGTTCACCGACGCGGTCATGGGCGCCCCGGCGCGCTGGATCGCCGCCAGGCAGTCGGCCAAGGCGCCGGCCTGGCTGTATTATTTCTCCTATGTACGGGTGGCCCGGCGCGGCAAGATTCCGGGCGCCAACCACACCTCGGAAAACCCTTACGTCTTCGACAGCCAGATGGGCATCCCCAACTATGCCAGCGAGATCGTCGACGATGATCGCGCCCTGGCCAGGCTGATGCATTCCTGCTGGGTCGCCTTCGCCAAGACCGGCGCGCCGACCTGTTCGGGCGCCCCGGCCTGGCCGGCCTATAGCCTTAAGAGCGATCGGCTGATGGAGTTCGGCGTCACGACCGGCGTGCGCGCGCATTTCCGCAAGGTGCAGCTCGACGCGCAGGACAGAGCGGCCGGCAAGCCATTGAATGGCGGAAATCCATAGCCGGAAGTCCGCGACGAGAAAGAAGCCGATGCCGCTATCGGCGGTCTTGCCGTAGCGGGCTCTTGTGGGTGAGGCAGTCGACCAGGGCGGAGGCATGACCCACATAGTCCCGCGGTGTCACGGCCAGGAGTCGGGCCTTTTCGGTCTGCGGCAGGTCCAGGTCGGCGATGATCTTGCCAAAGGTTTCAGGGCCGACCGGCTCGCCGCGCGTCAGCGCTTTCATCTGCTCATACGGACTGTCCGCCCCGGCCTTTCGCATGACGGTTTGCAGGCCTTCGCCCAGCACTTCCCAAGCCTCGTTCAGCTCGGCGGCGAGACGCTCGTCCGCAACCCGTAGCCTGCCCAGCCCCCGGACGAGGGAGTCCAGGGCCAGGCAGGAATATCCCAGGGCGGACCCGACATTGCGCATGGTCGAACTATCGCTGAGATCCCGCTGCAGGCGGGAGATCGGCAGCTTGGCGCTCAGGTGCCGCAGCAAGGCGTTGGCCACCCCGAAATTGGCCTCGGCGTTCTCGAAATCGATGGGATTGACCTTGTGGGGCATGGTGGACGATCCCACCTCGGCCTTCACCAGCGCCTGGCTGAAATAGCCGAGGCTGATGTAGAGCCACATATCGATGCTGATATTGGTCGCTATGGTGTTGACCCGCGCGATCAGGTCGCAGGCTTCCGAAATATAGTCGTGCGGCTCGATCTGCGTCGTCAGCGGATTGTGCTCGAGCCCGAACGATTCCACGAAACGCTGGGACGCCCCCATCCAGTCCACGTCCGGATAGGCCATGGCGTGGGCGCTGAAGGTGCCGGTGGCGCCATTGAACTTGCCGAGGAAGGCCAGGCCGCGCGCGGCGACAAGCTGGCGCTTCAGGCGCCAGGCGAGGACGGCGAACTCCTTGCCGAGCGTCGTGGGCGTGGCCGGTTGCCCGTGCGTATGGGACAACATCCTGGCGTCCCGCAGCGCCACGGCGCGCGCCTCGAGGTCCGCGCACAGGGCTTCGAGCTTGGGAATCCAGACATCGTTGATCGCCGCCTTCAACATCAGGCCGTAGGCGAGATTGTTGATGTCCTCGGACGTGCAACCGAAGTGAATGAATTCGCGGAACGGGTATACGGCCGTACCTTCCGTCCACGTCTTCAGGAAGTACTCCACGGACTTCACGTCATGGTTCGTCACCCGCTCGATGTCGCGGATGCTTTCGAACTCGGCGGCCCCGAAAGTCTCGTATAGCGCGCGCAGCCGGCTCACATCGGCGTCGGCCAGGGTGGGGAATTCCGGGAGTTTCAGGTCTCGCGACAGAAAGATCAGCCACTCGACCTCGACGCGCACGCGGTTGCGCATCAGCGCGAATTCCGACAGCAGCATGGCAAGGGGCTGGGTCGATTTTCGATAACGGCCATCGAGTGGCGAGAGCGCCAGGCCGGCGCCGAAGGATCCAAATTCGTCGGGCGACATGGCTTGTTTCCTTGGGGTCTGCCGAAAACGCGCCTGATCCATAGACGGACGGACGCGACGAGAATGAAGCCGATATAGCCGTCGGCGCGAACAACGCCCATTCCCATCCGACATCCAACCACGACCAAGGCGGCGCTCTCTCAAAGAGCGGCCTTGGATCAGCGATCAGGCGGTTTTGGACTCCACGTCATCAACAGGACCCAGATGAGGCCGGGCCGCGAGCGCGGATTTCCTGGCTGGGCCTCAGCCGCCGGCCATGAAGTCATAGACATTGGCCGGGCCGGTGACGGTGATGGCGATCTTGTCGTCGCTGATCTGGATTTCGCCGCGGGCGACGGGGTGATTGTTGGCCAGGATCCAGACCTCGTCGGTGGCCTTGGCGTCGAGCGGGATCACCGCGCCGCGCCCCATGCGCAGCAGTTGCTGCATGGGCAGGACCGAGCGGCCGAGCACCACCGAGATCTCAACATTGACCGAACTGACCTGGTTCAAACGCCTGCACCCCGCGCGCCAGCCCTTGCATCGGCGACGCTTGCGGCCACATTGCCGTCATCATGCTTGACCGGTCGTTAAGCGGAGCGGTTGCGCCGCCCTCATTTCAGCGCACGGACGCGATGGCGGCCGGCTGGGCGGTGTCGCCCGGACGCGTGGGTTACGAGGCGGCCGTCGCGGCCATGCAGGCGCGCGCCGAGGCGATCGCGGAGGGGCGGGCCGGCGAGCTGGTCTGGCTGCTCGAGCATCCGCCGCTCTACACCGCCGGCGTTTCCGCCAAACCGGCCGATCTTTTGGCGCCCGACCGTTTTCCGGTGTTCAAGAGCTCGCGCGGCGGCCAGTTCACCTATCACGGGCCGGGCCAGCGGGTGGCCTATGTGATGCTGGACCTGGGCGCGCGGAAAAAGGACGTCCGCGCCTTTGTCGCCGCGCTCGAGGCCTGGGTGATCGACGCGCTGGGCGCCTTCAATGTCGAGGGCCAGGTGCGTCCGGGCCGCGTCGGGGTCTGGGTCGAGCATGGGGCGCCCAGGCGCGAGGACAAGATCGCCGCCATCGGCGTGCGGCTGCGCCGCTGGGTCTCGTTCCACGGGATCAGCCTGAACGTCGAGCCGGACCTGGAGCATTTCAGCGGCATCGTGCCCTGCGGCCTCACCGATCACGGCGTCACCAGCCTGGTCGGCCTCGGCCGGCCGGTGGGCCTGCCCGAGGCCGACGCGGCGCTGAAGACCAGTTTCGAGCGCGTGTTTGGCGCGACGCACGATGCGCCGGCGCCGGTCTAGGCGGTTTGGAACCGGCGGGCCGATCCGGACTTAAGCTTCGGACAGACGCGCGCCGCGCCTGGAAACCGCGCGGCGAAAGAGGCAGACTGAGACCATGACCGACACCTCCACATCCACCGCCCGCTCGACGTCCGGTTTCGACCTGACGCCGCCCTCACCTGACGAACTGAAGCGGCTCGAAGCCGACCTGACGCCGGAAGAGGCCGAGGTTCTGCTGCGCCACGGCACCGAGGCGCCCTTCTGCGGCGGGCTGCTCAACAACAAGACCGACGGCGTCTATTGCTGCCGGCTGTGCGGCCTGCCGCTGTTTCGCGCCCAGACCAAGTTCGAGAGCGGTACCGGCTGGCCCAGCTTCTACGCCCCGATCGACGAGGCGCATGTGCGGGCGATCAAGGACGTCAGCTACGGCATGGTGCGCATCGAGACCCGCTGCGCCCGCTGCGACAGCCATCAGGGCCACGTCTTCCCCGACGGGCCGCCGCCGACCCGGCAGCGCTACTGCATCAACTCGGTGTCGCTGAGCTTTGTCGCCAACGGCGAACCGTTGCCGGACCCGCTGGGGCGCGGCGACGAGCTCTAGCCAAAGCGCCCCTTGTACTTGTACGATATTTCGTACATATTTACGACATGAAGAGCGGCAGCATCAACGTCACGACCTTTTCCGAGGCGCGGGCGAACTTGAAGTCGGTTATGGATCGCGTGGTTGAAGATCACGTCCCGATCGTGATCAGCCGCCGCAAAGCCGACGCGGTGGTCATGATGTCCTTATCGGATTGGAACGGCTGGCAGGAGACCGCTTACCTCAATTCGACAGAGGCCAACCGCAAGGCGTTGGACGAGTCGATCGCTCAATTGAATGCCGGCCAGATCGTCGAAACTGAGTTCGGCGCAGATGGCCTCGTCAGCCGGGTGAGCGACGCGGCTGAATGACTCTGGCCTGGTCGGTTCGCGGCTGGAGCGATTATCTGCATTGGCAGGATCACGACGCGAAGGTGATCAGGAAGATCAATACTCTGATCGCCGACATCCGACGCTCCCCGTTCAAAGGCCTTGGACAGCCCGAACCCCTCAAAGGCGCCCTCGCGGGTTTTTGGTCGCGGCGCATCAGCGAGGAGCATCGTCTCGTCTACCGTCTCGCCTACCGTCTCGCCGGTTCTGGCGCCGAGCAGCGGATCGAGATCGTCCAGTGCCGATTCCATTATTGAGCCATCGATGCGATCGTCCGCTCAAAGCGGAATATTGTCGTGCTTTTTCCAGGGGTTCTCTAGCTTTTTTCCCTTCAGGCTTTTCAGAGCGCGGGCGATCCGGCGGCGGGTTTCGCTCGGCATGATGACGTCGTCGATATAGCCGAGGCTGGCCGCGACGAAGGGGTTGGCGAAGCGGTCCTTGTATTCCGTCTCGCGCGCGGCGATAGCGTCGGGGTCGTTCATATCGGCGCGGAAGATGATCTCGACCGCGCCCTTGGCGCCCATCACCGCGATCTCCGCGGTCGGCCAGGCATAGTTGACGTCGCCGCGGATGTGCTTGGAGCTCATCACGTCATAGGCCCCGCCATAGGCCTTGCGGGTGATCAGGGTGATCTTGGGCACCGTCGCCTCGGCATAGGCGAAGAGCAGCTTGGCGCCGTGCTTGATCAGAGCCCCCTGCTCCTGGCGCGTCCCCGGCATGAAGCCCGGCACGTCGACAAGCGTCACCAGCGGGATGGAGAAGGCGTCGCAGAATCGCACGAACCGCGCGCCCTTGCGGGCGGCGTCGATATCAAGCACGCCGGCGAGGGTCTGCGGCTGGTTGGCGACGATGCCGACCGATTCACCGCCGATCCGGGCGAAGCCGCAAACGATGTTCTTGGCCCAATCCTTTGCAATCTCGAAAAAATCCTCCTCGTCGATGATCTTTAGGATCAGCTCCTTCATGTCATAGGGCTTGTTGGCGTTGGCGGGGACCAGGGTGTCGAGCGAGGCCTCCGTGCGGTCCACCTCGTCGAAGCTGTCGCGCACCGGCGGCTTTTCGCGGTTGGACAGGGGCAGGAAGTCCACCAGCCGCCGGACCTGGTTGAGCGCCTCCAGGTCGTTCTCGAAGGCGCCGTCGGCCACGCCGGACTTTACGGCGTGCACGCGGTAGCCGCCCAGCTCCTCGTGGCTGACCTCCTCGTTGGTGACCGTCTTCACCACGTCGGGGCCGGTCACGTACATGTAGCTGGTGTCCTTGACCATGAAGATGAAGTCCATGATCGCCGGCGAATAGACGTCGCCGCCGGCGCAGGGTCCCATGATCACCGCGATCTGCGGGATCAGGCCGGAGCACAGGGTGTTCTGCAGGAAGATGTCGGCATAGCCGGCCAAGCCCTCGACCCCCTCCTGGATGCGTGCGCCGCCGCCGTCGTAGAGGCCGATGATCGGCGAGCCCACCTTGGCCGCCTGCTCATACAGCTTGACGATCTTCTTGGCGTGCGCGCCGGAAAGAGAGCCGCCGAAGACCGTGAAATCCTTTGAAAATACGAAAACGACCCGGCCGTTGATCGTTCCCCAGCCGGTGACGACCCCGTCGCCGGCGATCTTGTTGTCGGCCATGCCGAAGTCGGTCGCGCGGTGCTCGACGAACATGTCGAACTCCTCGAACGACCCCTCGTCCATCAGCACGTCGATGCGTTCGCGGGCGGTGAGCTTGCCCTTGGCGTGCTGGGCCGCGATGCGTCGCTCGCCGCCGCCCGCGCGCGCCTGGGCGCGCCGCCGCTCGAGTTCGTCCAGGATGTGCTTCACTTAGCAAGGACTCCGCATGGCTGATGTTCAGGCCTAGACTCGGCGGCCGCGGGTGACAAGCCGGCGCCGCCCGCCGGCGCGCCTGCGACAAGATGGTCCGACGGAACCGGCGTGGGGTGCGCGTGCAACCGGATGTGATGGCTTTCGAACCAAGGTGAGACCAGCCCCGTGTCCATAGACCCCGACCTCAAGGCCTCGATCGCCGCGACCCGATTTGGCCTCGGCGCGCGCCCGGACGAAATCGCCGCCACCCGGCCAGATCCCGTCGCCTACCTCAAGGCGCAGATCCGCCCCCAGGGCGCCGACCAGCCGGCGGGCCAATTCAAGACCAGCGTCGAGAGTTTCGACGGTCTTCGCCAGCTCCAGATGCAAAAGCGTCAAGCCAAGCTCGACGGCGATGCCCTCGATCCGGTCAAGGAGGCGCAAAGATTGATCCGTCAGGGCGCTGGCGGCGAATTCATCGCGCGCGCCGCCCTGGCCAGCGAGACCGAGGCCGCTTTTCGCGAACGGTGGGCCTTGTTCTGGTTCAATCATTTCACCGTCGGGCAGAAGAATCTGCAGACCGTGATCCTGGTCGGCCCGTTTGAGCGTGAAGCCATCCGGCCGCACGTTTTTGGGCGCTTCGAGGATCTGCTGGTCGCCTCGTCCTCGCATCCCGCCATGCTGATCTATCTTGATCAGATCCAGTCGATCGGGCCGAACAGCCAGTACGCGGCCTTGGGCCGCGCCGGACTTCCGCGCCTGAAAGGCCTGGGCGGCCTGAACGAGAATCTTGGCCGCGAGATCATGGAGCTGCATACGCTCGGCGTCGGCTCCGGCTACACCCAGGCCGATGTAACCGAATTCGCCCGCGCGCTCACCGGCTGGAGCATCGTCGGGTTCAAGGAGCGCGCCGATCTGTTCGGCCAGCCCGGCCAGTTCACCTTCCGCCAGGGCGCTCACGAGCCGGGCGTCCGCCACATCCTCGGCAAGGCCTATCCGCAGACCGGCATCGATCAGGCCCACGCCGTGCTCACCGATCTGGCGGCCAATCCGGCGACCGCCCATCACATCGCCTTCAAGCTCGCCCGCCATTTCGTCGCCGACGATCCGCCGCCGGCGCTCGTCGCGCGCCTGGAAAACACCTTCAATAGTACCGGTGGACAGCTTGATAAGGTTGCGGAAACCCTGATCGAGTCGCCCGAAGCCTGGACGCCACAAGAGGACAAGTTCAAGACGCCTTACGAATTCCTGATCTCCAGTTACCGCGCCGCGGGCATGTCGGCGGGGCCGGAAATCGCGCCGGTGCTGAATGGCCTGGGGCAGAAGCCGTTCAGTGCGCCCTCGCCGAAGGGTTGGGCGGAGGACGCCCAGGACTGGGCCTCGCCAGACGGCATTGTCAAACGCATGGGCTGGGCTGAAAACTTTTCCGCCCGCGCGGTCCCCGCCGACGCCCAACCGATGCAGATCGCCCAGAACACCCTGGGCGCCCGCCTGACACTCGCCACGGCGACCGCCATCGGCCGCGCCGAATCGCGCAAAGAAGCCTTTTCCATCATGCTGATGAGCCCGGAGTTCCAACGCCGATGACCCGCTCGTTCGATCTCAACCGCCGCTCGGCTCTGTTTGCCGCGACGGGACTTGGCCTCAGCGTCACCTTCCTTGGTCGCCAGGCCTTCGCCGCATCCGAGGGCGACATGGCCAAGCGCAAGCTGGTGGTGTTCATCTGCCGCGGCGCCATGGACGGATTGTCGGTCTCGCCGCCGATCGGCGACAGCAACTATGCCGGCATGCGCGGTGAGATCGCCATAGCCGGCTTTGGCCAGCCGAACGGCGCGCTGAAGCTGGACGGGACCTTCGGCCTGCATCCCAAGCTGGAGACGGTGCACGCCCTGGCGCTGAAGGGCCAGGCGCGGATCGCGCCGGCTGTCGCCACGCCGGACCGCGCCCGCTCCCACTTCGAGGCGCAGGACGTGCTGGAGACCGGCGTGCCCGAGATCGACAATACCGGATCCGGCTGGCTTAACCGCGCCGTGGAGGCGCTCAACGCCAGCCGCAAGGTCGATGCGATCTCCGTCGGGGCCCAGGCGCCGCTCATCCTGCGCGGCAAGGTCCAGGCGGCCTCCTGGTCGCCCGGCGGCTACAAGGATGGCGACGCGCGCCTGCCGACCATCCTCACCGACCTCTATGCGGGCGATCCCCTGCTGTCGCCGGCCCTGGCCAGCGGCCTTGAGACCGAATCCATGGCCAAGATCGCCACTGCCGCGCCGGCCGACCCATCGATGGCGGGCGCCGCGGCCGATCCCATGGCCATGGCGCCGACCGGCGCTCCGCAGCCCGCCGCCGCCCCGCAAGGCGGCCCTCAAACCCTGCAGGCCTATGGAGCTCAGGCGGGGCAACAGGCGGCGGACGCCGCGCGCAAGATCGGCGTCACCCTGGCCAAGTTCATGACCGAGCCCAACGGCCCGCAAATCGCCGCCGTCTCGCTCGACGGTTTCGACACCCACGCCAACCAGGGCGGCGCCGACGGACAGTTGGCCAATCGCCTGCGCGGGCTGGACGCCGTAATCGACGGCCTCTCAAGCGGCCTTGGACCGGAGTGGAACAACACCGTGGTCGTGGTGGCCACCGAGTTCGGCCGCACCGCCCACGTCAACGGCACCAAGGGCACCGACCACGGCACCGCCTCGACGGCGCTGGTGCTTGGCGGGTCCTTGAAGAGCGGCGGCATCATCGGCGACTGGCCGACCCTGCAGCAAGCCAAGCTGTTCGAAAACCGCGACACCGCGCCAACCATGGACATGCGCGCCCTGTTCAAGGGCGTCCTGGCCGAACAGTTGGGGATCGACCGGCGGGCGCTGGATACGATGGTGTTCCCGAACAGCGCCGACGTCGCGCCGGCCGCCGGGATCGTGGCCTGAGACTGGTCACACCCTCACCGATCATCCCCGCGGAAGCGGGGACCCAGGCGTTTTGCCGGAAACACCGCGCTCTAGGATAAAAAACCTGGGTCCCCGCTTCCGCGGGGATGAGCGGAGAATGAAACGCTCTATCGCCGTCTGCGGGCGTGGAACGGCTCGGCTTCGGCCTCGGCTTCTTCGAAGCCGAAGCGCTGGAACCCGGCCTTCATTTCCGGGCTGAGCGGCGCCTCGATCACCAGCAGGCCGCCGCCGGGATGCGGCAGGCTGAGGCGACGGGCATGCAGTTGCAGCTTCAGCCCTTCGGAAAGCGCGGCCGACGCCTCGTCGCCATATTTCTGATCGCCCAGGATGGGATGGCCGATTGCCTTCATATGGACTCTGAGCTGGTGGGTGCGTCCGGTATGGGGCCGAAGCGCCAACCAGGCGGCGCGGTTGGCGGCGTGCGACATCGTCGCATAGTCGGTCTCGGCCGGCTCGGCGCCAAAATCCTTCGGCTCGGCGGGAACCACCATTTCACGATCGCCGACGCCCCTTTTCGCCAGATGCAGCGCGATCAAGCCCTGGCCGGGCCGGGGCTGGCCGACGACGATGGCCCAATAAGTCTTCTCGGCCAGGCGCTTGGCGAAGGCGCCGGCCAGGCGCGCGGCGGCGGCGGGGGTCTTGCCCAGCACCAGCACGCCGGTGGTGTCGCGGTCCAGCCGATGCACCAGACGAGGCCGCTCGACTCCGCTTCCCCAAACGCCGAGCAGCCGGTCGATATGGCGCGTCGTCTTCGTTCCCCCCTGCACCGCCAACCCCGAGGGCTTGTTCAGGGCCAGCACCTCGTCGTCCTCGTAGAGCACCAGCGAACGGGCGAAGGCGGCGTCGCGTGGGGAGAGCCCCGCATCGCGCTCGCCGCGTTCCGGCGCGTCCGGCAGCGGCGGCACGCGCACCTGGGCGCCGACGGCCAGGCGCGTCTCGGGCTTGACCCGCGCGCCATCGACGCGAATCTGGCCCGAGCGGGTCAACTTGTGGATCTGCACATGGTTCAGGTGCGGCCAGCGGCGTTTCAGCCACCGGTCGAGGCGACTGTCCGCCTCGCCGGGCGCGACTTCAAGCGTGCGGACCTCTTTCTTGTCCATCGCCGCCTTATGCGGCGCCGGCGGGTGAACGCAAACCGCCGCTAGCTATGCTGGCCCATGGACTGGATCACCGCGCGGGCGTCATAGGCGTCGGGTTCGCGCGGCGCGGCGCCATGGTTCATCAGGATTTCGAGAGTCTGCGAGACCCGTGGGCCGCCGCCGAGATCGAAGCCGACGCCGCCTCCAAGGCCGAAGGCCGAGCCGCCGCCGAAGCTCGCGCCGCCCGCGCCGAGCGATACGACCGGGCCACCGCCAGCTCGCCCATCGGAATAGCGCTGCGTGACACGAAACCAATCATAGCCTCGCGCAACCGTGAGTTCGGCGGCTCGGCGCAGCGCCAGATCGGCCACGCGCGCCGGATCGGCGCCTGGGCCGCCCCGGAAGGTGACCCGCCAGCGGTCCTGCTCGATGGGGATCTCCGAATAGCCGATGGCCGTGTTCGTGTTTATCGGCTGATAGACGGTCGGCGTCGTCGCGCATGCGGTCAGGCTCAACGCGGCGAACGAGATCAGAAGAAGCTTTTTCATCGTTGTACCCCTGAACAGTTAAGCGCTCAGCGACCGGCCGGTTCCAACGCCAAGTTCAGTCCGGCAATATGCGCCAACACCTGGAAGTCGCCGGGCGCCGGCGAGGCCAGGCTCATCCTCTCGCCGGCGGGGTGGGGAAAGGACAGCGAGGCTGCGTGCAGCATCAGCCGCTTCACCGGCTGGCCGGCCAGCACCAGCGCCCCGCCATAGCGCGCGTCGCCGACGATCGGACGGCCGATCGAGGCCAGATGCACGCGCAGCTGATGCATGCGGCCGGTCCGAGGCTTCAGTTCCAGCACGGCCGCGCCGTCGCCTTCGGCGAGGGTGCGATAGACGGTGTGTGCGCTCTCGGCGTCGGGATGCTCGGCCGTGCAGACCCGCATGAAGGCCTCGCGGCCCTGTTCGTCGCGGCGAAGCGGCGTCTCGATCGTCCCCGCGCGCGGCTCGGGCGCAGCCGGCGCGACGATGGCCTGGTAGGTCTTTTCGAAGCGCCGCCCCATCATCGCCTTGCCGAGAAAGGCCGCGGCCGGCTTGGTCTTGGCGGTGAGAATCACGCCCGAGGTGTCGCGATCCAGCCGATGGATGAGCCGCGGCCGGGCGCCATTCGACTTGGCGAAGGCGAACAGCAGCTCATCCAAGGTATGAACCTGCCCCCGCCCGCCCTGGCTCGACAGACCTGACGGCTTGGCCAGCGCGATGATGTGCTCGTCCTCATGGATGACCAGCGAGCGGACGAAGGCGATCTCCGCGGCGCTGAGGTTTGGGGCGGAAGCCCGTTTCTTATTCGTCATGGCCCGATCTTGTTCGGGCCACCCATGATCACCGTCGAGGTCCGGTGTTCATGGGTCCCCCGCATTCGCGGGGGATGACGGCGGTGAGATTGTTCGCGCATCAGCGGCTCTTCTGCGCCCTGAGCGCGGCCCAACGCTCCAGCCGCTCCTTGACCCGCGCCTCGGCGCCCTCGCCTTTCGGGGTGTAGAAGCTCTGCCGCTCCATGCCTTCCGGGAAATAGTCCTGGCCGGAGAAGCCTTCGTCCTCGTTGTGGTCATAGGCATAGCCCTTGCCGTAGCCAAGTTCCCGCATCAGCCGGGTCGGGGCGTTGCGGATATGGGCCGGCGGCATAAGCGAGCCGGTCTCCTTGGCCGCGCGCATGGCCGCGCCAAAGGCTGTGTAAACGGCGTTGGACTTGGGCGCGGCGGCCAGGTGGACCACCAGTTGGGCCAGCGCCAGTTCGCCCTCGGGCGAGCCCAAGAAATCGTAGGCGTCCTTGGCGGCATTGGCCAGGATCAGCGAGGTGGGATCGGCCTCGCCGATGTCTTCGGAGGCCGCCCGCACCAGCCGCCGGGCGATGAACAGCGGGTCCTCGCCGCCGGCCAGCATCCGCGCCAGCCAGTAGAGCGAGGCGTCGGGATCGGAGCCGCGGATCGATTTATGCAAGGCGGAGATGAGGTTATAGTGCTCTTCTCGGTCTTTGTCATAAGCCGGGCTGCGCTTTTGCAAGATGCGGCCGAGATCGGCAATGGAGAGCGGCTCGGCCGCGCCGATGTTGAACAGGGTCTCGGCCAGGCTGAGCAGATAGCGGCCGTCGCCGTCGGCCAGGGCCAGCAGGGCGTGGCGCGCGTCGGGCCGCAGCGGCAAGGCGCGGCCCTCATAGCCCTCCGCCTTGGCCAGCAGGGTCTCAAGCGCCGTATCGTCCAACCGCTTGAGCACAAAGACCTGGCAGCGCGAGAGCAAGGCGCCGTTGAGTTCGAACGAGGGGTTTTCCGTGGTGGCGCCGACCAGGGTGACGATCCCCTGCTCCACGAAGGGCAGGAAGCCGTCCTGCTGGGCGCGGTTGAAGCGGTGGATCTCGTCGACGAACAGCAGAGTCGCCTGGCCGGCGGCGCGGCGGCCGCGCGCGGTCTCGAACGCCTTCTTCAGGTCGGCGACGCCGGAGAAGACCGCCGAAAGCTGCTGGAACTGGTAGCCGGCCGCGTTGGCGAGCAGGCGCGCTATGGTGGTCTTGCCGGTGCCGGGAGGCCCCCAGAGGATCATCGAGGCCAGCCGGTGCGCCTCGGCCATGCGCCGGATCGGGCCGTCGGGGCCGAGCAGGTGATCCTGGCCCACCACCTCGTCGAGCGTGGTCGGCCGCAGCCGGTCCGCGAGCGGCGCCGGCGTCTCGGGCGTCAAGCCGGCGGCTTCGAAGAGGTCCGTCATGGGGGGAAGGGTAGCAGAGATCGCAAGCGGCCCTAAATGGGCGCAAGATTTGATATAACCACCGCTCATCCTCGCGAAAGCGGGGACCCAGGTTTTTTATGCAAGGCTCAGACTATCAAGACTTTCGCTAAAACGCCTGGGTCCCCGCTTTCGCGGGGATGAGCGGATTTAGGGAAGGACCTCAAGAGCTTTGCGCAATTCGCTCAGCGACTCCAGCCGCACATCCGCCTGCGCCGCTTCCGGCCAACCCGCATGCACGACGCCCCATGGACCGCGGCGGATGAAGACGGCGGTCATGCCGGCGGCCTTGGCGGGAAGGACATCGTTGTCGAGCCGGTCGCCGACATAGGCGATGTCGACGGCGGGGCAGCCTGCGGCCTGGACGACGCGATCGAAGAAGGCTGGCGATGGTTTCTCGACGCCCCAGCTGGCCGATGAGGCGATGAAGTCGGCGGGGACGCCGACGTCGCGAAGTGAGGTCTCCGCTGCTTCTGGCTGATTGCCAGAGATTCCAACGTGATAGCCGTGGCTTTTAAGATCCGCCAAGCAGAGGAAAGCGTCTGGATAGAAGTCGCCGCGCTCCAGGCTGTAGACCCAACCCGCCGCCTTTCGCCTGGCCTGCTCCGCCGCGAGGTCGTAACCGGGCCTGACCAGGTCGAAAACCTCGCGATGCGGCCGGCGGCGCTCGACGATGACGCCCATGGCCGCGAAGACGGTGAAGGTCGGCACGCCCATCCAGACGGCCCAGTCGCGCCAGTGACGCGTCTCGTCGACCAAGGTCTCGCCGACATCGAAGACGACGGTGGTGATCGGCATGGCTTCCTCAGCGGTGGACGTAGCCGGCCTGGGCGACCTCGACCTCGCGCCCGTCCGCAAGCACACGAAGCCCCGAGCCCATGGTCGCCCGACCGATGGGGGCGAGCGCAATAGCCGCCGCCTTCGCCGCCGCCAAGAGCGCCGTCACATTTTCCGGCGGCGCGGCGCAGACGATCTCATAGTCGTCGCCGCCCGTGGCCAGTTCGATCCGCGCCGCGACCGGGTCGGCGGCCCGCGCCAGCCAGGCCGCCGCCGGCGTGGACAGGGGCAACCGGTCGAGGTCGATCTCGAGTCCGACGCCGCTGGCCAAGGCGATCTTGCCGGCGTCGGCGATCAGGCCGTCGGAGACGTCGGCGGCGGCATGGGCGTGGTCGCGGAGCGCCGTCGCCAGGCCGCTTCGCGGTTGCGGCAGCCGGTATCGATCGGCGAGCCAATCGGCCTGTTCGTAAGAAACCCCGACCAGCAAACCCTTGGCCGCCAGCAAACCGAGATGGCCATCGCCGATCGCGCCCGAGACCAGGACCACATCGCCGGCCTGCACGCCGGCCCGGCGCACCATCCGCCCGGCGGGGGTCCAGCCAAGGATGGTCAGGCTGGCGGTCAGCGGCCCGGGCGTGGCGACGGTGTCGCCGCCGAACAGTTTCAGGCCAAAGCGCGCCTGGTCCTCGGCCAGCCCGCGCGCGAAGGCCTCGCGCTGGGCCCAGCCGTAGGCCGAGGGCCAGGCGACGGCGAGAAAATAGCCGTAAGGCGCCGCGCCCTTGGCGGCGAGATCGGAGAGATTGACCCTGAGCAGCTTGCGCGCCACCAGGTCCGGCGGGTCGCCGGGCAGGAAATGCACCCCTTCGACAATGGCGTCCTTGGAGACGATGAGGTCGAAGCCCGGCCGCGACGAGATGGCGGCGGCGTCGTCCGTCAGGCCGAACGCTTCCGGCGCGCCCTCGGCGAGCGGCATGAGGCCGCGCGCGATCCATTCGAACTCGTCAGGCGGCCCGCTCATCGCGCGCGATTCCATCCAGGGCGCCGTTGACGAACCCGGGCTCGGGTCCCTCGAAGAAGGACTTGGCGATCTCGACATATTCGTCGATCACCACCTCGCTCGGCGCATCGCCGCCGATCAGCTCGAAGGCGCCGGCGCGCAGGATGGCGCGCAGCGTGGCGTCGATCCGCTCCAGCCGCCAGCCTTCGGCCAGGCGCGCGCGGATGGCTTTGTCGACCCGCGCCTGATGCTCGACCGCGCCGCGCACCAGCTTGCCGAAATAGGCCTCGTCGGCGGGCGCGAGCGGTTGGCCCTCGATATCCTTGTCGAAGCGAAAGTCGGCGAACTCGCGGATGACCGCTTCCGAACCCGCCTCGGCGGTCTCCATCTGATAGAGGGCCTGGACGGCCGCCAGCCGGGCCACGGAGCGCGCCCGGTGCGCGGGAGACTTCACCGGGTCTGTCCGAGCAGGCGGCGGCGCAGCGCGATCATCTCAAGACAGGCGCGCGCGGCCGCCCCGCCCTTATCGCCTTCGGCCGGGTCGGCGCGCGTGAGGGCCTGCTGTTCGGTGTCCACCGCCAGGATGCCGTGCCCGATGGCCAGGCGCCGCCCGATGGAGAGGTCGATCAGGCCGCGCGTCGATTCGGTGGCCATGACTTCGAAGGCGAAGGTCTCGCCGCGAACGACGCAGCCCAGGGCGACATAGCCGTCATAGCGGACCCCGGCCGGGCGATGGCCGCCCTCTTCGGCCAGGGCGATGGCGGCGGGGATCTCCAGCGCGCTCGGGACGGTGACGATCGCCTGCTCGGCGCCGGCCGCCGCGATGGCCGCGCGGGCCCCGGCCAGCAGGGCGTCGGAGATGGCGCCGTGGACGCGCGCCTCGACGATCAGCAGGCTGGGCTTGTCTTCCAACATGCCTCCGTCCTACGCCGAAACCGGCGTCGGGGCGACAGCTTGGCCAAACGCCGTCACCTGGCGCGCTCGTCCGCGCTGGACTCGTCGCTCAGCCCCTCCTCGCCGAGGAACTTGGCGAAGTCCTCGGTCTGGCGAAAGTCGCGATAGACCGAGGCGTAGCGGACATAGGCGACCTCGTCCAAGTCCTTCAGCGCGTTCATGACCAGCTCGCCGACGACGCTGGACGGAAGCTCGGTTTCGCCCATGCTCTCCAGCTTGCGCACGATGCCGGAGACCATCCGTTCGAGCTGCTCGGGGTCGATCGGCCGCTTGCGAATGGCCACGGAGATGGAGCGGACCAGCTTTTCACGGTCGAACGGCGCGCGCCGGCCGGACCGCTTGAGAATGGTCAGCTCGCGCAGCTGCACGCGCTCGAAGGTGGTAAAGCGGGCGTCGCACTGCGGGCAGGATCGGCGGCGGCGGATGACGGCGTCATCCTCGGTCGGCCGGGAGTCCTTCACCTGGCTGTCGGCGTGTCCGCAGAATGGGCAACGCATGATGTGGCCCTCCCGCGGCTGGCGCTACGCCATCAGTTGTAGATCGGGAAGCGCGCCGTCAAGGCCAGGACCTCTTCGCGCACCTTGGCTTCGGTGACGGAATTGTCCTTCCGGTCGCGTTTCAGGCCGTCGGCGACCTCGCCGATCCACTGGCCGACGCGGCGGAACTCGGCCTCGCCGAAACCGCGCGTGGTGCCCGCGGGCGTGCCGACGCGCACGCCGGAGGAGATGGCGGGGGGGCGGGGATCGAACGGGATGGTCGAGCGGCTGCAGGTGATGTTGGCGTGCTCGAGGCTGACCTCGGCGGCGCGGCCGGAGACCTTCTTCGGGGTGAAGTCCACCACCATCAGATGGCTGTCGGTGCCGCCCGAGACGACGTTGAGGCCGGACGACATCACCGAATCGGCCAGGGCGCGGGCGTTGGCGATCACCTGGCGCGCATAGGTCTTGAACTCGGGCTGCAGCGCCTCCTTGAAGGCCACGGCCTTGGCCGCGATCACGTGCATCAAAGGCCCGCCCTGCATGCCGGGAAAAACCGTCGCGTCGATCTTCTTGGCGATCTCCTCGTCATTGGTGAGGATCATGCCGCCGCGCGGCCCGCGCAGGGTCTTGTGGGTGGTGGTGGTGACCACATGGGCATGGCCGAGCGGGCTGGGGAATTCGCCCGCCGCCACCAGGCCGGCGAAATGGGCCATGTCGACCATCAGATAGGCGCCGACGCTGTCAGCCACCTCGCGGAACCGGGCGAAATCGATGGTGCGGCTATAAGCCGAGCCGCCGGCGATGATCAGCTTAGGGCGGCATTCCAGCGCGATCTCGGCCAGGCTGTCATAGTCGATGACGTGATCCTGCTTGCGCACCGTATAGGCCACCGGCTTGAACCACATGCCCGACTGGTTGACATCCTTGCCGTGGGTCAGGTGCCCGCCGGCGTTCAAGTCCATGCCCATGAAGGTGTCGCCCGGCTGCATCAGGGCCATGAAGACGGCCTGGTTGGCCTGGCTGCCCGAGTGCGGCTGCACATTGGCGAAGCCGCAGCCGAACAGTTGCTTGGCGCGGTCGATGGCCAGCCGCTCGGCGATGTCCACCCATTCGCAGCCGCCATAATAGCGTCGGCCAATATAGCCCTCGGCGTACTTGTTGGTCAGGACCGAGCCCTGCGCCTCCAAAACGGCGCGCGAGACGATGTTTTCCGACGCGATCAGTTCGATCTGATGCTGCTGGCGGCCGAGTTCGCCGCCGATCGCGTCGAAAATCTCGCGATCGGCGTCGCGCAGCGAGGCCGTGAAGAAGGCGGAGTCAAGAACGGTCACGGCTGAAGCGGGCCTTTCATCGGCGGGGGTCCGGATCGGGCCTGTTTACGCGTCCGGCCGGGATGCGCAAAGCCGCGCCGGCGCGGCGGTTCAGAAATTCGCCCTCGCCTCGCAGCTCGGACGGCGCACGACGCGGCCCGCCTGCCCCGCGCGCCCACCGTCGCCGCCTCGATCTGGCGTCGGCTACCAGCGGAACTGGCGGCTCAGCGATAGCCTTTCGCCTGGAGTTCGAAGAGTTCCGCATAGAGCCCGCCCTTGGCCATGAGCGCCCTGTGCGTCCCGAACTCCTTGATCCGCCCCCTCTCAAGCACGGCGATGGCGTCGGCCATGAGGATGGTGGAGAAGCGGTGCGAGATGAGCAGGGTGACACGGCCGGCCGCTTCGGCGGACCTGGCCTCGTTGGCGAACCGGGTGAACATCTCATGCTCGGCGGCGGCGTCGATGGCGGCCGTGGGCTCGTCGAAGACAACCAGCAGGGGCCCCTCCCGGAACAGGGCCCGCGCCAGCGCCAGCTTCTGCCATTGGCCGCCCGAAAGATCCGTCCCGCCCCACTGGCGACCGAGCAGGGTGTCGAGGCCGCTCGGCGGAAGCTCCGCGAGCGCCGCGCCGCCGGCCCGGTCCAGGGCGCCGGTCACAAGATCCTTGCGCCCAAGGCGCCCGAGCGCGCCGACGCCGATGCTCTCGTGCAGCAGAAATTCGAAATTGGCGTAGTCCTGAAAGGCGGCGCAGACTCTCGATCGCCACGCCTCGATCGCCATGCCGGCGAGATCCTGGCCATCGACCAGGATCCGTCCCGCCGTCGGCCGGTAGAAGCCGCAGAGCAGCTTGACCAGGGTCGACTTGCCCGAGCCGTTCTCGCCGACCAGCGCGATCACGCTCCCGGCGGGCAGGCTCAGCGAGATGTCGTCCAGCGCCGTAACCTCGCGGTCCGGATAGGCGAAGGAGACGGCCTCGACCTCGATGCCGCGCTTCAGGCTGGGCGGCGGCGGGATGCTGGCCGCGGCGGTCTTCTCTTCGGCCCCCGCGAAATCCTCCAGCCAGTGATAGCGCTCGAGGGTGAGCATCAGCCTGGGCAGGGTCTGGCCGAGCGTGACGACCATGGTGATCGCGCCGACCAGGGTGGCGGCCATGGTGGCGGTCAGCACCACGTCGCCGACGCCGATCTCGCCCCTGGCCGCGCGCAGCACCACCCAGCCGATCGCCGCGACGTAAGCCGCCATGAACGCGGTATCGCCGAGGATCAGCCAGCCGGCTGAACCCCAGTTGGAGCGGTCCCATTCGCGGCGGATCATCAGCGAGATGTCCCACAGGCGGTCCCTCAGCACCTGTTGCAGGCCGAAGACGCGAATCTCCTTGCCGGCCGCGGCCGAGGCCAGCTTGCCGTAGAGGTGCGCGCGCAGGCGCATGGGCTCGGCATAGGCGTCCTGCGCCTTGCGGGTCAGCTTCAGAGCCTCGGCGCCGGCGAAGACGCGCGGAATGGCGAACAGCGGCAGGATGAGGAAGCGCAGGTCGATGCTGGCCATGATGGCGATCGCGCCCACCGCCATCAGCGCGGTGCGGGCGCTCAAGCCCACCATCTGGACCGCGGCGGCGAACGACTGGCGGTTCTGCCGCACCAGGGTCAGCTTGTCGGCGAAGGCCGGGCGGTCGTGATATTCTATGGTGGGGATGCGGTTGGTGAGCCGGATCAGTTCCTGGTCGAGCTTCAGCGTGATCAGCTCGATCATCTTGGGCAACTGGCTGACATAGACCAGGAAGGAGACGGCCGCCCCGCCGCCGGTCAGGGCCAGGGCCGCGGCGGCCAGGATGGCGCCTTGCGTGTGACGGGTGGCGGCCTCCTGCACGACGAACTTGATCGCGTAGCTGGAGGCCAGGCCAAAGGCGGCGGCGAGAAGCTCGGCCGTGATGGCGACGCTGACCCGCCCCGGCGCGGCGCCGAAACCCAACTTGACCACCGTGGCGAGGCTGCGCGCGAAGCCGCCGATGCGCTCCATCGCCGTCATGACGCGGCCGCCGCTTTGGTGAACCGCTGCGACTGCAGCAAAAAGAGCTCTGCATACTTGCCGCCAAGGGCCATCAGCTCGTCGTGCGAGCCGATCTCGGAGACCGCGCCCTCGTCGAGCACGCAGATCCGGTCGGCTCGCCGGACGGTGGAGAAGCGGTGCGAGATCAGGAGGGTGGTCAGGCCGCGGGTCAGGTCCAGGAACCGGTCGTAGAGCTCGGCCTCGGCGCGCACGTCGAGCGCCGCGGTCGGCTCGTCGAGGATCAGGAGCCGCGCGCCAGCCTCGACGGCCATCAGCGCCCTGGCCAGAGCCACGCGCTGCCACTCGCCGCCGGAAAGGTCGGCGCCGTCGGTGAACTGGCGCATCAGCGGGGTGTCCCAGCCTTTGGGCAGGGCTCCGATCCGCTCCAGCACGCCGGCCTTCTCCGCCGCCCGCGCCAACGCCGTCTCGTCGCCGGAAAGCTTGAGGCCGCCAAAGCCGACATTGTCGCGCGCCGAAAGGCCGAAGCGCAGGAAGTCCTGAAAAATGGCCGCGACGCGCTCGCGCCAGGCGGCCGGATCGACCTCGCGCAAGTCGACGCCATCGATGCTGATGGCGCCCGCGGTCGGGTCGTAGAGCCGCGCCAACAGCTTGACCAGGGTGGTCTTGCCGGCGCCGTTCAGGCCGACGATGGCCATGGAGGAACCGGCGGGAATGGCGAGGGTCAGGCCGCGCAGGATCGGCGCCCCGCCGCCATAAGCGAAGTCGACCTTGTCGAAGCGGATCTCGCGCGCCGGCGCCTCGGCCGGCAACACCTTCGCCGCTGGCGCCGGCGACACGGCCGCCGTCATCGCTTCCAGCTGGCGCAGCGCCGGCACGCAGGCCGCGCCATACTCGACCGCATAGTCGGCATTGCTGATGGCCACGCTGGCGATGGACTGGGCCGAGCGCAGATAGATGACCAGGG
Organism: Caulobacteraceae bacterium; assembly: GCA_965277425.1. Classification (GTDB taxonomy): domain Bacteria; phylum Pseudomonadota; class Alphaproteobacteria; order Caulobacterales; family Caulobacteraceae; genus Poindextera. The sequence continues at coordinate 935,804 of CBDICR010000007.1, forward strand.
CGCCGAGGGTGATGACGCCGCGCGCCGCGTCGCTGGCCAGCACGCCATAGACGACGAGCCCGGCCAGGCTGACCAGGACCGCGCCGACGATCCCGCCGATCAGGTCCCGCCGCCGCGCCTTCCAGTCCTGCTTGAGCCGCGCCTTCCATTCGCCGCCGAGCCGCTCGCCGAGCCAGAAGTGCATGTCCAGCAAGCGCATCTCCTTAGCCGTGCCGGCGCCGAGAGCCAGTTCGCGGTAATAGTCGGCGCGCCGCACCGCGTCGGTCTTGCCGAGGATGGTCTTGGCGTCCTCGACCCAGCCGCGCCGCATCCGCCGCGCGAAGACCAACTGGGCGGCGAGCAGCAGAAGCGCGGCCGGCCAGCTGAAGACGACGAGCAGCGCCCCCGAGGCCAGGCTGCGCAGAAGGTTCGGAATCCGCATCGTCACCAGCCCCGAGATCGCCGCGCCGGGGCCGACCGCGCCGACGCCGAGGCCGGACACCTGCGATAAGAGGTCAGCGACCTTGGGGTCCTCCAGGTGGGCGATCGACCAGGGGCGGTTTAGAGCCGCGATCACCCGCTGCTGCACGCGGCTTTCGATGCGCGAGCCCGCCGATGACGCCGTCGCGTTCAGCAGGCGCGGGATGATCTGCCCCAGCACCATCAACCCGGCCCAGAGACCGAGCGCATCAAGCGTCCGCTGTCCGACGGCCGCGCGAGCGAGGCCCGCATGCGCGTGCGCGGGCAGCGAGCCGACCATCAGCCCCATGGCGACTATGGTCGCGGCCGGAACGACGGCGCCCGCGAGGTTGAGCAGGACGAGCGCGGCCGTGAGCCCCGGACAGGCCTCGGGCAGCAGACGCGCACACTGCATGATCGGCGCGTCCCAGCGCCGCTTCGCCCAGGCCAACGCCGCAGCGACCGGTCCTTGCCGTTCGTCGCCGGGTCCCGTCCTTCCCCGAGCGCCAGTCTCCGCGCGCAAACTCAACCCCAATGGATTATGTCCCGAACCCTATTCTACCACGAATGAATCCGTCGCCGTCGGCCCACCCGCGGCGGCCCTTGACCTTTGATGGCGGAGGCTCTGACGTGACTTGAGGCGCGGGCGCCCGTCTCTGCGGAATTTTGTCAGCGAGCCGCTGTCGGGTTTTGCCCCAGTCAATCGTCATCCTAAATAGAGACATGACCCCATGGGAGGATCTGTGATGGACGCGAAGACCGAGACCCTGACGCCGGCGGTCAAACTGGCCGCGGAGAACCCCGTGCGCATCCCCAACGAGAGCCCCGAGTATCGCGCCGCCCGCGCCGCGCTGCTGGCCGAGGAGATCGAATTGAGGCGCCAGACGGAACGCGTCGCCGCCCAACGGCGGGCTCTGCCGCCGGGTGGCCCGGTGAACGGCGACTATCGCTTCGAGACCGAAGAGGGTCCGACGGACCTCGCCGGCCTGTTTGGCGACAGGCAGACGCTCGCCATCTACAGCTACATGTTCGGGCCGCAGCGCCAGCGCCCGTGCCCCATGTGCACCAACCTGCTGGACGCCTGGGAAGGCAACGCCGCCGACATCGAGCAGAAGATTTCGCTGGTGGTGGTGGCGCGCTCGCCCATCGAGCGCCTGATTGACTGGAAGCGAGAACGCGGCTGGACGAACCTGCGCCTTGCCAGCGACGTGAACGAGAGCTTCAGCCGCGACTATTTCGGCGTGCTGCCTGACGGCTCCGAGGCAGGCAATCTCAATATTTTTACGCGCCGCGACGGGACCATCCGGCATTTCTGGTCGACCGAGATGACCTTTTCGACCGCCGACCCCGGGCAGGACCCCCGCGGCACGACGGAAGTCTACGCCCCCTTGTGGAACATGTTGGATTCCACGCCCGAGGGGCGCGAGCCCGACTGGTATCCATCGCTGGACTACGCCTGACCACGGCGGGGACCCCAGGCGCGCTTGGAGACCGAGAGATTTCCGAGCTGTCCCAATGTCCGGCTTGATGGCGGCGTCCGACTTCGACCCCCGACAGGGTTCGGAAATCCGGCCCATCAGGAACTTCCAATCGTTTTCGAGCGTTGGCCTGCGGCAGCGCGGCCTTTCTTTCGCCCAAGGCTGGACGGAAGTCGGCTTCATGCGCGGTAAGACGGAGATGAAGTTCGCATGGCGTCCGAATCCGAGCCCATTGAGACTTCGAGTGATGACGTTCTGAAGTGGAGCGCCGAGATCGTCGCGGCCTATGTCGCGCAGAACAACCTGCCGGCCGCCGGCGTCGCCGACCTGATCCGTTCCGTCCACGAGGCGCTGTCCACTATCGGTGAGCCGCCGCAGCCGGAGCCGGAACGGCGCAAGCCCGCCGTGCCGATCTCACGCTCCGTGCAGCACGAATTCATCGTCTGCCTGGAAGACGGGAAAAAGCTGAAGATGCTGAAGCGCTATCTGCGCTCGCACTACGATCTGAGCCCAGAGGACTATCGGCGCAAATGGGGCCTGGCCGCCGACTATCCCATGGTGGCGCCCGTCTATGCCGCGCGCCGTTCCGATTTCGCCAAGAAGATCGGCCTTGGCCGTGGCGTGAGGCGCGCCAAACGCTGACCGGCGTCTGACGACACGGAGGCGTCGCTTGACCGTGGCCGCGCGAAGTTTGTAAGCGCCGCCAGGCCTGCTGGGCGCTGCCCAAGCTGCGCATCGTGCATCTGGACGACGCCAATCCCGGTTGATCGACGCGGGCGACGTCGCTGCTGCCATCATGCTGTCAGCAGCACCGGCCTAGATAGGCTCGATCATCACGCAGAAAGGTTCGACATGCCCGTCAAAGGAAGCTGCCATTGCGGCGCGACTCAGTTCGAGGTCAGCGAGGCCCCGGCCAGCGTCACCCAATGCACCTGCTCCTTCTGTTCGAAACGCGGGGCGCTGCACGCCTATTACACGCCCGATCAGTTCAAGCTGACGACGGCGCGCGACCGCGTCTCGACCTATCAATGGCGCACCTACACGGTCCAACATCACCACTGCGCCGTCTGCGGCTGCCCCACCTATGGCGAAAGCCCCGACTTCTCGACCGGCGTCGCCGACTTCAGCAAGCCGCGCATCGGCGTCAACGCCCGACTGTTCGACGACTTCGATCTGGAGGCTGTCGAACTCATCGTCCTTGATGGCAAAAACCTGTGGTGACAGCCGTTCAAAATGGATCTCGGCATTGCGCTGATAGCGAAGCGAACAATCGCTAAGCGTCCCAGGCGGCGATGTCCTTCAGGTAGCGCTTGCGCTCGCGGCGCAGCCAGCCATTGCCCGCGATGCCGAGGACTCCCAGCCCGAGCGATAGGCTGACGGGCATGTCGACGACGAAACTGATCATCCCCGGCGCCAGCAGGGCGAGGCTGGCCAGCCAGAAGACAGCCCGCCGGCCCTGCTGGGTGCGTCTCCAGTCGGCGAAGTCGGACTGGCCGGCCGTTGGGGCGGACTTCAGCGTCTCGCGAAACGCCTCGGCGTCGGGGCTCAGCGCGTGCGCGTCCCGCGGCTGCGAAGGCTTGGCAAGGCTCGCCGCCGGCTTGCGTCCAAAGGTCGTGGGTTCTGGCACGGTCGATCTCGCCTTGCGCGTCGGCGGCAGACTAGGGCGCCAGCCTTATCGGCGCGTAAAGTTGGGTCGAATCGAGCCGATACGCTGCTTTAGGCCGCGTAGCCGCCAAGGCGCTTGACGTTGCAGCGCGACCAGAGCGCGTCGAGCGCGCCGACCAGGTCGTCCATCATGCCGTCGGTATGGAAGGGGGTCGGCGTAAAGCGCAGCCGCTCGGTGCCGCGCGGCACGGTCGGGTAGTTGATCGGCTGCACATAGATGTTGTGATCGTGCAGCAGCATGTCCGAAATCAGCTTGCAGTGCACCGGATCGCCGACCAGCACCGGCACGATATGGCTGACCGAGGGCATGACCGGCAGGCCGACCTCGGCGAAGCGGCGCTTCAGCGTCTCGGCGCGCTCCTGGTGACGCTGGCGGATCTCGTCATGCTCGGAAAGCCAGCGCACGCTGGCCAGGGCGCCGGCGGTCAGGGCTGGCGGCAGCGAGGTGGTGAAGATGAAGCCGGCCGCATAGGAGCGGATCGCATCGACCATCATGGCGTCGCCGGCGATATAGCCGCCCATGACCCCGAAGGCCTTGCCGAGCGTGCCTTCGATGATGTCGATCTGGTCCAGCATGCCGTCGCGCTCGGCGACGCCGCCGCCGCGCTTGCCGTAGAGGCCGACCGCGTGGACCTCGTCGAGATAGGTCAGGGCGTTGTACTTCTTGGCCAGGGCCACGGTGCCGGCCAGGTCGGCGATGTCGCCGTCCATGGAATAAACGCTCTCGAAGGCGATCAGCTTGGGCGCGTTCACGGGCGCGTCGATCAGCATCGATTCCAGATGCTGCAGGTCGTTGTGGCGGAAGACATGCCGCTCGGCACCGCCATTGCGGATGCCGGCGATCATCGAGGCGTGGTTGAGGGCGTCGGAATAGACGATCAGGCCCGGAAGCACCTTGGCCAGCGTCGCCAGGGCGGCCTCGTTGGCCACGAATCCCGAAGTGAGCAGAAGCGCCGCCTCCTTGCCATGCAGCCTGGCGAGTTCGGCCTCGAGTTCGACGTGATAGTGGGTGGTGCCGGAAATGTTGCGCGTGCCGCCGGAACCTGAGCCGGCCTCGTCGATCGCCTTGTGCATGGCGTCGGTGACGATGGGGTTCTGGCCCTGGCCGACATAGTCGTTGGAGCACCAGACCACCACGTCGCTCTGGCTGCCGTCGTCCCGCGTCCAGGCCGCGCGCGGAAACTCGCCGCGATAGCGCTTCAGGTCGGCGAAGACTCGGTAGCGCCCCTCGTCCTTGACCTGCTCGACGGCGGTCTGGAATGCGGCCTTGTAGTCCATCAGCGCGACACCTTAGCCGGCCAGTCTTTCCGGCCTCTTACCGGGCGGCGTTTTGCACCCGGCGGGGGCGTCTGTCCACTATGACAAGTCGCCCAATCGGCCCGCCAAAAGCTTGATGACGGCGGAGAAGTCCTTCTCGCCGTTGCCCAGCCGATCGAACAAGGCATAAAGCGCCTCGGCGTTTGCGCCGAGCGGCGTGGCGGCGCCGGCGCCGGCCGCGGCGGCTTGAGCCAGTTTCAGGTCCTTCAGCATCATGGCGGTGGAAAAGCCGCCTTCGAAATCGCGGTTCGACGGCGCGGCGGGAACCAGGCCCGGAACCGGGCAATAGCTGGTCAGCGACCAGCACTGGCCGGAGGACTTCGAGGCGATCTCGAAGAAGCGCTCGGCGTCCAGGCCCAGGGCCTCGGCCAGGTTGAGCGCCTCGCAGACGCCCAGCATCGAAACGCCCAGCAGCATGTTGTTGCAGATCTTCACCGCCTGGCCGGCGCCCGGATCGCCGGCGCGGATCACGGTCTTGGCCATGGGGGCCAGCACCGGCTCGATCGCCGCCAGATCGGCCTCGGCGCAGCCGACCATGAAGGTCAGCGCGCCCGCATCGGCGCCGGCCGTGCCGCCGGACACCGGCGCGTCGGCGAAACGGAAGCCAAGCGCGCGCGCCTCGGCGGCCACGGCCCGCGCGCTCTCGACGTCGATGGTCGAGCAGTCGATCAAGAGCGCGCCCTTGGCGGCGTTGGGAAACACCGCCTCGGCATAGACCGACCGGACATGGGCGCCAGCCGGCAGCATGGTGATGACCACCTCGGCGTCGCGGGCGGCCTCCGCGGCCGAGGCCGCGGGCGCGCACCCACCGCCCGCCGCGCGTTCGACGGCCGCCGTGGAGAGGTCGAAGGCGCGGACCTCGACCCCGGCCTTGGCCAGGTTGGCGGCCATGCCGCCGCCCATGTGGCCAAGCCCGATGAAGGCGGTGTGGCCCATCAGCGACGCGGCTTCCGGAACCTTAAGGCGAACTGGTCGGTGTGACCGCGAATCGCCGGATCGAACACCAAGAGCGTGTGCGTATCGGCCGGATTGCGCAGGACGTTGCTCTCGGACTCCAGTACGAATCCGGCGTCCTTCATCTCCGTCTTGACCAGGTTCTCGTCGATCCGGTGCATCTTGTCGGTGTCGCGCGTGCCCGAACCGAGCTGCGCCGCATGGTCGACGATGATGAAGACCCCGCCCGGCTTCAGCGCGTTGAACAGCCGCTTGTCGAGGGCGGCGATGTCGAGATGCAGCTTGGTCAGGTGCAGATCGTGATAGTTCTGCGAGGTCCAGATCAGGTCGTAAGGCGCGTGACTGGCGATCGCGTCGGGCGCCGACATATTGATCTCGGTGATGTTGCCATAATGGGGATCGGCCGCGACGCCGTTCGACTTGGGCGAGGCATCGGCCGAGCCCATGGTCGGGATCGCCTCGAAGAGATGGCCGTTCGGCCCGATCGCGACCGAGAAGATGCGCTCGAAATAGCCGCCGCCCGGGATCAGTTCGAGCACCTTTTCGCCCGGCCTGACCTGGGCGAAGACCATCATGTCGACGGGCTTGCGGAAAGGATCTCGCGCCTTGTCGGCGACGGGCCTGCCAGGATCGGCCACGGCGGCGGTGACATAGGCCGGCGCGGCTGTCGCCGCCGCGGCGCCAAGGGCGATCATGAGACCGGCGGCGAGTGCGGCCGTACGTTTCAGGTTTTGCATGGTTCCTCCCAACGCTCGAGCGCGAGCTTAGCAGAGATGGGCGCGGCTTCGCACGGTCTCATCGCGGAAGCGGGCGCCATTCCTCGTCGGCGGGCAGCGGCGCGAAGATCTCGTCGAGCAGGGTTTGGCTGACGCCTTCGAGGCTCGAAGGCGTCCAGCGCGGCGCATTGTCCTTTTCCACGATCACCGCCCGCACGCCCTCGATGAAGTCGGGCCGCTGAACGACGCGCGCGCCGATGCGGTACTCGACCGCCATCTCGTCGGCGAAACGCGCCAGGCCCGCGCCTTGGCGCAGCTGGCGAAAGGCCACCTTCAGCGTCTGCGGCGACTTGGTGTTCAGCGTTTCGAGCTGTGCCCTGGCCCAATCGGACGGATCGGCCGCCAGCGCAGCGAAGATGGCCTCGACGCTGTCGCCGCCGAACAACCGATCGATATCCGCGCGCTGGGCGGCGATGGGGGCCTGTCCAGGATCAGCCTGAAACCGCGCCAGCACTTCCTTTATCCGCTCGTCCCCGCGAAAGCGGGGATCCAGGCTTTTTTCTGATCCCCCCGCGCTCGACGATAAAACACCTGGGTCCCCGCTTTTGCGGGGATGAGCGGAGTTTATGAGAGCTGCCTTAAAATCCGCGATCCGTCCGCTCTCAACAAAATGCGTGGCGATGCCCAGCGCCAGGCAATCGGCCCCCCGCAATCGCGCGCCGGTCAGGGCCAGCCACATCCCGGTCTGGCCCACCAGCCGCGGCAAGTGCCAGCCGCCGCCCACGTCGGGGAAAAGGCCGATCCCGGTCTCCGGCATGGCGAAATTGGTCCGCTCGGTCGCCACGCGATAGCGCGACGGCATGGCCAGCCCAACGCCGCCGCCCATGATGACGCCGTCCATGATCGCGACCACCGGCTTGGGATAATCGAACAGCAGCGCGTTCAACTGGTACTCGGTGAAGAAGAACCGCCGCGCCGCCGCGCCGTCCCCCGCCCCGCTCTCGGCCAGCATGCGGATATCCCCGCCGGCGCAGAAGCCGCGCTCGCCGGAATGATCGATCAGCACCGCCTCGACGCCGGGGTCGTCCCGCCAGGCCAACAGCGCCTCGATCATGATCTTGCACATGGCCGTGGTCAGGGCATGCAGCGCCGCCGGCCGGTTCAGAGTCAGGCGGCCGATGCCGTTCGCCCCCTTGGAAACAACGACCGGAGCTTCATCCTGTTCAGGCATTGAGATCGATTTGCTCCACGCGGCAACGCTCGGCGGCGGCAAGCAACGGCCGGTCGCGGGAGGCGAGCACCGCCTTCTCCCGTTCCGCCAGGTGAAGGTAGTGTGCGTCGTAAAGGGTCAGGCCGGATGCGCGCGCCACAATCATCAGCTCAGCCAGGTCAGCCGGGCCGTCCAGGCGCACGATCGAGATATCGAGCTCACCCAGTTCAGCGAGCATCAATTCAGTCTCGGCGATCCGCCGCCTCTTGCGACGCTCGGCCGCCAGAAAAAGGCTGCGGACTTCGATCGGAAAGATTTGCGGCACGAGGAAGCGATGCCGATCGGAATCGCGCAGCAGCGCCTCGGCCGAGTCGGTATGCTGCGACGGCAGCGCCCAGGCGGCCACCGCCGATGCGTCCAGCACGATCAAGCTCACGCGCGGCCATCCTCCACCGCGCGCTTCCAGTCGAAGTCGGGTTCGTCAGGCCATTGCTCGCCAACCCGCTCGCGAAGGGTCTTGAATCGCGCGGCGATCTCTTCACCCGATCTACGGCGTTCCGGGGCCTCCGGCGCGTTGCCGACCAGGCGGGCGACGCGCTTGCCATGACGCGTGATGATGATTTCCTCGCCCTGTTCGACATCGTTCAACAGCGAAGACAGGTTGGTCTTGGCTTCGAGTATGCCAACTTCACGCAAAGGCCTGGCTCCAAATCTGACCATATATGGTCATCCAAGATGAGCCGGTCGGCGTCCGATGGCAAGGGCGACATCAGCCGCGCAAACCTCATGTCTTGAACATCTCCCGCGCGATGATGACGCGCATGATCTCGTTGGTCCCTTCCAGGATCTGATGGACGCGGAGATCGCGGACGATGCGCTCGAGCGGATAGTCCTTCAGATAGCCATAGCCGCCGTGCAGCTGCAGGGCCTGGTTGGCGATCTCGAAGCCTGAGTCGGTGGCGAAGCGCTTGGCCATGGCGCAGAGGCGCGTTGCGTCCGGCGACTTGGCGTCGAGGGCGGCGGCGGCGCGGCGGACCATCAGCCGGGCGGCCTCCAACTCGGTCGCCATGTCGGCCAGGCGAAACTGCAGCGCCTGGAAGTCCTTCAGCGGCCGGCCGAACTGCTGGCGGGTCTGAAGGTGCGCCTTGGCCGTCTCCAGCGCCAGACCGGCGCCGCCGAGCGAGCAGGCGGCGATGTTCAGCCGCCCGCCGTCGAGCCCGGCCATGGCGAAACGGAAGCCATCGCCCTCCTCGCCGATGCGGTTGTCTATCCGAACGCGGCAGGCATCGAAATTGACCATGGCGGTCGGCTGGCTTCTCCAGCCCATCTTGCGTTCGGGCGCGCCGAACGACAGGCCGGGCGTGTCCTTTTCGACCACCAGCGCCGAGACCCCGCGCGCGCCGCTCTCTCCAGTGCGGACCATGACCACATAGAGATCCGAGACCCCAGCGCCGGAGATGAAGGCCTTGCCGCCGTCGAGCACATAGTCGTCGCCGTCGCGCCGGGCGCTCGTGCGCAGCGCCGCCGCATCGGAGCCGGAGCCGGGCTCGGTCAGGCAGTAGGAGGCGATCAGCTCCATGCTCGCTAGCCGCGGCAGGTATCTGCGCCGCAAGGCCTCAGACCCGAACCGGTCGATCATCCAGCTGGCCATGTTGTGGATCGACAGAAAGGCCGCGGTGGAGACGTCGCCGTACGCCAAGGCCTCGAAGATGATCGCGCAGTCCAGCCGGCCCAGACCCGCTCCGCCCATTTCCGTATCGATCGGAATGGCCGCAAAGCCCAGCGCCGCCGCCTTGCGCATGGCCTCGACGGGAAAGACCTCCGCCTCGTCCCAATGCGCCGAATTCGGCGCGAACTCGGCCGCCGCAAAGGCCCGGGCGGCGTCTTCGATGGCGCACTGGTCGTCGTCGAGGGTGAAATCCATTTCGGCCGTACGCCCTAGATGATGGTTGAGGAACTGAGCCCAAGGGCGCACCCTGTCAATCAGGCGAGCCGCGGGCGGGCGCGGCGTCATCTCATGAGGCTGGGCGATGAGCGCCGCGTCGGACCTCGCCGGACCCAGGCCCTCCGATGAGGTGGATCGGAACCTGGCCATGCTGGCCTACGGGCTTCTGTTCTTCGCCATCTTCTTCGCCGGCCTGCCCGCGCTTGTCGCCGTCGCCATCGCCTATTCCAGGCGCGGCGCCAGCCCACCGCCGTTGCGCGGCCACTTTCGCCGCCAGATCTTCATCTTCTGGGTCGGCCTTGGGCTCACCCTGCTGGCGGCGCTCTCGGCGCTTGCGGCGCTGCTGGTCCTGCTGGGCGAACTGATCCGCGGCGGCGTCGGCGGCCATTGGGACAGCCTCGACACGGTGGTGTTCAGCCAGCTGCATATCGGGGTGATGATGGCCTGCGCCGCCGCGGCCGGCCTGCTCGTCGTCCTGACCGGGGCTTGGTTCATGGCGAGCTCGGCCTATGGCTTCATCCGGCTTGCCTCGCGCCGATCGATCAGCCAGACCCCGCGCTGATCGTCCGTAAGCCAGCCAGCTCAAAAAGCGCCGACCTCATGACCAGAGCTCCGCTCGCCCCCTATCCCGCCCTGCGCTTGCGCCGGCTGCGCCAGGCCGACTGGGTCCGGCGCCTGACGCGGGAGACCACGTTGGCGCCCAGCGACCTGATCTGGGCCATGGTGGTGCACGACGGCGACGAAGCGCGCATCCCGATCGCCGCCATGCCCGGCGTCGATCGCCTGTCGCGGCGCGAGGCCGCCCAGGCCGCGGCGCGGGCGCGCGACCTGGGCATCCCCGCCATCGCCGTCTTCCCGCATATCGACGGGGCGCGGAAGGACGCGCACGGCTCCGAGGCCGGCAATCCCGACGGCCTGATCGCCAGCGTGGTCAAGGCGATGAAGGACACAGCGCCCGAGGTCGGGATCATGTGCGACGTGGCGCTCGACCCCTTCACCGAGCACGGCCACGACGGGGTGGTCGAGGCCGGCCGCATCCTGAACGACGCCACCATCGAGCGGCTGGTCGAGCAAGGCCTGATGCAGGCCAAGGCCGGCGCCGACATCCTGGCGCCGTCGGACATGATGGATGGCCGCGTCGGTGCGCTTCGCACCGCCCTGGAGGCGGCGGGATGCGAGGACGTGATGATCATGGCCTACGCCGCCAAATACGCCTCGGCCTTCTACGGCCCCTATCGCGAGGCGATCGGCTCGGGAAAGCTGGGGTCGGGCCCGACGGCCAACCCGCCCGACAAGAAGACCTACCAGATGGACCCGGCCAATACCGACGAGGCGCTGCGCGAGGTCGCCCTCGACATCGCCGAGGGCGCCGACATGGTCATGGTCAAGCCCGGCCTGCCCTATCTCGACATCGTCCGCCGCGTGGTCGATGCTTTTTCCATGCCGACCTTCGCCTTCCAGGTCTCCGGCGAATACGCCATGCTGATGGCCGCCGCCCAGAACGGCTGGATCGAGGAAGAGCGCGCCATCCTGGAAAGCCTCGGCGCCTTCAAGCGCGCCGGTTGCGCCGGCGTGATCACCTATTTCGCGCCGCGGGTGGCGGCGTTGCTGGGGTAAAAACCACTATCGACACTGGCACCGGCGCCCCGGCGTGCTACATTTGTAGCACAGGAGCCCCTTGTGGAATTCGTGACTTTAAGGCGCGCGGGTGGTTCGCTCACCCTGACCATACCGAGAACGTTCGCACGCACACACGGTCTCGCCGAAGGTGCGCGGATCGGCGTTTCCGTGTCCGAGGGCAAGCTTATCGCCGAGCCAGCCGGTGACGACCGCCCGCGCTACACCCTCGAAGCGCTGCTGGCGGAATGCGATAAGGATGCGCCGCTCTCGCTCGACGATGAAGCGTGGTTGAATGATAAGCCTCAAGGGTCGGAAGTGATTTGATCGAGCGCGGCGATATCTACTTCGTCGATCTCGATCCAACACGCGAGCGCGACCAACGCGGTCACTGGCCAGTGTTTGTGGTCACACCGGCAGCCTTCAACGCCATAACCGCACCCCTCGTAGCGACGATTACGACCGGCGGGACTTTTGCGCGGCATCGGGGCTTCGCCGTCGACCTCGCACCCCACACCAGCCAGATCCACGGCGTGGTGCTGTGTAATCAACTCTGGACGCTGGATCTTGCTGCAAGGAACGGCCGGTTTATAGAGACCGCGCCAGCGGGGGTCATTGAAGATGTGCTCGCAAAGATCACGACATTGATAGCCTGAGCGCCGTCAAAGCCGCCGCAGGAAGCTCTCCGGATAGTTCAGGAAGGCCTTGGTCAGACGGACATGGTCGAGATCCTGATAGGCGGTTGGCGTGATGGACTCGCCCTCGAACAGCAGGATCTCGGCGCCTGGGAAGGCCATCAGGATCGGCGAGTGGGTGGCGATGATCAGTTGGCCGCCATCCTCGACCAGACTCTTCAAAAGCGAGATCAGGCTGAGGATGCGCAGCGGCGACAGCGGCGCCTCGGGTTCGTCGAGGAAGTAGAGGCCGTCCGGGACCAGCCGCTTTTCGAGCAGGTTGAGAAAGGTCTCGCCGTGCGATCGGGCGTCGGGGTCGGCGCCGTAGGCGCCTTCCAGGGCCCGCCGCTGCCCGGCCATCGCGCCGGTAGCGAGCTTGCGGCCATAGTCGTCCTTCACCGTCTCGTCGAAATGCTTTTCCAGGTCCGCCAGCTCCCGCATCGATTGGCTCACCCGATGCACGAAGCCGAACAGGTCCTCGGCGCGAATGAAGAGGCGCCGGGCCGCATGCCGGCGGCGCGAGAACCGGTAGGCGCCGGCAAACCTGCGGGCGGTGACAAGGCTGTCGTCCGTGTCGATCTCGGCGCGCCCGGCGGCGGCGGCCTGCATGCCGGCGGCCAGGCCCTCGAGCAGGGTCGACTTGCCCGAGCCGTTTTCGCCGACCAGGAAGGTGACCGGGCTGTTGAACTCCAGCCGCTCCAGCCAGCGGAAGGTCGGCAGCGTCCAGGGAAATTCGTCGAGACTGACCTCGGCCTTCCGCTCGATGGCGGTCAGGTACATGGCGCGCGCTTCATTTCGGTCGCTCCAGCCGCGCCGCCAGGCTGGAGGTGTCCCAGCGCCGGCCGCCCATGGCCTGCAGCTCGGCATAGAACTGATCGACCAGGGCGGTGACCTCGAGCCGCGCGCCGTTGGCGCGGGCTTCGTCGAGGACCAGGCCCAGGTCCTTGCGCATCCAGTCCACCGCGAAGCCGAAGTCGAACTTGCCGTCGACCATCGTCTTGAGGCGATTGTCCATCTGCCAGGACTGCGCCGCGCCCTTGGAGATGGCCTCATAGACGGCCTCGGCGTCGAGGCCCGAGCGCGCGGCGAAATGGACCGCCTCGGCCAGACCCTGCACGACGCCGGCGATGGCGATCTGGTTGACCATCTTGCAGAGCTGGCCATCGCCCGGCCCGCCTATGCGGCGGATCGCCTTGGCGTAGGCGGCCATCACCGGCTCGGCCAGGGCGAAGGCCGCCTCGTCGCCGCCGGCCATGATGCTGAGCGCGCCGGCCTGGGCGCCCGCCTGGCCGCCGGAGACGGGCGCATCGACGAACCAGAGACCGTGCTCGCGCGCCTCGACAGCCGCCTCGCGCGCCAGCCGGGCCGAGGTGGTGGTGTGGTCGATGATCACCCCGCCTTCCGGCATGTTGGGCAGGATCTCGGCCAGGCATTGGCGCACGTCGTCGTCATTGCCGACGCACAGCGCCACGGCCTGCCGGTCCTGGACCAGGGCGGCCAGCGACTCAGCCGCTTCGCCGCCGTGCTCGGCGACCCAGGCCTTGGCCTTTTGGGGGCTGCGGTTGAACACCCGCATCTCGCGGCCGGCGGCCGCCAGGTGGCCGGCCATCGGATAGCCCATGACGCCAAGGCCGATGAAGGCGGTCCGCATGCTTAAGTCTCCCTTGACCGGAAGCCGTTCCGGCAACCGCATCTTAACGCTGTCCCGCCACGCTGCGGCCTGGAATCAGTGGCGGGGTAAAGCATGTCGGTCAGCGACCGGCCCATCATCATCAAGAGGATCAAGAAGACCAGCGAGGGCGGCCACCACGGCGGCGCCTGGAAGGTGGCCTATGCCGACTTCGTCACCGCGATGATGGCCTTCTTCCTGCTCATGTGGCTGATCAACACCACCAGCCCGCAGCAGAAGCGCGGCATCGCCGACTATTTCGCCCCCGCCAGCGTCTCCCAGTCCACCTCGGGCTCGGGCGGCATCCTGGCCGGCACGGCGCTGGGCGATGCGGGGGTGAAATCCAACGGCTCGGCCTCGGTGATCGAGAACCTGGCGCCGGAAGCGCCGCCCAATGCCGACAATTCCGGCCAGAACAGCAACAAGGTCGGCGCCGCCAACCTCGACACCGCCAGCGAGCAGGCGCTGAAGGCCGAGCTGCAGTCACGCGAGCAGGCTGCGCTGCAAAGCGCCGCGGAATCGCTGAAGCAGGCCATGCAGGACATGCCGGAGCTGGCCGAGCTGTCCAAACAGGTGCTGATCGACCAGACGCCCGAGGGCCTGCGCATCCAACTGGTCGACCAGGAGGGCCGACCGATGTTCGATCCGGGCTCGGCCAAGCCCAACGACCGCGCCAAGATCCTGCTGCGCGCCGTGGCCAAGATCGCCCAACGCCTGCCCAACCGGATCACCGTCTCCGGCCACACCAGCGCCAATGCCGACGGCTCGAAGTCGGCGGGGGATTGGACGCTGTCGGCCGAACGCGCCGACGCCTCGCGCCAGATCATGCAGGACGGCGGCATCGACCCGGACCGGATCTACCAGGTCGCCGGCAAGGCGGCGTCCGATCCGCTGTTCCCGGACGATCCCACCCTGCCCGGCAATCGCCGCATCGCCATCGTGCTCCTGCGGGAATCGCCCGTGCTGCCGCCAAATCCGTGACTTAAGGCCCGGTGCGGCGACGACGCCCTTGCGGGCAGGCTCGGCATTTGTCCTAATCGATTCCGCAAGACTCAGGTTTTTGGAACCTAAGGCATCGGTGACCCACCACTTCACCACGCGTCAGCTTCGGTTTTTCCTCACCGCGCCGTCGCCCTGCCCCTATTTGCCGGGCCGGCACGAGCGGAAGGTGTTCGCGCATCTGCCGCTTTCCGACGGCGCGGCGATCAACGACGCCCTGACCCAGGTCGGCTTTCGCCGCTCGCAGAACATCGCCTATCGCCCGGCCTGCGACGGCTGCGAGTCCTGCGTCTCGGCGCGCATACCCGCCGCCGACTATCCGTTTTCGCGCTCCGAGCGGCGCGTGCTCGACCGCAACGGCGACCTGACCCGCCATCTGGTCGAGGCCGAGGCGACGATCGAACAATTCGAGCTTTTGCGCCGTTACCTTTTGGCCCGCCACGCCGAGGGCGGCATGGCCGACATGACCTGGGCCGACTTCGTCGCCATGGTCGAGGACACCTCCGCCCGCACCCACCTGATCGAATACCGCGCCGCCTCGAAGGATCGGGGCCCCGGCGACCTCATCGCCTGCGTGCTGGTCGACGTGCTCGCCGACGGCCTGTCCTTGGTTTACAGCTTCTATGCCCCGGAAATGGCCAAGCGCAGCCTGGGCTCGTTCATCATCCTCGATCATGTGACCCAGGCGGTGCAGGCCGATCTGCCCTACGTCTATCTGGGCTATTGGGTCTCGGGCAGCGCCAAGATGGCCTACAAGGCCCGCTTCAACCCCGTCGAGGTCCTGCGCCCCACCGGCTGGACCCTGATGGCCGCGCGCGATCGGGGCTAAACCCGCCCTTGCAGACCAACCACCGCTCATTCCCGCGAAAGCGGGAACTCAGGTGTTTTTGTTGGAAGGTGAGGGTTCTCGCTCGACCGTAAAGATATTGAACCCCGAAAAACACGAACGAACACGAACGTTCAAATTCAGACGGGCGGAGCGGGTTGGCTCGGTTCGTGTGTGTTCGTGTTTTTCGTGGTAAAAAAACCTGGGTTCCGCTTTCGCGGGAATGAGCGGATAATTCTAGCCCCACGGGCCCTTGGGCGGCGCATCGGCCGCCGGCTCATCACCCCACGGCCCCGCGGTGGTCGGCGTCGGCGCCGTGGCGGCCGATGACGACGGATAGGCTTGAACGGACGGCGCGCTGACCCGGCCGCCGGCGTATTGCACCAGGGCGGCGATGCGTTTTTCGATCGGCGGGTGGGTGGAGAAGAGGCCGAATAGGCCCTCCTCGCGGTTTTCCAGGAAAAGCCCCCTCACCTCTTCCGGCGCGTCCAGATGAGCGTGACCGGCGACCTTCTGCAGGGCCGAGATCATGGCGTCCGGGCTCTTGGTCAGCTCCACCGAGCCGGCGTCGGCGATGTATTCGCGCCGGCGCGATATGGCCAGGCGGATCACCACCGCCAAGAGGGCCGCGATCGCCGCGGCGGCGATGCCGACGATCACCAGCATGCCGCCGCCGCGCCGCCCGCCGCCACCGCCGCGGAACCACAGCGCCCGCGCCAGCACCTGGGCGACCAGGCTGATGATGCCGGCGAAGACCGCCGCGATGATCATGGTGCGGACGTCGCGGTTGATGATGTGGGTCAGCTCGTGGCCCAGCACCGCTTCCAGTTCGTCAGGGTTCAGATGGTCGAGCAGGCCCTGGGTGACGGTGATGGAGAACTGGCCCTCATGCAGGCCGCTGGCGAAGGCGTTCAGGTCCTCGTTGTCGATCAGGCGCAGGGTCGGCGTCTTTATCCCGCGCGAAATACAGAGGTTTTCCAGGATGTTGTAGAGCGCCGGATTGTCCGACCGCTCGATCGGCCGCGCGCCGGTGGCCAGGTCGATGATCTTCTGGTTGGCGAAATAGGCGATGACGAACCAGCCCACGGCGACCGCGATGGCCAATGGCAGGCTCTGGATGGTCAGGCCAAGGACGTAGCTGAACGGATCGCCGCCGCCCATGGCGTAGGCGTAGGGTTCACGCACGAACCCGCCGCCCAGCAGTACCAGCTCGACGGCGTAGAGCAACAGGAACAGCAGGAACGGGAACGCCGCCAGCAGGAAGATCGAGCGGGCGTTGTTGTTCCAGATATAGGTCTGAAGGCCGACGGCCTGCACGGTTTTCGGCCTTTACGTGAACTTGACCTGCGGCGCCGTCTCGGCGGCGGCGCGGTTTTCGCCGAGGTCGAAAAAGGTGCGCGGCGTAAATCCCATGGCGCCAGCGAGCAGCACGGCGGGGAACTGCTGGATGGCGGCGTTGAACTCGGAGACGGTGTTGTTGAAGAAGCGGCGGGCGGCGGCGAGCTTGTTCTCGATGTCGGTCAGCTCGTCCTGCAGACGGATGAAGTTGGCGTTGGCCTTCAGGTCGGGATAGGCCTCGGACACCGCGAACAGCTGGCGAAGCGCGCCGGTCAGGGCGTTTTCCGCCTGCACCCGATCCTGCACGCTCGAGGCCCCGGCGGCGGCGGCGCGCGCGGCGGTCACCGCCTCCAGCGTGCCGCTTTCGTGGGCGGCGTAGCCCTTTACCGTCTCGACCAGGTTCGGCACCAGATCCTGGCGCTGCTTGAGCTGCACATCGATGTCGGCGAAGGCCTGGTTGGCGTTCTGCCGCAAGCCCACCAGCCGGTTATAGGTCCCGACCAGCATGAAGCCGAGCACGACCAGGATGACGAGGATGACGATCAGGGGGAGCATGGCTTTCCTTTGAGGGACGTCCCGGCCAAGAGATAGGCTAGCGAGGCCCGAGGCGCCAGTGAAGCTAATGTAACCCTTATCCGGCCCGGTCTAGAGCATAGTCCGCGGACCGCGCTCAACCCCGCTCAGCCCGCGAAAGAAAAGGTGAGCTCTGACCCTTGGTGACTTTTGTGTACTTGGCGGTTCAAAAAAGCCTGGGTTCCCGCTTTCGCGGGAATGGGGATCAAAAAAAGTCTAGCGCGGCCGGAACCGCTTGCTGGCCGGGAAGCCCTTTGGGGCCAGGCGGCCGGCGCTGGAGCGGCGGCCCAGCCAGTCGCGCCAGTCGGTCCAGGCGCGGGTGCGGCCGCCCGAGTCTGTCCAGGAGGCGCCCTCCTGCGCATTGAACACGGCGGCGTCGCGCAAGGCGCCCTCGCGGTAGCTCTGCAGCTTGACGCCCTTGCCGCGCGGCATTTCCGGCAGTTCGGCGAGCGGGAAGATCAGCGCCTTGCCGTTGTCGCCGATCACGGCGAGGTGATCGCCCGCCGCCTCCAGCGAGACCACCGCCTCGCCGTTCAGCACCTGCTTGCCGGCGCGGCGGAAGGAGATGGCCTCCTCCTCCGGCAGGACAAAGCCATAGCCGGCCTTGGAAGCCAGGACGCGTTTGCGGCCGGGCTTGTGCGGGAAGACGTCGATGATGTCGACCCGGTCGTCCAGGTCCAGCATCAGCCGCAACGGCTCGCCAGCCCCGCGCGCCGAGGGCAGCTTGTCGCAAGGAAGAGTGAAGAAGCGGCCGTCGGAGGCGAAGATGAGCAGCTTGTCGGTGGTCTCGGCCGGAACCAGGAAGCCGAGCTTGTCGCCCTCCTTGAACTTGAGCTCGGACGGATCTTCGATGCGGCCCTTGGCGGCGCGGATCCAGCCGCGTTCGGAGAGGATCACCGTGATCGGCTCGCGCGCCACCAGGGCTTCGATGGCCACCGAAGCGTCGACCGCAGGGGCGTCGGCGAACTGGCTGCGCCGCTTGCCGATCACCGTATCGGGCCCGAGGATCTTGCGCACGTCGCGCAGGCCGACGCCGACCAGCCGCCATTGCTGGCGTTCGGACTCCAAGAGCTTGGTCAGGCCGTCGCGCTCCTCGGCGAGGTCGGCGTGCTCGCGGCGGATCTCCATCTCCTCCAGCCGGGCCAGCTGGCGCAGGCGGGTATTGAGGATGGCGTCGGCCTGGATTTCGCTAAGGTCGAAGGCCTCGATCAGCCGCGCCTTGGGGTCCTCCTCATAGCGGACGATGCGGATCACCTCATCCAGGTTGAGGTAGGCGATGAGCAGGCCGTCGAGGATGTGCAGCCGCGCCTCGATCTTGCCGAGGCGAAAGCGGGCGCGGCGGATCACCACCTGGCGTCGGTGATCGAGGAAGGCCTGCAGCAGGGCTCGCAAGCCCATGACGCCGGGCGCGCCCGAGGCATCCAGCACGTTCATATTGACCGGAAAGCGCACCTCTAGGTCGGAGAGGCGAAAGAGGCTGTCCATCAACGCTTCGGGCGGGATGTTGCGCGACTTAGGCTCGATGACGATGCGAACGTCCTCAGCGGACTCGTCGCGCACGTCGCCCAGCAGCGGCGCCTTCTTGGTCTCGATCAGCCCGGCCAACTGTTCGATCAGCTCGGCCTTCTTCACCTGGTAGGGGATCTCGGTGACGATGATCCGATAGACGCCGCGGCCTTGCGCGTCCTCGCTCCAGGCGGCGCGCAGGCGCACGCCGCCGCGGCCGGTCTCGTAGGTTTCGTGCAGCGAGGCCGCCGGCTCGACGATCACCCCGCCGGTGGGGAAGTCCGGCCCGCGCACCGCGGTCATCAGATCGGCCGTGGTCGCCGAGGGCTTGTCGAGTAGGATCAGGCAGGCGTCGATCAATTCCGCGGCGTTGTGCGGCGGGATCGAGGTCGCCATGCCGACGGCGATGCCGGACGAGCCGTTGGCGAGCAGGTTGGGGAAGCCGGCCGGCAGGACGACGGGCTCTTCGTCTTCCTCGTCATAGGTCGAGCGGAAATCGACCGCGTCCTCGTCCAGCCCGTCGAGCAAAAGCGCGGCGGCCTGGGTCAGCCGGCACTCGGTGTAGCGCATGGCCGCGGCGTTATCGCCGTCGATATTGCCGAAATTGCCCTGGCCGTCGACCAGCTGGTAGCGCTGGGCGAAGTCCTGGGCCAGGCGCACCAGGGCGTCGTAGATCGACTGGTCGCCGTGCGGGTGGAACTGGCCCATCACGTCGCCCACCACCTTGGCGCACTTCTTGGTGCCGCCCTCCGGGCTAAGCCGCATGCGGTGCATGGCGTAGAGCAGCCGCCGCTGCACCGGTTTCAGCCCGTCGCGCGCGTCCGGCAGGGCGCGGCCGGTGATGGTGGAGAGGGCATAGGCGAGATAGCGCCGCGACAGCGCCTCGCTCAGCGGCTCGTCGAGAACGCGGCCGCCGTCGCCGGGGCCGCCAGCGGTCGTGACGGGCTTGTTCATCGCGCCCGGTTAGACTGTGACTCTGGCCGCCCGTCCAGCGGGTTGATGGCTCATGTCGCCTCTTCCCAGGCCACGTCGGCGCCCAGGGCGCAAAGGTTTTCGACGAATCGCGGGTGGGCCCTGGCGATCGGCTCGGCGTTGACGATCACCGAGCGGCCCGGGGTCGAGGCGGCGATCATCAAAAGCGCGATGGCGACCCGGATGATGTAGGGGCTTTCGACCGTTGCGGGGACGAGCGGCCGGCCGCCGAAGGTCATCATTCGGTGCGGATCGCAGGTCACGGCTTGCGCGCCGAACTTGGCCAGTTCCGAGGTCCACCCCAGGGCCCCCTCGTAAACCTTGTTCCAAAACAGCACCGAGCCTTCGGCGCGGACGCCGAGCGCGATGAAGATCGGCAGGAGGTCGGCCGGCACATAGGGCCAGGGCGCGGCCTCGACCTTTTGCGGCAGGTGCGGGGTGAAGGCCGGCTGGACCCGCAGCGGCGCGCCGCCGCCGACGCGCGACCAGCCGCCGAGATGGCCGACCTCGACGCCGAACTTGGCGAAGGTGCGGTCGAGAAGCTGGAACTGGGCCGGCGCGCCGTTCTTCACCTGCACCCGCCCGCCGGTGATGGCGCCCAGGGCCAGGAAGGTGGCGACCTCGTGGAAGTCCTCGGCGAAGGTATAGTCGCCGCCGCCGAGCTCTGCGCGGCCGTCGACGACCAGGGTCGAGGCGCCCGTCCCGGCGATCCGGGCGCCCATCAGGGTAAGGAAGCGGCAGAACTCCTGCACATGCGGCTCGCACGCCGCGTTCACCAGCCGCGACTCGCCGCCGGCCGCCACCGCGCACATGAGGAAGTTCTCGGTGGTGGTCACCGAGGCGTAGTCGAGCCAGTGCCGCGCCGGGCGGAAGACGCGCGGCGCTGTGATGGCGATGCCGCGGGCCTCGTTGGAGACGACGGCGCCGAAGGCGCGGAAAACCTCGATATGCGGGTCGATCTCGCGGACGCCCAGCGTGCAGCCCTTGGGATCGTCTTCGATCACCGCCCGCCCGAAGCGCTGCAGCAGCGCCGGGATCAGCATGATCGACGAGCGCATGCCGACCGGCAGGCGCGCACCGTTCGGGGTCAGGTCACGGCCGTGGTGCACGCGGACGATACCCGAGCTGAAGTCGGCCTCGACCGTGCTACCCAGAGCGGTGAAGAAGGCCAGGATCTTGCGCGCGTCGGTGATGTCCGGCACGTTTCGCAAGGTCACCGGCTCGCGGGTGAGCAGGGTCGCGCACAGCACGGGCAGCACGGCGTTCTTGTTTGCCGACGGGCTGATCGCGCCGTTCAGAGGCTTGCCGCCGTTGACAACAAGCCTTGCCATGAAGATGCCCCCTTTGCGTCCGCTAGATGCTGGATCGCGCGCATCGCCACGCCTGGCAAACGATGTAAGCTGAGCCAGACCCCTAGAAATATTTGGGCTCGACCATGGATCGACCGCAGTTGCCGTTGAATGCGCTCAGGGCCTTCGAGGCTTCGGCGCGGCATTTGAGCTTCACCCGCGCAGCGGAGGAGCTGTGCGTCACCCAGGCCGCGGTCAGCCATCAGGTGAAGGGCCTGGAAGCGCGGCTGGATGCGGTCCTGTTCCGCCGCCTGGCGCGCGGGCTGGTGCTGACCGACGAGGGTCAGGCCCTGCTGCCGGTGCTGAGCGACAGCTTCGACCGCATCGGCCGGGCCATGCAGCGGTTCCGCGACGGGGCGGTGCGCGAGGTCCTGAGCGTCGGCGTCGTCGGCACCTTCGCGGTCCGCTGGCTTCTGCCGCGCCTGCCGCGGTTCCGCGAGGCCCATCCGCTGATCGAGGTGCGGGTCTCGACCCACAACAACAAGGTCGATCTGGCCGCTGAAGGACTGGACATGGCCATCCGCTTCGGCGACGGCGCCTGGCACGGCGTCCAGGCCAATGAGGTGCTGCGCGCGCCCTTGAGCCCGCTCTGCACGCCGCCGCTCGCCGCCCGGCTGGACTGCGCCCAGGACCTGGCCAGCCTGCCGCTGCTCAGGTCCTATCGGCGCGAGGAGTGGCCGCAATGGTTCGCCGCCGCCGGCGTGGAGGCGCCGCGCCTCACCGGCCCGGTCTTCGATTCTCTCAGCCTCATGGTCCAGGCGGCGCTGCAGGGCGCGGGCGTTGCGCTGGCGCCGCCGTCGATGTTCGGCCGCGAACTGCACGCGCGCCAGCTGGTTCAGCCCTTCCCGGTGCTGGCCGAGGCCGGCAGCTACTGGCTGACCGCGCTGAAGTCGAAACCGCCCTCGCCCGCCATGACCGCCTTCCGCGACTGGTGCCTTGACCCCGAATTTCGTCGGCAGGCTTACGGGCCGGAGGATTAGGCTCACGCCGCCTGAAATCCGGGAAAACGGCAGGCAAGCCGATCGCCTCCTGGATGTCTTCCGCCTCGCCGAGGCAACCATGCCCGCCTCTGAGATGTTTAGCCCGACTGGAAGGTCCGCGGGCCACGCTCGCGAAAAAAATAATCAGGGAGACATATCGAAATGACTTTCAAACACTTATGCCTCGGCGCCGCGGCGTGCGCCCTCATGATGGCGCCTGCCGCCTTCGCCCAGACGGGTGGGGCGATGGGCTCGGGCGCCGCAGGCTCCGGGTCGATGGGCTCAGGGTCTATGGGAACCGGGGCGCCGGGCGCGGGTGCTCAAGGCTCGGGCTCCAACCCCTCGGCCAATGTCGGGGCCGGCGCCGACGCCAACGCCACCGTGGGCGGAGCGACGACCAACGACAACGCCTCGGGCATGGGATCGACCTCGAAAAAGTCCAAGCACGGATCGATGTCCAAGGACGGATCGATGTCGGGCGGCCAGAGCATGTCGCCGAATTCATCGACCTCGACCCCGAGCAACACCACCCCGATGGCGCCACAGTAGCGTTCCAATCGCTGGCGCGGGCGGCGGCCAAGGCCGCCCGTTGCGGCTTAAGGCTCCGACGACGACGGAGCGGTCTCCGGCCGGTGGCCGTTCTTCGCCCCGCAAGCTGTTAGAGCGGTCAGAATCGGATAGGCTCAGGTTGTTGCGCGAGGTTTCGGCGGGTCAATGCCAGTCCGGCGGATCATCGTCATCGGCGGCTCGGGCTCCGGCAAGTCCACCCTGGCCGCGGCGCTGGCGGAGCGGCTTGCCCTGCCCTACCGGCCGACGGACCCGATCTATTGGACGGACTGGCGTCCAACCCCGGCCGCCGAGGTGCGCGCCTGGGCGGATGCGGCGACCTTGGCGGACGCCTGGGTGCTCGACGGCAATTTCGACGCCGAGCGCGACCTGGTCTGGCGCCGCGCGGAACTCGCCATCTGGCTTGACCTGCCGTTTACGACGACGCTTTGGCGGGCTTCGCGTCGAAACCTGAGCTGGTGGATTCGCCGCGAAAAGGTCTGGGGCGGCAACCCGATGACCTTGTCCAAGGCGTTGAGCGGCATCGGCCACGCCGCGCGATCACATGGGCTGAAGCGGCACGTCTATCCGTTGGCGTTCGCTGAGTTTCCTCAACTTCGGGTCGTGAGGATCACTTCGCCCCGGCAACTGGCGCGCTGGTTGGCCCGTCTTTAGCTCAGGCTTTCAACGCTGTTTTCAGCCCGGGCGCGAATTCGACGGCGGCGGGAACGGTCATGTCGTTGGTCATGGCGCGGAATCCAGTTCCTTCGATCGGGACGACCAACCTGGGATGCCGTTACCCGCCGTCAAGGACGAAATTCGTGGACGGGCCGTTGATTCTACGGCCTAGCTTGGGCCCAGCGAACGCTGGAGAAGATCGTGGAAGAGCTTTTCGAGAAGGTCGCCAACCAGATTTCCCGGGCGATGGGGCGGCCGCTGACGTTCCTGGGCTGCTGCTTGCTGGTGCTTATCTGGGCGGCCAGCGGTCCGGTCTTTCATTTCTCCGACACTTGGCAGCTGGTGATCAACACCGGCACCACCATCGTCACCTTCCTGATGGTCTTCCTTATCCAGAATAGCCAGAACCGCGAGGGCGAGGCGCTTCATGCCAAGCTGGACGAACTCATTCGGGCGCTTGAGACGGCTGAGGACCGCTTCATCGGCCTTGAACGCCGCACCGAAAAAGAGATCGGCGAAATGCGCCCGGCCAGCGAGGTCGACGCCCCTGTCGCCATCTGACGGACGTGGAGCCTAGGAACCGGCCACGACGGGCGCGGCCTCGCCCGCTTTCGCGGCCGGCCGACCCCACGGAACCCCGGCCCAGAGTCGCTCGTGGACATAGTAGAGCGCGATCTTGGTGAAGGTTTCGACCGAGGCGATGGAGAGGGCGAAGGTCAGCTTGCCGGTGACGAAGAAGCTGATGATGAAGGTGTCTATGCTGCCCAGGATACGCCAGCTCACCGCCTTGATCAGCGAGCGGGAATGGGCCTCGGGCGCGCGAAAGAACATTCTGGCCTCCTCTGTTGAAACCGACCGCGCCTTCATCCCACCGCGCCGCGATGTGCGCCAGGGCCCTAATCCATAGAAATTCACTAGGGCTTTGGAGGTTTGCTTCTAAAGCCGCTCCGCCTCGCCCAGGCGGTCGATGAGCCAGACCCTGGCCGGCGGCAGCGGCCGGTTCATGGCGGCGAAGACGAAGGCTTCCAGGAAATGGCCGGTCAGCGCCATGCCGTCGGCGATATCGCCGGGCCTGAGGCCGCCTTGGGCCGAGAGCAGGAAGGGCGGCAGGCGCAGCAGACGCTCGGCATAGGGTTGCCCCGCCGCGCGGCTGACGGCGCGGCCGGACTTCGGGCTGACATAGATCAGGTCGTCTGTCGTTCCGGTCGCGGCGCAGCGCGACAGGTCGAGCGCGAAGCCCAGTTCCTGCAGGAGACCGGCCTCGAAGCGCACATAGACCGCCGGCCAGATGTCCGGCTCCGGCAGCATGGCGGCGAAGGCTGCGAAGGCGTGGAAGGCGCCCGCATGCGCCTCGCGCTCGGGCAGGGCGCCGGCGGCCACCGAAGCGGCGGACGCAAGGGCGGCAAGGGCCAGGGGCTGGTCGAAAAAGGCCGATGGCCCCTCCCCCATCGCCTCCAGCTGCGCCGAGCCGAGCTGATCGTCGACGCGCGAGCGGTAGCGGGCGATCACCCGCGCGCCCGGCTGCAGCACCGGCTTCATCCGCCGCGAGGCGCCGCCGGCGACATGGGCGACGAACCGGCCGCGGCTCTCGGTGAGCAGCTCGACGATCGCGCCGCTCTCTCCGTGTGCGCGCGCGGCAAGCACAAAGGCCTCATCCTCGAACTCCATCAGGCGCTCGATTGCAGCTGATTCTTCCCGCGAGACGCCGGACGCAAAGTTCGACGGGCGAGGCTGAAAAGCCCCTTCCCCCTTGCGGGGAAGGGGTTGGGGATGGGGGTGTCGGCGCCGCGGCTGTGGTCTTGTAGCCGATCCCAAAAGCCCGTCGCCGCCTCCGGCGGCGCACCCCCGCCCCTGACCCCTCCCCGCAAGGGGGAGGGGAAGCGCACTACGGCCTTGGCCTGGGATTTGGCCTCGGCCCGGCGGCTAGACATCGAAATCCAGGCCCGTGCCGGAATAGAATTCGCGCTCATCGGCCCAGTTTTCCCTGACCTTGACGGTCAGGAAGAGGTGGGCCGGGCGACCCAGGATTTCGCCGATCTCCTTGCGCGAGGCCTCGCCGATCCACTTCAGCGTCTGGCCGCCCTTGCCGAGTACGATCGGCCGCTGGCTGTCGCGCTCGATATAGATGGTCTGTTCGATCCGGACCGCGCCCTTCTTGGCGTCGACGAAGGCGGTGGTCTCGACGGCGGCGGCATAGGGCAGCTCTTCGTGCAGGCGCAGATAGACCTTTTCGCGGGTGATCTCGGCGGCCAGCAGCCGGGCCGGCAGATCGCCGGCCTGATCGGGCGGATAGAGCCAGGGACTTTCCGGCATGGCCGCCGCCAGCCGGGTTTTCAGGTCGTCGACGCCCGAACCATCCTTGGCCGAGATCATGAAGGCCTCGGCGTAGACCTCGGTCTCGAACAGACGCTGGGACAGGCCGAGCAGGCTGTCGCGCCGGATCAGGTCGATCTTGTTCAAGGCCAGGATCGCCTTGCGGCCGGCGCCCTTCAGTCCATCGACGATGGAGGCCGTGTCTTCTGCCGCCAGCCGGTCGGCGCCCTTGGCGGTTCCGTCGGCGGCGGCCAGCTCGGCCTTGGCGTCGACCAGGTGCACGACGATGTCGGCGTCCTCCGCCCCGGCCCAGGCGGCGCGGACCATGGCGCGGTCGAGCCGGCGGCGCGGCTTGAACACGCCGGGCGTGTCGACCAGGACGATCTGGGCCTCGTCCACCATGGCCACGCCCTTCACCGGAAAGCGCGTGGTCTGCACCTTCTGAGTCACGATCGAGACCTTCGAGCCCACCAGCCGGTTGACCAGGGTCGATTTGCCGGCGTTGGGCGCGCCGAGAATGGCGGCGAAGCCGGCGCGGGTGGGAGCGTCCGTCATGTCTGTCCTTCGCGGGCGAGCATCGTTGCGGCCGCCGCCTTTTCCGCCTCTTGCCTCGATGATCCTTCGCCGGTCACAGGATCGAAACCCTCGACGCAGACGCAGACCGTGAAAACCGGGCGATGGTCCGGGCCGGCGCGCGCGATCACCGCATAGGCCGGCAACGGCCGGCCAAGGCTTTGCGCCCATTCCTGCAGCGCCGTCTTGGCGTCGCGCGCCACCGCATCGCCGAGATTGCCGAAGCTTTCGGCCCACAGGTCGAGGAACACGGCGCGCGCGGCCTCAAGGCCGCCGTCCAGATAGATGGCGGCCATCAGCGCCTCGACGGCGTCGCCGAGGATGGACGGCTTGTCGCGACCGCCCGCCCGGGTCTCCGAGCCCGCCAGCCGCAAGGCCGCGCCGAGGTCGATATCGCGGCCGATGGCGGCGCAGGCCTTGCCGTTGACCAGCGCGTGCAGTCGGCGGGTCAGCTCGCCTTCGCGCGCGTCCGGGTTCACGGTCGCCAAACACTCGGCGGCGAACAGGCCGAGCACGCGATCGCCGAGAAATTCGAGCACCTGGTTGTCCGGCGCCTTGCCGCCTTGCACGACGCTCGGATGGGTCAGCGCCCGCTCAAGCAGCGCGGGATCTTTGAACGCGTAGCCAAGGCGGCGCTCCAGTCGCTCGACCGCTTCGGCGCGTGCGTTCACTTCAGCACGTGAAAGAACCGGCCGGGGCGGATGGCGATCCAGGTCCAGGGCTTGAGCAGCGACGCCCCGGGTTTCCAGGAGGCCAGGACGAACTGCGCCTTGCCGACCAGGTCCTCTTCCGGCACGAAGCCGACGCCCGGATGGTCGGTGTCGGTCTGCGCATACTGGTCAAGCGAGCCGTCCCAGCTGCAGGTCGCCGAGCCGGTCGAGGTCAGCGGCATGAACGGGTCGAAGCGGCTGTCCAGCGAATTGTCGCGGTTGTCGCCCATCATGAAATAGCAGTGCGGCGGCACGACATAGACGCCGGTGTTGTTGGCGTTGCGCGCCGCATCGTCCGACGCCCGCTGGATGACGTACGAGCGACCGCTCGGATTGGTCTCGAGGAACATGTCGACCGGTTGCGGGCCTTCCTCGTCGACGTCGCCCATGCCGGCCGGCAGCGGCTTGAGCGGCAGCGCCATGTCGTTGATGTAGAGCCGGCCGGCCTTGACCTGGATGCGGTCGCCGGGCAGGCCGACGAGGCGCTTGATATAGTCGGTGCCCTTGGATTCCGCGTCGTGAGGCAGCTTGAACACGACGATGTCGCCGCGGTCGGGCGCATGAAAGAACAGGCGGCCCGAGAACAGCGGCGGGCTGAACGGGATCGAATGCTTGCTCCAGCCGTAGCTCCACTTGGAAACGATGATGTAGTCGCCCTCGTAGAGGTTGGGCTCCTCCGAGGCCGACGGGATGGTGTAGGGCTGGAAGAACACCACCCTCAGCACCAGCGCGATGAGCAGCGCATAGACGATGGTCTTCACGATCTCGACCGTTTCGTGAACGGCCCCGCTCTTGGCGGCCGGCGCGCGCTTGGCGTCTGTGCTCATGGGATCGTGCGGATCTCTTAGGCGGGGCCGGGTGCGGCGTGGAGCGCCTAGCTAGACGCTGGATAGGGCGCAGGCAAGGCGGGTCGCATCGCCGGCGCGATCATGAGATGGGGCGCGCAAAGCGATCGGCGCGCAAGCCGAGCACTGGGCCGCCGCGGCCATAGGTATCGCCCTTGGGGCTCCACGAGAACAGGACCAGCACCGCCTTGCCGACGAGATCTTCTTCCGGCACGAAACCGACCCCGTATTCGGGCGGCAGATAGGCATCGAGCTTGGCGTTCCAGCCGCAGGTCGCCGCGCCCTTCGCATCGACCGGCATGCCCGGGTCGAAGCGGCTGTCCAGCGAGTTGTCGCGGTTGTCGCCCATCATGAAATAGCAGTGCGGCGGCACGACATAGATGCCGGTCTGGTCCGCGTCGCTACCCCCTGGATCTTGCTGGACGATGTATTGGCGCCCGTTCGAGGCCGTCTCCATATAGCGCTGCGCCGGCCCGTAGCCGCCCGGCAGGTCGCCCATGCCGGGGCCGAGCTGGACCCGCCGGATCGGCGCGCCGTTGATGACGATCACGCCGCCCTTCACCTGGATGCGGTCGCCTGGCAGGCCAACCAGACGCTTGATGTAGTCGACCCGGCCATCCAGAGCGCGCGGCAGCTTGAACACCACGACGTCGCCGCGCTGCGGCGCGTGGAAGAAAAGCCGGCCGGAAAACAGCGGCGGGCTGAACGGGATCGAATGCTTGCTCCAGCCGTAGCTCCACTTGGAGACGATGATGTAGTCGCCCTGCAGCAGGTTGGGCTCCTCGGAGGCCGAGGGGATGGTGAAGGGCTGGAAAATGAAAATCCTCAGGATCAGGAAGATCAGCGCCACGCCGATGATCGAGCCGACTTCCCGGGCGAGACCGGCCTTGCCGCTCTTGACGGGAGGCGCGCGCACGACGTCCGCCGTCATGGCCTTGCCGCGCCGGATCGAGCGGCCGGGCGAACGGAAGCCTCGGCCTCGGCGGCCGCGACCGCCTCGATGATCACGAAGGCCTGGGCGTAGGGATGGTCGTCGGTGAGGCTGAGATGGATGGCGGCGCGCGCGCCGGGCGGCAGCAGTTCGGCCAGCCGGGCCGCCGCGCCACCGGTCAGCGCCAGGGTCGGCTGGCCCGAGCGGAGATTGACCACGCCCATGTCGCGCCAGAAGACGCCGCGCTTCAAGCCCGTGCCGAGCGCCTTGGCGCAGGCTTCCTTGGCGGCGAAACGCTTGGCGTAGCTGGCGGCGCGATCCTGCTTGCGCTCCGATCGCGTACGTTCGACCTCGGTGAAGATGCGGGTGATGAAGCGGTCGCCGAACCGCGACAGCGTCTTTTCGATGCGCCGGATATCGGTCAGGTCCGAGCCGATACCGACGATCAAGCCGCCGCCTCGTCACGCGCGGCGTCCATCAGGGCGCGCATGCGTCGGATGGCGGCGTCCAAGCCGGTAAAGATGGCCTCGCCGATGAGGAAATGGCCGATATTGAGCTCGGCGAGCTCGGGGATGGCCGCGACGGCGGTGACCGTCTCGTAGTCGATGCCATGGCCGGCGTGGACCTCCAGGCCAAGCCCCGCGGACTGGGCCGCGCCCTCGCGCAGCCGGCGATAGAGCGGTTCCGCCTCGGGACGCCGCTCGCGCACCGCCATGCAGTAGGCGCCCGTGTGCAGTTCGACCACCTGGGCGCCGACGGCGGCGGCGGCGGCGATCTGGCGCTCGTCGGGCTCGATGAACAGCGAGACCCTGACGCCGGCCTCCTTCAGGCGCGCCACGACCGGGGCGACGCGGTTGTGCTCGCCGGCGACGTTCAGGCCGCCCTCGGTGGTCACCTCCTCGCGCCGCTCCGGCACCAGGCAGGCGGCGCGCGGCTTGTGGCGCAGGGCGATGGCCAGCATTTCGTCGGTGACGGCCATTTCGAAGTTGAGCGGCCGCCCGCGCCGCTTGGTCAGGGCGGCGAGCGCATCGATATCGGAATCGGAGATGTGACGCCGGTCTTCGCGCAGGTGTGCGGTGATGCCGTCCGCGCCGGCGGCGATGGCGACCTCGGCGGCGCGGGCGGGATCGGGATAGGTCTCGCCGCGTGCGTTCCGGATGGTCGCCACGTGGTCGATATTGACGCCTAGTCTCAGCCGGCTCATGCGTTCAGCCTCCGGCTGCCCGGATCCTCGGCCGGCAGGGCGGCGAGGTCCGGCGGCAAGGCGTCGGCCGGATAGGCCGGCACGTCCAGCGTGGCGAGGGCGACCATCGGCACGCCCGACTCGGCGCGCCCGCCCGAGCGATCGACGATACAGGCGGCGCAGACCACGTCGCCGCCTGCGGCCTGAATCGCCTCGACGCATTCGCGCGACGAAAGGCCGGTCGAGACGATATCCTCGACCATGGCGATGCGCGCGCCCGGCGGCAGCGAGAAGGCCCGGCGAAACTTGAACACCCCGCCCTCACGCTCGACATAGATCGACGGCACGCCCAGCTGGCGCGCGGTCTCATAGCCCGGAATGATGCCGCCGACGGCCGGCGAGACGCAGACGTCCACCTCGCCCACCTGGGCGCGGATCTTCGCCGCCAGGGCCGCACAGAGGCGCTCGCAGCGGTCGGGGTGCATGAAGACCAGGTTCTTTTGCAAAAAGACACCCGAATGCAGGCCCGACGAGAGAATGAAATGCCCCTCCCGCAAGGCGCCGGAAGCCCTGAATTCAGCGAGGACGTCGTCGTTTGTCATGAGGGGGGTCGATACCGCGTTCGAGGCCTTCGGAAAAGCCGCCGTATGCGATGCCGGCCGCCTGGCGCAAGGCTTCATTGATCCGGCTCTGCCAGCCGGCCCCGCCGGCGCGGAAACGATCCAGCACGTCGCGGTCTAGGCGAAGCGTCACCTGCTGCTTCGGCGAGACTGACTTAGGCCGGCCCCGTTGCACAGGCTTGCCGCCGATGTGGAGGACAGCCTTGTCGAACCACTCGTCCGTAAGTTCGGGAATATCCTCGTACTCCTCGGGCCCTATGACATGTGCGTCAAACCTGGCCAATTTGGCGTCCAAATCGGATTTGCTCCCGCTCATTGGCCTTCCTCATCGATATGATGTGACGAGCGTCGCCACGTTGGGTCCAGACAATGATCACCATCCGCGCTCCTAGGCGTCCAACCGTGACCATTCTTGTCTCGCCGTAGTCGAAGCGGTCATCCTGATAGTCAAATACGGGGCCGTCGAAGACCTCCGCGGCATCGTTGAAGTCCACCGCCCGCTCGCGCCAAGTTGCGGCCCGCTTCGCGGTATCGTAGGTGATCTTCACGATTTGATGTAGCTACGATAATGCGCAGGATCAAGAGCCAGCGCTATCCCCTCGTCCGCTCCACCGTCTCAATCGGCGGGCAGGCGCGCAGGGCCGCGGCGATATTGGTCAGGTGGCGGGCGTCGCGGACCTCCAGGTCGATATGGACGTCGAAAAAGTCCGACTGCCGGTGATCCATGCGCAGGCCGACGATGTTGCCGCCGGCCTCGCCGATGATGCTGCAGGCCTGGCCGAGCACGCCCGGGACATTGCGGATGGTCGCGGTCAGCCGGGCTTGGCTGACGGTGTTGGCTTCGGCCTGCGGCGTCCATTGCAGATCGCGCCAAAGGTCGTCGCGATCCTCGTATTCCGCCAGCCGGGAGCAGTCGATCGCATGCACGGTCAAGCCGGAGCCGCCAGGATCAAGGATGCCGACGATGCGATCACCCGGCACCGGGTTGCAGCATTCGCCGAAATGCAGCGAGACGCCGGGCGTCAGGCCGCCGCCGCGCACATAGAGCCGGGCGCCGGCCCCGTTCTCGATCCGCCGCCGCGCGGCGGCCGAGGCCTTTTCGCTCTCCTTCATGCCGGGAAAGAGCGCCTCGAGGGTCTGGGCGGGGGTCACACGGCCGCGGCCGACGGCGTCGAACAGCTCCTCCTCGCTCGCCACGGCGAACCGGTCGAGCGCCGGGCGCAGCGAGACGTCCGCGCGCGCCTTGCCGGCGCGTTCGAGGGTCTGGTCGATGGAGGCGCGGCCAAGGCGGACGAACTCCTCCCTCTCGGTCTGGCGGATGTGGCGGCGGATCGCCGAGCGCGCACGCCCGGTGATGGCCATGGAGCGCCATTCCGGATGGGCGGTGGGCGTCGCGCCGCGGATCACCTCGACCACGTCGCCGTTGGTGAGCGCCATGCGCAAGGGGCGAAGCTCGCCGTTGATCTTGACGCCCACCGTGGTGTCGCCGACGTCGGAGTGGACCGCATAGGCGAAGTCGAGCGGCATGGCGCCGCGCGGCAGGCTGATCAGCCGGCCCTTGGGTGTGAAGACGAACACCTGATCGACGAACATTTCGAGCTTGGCGTGTTCGACCAGGTCTTCGGCGTCGCCGCCATGTTCGAGCACCTGGACCAGGTGGCGCAGGTTGACCAGCGGATCACGCCCACCCGCCGCCTCCATGGCCTCGGGATCGAAGCCGTAGGAGGTGTCCTTGTAGCGCCAGTGGGCGGCGACGCCGTCCTCGGCGACCCTGTCCATGGCCTCGGTGCGGATCTGCATCTCGATCCGCATGCCGCGCGGCCCCATGACCGTGGTGTGGATCGAGCGGTAGTTGTTGCGCTTGGGGGTCGAGATGAAGTCCTTGAACCGCTCGGGAACGCATGGCCAGGCCCGGTGGATGACGCCGAGGGCGCGGTAGCAATCCTCCTCGGTGTCGAGGATGACGCGGAAGGCGTAGATGTCGGAGAGTTGGTAGAAGCTGATCGACTTGCGCTGCAGCTTGCGCCAGATCGAATAGGGATGCTTTTCGCGGCCATAGACCCGCGCCGGCAAGCCCTGCGCCTCCAGCTTGGCGGCGATTTCGCCCGAAACCACCGCCACCGCCTCGCCCTGGCGGCCGCGCAGCGTCTCCAGCCGGCGCACGATGGCGTCACGGGCGATCGGATTGAGGTGCAGGAAGGCCAGCTCCTCCAATTCCGTGCAGATGCGGTGACAGCCGATGGAGCGGGCCAGCGGCGCGTAGATGTCGATGGTCTCGCGCGCGATTCGCTCGCGCCGGGCCTGTTCGGGAATGAAGCTCAGCGTGCGCATGTTGTGCAGCCGGTCGGCGAGCTTGACCATCAGGACCCGCACGTCCTTGGAGATGGCCAGGATGAACTTGCGCAGGTTCTCGGCCTGGCGGGTGTGCTCGGCGGTCAGCTCCAGCCGCGACAGCTTGGTCACGCCCTCGACCAGCTCGGCGATCTCCGCGCCGAACAGGCCCGCGATATCCTCGCGGCTGACCGGCGTGTCCTCAATGACGTCGTGCAAAAGCGCCGTGACGATCGAGGCGGTGTCGAGCCGATAATCGGTCAGGATGCCCGCGACCTCGATCGGGTGGGCGAAATAGGGGTCGCCCGAGGCGCGGGTCTGAGAGCCGTGCATGCGCATGGCGTAGACATAGGCGCGGTTGAGCAGCGCCTCGTCGGCCGTCGGGTCGTAGCTCTTGACCTTCTCGATCAGCTCGTACTGGCGCAGCAGAGACTTGGGCGCGCGGCCTTTAGGCCTTGGCGCGCCGGGGAGTTCGGCGGCGGGTTCGACCGTCGCTGCGGGAAGCGTTTCTGCGCCCGGGGGGCTCAGTACCGCTCCTCTTGACCGCCATCGCGGTCGCTTTGCAGAGCGCGGACCAGTTCCTGCTCGCTCATGTGCTGGTGCTGCGGATCGGCCAGCAGGGCCAGGGTTTCCGCCTCTTCCTCGGCGTCCGAGTGCTCATCGACACGCTGCAGGCTGACGATCAGGCCTTCGCGCAGGGCGTCGGAATCCACCACGTCGTCGGCGATTTCGCGAAGGGCGACCACCGGGTTCTTGTCGTTGTCGCGATCGACCATCAAGGGCGCGCCGGCCGAAACCGCCCGCGCGCGGTGCGCGGCCAAGAGGACGAGGTTGAAACGGTTGGGAACCTTCTCGACGCAATCTTCGACGGTGACGCGGGCCATGGAGTCTCTCGAACGGGGATGGAAGCCAGATAAGATAGAGCGCGGCGGCTTATTTTGCAACGCGGCAAAGCGTTTCCCCGCGGCCTCGCGCGAGAAAAGACGGATCTCGCTCCAGCCCTCTATACTGAAAATGGGGGTTATATAGTTAAGTTCAAGTCTGCCTTAGTGGCGGATTTCTGCATAGTTTTCGCGCCCTGAAACTCAAAATGGGGCCGCGCGTGCAAACTCAAATTGAAGAAAAGATCGACGCTGTTCTCGCCGCCGAGATCGAGCCCGGCGGTCCTGGCGCGGCCATTGCGGTGATCCGGGACGGTGCGGTCATCCACTGCAAGGCCTATGGCCTGGCCAATCTCGAATGGGGCGTTCCGCTCAGTCCCGACGCGGTCTTCCGCATCGCCTCGCTCACCAAGCAATTCACCGCGACGGCGATCATGATGCTGGCCGAACGCGGCCTGGTTTTCCTCGACGCGCCGATCGAAACCTACCTGCCCGATTGGCCGGCGCGCGGGCGCATTGTCACCGTGCGCCGCCTGCTCAACCACACCTCGGGCGTCTGGCGCCACGACAACATGCGGATCGACCGGACCCTGCGACCGAACTCGCCGGTGGAGGCGGTGATCGCGCTCATCTACAGCCAGCCGTTCGAGTTCGAGCCAGGCGAACGCTACAGCTACAACAATTCCGGCTACCTGCTGCTCGGCGCCATCGTCGCGGCCGTGAGCGGCAAGACCTACGAAGACTTTCTGCGCGAAGAGATTTTTGAACCGCTCGACATGAACCACACGGGCCTGTTGCGGCATGAGACGATCACGCCGCGGCGCGCCTACGGCTATGTGCGTGGACGCAAGCGCTTCCACAACGCCCAGCTGGACGCGATGAACTGGTCGCATGCCGCGGGCGCTCTGGGCTCGACGCTCGACGACCTCGCCAAATGGGACCGGGCTATCCGGGGCGCCCGCCTGATCTCGGCGCAGAGTCTTAAGGCCATGCTAGCCTCGACGCCGCTGAACGACGGCTCGAGCTTTCCATATGGCTTCGGTTGGGGGACGGCGGACTATGAGGGCCGGCGCATCTTCCATCATACCGGTGGGATCATCGGCTACGCCTCCCAGATGCTGCATCTCCGCGACGAGGACCTGACCACCATCGTATTGTCCAACCTCTACCTGTTCCCTTTCGACAAGGTGACCCGAGGCCTGCTTCGCGCGACGCTGGACCTGGGCGATGTCGGCCACGCCGCCGTCGCCGTCAGCGCCGAACAGCTCTCGGCGTGCGCCGGAAAGTTCGACGGAGATGACTACAACCACCAGATTTTCGCCTCCGACGGCGGTCTGGCCTTCAGCGAGCGCGGCGCTCCAAGCCTTTTACCGTTCTCGGAGACGGGCTTCTTTCCGGCCGACGACCCGGAAGTCGAGTATCGCTTCTCCGAACCGCGCGACGGCCGCTATCAGCGTCTGGACTATGCCTCGCCGCTCTGGCCCCTTTCGACGTTCCGACGCGTCGCGGCCCCTTGAAGTTCCCGTGCCGGTGACGCCTTGCGACGGCCCGACTCGCGGTTACCATGCGGCATGCGAACGCTTCCGATTATCGCTCTCGCGCTCCTGTTCGCGCCGTCGGTCGCGCTGGCCGACACCTCGACCATCTGTGTCTGGGGCCTGCTGGCGGAGGGACACGCGCAGCTGGAGGCCTGCGGCGACAGTCTGAGCCCGGACGCCGAGGCGCGCTATGCGGCGCTTCGGGCCGCGGCCGAGACCGCGATCATCGCGAACGCCAAGCTGGGGCCCGGCCAGACCCAGGACACGGTGCGCTCGGGGCTGGCCGCCACCGACCGCGCCTATCGCGCCAAGCTTGCGGCCAGTGCCCAGACCTTGAAGACTGGCCTTTGCGCCCAATCCGGCTATGGCCAAGTCAAAAGCATCGTCCAACAGCTGACGGCGGCTTCGACCTTCGAAAAGACGATGAGCGGCCTGAGAACGCCAAGGGACCCGTTCGTCGGCGATTGCCTCTAGACCGGCGCCGCGTCCGTCCCAACCGTCGCCGCCGCGGCCAGTTCGGCCGCGGTCTTTCGCAGCACCGGATGACGCCACCCCGGCGCGATCTGCGCCAACGGACCCATGACGAACAGCCGTTCATGGGCGCGCGGATGCGGCAGGATCAACCCCGGCTCGTCCAGGATGGTTCGGCCGTGGGCGATCAGGTCGAGATCAAGCGTCCGCGGCGTGTTGAGCCCATCGCGGCGGCGCGCGAACGCGGTCTCGATGCGGCCCAGCGCGGCCAGCGTCCGGCGCGGCGACAGCACCGTCTCGACAAGAGCCAGACCATTGAGGTAGTGAGGCATTCCAGGGTCGGGCCAGGAGGCCGAGCGCCACCACGCAGATCGCTTCACGAGCTTGAGCCCGGCGGCCGGAAATGCGTCCAGCGCCGCCTCCAGCAAAGCTTCGCGCGAGCCAAACCTCCCAGCCAGGCTACTCCCCAGAGCGATCAGGACGGCGTCGTCGAACATTTCAATAGGGCGTTTGAAGTCATGGCATTCTATCCGAACGATCGCATCGCCCTCTTCATCGACGGGGCCAATCTCTACTCAGCGGCCAAGAGCCTCGGGTTCGACATCGACTACAAGAAGCTGCTGGCCGAATTCCGCACCCGCGGCCTGCTCACCCGCGCCTACTACTATACCGCCCTGGTGGAGAACGAGGACTACTCCCCGATCCGGCCGCTGGTCGATTGGCTGGACTACAACGGCTATTCGCTGGTGACCAAGACGGCGCGCGAATACACCGACAGCCAGGGGCGCAAGCGCTGGCGCGGCGACATGGATGTGGAGATCGCCGTGGACATGATGGAGATCGCGCCGCACGTGGATCACGTGGTGCTGTTCTCCGGCGACGGCGATTTCCGCAAGCTGGTGGCGACGGTGCAGTCGAAGGGCGTGCGCGTGACGGTGGTCTCGACCGTCAAGTCGCAGCCGCCCATGGCTTCCGACGAGCTGCGCCGCCAGGCCGACAACTTCGTCGACCTGCAGGACCTTTCCACCATCATCGGCCGTCCCGCCCGCCCCCACCTGCCCCGCTTCATCCAGGGCGACACGCCCGCGCCGGCCGAGCGTGAGGCGGACGCCGACGCTTGAGCGCGATCGAGGGGCCGGAGCCCCCGCGCGATTGCCCGATCTGTCCCCGGCTGGTCGCCTATCGGGATGAGAACCGGCGCGCGCATCCAGACTGGTGGAATGGCCCCGCGCCCTCCTTCGGCGACGCCGATGCGCGGCTTTTAATCGTCGGGCTGGCGCCCGGCCGCAACGGCGCCAATCGCACCGGCCGACCCTTCACCGGCGATTTCGCCGGGGTGCTGCTCTACCAGACGCTAGTGAAGAGCGGCTTCGCGCGCGGCTCCTACGATGCGCGGCCGGACGACGGGCTGGAACTGGTCGATTGCCTGATCACCAACGCGGTGCGTTGCGCGCCGCCGCAGAACAAGCCCCTGCCGCTCGAGGAGGCCGCCTGCCGGCCGTTCCTCAGCCGGCGCATCGCCAGCCTGCCCCGGCTGAAGGTGATCGTCACCCTTGGCGACGTCGCGCGGCGAAACGTGCTGAGGGCCTTGGGGCTAAGCGCGAGCGCCAGCGTCGGCGGGCATGGGGCGGAGACGAGGGTCGAACCCTACGACCTGATCAACAGCTACCATTGCTCGCGGCTGAACACGAACACCGGGCGGCTGACCCCGGCGATGTTCGAGGCGATCTTCAAGACCGTTCGCGATCGCCTGGGCGGCTGACGGGAACAGGACTTCGCTTCGGGGGTTTGGGCAGGGTCAACCGGAGACTTCGTATGTTTTTCTCAAGGAATCCCGTTCGCCGCGCGCCGATCGGATCGACCGTCGCCATCCTGGCCGCCATGGCGGGCCTGGCCCTGGCCGGCTGCCACCATGCGGCCAACAACACCGACGCCACGGCCGATTCGAGCGCCATGGCGGGGTCCAGCGACAGCGCCGCGGCCGACAGCGGCGTCACCGCGATGCCCTCCGGCAGTTCGGCCAGCGACATGGGCAACACCAGCGCCTCCACCGACTCCTCGATGATGTCGTCATCGGGCGCGATGTCGAGCACCCCCAGCGGCGGCAACTAGCCCTAGCCTCGATCGCGCATCAGCCGGCCCTGCTCGCGCTTCCAGTCGCGTTCGGCCTCGGTGTTGCGCTTGTCGTGCATCTTCTTGCCGCGCGCGATGGCCAGCTGGAGCTTCACCATGCCGCGGTCGTTGAAATAAAGCCGCGTCGGAATCAGGGTGCAGCCTTCCCGCTGCACAGCGCCAAGCAGCTTGTCGATTTCCTTGCGGTGCAGGAGCAGTTTACGCGGCCGGCGCGGCGCGTGGTTGAAGCGGTTGGCCGGCCCGTATTCAGGGATGTTGGCGTTGAGCAGAACGATCTCCCGCCCTTCGGTGGCGGCGTAGGATTCGGCGATATTGGCGCGGCCTTCACGCAGCGCCTTGACCTCCGTGCCGGTGAGGGCGAGGCCGGCTTCGAACATTTCGTCGAGGAAGTAGTCGTACCGCGCCCGGCGGTTCTCGGCGATCAGCTTGCCCGCCATCAGATCAGGCCGGCGTCGCGCATCGCGTCCAGTATGGCCGGCTTCACGGCCTCGGCGCAGGGCGCGACCGGCAGGCGCGCGTCTTCGGCGCAGAGGCCCAGATGCGCCAGGGCGAACTTGGTCGGCGCGGGCGAGGCGTCCAGAAAAAGCGCCCTGTGCAGGCCGATCAGACGATCCTGCCGCGCGCGCGCGGCCGTCAGATCGCCCCGCAGACAGGCGTTGTAGAAGTCGGCGCAGGCGTCCGGCGCCACGTTCGAGGTGACCGAGATACAGCCGTGGCCGCCGTGGGCGATATAGCCGAGCGCGCTGGGATCGTCGCCCGACAGCATGATCCAGTCGTCGCCGCAGGTCAGTCGCTGGAGGCTGGGCCGCGTCATGTCGCCGGTGGCGTCCTTGATCCCGGCGATGTTGGCGAGCCTGGCCAGCCTGGCCAGGGTCTCGTTGGCGATGTCGACGCCGGTGCGGGCGGGCACGTTGTAGACCAGGATGGGCAGATCGACCGCATCGTTCACCGCCGCATAGTGCCGGTAGAGCCCCTCCTGGCTCGGTCGGTTGTAGTAGGGCGTCACCATCAGGGCTGCATCGGCGCCGACGGCCCTGGCGTGGCGGGCGAGCTCGATCGCCTCGGCGGTGGCGTTGGAGCCGGCGCCGGCGACCACCGGCACGCGGCCGCGCGCCACCTTGACGCACAGCTCGACGACGCGGGCGTGTTCGGCATGGCTGAGCGTGGCGGTTTCACCGGTTGTGCCGACCGGGACCAGCCCATGAACCCCGCCGGCGATCTGCCGCTCCACCAGTGCGACGAACGCCTCCTCGTCGACCGCGCCGCCGCGAAACGGCGTGATCAGGGCTGGAAGTACGCCGTGTAAACGAGGCTGAGGCATGGACGGTCCGCAAAATGCCGTGAATGAGGGCCACTAGGGTTGCAGCCGGTGATTCGCCGGACAATATGGCCGCGAGCGCGCGGGCTGCAACCGGCGGGCTCAAAAGGGGCGAACAGAGAAGGTGGTGTTGTCCTTGTCGCTTCGTCGCGTCCTGACGGTTTCCGCATCCATAGCCCTTGTCTGGTCAGGCGCGGGCGCCCAGACCCTGACGCCGATCGTCCCGCCGGCCCGGCCGGTTCAGATGCTCTCCGGACCCGCCCAGCCGACGCCCGTTCAGCCCGCCGCGGCGCCGTCCCCGCCCGGCCCGGCCACGCCGGCGCCGAACCCGCAGCCGGTGTCCGCGGCCCCTACGGCCGGCGTTCCCCTGCCGCCGGTCAGCTTCCCCCCGGTCGCGGCCTCCGCCTATCTGTCGGACAGCGACCGTCAGGCCCTGGAGTCGGCGTTGAGTTCGGCAAAGCGCGGCGACGCGGCCTCGGCGCAGGCGGCGATGCAGCAGATCACCGATCCGACCGCGCGCAAGATCGTGCTCTGGGCCATGGTCGACGCCGACGGCGAACAGCTGTCCTTTTACCAGCTTGATCAGGCCCGGCGCGACCTCGTCGGCTGGCCCCACGCGGCGCGCCGCCAGACCGTCGCCGAAAAGTCATTGGATACGTCCGGCCTGCCGCCGGCGCAGGTCATCGCCTGGTTCGGCGGCGTCGACCCCACATCGCCGCAGGGCGCCATGGCGCTGGCCGCGGCCTACCAACAGACCGGGCGCACCGCCGACGCCCAGGCCCTGATTCGCCATTGGTGGCGCACCCAGGTCTTCGAAGCCGACGCACAGCGGACCATGCTGGCGCGGTTCGGCGCCTTCCTGACCGTCGACGACCATATCCGCCGCGCCGACACCCTGCTCTATGGGACGCAAGGCCCGGCGGCGCGAGACATGCTGGTCTTGCTGCCGCCCGATCAGCAGGCGCTGGCGCAGGCCCGCATGGCGCTGCGCGGCAACGCCCGCGACGCCATGGATCTCGCCGACGCCCTCCCCCCCTCGGTCGCCGCCGATCCGGGCCTGGCGGTCGAGCGGGCGCGCTATCTGCACGACCACGACATGGACAGTTCGGCCCTGGCCCTGGTCGGCCAGTTCCCGCAGACCATGCCCTGCGACGAGGCGGCGGGCCGGGTCTGGGGGCTGCGCAAGCAACTGATCAACGCCGCGCTCAAGATCGGCGACTACCGGACGGCCTATACGCTCGCCGACAAGAGCGGCCTGACCGCCGGGGTCGACTATACCGAAGCCGAGTTCTACGCCGGCTGGCTCGCCCTATCCAAGCTGCATCAGCCGGCCCTGGCGGATGCGCATTTCGCCAATATCCAGAGGGCGAGCTCAACACCGATCAGCCAGGCCCGCGCGCTCTATTGGCGTGGCCGCGCCGCGGAGGCTGAGGGCGATCAGGTGCAGGCCCTGGCCTTCTATGCCGAGGGCGGCCAGCACTACACCACCTTCTACGGCCAGCTGGCGGCGGAAAAGGCCGGTCTGCAGCAGATCAGTCTCGGTCACGATCCGGTCGCGACGCCCGCCGACATAGCGCGGTTCGAAGGCCGCGACATCGTGCGCGCGGCGCGCATCCTCGCCAGCATCGACGACCGCGACCTCTTCCGCGACTTCGTCCTCGCCGCGGCGGAGGATCTGCCGACCGCCCAGGAATACACGCTTCTGGTCGATCTGGCCCGCAACCATGGCGACCAGGACCTGTCCATGCGCGTAGTCCGCGCCGCGGCCCAGCACGACGTAATCCTGCCCGAGCGCGGCTACCCGGTGCGCGGCACCTCGCTGCTGTCCGGGGCCGCGGAGCCGGCCATCGTCTTCGGCCTCACCCGCCAGGAAAGCAATTTCGACCCGAGCCTGCGCTCGAACGTCGGCGCGCGCGGCATGATGCAGCTGATGCCGGGCACCGCCGAGGCGATGGCCCGCAAGATGGGCGAACCCTACCAGGCGGGCATGCTGGACGACCCCGACTACAACATGCGGCTGGGCTCCTTCTATATCGGCAACATGATCGGCAATTTCGGCGGTTCCTACCTGTTGGCGACGGCCGCCTACAACGCCGGTCCGGGACGCCCCGCCGAGTGGGTCGGCTACTGCGGCGATCCAAGATCGTCGACCGTCGATCCGGTCGATTTCATCGAGTGCATTCCGTTTTCGGAGACCCGCAACTACGTCATGCGGGTGATGGAGGCGGCCGAAATCTATCGGGCGCGGCTGAACGGCGGGACGGCGACGCTGCATCTGACCAGCGACCTGAAGCGCGGCGGCTACGTCTATGGCGGCGGACAGGTCGCCAGCGCCGCGCCCACCCTGGCCGCGGCGCCGACCTTTAGCATGGTGCCGATCCCAAACCCCAGTCGCTGATAGGCCGTAGCCGGACGATCAGCCTCGCCTGGCCGCCAGCACCGTCCCGGCGGGCGTCTCGACCAGCGCGCCCTCAAGGCTGAAGACCCCGGCAAGGCGCTCGGGCGTCAGGGTCTCGGCGACGCCGCCGTCGGCGACGATGCGGCCGTGATCGACGATGACCAGCCGATCGCAGGCGCGTGCGGCCAGGGTCAGGTCGTGCAGGGTCACGACCACGGCGCGGCCGGCCCGCGCCTCCTCGCGCAGCAGGTCGAGGGTGTGGAACTGCGCCTCGGCGTCCAGCCCCGCCACCGGCTCGTCGGCGACCAGGAGCGGCGCGCGCGTGGCCAGGAGCCGGGCCAGCAGCACCCGCGCCCGCTCGCCGCCCGACATGTCCAGCACCCCGCGCTCGGCGAGGCCCGACATCTCCACCCGGGCCAGCGCCTCCAGCGCCGCCGCCCGCGCCAGGGCCGGCGGCCGGTCGACGGCGCCCAGGGCGGCGATGCGCCAGGCGGCCAGGCTCCAGGCCAGCCG
Organism: Caulobacteraceae bacterium; assembly: GCA_965277425.1. Taxonomy (GTDB): domain Bacteria; phylum Pseudomonadota; class Alphaproteobacteria; order Caulobacterales; family Caulobacteraceae; genus Poindextera. Next base: position 978,012 of record CBDICR010000007.1, read on the forward strand.
CCGTTCCTGCGCCAGATAGGCGGCGAGGCCCGCGCGGGCCTCCGCGCCCAGGCCGCCGACGTCTCGTCCCGACAGGGACGCCCGGCCGGAGCTCAGCCGGGTCAGGCCGAGCGCGGCGCGCAGCAGCGTGGTCTTGCCCGCCCCGTTCGGCCCCAGCACGCCGACAAGCTCGCCGGCCGAGACGGTCAGGTCGACCGCCTCCAGCACGCGCCGGGCCCCCAGGGTGACGCTCGCCTTCTCCAGCCTGAGCCGCTCGGTCATGCGCGCCAGCTCCGCGCCGCCCGCCAGGCGATCAGGGCGAACAGAGGCGCGCCGAACAGGGCGGTGAGCACGCCCAGCTTCAGCTCGACCTCGCTGGGAACCATGCGCCCGACCAGGTCGGCGGCGGTGACCAGGCAGGCGCCCGCCAGCGCCGAGGGCAGGAGGACGCGGCCGGGGTCGCCGCCGACGCCCCAGCGCACCGTGTGCGGCGCGGCCAGGCCGACAAAGCCGATGACGCCGGCCATGGCCACCGCCGCGCCGGTGAGCAACGCCGCGCCCGCCACCGCCGCCGCCCGCATCCGCCCCATGGGCAGGCCGGACAGGGCCGCGGTCTCCTCGCCAAGCGTCAGCATGACCAGGGCGCGGCTGGCATAGGCGCAGAGCCCCGCGCCCACGGCCATGGGAACCAGCGCCCAGCCGATATCGACCCAGTCGCGGTTGGCCACAGAGCCCATCAGCCAGTTGAGCACGTCGCTGGTGTTGATCGGCGACGGCGACAGGTTGAACACCAGCGCGGTCAGGGCGCCCGCGAAGGCGGACAGGGCCACGCCGAACAGGATCAGGGTCTCCGGCTCGCGGAACCGCGCCGCGGCGATGACGATCAGGCCGCCGGCGATCAGGGCGCCGGCCAGGGCCGCGGCCTCGATGGCGCCGGGAATGACCGCCAGGCCGGCGGTGATGCAGACCGCCGCGCCCAGGCCGGCGGCGCCGGAGACGCCGAGTACGCCCGGCTCGGCCAGCGGGTTGCGCAGCAGGCCCTGCATGACCGCGCCGGCCAGGCCCAGGGCCGCGCCGACCACGGCCGCGGCCATCGCGCGCGGCGCGCGCAGGCCCCATAGCACCTCGCCGGGTGGCGATCCGGCGTCGATCAAGGCCTGGCGATACTGGCCGAGGCTGAGCGGGGTCTCGCCGAAGGCGACGCCGAGCGCCAAAAGGACGATGAGCAGCAGGACCAGTCCGCCGATCAGCCGCGCCGACCTCAAGGCCGGCTCCGCGCGGCCAGGACCTGCACGGCGTCGCCGGCGAACCAGGCCGGGCAGCCGAGCAAGGCGCCGTCCAGGCTGACGACCGTCCGTTTACGGATGATTTTCCGCAGGACATGGGAGCCGCCGGCGGCCCAGTGCTGGCGGGCCAGGTAGGCGGAATCGAAAAAGCCCAGCACGAAGGCCTGCGGCGGGTCGAGCAGCAGCCGCTCGATCGAGACTGTCCGATAGCCGGTGCCGGCCGCCAGGTTGCGGTATCCGGCCGCGCTCAGGATGGCGCCGACCAGGGTGTCCGGCCCGGCGGTGACACCGCTGGGGGTCAGGTAGAGCGCGCTTGCGGTCGCCGCGCCGGCGCGGGGCCGGATCTGCTTGTCCATCCACGCGATCAAGGCCGCGCCGCGCGGGCCCTGACCCAGCGCGGCGGCCACGCGCCGGACATTGGCGCGCACGCCGGCGAAATCGCTCGCCTCGTCGATCCGCACCACCTTGACGCCGCGCCGCTCGATCGCGCGGACCAGGGCCGGATCGCCGCCCCAGTAGCGCACCACCACCTGGGGCCCGGCGGCGAGAATGGCCTCGGCGGAGGCGCGCCGGCGCGGCAGGCCGGCGCTGAGGCCGCGCAGATAGGAATCTCGGTCACCGGCCCGGTGCGACAGGCCGACGATCGCCTCGCGCGGACTGAGCGCCAGCACGAACTGGTCGGCGCACTGGTCGAGGGAGAAGACACGAACCGGCGCGGCGGCGGCGGGGCCGGCCAGGACGGCGGCGGCTAGGACGAGAGCCGCGAAGGCCCGGACGCGGGCCACCGGGTCAATCGATCACCAGGCCGTGGAACAGGCTGTTCAGCATCAGCGCCATCAGGGCCTCGTCGTCGGCCTGTTCAAGCTTCTTCTGGCTGGTGCGCAGCGAGACCAGACCGTGGCAGGCGGCCCAGAGGGTGTGGGCGGCCGTATCGGCGTCGCCGACGCGCAGCCGGCCCTCGGCGGCGATGTCGGCCACGGCGCTCATGAAGCGGTCATAGCAGCGCGAGCCGAGATCGACGGCCACCTGGTGGCGGATCGCCGAGACCTGGCCGGGGCTGGTGCAGAAGGCCAGCTGGTAGGTGTTGGGGTTGTCCAGCCCGAAACGCATATAGGCGTCGAGCATCAGCCGCACCCGGCTGACCGCGTCGATCGGGCGGGCGGAAATCTCGTTGTTGCTGGCCAAAAGGGTCGCGACCGCGCCCTCGCAGATCTCCAGCAGGATCTCGTCCTTGTCGTGGAAGTGCATGTAGAGGGCGGTGGAAGAGACCCCGACCTCCTCGGCGATCTTGCGAATGGTGGCGCCTTGATAGCCGTCGCGCACGAAGATGCGTTCGGCGGCGTGCAGGATTTCGGCGCGGCGCAAATGGCCGTCCCCCTTGGCCTTTCGCGCCGAACGGGGCGGTTTGGTGAGCGTCATCGTCATCGGCGGCGTTCCCCAGCGTTAGATTCGGCATTACTAAACGGTAATCAGTCGGCCGCCGCAAGTCGCGCCTCGGACTGGACGGCCCGCGCCTTGGCCGCGTAAGGCCAAGATATGGGCGCCACAGCCAAACCCTTGCTCGCCGATGCGCCCCAGGTCGCCCGCGCCGGCGGCTGGACCGACTATGGCCTGGTCGATAGCGGCGACGGCCGCAAGCTTGAGCGTTGCGGCCCCTATCGCCTGGTCCGCCCGGAGCCGCAGTGCCTGTGGCGGCCAAGGCTGGACGCGGCGGCCTGGGCGGGCGCCGACGCGGTGTTCGACCCTTCCGACGAAGACGAGGCGGGCCGCTGGCGTTTCGCGCGCGCCGCGCCGGACGCCTGGCCCATGGCCTGGGGCGAGGTAAAGTTCCACGGCCGCTTCACCGCCTTCCGCCATCTGGGCTTCTTTCCCGAGCAGGCGGCGAACTGGGCCTGGCTGGATGGGCGGCTGCGCCCTGCCCCCGGCCTGAAGGTGCTGAACCTGTTCGGCTATAGCGGTGTCGCCAGCCTGGTCTGCGCCGCGGCGGGCGCGGCCGTCACCCATGTCGACGCCTCGAAAAAGGCGATCGGCTGGGCGCGGGAAAACGCCGAGTTGTCCCGCCTCGCCGACCGGCCCATCCGCTGGATCTGCGAGGACGCCCGCCGTTACGTCCAGCGCGAGGCCCGGCGCGGGGTCCGGTATGACGCGATCATCCTCGACCCGCCGAAATATGGCCGCGGGCCGAACGGCGAGGTCTGGCGATTATTCGAGGACCTGCCGGAGCTGCTTGGCCTGTGCGTCAGCCTGCTTTCGCCAAACGCCTCGTTTCTGATCCTCAACGCCTATGCCGAGCGGGTCTCCGGCCTGTCCCTGGCCAGCCTGCTCGCCGAGGCGATGGCGGCCCGCGGCGGCCGCATCGACTGGGGCGAGCTGGCCCTGATGGAAGAGGCCGGCGACCGCGGCGTCGGCCTGTCCTTCTTCGCCCGCTGGAGCGCCTAGGTGAACGCCCGCCAGGTCAGCTCCCTGACCAATCCGACCGTCAAGGCCGTACGGGCGCTGCACATGCGCAAGGAACGCGATCAGACCGGACTTTTTCTCGCCGAAGGCCTGAAACTGGCCGCCGAGGCGCTGGATCTCGGCCACACCCCGAAAATCCTGCTCTATGGCCCGGATGCGGCCGGCCAGCCGCTGCTGCGCCGCGCGGCGGAGGCGACGGCGGCGGCCGGCGGCGACGTGGTCGAGGTCAGCCGCGCCATCCTCGAGAAGGTCTCCCGACGCGACAATCCGCAAACGGTGGTCGCGGTCTTCAGCCAGGTTTTCGCGCGGCTGGATGAGCTGGACCCGGCCTCGGCGCCCTGCTGGGTGGCGCTGGAGGGCGTGCGCGATCCGGGCAATCTCGGGACCATCGTGCGCACGGCCGACGCGGCCGGGGTCGGCGGCGTCATCCTGGTCGGCGAGACCTGCGACCCCTATTCGGTCGAGGCGGTGCGGGCGACCATGGGCTCGGTGTTCGCCACCCCGCTCTATCGCGCGACGGCGGCGCAATTCGTCGCCTGGCGCGTGCGCTGGCCGGGATCGGTGGTCGGGACCCTGCTCAGCGCTGCGAGCGACTACCGCGCCGCCGACTATCGCAGCCCGAGCCTCCTCCTGATGGGGCCCGAACAAGCAGGGCTCAGCGCCGAGCTGGCCGCCATCTGCGACCTCAACGTCAAGATCCCCATGCGCGGCCGCGCCGACAGCCTGAACCTCGCCGTGGCGACGGGGATCATGATCTACGCGGTGACGGGGTAAGGGCGCTGCGGCGATACTCCACCGTAGGGTGAGGGGGACCATGCGAAGCATGGTGGAGGGGGTTCGCCGCGCCTCGGCGCTGGACGGTATCTTCAGCTCATTCTTGAAACGGGCGCGGCCGGCATCGCACCCCCTCCACCGCACTGCGTGCGGTCCCCCTCCCCTACGGTGGAGGAGCAGGATAGCGCGCCCCTAAACCTCCGGATGCGGCAGCTCCATCGGCGCGGCCTCGTGGCCGTCCGCGTCCAGGCCCTTGCCGAGCTTGGAATGGCGCATGCCGTAGAGGAAATAGACCACGATCCCCACCGCCAGATAGATCAGGAAGAAGTTGCGGGTGGTCGGCACGGCCATCAGGCTCATCAGCAGGAAGAGGCACATCAGCGCGCCCAGGATCGGGGTCAGCGGGTAGAGCGGCGTGCGGAACGGCCGCGCCATCCCCGGCGCGGAGATGCGCAGATAGATCACCGTGACGCAGACGATGGCGAAGGCGGCCAGCGATCCGACATTGGTCAGGTCCGCCAGCGTATGCAGCGACAAAAACCCCGCCGCGCCCACCGCCGTCAGTCCGACGATGATGGTGTTGATCCAGGGCGTCTTGAAGCGCTTGTGCACCACCGCCAGGGCGGAGGGCAGCAGGCCGTCGTGGGACATGGTGTAGAAGATGCGCGTCTGGCCGTAGAGCAGCACCAGCATGACGCTGGAGAGTCCGGCGATGGCGCCGATCTTCACCAGCACCGCGAACCAGGGCATGCCGATCTGGTCGACCGCGGTCGCGATCGGCGCCGGCCCGTCCAGCGAGGCGTAGGGCACGATGCCGACCAGCACCGCCGAGGTGGCGATATAGAGGATGGTGCAGACGACCAGCGCGCCCAGGATGCCGATTGGCATGTCGCGGCCGGGATTCTTCGACTCGGCGCCCGCGGTGGAGACGGCCTCGAAGCCGATATAGGCGAAGAAGATCACCGCCGCGCCGTGGATGACCCCGGCCAGGCCATAGTGCGAACTCTTCTTGCCGGTGATGACATCCACCAGGGCTCGGCCGATCTGGTGCGGCAGATCCATCGGCGTGCCCGGCGGAGGCGCCGGGACTTCCGCCGGAACCAGCGGATGCCACAGAGCCGGATGCACGAAGCGCGAGCAGACGATGATGAAGGCCAGCACCACCGCCAGCTTGATGAAGACGATGATGTTGTTGGCCCTGGCGGTTTCCGAGATGCCGACCACCAGCAGCGCCGTCACGGCCACGATGCCGATGATCGCCGGCAGGTTCATGATGCCGTGCCCGATCACGACGCCTGCGGCGTTCTTGATCGGCCCGGGCGCGGTGGTGAATTCAAGCGGGATGACAATGTGCATGTCGTGCAGCAGGCTGACTACATAGCCCGACCAGCCGACGGCGACGGTGGAAGCCGCCAGCCCGTATTCCAGCAAAAGCAACAGCCCCATCACCCAGGCGACGCTCTCGCCCATCGAGGCATAGCTGTAGGAATAGGCCGAACCGGAGACCGGCAGGGCCGAGGCGAGCTCGGCATAGCAGAGCGCCACGAAGGCGCAGAGCACGCCGGTGATCACGAACGAGATCATGATCCCCGGCCCGGCCCACTCGGCGGCGGCCTGGCCGGTCAAGACGAAAATGCCGGTGCCGATGATGCAGCCTATGCCCAGCAGGACGAGATTGAGAGCGCCCAGCGAGCGCTTCAGCTCGCCATGTTCATGCTCGGCCTGAATCTGGGCGACCGACTTGCGGCGAAAAATGCCCCCGACGCCCCAACTATTCGCCATCTGGCTTACCTCTCGCCCCCGCGTGACTCAGGGCACGCGCCCGAGCCTGGATAGGCTAGCGGCGCCTGGGCGGTGGGGCAATGAGCGGACGACGCCGGGGCGCATCGGCGCGCTATTGCGCTCATCCTCGCGGCTTCGCCCGCCGCGTCGGGGACGCATTCGCCGGATTTTCAGGCCATTCGTGCCTCGGGTAGCGCCCGCGCATGTCCTTGCGGACATCGGCCCATGATCCTTTCCAGAAACCGGGCAGGTCCTGGGTCAGCTGGATCGGTCGGTGAGCGGGGGACAGCAACGCCAGGGTGAGCGGAACGCCGGCGCCGACGGTCGGATGGAGGCTCAGGCCAAACAGTTCCTGCACCCGGACATCGATGCGCGGCCCGGCCTCGGCGGCGTAGTCAATGGAAAGGCTCGAGCCAGTGGGCGCGGTCCAGCGGGCAGGCGCGGAGGCGTCCAGACGCCGCTGGAGCTCCCAGGGGATGAGGGCGCGAATGGCCGCTTCCAAGAACGTGTCGCTGAGCGCTGCCAGCGAGGTTTTTCCCGTCAGAAGCGGCGCAAGCCATTCGTCCAGCCGGGTCGCCAGGGCCTCATCGCTCAGGTCCGGCCAGGCGGGGTCGGTGGCGCGCAGGAAGCCGAGGCGCGCGCGCAGGGCGGCGCAGGCCTGTCCCCAGCGCAGGACGCCAGGCCCCTTTCGGCGCACCTCGTCCAGCAAGGCCGCCTGGATGACCGCCGGGTCGGGATGGGCGATGATCCGCTCCTCGACGACCAGACGGCCAAGCCAAAGGGTCTCCTTGGCGCGCAGAGCTCCGCCGGCGTTGGTTTCCAGGCGCTCCTCGCGCACCATGCGGTCGCGGAAGGCGGCCATCAGCGCCGTCTCGTCGAGGCGGGCGGCGAGCAGGACGCGGTCGCGCGCTTCGCCGCCGCCGAGCTCCGCCACGGCCAGCCAGGGCTCGCGCGCCAGGGCCTCGGCCGGATCGAGGACGACGCCGCGGCCGCTGGCCAGCCGGTAGGCGCCGGCCGGTCCCCGCGCCTTGGCGATGCGTTCGGGAAAGGCCTCGGCCAGCAAGAGGCCGTCGTCCAGGGCCGCGTCCTCGCCCCTGTGTCCGGCGGCGCGGGCCCAGCGGTCGGCCAGGGCCGCGGCGTCGCGGGCGCGAGGGCCGCGGTCGCGAGCCAGACCGTCCAGACGGCTGGAAAGGTCGGCGCCGCGTCCGCCAAGGCCGCGCTCGGTGAGCAGGACGGCGATGCGCGCGGCGCGTCGCCCCGCCCCGCGGCGCGCGCCGACCAGGACCATGTGCGCCAGGCGCGGCGGCAACGGCAATTCGCTCATGGCGCGGCCGTGAGGGGTGAGCGCGCCCGCCGCGTCAAGGCCGCCGAGGCGGGCCAGCAGCGCGCGGGCCTCGGCCATGGCGGCGGCGGGCGGGCGGTCGAGAAAGGCCAGTGCATCGGCGTCGCGCACGCCCCAGCGGGCCAGGTCGAGCGCCAAGCGCGACAGGTCGGTCTCCAGGATCTGCGGCCGCTCGAAGGCGGTCAAAGCGCGCGTTTCGGCCTCGTCCCACAGGCGGTAGCAGACTCCCGGGCCGACGCGCCCGGCCCGGCCTCGCCGCTGGTCCGCCGAGGCGCGCGAGACGCGGACGGTGACCAGCCGGGTCAGGCCGCTGGCCGGGTCGTAACGCGGGACGCGGGCCAGACCGCAGTCGATCACCACGGCGACGTCGGCGATGGTCAGGCTGGTCTCGGCGATCGAGGTGGCGAGCACCACCTTGCGGCGGCCGGGCGCGGCGGGCGCGATGGCGCGGTCTTGAACCGCCGGGTCGAGGGCGCCGTAGAGCGGCGCGATCTCGATGGAGGGGTCCTTGATGCGTTCGGCCAAGCGCTCGGCCGTGCGCCGGATCTCGCCCTGGCCGGGCAGGAAGACGAGGACGCCGCCCGCATCCTCGGCAAGCGTGCGTTGGATCGCCCGAACGGTCTGATCCTCGAGTCCGGGGCGCGGATCGCGGCCGAGATAGCGGGTGTCGACCGGAAAGGCGCGGCCCTGGCTTTCGATGACCGGGGCCTCACCCAGCAGGCTGGCGACGCGGGCGCCGTCCAGGGTCGCCGACATGACCAGAAGGCGCAGATCCGGGCGCAGGACCGCCTGGCTGTCGCGGGCGAAGGCCAGGCCGAGGTCGGCGTCGAGGCTGCGCTCGTGAAACTCGTCGAACAGCACGGCGGCGACGCCGTCCAGGCCTGGATCGTCCAGGATCATGCGCGAAAAGACGCCCTCGGTGACCACCTCGATCCGGGTGCGGGCGGAAACGCGGCTGTCCATCCGCACCCGGAAACCCACGGTGTCGCCGATGGCCTCACCGAGCGTCGAGGCCATGCGCGCGGCGGCGGCGCGGGCGGCGAGTCGCCGAGGCTCCAGCACGATCAGCTTGCCGCCGGACGTCCAGGGCTCGTTCAGCAGGGCGAGCGGGACCACGGTGGTCTTGCCCGCGCCCGGCGGGGCGACGACCACGGCGGCGGTTGTCGACGCGAGGGCGGCTTTCAGCGCCGGCAGGGCGTCCTCAATGGGGAGGGTCGAGCCGTCCAACAATTCTCCTCCTGGGACGGCCCGCCGGCTCGATCACCGGACCTTAGCCGTCATGGCCCGGCTTGTCCGGGCCACCCGTGATCACCGTGAAACCTGAGTGTTCATGGTTCCCCCGCACTCCGCCGCCTTGCGGCTCCAGCGGGGGATGACGGTATATTCAGGCCACAGCCAGATCGGCGCTTGATTTGAATTCAGCCTGACGGGCGCTAGTCTAACGGCCGAACAGCCAGGAGCCGTCGTGGCCGAGACCGATATGCCCATTCGCGCCATGATCGCGCCGGTGACGCCCTTGCAGCAGAACTGCACCATCGTCTGGTGCACCCGGACCCTGAAGGCCGCCATTATCGATCCCGGCGGCGAGGTCGAGCGGTTGCTGGGCGGCCTTCGCGGCCAGGGGCTGAGCTTGGAGAAGATCTGGATCACCCACGGCCATATGGACCATGCCGGCGGCGCGGCGGCACTGAAGGACGCCGCCGGCGTTCCGATCGAGGGCCCGCATCCAGACGACCAGTTCTGGATCGACCGGATCGCCGAGAGCGGCGAGCGCTATGGCCTGCCGGACGCGCGCGCCTTCACGCCCGACCGCTGGCTGGGCGACGGCGACGAGGTGAGCCTGGGCGAGACGCGCTTCGAGGTGCGCCACTGCCCCGGCCATACGCCTGGACACGTGATCTTCTTCCATCGCGGCGCGCGCTTCGCCCAGGTCGGCGACGTGCTGTTCAAGGACTCGATCGGGCGGACGGACTTTCCGCGCGGCGACTATGGCCAGCTGATCGCCTCCATCACCACCAAGCTCTGGCCGCTTGGCGACGACGTCGCCTTCGTGCCCGGCCATGGACTGATGTCGACCTTCGGCGCCGAACGGCGAACCAACCCTTGGGTTTCCGACGAAGCCCTTGCCGAGGCGCGCCAATAGGGGTCACTGTGGATAAAGTCCTGTTTCAGTCTTGAAATCAGGCTGTTGCGGCTTTTTGCGATAAGGCGGCATGCAAACCCAGGCCGAGACAACCGTGATACGCAATGACGGCGGCGAATCCATCCGCATCCTGATGGTGGACGACGATCCCGGCATTCGCGACGTGGTCTCCGATTTCCTCACACGTCACGGCTTTCTGGTCGAGACCGCCGGCGACGCCCAAGAGATGGAAAGGATCCTGTCCAAGGGCCCCGTCGATCTGGTGGTGCTGGACGTCATGCTGCCCGGCGAGGACGGCTTGGCCATCTGCCGTCGCCTCGCCGGCGGCGAGGGCCCGGCCATCATCATGCTGAGCGCCATGGGCGAGGAAACCGACCGCATCGTCGGTCTGGAGTTGGGCGCCGACGACTATCTGCCCAAGCCCTGCAGCCCGCGCGAACTGCTCGCGCGAATTCGCGCGGTCCTGCGCCGCCGCCAGGAGCCCCGCTCGGCCGACGGGCCGCTCGGGGCGGGCTGCGCCTTCGCCGGCTGGCGACTGGACCTGGTGCGGCGCGAACTGCGCTCGCCGCAAGGGGTGGTGGTGAACCTATCCTCGGGCGAGTTCTCGCTTCTGCGCGCCTTTGTCGAGCGTCCGCAGCGTGTGCTGACCCGTGACCGCCTGCTCGACCTGGCGCGCGGGCCGGACACGGAGGCCTACGATCGCGCCATCGACGTCCAGATCAGCCGCCTGCGCAAGAAGCTGGACGACGGATCGGGCGGCCAGGAACTGATCCGCACCATCCGCAACGAGGGCTATGTCTTCACCGCCAAGGTGACGCGCGGGTGAGCCCGGACGGGCGCCCGCCGACCGCGACCCTGTTCGCCCAGCTTCTGGCGCTGATCGTCCTCAGCCTCGTCGGCGCCCTGACCATCAACCTGCTGGTCGTGCTCAACCTGCCGCCGCCGATGCCAGACTTCTACCGCATGAACGAGATCGCCCAGGTGCTGAAGGGCGGCTCGGGCGTCATGAGTGGCGATCGCCGGCCGTTGGTCACCCACCTCACCGATTCGGCGCCGGCCGACGACCAGGCGCCGCCGGGCGTTGTGTCCTCGGGACGCAAGGCCCTCGCCGGGATGCTCGACGCCAATCCGGCGAACCTGATGATCGATTCCGACAACACGCCCTTCTCCGATCGGCGGCAGTTCCTGCTGGTGCGCAGCGAGCTGGTCAAGAATGGTGAACCGTCGGAAGAGCACTTCCTGATCGCGCCCTTCCGGGTCGGCCTGCGCCGGCCGGACGGTCGTTGGCTGGTCGTCGAGCCGCGGCCGACGCTCGAGCCGTCCGCCTGGCAGCAGCGGCTGATCCTGTCGATCATCCTGAGCGCGCTGGCGCTGGCGCCGGTGGCCTACCTGTTCGCCCGGCGCCTGGCCAAGCCGATCGCCCTTTTCGCCCAGGCCGCCGAGCGCCTGGGCCGCGACCCGCGCGCCCCGCCCCTGGCCATTCGCGGCCCGACCGAGGTTGCCGTCGCGGTGCAGGCCTTCAACAACATGCAGGAGCGCCTCGCCCGCTATGTCGAGGACCGCACCGCCATGGTCGGCGCCATCGCCCACGACCTGCGCACGCCGCTGACCCGGCTGCGCTTCCGCGTCGAGGCGGCGCCCGACGACCTGCGCCTGAAGATGGCCGCCGACATCGCCGAGATGGAGGCGATGATCTCCGGCACCCTGGCCTTCGTCCGCGACGCCACCCACGCGGCCAAGCGCACGCGCCTGGAGCTGTCGTCGCTGCTGGAGAGCCTGGCCGACGAGATGAGCGAGACCGGCCTGGACGTGTCGGTGGACACCGCCGACAAGGTGGTGATCGACGGCGACCCGGTGGCGCTGAGGCGACTGTTCAACAACCTGCTGCAGAACGCCCTGAAATTCGGCCATCAGGCGCGGATACGGGTGTTCACCGCCGACGACTGCGCCGTGGTCGAGATCGACGACAACGGCTGCGGCCTGCCGGAAAAGGACTTGGAGCGGGTGTTCGAGCCCTTCTTCCGGCACGAAAGTTCGCGCTCGCGCGAGACCGGCGGCATCGGCCTGGGCTTGGCCGTCGCCCGCTCCGTCGCCCGCGCCCACGGCGGCGACGCTACCCTGTACAACCGCCCGCAAGGCGGCCTGACCGCCCGGGTCAAGCTGCCGCTTTAAATCAGCCGGCTGTCATAGGCCCAGTGCAGCAGGGCCTGGCGCTGGCGCGGGCGGCAGAAGAGGTCGCCGCGCTCGCAGTTGCGGGCGACCTGGCTAACGTGGCGGGTCATCGCTTTCCAGCGCTTGATCTGGCGCTGGTCTTCTTGCGGAAGGCGCCGGCCCATATAGTAGCGGCAATACCACTGGAACCAGCCGCGCGGATCGTCGGGATGGATCCAGCCCTTGGCGCGCCAGACCGAAAGCGGCTGGCTGGCGTCGACGCCGAAATAGTTGAGCGCGCGATCGTGGGCCGCCGGCGACAGCTTGGCGTGCGCGAACCAGCTCTTCGAGAACTCGCCCGTGCAGTCGGTCATGTATTTGCCGCCGAAAACGCCGAGTTCGAGCATCTGGCTGGGCGTCAGGTCCGGCTTGAATTCCGGATCGAAATTCCGCCCGGCGGGCTCGGTCCGGACATAGCGATAGCCGCGCTGCATCCTGTCATCGACCACCACCTCTCGCCGTTTCATCGCCGCATCGGCCTTTAGCTTCTCTAAGTCACCGGCAAGATAAGATGCGCTGCAAGAACGCGCCTGAGCGCCTATGTGTCCCTCGCCCATCCGCGGTTTGGATCCTGGCGGGCCGGAGTTATTTGTAGGCATGTCGCTCGAAACCCCAGCGCCGGACGTGCGATCGAAGGCGCGCCCGCCGCTGTCAGATCACCTGAAAAGGCTCGAATCGGAATCGATCGAGATCATCCGCGAAGTGGCTGCGGCGTTCGACAATCCGGTCATGCTCTATTCGATCGGCAAGGATTCGGGCGTGATGCTGCACCTGGCGGCCAAGGCCTTCTATCCGGGCAAGCCGCCCTTCCCGCTGCTGCACGTCGACACCACCTGGAAGTTCCGCGACATGATCCGCCACCGCGGCATGGTGGCCGAGCGCTATGGCGTCAAGCTGCTGGTCTACACCAACCAGGACGGGCTCAAGCGGGGCATCAATCCCATCGTCTCGGGCTCGTCCCTGCACACCCAGGTGATGAAGACCGAAGCCTTGAAACAGGCGCTCGACCAGTACGGCTTCGACGCGGCCTTCGGCGGCGCGCGGCGCGACGAGGAAAAAAGCCGCGCCAAGGAGCGCGTCTTCTCCTTCCGCTCCGCCGGCCACACCTGGGACCCGCGCAACCAGCGACCCGAACTCTGGCGGCTCTACAACACACGCGTCAACAAGGGCGAGACCATCCGGGTCTTTCCGCTGTCCAACTGGACCGAGCTCGACATCTGGGAATACACCGCCGCCGAGGACATCCCGGTGGTGCCGCTCTATTTCGCCGCGCCGCGCCCGGTGATCGAGCGCGACGGCATGCTGATCATGCGCGACGACGACCGCATGCCGCTGTTGCCCGGCGAGGTGGAAGAGACGCGATGGGTGCGTTTCCGCTCGCTTGGCGACTATCCGCTCAGCGCGGCGGTGGAATCCCGCGCCGAGACCCTGGACGACATCATCGGCGAGATGCGAGCGAGCCGCACGTCCGAGCGCCAGGGACGGCTGATCGACGTCGATGAATCGGCCTCGATGGAGAAGAAGAAGCGCGAGGGCTATTTCTGATGGACGGCGCCCAACTGACGCTCGAAGAACGCACGGCCGCTGGTGCCCTGATCGCCACGCAGAAGGGCCTGCTGCGGTTCCTGACCTGCGGCTCGGTGGACGACGGCAAGTCGACCCTGATCGGGCGGCTGCTCTACGATTCCAAGCTGATCTTGGAAGACCAGATGGCCGCGCTCAGCCGCGACAGCGACCGCTATGGAACCACCGGCGAGGACCTCGACCTGGCGCTCTTGGTCGACGGGCTGGAGGCCGAGCGCCAGCAGGGCATCACCATCGACGTCGCCTATCGGTTCTTCACCACCGATCGGCGCAGCTTCATCGTCGCCGACACCCCCGGCCACGAGCAGTATACCCGCAACATGGCCACCGGCGCCTCCAACGCCGACCTGGCCGTGATCCTGATCGACGCGCGCAAGGGCGTCTTGACCCAGACCCGCCGCCACTCGACCATCTGCTCGCTGCTGGGCGTGCGCCATGTGGTGCTGGCGGTGAACAAGATCGACCTGGTGGATTTCGACCAGGGCGTGTTCGACCGCATCGTCGCCGACTATCGCGCCTTCGCCGCCGACCTGAACTTCCTTCAGATCACACCGATCCCGATGTCGGCGCGGCATGGCGACAACGTCACCCTGCGCTCGAGCAAAACGCCCTGGTATTCGGGCCTGACGCTGATCGAGCATCTCGAGACCGTCGATGTGGAGAGCGACACGGCGCAAAAGCCGTTCCGCTTTCCCGTGCAATGGGTCAACCGGCCGAACCTCGACTTCCGCGGCTTTTCCGGAACCATCGCCTCGGGGACCGTGCGGCCGGGCGATCCGGTCACCGTCGCCGCCTCTGGCCGCCAGACCAAGGTGGCGCGCATCGTCACCTATGACGGCGATTTGACTGAGGCCAAGGCCGGCGACGCCGTCACCCTGACCCTGGCCGACGAGGTCGACATCGCCCGCGGCGATCTGCTCTCCGCCCCGACCGCCCGGCCGGAGGTCGCCGATCAGTTCGCCGCCCACCTGCTCTGGATGGGCGACGAGCCACTGTTGCCCGGCCGCCCCTATCTGATGCGGATCGGCACGCGCTATACGCCGGTCAAGGTCACGGCGCTGAAGCACAAGCTGGACGTCGACACCCGCGAGCATCTGGCGGCGCGCACCCTGATCCTGAACGAGATCGGCGTCTGCAACCTGTCGACCACCACCCCGATCGCCTTCGACGCCTATGCAGACAACCGCGAGACCGGCGCCTTCATCCTGATCGACCGCTATTCCAACGCCACGGTCGGCGCCGGCATGATCGATTTCGGCCTGCGCCGCGCCGCCAACATCCACCGCCAGGACGTGCTGGTCGGCCGCGCCGATCACGAACGGTTGAACGGTCACCAGCCGGCTGTGCTGTGGTTCACCGGCCTGTCCGGCTCGGGCAAGTCGACCATCGCCAATCTGGTCGAGCGCGAACTCTATGAACGCGGCGCGCGCACCTTCCTGCTCGACGGCGACAATGTGCGCCACGGGCTGAACCGCGACCTTGGGTTTTCCGACGCCGAGCGGGTGGAGAACATCCGCCGCGTCGGCGAGGTGGCCAAGCTGTTCGTCGAGTCGGGAGCCATCGTGCTCTGCTCCTTCATCTCGCCCTTCCGGGCCGAGCGGCGGATGGTGCGCGAGCTGTTCGCCGAGGGCGAGTTCATCGAGATCTTCGTCGACACCTCGCTGGAAGACTGCATCGCGCGCGATCCCAAGGGCCTCTACGTCAAGGCGAAGGCCGGCCAGATCGCCAACTTCACCGGCGTCTCCTCGCCCTACGAAGCCCCGGAAAACGCCGAACTGGTCATCCCCACCCATGGCCAGGACCCCGCCGACGCCGCGCGGATTGTCGTGGACGAGTTGGTGAAGCGCGGACGGATCTAGATCCTCCACCGTATGGGGAAGGGGGACCGTGCGAAGCATGGTGGAGGGGGTTTGCCGCGCCTCGGCGCTTGCAAGCTGGTCCTACGGAACTACCGCGCCGCCAGCAGGCCGATGATCACGCCGAGGCCGAGCGCGAAGCCGATGGCGGTGACCGGACGCGACTGCACCGCAACGCCGGCGACCTCGGCCTGATTTCGCGCCCAGCGTCGGGCGAACTCGCGACGAGCGCGGGCGCGACGGATGGCGGCGACGATGAGCTCCTCGCGCGCATGATCGGCGGCGGTGGCGAGACTGCGGGTCTCGTTCTTCACCTTGCGGACGGCTTTTCGCGCTCTTGGCTTGGCACCATCGATCGGGGATGCGGAGTCGCTCATGGCGAACTTTCGATTTGCTGATCAGAAGAATGTGAACGCGGGCCTGGGACGGCTAGTTCCTCTGCACCTGCGCCGCCGCGGGCGTGTGGAAGAACAAGGCCTGGCCGATGACCGCGCGCAGCTCCTCCTCGCGGAACGGCTTGATGACCAGGAAGGCCGGCTCCGGCTTGCCGCCGGTCAAAAGGCTGCCGGGAAAGGCGGTGATGAAGATCACCGGAATATCGAAACGGCGCAGGATGTCGTTGACCGCATCGACCCCGCTCGAGCCGTCGGCGAGCTGCACGTCGGCCAGAACCAGGCCCGGCCGCTGCGCCGCGGTGATCGCCGAAGCCTCGGCGCGGGTGGCGGCAACGCCGGTGACGTGATGGCCGAGCTCGCGCACCAGCCGCTCCAGGTCCAGGGCGACGATGGGCTCGTCCTCGATGATCAGCACGTCGGTCGCCATCTGGCCCTGGATCTGGGATTCGGCCTCGTAAAGCCGTTCGCGAGCCGTCTCGATGGGCAGGGCCAGAATGATCGCGGCCTCAGCTTCGGTGAACCCTTCCATAAGCACCAGAAGCAGGGCCGCGCGGAATTCCGGCGACAGGCTCTGCAAGCGGCGTTCGGCGCCCGACTGGGCCTCGGAATCGATCGAGTGGCCGTTCAGCTCGCGTCGCCAATGGGTATGGAAGGCCTGGAAGATGGCCAGCTTGACCGGAAGATCGCGCGCCAGCGCCAGCCGGTCGGCCAGCAGCGCCTCGAACATCGCCTGAACGGTAGCGTCGCCGTCGCACTGCGAGCCGGTCAGCGCGCGCGCGTAGCGGCGAAGATAGGGAACATGAAGGGCAAAATCGCTGGCTGACATGCTCAGTCCTCGCCCCCGACAGACGGAACAATGACCTTTGCGCGCAAAGGTTCCCGCAACGCTTAGCGCCCATTCGCGCGGAACCTTGGGCGCGCCTGGGGAATTCTTAAGGTCAGCTTCTTTGTTCGAGAGATCCCCCTCATCACCCCGCAGTAAAAGGATTGTCCCCATGACGCAGCAAGACGGCCGCAACCGTAAAACCGCCCGCCGCGGCTTCGCCGCGATGGATAAGGATCGCCAGCGCGAGATCGCCCGCAAGGGCGGCGCCAGCGTGCCGGACGAAAAGCGCAGCTTCTCTCAAGATCGTGATCTGGCGGCGGCCGCCGGCCGCAAGGGCGGCGAGGCCAGCCATGGCGGCGGTCGCCGCCGCTCCAGCGAGACCCGCACAAACGCCCAGGCCTAGGCGCTTACAAAAGTCTCCGTCATGGCCTGGCTTGTCCGGGCCGCCCATGATCACCGTGAACGTGAGTGTCCATGGGTCCCCCACATTCCGCCGCTAAAGCGGCCTCAGCGGGGGATGACGCCAGAGCGCGCCTCGATCCTGGCGCCTCACCAGGCCTGCAGCAGAAACACCGCGAAGGCCGGGTCCGGGCTGACCCAGCGGGCGCCGACGCGCCAGCCCGCTCTGGCGGCCAGATCGGCGAAGCCGTCGAGGGTGAACTTGTAGGAGTTCTCGCTATGGATGGTCTCGCCGGCGCGCATGGAGAACCGCCGCCCGGCTACCGTGAAGCCCTGGTCGGCGCGGCTGACCAGATGCATCTCCATGCGGCTCTCCTGGGGGTTCCATAGGGCCCGGTGGCCAAAGCCCGCCACGTCGATGTCGCCGTCCAGTTCGCGATTGATGCGGCTGAGCAGGTTGAGATTGAAGTGGGCCGTCACCCCTCGCGCATCGTCATAGGCCGCGACCAGCACCGCCTCGTCCTTGACCAGGTCGGCCCCGACGATGAACTGCGCGCCTTCGCCGAGCAGCCGGCGCGCAACGCCCAGGAAGGCGACCGCTTCGTCCGGCGGGAAGTTGCCGATGGTCGAGCCCGGGAAAAAGCCGGTGCGCGGGCGTCCGTCGGCGGCGCCCGGCAAGGCGATCGGCTGGGTGAAGTCGGCCAGCAGCGGCGCGACCGCCAGTTTCGGATAGTCGGCGGTGAGCGCGGCCTCGGCTTGCGCCAGGGCGTCGGCGCTGATGTCCATGGGGATATAGACCCCGACCTGGGGCGCCGCATCCAGCAGCAGCCGGGTCTTGGTCGAGGCGCCGCTGCCGAACTCGATCAGGGCGGCGTCCTTGGAGATATAGGCCGCGATCTGCGCCGCCGCCTCGGCCAGAAGCGCGGTCTCGGTGCGGGTGGGATAGTATTCCGGCAGGCCGCAGATGGCCTCGAACAGGGCCGAGCCGCGTTCGTCGTAAAAATATTTGCTCGGCAGGCGCTTTGGCGAGGCGCTCAGCCCCTCGATCGCGTCCTCGGCGAAGCGGTCGCTCCGGGCTTGGTCGGCGGCCGGCGCGTCCTCCGCCAGCCTCAGGCCGGAAAACATCCAGCGCTGATGCGGGTAGAAGAAGTTGCGATAGCTCGCCCGCGAATGACCGCGGGGCGTGGCGCAGCCGCCGCCGCGCAGCACCATCTGGTTGATCATGAACTTGCCGTTGTACTCACCGACCGCGCCGGTATCGGGCTTGAATCCCGGATAGGGCGCGTAGGAACTGGCCGTCCATTGCCAGAGGCTGCCGAACATCTGGCGCAGGCCCGGCGCGCCCGGCGTGGCTGGAAGCGGCGTCAGGCGATCGAGATCGACGCCGCCGGCATCGTCGGCAAGTCCGCTCGCCGCCCGCTCCCACTCGGCCTCGGTCGGCAGGCGTTTTCCGGCCCAGCGCGCATAGGCGTCAGCCTCGTAATAGCTGATATGGCTGACGGAGCCGTGCGGGTCGAGCGGATGCAGGCCGCCCAGGCCCATCTCGCTCCAGTCGCCCGCCTCGCCCTCGACCCAATAGAGGGGATGGCTCCAGCCCTCCTCGCGCGCCCTGGCCCAGCCGTCGGAAAGCCAGAATTCGGCGCGGGCATAGCCGCCCGCCTGCATGAAGCCCAGCCACTCGGCATTGGTGACCAACCGGTCGGCCAGCCGATAGGGGGCGAGCTTGGTCGTATGGCGCGGGGTCTCGTTGTCGAAGCCGAACCCCGATCCGCCGTGACCGATCTCCACCAGCCCGCCGTCGAAGCCGACCAAGCCCATAGGACCGGGATCTGGGCTCTTCGGCGCCGCAATCGCACGATAGGCGGGATGGCCGGGCATCTGGGCGAACAGATGCAGGATGTCCATCAGGATCAACTCCTGGTGCTGCTCCTCGTGCGCCAGGCCGAGCTCGACCAGGGCGGCGATCTCCGGATCGCGCCCGAGCGGCCCGGCGAGCAGATCGGCCATGGCCGCATCGACGTGGCGACGATAGGCGCGCACCTCGCTCAGCGACGGGCGCGTGACCAGGCCGCGCTCGGGCCTGGGCCGGCGCGGGCCGACGGTCTCGTAATAGGAATTGAACAGATAGCCGAACAGCGGATCGAACGGCTGGTAGTCCGGATCGTTAGGAACCAGCAGAAAGGTCTCGAAGAACCAGGCGGTATGGGCCTGGTGCCACTTCACCGGACTGCAGTCGGGCATGGACTGAACGGTCTGGTCTTCAGCCGAGAGCGGCGTGGTCAAAAGCAGGGTCGACGCGCGCACATGCGCGAAACGGGCCGCCAGCGCGCCGTCTCCGGCCGCCTTCTGACGATCGTCTGACCGTTCGATCGCGCCATCGGGCGGGCTCAAACGCCGGTCTCCAAGCCATTTCGCCTGGTCATCGCTCTGGCCTCCCCGTCGCGTCGCGCCCGTCTTGCGCAAACGAAGTCCATGCCTGTCGGTTCCTCATCCGCACCCATATAGGCGCCCGGCGCCGCCCGGAACAGAAGGCGCCAGGGTACGTTCATCTCGCGGACGCCCGTCTGGATCTCCCCGTCCGCTTCCAGGCGCGACATTGCCGGATTTGTCTTTGTTTTTGAGGTCTTTATGGCGGCTTACGTGAGCGAGGGGGATGTGGCGAGGCTTATCGGGTGACCCATTCGCCCGAAAGTTGGCGCAACGACATCGTGGCGCTCATCCCCGCCCTTCGCGCCTTCGCCTGGTCCTTGAGCCACAATGCCGCCGACGCCGACGACCTGGTGCAGGAAGCCCTGATCAAGGCCTGGAGCCATCGCGACCGGTTCGAACCGGGGACCAATCTGCGGGCCTGGCTCTTCACCATCCTGCGCAACACCTACTACACCACCGCCGCGCGCCGCCGTCGCGAGGTGCGCGACGAGACCGGCAAGTACGCCGCCAGCCTGAGCGCGCCCGCCAGCCAGGACTGGGGCGTGGCCCTGCATGCGCTGGAGGCGGCGCTGATGCAGCTGCCGCACGAGCATCGCGAGGCGCTGATCCTGGTCGGGGCCGCCGGCCTGACCTACGAGGAGGCGGCGGAGATATGCGGCTGCGCGCTCGGCACGATCAAGAGCCGGGTCAACCGCGCGCGCGCGCGTTTGCTGAAGATCATGGACGCCGATCAGGCGTCGGACACCTTTGGCGGCGACTGGCCGACCGCGGCGTCGTCGTCGTCGGAAGCGGCGCCGGACTGACTGGCCTTGGCCTCCAGCCGGTCGGCCAGGTCGATCAGCACCGGCGGCGCCGGGGCCTTGGCCATCTGGTCGAACCGGGCGCGTAGCAGCTGGCCGATGGCGTCAAGTCGCTCGGCCTTGCTCGATTTGCGCCAGTCGGAAGGATCGCTCATGCGCCGAGGTTTGACCCTGGGCGGCTTAACCTCACCTGAACGAAGCCAAACCGCTCGGCGATCAGGTTTCCGAAAGGGCGGCGACCTCGGCGGCGAAGTCGTCCGTCTTCTTCTCGACGCCTTCGCCCAGCGCCAGGCGCGCGAAACCGACCACCTTGACCGGCGAGCCAAGCGATTTGGCGGTTTCGGCCACCAGCTGCTCGACCGTCTGGTCGGGGTTCATCACGAAGGCCTGCTTCAAAAGCACGACCTCTTCCATCCACTTGCGGATGCGGCCGTCCACCATCTTCTCCACCACATTGGCCGGCTTGCCGGACTCCAGCGCCTGTTCGGTGAAGATGGCCTTTTCGTGCTCGATGTCGGCTGCATCCAGGTCGTCGGGGGAGAGCGATTTCGGCGAAGTGGCCGCCACATGCATGGCGATGCGCCGGCCGAGGTCGGACAGGCGCGCCTGGTCGCCCTCGCCTTCCACCGCCACCAGCACGCCGATGCGGCCGAGGCCGGGCGCGGTCTGATTGTGCACATAGGCCGCCACCGCGCCCGCGGGCACGTTGAAATGGCCGGCGCGGCGCAGGCGCATGTTCTCGCCGATGGTGCCGATCAGGCCGGTGATCATCTCGCCGACCGGCTCGCCGTCCTTGGTCTTGGCCATGGCGATGGCGTCGACGTCGCCGCCGGTTTCCAGGGCCGCTTCGGCCGTGGCCAGGGCGGCCGCCTGGAACATAGCGTTGCGGGCGACGAAATCGGTCTCGGCGTTGAGCTCGATCACCGCGCCGGTCATGCCCTTGCCATCGTTGCGCAGGGCGACGGCCACCAGGCCCTCGGCGGCGACGCGGTCGGCCTTCTTGGCGGCCTTGGACAGGCCCTTGGTGCGCAGCCAGTCCATCGCCGCGTCCATGTCGCCATCGGTCTCGGTCAGCGCGCGCTTGCAGTCCATCATGCCCGCGCCCGACTTCTCGCGCAGTTCCTTCACCAGGCCGGCGGTGATCTCAGCCATGACCTTCTCCAGATCGGTCCAAATGTGGGAGCGGGACGCCGTTCAGCGTCCCGCCGATGATATAGGGGCGTTCAGGCCCGATTTTTAGCTGGCGGCCGGTTCTTCCGCCACCGCGTCGAGGGCTTCCTCGGTGCGGGTTTCGGGGTCGTCGGCCACGGGGGCTTCTTCGGCGACGGTCTCGGGTTCGGCGACCGCGACGTCGTCATCCGCCGATTCAGCGACGGTTTGCGCCGTGGCGTCGGCCGGCTCGGCGGCTTGCGGCGCGGGCTCAGCTGGCGGCGCGGGCTCGGGCGCGGCAGCCTTGCGGCGCAGCGTCGGCTCGACCGGCGCCTCGGCGGCGCCGATGTCGACGCCCAGCGCCACCTGACCCTCGGCCAGGCCGTCGAGGACGGAATCGGCGATCAGGTCGCAATAGAGCTGCAGCGCGCGCGCGGCGTCGTCATTGCCTGGAATCGGAAAGGTGATGCCGTCCGGATCGGAATTGGTGTCGAGGATGGCCACCACCGGGATGTTCAGCTTCTTGGCCTCGAGGATGGCGATGCCTTCCTTGTTGGTGTCGATCACGAACATCAGGTCGGGGATGCCGCCCATGTCCTTGATGCCGCCCAGCGACAGTTCGAGCTTTTGCTGTTCGCGGGTGAGCTGCAAAAGCTCCTTCTTGGTGCGGCCCTCGCCGCCGGTCTCGAGCAGGCCTTCCAGCTCGCGCAGACGCGCGATCGAGGCGGAGATGGTGCGCCAGTTGGTCAGGGTGCCGCCCAGCCAGCGGTGATTGACATAGTATTGCGCGCAGCGGCTGGCGGCGACCGCCACCGGATCGGACGCCTGGCGCTTGGTGCCGACGAACAGCACCCGCCCGCCCGAGGCGGCGACTTCGCGCACCTTGACCAGGGCCTGGTGCAGCAGCGGAATGGTCTGCGACAGGTCGATGATGTGGATGTTGGAGCGGGAGCCGAAAATGTAGCGCTCCATCTTCGGGTTCCACCGGTGCGTCTGGTGGCCGAAGTGGGCGCCGGCTTCGAGAAGCTGCCGCATGGAAAAATCGGGTAGCGCCATGAACCTTTGATCCTTCTTCCGGTTCGTGCCTCCGCGGGGCCTACCCCTTCCTAAGAAGGGGACCGGAACGGAAAGGCGCGAGGATTGACCCGCGCATCGCCGAACGCCCTGCGTGTGTGATGGCCGCGACATAGGTCGGGACGGCGGAAAATGCAAGGATGAAGGGGGTTGGCGGCCCCGGCCAGACTTTATAATCCGCTCATCCCCGCGAAAGCGGGGACCCAGGTTTTTCACCAACGCTCATCGTACAGATCACGCCAGCCCGGATTGAATCGCTCGATCAATTCGATCTTCCAGGCTCTGTTCCATTTCTTCAGCCGCCGCTCGCGCCGAAAAGCGGTCTCGCGGCTCTCGAAGGTCTCGAACCACACCAGCTTGGCGACACCGTATTTGGCGGTGAAGCCCTGCCTGACCTTTTCCCGATGCTCCCAGATCCGCTTCGACAATCCATCGGTCGAGCCGATGTAAAGCGTCCCGTTACGCTGGCTTGCAACGATGTAGACGCAAAAGCCCAAGCTAAAAAACCTGGGTCCCCGCATGCGCGGGGATGAGCGGATTATTATTACCGTTCAAAGCCTTCCCTAGACCTCCTCCAGAAACGCCACCCCTGGCGCCGTCTTCAGCGCCCCACGCACCGCCGGGTCCAGCGAGAACCGGCCGGGGAGTTTCAGTTCGACTTCGCGGCCGTCGCCGACGCCGGCGACCAGGATGATCTCGCCGCCGCCGGCGCCGTCGGCGGGGCGCAGGCGCCGGCGAAGACCCTCCATGTCGGCCGAGGCCGGCGAGAGGTGCACGCGCAGGCCGGCGGTCGCCCCGGCGATGGCGCGCTCCAGCGGCTCGGCGTCGTCGCCGAAGAAGCGCACGTCGCCGTCCGAGGCCTTGGCGCGCACCTTGATCACCACCGACTTGCCGGGCTCCAGCGTCTCGCGGCAGCGGCGCAGGGATTCCGGCGGAAACAGCACCTCGTATTCGCCGGTCGGGTCGGACAGGGTGACGAAGGCGAACTTGTCGCCGCTCTTGGCCGAGGCGCGCTCCTGGCGGCGGCGCACGACGCCGGCCATGCGGAAGGCCTCCATGCCCGCTTCGACCTGGGAGAGCGCGTCGGTAAACAGGGTGACGCGCTTGCGGCGCAGCACCTCCATCATCGATTCCAGCG
This sequence comes from Caulobacteraceae bacterium, assembly GCA_965277425.1. Taxonomy (GTDB): domain Bacteria; phylum Pseudomonadota; class Alphaproteobacteria; order Caulobacterales; family Caulobacteraceae; genus Poindextera. Next base: position 1,001,637 of record CBDICR010000007.1, read on the forward strand.
GGTGGCCGCTGAGATAAAAGCCCACCGCCGCCCGCTCCTCGTCCAGCTGGTCGGTCTCGCTCCAGCGATCGCGCTTGGGCAGGCGCAGGCGCGCGGCCTCGACCTGTTCGCCGAACAGGTTGGCCTGCAGCGAGGCGCGCTCGGCCGCGGCGCTCTGCGCCTGGGCGTTCAAGACGTCGGCGCTGGCGATGATCTCGGCCCGGTTCGGATGCAGGCTGTCGAAGGCCCCGGCGCGGGCCAGATTCTCCAGCGCCCGCTTGTTGACCTGGCGCGGATCGACCCGTTCGACGAAGTCGTGCAGGTCGGAGAACCGCCCGCCCGCCTGGCGCACGGCGACCAGGTGCTCCATGGCCGCCAGCCCGACATTGCGGATGGCGCCCAGAGCATAGAGCACCGCCCCGTCCTCGACCGCGAAATCGGCGGCCGAGCGGTTGACGTCCGGCGGCAGGATCTTGACCCCGCTTCGCCGCGCGTCCTGGTAGAACAGGGCCAGCTTGTCGGTATTGGAGATTTCGAGGCTCATCGAGCCGGCATAGAATTCCACCGGCGCATGGGTCTTCAACCACGCCGTCTGATAGGCGATCAGCGCATAGGGCGCGGCGTGGCTCTTTGAGAAGCCGTAACCGGCGAACTTCGCCATCAGTTCGAAGATCAGCTCCGCCAGCCCTGGCGGCACGCCGCGCTCGGTTGCACCCGACATGAACCGGGCCCGCTGCTGGTCCATCTCCTTTTGGATTTTCTTGCCCATGGCGCGGCGCAGCATGTCGGCCTCGCCCAGGCTGTAACCGGCCAGCGTGCGCGCGATCTGCAGCACCTGCTCCTGATAGACGATGACGCCGAAGGTTGCGGCGAGCACCGGCTCGAGCAGCGGGTGCAACACATCGACGGGCTTGCGCCCCGCCTTGCGCTCGATGTACTCGGGGATGCTCGCCATCGGCCCCGGGCGATAGAGCGAGATCAGGTCGGAGACCTCTTCCAGGTTGCCGGGCCGGAGCTGGCGAAGGATGTCGCGCATCCCCTGCCCTTCCAGTTGGAAGAGGCCGATGGTCTGGCCGGTGGCCATGAGTTCGTAGGTGGGCGCGTCCTCCAGCGGCAGTTGTTCGAGGTCGATGCCCGCGCCGCGCTGCTCAAGGAAATGCACCGCGCGGTCGATGACGGTCAGCGTCTTCAGGCCGAGGAAGTCGAACTTCACCAGGCCAGCGCTCTCGACCCACTTCATGTTGAACTGGGTGGCCGGAATGTCCGAGCGCGGATCGCGATAGAGCGGCACCAGCTCGGTCAAGGGCCGGTCGGCGATGACGATGCCAGCCGCGTGGGTCGAGGCGTTGCGATAGAGGCCCTCGAGCTGCAGGGCCACCTCGAGCAGCTTGGCGACCTCAGGATCGTCGGCCTTGGCGGCTTGCAGGCGCGGTTCGATCTCGACGGCGCGCGCCAAAGTGGTCGGGGCGGCTGGATTGTTCGGGATCATCTTGGCCAGGCGATCGACCAGGCCGAGCGGCAGCTGCATGACCCGGCCGACGTCGCGCAGCACCGCGCGGGCCTGAAGCGAGCCGAAGGTGATGATCTGCGCCACCCGGTCGCGGCCGTACTTGGCCTGGACATAGGCGATCACCTCTTCCCGCCGCTCCTGGCAGAAGTCGATGTCGAAGTCGGGCATGGAGACCCGCTCGGGATTGAGGAACCGCTCGAAGATCAGGCCGAAGCGCAGCGGATCGACCCCGGTGATCAGCAGCGACCAGGCGACCAATGATCCCGCGCCCGACCCCCGACCGGGGCCGATGGGGATGCCCTTCGAGACCGACCATTTCATGAAGTCGGAGACGATGAGGAAATAGCCGGAAAACCCCATGGACTGGATGACGCCGATCTCGCGCTCCAGCCGCTCGTGATAGTCGGCGACGGGCAAGGCCGGCGTGTGCGCCGCCAGCCGCAGGATCAGCCCCTCGCGCGCCTGGGCGGCCAGTTCGTCGGCCTCGGAACGGCCGTCGATGGTGGGAAAGCGTGGCAGGATCGGATCGCGCTTGACCACCATGAAGGCGCAGCGCCGGGCGATGTCGATGGTATTGTCGCAGGCCTCCGGCAGGTCGGCGAAAAGCCGGCGCATCTCATCGGCGCTCTTGAAGCCGTGCTCGGCGGTCACCCGCCGGCGTTCGTCCTGGCCGATGAAGGCGCCGTCGGCGATGCACAGCAGCGCGTCGTGCGCCTGATGCAGGGTCCGCGCGGCGAAATAGACGTCGTTGGTCGCCACCAGCGGCGTGTCATGCTCATAGGCATAGGCGACCAGCCCCGGCTCGGCGGCGGCCTCGGCGGCCAGGCCATGGCGCTGCAGCTCGACATAGAAGCGCTCGCCGAACACGGCTTGCATCTGGGCCAGCGCCGCATTGGCCTCGGCCGCGCGGCCGGCGGCGAACAGCGGATCCACCGGCCCGTCCGGCCCGCCGGACAGCAGGATCAGCCCCTCGGCCCGTTCGGCGACGAGGGTCCAGGGAACGCCGGGCTCGGCGGTCGGCTCGATATCCAGATAGGCGGCGGACGACAGCGCCATCAGATTGAGATAGCCGGCCTCGTTCTGCGCCAGCAAAACCACCGTCGGCGTGCGCGCCCATCGCTCCGGCGGGCCCTCGCCTATGCCGGTGACCGGCAGGGCGCAACCGATGATCGGCTGCACGCCCGCCGCCTTGGTGGCGACGGAAAACTCCAGCGCCCCGAAGAGGTTGGCCCGGTCGGTCAGGGCGACCGCCGGCATGCCCTGGCCTTGCGCCAGCCGCCCGATCGCCTCGGCCTTGATCGCCCCCTCGAGCAGCGAATAGGCCGAGTGAACGCGCAGGTGAACAAACCCCTCGCCCAATCCCCCGGCCGCATCCTCCGCCATCGCCCTAGCCTCTCGTCCGCGACTCAGGCGACCAGATGCGCCACCGAACACACCATCCAGACGAACCCCGCCACCGACGCAAGCGCCAAGGTCTCGCGCGCCAACCGAACCACCATTTCCGCCTCCTGGTTTGTACTTGTTTTGTTCTTATTCATGGTTTGTTCTCAGGAGTCAAGGGCGGCGCTACCCGCGCTGATGCAACGCCAACAGCACCGGGTTCCGCGACGGCTTCTATTCACGCGGGTGACGGTCGCTGAGACTAGCCGTCCTGGGGAGCCGGCCCACCCCATGACGGGACTTCGGTTTGCAAAAAAGTTGTCGCCGATTGTCGATTTCGACGAAGCCTGCCCGACTAGGATTTGGTCCCTTCTCGGAGCGACATGGGGAGTTTCAATGCCAAACAGTCCTGCATCTCGGCTGATACCCGTTCTTATCGTCCAGGACATGAGCGCGGCCCTGCGGTTTTATGCCGAGACCCTTGGCGGCGCTCAGGTCTATCAATTCCCTCCCGAGGGCGAGCCCGGGTTTGTCACGCTCCGAATAGGCGCGTCGGAGATGGCGTTGTCGGTGATCGGCGCATCGATGCCGCTCGACGTACCCAAGCGGCCCGCAACGGGACATCGGATCCAACTCTCGGTCAACGTCGCAAGCGTCGATGATGCTGTCGGCGCGTTGGCGAAATTGGGGGCGCGGACCGCAATGGAGCCCAGCGACCAACCCTGGGGTGAACGAGCGGCGTATATGGAAGACCCTGACGGAAACCTGGTGCTGCTGGTCTCGCCCTTGGGTAATCCCGCATAGGGCCGCGCGCCGCCCACGCGGCCGGAGTGCCGCTCCGTATTTTCCGCTCAGGGAGATCCTGGACCAGGCGGCCTTCGACAGCTGGCAAGGCGGTGGAGACAACCGGCCCGGTCTCGCGGCGGCTGAACGCCGAGATCACGCCGAGCAAGAGGTTGAAGTCGCGATCCGCGTGCGCGGTCCCGGCTGGCCGGAACGTCCCCGGCGCTCTAACGTTAAGCTTGGAGCCGCGGCCTATTTCCGGCGCGCGCCTGTTCTGGAGGGGTTGGGATGTCCGACAAATCGCGAAATCTCGCAAAGATCGCCGTCGTCACCGTCCTTTTGCTGGCGCTCAGCGCCTGCGTGGCGGGGTCGGGAGAATCGCACCATGCGGCGGCGGGCGGTCCGCTCAGCCAGGGCCTGCTCGGCTTCTGGCAAGGCATCATCGCGCCCCTGACGCTGCTGGGCGAGGTGATCAACCATTTCGCGCCGCACACCCTGCCCTGGGAGGTGCACATGTACGAGACCACCGGAACCGGCTGGGCCTACGATATCGGCTTCTATTTCGGCCTGCTCGGCGGCCCCGGCGCGATCTTCGGCGGCTGGTCGCGGCGGTAAGCGCCGCCGGCGCGGCGCATCCTTCTTCCTCTTGAAGGTGGCCCCGAAGGGGTCGGATGAGGGGTCGATCGCCCTATCCGGAACATCCCGCCGCTACCCGGCAATCGCCACACGACCCCTCATCCGTCAGCTTCGCTGACACCTTCTCCCGCAAGGGGAGAAGGGCTCCTACAGCCGGAACTGCGCGGTGATGGTTTGGCCGCCGCGCTGGATGACCAGGGTCCAGGCGGCGCCGGCGGGAGCGGTGAGCCTGGACGTCAGGTCCGCGACGCTGGCGAGCGCATGGCCATTGAGCTGCACGATCATGTCGCCAGGCTGAAGGCCGACGCTGGCCGCATAGCCAGCGGCGATCTTGGTCACCAGCACGCCGTGGCCGGCGGTGAAGGGGTCCAGGCCCATCTGGTCGGCGACGGCGGGCGACAGATTGGCCACCGTGGCGCCGGCCAGCGGGTTTCGGCCTGTCAGGGTCTGCTCGTCGCGCGCCGGCTCGGCGGGGATGGGCGCCAGGCGCAGGCTTGCGGTCTCAAGCGGGCCCTTGCCGCGGCGATAGGCCAGCGTCACCGTCTCGCCGGAGCTACGCGTCAATGTGTGATAGTTCAGCGAAGCCTCGTCGTTCACGGGATCGCCGTCGAGGGTGAGGACCAGGTCGCCGGACTTGATGCCCGCGCGATCGGCCGGGCCGCCTGGCCAGACATCGGTGACCAGCACGCCGTCGGGCCGGGCCAGCCCCATGGACCGCGCGATCTCGGCGGTGACGCCCTGGGTCTTTAGGCCAAGCCAGGTGCGCGTCTCGGCGCCGCCGCCGACGGCCTGCGCGACCACGTGGCGCACCAGGGCGGCGGGAATGGCGAAGCCGACCCCGGACGAGGTCCCCGACTGGGAGACGATGGCGGTGTTCATGCCGATCATCCGACCGTTCATATCGACCAAGGCCCCCCCGGAATTGCCCGGATTGATCGCCGCGTCGGTCTGGATGAAATAGGAGACGTCGGTGACGCCGACGTTTGAGCGGGCCAGGGCCGAAACGATGCCGTTGGTCACCGTCTGGCCGAGGCCGAACGGATCGCCGATGGCCAGCACCAGATCGCCGACCTGGGCCTGGTCGCCGGTCGCCAGCGGCATCACCGGCAGGCGCTCGGCGCCGACGTCAATCTTCAGCACCGCCACGTCGGCGCGAGCGTCGGCCAGCAGCACCTTGGCGGGGAATTCGCGCCGGTCGCCCAGCACCACCATAATGTCCTGGCCGCCCTCGATGACGTGGTTGTTGGTGACGATCACCCCATCGGCGCGCACGATGACGCCGGAGCCGAGCGACTGGGCGATGCGCTCGCGCGACAGGCCCATGCCGCCGCCGAACATCTGGAAGAAGGGATCGACGCTCTGGCGCACGACGCGGCGGCTATAGACATTGACCACCGCCGGCCCGGCCGTCTTGACGATGGGGGCGAAGGAAAGGCGCATCTGGGCGACGTCCGTCGGCACGGTCTGGGCGGCGACCGGCGCGGCGGCGAGCCAAGCCAGACACAGGAAGGCGATCGGCAGACGTCGACGGGCCATGGGCGCTCCGCTTGGGGTTGTCCGGGTCCTACTCAGCCGAGCTTTCGGGCGCAATGATGGCGTTGCCCGCCTCGGCCTCGGTGGGCCGTGCATAGAGCAAGGCCATGCCAAGCCCGGCCAGGGTGACGAGACCGCCGACCAGCATCGAAAGCCCAGGAAGATGCAGCCAGCCGCCGGCGCCGATCGACCAGGCGAAGATGTTGGAGAAGACCAGCGGGCCGGCCAGGCCGGTCAGCCCGAAGAGGATGGCCAGTGCGCCTTGAAGTTGGCCCTGCTGGTCGACCCCGACGCGCTTGGATAGAAGCGAGGCAAGGCTGGGAAAGGTTATCCCGGCGAAGATGAAGATCATCATCGAGACCCAGAACCAGAGCTGGGTCGGCGCCAGGCCGGCGACGATAAAGGCGACCAGCGCCAGCGAGGTCCCGGCCAGCACCGCGCCGCGCTCGCCAAAGCGGCGGCTGGCCGCGCCGGCGACCGAACCCTGGACGAGGATTCCGCCGCCGCCCAGGACCATGAGCAGCAGACCGACCTGAAACGGGCCCCAGCCGTAGCGGAAGTGGGTGTAGAACTGAAAGACGCTGAAGGTCTGGTTCGAGAGCTGGGCGAGGAAGTAGATCGAGGCCATGCCCAGCAAGCCCGCCTTGCTGATCAGCAGGCCGACGGCGCCGATCGGGTTGGCCCTCGACCAGCGAAACGGCGCGCGCCGCTCGCGGCTGAGCGACTCCGGCACGATGAACAGGCCATAGAGGCCGTTGGCGAAGGCCAGGGCCGCCGCGACCCAGAACGGCGCGCGCGGGTTCCACGCGCCAACGAAGCCGCCAAGCGCCGGCCCGAGCAGGATGCCGGCGTTGGCCGCGGCCTGGAACCGCCCGAAATTGCGCGCGCGGTCCTCCTCGGTGGAGATGTCGGCGACATAGGCGCCGGCGGCCGAGCCGCTGGAGGCGGTGATGCCGGAGATCACCCGGCCGATGAACAGCCAGGCCAGGCTCGGGGCCAGCGCCATGATCACGTAGTCGACGGCCAGGCCGAACATTGAGACCAGCAGGATCGGGCGGCGGCCATAGCGGTCGGAAAGATTTCCGAAAATCGGCGCGAAAATCAGGCTCATGACCGCCCAGACGGCCCCGAACACGCCCATGACCTGGGCGCCGCGCGCATCCCCGACATGGCCGAGCTGTTTCACCAGGGTCGGAAAGACCGGGATGATCACGCCCATGGAGACGGTGTTGGTCAGGATGACGGCGTAGATGAAGCCAAGCGCGGCGGGGCGCCGGTGCAGAGCCCGTCTCTGCTCAGGCTTCGACCGCTCGCTCACCTGAATCGCTCCCGTCGACCTTGGGCGAAAGGACCACGAGGGTGAGGCCTATGGCCAGCGCAAAGACGCCGGCGCCGCCGAGCATGGCCAGGCCCGGCAGGTTGAGGGACCGGCCGGCGCCGACCGACCAGGCGAAGGTCTCGGCGAACAGCACCGGGCCGATCATGCCGGCCAGGCCCGCCAGGCTGACCATGGCGCCCTGCAGACGGCCCTGCTCGCTCGGCTCGACCCGCTGGCTGCGCAGCGACTGGATGGCGGCGACGGCGATGCTGACCGGTGCGAGCAGGATCAACCCGACCCAGAGCGTATAGGCGTTGCCCAGGCCGATCAGGAGCATGCCCAGGATGCCCGAGGCGAAGGCGATGACGATGGCGCGGCGCGGGCCCAGCCGCTTCACCGCCGGCCCGGCCAGCAGGGCCTGGGCGGCGATGTTGCCGGCCGCGAACACCATCAGCACCAGACCCGCCTGCCCCGGCCCCCAGCCGTAGCGGTAGTTGACGTAGAGCACATAGAGGCTGCCGAAAGCCGCCAGCGCGATATTGGCCAGCAGCATCATGCCGGCCAGGCCGAGCAGGCCTTTGTTCTCGACCAGGATCAGCATGGCGCCGAAGGGATTGGCCCTGGCCCAGCTAAAGGCCGCCCGGCGCGAAGCGGGCAGCGATTCCCGCAAGACCACGAAGCCATAGGCCGCGTTGATCACACCGACGGCGGCCGCGGCCCAGAAGGGCGCGCGCGGGCTGATCTGGCCAAGGAGGCCGCCCAGGCCGGGGCCGAGGATGGTCCCCACCGCGCCGACCGCGGCGAGCAGGCCGAAATAGCGGGCGCGCTCCTCGGGCGCGGCGACATCGGCCGCATAGGCGAACATGGCCGCCCGCCCCGCCGCCGCCATGCCCGAGAACAGCCGGCCGACGAACAGCCAGGCCAGCGTCGGGGCCAGGGCCATGACCCCATAATCGACCGAGAGCTGCAGCATGGCGAGCAGGATCACCGGCCGGCGCCCATAGCGGTCCGAAAGCACGCCCAGCACCGGCGCGAAGATCAGCTGCATGGCCGACCAGGCCGCCGCGAACACCCCGACCGCCTCGGCCGCCTGCATGGTGTTTCCATGGGCCAGCTGCTTGACCAGGATCGGCAGCACCGGCGAGACGATGCCCAGCGACAGGGTGTTGAGCAGCACCACCGCCATCACGAAGGTCAGCGTCCGGCGGTTCAGACGGACGGGCTGGTCGAGACTCCCCGATGGATCCGCAGCCGAACTCATAAGCCCCTTTCGACTCGATCGACGCCTCGCGCCCCTTCTCCCCTTGCCGTCCGCCTGGGCGCCGCCATCCGCAAAAAGGCGCCCGAGACGGTCACGCGATCGCGCCGGCTCGGGGCGCGGTCGGGCGGGCGAAGCGCCAGGCGACCAGCAGGCTCAAGGCCAGCAGCGAGGCGGCGATCAGGATGGGCAGGCCCGGCAGCGACGGCAGGGCCCTGAGCGCGAAGGCGAAGCTCAACGGAAAGATGGTCGGCCCGATGATGGCGGCGATGCCGCCGGTGGACTGGTTGGCCCCCTGCAGCCGGCCCTGCTCCATGCTGGAAACGTGCTGGGTCATCAGACCCTGCAGGCCCGGTTGCATCAGACCCATGAAGGCGAAGACCGGCATGCCGATGAAATAGGCCGCGCCGGTCGGCGCCAGGGCGTAGATCACGAAACCCGCGACGCCGGCGGCCGCGCCGACGATCACCGCGCCGCGCTCGCCGATGCGCCTGACCACCGGCGCCACCGCGAAGGTCTGCACCAGGATGCCGAGCGCGCCGGTGATGACGAAGGTCAGGCCCAGAAACCCCAGCGACCAGTGGTAGCGCAGGGTGGTGTAGAGCACGAAGACATTGGGCAGCACCTGCTGGGCGAGTTGGAAGAGGAAGTTGACGCTGGCCAGCGGCAAGAGGTCGCGGTGCGAGCGCAGCAGCGAAAGGCTGGCCACCGGATTGGCGCGCCGCCATTCGAAGGCGACGATCCGCCGCTCGGCCGGCAGGGATTCCGGCAACACCAGGAGCCCATAGATCCAGTTGACGGCGCAAAGTCCCGCGGCGACCAGGAAGGGCGTGCGCAGCGGATCCATATGGACGGCGCCGATGTGCACGGAGATGGTGGCCAGGAAGCCGCCGGCCGCCGGCCCCAAGAGGAAGCCGACGCTGAAGGCCGCACTCATCCAGCCGAAATTCCGGGCCCGGCTGGTCGGCGTCGAGATGTCGGCGACATAGGCGTTGGCGGTGGAGAAGCTGGCCGCCGTCGCGCCGTTGAGCACCCGGCCCAGCAGCAGCCAGGCCAGTGTGGGCGCAAAGGCCATGACCAGGAAGTCCAGCGCCAGGCCGAAGATGGAGATCAGCATCACCGGACGGCGGCCGAACCGGTCGGACAGCATGCCGAGCACCGGCCCGCTGATGAACTGCATGGCGCCCCAGGTGACGCCGAAGACGAACTGCCAATCGGCCGCCGAGGCCGTCGAGGCGGCGTTGGTCGCGCCGAAAAACGAGCGGATCAGGTTCGGCAGCACCGGGATCATCAGGCCGAACGAGACGGCGTTCATCACCGCGGTGGCGAAGATGAAGCCGAAGGCCGCCTGACGGCCGGGCGCGCGCGCGCTGCCGTTCATGGACGTCATCACCCCTCCCCTCCACTGAGGCCCATTCTGTACGCCTCGAGCAGGCTTTGCCACCATTCGCCGTGGCGGGTGAGAAAGATCGTCGCCGGAAAGCCGTGCCGCGCCACATGGGCTTGCGGCACCGAGTCCCAGCCGGTGTGTTCGACCGTGACGCGGGTTTCGTCGCCGATGGGCTCGAAGCGGACCTCGACCTCGGTGTCCTGGTCGGGGGCGAAGGTGGCCTGGCGCCAGCCGAACACCAGCCTGCGCGGCGGCGCCCAGGTGCGGATGCGGCCGATCTCGAACACCTTGCCGTTGGCCCGGGTCTCGACCAGCCGGCCGCCCTCCCCGCCTTCGAAGCTCAAGGTCCCCGGGCTGCGCGGCGTGAACTGAAACATCGAATTGGGCCGCCACCAAAGGCCGATCTCACCGACAAAGGCCGCGAAGGCGCGCTCGGGCGTGGCCCTGACCCTGAGCGCCACGATGACGCGCGAAGTCACGGCGCCTTCTCCACACGGCGCTTGAACGCTGCCAGTTGTCGCTGCCAGGCGCGTGTCAGCCGCTGCAGCAGGCGCGCCAGGGCGGTCATTCCGGCTCGTCCCGTTCCAGATGGGCCTTGAAGGCGACCAGCTGCTCTCTCCACAGCCGCTCGGTCTCTTCCAGCCAGGCCTTGAGCTCGTTCATGGAGCCAGGCCTGAGCGCATAGACCCGCACGCGGGCGTCGAATTCCGGGTGGGATTCCTCGACCAGGCCGCTTTGCCTGAGCGTGCGCAGATGCCGGCTCATGGCGGCGGGCGCCAGGCCCACCGCGCGCGCCAACTCTCCGGCTGGCCGCGGGCGCTCGCCCAGGAGGTCGATCACGCGCCGGCGATGCGGATCGGCCAGGGCGCCGAGCGTTCGGTCCAGGCCGGTCATTCAAGCAACCTGGCCAGTCTCTTCGGCGCGACCGCGCGATAGCTCTGCACGATCCAGCCCTTGAGGGTTTCGAGATCGATCTCTTCGCCGTCGGCCTGGCGGACGTTCGCCCAGCCGCTCTTCCCCAGCCCGTGCCCAGCCGGGGAAACGTAAGGCAGGGTCAGGGCCATCTCGAAGGAGACCGGCAGCTTCACCGTCATCGAGAGCTCGCCCGGCGCCCCAGCCGCGCCGCCGAAGAAGACGAACACCTTCTTGCCGACCTTGAACACCGTGTGCTCCCAGGGGTGGTCTTCCCAGGCGCTCGGGAAGGCGGCGGCGAAGGCGATCAGCGCGTTTTCCGCCTGTTTGGCGTTCACCGTCGCGCCTCAGAGCCGCTCGCGGATATCCATCCGCCCGCCGGCCGCCTTCATCTCGTCGAACGACATTTGCTTCAGGGTCTGTCCGAAGCTCCAGACATGGCCCTCGGGATCGGCGACCATGGCGCTGCGGTCGCCGTAGAACTGATCGGCCGGTTCGCGCAGGACCTTGGCGCCGGCCTCTTTAGCCCGATCGAACAGGGCGTCGAGGCCGGACTCGACCTGGATGTGGATCGACTGGGTGTTCCGGCCGTCCAGCGAGGCCGGGCTGCGGTGGGTCTCGTCCCACTCGCGGCCGACATAGATCAGGCCGTCGCCGAAGCGCATCTCGGAATGGCCGAGGGTTCCGTCTTCGTTGATCACCACCATCACCGGCTCGAAGCCGAACGCCTCCTCGAGCCATTTCAGCGCGGCTTTCGGGTCCTGGTAGCAGACGCTGGATGCGAGCGACGGGCGTTTGACTTCGGCCATGACGGTCCTCCTGACGGCTTTTCTAAAGGGTCTCGCGGATTTTCAGGCCGCTGGCCCGTTCCATCTCGGCAATGGTCAGGTCGGCGACCGGCTGCTCGAAATTCCACAGGTGCCCCTCCGGATCGAGGGCGCGATAGGTGCGCGCGCCGTAGAACTGGTCGGCGGGCTCCTGGGTGATCCGGGCGCCGGCGGCGCGGGCGCGCTCGCAATGGGCGTCGAGGCCGTCGGCCAGGCGGATGCGGACGAACTGGGTGCCCGCCCCGCCGAGCGACAGCGGGCTCTTCATCTGCGCCGGCCCCAGCTGTTCGGGGCTGGCCCACTCGCCGCCAATGCCGATGGCCGCGCCGCGGAAGCTCATCTCGGCATGGCCGACATTGTCCTCATCGTCGGTGACCAGCATGCTGGTCTCGAACCCGAAGGCCTTTTCCAGCCAGCGCAGCGCGGCCATGGGGTCGCGGTAGAAGACGGCGGGGACGACGGCGGGGGACTCGGCCATGGCGCGGCTCGTTCGTTGTTTGTCTGAGCAATATTTAACGCAGAACGAAACTATCTCGTCAACCCAAAAACCCTCTCCCCCGCCCTTTGCGGGGGAGAGGGAAGGGTGAGGGGGCCGCGCCGCCGCCGCTGACTTTAAGGAAGGGGCTATCGGGCAAAGAGCCCCTCACCCTGCCCTCTCCCCGCTTCGCGGGGCGAGGGTTCTAACTATTCGTCGCCGAAGTCTTGGACCGGGCCCGAATCCTTGCCTTTTTCGGCCGGATCGCGGTCGACGAACTCGATCACCGCCAAGGGCGCGTTGTCCCCATAGCGGTGGCCGGCGTGCAGCACGCGGATATAGCCGCCGTTGCGCGCCTTGTAGCGCGGGCCGAGCGTGGCGAAGAGCTTGCCGACCTGTTCGTTGTCGCGCACGCGGCTGATGGCCAGGCGGCGCGCATGCAGGTCGCCGCGCTTGGCCAGGGTCACCAGGCGCTCGACGAAGGGGCGTAGCTCCTTGGCCTTGGGCAGGGTGGTGGTGATCTGCTCGTGCTTGATCAGGCTCGCGGCCATGTTCGCGAACATAGCGGTGCGATGGGCGGAGGTGCGGTTGAGTTTGCGGTGCGCTACGCCGTGGCGCATCGGGGTCTCTCCTAAAGCTTCAAGTCTAGATCTGGTCTTCGAACTTCTTGGCCAGGTCTTCAATGTTTTCAGGCGGCCAGTTCGGCACGTCCATGCCCAGATGCAGGTTCATGCCGGCGAGCACTTCCTTGATCTCGTTCAAGGACTTGCGGCCGAAATTCGGGGTGCGAAGCATCTCGGCTTCGGTCTTCTGGATCAGGTCGCCGATATAGACGATGTTGTCGTTCTTCAGGCAGTTGGCCGAACGGACCGAGAGCTCCAGCTCGTCGACCTTCTTGAGCAGGGCCGGGTTGAACGGCAGTTCCGGCTTGGCCTCGCCATCGACCTTCTTCTTCGGCTCGTCGAAGGTGATGAAGATCTGCAGCTGGTCTTGCAGGATGCGCGCGGCATAGGCCACGGCGTCCACCGGCGACACCGCGCCATTGGTCTCGACTTCCATGACCAGGCGGTCGTAGTCGAGGCTCTGGCCCTGGCGGGTCGGCTCGACGCGGTAGGCGACGCGCTTGACCGGGGTGTAGAGGGCGTCGACTGCGATCAGGCCGATCGGGGCGTCTTCCGGCCGGTTCAGCTCGGCGGCGACATAGCCCTTGCCGTTCTGGACGGTGAATTCCATGCGCACCTGCGCCCCGTCGTCCAGGGTGCAGATGATGTGGGCCGGATTGAGGATCTCGATGTCGGACGGGGTCTCGATCTGGCCGGCGGTGACGACGCCGGGGCCGGTGGCGCGCAGCGTCATCCGCTTGGGGCCCTCGGCGTGCATGCGCAGCGCCAGCTGCTTGATGTTGAGGACGATGTCGACCACGTCCTCGCGCACGCCCTGCATCGAGGAGAATTCGTGCACGACGCCGTCGATCTGCACGGCGGTGACGGCCGCGCCCTGCAGCGACGACAGAAGGACCCGCCGCAGCGAGTTGCCCAGGGTGACCCCGAAGCCGCGTTCGAGCGGTTCGGCGACGATGCGCGCCTTCCGCTCGGCGTCGGCGCCGGTTTCGATCTGCGGCTTCTCGGGGCGGATCAGCTCATTCCAATTGCGTTCAATCACGGATTTGATCCCTGGGAGGGTTCGCCGGCGGCGAGAAGTCGCGCCAGCAAGGGGAAGGCTGACGACGGGCGCTCAGACCCGCCGGCGCTTGGGCGGGCGACACCCGTTGTGCGGGATGGGCGTCACGTCTCTGATGGTGGTGATGGTCATGCCGGCGGCCTGCAGCGCGCGAAGGGCCGATTCGCGACCCGAACCAGGCCCCGACACATTGACCTCCAGAGTCTTGACGCCGTGCTCGCCAGCCTTGCGGCCGGCGTCCTCGGCCGCCATCTGGGCGGCGTAGGGCGTGGACTTCCGCGAGCCCTTGAACCCCATCATGCCGGCGGACGACCAGGAGATGGTGTTCCCCTGCGCGTCGGTGATGGTGATCATGGTGTTGTTGAACGAGGCGTTCACGTGAGCCACGCCGGAAGTAATGTTCTTGCGCTCGCGTTTTTTGACGCGCGCCGGTTCCTTGGCCATCGATGAATCAGCCTTATTTCTTCTTGCCCGCGATCGGCTTGGCGGGGCCTTTTCGGGTGCGGGCGTTGGTGTGGGTGCGCTGACCGCGGACCGGAAGGCCCTTGCGATGACGCAGGCCGCGATAGCAGGCCAGGTCCATCAGACGCTTGATATTGACGGCGGTCTCGCGGCGCAGATCGCCTTCGACCGTGTAGTCGCGGTCGATGGCTTCGCGGATTTGCAGAACCTCCTGGTCGGTTAGCTGATTGACCCGGCGGCTGTCTTCGATGCCGACCTTGTGGACAATCTCACCGGCCTTGGTCTTGCCGATGCCATGGATGTACTGCAGCGCGATGACCACGCGCTTGTTCGTCGGAATATTCACGCCGGCGATGCGGGCCAAGCTGGTCTCCTGAGGATGCGCGGAAAGCGCGAACGACGCCTCCGGACCCGCCGCCTGCGGGCGGGCGTCCCTGACACGTCTTTCGCGCTGTTTCGCGGAAGGGCCTTGTTATAGGGATGATAGGCCGTGCGTCAAGGCGAGGATGAGCGATTTGAAGGCTGAGCGATGGCCCTAGACTCTGACGGCGTCGAGGGCGGCGTCGATCTCCGCGGCGACCTGCTCGACCGATCCCATGCCGTCGACCTCGATGAGCTTTCCCTGCGCCCGGTAATGAGGCAGGAGCGGCGCGGTCTGGGCGTTATAGGCGGCGAGCCGGACCTTGAAGGAGTCCGGATTGTCGTCCGGCCGGCCCTCGTCAGCGAAGCGTTTGCCGATGCGGGCGACCAGGGCCTGGTCATCGACGCGCAGGCGCAGCACCAGGTCGATGCGGCCGCGCCGGTGACTCAGCATGTCGTCGAGCGCCTCGGCCTGGGCGACGGTGCGCGGAAAACCGTCGAAGATGGCGCCGCCGGCCGCGTCCGCCGCCGGCAGGGCTTCCTCGATCAGGGCGATGACGACGGCGTCCGGCACCAGATCGCCTCGCTCCATGATTTCCGAAACCTGCCGGCCGAGCGCCGAGCCTGACGCGATGGCCGCGCGCAGCATGTCGCCGGTGGAGAACTGAACCATGCCGCGGCTCTCGACCAGCCGCTTGGCCTGCGTGCCCTTACCCGCCGCCGGCGGCCCGAACAGAATGAGATTCATCAACCCCCCTAAAGGTTGCGAGCCGTGTTCAGGGTGCGCTTTTTAACGCTTACCACCGCGCAGCTTCGATTTACGGATCAGGCCTTCATATTGGTGGGCGAGCAGGTGCGACTGAATCTGGGCCACCGTGTCCATGGTCACCGTGACCACGATCAGCACCGAAGTGCCGCCGAAATAGTTGGTGCCGGGCGAATTGGCGGTGAGAAATTCCGGCAGCAGGCAGACCGCGGTGATGTAGGCGGCGCCAAGCACCGTGATCCGGGTCAGCACATAGTCGATATATTCCGCCGTCCGCTTGCCGGGACGGATGCCTGGCAGGTTGCCGCCGTACTTGCGCAGATTGTCGGCGGTCTCGTCCGGATTGAAGGTGATGGAGGTGTAGAAGAAGGTGAAGAAGACGATCAGCAGCGCATAGAGCACCATGAACACCGGCTGGCCGTGCTGGAGTTGGCCTTGCGTCCAGCTCACCGGCCCCTGCGCCCAGAGCGGAAACTTGCTGATCGGCAGGAAGTTCAGCACTGAGGCCGGCATCAGGAGCAGGCTGGAGGCGAAGATCGGCGGGATCACGCCGGCGGTGTTGATCTTCAGCGGCAGGAACGAGCTTTCGCCGCCGAACATGCGGTTGCCCATCTGCCGCTTGGGATAGAGCACCAAGAGCCGGCGCTGCGAGCGTTCGATGAAGACCACGAAGACGATGACCGCGATCACCGAGGCGGCGATGGCGAACAGCACGAAGACGGTGATGTTCCCCGCCCGCGCCGACTGCAGCAGCTGGCCGGCGGCCGGGACGACCCTGGCCACGATGCCGGCCATGATGATCAGCGAGACCCCGTTGCCGACGCCGCGGGCGGTGATCTGCTCGCCCAGCCACATCAGGAACAGCGTGCCGGTGGTGAGCGTGGTGACCGTCGTCAGGATGAAGAAGAGGCCCGGCGTATCGACGATGCCCTGGCTGTTGGACAGGCCGATGGCGATGCCGAAGGACTGGAAGATGGCCAGCACCACCGTCAGGTAGCGCGTGTACTGGTTCATCTGCTTGCGGCCGGCCTCGCCGCCTTCCTTGCGCAGCTTCTCCCAGGGCGGATAGACCGTGCCCAGGATCTGCACGATGATCGAGGCCGAGATGTAGGGCATCACGTTCAGCGAGAAGATCGCCATGCGCGCGACCGCCCCGCCCGAGAACATGTCGAACATGCCCAGGATGCCCTTGGACTGGCCCGCGAACGCCTTGGCGAAGGCGGCCATGTCGACGCCGGGTATGGCGATGTAGGTGCCGAGCCGATAGACGATCAGCGCGAAAAGGGTGAACCAAAGCCGCTTATGCAGCTCCGTCGCCTTCTGAAAGGCGCCGAAGTTCATGTTGGCGGCAAGCTGTTCTGCGGCTGAAGCCATGGCGTGCCCTAGACTAGACCGGACTCACACATAGGTGACGCCCTAAAAGATAGCGAGCCGTCGTCTTTCAAGCTTCGGCTTCAGCGGCGACAGGTCGCACCGGCCGCGTTTCGGTGATCTCGCCGCCGGCCTTCTCGATCGCGGCCCTGGCCGAGGCCGAGGCGGAATGGACGGTGAGGACGAGCTTGGCCTTCACTTCGCCCTCGCCCAGCAGCCGCACGCCGTCGCGGGCGCGGCGAATGACGCCGGCGGCCTTCAGCGCCTCGGCGTCGACCGGCTTCTTGGCGTCCAGCTTGCCGGCCGCGATGGCGTCGGCGATGCGCCACAGATTGACCTCGACCAGCTTCTTGGCGAACGGGTTGTTGAAGCCGCGCTTGGGCATGCGCATGTGCAGCGGCATCTGGCCGCCCTCGAAGCCGTTCAGGGCCACGCCCGAACGGGACTTCTGGCCCTTGACGCCGCGACCGGCGGTCTTGCCCTTGCCGGAGCCGGGGCCGCGGCCGACCCGCATGCGCTTGGTGTGGGCACCGGGATTGTCTCTGATCTCGTTCAGCTTGGTCATGGGGTCAGCCCTCTTCCACGCGCACCATATGGGCGACCTTGGCGATCATGCCGCGGACGGACGGGGTGTCGGCCAGCGTCGAGACGCGGCCGACGCGGTTGAGCTTCAGGCCCACCAGCGTGGCGCGCTGGTCGGCCTTGCGGCGGATCGGGCTCGCCGTCTGGCGGACGGTGACGGTTTTCTTATCGGCCATGCGCCTGTCCCCTAGCCTTCCAGCGCCACGTCGGCGGAGGCGCCGTCGGCGCGGCGGCCGAGGATGTCGGAGGCCTTCTTGCCGCGCTTGGAGGCGACCTGGCGCGGCGAAGCCTGTTGCTTCAGCGCATCAAAAGTCGCGCGGATCATGTTGTAAGGATTGGAGGAGCCGATCGATTTGGCGACCACGTCCTGCACGCCGAGCGTCTCCAGCACCGCGCGCATCGGGCCGCCGGCGATCACGCCCGTGCCCGGCGGCGCCGAACGCAGCATCACCTTGCCGGCGCCGTGCCGGCCCGCGCCGTCATGGTGCAGGGTGCGGCTTTCGCGCAAGGGCACGCGGACCATCGACTTCTTGGCCTCTTCGGTCGCCTTGCGAATGGCTTCGGGCACTTCGCGCGCCTTGCCGTGACCATAGCCGACGCGGCCTTTCTGGTCGCCGACCACCATCAGGGCGGCGAAGGAGAACCTGCGCCCGCCCTTCACCGTCGCCGCGACGCGGTTGATGTGCACCAGCTTCTCGACGATGTCGCTTTCGGCGCGATCGTCGTTGTTGTTGCGCCGGTCCCTGCGATCGCCGCCGCCGCGCTGTTGGTCGCCTCTGGCCATGCTTTTTCGCTTCCTAGAAGTTCAGGCCGGCTTCACGCGCGGCATCCGCCAGCGCCTTGACCCGGCCGTGATAGAGATAGCCGCCGCGATCGAACACGACGTCCTTGACGCCCTTGCCCATGGCGCGCTCGGCCACCAGCTTGCCGACCCGGGCGGCGGCGTCCTTGTCGGCGCCCTTGGAGCGTTCCTTGCCGCCTTCCAGCGACGAGGCGTGCGCCAGGGTCACACCGCCGGCGTCGTCGATGATCTGGGCGTAGATGTTCTTGGCCGAGCGGAAGACCGACAGGCGCGGGCGACCGCCGGCCAGGGACTTCAGCCGCGTGCGGTTGCGCCGGGCGCGCCGCTCGATGGGCGTGAGTTGCTTGGAAACCGCCATGACTATTTCTTCTTGCCTTCTTTGCGGCGGACAGCTTCGCCGGCGTAGCGCACGCCCTTGCCCTTATAGGGTTCGGGCGGCCGGATGCGGCGGATACGGGCGGCGGTCTCGCCGACCAGCTGCTTGTCGATGCCGCTGATCTTGATTTCGGTCTGTCGCGGCACGGCGAAGGCGACGCCCGCCGGCGGCGGGATATCGACGTCGTGGGAAAAACCGAGCTGCATGGAGAGGTTCGCGCCCTTCATGGCGGCGCGATAGCCGACGCCGACCAGTTCCAGGGTCGTCTCATAACCTTGGGTGACGCCATGGACCATGTTGTCGACCAACGAGCGCGACAGGCCCCACATGGCTCGCGCCCTGGCCGAGTCGTCGCGCGGCGTAAACTGCAGCGCCCCGTCCTTTTGCGCCACCTCGATGTCGTCGATGACCGTCCAGGCGAGTTCGCCCTTCGGGCCCTTGACCGACACGGTCTGGCCGTCGAGCGTCACGGTGACGCCGGCGGGGATGCTGATGGGTTTTTTGCCGATTCGGGACATGGCTCTAGTACACGCGCAGGAGGACTTCGCCGCCGACATTGGCGTCGCGGGCGGCGTTGTCCGACATGACGCCCTTCGGCGTCGACAGGATCGAAATCCCAAGGCCGTTCTTGATCGGCTTCAAGTCCCGGATCGACGAATAGACGCGGCGGCCGGGCTTGGAGACCCGCGCGATCTCGGCGATCACCGGCTCGCCGTCGAAATACTTCAGCTCGATCTCGAACTCGGGAAACTCGCCCGGCTTCTCGATCAGCGAATAGCCGCGGATGTAGCCCTCGTCCTCGAGCACGTCGAGCACGTGCTGGCGCAGCTTGGAGGCCGGCGTCAGGCACTTGGAGCGTTTGCGCATCGCGGCGTTGCGGATGCGGGCGATCATGTCGCCGATCGGGTCGTTGACAGCCATCAGACCCTCCTCACCAGCTCGACTTCACAAGGCCGGGTATCAGCCCGGCCGAACCCAGTTCGCGCAGCGCGATCCGCGACATCTTCAGCTTGCGATAGAAGGCGCGCGGGCGGCCGGTGACCTGGCAGCGGTTGCGGTAGCGGTTCGGCGACGAATTGCGCGGCAATTCGGCCAGCTTCAGGCGCGCGGCGAACCGATCTTCCAGCGGAAGATTCTGGTCGTTGGCGATCGCCTTCAACGCGTCACGCTTCGGCTGCGTCTGTTTGATCAGGCGCTTGACCATTTCGTTGCGGTTGACAGTGCTCTTCTTGGCCATGTTGGTCCTTCGCCCCGCTCAGTTGGTCGTGAACGGGAATTGGAATTCGGTAAGCAAGGCGCGCGCCTCGTCGTCCGTATCGGCTGTGGTGCAGACGATGACGTCCATGCCCCACATCTGATCGATCTCGTCGTAGTTGATCTCGGGAAACACGATGTGTTCGCGAAGACCCAGCGCATAGTTGCCGTTGCCGTCGAACGAGGTGGGTTTCAGGCCGCGGAAGTCCTTCACGCGCGGAAGGGCCACCGTGATCAGCCGGTCGAGGAACTCGTACATGCGATCCTTGCGCAGCGTGACCTTGGCGCCGATCACCATGCCCTCGCGCAGCTTAAAGCCGGCGATGGAGGTGCGCGCCTTGGTCGGCATCGGCTTTTGACCGGTGATGGCGCCCAGGTCCTTCATGGCCGCGGCCACCTTCTTGGAGTCCGCCACCGCCTCGCCGATGCCCATATTGACCACGATCTTGTCGAGGCGCGGGATCTGCATTTCGTTGGAATAGGCGAACTTCTCCTTCATCGCGTCGCGGATCCGCGAGCGATATTCGGATTTCATCCGCGGTTCGTAAGCTTGCTCAGCCATCGATGACCTCGCCGGATTTCTTGGCCACCCGGACCTTCTTGCCATTTTCGATACGGAAGCCGACGCGGGTCGGCTCCCCAGTTTTGGGGTCCACCAGAGCGACGTTGGAGACGTGCAAAGCCGCCTCCTTGTGCTTGATGCCGCCCTGCGGGTCGCCCTGACTGGGGCGGGTATGCCGCTTGACCATGTTGATGCCCGCGACGAACAGGCGGTCTTCCTTGGGCAGGACGCGCAGGACCTGGCCCTGACGGCCCTTGTCCTTGCCGGCCAGCACGACCACCCGGTCGTTGGTCTTGATCTTTGCCGCCATCAGAGCACCTCCGGGGCGAGGGAAATGATCTTCATATGGTTCTTGGCGCGCAACTCGCGCGGCACCGGGCCGAAGATGCGCGTGCCGATCGGCTCGTTCTGCTTGTTGACGATCACCGCGGCCGAGCGGTCGAAGCGGATCAGCGAGCCGTCTTTGCGCTTGATACCCTGGGCGGTGCGCACGACGATGGCGCGCAGGACGTCGCCCTTCTTCACGCGGCCGCGCGGAATGGCTTCCTTGACGGAGACCACGATCACGTCGCCGACGGATGCGTAGCGGCGTCCGGCGCCGCCGAGCACCTTGATGCACATGACGCGCTTGGCGCCGGAATTGTCCGCGACCTCGAGGTTGGTCTGCATCTGGATCATGACGCGGCGCCTTGCACGGCCTTGGGCAGGGCTTCCCAGGTCTTGGTCTTCGACTTCGGCGCGCACTCGACGATGCGGGCGACCTCGCCGGTCTTGTAGGCGTTGGCCTCGTCGTGGGCGTGGTACTTCTTCGAGCGGCGCACGGTCTTCTTCATCACTGGATGCAGGAAGGTGCGCTCGACGCGGACGGTGATGGACTTGTCGCCCTTGTCGGACGTGACCACCCCTTCGAGAATTCGTTTTGGCATATCGGCGATCCTCTAGGCGGCGGGCGTCTTGGCGCGCAGCACCGTCTTGATGCGCGCGATGTCTTTGCGGATTTCACCCACCCGATGGGTCTTCTCGATCTGACCGGTCGCGGCCTGGAAGCGCAGGTTGAACTGCTCCTTCTTCAGGTTCAGCAACTCATCGGCCAGTTGGTCCTGGGTGAGCAGGCGGACGTCGTCGATCTTCATCTCAGGCCTGCTCCACCGCGACCGCGTCGATCCGGGTGACGACGCGGGTCTTGATCGGCAGCTTGGCGGCGCCGAGCTTCAGCGCCTCGCGGGCGGTCTCGTCCGGCACGCCGTCGACCTCGAACATGATCCGGCCCGGCGCGACGCGCGCGGCCCAGTATTCGATCGCGCCCTTGCCCTTGCCCATGCGGACTTCGGCCGGCTTGTCCGAAACCGGCAGGTCCGGGAAGATGCGGATCCAGACCCGGCCCTGGCGTTTCATCTGGCGGGTGATGGCGCGACGGGCCGCTTCGATCTGGCGCGCGGTGATCCGCTCGGGCTCGAGGGCTTTCAAGCCGAACGAGCCGAAGTTCAGCGCCGAGCCGCCCTTGGTCAGGCCGTGGATACGGCCCTTGAACTGCTTGCGGTACTTGGTTTTTTTCGGTTGCAGCATGACGGTCTTCTTCTACGCGGCTCTGTCGCGGCGGCCGGGACGATCGCCACGATCGGCGCGATCGCGGCCCCCGCCCTCGCCGGCCGGTCCGGATTCCAGCGCCAGGCGCTTGTCCTGGGCCATGGGATCGTGCTCGAGCACCTCGCCTTTGAAGATCCAGGTCTTCACGCCGATGATGCCGTAGGTCGTCTTGGCTTCAGCAAAGCCGTAATCGATGTCGGCGCGCAGGGTGTGACGCGGCACCCGGCCCTCGTGATAGCTTTCCGTGCGGGCGATTTCCGCCCCGCCGAGGCGGCCGGCGACTTCGACGCGGATGCCCTTGGCGCCCAGGCGCGTGGCCGATTGCATCGAACGCTTCATGGCGCGGCGGAAGGCGACCCGGCGCTCGAGCTGCTGGGCGATGTTCTCGGCCACCAGCTGGGCGTCGGTCTCGGGCTTGCGCACCTCGACGATGTTCAGATTGACCTCGCCCTCGGTCATGGCGGCGAGATCCTTGCGCAGCTTGTCGATGTCCGCGCCCTTCTTGCCGATGATCACGCCCGGGCGCGCGGCATAGATGGTGACGCGGCACTGCTTGTGCGGGCGCTCGATGATGATGCGCGAGACGCCGGCCTGACCCAGGCGGGTCTTCAGCTCCTTGCGGACCTTGATGTCCTCGTGCAGCAGCCGGCCATAGTCCTCGCCGTCGGCGAACCAGCGGCTATCCCACGTCCGATTGATGCCCAGCCGGAAACCGACCGGATTGACTTTCTGACCCATCAGGCCGCCTCGCCGAGTTCACGCACCACGATGGTGATTTCCGAAAAGGGCTTTTCGATCCGCGTCGAGCGGCCGCGCGCCCTGGCCGAAAACCGCTTCATCACCAGGTTCTTGCCGACATAGGCCTCGGCGACGACCAGCTGGTCGATATCGAGGCTGTGGTTGTTCTCGGCGTTGGAAATGGCCGAGTAGAGCGCCTTGCGCACATCCTTGGCGATGCGCTTGGGGCTGAATTCCAGCTCGTTCAGGGCGCGCTGCACCTTCAGGCCGCGGATGGACTGCGCCACCACGTTCAGCTTGCGCAGGCCCGTGCGCAGCGTTTTGACCTTGGCCATGGCCTCGGTCCCGCCCAGACGGCGTTCTTTCGACTTCTGTCCCATGGCTACTTTCTCTTCGCCTTCTTGTCGGCGGCATGGCCGGGGAAGTAGCGGGTCGGCGCGAACTCACCGAGCTTCATGCCGACCATGTCTTCGCTGATCAGCACCGGGATATGCTTTTGGCCGTTGTGGACGCCGAAGGTCAGGCCGACGAACTGCGGCATGACGGTCGAGCGGCGCGACCAGGTCTTGATGACGTCCTTGCGGCCCGAACCTTGCGCGGCTTCGGCCTTCTTCAGAAGGTAGCCGTCGACAAAGGGGCCTTTCCAAACCGAACGGGTCATGGGCTAGCGGGCCTTCTTGGCGTGGCGCGAGCGGATAATGTACCGATCCGTCGCCTTGTTTGAGCGGGTCTTGCGGCCCTTGGTCGGCTGGCCCCATGGGCTCACCGGGTGGCGACCGCCGGAGGTGCGGCCTTCGCCGCCGCCGTGCGGGTGGTCGACCGGGTTCATGGCCACGCCACGAACGTGCGGACGGCGGCCCTTGTTGCGCACCCGGCCAGCCTTGCCGAGCACCTCGTTCATGTGGTCGGGGTTGGAGACCGCGCCCACCGTGGCCATGCAGGTATCCTGCACCATGCGCAGCTCGCCCGAACCCAGACGGATCTGCGCATAGCCGGCGTCGCGGCCGACCAGCTGGGCGTAGGTCCCGGCCGACCGGGCGATCTGGCCGCCTTTGTTGGGTTTCAGCTCGACATTGTGGATGATGGTGCCGACCGGCAGCGCGCTGAGCGGGGCGGCGTTGCCCAGCTTCACGTCCACCTTTTCCGCCGCGATCACCTCGTCGCCGACGCGCAGGCGCTGCGGCGCCAGGATGTAGGCCAGCTCGCCGTCCGTATACTTGATCAGGGCGATGAAGGCGGTGCGGTTGGGATCGTATTCCAGCCGCTCGACCGTCGCCGGCACGCCCCACTTGCGGCGCTTGAAATCGATGGTGCGATAGAGCCGCTTGGCGCCGCCGCCGCGGAAACGCACGGCGATCCGGCCGCCGCCGCCGCGCCCGCCGCTCTTGGTCAGGCCCGAGACCAGGCTCTTTTCAGGCTTGCCCTTGTGCAGCTCCGAGCGGTCGACGAGCACCAGGCCGCGACGCGAGGGAGAGGTCGGGTTGAAGGTCTTCAAGGCCATGTCTTAAAGCCCCGTCGCAATGTCGATGGACTGGCCGGGCGCCAGCGTCACAATGGCCTTCTTGACGTCGTTGCGGCGTCCCATGATGCCGCGGAAGCGCTTGGTCTTGCCCTTGACGATCATCGTGTTGACCTTGGTCACATTGACCTTGAACAGCGACTCGATGGCCGCGGCGATCTCGTCCTTGGTCGAATCCATGGCGACCTTGAACACCACCTTGTTCTGCTCCGAGAGCAGGGTGGCCTTTTCGGTGATCACCGGGGCCAGCACCGTGTCGTAATGGCGGGCGGCGGGCATCAAGCGGCGCTCCTTGTCGCAAAGCGCGCTTCGATGCCTTCGATGGCGGCGCGGGTCAGAACCAGGGTGTCGCGCCGGAGCACGTCATAGACGTTCAGGCCGGCGTTCGGCAGCACGTCGATGTGCGGCAGGTTGCGCGCGGCCAGGCCGAAGTCGCCGTGGACCTCGGGTCCGGCGATCACCAGCGCGCTCTTCAGGCCAAGGGCGGCGAACTGCGCCTTCAGCGCCGCCGTCTTCGGCGTCTCGGCGACGGCCTCTTCCAGGATGATCAGCGAGCCGCTCTTCACCTTGGACGACAGCGCGTGGCGAAGGGCCAGGGCGCGGACCTTCTTGGGCAGGTCGAATTCATGGCTGCGCACCACCGGCCCGAAGGCGCGGCTGCCGCCGATGAACTGGGGCGCGCGGCGCGAGCCGTGACGGGCGCCGCCGGTGCCCTTCTGCTTGTACATCTTCTTGCCGGTGCGCGAGTTCTCGTTGCGCGTCTGCACCTTGTGGGTGCCGGCCCGGCGCTTGGCGAGCTGCCAGTTGACGCAGCGCGCCAGAATGTCGAGGCGAATGTCGCCGATGCCGAAAATGGCGTCGGAGAGATCGATCTGGCCGGCCTTGGCGCCGGCGAGGGTGACGACGTCCAGCTTCATGACGCTTCGCCCTCGTTGGTAGCGGCTTCGGTTTCAGGCGCCTCGGTCTTGGCGGCGACGTGGCCGTTCGCCGACTTGAAGGCGCCCGGCGTCGGCAGGTCGGCCGGGGCGGCGCGCTTCACCGCATCGCGGATCTTGACGTAGCCGCCGTCCGTGCCCGGAACAGCACCGCGCAAAATAATAAGACCGCGTTCCGCATCGACGCGAAACACGGTCACATTCAGGGTGGTGACATTATCCACACCCATATGGCCGGCCATCTTCTTGCCTTTGAAGGTGCGGCCCGGGTCTTGGCGCTGGCCGGTCGAACCCAGCGAGCGGTGCGAGAGCGATACGCCGTGGGTGGCGCGCAGACCACCGAAATGGTGGCGTTTGATGCCGCCCTGGAAGCCCTTGCCGATGGTGACGCCGGTGACGTCGACCGCCTGGCCGGGCCTGAAATGGTCGGCGGTGAACTCGGCGCCCACATCGATGAGATTATCTTCCGAGACCCGGAACTCGGCCAGATGCCGTTTGGGCTCGACCAGGGCCTTGGCGAAGTGGCCGCGCATGGGCTTGGTGGTGTTCTTGACCTTGGCCGCACCGGCGCCGAGCTGCAGCGCGACGTAGCCGTCCTTGTCCTTGGTGCGCTGGGCGGTGACCTGACAGCCGTCCAGGGAAAGGACCGTGACGGCCACGTCGGTTCCCGCTTCGTCGAAGAAGCGGGTCATACCCAGCTTTTTGGCGATCACGCCCGTTCGCATGGCCCGGATCCTTAAAGCTTGATCTCGACGTCGACGCCGGCCGAGAGCGCGAGCTTCATGAGCGCGTCTACGGTCTGCGGGGTCGGATCGACGATATCGAGCACGCGCTTGTGCGTGCGGATTTCAAACTGTTCGCGCGACTTCTTGTCGATGTGCGGCGAACGGTTGACGGTGAATTTCTCGATCAGGGTCGGCAGCGGAATCGGGCCGCGCACCGTCGCGCCCGTGCGCTTGGCGGTGTTGACGATCTCCCGCGTGGAGTGATCCAGGACCCGGTGGTCAAAAGCCTTGAGCCGGATGCGTATGTTTTGCCGATCCATATCGTACGCGTTCCTTTAGCGCTCGCCTTCTTCATCCACCGTTTCAAAGACCGGCTCGAAGCTTTTGGCTTCGAGATACGCCTAACTGGTGTCCGCGAAAACGAAATGGCCCCGCGCGGAAACGACCGCGAGGGCCTTGTCCTTGCCGAACGCCGCACCGCGGCGCCTGTGTCAGGTCGTCTAAGCGAACCGCGTCTAAGCCCTTAAGCCTACGGCCGGTCCAACAGAGGCGCGGTTGATACGCGCGCCGATCCGTCCCGTCAAGGCGGCGGCGCGACGAAACGCGCCCCCTCGCCTACTGCCCCACATCGACAGAGCCGGACCCGGCGACGAACTTGTTGACGGCGCCCAGGACCTTGGCCGCCCTGATCTCGCCGGAGCCGGCGATGTTGGCGTCGAGGGTGTCGGCGACGCCGCCGAAATCGACATTGCCGGAGCCGGCGATGTGAACGGCCAGGGTCGTCGCCCGCCCGTTCTCGATCTGCACGTCGCCGCCGCCGGCCAGGCGGACATCGAGCGGGCCGGACGCGCTGTGGACACGGACATTGCCGACGCCGCCGATATTCAGATCCAGGCCGTTCTCAACCTCCGTGGTGGTCACGGTGGCGGCGCCGGCGATCTTCAAGCTCATTCGCCCGGCCGAGCCGGTATGCACCCGCCCGGAGCCGGCATATTCGACCGACAGATCGTTCTGGACATTGGCCAAGGTCCATTCGCCGCAACCGGCGATGGCCATGTGCAGGGTCCGCGAACGGCCGGCGCTGCCAAAAAGGGCGCCGACCCCGTCGACCTTGGCGTCCATCGGCGTGCGCACCGTGATCTGCGGCAGGTCGTCATAGGCGATGTCGCCGACGCCGGGAACGACGACCGCCGGATGACCGTCCTGGCTGTCGCAGCTGGCGTGCGGGCCCCAGAGCCAGCCCGGCCAGCTGGCGGGTTCGACCACCGTCGTATCGCCGAGGATGGTCTCGACCTTCATCGGCAGGCGCGGGTTGGTCTTCAGGAAGATCACCTGCACATCCGAGCGCGCCTCGGGAATGATCACCACCCGCGCGGCGATATTCTTGAACGCGATGGTCTGGGCGCTCGCCTGGCCCGCGCCGGCGAAAAAGACCGCGGCCAGAAGAACGCCCCATAATGTACGCATCACGGACCTCCCGGTCGGGATTTCGCGCGCGAGCCTAGGCGCTGCGAGCCCGGGAGGCAGCTTAATTCGCCGTCACGAATCAGCCGGCGCGGCGCTCAAGGGGTCCCCAGCAGCAGCGACGGGTCGATTGGCTTGGCCTTGTCGCGCGGGGTCGGGGCGTAGCGGATTTCGAAATAGACCTCGGGCTGGGCCGCCCCGCCGGTCTGACCCACAAGACCGATCTCGGCGCCCTGAGCGACGTGATCCTTGATCTTGACCTCGGTGCGCGAGAGGTGAGCGTAGGCGGTGATCCAGCCGTCGTCGTGCTTGATCAGCACCAGATTGCCCAGCCCCGGCACCAGATCACCGGCATAGACGACGTCGCCGGCGGCGGCGGCATGCACGGGCGCCCCGTCCGCCGCGCCGATGTCCAGGCCGTCGCTGCGCTGGCCGCCGGGCTTGGGCCCGAAGCCGGACAGGAGCGGCCCATGCACCGGCCAGATGAACCGCCCGCGCCCGGCCAAGACGATCTGCGCGTCCGGCGGAGTCGGCGAGGCCTGCGGCAGGCTCACCGGCGGAATGTAGGGCGGGGTGACCGGCCGCTGCGGCGGACTATAGGGCGAGGTCGCCATCCGTTGCGGCGGGCCGACCAGGTGGCCAGGCAGGGAGTCATAGGGCACCGGCTGGGCGGGGGCGCTGGTCACCGAAGACTCATAGCCGTTGCGCGCCATGCGGGTCGGACGAACAGGCGCGCGGGCGGTATCGCCGGCCGCCATCGAGGCCTGGCTTTCGCCGACGCTGGTCTGGTTCGGCGTCTCCAAGGGCGCTTCGAACCGCCCGTGGGCGCGCTCACGCGTGCGGGTCGAGTCGGCTCGCCGCGACGGCGCGGGCGCGACTTCCGCCTCCTCTTCCTCCTGGCCGGGCAGCTTCACGCTCTGGCCGACGTGCAGATGCGCATTCGCCGAAAGACCGTTCAGCTCGGCCAAGGTCCTGGGCGGCACGTGGTAGCGCCGTCCGAGCGAATAGAGCGTATCGCCACGCTGCGCCGTGTAGGGTTTGGACGAGGCTCTCGACCCCGAACGGCTCTCGCGGGTTTCGGACCGATCCTCGGCCGGCGCACGATCCTCGGACGAAGACCGATCCTCGGTCGAGGCGACCTCGGTCTGATCGGAGGGAATCTCCAGCATCGAGCCGACCTTGAGGGCATGCGGGCGGCGGATGTGATTGGCCTTGAGGATGGCCGCCTTGGTGGTTCCATACCTGTCGGCCAGGGCGTCGATCGTGTCGCCCTTCCTGACCTTGACGCTGTGGGGCGCCTCGGACCGTTCCAGCCGGCCGTTCGAGCCGACGCGCACCGCATGGCCGCGGCCATGTTCGCGACCTTGTCGCTCGGCATGAGCGTGGCGCTCTGAGGCGTGGCGCTCTGAGGCGTGGCGCTCCGAGGTGCGGCGCTCGACATGCCGATAGGCGGCCTCGGTCAGCAGGGCCGGCTCGGTCGAGGCGTCGATGAACATGGATCGGTTGGCCGAGCTTGGCCCGGGCGGCGGCAGCGGCTGGCCGGTCACGCCCTGGCTGGGCTGAGCGACCGGATCGTGCGGATCGGCGGAGCGGGCCGGCGGCGCGGGCTGGTCGGCGCTGGTCGGATATTGCGGCTTGGCCAAGGTCTGCGCCGGCGGCGTCTCATAGCCCTCGTAGGGCGCATATTGAGAATGCCCCATGGCGCAGGCCTGCAACGCCAAAACTCCCGCGCCCGCAAGCGCCGTCCGTACCCACAATGCCGTCATCGTCGCTCCGCCCTCACCCGTCGGAATCGCTCGCGCCGCAAAGCCACTGTCGGCGATGCGACGCCTGCGCGCCACCCCGAACCTTCCGTTCTGTTCAAAGTTCGCGCGCCACACCATCCAAAAGCGGCACGAAACGAACGTCACACAATACCTCTTCCCTAAAGCCGCCCTGGCCGTCGCCCAGGTAGCGCTTCAACGTCTGGATAGGGCCCCGCCCCACCGGCGCAACCAAAATCCCCGACGGTTTGAGCTGCGCGAGCAGCGTCTTGGGCTCGGCTGGCGCCGCGGCTGTGACCAGAATGCGGTCGAAAGGCGCCTGTTCTGGCCATCCCTCGCCGCCGTCGGCGAAACGGGTGATGATATTGCCAAGCGCCAGCGCCTTGAAGCGCGCCTCGGCCTCGCCCATCAGGGTCCGGTAGCGCTCGACCGTATAGACCAGCCGGGCCAGCCGGGAGAGCACCGCCGTCTGGTAGCCGGAGCCGGTGCCGATCTCCAGCACCCGGGCGCGCGGCTCGATGGTCAAGGCCTGGGTCATCAGGCCGACGATGAAGGGCTGGCTGATCGTCTGACCGCAGGCGATGGGCAGGGCCGAATCCTCCCAGGCGCGCTCCTGGAACAGCTTTGGCGTAAAGAGGTCGCGCGGCGTCTGCTCCAGCGCATTGAGCACGGCCGGCTCGGACACCCCTTGCGAGCGCAGCGACAGGATCAGCCGCGCCCGCTGGGTCTCCGGCGAATCATCCTCGGGCTCGTCGATGCTCATGGCTTGGGCAGCGTCCCGCCGAGGACGGCCTTGAGGTCGTGCACGGTCTTCATATGCGTCAGATCGATATGCAGCGGCGTGACCGAAATACGGCCGTCGTAGATGGCGCGCAGGTCGGTGCCGTCCGTCGGCTTGGACGGCAGCGCCCGATAGCCGATCCAGAAATAGTCGCGCCCGCGCAGATCGGTGCGGCGATCCAGATAGCGGGTCTGCACGTCGCGAAACCCCTGGCGCGTGACTTCGACGGCCGTGACCTCGTCCGGCGCGCGCCCCGGAAAGTTCAGGTTGATGATCACATCCTTCGGCCAGCCGGCCTCGATCAGCTTGCGGACGATGCCCGGCGCATGCGCCTGGGCGGTCTCATAGCGGCATTCCACCGCGTCGTGGAAATGGGTCATCGACTGCGACAGCGCGATCGCCGGCACGCCAAGCACCATGCCCTCGATAGCCCCGGCGACCGTGCCGGACACGGTCACGTCCTCGGCGACATTCTGGCCGCGGTTGACGCCGGACAGCACCAGGTCGGCCTTCGGCGCCGGGATCAGCTCCTGAAGCGCCAGGGTGACGCAGTCGGCCGGCGTGCCGGCGACGGCGAAGCGGCGCTCGCCGATGCGGCGCACGCGCAAGGGCTCGCTCAAGGTGAGCGCGCGGCTCGCGCCCGACTGCTCCGTCTCCGGCGCGACCACCCAGACGTCGTCGGACAGCACCGCGGCGATCCGCTCCAGCACGGCCAGCCCCTCGGCCTCGATCCCATCATCGTTGGTGAGCAGGATGCGCATCTTAAGCCCGCGGCCGACGAGAGGGACTGTTGGACGCGGCGATCACTGTGCGCCGCCGATATGGGTGAGGCCGCCCATATAGCCCTGCAGCGCCTGCGGGATGGCGATGCGGCCCATTTCGTCCTGATAGTTCTCCATCAGCGCCACCAGGGTGCGCCCGACCGCCAGGCCAGAGCCGTTCAGCGTATGGGCGAAGCGGATCGCCTTCTCCCCGGCCTTGCGGCAGCGGGCGTCCATGCGCCGGGCCTGGAAGTCGCCGCAGTTGGAGCAGGAGGAAATCTCCCGGTACATGCCCTGCGACGGCAGCCAGACCTCCAGATCGTAGGTCTTTCGCGCCGAAAATCCCATGTCGCCGGTGCAGAGCAGCATGGTGCGGAACGGCAGGTCGAGGCGTTTCAGCACCGCTTCGGCGCAGCCGACCATCCGCTCGTGCTCGGCCTCGGAGTCCTCGGGCGCGGTGATCGAGACCAGCTCGACCTTGTAGAACTGATGCTGGCGGATCATGCCGCGGGTGTCCTTGCCCGAGGCGCCGGCTTCGGACCGGAAGGACGGGGTGAGCGCGGTCAACCTGAGCGGCAGATCCTCTTCCGGCGTGATCTGCTCACGCACCAGGTTGGTCAGCGAGACCTCGGCGGTGGAGATGAGCCAGCGACCGTCGGTGGTGCGGAACAGGTCCTCGGCGAACTTCGGCAACTGGCCGACGCCGAACACCGCCTCGTCGCGCACCAGCAGCGGCGGCGAGATCTCATTATAACCGTGCTCGCGCGTCTGCATGTCGAGCATGAACTGGCCGAGCGCGCGTTCCAGCCGGGCGAGGTCGCGCCGCAAGACCACGAAGCGCGAGCCGGACATCCGCGCCGCCGCCTCGAAGTCCATCATGCCCAGGGCTGCGCCCAGGTCGACATGGTCCTTGGGGTTCTGGATGGCGAAGGGCTCGCCCCAGCGGCGCAGCTCGACATTGCCGTGCTCGTCTTCCCCTGGCGGGACGTCGGCGGCCGGCAGGTTGGGCAGGGCCGCGGTCAGGGTCTGCAAGGCCTCGAGCC
Source organism: Caulobacteraceae bacterium (assembly GCA_965277425.1). GTDB lineage: Bacteria > Pseudomonadota > Alphaproteobacteria > Caulobacterales > Caulobacteraceae > Poindextera. The sequence continues at coordinate 1,033,169 of CBDICR010000007.1, forward strand.
GGGTCCGCTCCAGCTCGGTCAGTTCAGCGATGGCGCCCTTGAGCTGCTCGACCTCGGCCATGATGGCGGCGGCGGCGGCCTCGTCCTTCCTGGCCTTGGCCATGCCGATCAGCTTGGAGGCCTCGTTGCGGCGGCCCTGCGCGGTCTGCAGCTGGGTCTGGCCGGCGCGCAGTTCGGCGTCCAGAGCCAGAATCCGCGGCGTTTGCGACGACAGGCCGCGCGCGGCCCAGCCGCGGTCAAAGGCTTGCGGATCGTCGCGGATGGCCCGGATGTCGTGCATGGACGCACTCGAAGTTGAGCGGCCCTCCTTAAGGCGCGTTGGCTGAGGCGGCAATCGCTTGAACGAGCGCCGCGCCCGGCGTTCGCAACCCGTGCGGTTTCATGGTCGGGCTTCGCGCCAGACGGACCGCTGTCGGTTGGCGGGACCGATTTGACGTGAGACAAGGCGGTCTTTGTGGAGACGCGATCGATGGCTGCCTCTTGTCCGATACAAACCCCGGACCAACGGCGCCAGGGTGCGATCATATCACAAGCCGAAACCGCGCTGCTGGAGAAGGTTTTTGCAGCGCTGAAAGAGGCGGAAGAAACAACGTCGACAGCATTGCGAGCCGCTGGAATGGAGGATGCCCCACCTCTTCACGACTATTTTGCCGCCAGCGTTCATCAAAAACTGTACTGCATTCTTTGCGGCGCCGATCCTGAAACCTTCTCTGGCGGCAATGCAAAGACAGCCATTGCGATCATCAGAAATAGCCAACAAATCGCCAAGCACTATTGGGGCGCGGATATCGATCCCTATCCGCGATCCTGATCGGGGCGGAAGCCAAGACGGCGCCGAAAACGCGGCCGGATAAGTTTCAAACCGACCCGGCGGCGCTTTTCTGTCAGGCTTGACTCATCGAATGCATCTGCCGACCCTCGATGGGAGAATTTCCGGGAGACCGGCATGAAGTTCACGCAGGAACGCGCCGAGGACGGCGGCGTCACACGCCGCGCCTTCGAGCTGGAGGTCGGCGGCGAGCGCGTGCCCGGCGTTCTCTGGTCGCCCGAGGGCGCCAAGGGGCCGCGGCCGCTCATGCTCATGGGCCACGGCGGCTCGCAACATAAGAAGACCGCCAACATCGTTTCGCGCGCCCGGCGCTATGCCAGCCGTTTCGGCTACGCCACCCTGGCCATCGACGCGCCCGGCCACGGCGACCGCATCAGCCGCGAGGAGGCCGAGACCTTGGGCCGCGAGGTCGGCGCCCGCGTGCGCGGCGAGACCACCGCGCCTTTTGACCCCGAGCGCCTGCGCCAGATGAGCCAGCGCAGCGCCAAGGCCGTGCCGGAATGGAAGGCGGCGCTGGACGCGGTCCAGAGCCTGGACTTCGTCGGCGCCGGCGGCCCGGTGGGCTATTGGGGCGTCTCCATGGGCACGGCGATCGGCGTGCCCTTCGTGGCGCAAGAACCACGCATCACCGCCGCCGTCTTCGGCCTGGCCGGCCTGCGCGAAGGCGCCAATGAGTTCGAGGCCGCGGCCCGGGCGATCGCCATCCCGGTGCAGTTCGTCTTCCAGTGGGAGGACGCGGTGGCGCCGCGCGAAGCCGGAATCGCCCTCTTCAACGCCTTCGCCTCGACGGAAAAGACCATGCACATCAATCCGGGCGGCCATATGGACATCCCCGACTTCGAGCGCACCGACTGGGAAAGCTTCTATATCCGCCATCTCGGCGTGGCGGCCGACGCCAGGAGGCGGGAATTGGCGACCGCCTAGGCGGCTTCGGCCGCCGCTTCCGCCGCCTCGTCGCGCACCCGGCGGCGTTCAATGAGCCAAACGCAGAGGATCGAGACCTCGTAGAGCAGGATGCCCGGGATCACCAGGCTCATCATGCTGATCGGGTCCGGCGGGGTGATGACGGCGGCGACCACGAAGACGGCCAGAACGGCGTAGCGCCGGCCCGAGCGCAGCAGCTTGCTGGAGACCATCCCGACCATGCCCAGCAGCGCCAGGACCACCGGAAGCTGGAAGCAGAGGCCAAAGCCGAGCAGCAGGGTGATCACCAGGCTCAGGTAGTCGGACACCTTGGGCAGGAGCTGCACCGAGATGGCGGCGTTGCCCATGATCTGCTGATTGAGCGAGAACCACAGGACGAAGGGCAGCATGACGAAATAGACCAGCGCCGCGCCCATCAGGAAAAGCACCGGCGAGGCGAGCAGGAAGGGCAGAAAGGCGTTGCGCTCGCGCTTGTAGAGGCCGGGGGCGACGAACCGGTAGAGCTGCCAGGCCAGGATCGGAAAGGTCAGCACCACCGCGCCGAAACCGGCCAGCTTCAGCTTGGTGAAGAAGAATTCCAGCGGTTCGGTGAAGACCATGTGGATCGGCTCCACATGCACCCCGGCCAGGGATTTCAGCCCGGTGACCGCGAGCAGAAGATCGAACGATCCCTTGTGTCCGCCGGTGGCCTTCTGCACCGCCAGCAGCCCTTGAGCCCGCTCGAACGGCGCGAGCAGAAAGATATAGATGTCGGTGGCGAAGAAGAAGCAGATCACAAAGCCCAAGGCGAGCGCCGCCGCGCAGACGATCAGCCGGCCGCGCAACTCGATCAGATGGTCGAGCAGCGGAGCGCGCGAGGCCTCGATGTCGCTGTCTTCGACCGCCACCCTCAGCTGGCCCTAGGCTGGGGCTTTTTCGCGCGGGACTTTGGCGCCGGTTTGGGAGCGAGCGCCGCCGGATCGGCCCCGGACGGCTCGGCCGCAGGCGGCTCGGGCGTGATCGCGACCATCATCGGCGGCAACGCGGGCGCCTCGGCGGCAGGCGTCTCGGGCGCGGTCACGCCAGGGGCGCCGTAATCGGCGGCAAGCGGATTGAGCTGGGTGAGCGAGCGGTGGTCGGCGCGCATGGCTTCGACCTCCTTGCGCAGATCCTCAAGTTCGGACTGCCGCGCCAGATCCTCGAAACTGTCGCGAAATTCGTTGGCCATGCCGCGCATCTTGCCGACGAACTGGCCGACGCGGCGCATGAGGATGGGCAGGTCCTTGGGCCCGACGACGATCAGCGCCACCGCGCCGATGATCATGAGCTCTAAGAGCCGGTTTTCAGGAAACATGGTGGATCAGGCCGCGGGTCCGGTCAGCGGACGATCGGGTCCTTCTCGGCCTGGACCGGCGGAAGGGTCGGGGTCGCCTGGACCGGCGGCGTGGTGGTTTCGTGGTCGTCCTTCATGCCTTCGCGAAAGGCTTTGATGCCCTTGGCCGCGTCGCCCATGATGCTTGAAAGCTTGCCGCGCCCGCCGAACAGGAGAAGCGCGGCCCCGGCGATGATGATCCAGTGAATGGGGCTTAAGCCGCCCATGATCGGGTTCACTCCTCTAGCGCGCTGAAACCGTCGAGTCAGCGTCTCATACGTTCGCACGACATATAGGCCATTGCAGGGCGCCGCGCCAAGGGAAGGCGCGAAACGCCGCGATGTTCCCGGGTTTGCCCATCAAACCCGCATCATGTCCCGGCGGGATGAACCCTTAAAACCGCGACCGCTTTAGGCGTATCCATTTGAACGGACTTATTTCCCGCTCATCCCCCGCGAAGCGGCCGCCAGGCGTTTTATTCTGTGAGGGGGTGGATTTGCGGCGAGGCCGCAAGATTTGACACCAAGCCCACCAAGCCCATCAAGAAGAGTAAGGGTCGGCGCTGCCCCTTGGTGTCCTTCGTGTACTTGGTGGTGAAAAGCTGATTTTCCGCTTCGCGGAGCTAGCCAGGTAAGCGCAATGAAAAGCCGCCGGACCTTATCAGCCCGGCGGCTCGTCATTTCAGGGTCTCAACGGTCCCTATTCGAGGATCTTGGCCACCACGCCGGCGCCGACGGTGCGGCCGCCTTCGCGGATGGCGAAGCGCAGCTTTTCCTCCATGGCGATCGGCGTGATCAGCTCGACGTCGAGCTCGGCGTTGTCGCCGGGCATGATCATCTCGACGCCCTCTTTCAGCTTGATGATCCCGGTCACGTCCGTGGTCCGGAAATAGAACTGCGGCCGGTAGTTGGTAAAGAACGGCGTGTGGCGGCCGCCCTCCTCCTTGGTCAGGATATAGGCCTCGGCGGTGAACTTGGTGTGCGGGGTGATGGTGCCCGGCTTGCACAGAACCTGGCCGCGCTCGACCTCCTCGCGCTTGGTGCCGCGCAGCAAGACGCCGACATTGTCGCCGGCCTGGCCCTGGTCGAGCAGCTTGCGGAACATCTCAACGCCCGTGCACACCGTCTTCTGGGTCGGGCGGATGCCGACGATCTCGACCTCCTCGCCCACCTTGACGATGCCCCGGTCGATCCGCCCCGTCACCACCGTGCCGCGGCCCGAGATCGAGAACACGTCCTCCACCGCCATCATGAACGGCTGGTCGATCGGACGGTCCGGCTGCGGGATATAGGCGTCCACCTGGGTCATCAGCTCGGTGATCGAGTCCGCCCCCATCGGCGCGTCGCGGTCTTCCACCGCCGCCAGCGCCGAGCCCTTGACGATCGGAATGTCGTCGCCAGGGAACTCGTAGGAGGACAGCAGCTCGCGCACCTCCATCTCCACCAGCTCAAGCAGTTCCGGATCGTCCACCTGGTCGACCTTGTTCAGATAGACCACCAGCGCCGGAACCCCCACCTGGCGCGCCAGCAGGATGTGCTCGCGGGTCTGCGGCATCGGACCGTCCGCCGCGCTCACCACCAGGATCGCGCCGTCCATCTGCGCGGCCCCAGTGATCATGTTCTTCACATAGTCGGCGTGGCCTGGGCAGTCGACGTGGGCATAGTGACGGTTGGCCGTCTCATATTCCACGTGCGCGGTGTTGATGGTGATCCCGCGCGCCTTCTCTTCCGGCGCCGCGTCGATGTCGGCGTACTTCTTCGCTACCGCACCACCCGTCTTGGCCAGAACCATGGTGATCGCCGCCGTCAACGTCGTCTTGCCATGGTCAACGTGACCAATCGTCCCGATGTTGCAGTGCGGCTTGTCGCGTTTGAACTTTTCCTTGGCCATGGTCTTTCCTTAAACGGCGGCTTTCGTTGATGTTTCTCGAAATTATGGAGCGGGTAGCGGGAATCGAACCCGCATCCTCAGCTTGGAAGGCTGCTGCACTACCATTGTGCTATACCCGCCAACAACGGCGGGCGGCCGGTTGATCTCCTTCATTCGCGTATCGGGTCGGCCAGGCTCGCTGCGCGTGGTGGGGGAAGCAGGACTCGAACCTGCGAAGGCGTACGCCAGCGGATTTACAGTCCGCCCCCTTTGCCGCTCGGGACATTCCCCCGCGCGCGCCTTGAAGCTTGAGGCCCGAAAACGGAGCGCGTCTTATAGTGTCCTCTTCCCCCGAACGCAACGACCGCAAACACCGGCGCGAGCGCGGTTTTTCGGCCGCCCTGAACGGCCGCCGGGGACCGGCCCGGACGCGGGCGGACAAGGACGGCGCGGTCTGGCTGTGGGGTTGGCACGCGGTCCTGGCCGCGCTGGAAAATCCGGCCCGCGCGGCGCCGCTGCGGCTGCTGGCGACCCCGGAGCGGGCGCGCGAGCTGCAGGCGAAGCGACTCGACAGGCCCGCGCCCGAGACCCTGCCCGCGGCCCAGATCGCGCGCGACCTGCCGGCTTTCGCCGCCCACCAGGGCGTGGCGCTGAAAGCCATGCCGCTGGAGCCCGCCGCGCTGGAGGCGCTGGCCGCGCCGGCCAGCGGCGTCATCCTGATGCTCGACCAGCTGACCGATCCGCAGAATGTCGGCGCCATCTTCCGCTCGGCCGCCGCCTTCGGCGCGCGCGGCGTGATCCTGCAGGACCGCCACGCGCCCGCCCTGGCCGGCGCCCTGGCCAAGGCCGCCGCCGGCGCGATCGAGCATCTGCCGCACGCGCGGGTGACCAACCTGTCGCGGGCGCTGGAGCAGCTGGCCGATCTCGGCTGGCGCGCGGTCGGGCTGGATGCGGCCGCGGGCGAATCGCTGGGCGTCGTGCTCGACGCACGCCCCGTCGTCCTGGTCATGGGCTCGGAGGGCGAGGGCCTGCGCCGGCTGGTGGCCGAGCACTGCGATGCGCTCGGCCGCATCCCCATGCCGGGCGGGTTTGAGAGCCTGAACGTCTCGGCCGCGGCGGCCATTGCGCTTTACGAAGCCTCGCGAACCAGCGCCGGCGCGCGCGGCCTCTAAGGCGCCGCCCACTCGCCCGCCGCGAGAAAGCGGTTCCCGCTGCGGCGTTATGGTTATTGATTCACCTCGCCGGCGTGCTTTGCTGCCTCTCGCGCGCGCTTGGCTTGTCGCCTCGTGGGGAAGCTATGTCGAAGAAATATGTGCGGATCGCGGCCATGAGCCTGGCGTTGCTGGGCCTTCTGGGCCTCGGCGCCTGCGGCGGTCCAAGCCCGGAACAGACGCCGCCGCCGCCGATGGCGAGCGCGCCGCCGCCGCCGCCGCAATCGCCCGACCTGCTCGGCGGCCCCGGCGAGCAACTTCCGCCGCCGGTCATTCCGCCCGATGAACAGGCTGGCGGCGGCCCCGAATACAGGCCCATGGCGCCGATCGCCAATCCGGAAGACATGTCGCCTGAAGAACGCCACCATTTCTACGGCGACCGCTACGACTATCTCGACCAGGGCCCCGCCGCGGCCGGCGAAGGCCGCTATTATCACCCCCATCACCGCCATGGATGGCGCTATTGGCGCGGCGGCTGGAGGCGTCATCGGGCCTGGGCGCAAAATCATCAAGCCTGGGCGCACCGTCATGGCGGCTGGTCGCGTCATCGTCGCGGTTGGGCCCATCATCATCATCACTATTGGATGCATGCCGGCCACGGCGCGCCCGCGAAGGCGCGCCCGCTCGCCCCGCCCGCGCATCATCCGATGCATCCCGCCGCACCGGCTCCGGCCAAGACGTCGGCGCATCAGGCCGCCGCCTCGGTCGAACATGCCAAGGCCGCCGCCAGCCATGCCCAGGCGAACGCCGCTGCCGCCGCCAAGGCTTCGGCTGACGCGGCGGCCGCCGCCGCCGCGGCCGAAGCGACAGCGGCCAAGGCTAGGCGCCGCCACCATCATCACCACGCCGTCGTGGCGTCCGGCGCGCCGGCGTCGAGCCGCCTGTCCGGTTCGCAATCCAGCGCGGCCGCGGCGAGCAGCGCGCCGGCGACCGCCCAGGGCGGCCTGCCCAATTGGCTGGCCAAGCCAAGGGGCAAGACCCTGGCCGCGCTCGCCGTCTTGCTGATCGCCATCATCGTGGTGGTCGCCGCCGCCAGGAGTTCGATGACCGGCCGGCCGCGGCGGCGTCCGCAGGCGACGGTTCTCGGCAACAGCACCCCCTCGGTGACCGACGCGCCAAGGAACGAGAACCACAACCCCTAGCGGCGCACCGCAAGCCCAGCCGCACCAATTCGGCGTGTCGAACGCCGCGGCGCCGCCGGCTTGGCCTTGCCTCACATCGGCGTTCACGGCACACAATGATCCATGGCGGAGCTAACCAGCGGCCTGCACGGCCTCTTCACGGGCAGCCTGCTTGGCGCCTTCATCCAGATCGTGCTGATCGACGTCACCCTGGCCAGCGACAACGCCGTGGCTGTCGGCATGGCCGCGTCCGGACTGCCTCGCCGCCAGCGCCATCTGGCCATCCTGCTCGGGTTGTCGGGCGCGGTCGTGCTGCTGTGCATTCTGGCGGTGTTCGCCATACGGCTGCTCAAGGCTGGCGGCGGCGGGCTGGTGCTGGGCGGCGGACTGCTCCTGGCCCTGGTCGGCCTGCAGATGTGGCGCGACCTTCGGGGCCACGGACGCAGACACGCCGCCTCGCCAGGCCCGCCGCATGAAAGCAAGACGCTGCTCAAGGCGTTGACGCTGATCTTGATCGCCGACATGTCGACATCGCTGGACAACGTCCTGGCGGTGGCCGGCGTCGCTCGCGACCAGCCGCAATGGGTGCTGTTCGCCGGCCTCACCCTATCGGTCGCGCTGACCGGATTCGCCGCCGCGGGGGTCGTCAAGCTGCTGCACCGCTGGCCGTGGGTCGGCTATGTCGGCCTTGTGGTCGTCATGTTTGTCGCCGCCCACATGATCTGGGACGGCGCCCACGCGCTGAAGTGGATCAGCCTTTAGCGCGCCTTAGCCAGCCGCCGCCTCGACGCCGGCGAAGCGCTCGGTCCATTCGGCGATCTGGGCGTCCTCGATCTTGGCGAACAGCACCGGCGGGGTGCGGATCGGCCGGCCGGGCTCGATCCGCGCCAGTTCGGCGGCGATATCCAGGCTGGGCCAGGCTGGAGGATAGGCCTCGCCAACGGCCTCGGCGATGATCTCGGCCGAGAACGGGATAACCGGCGCCGAGACCCGCGCGAACAGGCCGACCAGGTTCAGCGCCGTGCGCACGATGACGGCGGCGCGGTCCCGGTCGGTCTTGATCGCGGTCCAGGGCGCGGCCTCCTGCAGGTACTCGTTGCCCAACACCCACAGCGCGCGCAGGCCCTGCGCGGTCTTGCGGATCTCGATGGCCTCGAACTGGGCGGTGATGTCCTCCAGCCGCGCGGCGAGGTCGGCATGGAGCTTGTGCTCAAGCGGCCCCGGCTCGCCGCCTTCCGGGACGACGCCCTCGAAGCGGGTCTCGGCGAACTTCATGATCCGGTTGACGAAATTACCCAGCACGTCGGCCAGGTCACGGTTCACCGCCGACTGGAACAGCGCCCAGGTGAAGCTGGTGTCGGCGTTCTCCGGCACATTGGCGATCAGATACCAGCGCCAGCAATCGGCCGGCTGCAGCGCGAGCGCCTGGTCCATGAAGACGCCGCGCTTGTTCGAGGTGGAGAACTTGTCGCCGTACCAGTTCAGCCAGTTGAAGGCCTTCAGCGTGTCGACCAGCTTCCAGGGCTCTTGGGCGCCCAGGATGGTCGCTGGGAAGTTGACGCTATGGAAGGCGACATTGTCCTTGCCCATGAACTCGACATAGCGCACCGCGTCCGCGCCCTTGTCCGTGCGCCACCAGCGTTCCCAGTCGCCGCCCTCGGCGTCGGCCCATTCGCGGGTGATGCCGATGTAGCCGATCGGCGCGTCGAACCAGACATAGTAGACCTTGTCCTCAAAGCCCGGCCTGGGCAGGCCGTCCTTCAGAACCGGAAAACCCCAGGCGAGGTCGCGGGTGATGCCGCGGTCGATCAGGCCTTCGTCCAGGTGCTTGTTGGCGATCGACAGCGCCAGAGGCGGCCAGTCGCCGTGCGTATCGACCCAGGCCCGGATGTTCGCCTGCAGCTTCGACTGCAACAGATAAAGATGCCGCGTCTCGCGCATCTCCAGCTCGGTCGAGCCGGAGATCACCGAATAGGGGTCGATCAGATCGACCGGATCGAGCAGCGAGCCGCAATTGTCGCACTGGTCGCCGCGCGCCGGGCGAAAGCCGCAGACCGGGCAGGTCCCCTCGACATAGCGGTCGGGCAGGAAGCGCTTGTCGGTGAGCGAATAGATCATCTTGTCGAGGCGCTCCTCGATCAGCCCATTGGCTTCCAGGACCGCCGCGAAATGATGGGTGAGCTCGGCGTTCCGCGGCGAGGAGGTGCGCCCGAACAGGTCCCAGGACAGGCCGAAACCGCGTCCCAGATCGTGCTGGAGGCGATGCTGTTCGTCGCAATAGGTGAGCACGTCCTGGCCCGCCGCCGTCGCCGCCAACTCCGCCGGCGTGCCGTGGTCGTCGGTGCCGCAGATGGCCAGCACCTCGTGTCCGCGCGCGCGCTGAAACCGCGCATAGACGTCGGCCGGCAGCATCGAGCCCACCAGGTTGCCCAGATGCTTGACGCCGTTGACGCCCGGAAGGGCCGAGGTGATCAGGATGCGGGACATGGAGGGCTCGAAGATGCGGAGCCCGCGCATATAGGGCGCCGCGGGACGCTGGCCTAGCCGCCCTCGCCCGCCTTGGCGGCCAAAAGCGCCCCGCCCTCGCCGCGCAGCGCCCAATCGCCGCGCCGGCGCAGCACCAGCCCGTAATAGCCCGCCGAGAGCGCCATGACGGCCAGGTTGGCGATCAGGCTCGGGCGTCCGACATCGGCGTCGAACGCGTCGGCTACGACCACAGCCGCCAGCGCCGCCAGCGACGCGGCCGGCGCCAGCGGGAAGAGCGGCATGCGATAGGCGCCCGCCGCCGTCGCGCCGTTGAGGCGGCCGGCGATCGCCGCCGCCGAGACCCCGGCATAGACCACCACGATGCCGGTGCCGGTCAGCATCACCAGAAGGTCCAGATTGAGCAGGCAGGCCGCGGCGGTGGCCGCGCCCATGAGCAGGCAGGCGATCCAGGGCGAGTTGAAGCGCGGATGCAGCGCCGTCACCGCCCGGTTCGCCAAGCTCGGCCAGACGCGGTCGCGGCCGCTGGCATAGAGCTGGCGCGCATTGATCAGGGCGATGGCGATCATGGCGTTGATGATGGCGAAGGCGACGCCGAGGCTGACCGCCTTGGCCAGCCACGGCCCGCCTTCGGCGCCGATGAAGGCCGACAGCGGGGTCGGCGCGCCCAGCACCGCCTTCAGGTCGCCGGCGCCGGCCATGGCGGCGAGGACGGGCGCGAACTCGGCCACGACGGCGATGCCCAGCGACCAGAACACCACCCAGTGCAGCCGGGTGCGCGCCTCGAACATCTCCTCGCCGAAGAAGACCGCGCCGCCATAGCCGTTATAGGCATAGATGGCCGCCGCCGAGGCCAGGCCGATGGCGACCCACGAGGTGGGCGCCAGGTGCGCGCCGGCCAGCATGACCGGATGCAGGGCGACCGCGGCCAAGCTGCGATGCGGATGGATCAGGCCCAGTCCGATCAGGACGCCCAGCGCCGCCAGTTCGACCATCAGGAATATCCCGGTGATCACCGCGTTCACCCGCACGTTCAGGATCGAGATCGCCGTGACGATGGCGGTGGCCACCAGCGCCACCGGCAGCGGCGGCAGGTTCGGGACCACCACGCCCAGATATTCCGCCAGCCCCAGCGCCGTCACCGCCTGGCCGAGTGCGCCGCCGAAGAGGTTCAGGCCCAGGGCCATGAAGCCCCAGGACGGGCCCAGCGTGCGGCCGATCATCGAATATTCGCCGCCGGTGAGCGGAAAGGCCGAGGACAGCTCGGCATAGACATAGGCCGTGGTCAGGCCGAGCAGGGCGGCGGCGGCGAAGCAGATCACCGCGCCGGTTCCCGCCTGGCGGATCACGTCGGAACCCATGATGAACACCGAGGCCGCCGGCGTGATCGCCGACAGGGTGATCAAAAGCGTGGCCAACCGGTGCAGGCTGCGCCGAAAGGGCGGCGCGGCGCCCAAGTCCCTGTCGTCCATGGCCACGCGTCCGAGAGCCCCGGTCGTTTGATCCGGGTTTCACACATTCACGGATTTGCCGCCGCCGCCAAGCCGCAACCCTCGCCGACGCTGCGAAGACGGTTTTCTGCAACCGCCCTGGCGCCCCCTCCCCTCGCGCCCGAGGATCAGGCATAAACCGCCCCACGCCGGATTAGCTCAGTCGGTAGAGCAGCTGATTTGTAATCAGAAGGTCGCTGGTTCGATTCCGGCATCCGGCGCCAACAGCTCAAATTCGAATATCGTCCGACTAGGGCTAACGCCGTCCAAGACGGTCAACGGCGCCACTCAGTCGATTGGATCACTCGCGGCCCGGTCTCTTCGCCGGTCGCGAGCGCACTCCTATCGTGCGGTGGTCGCGCCCATCTTCGAGACTCCATCTCGATTTCAGCGAGTCGGGCCTTCATCTTCCCGGCATCTGGCGCAATCGACCCGCAAAGCCGCTCGGCCACCTCGGCTTCGATGAGGTTAGGCAGCACCCGCGGGAAAAATGGCGCCGGACATCGGATCCCCAGTGCTCAAACCGTGCTCCCATGGGCTCGGCTTGATCGCGTCGTAGGTTACGCCGTCGCCCGAGCATCGGCGGCGATCCCGCATGGATGTCGCTTTCGGATATTCGGTTTCGGCGATCGCTGATCAATCGCGCACTGCCGCTTAACCTTTCAGGTGGTCGTCGAAGAAGCTGCGGATGCGCTGCTTGGCGTCGTCGGCGGAGGGGCCGTGATAGCCGATGTTCAGGATGGTTTTGGCCATCACCAGCGGCAGCGGGAGCTTGTCGCGGCTGTGGTCGTCCAGGAAGCCGTGGCTGGTGTCGGGATAGAGCTTCACGTCGTGTTCGATCCCATTGATCGTCAGCGCACGTTCGAGCTTTTCGGCCGCGCCGATCAGGGTGGGGTCGCGGCGACCAAAGCTGCCCACGATCGGACAGGCCCCGGCGAAGTGGCGGTCGGCGTCGTCAGGCACCTTGCCATAGTTGGGCGCCGCCGCGGCGTAGCGGCCGCCCGGCGCCAGCAGCATGGCGAAGGCGCCGCCCATGCAAAAGCCGATGACGCCCTGCCGTGCGGTGCAGTCCGGCTGCCTCGCCAGCCAGGCCCTCGCCGCCTCGATCTCGTCGAAGCTGCGGCCTTGACGGGCGGAGATGTCCTTCATCACGGCCCGAAGGCAGGTGAATTTCCGGCTCCAGTAAAGCAGGTTGGGCGCCACGACGAGGTAGCCGCAATCGGCCAGCCAGTCGGCGTGCCGCTGCAGATTTTCGCCAGCGCCGAAGGCGTCGTGGATGACCACAACCCCCGGCCAGGGCCCCTCGCCCGCCGGTCGGGTGACATAGGCCGGCATCACGCCCCAGGCGGTCTCGATTTCGATATCGGCCATCGCCGTCACTTCACCATCGCCGCGCGATTGTCGAAGACGATTTCTCCGGTCTGGATCGTCAGAGAGAGCCTGCGCAGGTTGCTAATGCTCTCGATGGGATCGCCCGCCAGCAGGATCAGATCGGCGCGCTTGCCCGGCGCCACCGCGCCGATATCCGGGCGCTCGAGATGCGCCGCGGCGGTGCTGGTGGCCGCCGCCAGAACCTGCTGCGTCGTCATGCCGGCGGCGGCCATGAGTTCGGCCTCCTCAAGCGAGTTTTCGCCGAACTTGCCGCGGCCGCAGAAGCTGTCGCTGCCCAGCACGATCCTCACCCCCGCATCCGCCATCAGCTTGGTGTTCGGCCTTGTGTGCGGATGCACCTGGTCGTGAATCCACAGAGTGGGCGCATAGGTGGCGCCGCGCTCGACCATCAGCCTGACGAGGGCCGGGTCGGTGATCGGCTCGACAGTCACGCCGTGTTCGAGCCCGTCGGCGCCGGCTTCCAGCGCCTCGAGCGCCGCGTCCTGCTGTACGGTGTGGACGGTGACCCGCAAGCCCCGCTCGTGCGAGGCCTCGACGCCGGCCAGCAGAACGTCCTTGGGCAGGCGCCGCAACTCCACGGCGGCGCGGAAGATCGGGTTCTTCCAAAGATAGGTCGGCGAGCCGGTGCAGGCGCAGGCGCCTTCGGACAAGAGCTTGATCGCATCGACCTTCTGGTCCGCCAGATAATGCACCAGCTCGCGCATCATCTGGGCGCCGTCGACCTCGCCGGCGGCGCATTTGCGAAACCAGGGATTGCCGCTGAAAATGGTCGATGCCGGATGCCCGTCGCGGCCGGTGACCCCGTAGCCGGTAGCGAGCAGTTGCGGCCCGCGCACCTCGCCCGCGATCAGCCCGGCGCGCAGGTCCAGGATCGGCGCGGTGGGATCGCCCACCGACTTTATGGTGGTGACCCCGTTCTGCAGGAAATGGTCGAGCAGCAAGGGCGCCACATCTTCGACGAAGGCGCGCAGCGAGGCTGCGTTCCTGACAACCCTGAAATCGAAGAAATGCACATGAGTGTCGATCAGGCCGGGCATCAGCCAGCCGCCGCCGCCGCCGATCTCGCGCCGGCCGTTCAGCGGCGCCTCGGAGACCGTGGCGATCTGCCCGCCGCTCAGCCCGACATCGTGCAGGCCGGCCAGAGGCTTCAGTCCGTCGAAGACGTGCACGCGCCGGATGACAACGTCGTGGACCGCGGTCTCCGCCGGCGCCCCTGCCCCAACCTCATCGCTCATGTCGCATCCTCTGTCGCTAGCTTGGCCGCGCGCCGGCCGGATCGAGCCGCAATGGCAGCGCGCTGAATCCGAAGAGGCCGGCATTGACGCCCATGACCGGCGCGCCGGCGGTCAAGGTCAGGTCGCCTCGACCAGGGCCTCCAGCAGCACTTCCATCTCGATCCGCGCCAGATGCATGCCGGCGCACATGTGCGGCCCGGCGCCCCAGGCCAAGTGGTCGCGCGCGTCCCGGGCGATGTGTCTGAGCCGGGCTCATCGGCTGGCCCCCTCAATAGGGCTGCGAGAGCGCGGTGAAGGCCCGGGTCAGCAGCGCGGCGTTTTCGGAAGGGTGCGCGTTGGCCTGTTCCAGCCTGGACAGCCCGACGCTGGTCTCGACCACCGCGCGCACCCGCTCGAACCGGCGGGCCATGAAGGCCTCGAACGCCTCGGGCAGGCTCGATGCCGCCGCGATGCATTGGCCGAGGACCACCGAGTCCTCCAGCGCCATGCCGCCGCCCTGGCCCATATGGGCCGAGGTGGCGTGGGCCGCGTCGCCGATCAGCAGCGTGCGGCCCTTGTGCCAGGGCTTGGGCAGCAGGATCCATTCGAACGGCCGGCAGATCAGATCGGCGTCCGGCGTCAGGCGCCGCCGCAGCTCGACCACTGGCTCGGCCGTATAGGCGTCGAGCAGTCGGGTGAAGAGGGCGTGCACCTCCGGCCGGCTCATCCGGGTCAGCTCCGGCATGGTGATGACCGCCGGTGTGTAGACCAGGCCTTGCGGGATGTAATAGAAGCCCAGCCGCCCGACGCTGCTGTTGTACCAGCCCTCGCCTTCGATAAACGGCCCGGGCGCCATCCAGCGGATGCTCATCTGGCCGGTGTAGGCGGGCTTGTCGGCGTCCGGGAAGATCATGTCGCGGGTGTGCGAATTAATGCCGTCGGCGCCGATGATCAGGTCGTAGGACCGCACCTGGCCATTGGTGAAGGTCACCTGGGCCGCGTCAGCCTGCTCGTCGATCGCCGCGGCGGTGAAGCCCTTTTGCAGGTTGGCGCCCAGGCGGAGGGCTTCGTCGGTCATCACCTGCAGGAAGTCCGGCCGGTAGACGCCCAGCGCCGTCTTGGCCCCCGGCCATTGCGGCCGGTTCGGGCCGGCGCTGATCAGCGTCCCGGCCGCGTCGTGCTGATGGATCACGGTGGTGTCGGGCGTGAACGGGCGGCTGGTCTCGTAACAGCGGTCATAGACGCCCAGCTCGTCGAGCGCCTCGGCCGCCCTACCGGAGACCCCCAGCGAGGCGCCCAGCGGCGCATCGGCCAGCTCGACGATGTCGCAATTGACCCCCGCGCGGGACAGGGCGATCGCCGCCGAAAGGCCGGCGATGCCGCCGCCGATGATCAGAGCGTTCGAAACACAGGCCATTTAGTTCCTCCGGCCAGTGCACTGGCGCTGTGGGTTGTCTCGTTCAATCGACGGCGGAGATCGCTAGCCAAGGGCGCCAACTTCATTGGCGCTCGCCGTCAACAGCGGAGGCTTGGAGCGGGTGACGACGAGCAGCAGCAGACCGGCCGCGACCGGCGCACCGGCGAAGATCAGCGATACGGCCGCCCGCTTCAGGCCGCCGTCGAACATCAGGCCGGCGAGCAGCGGACCCAGGATGCTGAACACCCGCCCGACGCCAATGACCAGCCCAATCCCCGATGCGCGCGTGAGCGGCGGCAGGGTAGCCGCCATGGTTGCGTAGAAGAGTCCCGCCGTGCCGCCCGCGAAGAACCCGGAGACGCCGGAGACCAGCAGCAGCAGACCAAGAACCGGCGGCGTGAAGCCGAACGCGGCCATCGTGCATCCAAAGCCGATCGCGCAGACGGCGGCGAGCCGCGCTGGCCCAAAACGGTTGGCGGCGAGACCCCAGAGCAGGCCCGACACCATGCCCACCAGGGCGGGCATCGCCGATACCAGGCTGCCCTGCGACGGGGAAAAGCCCTCGTCGGCGATCATCTGCGGCAGCCAGTTCAGCAGATAGTAGGTGGCGGTGGAGACCAGCACCATTACGGCGACGTAGGTCAGCGTCAGCCCGATCACGGCGGGCGTAAAGAGCGCACCATAGGACGCCCGCTTGGCCGCCGGCGCCTCCGGCAGAGCGGCGATGGCCGGACGGCCGAGCCGCGAGAGGACTTTATTCAACCGGCCCAGGGCGTTGGCCGTGCGCCGCGAGATCAGGTAGGCGGGCGACTCCGGAAGGCCGAAGGCGGCGATTGGCAGCAGAACGATCCCCGCCACCGCTCCGGAGAGGAAAACTGCCGGCCAGGCCCCATGCTTGAGCAGCGCCGAGGCGATCAGTCCACCGACCGCGGAGCCGGCCGCGAAGCCGACCGTAGTGGCCGATACCGCGAAGGCGCGGCCCTTTGCGCTGGCGAACTCCGACGCCAGAGTCGTGGTCAGGGGCACCATGACCCCGATGCCGACGCCCGTCAGGACACGGCAGGCCGCCAGTTCGGGGACGGAGTGGCAGAGAGCCGACAGCAGAGACCCCAGGACCATCGTCAGGATCCCGCCGAACACCAGAGGCTTACGGCCTGCAACGTCGGCCAGGGGCGAAAGGCCGATGGAGCCGACGGCCATACCCAGCAACGACATCGAGAGCAGAACTCCGACCGCCGCCTTGTCCAGATGCCAGGCGTGGCTGACCGCCGGCGCCACGAAGGCCGTGCCGAGTACATCGTATCCGTCGAGGGCCGCTAGCAGCACCGCCACGCAGACCACGGCGATCTGGGACCCGCTCATCGGCGACGCGGCGAGAAGGCCGTCCGGCTCGCTCACCAGGCTCGCTTCCGTCATGATCGTTCCCTCCCTTGCCCGGCTCAGAAGTGCGCCGGCATCGCCGGGCCCCACTGGACGCCCAACGCCTCGTCCAGGTTCGCCTTGCGCGAGCCGTCCGCGGCGGTGAACATGTCGCCGTCGGTCCAGTGCTCGACCGTGTGGCCCCAGGGGTCGCGCCAGTAGTCGAATACCTGGCTGCCCAGGTAGTGACGCCCGACGCCCCAGGCCTGGTCGTGGTTCTGGGCGGTCAGCCGGGCATGGCCTGCGAGCACATCCTCGATGTCGCGCACCTCGAAGGCGGCGTGGTTGAAACCCGGTCCCGAGGGCAGTTGGGCCAGGAACAGGGTGTGGTGGTCGGTGGGGGTGTTGCCGCGGTCGCAGCGCAGGAAGGCGCCCATGGCGACGCCCGGCGCGACCTCGACTTCGTCCGAGGTGATGAAACCGAACAGGCGCTTGTACCAGGCTTCCGAAGCGCGGAAGTCAGAGACACTGAGCACGCAGTGGCCCAGGCGCACGATCTTCGCCGGCCCCTGCTCCACCCGCTTCGTAGCGCGCAGGCGCGGCTTTTCAACGGCGAAGTTCCAGGCGGCGGGCGGATTCAAGGGCGCTGGCGCGGTCGGCTGCTGACCGGCGACGACCCGCACCCTGTGGCCGTCCGGATCGGTCAGGTCGATGAACTGGCCGCCACCCGGCGCGTCCAGCGGCGCGGCGGTGGTCCCGGTTTCGGCGGCCAGGGCGGTCAGGTCCGCCGGCGACGAGGCGCGTAAGCCGACCATCTGAAACCCCGGCTCGCCCCGTTCGGTCATATGCACGAAGGGCGCATCGCCACAGCCGCGCATGTAGAGCCGATCGTCTGTCTCGAGCGCTACGCTGGCCCCGAAGTCCTCCATGAAGGCGCGCATGAGAGCCAGATCCGGCGCGCGGAATCCCACGAAGGCGATGTCCTCAATCTTGATGCCGGTCATCGGTCGTCTCCCAAACTTGGCATGTCTGCCGGACTGCCTTTCAAGACCGGCGCGCCTGCCACAGCGGCCACATCGCCGAAACTTGGGACGGCGCCGTAGCCGACTGCGCGACGGAGCGCGCCGGTCCACCGATCGCCTCGCCAGGCGACGTGCTGGTCTGGACGCACGAGCGTCAGATCGGCCTCATAGAGATCGGTGATTGCCGGGCTGGGCCGGACGATCTCGAACGGCGCCCCCAGCTCGCGCGATTCCGCCGCGGCGAGCGAGACCTGCGCCTCGTCGGCGCCCTCGGCGACCACCAGGGCGAAGCCCAGGCCGAAGGCGTCGTAGAGCGAGCGGCCGTCGGCGAGCCAGCCGTGCGGCGCCAGGCTGCCCGGCCGCGCGTTCGGCCTGTAGTGCTGGCCGTCGTGGGCCGGCGTCGGCCCGGGCTCGCTGTCGATGATCGGAGAGGTCTCATAGCCAAGGCCGAGCACGGTTCCGAGCGTGTGGTACTCCCGCGCCTTGGCCAGCTGGATCGCCGCGCCGACCTCATCGCGCAGCGCCTGGCCTTGCGGCGTGTCGGCGTCGAGGCCGTCGCGCCAGGGCGAGCCCAGCATCATCTGATGGTTGGCCAGCGCCTCCTCGATGACGAACCGGTGCACCGGACGGCGCTCGGCCTCGTACGAGGCGACAAGGTTCGAGCCGCCCCAGCCCTGCAGCGCCGCGGCGATCTTCCAGCCGAGGTCGACGCCGTCGCCGACCCCCATGTTCATTCCGTAGCCGCCGAAGGGCGGATGCAGATGGCAGGCGTCGCCGGCCAGGATGATACGGCCCTGGCTGTATTTGTCGGCGATCAGTTCGCTGGCCACCCACTGGTCGGCGCTGAGGATCTGGTAGGGAAGATCGATGCCGGTGGTCTGCTTGATCTGCTCGACCACCTTGTCGTCGGACAGGGGCTCGCCGTCGCGCAGGCCGGTGCCGAAATACCAGATGTCGCCCGCGTCCATCGGGCCGGTGATGCTCAGACCCGCGGGGCCGATCTGCAGGAACATCACCCCGGGGCCATGAACCTGCGCCTGCGCCAGACCAGGCGCGTGGAAGACCACATTCGAGTGGCGCGAGATGCCATAGGTTCCCTGCATGGTCGCGCCGATCAGGTCGCGCACGGCGCTGCGGGCGCCGTCGGCGCCGATCAGGTAGCGGCAGATGACGGCGGCGGTCTCGCCCGCGGCGTCGCTCAGACGAACGGTGACGGTCTCATCGTCCTGTTCGGCGCCGACAAAGGTCGTGTCGAAGCGCAGGGTCACGCTATCTAGGGTGCGCGCATGCTCCAGCAGGACGCGCTCCAAGGTGTACTGTGGCACCCACTGGGCATGCTCGGGATAGGCGTCGGCGCGCTCGGGCGAGGCGTTGAAGGCATTGCGAAACACCGCAAACGGATAGCCGGCCAGGCTGGTCACGAAGTGGATGTCGTTTGGATAGTCCACGCCGAGCGGTGAAGCGTCTGCAAGCGTATCGGCGATGCCCCAACGGCGCAGGTGGCCGCGGGTGCGGGCGTTGGTGGTCTTGGCGCGCGGCGCGAGGCCGGCGCGGCTGTTACGCTCGGCCACCAGCACGCGCACGCCACGCATGCCGAGCTCGATCGCCGCCGCCAGCCCGACAGGCCCCGCGCCGATGACCACGACCTCGAATTCGGTCTCGCTCACGCGCGCCGTCTCCTCTTGCCCACGAGGTCCGCCGCAAGGGTCATTCGGCGACCCGATTCTCGATCGCGCCGATGCCGTCGATCTCGCACCGCACCACGTCGCCAGGGCGCAGGAACTGCTGCGGCTGCATGGCCGCGCCGACGCCTTCCGGCGTGCCGGTGGCCAAAAGGTCGCCCGGCTCGAGCGTGAAGGCGGTCGAGAGATAGGCGATCTGCTGCCAGACATTGTGGACCATCTGGCCGGTGTCGCTCTCCTGGCGGACCTGGCCGTTCACCAGGCAGCGCAGCTTCAGGCCATGCGGCTCTGTGATCTCGTCGGCGGTGACGATCCACGGGCCGATCGGCCCATGGGTGTCGAACGACTTGCCCATGGTGAAGGTCGGGGAATGGGTCTGCCAGTCGCGCGCCGAGATGTCGTTGGCGACCGTGTAGCCGAAGACGTGCTTGTGGGCGTCGGCCTCGGAAACGCCCTTGGCCGCCTTGCCAAGGACGGCGCAAAGCTCCGCCTCATAGTCGAGTTTTTCAGTCACGCCGGGATCGGTGTCGTCATAGGGGCCGACGACGCAGGTGGTCTGCTTGTTGAACCAGAACTGCTGGGTCGGGGCGGCGACGCCCAGGCGCTCGGCCTCGGCGATATGCTTGCGGTAGTTCATGCCGATGGCCAGGTACTTGCCGGGCCGCTCGATCGGGGCCAGCAGGCGGACCGAGGCCAGTGGCGTGGTGTCGCTCGCCTTTTCGACCAGGGCTGCGACGGCGGCCAGCGCCTCGGCGCCGCCGGCGGCGATCGACAGCATGGTCGGATATTGCGCGCCGAGCCCGTCGAGCGGGACGATGTCCTCGCCGCGCAGCACCCCCAGGACCGGCGCCCCGGCGCGTTCAAAGCGCAACAGTTTCAACAGGCGTCTCCTCTTGCGATTCAGTGGCCAGGCCGCGGGGCCAGTTCCTGGTAGGTCGTCTCGATGAAGGTCGGAAAACGCGCCGCCACGCCCGGCAAGGGCGCGTCGTGCAGCGCCAGCTTGATCTCGGCCAGGCTCTTGCCCTGCTCGACCAT
Source organism: Caulobacteraceae bacterium (assembly GCA_965277425.1). GTDB lineage: Bacteria > Pseudomonadota > Alphaproteobacteria > Caulobacterales > Caulobacteraceae > Poindextera. The sequence goes on from CBDICR010000007.1 coordinate 1,053,569, forward strand.
GGCCTTGATCTCGGCCCGACGCTGAATCGCGGTCGCAAGGCGGGCCTTCACCTCGTCGCGGGTCAGCGGCGCGCCGTGGCCGCTGACGAAGAGGTCGGCGTCGAGCGACAGCATAGCCTTCACCGAGGCGATCCAGCCCAGCGACGAGCCGTGCTTGTTCAGGTGGATTCCCGGATAGGGCCCGATCGCCGGCGTCAGCAGATCGCCTGCATAGACCAGCCTGGAGGCGGGCAAATAGACGATCAGGTCGCCATCGGTATGGGCCGGCGCGGTATGGATCAGGACCAGGCGGACGCCGTCGATGACCAGGTCTTCGCGATGCTGGACAGTGTGCGTCGGCACATAGTTCCTGATCTCGGGCGGGGGCGGCAATCCGTTCGAGTTGGGGTCGGCGATCACGCCCTCGATCTCGGCCTTGGCGTTGTCCTGGGCGTAGATCGCCATTCCCCGCGGAAAGGCTGGCAGCCCGTTGATATGGTCGGGATCGCTGTGGGTGAGGATCATCACGTTGACGGGCTTGGTCGTCAGTTTGGCGATCTCGGCCAGCTCGGCCTTGGCGGCTGGCACAAAGATCTGGGCATCGATGGCGATGACGCCGTCGTCGCCGATGATGAAGCCGGCGTTGCTGATCGGACCGGACACCAGATAGTCCCCTGGCGCGAGCTGCCTGACGCCGGGCGGCGACGCGGCGGCCGCGAGCGCCGCTCCTTCCGGCGACGCGGCCGGCTGCGAAAGCGCCGGCATGGCGACCAGGCCCGCGAGGACGATGGGCAGCGCGAAGATGGAGGTCTTGAGCATCGTGCGCCGCCCCACCCTAAAAGCTGGCCGTCGCCGTCACGCCGTAGGTGCGCGGCGGCTCGATCCCGTAGAGGTTGAAGCCGGCGCCCTCGCCGTAAATGTTCACCGCGGCGTTCTCGATGTTCTTCACCCAGACCCGCACCGAATATTTGTCGTCGCCCCAGTGATAGGCGGCGTTGGCGTCGGTCATGGTGAAGCCGTTCTGATAGTCGTGCGGCACGGTCGAGGCGACGATCAGCAGGTAGCGATCGGAGAGCTTGCTGTTGACGCCGAAGGTGATCGACGAGCCCTCGCCAAGCCGCCAAGTGTGCTCGTAGCCGAGCAGCGCCGACCAGGGCGGATCGTTCACCAGCTCTGATCCCGCCGGCAGGTGGACCTCATACCCGGTGGCGGGCGGTATGAAGCCGGCATAGTTCAGCGCGCCGAAGGTCGCGTGGTCCCATGAGAGGGAGGCCGAGAACCGGTCTTCGGGCGTCGCCGCGAACTGCGCGCTCAGTTCGATCCCATAGGCTGTGACCGGCCCGGTGTTCTCGATCTGCAGGCCAGAGACACCGCCGCCGCCTTGGACAAAGGCCGGAAAGTCGTACTGATAGTTGCGGAAGTCATAATAGTAGAAGTCGCCGTTCAGCTGCAGCCGGTTGTCGAAGAAGCGGTTCTTCGAGCCGACCTCATAGGCGGTGATCGTCTCCGGCTGGAATATGGCCGGCGCCTCGTTGGCGACCGGAGGCGCGGATGGATTGCCGCCGCTGACGCCGCCGGCGGCATATCCCGTGGAGATGGTCGCATAGACCAGGTTCCTGGGCGTCACATCGTATTCCAGCGCGCCCTTGTAGGTGAACTTGTCGCTGGAGGTCGAGGCGCGCCCATAGGTTGTGCCACGAAAGTTGGTCGCGCTGGAGTCTATGCCCCGGGCGTCCGCTGTATAGCGAACGCCGCCGGTGATCCGCAGGCTGTCGGTGATCCCGTAGGTCGCTTGCGCATAGCCGGCCTGCGACTGCTGCGGCGCCTTGGTGAAGGCCTGCGTGCCCGACGGCGGCAAGATGCTGCCCGGGACGATGACCTGCTGCGAATAATCGCCGCTGCTGGTGAAAAGGTAGGTGCCGACCTGCCAGGCGAGACCCCCCTGATGCTGGGCGTTGTCGTGGCCAGCGATCCGCAGCTCTTCCGAAAAGTCGTTGCTGTCCGAAATGACCGTGTTGGTGAAGTAGGCGCCATTCGGCAGGCGATCGGCGCGCTCGTGGGTGCCGACATAGCCGGTGATCGAGGTTATCGTCGCCCAGCCGAGATCGTAGTCCAGGTGAACCAGGCCGGAGGCGACATAGTTGTCCTGGTGTCCGCCCAGCACCGCCGATGCGCCCTTGCCGGGCGCCAGCGCGTTGCAGGACCCGGGCGTAAAGAGCGACCAGGGCGCGGAAGCGCCGCAGGGGTAGGACTCCGGAATAAAACCATGGCCGCCCTCGTGCGAATAGTTGGCCTCGACATAGGCGGTGAAATGGCTGGTCGGCGTCCACTTGGCCGAGATCCGGCCGGTGTCGGTGTTGGTGTCGTCGTAATAGCCGCCGAGATAGCCGTCCCGCCGGTCGCGGTCATAGGCGAAGCGCAGGGCCAAGTCGCTGGTCACCGGCAGGTTCAGGACGCCGGTGACCTGATTCTCACCGAGGTTGCCGCCGCTTACCTGGAGCATCCCGCCCAACCTTTGGCTGGGCTGGTTGGTGATGATGTTCAAGACGCCGCCAGCGGCGTCACGGCCATAGAGTGTGCCTTGCGGACCGGACAGATCCTCGACGCGCGACACGTCCAGAAACCCGAAGCCGATCGGCAGCGGGCGGGCATAGAAGAGCCCGTTGATGGTCGTCGCAACGGACGGGTCGGCGCGCGGATCGATATAGTCGTTGCCGATGCCGCGGATGATCACCTGGGTGGCGATGCCGATGGGGACGATCTGGGTGTTGATGAGGACGCTGTTGAGGTCGACCAGGGTGACGATACGCTGCTGTTGCAGGACCGGACCGCCGACCACCTCGAGCGTGGCCGGGGTGCGCTGAACATTGGTTTCGCGTTTTTCGGCCGTGACGATCACGTCCTGCAGCCCGCTGGCCGCCGCCGGCGAGGCGCTTTGCGCCGGCGCTGGCGTCTGGGCCGCGCCGTCGGTCTGCGCCTGGGCGACGCCATGGCTGGCCAGAAGGCCGACTACCAGCGCGCCGGAGCAAAGCAGGCTCGATCGCCCGGACGCCGGCGCTGCCTTGGTCAGAGCCGGCATGAGCCCGGATGAAACCCGCATCGTTCTTTTCCCCCCGGGTTAGGCGACCCGGCCTTATGCCGATGTCGCCGAAGCGCGCTTGATAGGGCGGCCTTTGTGGTGGGGGGTATGCGGCGGCCCTGGCGGCCTAAGAAGATGGCAATTCGGCGGGGGCGTTACCTAAACGGTATAGATAGGGCGCGCGCTGGCGCCGGTCCGCGGTCAGTCGAACTCCAGGCTGGCGCGTTTTCTGACATGGATCGCGGCCGCGCGCACGGCCATGTCGTTGAAATATTCCGCCCCCTGGGTCAGCGGGAAATTCGCCCGCCGCACGGCGCAGATACTCGGGGCGTTCGGGACGTCGCGGATCTTTATGCGTTCGATCAGGTGGGTCCGGTCGATGAACTCGACCCACTGCTGCGGCAGGGGCGCCAAAAGGTCCGACGACCTGACCAGCGACACCAGGCTCATGCTCGAGGCGGCCTGCATGGCGATGTGTGGCGCCGGCAGGCCGGCGGCTTCGAACACGCTGTTGACCTCGCTGTCGTTGTCGACCGCGACCGGCGTGGTGAGCCAGGATGCGCCGACCAGGTCCTTGAGCATGGTCGCGTCGCGCAACGGATGGTCGGGCCGGGCCACGATGATACGCGCGTTCTCGAACAATAGGTCGACTACCAGGGCCGGATCGGAGAAACCCTTGGAAACCGGGCCATAATACAGGTCGATAAGCCCGTCACGGATGTCGGTCTCGAGCATCGGGAAGGTGCCTTCGACCACGTTCAGCCGCATGTTCGGGAAGCGCCGCCGGAACGGTGCGATCATGCTCGGCAGCAGCGCCAGGTGGCCCGCGGCCGAAAAGGCGACCGTCATAACGCCGAAGTCCTTGCCCTTGGCCTGCTCGACCTCGTCGAGCGTGCGCTGAAACTCGACCAGCATGCCGCGCGCCCGGCGAACGAATACCTCGCCGATCGGCGTCAGGGTCATCCCGAACTTGTTGCGCTGGAAGAGGGTGACACCCAGCTCCACCTCCAACTCCTTGATGCTGCGCGACATGGCGGGCTGGGCCAGGCCCAGGTGCTTGGCCGCCGCCCGCAGGCTGCCCCGGTCCACGATAGCGACCACATTGCGCAGGTGATGAAGCTTCATAAGGCGCGACCTCCCGCTTAAAAGCGTCTTAGGGCTGGCGACCGCCGCGACGGGCCTGGACGGCGCACCCTATACCTATTCAGTAACACCCTCGGCAAATTCGCATCTTTCTGGACCGGCGCCTCCTCCTCTAGTCGTCATGGCGCCCGCCCAAGACGACCCGGGCTCACAAGTGGTCGCGAGGGAGGACGCAAATGACGGCGCATTATGGGAAGGACGCGGGAGCCGACGGCGAGCTTAAGTCCAGCTTGGCTGATCGGCTCGAGATCCGCGAGCTCTTGGAAAACTGGGTGATCTGGCGCGATGCCGGCGATTGGGAGCGCTTCGCCAGCGTCTGGCACGACGGCGGACGGATGAACGCCACCTGGTTTTCGGCCGCCGCGCCGGACTTCATCGCGCGATCCAGACAGGCGTTCGAGGCCGGGCTGGTGGGGCTGCACGCTCTGGGCGGGACCAATATCGAGCTGCGCGGATCGCGCGCCGTGACCCAGACCAAGATGCAGATCCTGCAGCGCGCCGCCGTTCACGACGTGGTGGTCGACGTCACCTGCAACGGGCGTTTCGTCGACGCGCTCGAGAAGCGCGATGGCCGATGGGGCATGGTGCTGCGTCAGCCGGTCTATGAGCTCGACCGGATGCAGCTGATTGATCCTTCGACGACGTTGGTCTTGGATCAGGACCTGCTCATGTCCTTCCCGGTGGGCTATCGCCACCTGGCCTATCTGCAGACCAAGCTGGGTTTCGAGGTCAGCAGGACCCTGCCCGGCACGCGCGGCCCCGAGATCGCCGCCCTGATGGCGCGAATGACGCGCTGGCTCGAGGGCGACGATCCGGCCTGCCTCGAGTCGTGACGATGGCCGTATCAGCCGAGGCCGCCTTCGCGCCGCTGTTCGAAAACGCGCGCACCCACAATGCATGGCTGGACCGCGAGCTGGCCGCCGATCGGCTCCGCGTTCTGTACGACCGCCTGCGCTGGGCGCCGACCAGCGCCAACTGCAATCCAGGGCGCTTCGTCTTTGTGCAGTCGCCGGCGGCCAAGGAGAAACTGCGGCCACATCTGTCGCCCCAGAACGTCGACAAGACCATGAGCGCGCCGGTCTGCATCATCGTCGCGGCGGACACGGGCTTCTACGACCACATGCCGGTACTCGCCCCGCAGCGGGATTTCAGGGCGGTCTTCTCGGCGAACCCGGCGCTCGCCGAGGAAACGGCGACGCGCAACGCCATCCTGCAGGGCGCCTACCTGATCCTGGCCGCCCGCTCGCTGGGCCTGGATTGCGGCCCCATGTCCGGCTTCGATCGAAAGGGCGTGGACGCCGCTTTTTTCCCGGACGGCCGCTGGCGATCGAACTTCCTGGTCAATCTCGGTTACGGCGACGCCGGCAAGCTCTGGCCGCGCAATCCGCGGCTCTCATTCGAAGAGGCGTGTGTGGTCCTGTGACCGCCAATGGGAGGGAACGATCGATGTCGAACGATGGGCTGTTGAATATCCTGGAAGCCTTCAGGGTCGCGTATAACGAGGTAGACATCGCGGCGCTGGAAAGCCTCGTCGCCGAGGATCTTCACTGGGAACACCACAACCGGTTCAAAGGCCACGGCCGCGCCGGCTTCGTGCAGTCGGTTCGCGATTTCGCCGCCAAGACGCCGGGCCGCTACTTCTCGGAACCCGTGCGCTTCGCCGTCAATGGGCAGACCGCCTATATCGAGCACACTTGGCACGCGACACCCGCCCACTCCGATCCCGCCTGGGGATGGGAAAAGGGCGTTCCGACCTCCATGGACACCTGCAGCGTCTTTGTCGTCAAAGATGGGCGGATCGCCGAATTCAGCGATTACGGCTAAACGAAAATCCGCGAGATACCCCTGGCCGTCGACGGGGGTCTCATCGACCTTTAGTCGGAGAGCGTGGCCGGCTTGTTCTAACGCGGCTTCCATGAGCCGCAGAGAGGGCGTTATGGACTTCAACGACAAGACGGCGTGGGTGACGGGTGCGTCATCCGGGATTGGCGAGGCGCTGGCGCTCGGACTGGCGGCGCGTGGGGCCCACATCATCCTCTCCGGCAGGCGCGTGGCGGCGCTTGAGGCGGTGGCGGCGCGGATCGGCGGCCCGACCCTGATCCTGCCCTTCGAGACCACGGAAATGGACGCGCTGCCCGGCGTCGTCGACCGGGCCATCGCCTGGCGTGGCGGCGTCGACACGTTAATCAACAACGCCGGCATCAGCCAGCGCAGCCTGGCGCTGGATACCGATTTCTCGGTCTACCGGACGATCATGGAGGTCGATTACTTCGCCCCTGTCCGGCTGACGCAACTGGTGCTGCCGCACATGGTCGAGCGTGGCTCGGGCCACCTGTCGGTGATCAGCTCGGTGGCCGGCAAGGTGGGCGTGCCCCTGCGTACCGGCTACTGCTCGGCCAAGCATGCCGTGGTCGGCTATTTCGACTCGCTGCGTTCGGAGATCGAGACCGCTTATGGCATCAGCGTCAGCGTCATCACCCCTGGTTCAGTGGCGACCCAGGTGGCCTACAACGCCTTGTCCGGAAGCGGGGACCGCTTCGCCCAGGTCGACCCGAACATCGACAACGGCATCCCGGCGCCGCGGGCGGCGGAGATCATCCTGGACGGCATCGCCGCCGGACAGCGCGAAATCCCGGTGGCCGAGGGCGGCGAACTCGCCATCCTCAAGCTGCGCGCCTCCGATCCCGATGCGGCCTTCGAAACACTCGCCGTCGGCGGCGCAAGGCTGGCGGCCATCCGAGCGGACCATAAGTAGGGTTTCCGCCTTGGGTCGACGCTGCCGTGACGCACAGTCGCGGACGCCCGGCTCGACGACGAGGTCGAGGAGATGGTCGAACAGATGCTCTCCGTCCCGCTAACCTCGCTCACCCTTTGCAAGGAAGGTCTGAATACAGCCGCCGACATCATGGGCCTCGCCGCGACTTTCCGCACCCAGGGCCACATGAACGCGCTGGCCCGCTTTGGCGACATCAACTTCGACTTCAATGGACTACAGCGCAAGAACCAGGCGATCTCGCAGTCGCTGCTCAGCTTCGAAGTCAGCTCGGGTTCCGAACAGCCATAAATGGGACCTTCGCAGACGAAACGTGCAATCGTAAGAACCGGGCAATCACCGCGGCTGGTTGTCGACCGGCGGCCCGAACCGTTCCCGGAGGATTCGAGGCCCTGCCGAAGGCTGACCAAGACAGAGGACTAAGCTCGGCCGCTCAAATTCGTTGTCCTCCGGTCTGACCGGATCACGAACATCCGCTTTTCGGCCCCAGACCACTTCCGATTTCCACCCATGTCGGGACCTAGGCGCTCAAGGCCGCCAGGACGAGCGGAACGGCGGCGCCGATCAGCAGGAGTACGAGATAAAGGCGCCGCTTGGCCGGCTGGCGCAGCGCCATCCATAGGCCCGCGCAGGTCGAGCCGATCAGTCCGACGGCCACGGCGGCGAAGACGGCTTTAAGGAGCGTGGTCGCCAGCTCGGCGTGGTGTTCCTTGGCGCCCGGCGGCGGCCCGGCGGGCTTGGGCGCGTGCGACGACGCGCCGGGCGGCGGCCCGTGATGTCCCAGGGCGAAGACCTGGTCCTTATGCACCCGGCTCAGTTTTTCGATGATCGGCGGCGGGGTGTAGTCGCCGTGCGCCTGGTGCAGATTGTAGATCTGCAGCACGCCGGTGCAGGCGAAGAAGAGCACCGTCGGCGCGATCAGCAGGCCGACATAGGTGTGAATGGCTCTGATCTGCATGAGAAGCGCGGCCGGATGGCGCGCCGGTCGGGGCTGGGCGTTTGTCATGGACCGAGACCTATAGGGAAGGACCGAGCCGGGCGAGCCTCAGCCGGCCTTGAAGCGGCTGATTTCCAGGCCGGAGCCGACGGGGACGAGAACGCTGTCCATGTCCGGCATGGCGCGGATGGCCGCGGCGTAGCGCACGATGCCCTCGCCGGCGGGCATGATCATGTTGTCGGCCACGATGATCGCGCCCGGATTGAGCTTCGGATAAAAGGCCTCCAGGCAGGGTGTGTACATGTCCTTCCAAAGGTCGAGCAGGACGAAGTCGATGCCGGCCGGCATCGCCGCGATGGCCTCCAGCGCGTCGCCGACCCTGAAGTCGACATGGTCGGCCAGGCCCGCCTTGACCGACATTTCACGCGCATAGGCCGACTTGTAGTCCTGTAGCTCTAGCGTCGTCAGCCGCCCGCCCGCGGCCCGCGCCGCCTCGGCCAGCCAGATGCCCGAATAGCCATAGGAGGTGCCGATTTCGAGGATCGTCGGGGCCTTAAGGCTCTTGGCCAGGATGTTGATCAGCCGGCCGCTTTCCGGGCCGACGGCGAGCAGGAATTGATCGATCCCGACGCCGGGGCTGCCCGGCGGGCCGCCGCCGCCGCGCATCTGCGCATGCTCGTCGCGCATCCGTTCGTGATAGGCGTCCAGAACCGCCTCGATCTTGTCGTCCATGCTCGATCTTTCCGAAGCTCTTTCGATATATCGGACATTAGCAGGATTGATCGGAGCGCCGCAACAAAAGATATATCTCATCTATGTCGCGCGCCTGGCGCGGCCTAGACCCGCAGCACCGTCGCCGTAACGATCGGCCGCCGCTCCCAGAGCCGGAACGAGTTGCGCTTCAGAGTGCGGATCAGGGCCTGTTCGACGGCGTGGTCATCCTCGCGATCGTAGTCGTTCAGGCCGCGCACCGCGCTCTCGGCGGCGTTGGCGAGATCGTCCAGCGCCTCTTCCAGCGGGGTGTTCTCGTCGCCGGGCAGGCCGATCGACTGCACCTGGGGGCCGGAGACGATGCGGCCGCGCTCGTCGAGCACCACCGCCACGGTCAACATGCCCGAATGGGAGGCGTGGCGGCGCTCGCGCAGGGCCTCGCCGTTCTCCACCGTCAGCACGCCGCCGTCGACATAGATGCGGCCGGACGGGACCTCGTCGATGATCTCGGCCTTGCCGGGCGCCAGGCGCACCATGTCGCCGTTGCGCGGCGCCACCGTCTGGGCGACCTGCAGGTCGTGGGCCAGGGCGGCGTGCTCAAGCAGGTGGCGGCGCTCGCCGTGGGTCGGCACGGCGATTTCGGGCCGCGCCCAGGCGTACATCTCCTTCAGCTCGTCGCGGCAGGGGTGGCCGGAGACGTGGATGCCCGGATGGTCTCGCTCCGTGTACAGACGAACGCCGCGATCGGCGAGCCGGTTCTGCAGGTTGCGGATCGGCACCTCGTTGCCCGGGATGATGCGCGAGGAAAAGATGCAGTGGTCGCCCTTGCCCAGCTTGACGTGCGGGTGCGTGCCCTCGGCGATGCGGTAAAGGGCCGCCCTCGCCTCGCCCTGGCTGCCGGTGCAGAGATAGAGGATCTGGTCGTCGGGATAGCGACCAGCCTCGGCGTCGTTGACGAAGGGCTCCAGGCCCTTCAGGAACCCGACCGAACTGGCCGCCGCGGCCATGCGGAACATGGAGCGGCCGACCAGGCAGACCTTGCGGCCGTTGGCCTGGCCGGCGCGGATGATGGTGTCCATCCGCGCCACGTTGGAGGCGAAGCAGGCGCAGGCGATCTTGCCGTTCAGCGATCCGATCAGCCGGTTCATCACCTCGCGCACCTCGGCCTCGGAGCCGGCCGTTCCGTCCACGAAGACATTGGTGGAATCGCAGACCATGGCCAGCACGCCCTCGTCGCCCAGCCGGCGAATGGCGTCGGAATCGGTGACGCCGCCCAGCAGCGGATCGGGGTCGATCTTCCAGTCGCCGGTGTGCAGCACCGTGCCCAACGGCGTCTTGATCGAAAGGCCATTCGGCTCGGGAATCGAGTGGGTCAGGGTGATCAGCTCGACCTCGAACGGGCCGAGCGTGACCTGGCCGTTCAGCGGAACCTCGGTGATCCTGGCCTTGTCCAGCGCGCCGCGCTCTCGCATCTTTTCGCGCAGCAGAAAGGCGGTGAAGGGCGTGGCGTAGATGGGCGCCTTCAGCCGCGGCCAGAGCCAGCCCATGGCGCCGATATGGTCCTCGTGCGCGTGGGTGAGGACGATGCCCAATATGTCGTCGGCCAGCTCCTCGATATAGGTCGGGTCGGGCATGATGATCTCGACGCCCGGCGTGGTCTGGTCGCCGAAGGTCACGCCCACATCGACGATGATCCATTTGCGGTCGTCGGGCGGACCGTAGCCGTAGCAGTTGAAGTTCATCCCGATCTCGTTCGAGCCGCCGAGCGGCAGGAAGACGAGTTCATCGTCGGGCGAAGGCTTCATGAGACGGTGCGTCCGGTGTTGCGCCTGTGGATTTCCAAAAGGCCGCGGATGGTGAGGTCGTGGTCGAAGACGTCGATGGCGTCGGTATCCCCTTCGAACAGCGAGGCGATGCCGCCGGTGCCGACAACGGTCATCGGCTTGGCCCACTCGCGCTTGATGCGGGCCACCAGGCCCTCGATCATCGAGATATAGCCCCAGAAGACGCCCGATTGCATGGCCTCGACCGTGTCGGCGCCGATGACCTGGTTGCGGCTCGGCCGGCGGATGGCGACCCTGGGCAGCTTGGCGGCCGCATCGTGCAGCGCCTGCATGGACAGGTTGATGCCCGGCGTGATCACCCCGCCCTCGAAGCCGCCGTCGCCTGCGACCACGTCGAAGGTGGTCGCGGTGCCGGAATCGACCACGATGAGGTCGCCCGGATAGGCCGCGTGCGCGCCGATGGCGTTGACCAGCCGGTCGGCGCCCGCCTCGGACGGTTTGTCGATGCGCACCTCGATACCCAGCTCGGCGTTCTCGCCGACCACCAGCGGTTCCGCGTGCAGATAGCGGCGGGCGAGATTGCGCAGGTTGAAGACCGACTGGGGCACGACGCTGGAAATGATGCAGGCGTCGAGCACCGCCAGGCTCAGGCCCGACATGGCCAGAAGCTGCGAGAGCCAGACCGCGTACTCGTCGGCGGTGCGGGTGGATTCGGTGGCGGCGCGCCACTGGCGGATCCAGGTCTCGCCGTCATGGACCGCGAACAGCGTATTGGTGTTGCCCTGCTCGATGGCCAAAAGCATCGCTAGAGGGTCCCGAAAAAGACGTCGCCGGCGGTGATGCGCCTCAAAGACCCGTCCGCCAAGCGCAGCCGGAGCGCGCCATCGCCGTCGAGCCCTTCGGCGAGGCCCTCGACGCTCTCGCCGGCCAGGCGCGCGGTGCAGGCCTGGCCAAGACCCTGGGCGCGGCCGGTCCAGGCCGCGGCGATGGCCGCAAAGCCCTCATCGTCCCAGACCTGAAGCCAGTCGGCGAAGGCCGCGGCCAGGCCTTCCAGCGCCGCGCCAGGCGTCGGCGGCGGCGTCAATGTCGCCGCCGCGAGCGTGATCGCCGGCCGCTCGGGGATCTCTGGCGCCTTGGCCAGGTTGAAGCCGACGCCGATGGCCAGCCAAAGGCCTCCTTCGCGCCTCTGTCCGGACTCGACCAGGATGCCGGCGAGCTTCTTGCCATCGACCATCACGTCGTTCGGCCATTTCAGCTTGACGCGCTCGGCCGGCAGATGGGCGCGGGCGAGGTCGCTGGCGGCCAGGGCGGCGACGAAGGAGACCTGGGCGGCCTCGCGCGGTTCGCGATCGGTGGCCATCAGCAGGGTTGCGGCCAAATTGCCCCGGCCCGTCTCCCAGGCGCGCCCGCGCCGGCCACGGCCGGCGCTCTGGCGACGGGCGGTGATCCACACCGGACCCGCCTCCCCCGCCTCGGCGCGGCGCCGGGCTTCGGAATTGGTAGAGTCGATCTCGTCGAACGCCAGGATCGGAACCGCGGTCCGCACCGAAGCCATCAGCCGCCTTCAGCTCAGCCCGAAGGCGGATGCGGCGACCTTGGCCAGCGGGTCCAGGCCAATCAGGGCGATCAGCACCACGGGGAAGGAGAAGAGCGCCGCGGCATAGGCCACGCCCTTGGCGTCGGCGGGCGCGGCGTCCACCGCCCCGGCGGGCGGGTCGAACCACATCACCTTGACCAGGCGCAGATAGTAGAAGGCCGCCACCACGCTGGAAACCAATCCGACCACCGCGACCCAGCCATAGCCGGCGTCGATGATGGCGCGGAACACATAGACCTTGGCCCAGAAGCCGGAGAATGGCGGAAACCCGAGGGCGGAGATCGAGAAGGCAGTCATGGCCAGGGCCATTCCCGGCCGCTCGCGCATCAGGCCGGCCATGTCGTCCATGCTCTCCATCGGCTTGCCGTCGCGGCTGAGCGCCATCAGGCAGGCGAAGAAGCCGGTCACGTCGATCATGTAGAGGACCATGAAGACCAGCATGGCCTGGACGCCCTCGTGCGTGCCGGCGGAGAGCCCGACCAGGGCGTAGCCGACATTGGCGATCGAGGAATAGGCCCACAGCCGCTTCAGGTTCTTCTGCACCAGGCCCGCGAAGGCGCCCAGCAGCATGGAGATGACCGCGATGACGATCAGCACCTCGCGCCACTGGTCGGCGGCGCCGGGAAAGGCGTCGGCCAGGGCGCGGGCGAACAGCACCATGGCGGCGAACTTGGGCGCGGCGGCGAAGAAGGCGACCACCGGCGTCGGCGCGCCCTCATAGACGTCCGGCGTCCACATGTGGAACGGCGCGGCGGCGACCTTGAAGGCCAGGCCGCAGATCAGGAAGACCAGGCCGAAGAGGACCCCGGCGCTCGCGCCCGCATGCGCGGCGGCTGCGATATCGGCGAACTTCACCGAGCCGGCGAAGCCGTAGATCAGCGAAGCGCCGTAGAGCAAAAGGCCCGACGACAGAGCGCCGAGGACGAAATATTTCAGCCCGGCTTCCGAGGCCTTGGCGTCGTCGCGACGGAAGGCGGCCAGGACGTAGAGCGCCAGCGACTGCAGCTCGACCCCGACATAGAGCGAGATCAGGTCGCCGGAGGAGACCATGACCCCCATGCCGAGCGCCGCCAAAAGCACCAGGATCGGGTACTCGAACTGGCGGGCCTTCAGCCGGCCGAGCCAGCCGGACCCGAGCAGAAGGGCCACCGCGCTCATCAGATAGATGGCGACCTTGGCGAAGACCGAGGCCTGGTCGGCGACGAAACCGCCGGAAAAGGCGGTTCCAAGCGGCCCGATCGCCGCCAACGCCGCGGCGATGGCCAGGGCGAGGCCGGAGAGCGCCCAGACCAGCCGCGAATCCGACCGGGGCGATATCGCCCCGACCAGTAAAAGCACCAGCGCCGAGATGGCGAGGAAGAGCTCCGGCAGGGCCAGATGCAAGGCTGAGGAAATGTCCATCAGCCGCCGGCCACATGATAGGCGGCGACCAGCTTTTCGGCCGAGGCGGCGGTCAGATTGAACACCAGGCCAGGCTCGAGACCCAACGCCAGGGTGCCGAGGATCAGCGGCGAGAAGATCACGATCTCGCGCCAGTCCAGGTCGGCGATGGCGGCAAGCTTCGGATTGGTCAGGGGATCGAACATCATTCGCCGATAGAGGGTGAGGGCGTAGGTCGCCGAGAGGATCACGCCGGTGGCGGCGAAGATCGCCGTCCAGGTGGAGACCCGATAGACCCCGACCAGACTGAGCACCTCGCCGACGAAGCCGGACGTGCCCGGCAGGCCGACATTGCCCAGGGTGAACAGCAGAAAGACCGCCGCGTACCAGGGCATGCGCGCGGTCAGCCCGCCATAGAAGGCGATCTCGCGGGTGTGCATGCGGTCATAGACCACGCCGACGCAGAGGAAGAGCGCGCCGCTGATCACCCCGTGGCTGAGCATCTGGAAGATGGCGCCCTGCTCGCCCTGAACCGTGCCGGAGAAGATGGCCATGGTCACGAAGCCCATGTGGGCGACGGAGGAATAGGCGATCAGCTTCTTCACGTCGGTCTGCCGGAAGGCGACCAGCGAGGTGTAGATGATGGCGATCACCGACAGGGTGAAGATCAGCGGCGTGAAGGTGTGCGAGGCGTCCGGGAACATCGGCACCGAAAAGCGCAGGAAGCCGTAGCCGCCCATCTTCAAGAGGATGCCGGCCAGGATGACCGAGCCGGCCGTCGGCGCCTCGACGTGGGCGTCGGGCAGCCAGGTATGCACCGGCCACATCGGCATCTTCACCGCGAAGGAGGCGAAGAAGGCCAGCCACAGCAGCAGCTGCACCTTGGGGTCGAAGTGATAGGCAAGCAGGGCCGGGATCGAGGTGGTGTGGGCGATCCCCGCCATCGCCAGGATCGCCGCCAGCATCAGGACCGAACCCAACAGGGTGTAGAGGAAGAACTTATAGGCCGCATAGACCCGGTTCTGGCCGCCCCAGACCCCGATGATCAGGAACATCGGGACCAGCTGGCCCTCGAAGAACAGGTAGAAGACGATCAGGTCGAGCGCGCAGAAGACCCCGATCATCAGCACTTCCAGGATCAGGAAGGCGATCATGTATTCGAGCACGCGCTCCTTGATCGAATGCCAGCTCGCCGCGATGCAGAGCGGCAGGAGGAAGGCGGTCAGCAACACGAACAGGACCGAGAGCCCGTCGACGCCCATGCGATAGCGGAAGCCGGAGAACCAGGCGTGGTTCTCGACGAACTGGAAGCCGGCCTGATGCGGATCGAACTGGGCGACCATCAGGATGGAAAGCGCGAAGGTGGCGAGCGTGGCGACCAGGGCGATCCAGCGCGCGGCGCGGTTGGACGCCTCCTGCCGGTCAGGCTTGGCGAACAGGCGCAGCACAAGAATGGCCGCCACCCCGATCAGGGGCGAGAAGGTGATGAGGCTGAGGATGCCGGTCATGATTTAAAACATCCGGCGTCATATAGCCCTCCCCCTCGATGGGGGAGGGTTGGGTGGGGGTGTGGCCGCTGAGACTGGGCGATGAATGCCGATGGTCGCTGAGCCATCTGCACTCTTCGCCTCATCACCGGCGCCAACACCCCCAACCCAACCCTTCCCCCATCGAGGGGGAAGGGCTGTTCAGCGGAAATGTCAGGAACTTTCGACCTCATCACCTTGACCACGCGTAGAGGGCGAAGCTGAGCAGGCCGGCCACGCCGAGCAGCATCACGAAGGCGTAGTGATAGACATAGCCCGTCTGCAGCTTGCCGACGCGGCGACCGAAGCGCGCCGACAGGAAGGCGACCCCGTTCGGGCCGAGGCCGTCGATGATCCGCCGGTCGCCGAGCTTCCAGAACAGGTCGCCGAGCGCCTTGGCGCCGCGGACGAAGACCATGTCGTAAAGCTCGTCGAAGAACCACTTGTTGTAGATGAAGAGGTAGAGCGGCCCGCGGCGGGCGGCCAGGCGCGCGCCGAGGCCCTCGTTGGAGATGTACATCCAAAACGCGATGACGAAGCCCAACAGGGTCACGGCCAGAGGCGCCCAGGTCTCCCAGGCCGGCAGCCCCTCGATCTGATCGAGGATGTGGTTGGCGGGGCCGGTGAAGATGGCCCCGCGCCAGAAGGCCGCCCTGCCCTCGCCGATGAACTGCCCGGCGAAGACACCGCCGGCGGCGACCGCGCCGATCGCCAGCATGATCAGCGGGAAACGGATGCTCCAGCCGGGCTCGTGCGGCTCCAGGTCGTGAACGCCGTGGCCGTGATCGTCATGGGCATAGTCGTCATGGGTGTGATCGTCGAGCGGCTCGTCATGGGTCTCGATCTGGGCGCCCGAGGCGTGATCTTCGTTGATCACCGCGGCGACGGCGTTCGGGCCCCATTTCGGCTGGCCGTGGAAGGTCATGAAGATCAGCCGCCAGGAATAGAAGGAGGTCAGGCCGGCCGCGAGCACGCCGATGACGAAGGCGAAGCCGGCGGCCCCGCTGCCATCGTGCATGGCCGCATAGGAGGCGTTGATGATGGCGTCCTTGGAATAGAAGCCGGCGAAGCCGATATCCAGGCCCGGAATGCCGACCCCGGTGATCGCCAGGGTGCCGATCAGCATCACCGCATAGGTCAATGGGATGCGCTTCCACAGTGCGCCCATCTTCCGCATGTCCTGCTCGTGGTGCATGGCGGTGATGACGCTGCCGGCGGCCAGGAACAGCAGCGCCTTGAAGAAGGCGTGGGTGAAGAGGTGGAACATGGCCGCCTGATAGGCGCCGACGCCGGCGGCGATGAACATGTAGCCGAGCTGGGAACAGGTCGAATAGGCGATGACGCGCTTGATGTCGTTCTGCGCCAGGCCGACGGTAGCGGCGAACAGAGCGGTGATCGCGCCGATCGTGATGACGATGGTCCGCGCCACCGGGGCGAATTCGAACATCGGCGAGAGCAGGCAGACCATATAGACGCCTGCCGTCACCATGGTCGCGGCGTGGATCAGGGCCGAGACGGGGGTCGGGCCCTCCATGGCGTCGGGCAGCCAGGTGTGCAGCAGGAACTGGGCCGACTTGCCCATGGCGCCGACGAAGAGCAGCGCGCAGGCCAGGTCGATGCCGACCCAGTTGTAGCCGGCGAAGGCCCAGGTCTGGTTGGCGTGGGCCGCGACCGCCGGGAAGACCACGGCGAACCGGATTGAACCGAACATCCAGAAGGTGGTGATGATGCCGAGGATGAAGCCGAAATCGCCGACGCGGTTGACGACGAAGGCCTTGATGGCGGCGGCCGACGCGGTCGGTTTCTTGTACCAGAAGCCGATGAGCAGGTAGCTGGCGACGCCCACCCCTTCCCAACCGAAAAACATCTGCATGAAGTCGGCGGCGGTCACCAGGGCCAGCATGGCGAAGGTGAAGAAGGACAGGTAGGCGAAGAAGCGGGGCTTGGAATCGTCCTCCGCCATGTAGCCCCAGCTGTAGATGTGCACGAGGGCCGAGACGGTGGTCACCACCACCAGCATGACCGCCGAGAGGCTGTCGATCCTGATCGCCCAGTCGGACTGGAAGGCGCCGACCTGGATGAAAGGCGCGATCTCGGTGATGAACGGGTGGCTCCAGCCGCCCCAGATCACCTGGTAGAAGGTGAACCAGGACAGCGCCAAGGCCAGCAGCAGAAGCCCGGTGGTGAGGCTCTGCGAAGCCCGATCGCCGATCCGCCGGCCAGTCAGGCCGGCGATCAGCGCGCCCAGCAGCGGCGCCAGAACGATGGTGGTGACGATCAGGCCAGGGCTCATGCGCGAACGCCCTTAGCCCTTCCCCCTCGATGGGGGAAGGGTTGGGATGGGGGTGCAGGCAGAGAATGGACGGAAGCGCTCGTTAGGCGCTGGCGCCTGTTTGAGGTTTCGCCGCGCCGCCGCGGCCACACCCCCATCCAACCTTCCCCCATCGAGGGGGAAGGCTTTGTTGTGGATGACAACCCCACCTGGAACTCTTTCCCGCCCACGCCCATCAGCCCTTCATCACATTGGCGCCGTCGACGGCGATGTCGCCGCGGTTGCGGAAATAGGTGACGAGGATGGCCAGGCCCACGGCGGCTTCGGCCGCGGCCACGGTCAGCACGAACATGGCGTATATCTGGCCGGTGACCTGGTGCAGGTAGACCGAGAAGGCCACCAGATTGATGTTCACGGCGAGCAGGATCAGCTCGATCGACATCATGATGATGATGACGTTCTTGCGGTTGATGAAGATGCCGAGCACCCCGATGGTGAACAGGATGGCGGCGACCGCCAGATATTGGGCCAGGCCTACGGTCATCCTGCTACGCTCCCGATAGGAGCTTCGCAGGATTGTCCTCCGAAGCCTTGGCGAAGGCGGATCATTCGCTCAAGGCCTCCCCGCTCTTGATCTGCACCAGGCGCATGCCGGTGGCGGGCGTGCGCGCGGTCTGGTCGATGATGCTCTGGCGGCGCACGCCGGCGCGGTGGCGCAGGGTCAGCACGATGGCGCCGATCATGGCGACCAGAAGGATCATCCCCGCGGCCTGGAAGAAATAGACATAGTCGGTATAGAGCACCCGCCCGATCGCCTCGGCATTGGTCACCGAGGTCGGCGCGAGCGGCTGGGCGCCCGCCGCCGCGCCGCGTTCGGCGACGCCGACCGAGACGGCGACCATTTCGACCACCAAGACGGTGGCGACCACCGCGCCCACCGGCAGATAGCGGGCGAATCCGGCCCGGAGCGCGGCGAAGTCGATGTCGAGCATCATCACCACGAACAGGAACAGCACCGCGACCGCGCCGACATAGACCACCACCAAAAGCATGGCCAGGAACTCGGCGCCCAGCAGCACGAACAGGCCCGCCGCCGAGAAGAAGGCGGCGATCAGGAAGATCACCGAATGCACGGGATTCCTGGCCGAGATCACCAGCAATCCGGCGCCCAGCGTCGCCGCCGCCAAGATGTAGAAGGCGATCGCCTGCAAGGCCATGGGCCGTCCGCGCTCCCAATCACTCAAACGTCAAAAGGGACGCGCCGCGCCGCCTCGATCAGCTCGTCTTCGAATCCGCGCCCCTCTTAACGATAGGGCGCATCCAGTTCCAGATTCTTCGCCAGTTGCCGCTCCCAACGGTCGCCGTTATCGAGCAGGCGCTGTTTGTCGTAATAGAGTTCCTCGCGGGTTTCGACCGCGAAGTCGCTGTTCGGCCCCTCGACGATGGCGTCCACCGGACAGGCCTCCTGGCAGAGGCCGCAATAGATGCATTTGACCATGTCGATATCGTAGCGCGTCGTGCGCCGCGAGCCGTCCTCGCGCGGCTCGGCCTCGATATAGATGGCCTGAGCCGGGCAGATCGCCTCGCACAGCTTGCAGGCGATGCAGCGCTCCTCGCCGTTCGGATAGCGGCGCAGCGCATGCTCGCCGCGGAAACGCGGCGACAGCGGGTTGCGCTCGAACGGGAACTGCACGGTCACCTTCGGCTCGAAGATGTGCTGGATCGCCAGCCCGAAGGCATGGGTGAAGTCCATCAGGGCCGCGCCCTTGACGGCCTGGTTGAAGCGGGCGGCGAAACTCATCGGCTTGACCTTTCTCAACCGCCCGGAGCGAAGACGCGCCAGGCGGCGACCAGCATCACGGCGACCAACGACGTCGGCAGGAAGACCTTCCAGCCCAGCCGCATGAGCTGGTCGTAGCGGTAGCGAGGCACGATCGCCTTGACCATCGCGAACAGGAAGAAAAAGAAGCCGATCTTGATGGCGAACATGACCAGGCCGAACAGGCTGGCCAGGGTCGGCGCCCAGTCCTTCAGGAAGGGCGTCGGAAACGGCGCCTGCCAGCCGCCGAAGAACAGCACCGTAATCAGGCCGCAGAGCAGAATGATGTTGATGTACTCGCCCATCATGAACAGCAGATAGGGCGTCGAGGAATATTCGACCTGATAGCCGGCGACGAGCTCGGACTCGGCCTCCGACAGGTCGAAGGGCGGCCGGTTGGTCTCGGCCAGGGAGGAGACGAAAAAGACCACCGACATGGGGATCATCACCAGGGCCAGCACCAGCCTGTGCAATCCGCCGCCCAGCACATTCCAGTTCCAGAACCCGCCGGCCTGTTCCGCCACGATGGTCTGCAGGTTCATCGAACCGGCGAGCACGATCACGGTGATGATCACAAAGCCGATCGAGACCTCGTAGGAGACCATCTGGGCCGCCGAGCGCAGGGCGCCCAGGAAGGGGTATTTCGAGTTGGACGCCCAGCCGCCCATGATGATGCCGTAGACGCCGAGCGAGGAGATGGCGAAGAGGTAGAGCACCCCGACATTGATGTTCGACACCACCCAGCCCGGCGCCAGCGGCAGCGCCGCCCAGGCTGCCAGGCCCAGGGTGACGGTGAAGACCGGCGCGCCCAGGAAAATGATCTTATCGGCGCCGTCGGGGATGACGATTTCCTTGATCAGGAACTTGCCGGCGTCGGCGAAGAGCTGCAGCGTGCCGAACGGCCCGACCACATTGGGGCCCTTGCGCATCTGCACGCCGGCCCAGATCTTCCGGTCGGCATAGAGGACCACGACTACCGACAGCAGCACGCCCACGGCGATCAGCAGGATCTGGCCGACGGTCAGCAGGGTCCAGCCGCCCGGCGTGCCCCAGAAGGTTCCCGCGTGAGGATACATCCGCCTACTCCGCCGCGATCTTCTGGCCGCGCAGGGCGGCCGTGCTGGCGGAGCATTCCGCCATGGTCACGCTCGCCCGGGCGATCGGATTGGTGAAGTAGAAGTCCTTGACCGGGCTGGCGAAGGGCGCATCCGACACCTCGCCCCTGGCGCCGGCGATACTCAGGTCGAGCCCGGCGCCGCTGGGCGCATGATCGACCTGGCCGAAGCTCGGATGGTCGGCATAAAGCTTGGCGCGGAGCTGCTCGAGAGTGTCGTAGGGCAAGGTCGCGCCCAGCCGTTCGGACAGCGCCCTTAAGATTGCCCAGTCCTCGCGCGCCTCGCCCTTGGGGAAGACGGCGCGCTCGCCGAACTGCGGGCGACCTTCGGTGTTGACGTAAAGGCCGTCCTTTTCGGTATAGGCGGCGGCCGGCAGGATGACATCGGCGCGGTGCGCGCCGGCGTCGCCGTGGGTGCCGAGATAGACGACGAAGGCGTCGCTGGCCGAAAGGTCGATCTCGTCGGCGCCCAGCAGCATCAGCACGTCGAGCGCGCCCTTTTTGACCATGTCCGTCGCCGCCAGGCCGCCGTCGCGCGGCGTAAAGCCCAGGTCGAGGCCGCCGACGCGGCTGGCCGCGGCGTGCAGCACATTGAAGCCGTTCCAGCCCTCGGCGACGACGCCGGCCGCGCCGGCCAGTTCGGCCGCCAGAGCCAGCACCGCCGCGCCGTCCTCGCGCGCGAGCGCGCCGGCGCCGAGGATGACGGCGGGCTTCGACGCCTCCCGGAACGCCTTGGCGAACCCATCCTTGGCCTTGCCCAGGACGGCGAGCGAGGCTGGGCCCGCGCCTAGGTGCTCATAGGGATAGGTGAGATCGGCCCGCTCGCCGACTACGGCGACCTTCAGATCGCGCCAGAGCCAGTTCTTGCGGATGCGGGCGTTCAGGACCGGCGCCTCCAGGCGCGGATTGGTCCCGATCAGCAACAGCGCGTCGCACTCGTCCAGCCCGGCGATGGTCGAGTTGAACAGCCAGGTTTCGCGCGCGCCCTCGCCGATCTTGGCGCCGTCCTGGCGGCAGTCGAGGCTTTTGACGCCAAGGGCGCCGAACAGGTCGAGCGCCGCCTTCATGGACTCGGCGTCCTGCAGGTCGCCGGCGATCACCCCGATCCGGTCCGGCGAGGCCGCCTTGATCTTCGCCGCCACCGCCGCCAAGGCCTCGGCCCAGGTCGCCGGACGCAGCTTGCCGGCCTCGCGCAGGTACGGCCGGTCGAGCCGCTGGCGCATCAGGCCGTCGCAGGCATAGCGGGTCTTGTCGGAGATCCACTCCTCGTTGACCTCGTCATTGATGCGCGGCAGCACCCGCATCACCTCGTTGGCGCGCGCGTCGATGCGGATGGCGCAGCCCAGGGCGTCCATCACGTCGATGCTCTCGGTCTTGGCCAGCTCCCACGGCCGCGCCTCGAAGGCGTAGGGTTTCGAGGTCAAGGCGCCGACCGGGCACAGGTCAATGACGTTGCCGGAAAGCTCGCTGGTCACCGCCTGTTCCAGATAGGTGGTGATCTCGACATCCTCGCCGCGGCTGATCAGGCCGATCTCGGACTGGCCGGCCACCTCGCTGATGAACCGCACGCAGCGGGTGCACTGGATGCAGCGGGTCATCACCGTCTTGATCAGCGGACCCATGAACTTTTCTTCGACGGCGCGCTTGTTCTCCACATAGCGCGTGGAGCCGCGGCCAAAGCCCATGGACTGGTCCTGCAGGTCGCACTCGCCGCCCTGGTCGCAGATCGGGCAGTCCAGCGGGTGGTTGATGAGCAGAAACTCCATCACCCCTTCGCGCGCCTTCTTGACCATGGGGGTGTTGGTGAAGATCTCCTGGTTCTCGGCGGCCGGCAGGGCGCAGGACGCCTGCGGCTTCGGCGGACCCGGCTTCACCTCGACCAGGCACATGCGGCAGTTGCCGGCGATGGACAGGCGCTCGTGGTAGCAGAAGCGCGGAATCTCCTCGCCCGCCAGCTCGGCCACCTGCAGCACCGTCATGCCCGGCTGAAACTCGACCGGAACCCCGTTGACCTTGGCCGTAGGCATTATTCGCGCACTCCGCCGTGAGGGGTATCGATCAATTCCAAACGTCGTTCGATGCGATCAACCCGTATGTCCAACCGGTCGAGACGCCGATGGACGCCGGCGAGGTTCTCTTCGACGTGCGTCATACGCACGCTCAAGTCGCGAACGTCGGCGCTCAGACGGTCAAGCTTCACGTCGAAGCCCTTCAGCTGGACATCGAAACGCCTCAGATATTCCAAGACGAGGTTGTCGGGCTCGTCAGCCACAGGCCGCTCCCTTCAGTTCGCCGCGCCTCAAAACCACGACCGGTCTCCCGCGACATAGTCCTGATAGAACTGCTGGTCCGACTTGGTCAGATAGATGATGAATTCGATGAAGGCGATGATCCAGTTGAGGATCGCCGGGAGGATCAGGATCCAGCCGACCGTGCCGAGCAGCAGCATGACGACGCCGGCATTAGTCTTGCCCAGATAGAATTTGTGGATGCCCCAGTGGCCGAGGAAAAAGGCCAGGACCAGCGCGACGATCCGGTTCTTCTCCGCACCGAAGGCGACGACATAGATATTGACCGCCTTGCCGTCCTCGACCTGGAAATCGACGTCCGCGCCGGCGGTCACCGTGCGCATCCCGCCCAGCAGCGCGCCGCGCGCGAAGGCATAGCGCAGGCCGTCGTCGCCGCTGATCAGGCCGCTGCCGCCAAGGTCGTCATAGGCCAGCACCTTGCCGCGCATCGCCTACTCCGCCGCGATCAGGGCCGCGCCCTGGACATGCGGCCGCCGGGCGCGATAGCTGGCGATGCGGTCCTCGACCTCGTGCCGGAAGTGACGGAACAGCCCTTGAATCGGCCAGGCCGCCGCATCGCCGAGCAGGCAGATGGTATGGCCTTCGATGTCCGAGGCGACGTCGAGTAGAAGATCGATCTCGGCCGGCTCGGCGTCGCCGATCGCCATGCGCTCCATCACCCGCCACATCCAGCCCGTGCCTTCGCGGCAGGGCGTGCACTGGCCGCAGCTCTCGTGCTTGAAGAAATAGCTGATGCGCGTGATGGCGCGGACCAGATCGGTGGACTTGTCCATCACGATCATGGTCGCCGTGCCCATCATCGACTTCACTTCGCGAAGGGCGTCGTAGTCCATCAGCATGGTCTCGGCCTGCTCGGCCGGGATCATCGGGGTCGAGGCGCCGCCGGGAATGATGGCCTTGAGGTTGCCCCAGCCGCCGCGCACCCCGCCGAAATGGGTCTCGATCAGGGTGCGCATCGGGATCGACATCGCCTCCTCGACCACCAGCGGCCGATTGAGGTGGCCGCAGCCCGACATCAGCTTGGTCCCGGCGTTGTTCGGGCGACCAAAGCCCGCGAACCAGTCGGCGCCCCGGCGCAGGATCGAGCCGACGACCGCGATGGATTCCACATTGTTGACGGTGGTCGGTCGCCCATAGACGCCCGCATTGGCCGGGAACGGCGGCTTGATCCTGGGCTGGCCCTTCTTGCCTTCCAGGCTCTCCAGCATGGCCGTTTCGTCGCCGCAGATATAGGCGCCGGCGCCGTGGTGGACGATGACGTCGAAGTCCCAGCCGTGGATGTTGTCCTTGCCGATCAGCCGCGCCGCATAGGCCTCTTCAACCGCCGCCTGCAGCCGCTCACGCTCGGCCACGCACTCGCCGCGGACGTAGATGAAGGCATTGTGAGCCCGGATGGCGTAGCTGGCCAGGAAGGCGCCTTCGATGACCAGGTGCGGATCGCCGCCCACCATCTGCCGGTCCTTGCAGGCGCCCGGCTCGGACTCGTCGGCATTGACCACCAGATAACGCGCGCCGCCGTCGTCCTCTTTCGGCATCAGCGACCACTTTACGCCGGTGACGAAGCCGCCGCCGCCGCGGCCGCGCAGGCCGGAGGCCTTGATCTGTTCGATGATCCAGTCCGGGCCGGCCTCGACCATGAGCCCCACGCCGTTCCACGCCCCGCGCGCCCGCGCCCCCTCCAGCCGCCAGTCGTGCAGGCCGTAAAGGTTGGTGAAGATGCGGTCCTTGTCCGAAAGAAGCATCAGCCCATCTCGCGCAAAGGATCCTCCCCCTTAGGGGGAGGGGGACCATGCGTAGCATGGTGGAGGGGGTCCGCCGCGTCTGGGCGCCCGAAAGCCAGTCCTAGGTCAGTCTTGAAGCGGGCGCGGCCGGCGTCGCACCCCCTCCACCGCGTTTCACGCGGTCCCCCTCCCCCTAAGGGGGAGGATCTTTGGTCCATGCCCGCGCGATCCGCCACCGCCCTACTCCGCGGCCACCAGCGTCGCGCCCTGCACGTGCGGGCGGCGCGAGCGGTAGCTCAGGATGCGCGCCTCGATCTCGGGGCGGAAGTGGCGGAACAGGCCCTGGATCGGCCAGGCCGCCGCGTCGCCGAGGGCGCAGATGGTGTGGCCCTCGACCTGGCTGGCGACATCCAGCAGCGTATCGATATCGCTGGGCTCGGCCTCGCCGTTGGCCATGCGCTCCAGCACCCGCCACATCCAGCCGGTGCCTTCGCGGCAGGGCGTGCACTGGCCGCAGCTCTCGTGCTTGTAGAAATAGGCGATGCGGGCGATGGCGCGGACCAGGTCGGTGGACTTGTCCATGACGATCACCGCCGCGGTGCCGAGGCCGGACTTCAGCGCCGCGAGGCTGTCGAAGTCCATCAGCGCGGTTTCGGCCTCGTCGGCGGGGATCATGCGCACCGAAGAGCCGCCGGGGATGATGGCCTTCAGGTTGCCCCAGCCGCCGCGAACGCCGCCGGCGTGGTCCTCGATCAGCTGCTTGAGCGGGATCGACATCACCTCCTCGACATTGCACGGCCGCTCGACATGGCCGGAAATGCACATCAGCTTGGTGCCGGTGTTGTTCGGCCGCCCAAAGCCGGCGAACCATTCGGCCCCGCGGCGCAGGATCGTGCCGACGACCGCGATGGATTCGACATTGTTGACCGTGGTCGGACAGCCGTAGACGCCCGCGCCGGCCGGAAAAGGCGGCTTCAGCCTGGGCTGGCCCTTCTTGCCTTCCAGGCTCTCCAAGAGCGCCGTCTCTTCGCCGCAGATATAGGCGCCGGCGCCGTGGTGCACGTAACAGTCGAAATCCCAGCCGTGGACATTGCCCTTGCCGATCAGCTTGGCGGCATAGGCCTCATCGATGGCGGCCTGCAGGATCTCGCGCTCGCGGATGTATTCGCCGCGCACATAGATGTAGCAGACGCTCGCCTGCATGGCGAAGCTAGCGATCAGGCAGCCTTCGATGAAGAGATGCGGATCGTGCCGCATGATCTCCCGGTCCTTGCAGGTGCCGGGCTCGGACTCGTCGGCATTGACCACCAGATAGTGCGGCCGGTCGGGGTTCACGACCTTGGGCATGAAGGACCATTTCAGCCCGGTGCCGAAGCCGGCGCCGCCGCGGCCGCGCAGGCCGGAATTCTTGATCTGGTCGATCAGCCAGGCCGGTCCCATGCCGAGCATGTCGGCGGTGGCGTTCCAGGCGCCGCGCTGTTTCGCCGCCTCCAGCCGCCAGTCCTGGAAGCCGTAGAGGTTGGTGAAGATGCGGTCCTTGTCTTGAAGGATGCCGGTCATCGGGTTTCGATCGCCCCCTCGTGCGCCTCGCTCAGGCCCGGCAAGATCAGCGGATGCGCCCTCGCCCAGCGCCGGCGCTTCAGAAAGGCCGCCAAAAGGCTCAGCCAGCCGACGGCCAGCAGCACCAGCGAGGCGCCGAGCACCGCGAAGAAATAGCCCGCGATCGGCGCGACCTGGCCGACGAGTTGGGCGACGACCAGAGCCAGCATGCCTGAGCCGGCGCACCAGATGCCCACGCGGCTCCAGGGTTGGCCGGCGGCGCGCAGCTCGGCGCGGAAGAGGTCGATTTCGCCGGTCATGAGGCGGCGGGCTCCGGCGCGTTCGGCAGCTTGGCGATCGGCTTGGCCGCCGAGCCGTCATAGAGGGCCGGATCGGTCAGGGTCAGCGCCCCGCCGGCCGGCTCGGAGGTGTGGCGTCCGGCGTAGGAGCCCGGCTTGGGCGCTCGGCCGGCGGCGAAATCGTCGATGATCTGCGTCAGGCTCTCCGGCGTCAGGTCCTCGTAATAATAGTCGTTGATCTGGGCCATGGGGGCGTTGACGCAGGCGCCGAGGCACTCGACCTCTTCCCAGAAGAACTTGCCGTCGGCGGAGCGATGGTGCTTCGCGCCGATCTTCGCCTCGCAGACCGCCATCAGATCCTTGGAGCCGCGCAGCATGCAGGGCGTGGTGCCGCAGACCTGGATCAGGGCGACGTCGCCGACCGGCTCAAGCTGGAACATGGTGTAGAAGGTGGCGACCTCCAGCACGCGGATCGTCGCCATGCCGAGCAGTTCGCCGACCGCGCGGATGGCGGGCTCGCAGACCCAGCCCTCCTGCTTTTGCGCCAGCCACAGGATCGGGATCACCGCCGACTGCTGGCGGCCTTCAGGGTATTTGGCGATCCAGACCCGCGCGGCGTTGAGCGTTTCTTCCGAGAACGCGAAGCTGGCGGGCTGTTCCTTGGCGAGGCGGCGAACGGCCATGACTAAGCTCGCTCTCCGACCGGCATGAAGGGGCGCTTCCCCTCCCCCTTGCGGGAAGGGGTCAGGGGTGGGGGTGTCGCGCCGAACTCTCCGGCCAATCCCCTTCGACGCCGCGATTCCATCACCGGTGCTTGCGCCGGCGCCCCCATCCCCATCCCCAACCCCTTCCCCGCGAGGGGGAAGGGGCTTTGAGCGCAAGCGCTCAGGCGCGTGGGATATTCGACAGTCGCAAAGTCGCTCATCACCGGTCGATCTCCCCGAAGACGATGTCGAGCGAGCCCAGCACCGCGGCGACGTCGGCCAGCATGTGGCCGCGGTTCATCCAGTCCATGGCCGCCAGGTGCGGATAGCTGGGCGCGCGCACCTTGCAGCGGTAGGGCTTGTTGGTCCCGTCCGAGACCAGATAGACGCCGAACTCGCCCTTGGGCGCCTCGACATAGGCGTAGACGTCGCCCGGCGGGGTGTGGAAGCCCTCGGTGTAGAGCTTGAAGTGGTGGATCAGCGCCTCCATCGAGCGCTTCATCTCGGCGCGGCGCGGCGGGGCGACTTTGTTGTCCTCTATCATCACCGGACCCGGCGTCTGGCGCAGCAGGGCGCAGCACTGGCGCATGATGCGCAGCGACTGGCGCATCTCCTCCATGCGGCAGAGATAGCGATCGTAGCAGTCGCCGTTGACGCCGAGCGGAATGTCGAACTCCAGCTCGTCATAGATCTCGTAGGGCTGGTTGCGACGCAGGTCCCAGGCGACGCCAGAGCCGCGCAGCATCACGCCGGTGAAGCCCCAGGCGAAGGCCTCCTCGCGGTTGACCAGGCCGATATTGACGTTGCGCTGCTTGAAGATGCGGTTGTCGGTGATCAGGCCGCTCATGTCCTCGAGCCGGCGCGGGAAGGTCCCGCACCAGGCCTCGATGTCGTCGATCAGCGAGGGCGTCAGGTCCTGGTGCACGCCGCCGGGGCGGAAATAGTTCGAGTGCAGCCGGGCGCCGCAGGCGCGCTCGTAGAAGACCATCAGCTTTTCGCGTTCTTCAAAGCCCCAGGTCGGCAAGGTCCAGGCGCCGACGTCCATGGCCTGGGTGGTGATGTTCAGGATGTGGTTCAGGATGCGGCCGATCTCGCAGTACAGAACCCGGATGATCGAGCCGCGGCGCGGAACCTCGATGTCCAGCAACTTCTCGATGGCCAGGCAGAAAGCGTGCTCCTGGTTCATCGGGCAGACATAGTCGAGCCGGTCGAAATAGGGGATGTTCTGAAGGTAGGTCCTGGCCTCCATCAGCTTTTCGGTGCCGCGGTGCAGAAGCCCGATGTGCGGATCGACACGCTCGACCACCTCGCCGTCCAGCTCCAGCACCATGCGCAGGACGCCGTGCGCGGCCGGATGCTGCGGACCGAAGTTGAGCGAGAACTTGCGCGGCCCCTCGGTGGCGGCGGACTCGGAAGCCTCGGGAACGGGGCGGGCGGCGTCGTCGGCCATCACTTGGCCTCCGCTTTTTCGTCGCCCGGCAGGACGTAGTCGGCGCCCTCCCAGGGCGAGAGGAAGTCGAAGGCGCGGAACTGGGTGATCTTCACCGGCTCATAGACGACCCGCTTCTGCTCATCGTCGTAGCGGACCTCGACATAGCCGGTCATCGGGAAGTCCTTGCGCAACGGATGGCCCTGGAAGCCGTAGTCGGTGAGGATGCGGCGCAGATCCGGGTGGCCGTCGAAGGGAATGCCGAACATGTCGAACGCCTCGCGCTCGTACCAGTCGGCGCACGGATAGACGCCGGTGACGGTATCGACCGCCTCGTTCTCGCCGGCCTGGAGCTTGATCCGGACCCGGCGGTTGGAGGTCATGGACAGCAGCAGGTAGACCAGGTCGAACCGTTTGGCCCGCTCGGGATAGTCGATGGCGGTCAGGTCGATCAGCTGCTGGAACGGCGTGGCGACGTCGTCGCGCAGCGCGGTCAGCACCTGGACGATGCGGCCTTTGTCGGCGTGCAGGGTCAGGTCGCCGAAGGCCACGGAAAAGCCGGTCACCGCGCCCTGGCTGTTGGCCTGCAGCCGCTCTCCGAGCGCGGTCAGCACATCGTCGGCGACGGCGAAGATCATCGTTCGATCGTCCCGGTGCGGCGGATCTTCTTCTGCAGCTGCAAGACGCCATAGACCAGCGCCTCGGCGGTCGGCGGGCATCCGGGCACATAGATGTCGACCGGCACGACGCGGTCGCAGCCGCGCACCACCGAATAGCTGAAATAATAGTAGCCGCCGCCGTTGGCGCAGGAGCCCATGGAGATGACGTAGCGCGGCTCCGGCATCTGGTCGTAGACCTTGCGCAGGGCCGGCGCCATCTTGTTGGTCAAGGTGCCGGCCACGATCATCACGTCCGACTGGCGCGGGCTTCCGCGCGGCGCGAAGCCGAACCGCTCCAGGTCGTAGCGCGGCGTCAGCGCCTGCATCATCTCGATGGCGCAGCAGGCCAGGCCGAAGGTCATCGGCATCAGCGAGCCGGTGCGCGCCCAGGTGATCAGGTCGTCCAGGCCGGTGGTCACAAAGCCCTTGTCGGCGAGCTGGCTGGAGACTCCGTCGAAATACGGATCGTGTTCGGCGGCTACTCCCATTCGAGCGCGCCCTTCTTCCATTCGTAGATGAAGCCGACGGTTAAGACGCCCAGGAAGGTCATCATCGACCAGAAGGCGAAGACCTCGGTCGGGTGCGGCAGTTTGGTCAGGGTCACCGCCCAGGGAAACAGGAAGGCGACCTCAAGGTCGAAGATGATGAAGAGGATCGAGACCAGATAGAAGCGCACGTCGAACTTCATCCGCGCATCGTCGAAGGCGTTGAAGCCGCACTCATAGGCCGAATTCTTCTCCGGGTCCGGCGCCGAGGGGGCCAGCAGCAGCGAGCCGACGACGAAGAGCGAGCCAAGCGCCGCGGCGATGGCGAAGAAGATCACGATCGGCAGGTACTGAAGCAGAAACGCGTTCATTCAAAATCCCGGGGGGAGCGGGTCAGGAGTCGGCGGGCGTTGTAGACCATGGGCGCGGGGGGTTCAAACGCCGCCGAACGCTTTTGCAACAATGCCGTCGCACAGCCCTTGTTGTTGACAGGCAAAGCCGCGGCGACCTATGTCACGCCCCTCGCGCAACGGCTCCCCTCGGGGCGAAGGCCGCAATGCGGGTGTAGCTCAGTTGGTTAGAGCGCCGGCCTGTCACGCCGGAGGTCGCCGGTTCAAGTCCGGTCACTCGCGCCATTCTTTCAATGGCTTGGCGGCGGCAGCGCGAAGCGTTTCGACCTGGGCCGACCGCGCCGTTCCAACCCTGATCTTGGAATTCGCCGACTCCATTGAACAAGCATGGAAAAACGCGCCGCGGCGCGGCCCGCCGCGGATGACTGCGCCCACGAAGCAGACAATGAGATTGGCGCAGGCGCCGCTTGCACTATCCGCAAGCTGATTTATATTGGCTTGCGTGAACCGCAAGCATATAGCCGCTCTCAAGACGGTGTTCGCCGACCCGGTTTCGGCCACGGTGAACTGGTCCGATATCGAGGCGCTTTTGAAAGCAGTGGGCTGCGAGGTGATCGAAGGGTCCGGCTCTCGCGTGCGGTTCAACAAGGATGGCGCCGTCGAGACCTTCCACCGACCGCACCCGGCGAAAGAGGCGAAACGCTATCAGGTCCGCGCGGCCCGCGAGTATCTGATCAGGCTAGGAGTGAGGCCATGAACACGATGAGCTACAAGGGCTATTCCGCCCGCGTAGAGTACGACGACGGCGATGGTATTTTCCTGGGTCGAATCGCCGGCATCCGCGACGGCGTCGGCTTTCATGCCGAGAGCGTTGCGGACCTGCGCGCCGCTTTCCGCGAGGCCGTGGACGATTACGTCGCCACATGCGCCAAGATCGGCAAGTCGCCCCAAAAGCCTTATTCCGGGCAACTGATGGTTCGCGTCGATCCCCAGGTTCACGCCAAGGCGGCGCAAGCGGCGGAGCTATCCGGCGTCAGTCTCGCCAAATGGACGGAGTCGGTGCTTTTGGAGGCCGTTCGGAAGACGCCGGAGGCGGTATGACGACGGAGCCCGGCGGGCGGCCTCAACTCAGCCGCCCGCCGGAAGGGGTTTGGAGTGGTGGGCGGCGAGGGGTTCGAACCCCCGACCTTCTCGGTGTAAGCGAGACGCTCTAACCAGCTGAGCTAGCCGCCCTGCCCTGCGCCGGCGTTCAAGGCTCTGGCGCATACAAAAAGGGGCGATCCGCGCGGGCTGGCGGACCGCCCCGTCTCTTCAGCCGAGATCGCGGCCTAGTTCAAGGCGGTCTTCAGCCCTTCGCCGACGCGGAACCGCGCCGTCTTGGAGGCCGGACGCTGGACCGTCTCGCCGGTGCGCGGGTTGCGCGCGGTGCCAGCCTTGCGGGCCACCGGTACGAAGCTGCCGAATCCCACCAGCCGCACTTCGCTGCCGGACTTCAGAGACTCCGTCACTGAACTCAAAAACGCCTCCAGCGCCTCCTTGGACTGGTTTTTGTTTAGCCCCGCCTTTTCCGCGATCGCGGAAATCAGTTCGGCCTTGGTCATTGATGTCTCCCAACCCTTGAGCATCGGCGGTTCACCCCGACAGCGTCGACCGCCGTAAATCACTATGAGCGGGCGAAAAGCGCGACGTCAAACAAGAGCGGCGCCGGATGACCCGACGCCGCCCAAGTTAACATCGATAAGGTCGATTTAGTGGGTGACAACGCTCTCGGCGTCCAATTCCTCGACCGTGAGCGGGGCCACGGGCGGGGCGTCGTCCTCGTTCCACTCGATCGGGGTGAGCGGCCCGGCCAGGGCGTGGGAGAGCACTTCATCGACGGTCGAGACCGGGATGATGGTCAGCGCGCCCTTCACATTCTCGGGTACGTCGGCCAGGTCTTTCTCGTTCTCTTTCGGGATCAGCACCGTCTTCAGGCCCGAGCGCAGCGCCGCCAGCAGCTTCTCCTTCAAGCCGCCGATCGGCAGCACCCGACCGCGCAGGGTGATCTCGCCGGTCATGGCCACGTCGTTCCTCACCGGCACGCCTGAGAGCACGCTGATCATGGCCACCGCCATCGCCACGCCCGCCGAGGGGCCGTCCTTGGGCGTCGCGCCCTCCGGCACGTGGACGTGCACGTCGGTCTTGTCGAACAACGTCGGCTTGATCCCGAAGTGCGGCGAGAGCGCCCGCACATAGGAATTGGCCGCCGAGATCGACTCCTTCATCACGTCCTTCAGATTGCCGGTGATCGACATGCGTCCCCGGCCCGGCATCTTCACCGCCTCGATGGTCAGGATGTCGCCGCCGAAGTCGGTATAGGCCAGGCCCGTGACGATGCCGACCTGATCGACCTCGTCGGTCTCGCCGTGGTGATAGCGGCGCACGCCGGCGTAGTCGGCCAGCCTGGCCTCATCGACCGTGATCGACAGCAATTTCTCGCGGCCGAGATCGCGGACGGTCTTGCGCGCCAGGTTGCCCAGCTCCCGCTCCAGCGACCGCACGCCGGCTTCCCGGGTGTAGTAGCGGATCAGGTCGCGGATGGTCTCGTCCGGCACGATCCACTCGCCGTCCTTCAGGCCGTGGTTCTTGGCCAGCTTGGACAGCAGGTGCCGCTTGGCGATCTCGACCTTCTCATCCTCGGTGTAGCCGGGCAGGCGGATGATCTCCATCCGGTCCAAGAGCGGCTGCGACATGTTCAGCGAGTTGGCCGTGGTGACGAACATCACGTTCGACAGATCGTAGTCGACCTCCAGATAGTGGTCGTTGAAGGTCGAGTTCTGTTCCGGGTCGAGCACCTCCAGCAGCGCCGACGACGGGTCGCCGCGCCAGTCGGCGCCCAGCTTGTCGATCTCGTCCAGCAGGAAGAAGGTGTTGGTGGTCTTGGCCTTCTTCATCGACTGGACGATCTTGCCGGGCATGGAGCCGATATAGGTCCGCCGGTGGCCGCGGATCTCGGCCTCGTCATGCACGCCGCCCAGGGACAGGCGCACGAACTCGCGCCCGGTCGCTTGCGCGATCGAGTGGCCGAGGGAGGTCTTGCCGACGCCGGGCGGCCCCACCAGGCAGAGGATCGGGCCCTTCAGCGAGCCGGTCCGCGCCTGAACGGCCAGGTATTCGAGGATGCGCTCCTTGACCTTTTCCAGCCCATAGTGGTCGTCATCGAGGATCTGTTCGGCCTTGATCAGATCGATCGGCTTGGATTTGGACTTGCCCCACGGGATGGACAGCATCCAGTCGAGGTAGTTGCGCACCACGGTGCTCTCGGCCGACATCGGGCTCATGTTGCGCAGCTTCTTCAGCTCGCCCTCGGCCTTCGCCCGCGCCTCCTTGGTGAACTTTGTCTTCTTGATCCGCTTTTCGAGCTCGAGCAGTTCGTCGCGCGTGTCGTCGGGCTCGCCCAGCTCGCGCTGGATCGCCTTCATCTGCTCGTTCAGGTAATATTCGCGCTGGGTCTTCTCCATCTGCCGCTTCACGCGGCTGCGGATCTTCTTCTCGACCTGCAAGACGCTGATCTCGCCCTCCATCAGGGCGTAGACGCGCTCCAGCCGCTTGACCACGTCGGTGGTCTCCAGAAGCTGCTGGCGCTCGGCGACCTTGACCGACAAGTGGGAGGCGATGCGGTCGGCCAGCTCGCTGGGGTCGGTGATCTGCGGCAGGGTGGCCAGCGCCTCCGGCTGCACCTTCTTGTTCAGTTTGACGTAGTTCTCGAACTGGTCGACCACCGCGCGCGACAGGGCCTCGGCCTCGTGCGCCGCGCCACCGGTTTCCGGCATGTCGGCGACCTCGGCCTCGTAGAATTCGGTCTCGTCGGTGTAGCGCAGCACGGCCGCGCGCCGGCGGCCCTCCACCAGCACCTTGACCGTTCCGTCCGGCAGCTTCAGCAGCTGCAGCACATTGGCCACGACGCCGATCTCGTAGATGGCGTCGGGGGCGGGATCTTCTTCGTCCTCCTTCTTCTGGGTGACCAGCAGGATGGACTTGTCGCCGCGCATCGCCTCTTCGAGCGCGCGCACGGTCTTGTCTCGGCCGACGAACAGCGGCGCGACCATGTGGGGATAGACCACGATGTTGCGCAGCGGCAGGACGGGCAGCACCTTGATCTCGGATGCTGGCTTGGCGGGTACGGACTCAGACATGATGATGCTCCTGGCCGGCCTCTTCACTGAGCACTCGGCCTTATCCCCGGGGCGCGGTCACGCGACGATGCGCCGAGTCGGACGCCCCGGCCGCCCAACCGAGGGCGGTTCGTTGCGCAGTTATGTGGATGTTTCGCCGGGGCATTCAAGCGTGGCCAGCGCCGGCCGCGACCTTGCGGCCTTTCGGGAACGTAACCGGCCAGCGTCGCTTTAGAAGAGCATGGTCGGGCTGCGGGTAATGATGATGCAAAGATCGATCCTTCCGCTGCTGGGTCTGGCGGCGCTGACGGCCTGTTCGCCCCAAGGCGGCGCGGCGCCCTCGGCTTCGCCGCCGTCGGCGCCGTCGGCGACCAGCGCGGCCCCGCCTGCCGCCCCGCCCGTTCCGCCGGCGGCTGTATCGGCGGCCGCGCCGGCCCCCGCGGCGAACGCCGGTCTGGCGGCCAGCGTCAGCGCCATCAACAACGCCCAGTTCGTCGCGGCGCCGCCGCCGTCGGCGAGCCCGTCCGCGACCGTCCAACCCGATCCCGCCCTGATCAAGGCCGAGGTGCTGCTCGCGCGCGCCGACGCCTCCCCCGGCGAGATCGACGGCCTGGCGGGATCCAACCTGACTCGAGCGGTCAAGGCCTACGAACAGATGAGCGGCCTGCTGGCGGACGGCCAGCTGACCCCAGCGCTCTGGACGCGCCTCAACGCGCAAGGCCAGCCGCCCGTCGCGGCGATCTACACCGTCACCGACCAGGACGCGGCCGGCCCCTATTCTCCCGCCGTCGGCGAGAACATGGTGGCCGCCTCAAAACTTTCGACGGTGGGCTATTCGAGCCCGAGCGAGATGCTGGCCGAGCGCTTCCACATGTCGGAAAAGCTGCTCAAGGCGCTCAATCCAGGCGCCGACATCGGCAAGGCCGGGACGGCGCTTGTGGTCATCCAGCCGCAGATTCCCACCCTCGCCCGCGTCGATCACATCCAGGTCGACAAGGCCGCGGCGTCCGTTCGCGCCTATGACGCCGCCGGGACGATGATCGCCAGCTTCCCGGCCACGGTGGGATCGACCGATCGCCCCTCGCCTTCGGGCGTGCACAAGGTTCGCGGCGTCAGCTACAACCCGACCTATACGTACGACCCGGCAAAGCTGACCTTCGGGCCAAAGAAGCACGGCCGGTTCGTGATTCATCCGGGCCCGAACAATCCCGTCGGCATCGTCTATATCGCCCTGAACAAGCCCGGTTACGGCGTCCACGGCACGCCCGACCCGGACACGATCGGCAAGACCGCCAGCCACGGCTGCGTGCGCCTGACCAATTGGGACGCCCTGCTGCTCGCCCACGCGGTCAGGCCGGGCGTGATGGTGGACTTCGTCCACA
This sequence comes from Caulobacteraceae bacterium, assembly GCA_965277425.1. Lineage (GTDB taxonomy): Bacteria > Pseudomonadota > Alphaproteobacteria > Caulobacterales > Caulobacteraceae > Poindextera. The sequence continues at coordinate 1,088,714 of CBDICR010000007.1, forward strand.
CGCGCGGCGGATGAGCGCGCAGATGTCGAGCGATCGTGCTTGGCGCCTCACAAGGAACCGTCATTACCCGCTGGAGCCGCCGAAGTCGGCGGAATGCGGGTAACCCATGAACACGGGTCCATCACGGTGATCGTGGGTCGCCTGGACAAGCCAGGCGATGACGGAAGGGATCGGCTCAACCAGTCATGACTTGACTGAAGCGTTCACGCGAGCCCTAAGCCGCCCCGCCCTTGTCGCTGCGGCGCTCGGAATAGATCATCAGCGGCTGGGCGCGGCCTTCGACCACCTCGGCGTTGACCACCACCTCCTCGACGCCTTCGTAGGTCGGCAGTTCGAACATGGTCTCGAGCAGGATGCTTTCCATGATCGAGCGCAGGCCGCGCGCGCCGGTCTTGCGGCCGATGGCCTTGCGGGCGATGGCCTTGAGCGCGTCGTCGGTGAAGGTCAGGCCGACATTCTCCATGTCGAACAGGCGCTGGTACTGTTTGACGAAGGCGTTCTTCGGCTCGGTCAGGATGGTGACAAGGGCCTGCTCGTCCAGGTCTTCCAGGGTCGCCAGCACCGGCAGGCGGCCGATGAATTCGGGAATGAGGCCGAAGCGCTGCAGGTCGTCGGGCTCGACGCCGCGCAGGATCTCGCCGGTGCGGCGCTCTTCCGGATCGGACACCGTCGCGCCGAAGCCGATCGAGGTGCCCTTGCCGCGGCTGGCGATGATCTTTTCGAGGCCCGAGAATGCCCCGCCGCAGATGAACAGGATGTTGGTGGTGTCGACCTGCAGGAACTCCTGCTGCGGATGCTTGCGGCCGCCTTGCGGGGGCACCGAGGCGATGGTGCCTTCCATGATCTTGAGCAGCGCCTGCTGCACGCCCTCGCCCGACACGTCGCGGGTGATGGAGGGGTTGTCCGACTTGCGGCTGATCTTATCGACCTCGTCGATATAGACGATGCCGCGCTGGGCCCGCTCGACATTGTAGTCGGCCGACTGCAGCAGCTTGAGGATGATATTTTCCACGTCTTCGCCGACATAGCCGGCCTCGGTCAGGGTCGTGGCGTCGGCCATGGTGAACGGCACGTCGATGATTCGGGCCAGGGTCTGGGCCAGCAGCGTCTTGCCGGTGCCCGTCGGGCCGATCAGCAGGATGTTGGATTTGGCCAGTTCGACGTCGTTGTTCTTCGCCGCGTGGTTCAGCCGCTTGTAGTGATTGTGCACCGCGACCGCCAAGACTTTCTTGGCGTGATCTTGACCGATGACGTAGTCGTCGAGAACTTCGCGGATCTCCTTAGGCGTCGGAACGCCATCCTTGGATTTGACGAAGGCGATCTTGTGCTCTTCACGGATGATATCCATGCAGAGTTCAACGCACTCATCGCAGATGAACACGGTCGGACCCGCTATAAGCTTGCGAACCTCATGCTGGCTCTTGCCGCAAAAGGAGCAATACAGCGTGCTCTTGGTGTCACCGCTCGCGGCTTTCGTCATGGTCGCCTCACTCCTCGGCGCCGCCGGCCCAAGCTGGGCCAACGCCGTCCCCGTCCGGCCGTTCCCGCCAGATCATGCAGGATACGCGCCGCGGGTTGTCTAATCCTTGACATTCCCCGATCCGCCGCACGATCACAAGCGCTACGGTGCGACTCGGGCGCGCAACACCACCGCATTGCGGCGTTCATCCAATATATCATGCTCGACCGGTCAGGGACAAAAGATGGGGGACGCGGGCGGCCTGCGCCAGGGTGAGTCGGTCTATCGGCCGATCGTGGCCTTCGATTTTGACGGAACCTTGACCGTCCGCGACAGTTTCACCGCCTTTCTGGCCTGGCGGGCGGGGCCTGTCGGCTATTGGGCCGGCATGGCCAGGCTCGCGCCGGCGCTCGCGCGATATGTGCGGGATCGGGACAGGGGGCGGCTAAAGGCCGCGGTCATCGGGGTCTTTCTCGGCGGAACGTCGCGCACGGAGATCGAGGACGCCGCCCGCCGCTTCGCCGAGAGCCACGCGCGCCGGCTGCTGCGTCCGGACGCCTTGCGCGCCTGGACCCGCTGGCGCGCGCGGGGGGCCAGGCTGGTCATCGTCACCGCCAGCCCCGAGGAGGTCGTCCAGCCCTTCGCCCGCGGCCTGGGCGCCGATCTGCTGATCGCCACGCGACTGGCCTACGACGACCGCGACCGCCTGACCGGCCGCCTTGACGGAAAGAACTGCCGCGGGCCTGAAAAGGTCAGCCGCCTGCAGGCCGAGTTCGGCGCCGGCCTGCGCCTGGACGCGGCCTATGGCGATACGGACGGCGACCGAGAGATGCTGGCCATCGCCGAGGAACGCGGCCTGCGGGTCTTCCAGGGTACGCCCTGACGCCAGCCGCCGCTCACCAGGGCGCGATCAAGAGCACGACCAAGCCGACGATCAGTCCGGTCTTGAGCGCGTAGTAGGTTTGCCGGTTGCGCGCCTTCAGCGCCTTGCCGGCGGCGACGGCGCCGGCGATGCGGGCATAGAAGCGATTGATCGCGCCGATCTGTTCGCCGTCGACGTTCTGGGTGCGGGTGGCGCGCATGATGTTGTGGGTCACCCAGCGATTGAGCGCCGCCATCGGCTGCGCCAACGGACGCTCGACATCGCAGAACAGCACCAGCCGCGTCTGGTCCCAGCCGTTGTAGGCCTCGTGGACATAGGTCTCGTCGAACAGCATGGGCTGGCCGTCGCGCCAGCAGCGGCGCACGCCGTCCACCTCGATCCAGCAGCGGTCGTCGTTGCTGGTGACCAGGCCCAGATGATAGCGCACGCTGCCGGCGAAGGGGTCGCGGTGGCGTCCAAGCCGCGCCCCGGCCGGCAGGGCCGCGAACATGGCCCCGTGCACCTGGGGCGCCTGCTTCAGCAAGGCGACCGATCGCGGGCACCAGGCCTCGGCCGAGGCCGGCGGATCGCCGTACCATTTGAGGTAAAACCGCGTCCAGCCGCGCCGGAAGAAGGTGTGAAAGCCAACATCGTTGTCACCGGTCGCGGCCCGCACCTTGCCTTCATCGAGCAGCCGCAGGCCCTCCTCGCGGAACACCTGCCAATTGTCGGCCAGCACGCTCAGCCCAGGATAGTCGGCGACATCCAGGAACGGCCGGTTCGGCGCGCGCGAGAACAGGTAGACCAGCAGGTTGTAGGGCGCGGTGAAGGTCGAGTGATCGCCGAGCTGCCGCGAGAACTTCAGGCGAGCCCGGCCGCGATAATGCACAAGGGCGGCCATCAGCAGGATGATCAGGATCAGCCCGATGCGCGCTTCCCAAAATGGTCCAAACACCGACGGCATAGCGGACGCCCACCCCCCAATGATGGTCGACAGGTTTTGCTAAACGATAAAGCCGCCAATCGGTTTCATCGGTCTGGCGGCGACCGCTAGCCTTGCACAATTCGCCAGTTAGGAAGGGTTTCAGGCATTTCCAGGGGCTGGATCGAGACATGCCGCCGCAGCTTCGGTTGTGCAGGCGCGACCGGGTCTGGAAGAGCTTTGGCTGGGGGTTGAACTCCGCCCTCTCGGGCGGCTGAACCGGGCGGGCCCGGCTAGTCGTCCTTCTTGCCGAGCTCGCGGGCCGAATCGACCCGGTCGACGATGCCCCAGTCCTTCGCCTCCTCGGCGCTCATGAAATGGTCGCGGTCGAGGGTACGCTCGACCTCTTCATAGCTGCGGCCGCAATGCTTGGCGTAGAGCTCGTTCAGGCGACGCTTGGTGCGGATGATGTCCTCGGCGTGGCGCTCGATGTCCGAGGCCTGGCCGGAAAAGCCGCCAGAGGGCTGGTGCAGCATGACCCGCGCATTGGGCAGGGCAATGCGCTGGCCGGGCTCGCCGGCCATCAGCAGGAAGGAGCCCATGGAGGCCGCCATGCCCATACACAGGGTCGAAACCGGGCTCTTGATGTACTGCATGGTGTCGTAGATGGCGAAGCCGGAGTGCACCATGCCGCCGGGCGAATTGATGTAGAGATCGATCTGCTTCTTCGGGTTTTCAGCTTCCAGATAAAGCAGTTGGGCGCAGATCAGGGCCGAAACGCCGTCGTCGATGGGGCCGTTCAGGAAGACCACCCGCTCGCGCAACAGGCGCGAAAAGATGTCGAAGGCGCGTTCGCCCCGGCTCGACTGCTCGACCACCATGGGCACGAGATTCATGGCCGTGGAGACGGGATCGCGCATGGATGGACTACCTTTCTTGGAGGCGCGGCTCTGGCGCCGATGAGGCTAGAGCCCCGATATCGCGTGGCCGGAGCTCGGTTGCAAGGCGGCGGCCCGCAAGAGAGGCTGGCCAGGCGTCAGCCGCCCTTGGCCGGCTTGGCCGCCTTGGCCTTGGGCGCCTCGGCCTTGGCGGGTTTCGCCGCCGCCTTGGCGGGTTCGGCCTTGGCCGCCTTGGCCGGCTTAGCCTCGGCCGGGGCGGGCTCGGCCTTGGCGGCCTTCGCGGGCTTGGCTTCGGCCTTGACGGGCTCGGCCTTGGCCGGCGCGGCCTTGGCCGCCTTGGCGGGCTCGTCCTTGGGGCCCTTCACCGGTTTGGCGTCGGCCTTGGCGGGCTTGGCCGGTTCGGCTTGCGCCTCGGGCGCCTTGACGGGCGCGGCCTTGGCCTTTGCCGGCTTGGTCGCTTTCGCCGGCTTGGCCTCGTCGTCCGACGCCTCCGCGCCGTAGGCCGCCGGCAGATCGTCGTCCTTCAGCAGATCTTCCTTGGAGACAGGCTTGTCCTTGATCTGGGCCAGGCCAAACAGCAGATCGACAACCTTGTCCTCATAGACCGGCGCGCGCAGCGTCGCCTGGGCGTTCGGGCTCTGGCGCAGCTGGTCGAACACCTGCTGTTCCTGGCCGCGATAGCGCATGGCCTCGGCGCGCATGGCCTGGGCCAGCTCGTCGTCGGAGACGGTGACTTCGTGCTTGCGGCCGATTTCGGCCAGAACCAGGCCCAGCCGCACGCGGCGCTCGGCGATCTTGTGGTACTCGCCCTTTAGCTGATCTTCCGACTTGCCCTCGTCTTCCGGCGAAAGCCCGGTCTCTTCCTGGTCGGCCAGGACCTGACGCCAGATCACCTCGAACTCAGCCTCGACCATCCGCGGCGGCAGGCCAAAATCGTGACCGGAATCGAGCGCATCCAGCAGCGCGCGCTTCAGGCGATAGCGCGAAGCCTGGGCGTATTCGTTTTCAAGCTGGGACTTCAACGCCGCCTTCAGCGCGGCCAGGTCGGCCATGCCGAGCCGCTTGGCGAAGTCGTCGTCCAGCGGCGCCTCGACCGGCGCCTGCACCTCCTTGACCACGACGTCGAACTCGGCGTCCTTGGCGCGCAGCTTGGCGACCGGATAATCGGCTGGAAAGGCGACCTTGATGGTCAACTCGGCGCCGGGCGCCGCGCCGATCAACTGCTCTTCGAAGCCGGGAATGAACTGGCCGCCGCCGAGCACGAGGCGGGCGTCGTCGGCCTGGCCGCCTTCGAACGCCTCGCCGTCGATGCGGCCGGCGAAGTCGATGACCATCTGGTCGCCGGACTTGGCCTTAACGGCCTTGCCGGTGCGCGGCTCATAGGTGCGGGCCTGCTGGGCGAGATCGGCCAGCGCCGCATCGACATCCGTCTGGGCCGGCTCGTGGACCGGCCGCTCCAGCTTCAGCGTGGACGGGTCGATCGGCTCGAACTCCGGCATCACCTCGACGGCAAGTTCGTAGGAAAGGTCGGCCTGGCCGGCCAGCACCTTTTCCATGTCGGAGTCGGGCTTCAGGTCCGGCTGCGAGGCGACCCGCAGCTGGTTGTCGTCCAGCACCTTCTGGCTGGTCTCGCTGAGCGTCTGCTCCACCACCTCGCCCATCAGCGAGCGGCCATAGATGCGCCGGACGTGAGCGGCCGGCACCTTGCCGGGGCGAAAGCCTTTCAGGTTCAGCTGCGGCGCGATCTCCGCGATGCGCGCGTCGAGCCGCTGGCCCAGCTCCTTGGCCGACACTGACACGCCATAGATGCGGCTGAGGCCTTCGCCCGATTTTTCAACGATCTGCATCGACATCTCAAACTTCCGAACGAGAATGAGCGCCGTCCGGCGCCATGGCCCAAACGTAAGCCGCCGCCGAAGATGCGGCGGCGGGAAACGCGCGCCCTTATGTCATGTGCGCTTGCCTGGACCAAGCGCAAAGCACGATGGTGCGGATGAGAGAACTCGAACCTCCACGGGTCACCCCGCTAGAACCTAAATCTAGTGCGACTCACAGTCACCTTTTCCAAGGGCCCAAGGAACAGAGCGCGCCGCAGGCGCACCACTGACCTTGTTGTTGGCTGTCAGCGAGATATACACCTCACCTCATGCGGGCGTGGCGGAATTGGTAGACGCACTCGGTTTAGGTCCGAACGCTTCACGGCGTGGGGGTTCGAGTCCCTCCGCCCGCACCAGGTTAAGCAGCGCCGGACGGCGCTGGAGATGCGACCAGCGGGCGGTAGGCGGCGCCCAAAATACGTTGTCGGCGGCGTACTCGTCACGGTCCTCGGCGCCGTCCGGATAGTCCGCCAACAGCCCCGCCCGTTTGGCTTCGAAGCTGTCGGAAATGTGCTTGAGGAAGATCAGACCGAGGGCGACGTGCTTGGCCGATCCTTGCCGCCTTCTTCCTCGCCTCGGGCGACCGCCTCGCGCCAGAGAAACGAATAGCGGATGACGAGGCCCGGAACAGGTAGCGGGAACGACACCTATTTCAGTTCATGATCGTAATGCGCCGTCTCGGCCGGCGGCTCGGCCGCGCGGATCGCGGCGAGGTCGGCTTCGGTGAAATCGTCCAGCCCCAAGACCTGACGATTACGGCGCTTCAGCCGATGATATTCATCAGCCGAAATCATCATGGTGCGATCGCGCCCGTTGCGGGTGATCGTCACCGGCTGCACCAGAGCCACATCCTGATAGCGGCCGATATTCTTCTGGAATTCGGCCGAAGACACCTTGACCATATCGCCTGCACTCACGTTCCGGATTATCCGCAGTGTATATAAAATCCGGACGTATTTTCAACTCTGCCCGACGCTGGCCTGGGCCATGATTGGCCGGGGGTCGAGGCGCCTTCAAATCGCCTTCCTGCTAAATTCAGCCCCCTGTCCACGCTCGTGACGCTGATGGTTGATCCCGAAAATGATACGGAAATCGCCCGCATCCGAAGTCGGCTGGCATCGTTAGATATCGAACGCGGAAAGCTCGCGACCGCACTCGCTGAACTCGAGCCCGTGCAAGGACCGCGCTCGGCGTCACCCTTCCCCTCCCTTTAGACGCTTGGCTGGGCCGGAGCGTCTGCCTATGGTGGCAGCGGCGATCTTTAATCTTCGGAGGGGTGATCGTGGCAAAGCAGTCGGGCCGACGGGCGGCGCCGATCCAGGATGGGCCGGACGTGATCGATGTGGACGTGGGACTTGCGCTCCGTCGGGTGCGTCTGGCGCGCGGTCTTTCTCAAACCGAGTTGGCCGATGCGCTTGGGATTACGTTCCAGCAGATTCAAAAGTACGAGCGCGGCTCCAACCGCATGGCGGCTTCGCGCCTGGTAAGGGCCGCCCGGTTTTTAGGGGTGCGGGCGAGCGACCTTCTGCCTCCCGACGACGATGACGAGGCGGCGAGCTTCGTGCGCGGCTTCATCGAGGTCCGCGGGGTGGCCGAGATCCTCAACGCCTACTGCGCCATACCCAGCAAAACCCAACGCAGCGCCCTGCTGCATTTGATGCGGGTCATGGCTCGCAAGACGGGCTCGCTTGCGAAGGAAGGCGGTGCTGACGCCGCTGAATTGGCGCGACTTCAATGAGCGTGCCGCCGAGAATCGAGCCCAAGAGCAGAAAGCCGATCGCGAAATTGCCGAAGAGATAGGCGCGATAAAGCGCCTCGCGATTGATCAGAAACGCCAGGTGGGTCAGGACCGCGATGGCCTGAAAGGCGCTCGCGCAGATCGCCCAATATCGGACGTATCGAAACGCCAGAGCGACCAGGGCGATGAACGTCACAACATCTACGGCCAAGATTCCAAGCTGCGGTTCAAACCAACTCCGCCTTAGCTCGACGAGCGGAGTGATCAGCCAAGCCACTGCGATCAACGCGGCGCCGAGCCGCTCGGGGCGCTCACCGCGCCAGAACGCCATGGCGCAGGTAAGCGCCAAGGCGATCCAGCCGACGATTTGAGCCAACGTCATCGAATATCCAACCTCCTACAAAGGGAGAGGCCGGACTAAAAGCCATCTCGGTTCGTAGATCTAGGCGACCGCCTTTATACTTGCGACTTGCGCGAAATCAGGAGCCGCATCGGGTTTGTCTCCCCCATTTCCGACCATAACCGCCCCGAGACCGACCTGCCGCTTCAGGCTGCCCAGTTCCGCGTGGGTGGCGATGATCTCGCGGCGCGCGGCGATCAGGGTCGAGAAGGTCGTGCCGGAGCGCTCGATCGCATCGTGGCCGATGACGGCGGAGAGGCCCGCGTTGCGGCGCTCGTTGATCAGCGACGCGGTCAGGCGGGTGGATTGCAGGATGGCGTCGTCGATGGCGCTCTCCATGGCGAAAAGTTCCGGGGCCACGGCCTCCATGGCGTTGCGGCGTTTGGCGAGCATTTGCGTCCTTTCGGCCGCAACGCTCTACTGTCGCGGCGCTGAAAATAGGGGTTTGGGATGGGCGTGCGCCGGGGGGCCATGATGCTCGAGGAGGCTTTCCAGCGCAGCAAGACCCGCAAGCGTGCCCCCTGCGGTTAGGGCGAACAGGACCGAGAACAGCCCTATCGCGGCGATGGTCGCGAGCGGGCCTAGTCCATGCCGTCCTCCATCGGTGACGGCGGCCGCGCACCATCGATCAGGCTCCACGCCAGCGTGAGCAGATCGCGATAAAACATCTCCGGCGGGTTGGTTCGCGCCGAGGCCCGCAAGACGTCCATCTCCCAGCAGACCCGCTCGAAGTCCGGGCCGGCGAGGCTGATGAGTTGCCGCTCCAATTGAGCCCAGCCGATCGTGGGCAGACGCTCGCTCTGCGCCGTCTGCATCGGCGGAAACCGGCGGTGGAACGTCTTGATCCGCTCCGCCCTGAACACCGCGTACTCTATCCGCGCGTCCAGGTTCGCCACCGCCATCTCGTCCACCACCCCCGGCTCCTTCCATCAGAACCGGGCCAGGAGAAAAGACTTCGCGCCTGCCGTCACCCGGAGCCGATTCTCGGGGGAAACCTTTCCGGGGGGAGATCGCGCCGTATCGCGCCACCAGAAGCTGAGCGGCCTCCTGGCGCGTGCGCGCGCCGAGCTTCACGCGGGCCATATCGAGGTAGCTGTCGACGGTCTTGGGCGAGACTCCAAGACGCATGGCGATCTGCTTGCTGCTGTAGCGGTCGACCACATAGCACAGGCAATCCCACTCGCGATCGCTGAGCAGGTCCGACTCGGCGCGGATGTTGTTTGGCCCTTCTCGCATGCGGCGACCGTAACATTGCGGCGGAGGTTGACCAACACGCCCAGGCTGACTTACGCGGCTTTTGTCGGCAAGCGGGTAGGCTGGCCGAGCCGGCGCCGGCTAGCGAATCGGGCGCGTTGGCGTTGGCGCGGAGGGGATCGGCGGGGCCGGCGGGACGTAGTCGGAAAGCTTGAGCAGTCCCGCCAGGCGCGCTGCGGCGTCGGCTTCCTCGTCGGCGTAGAAGAGGTTGAAGGCCGGCTCCTTCAGGCGGTCCAGCCAGCCGCCCTGCTCTTTCAGCGACGGCGAACGCGGCGCGGAGACGCGCAGGACGCCTTCGACGCACTGGCTCGACACCTGACGGCCGAGAAAGGCCGGGCGCGTGCCCGAGTCGATGCCGGACGCCGCCACCGCCCCGCGATTCAGCCGCTCCGGCGCCAGGGCGTCGGTCTGCGCGCCCAGCATCGGATTGACGCAAAGGATCGGCCGCCCGGCGACCGGCTCGAGGTCGTCGTTCGCGCCCCAGACCAAGGACCGCTCGAAGACCTGGCGGATGTCGGCCTGGTCGAAGGCGAATTCCTGATTCCAGCCGACGATGCAGCGCGGCTCGCCGGGCCGCGCGCAGGCGGGCAGCGGCGCCCCGGGCCTGTGGTCGCCGGCGAGCACGGTCGCATCGACCACATAGACCGCCGCCAGCCGGCGAATCAGTTTCGGCCGCGCGGCGAGCTCCTCGCGCATCAGCCGGTCGACCAGCGTGCCGCCCTGTTCGACGCCGGCCACGATCAACGGCCGGCCCTGGTTGAAGTGGTCGAGGAAATAGTCAAAGGCGCGTCGCACGTCGCCATAGGCGAATTGGCGCGCCTCACGGGCGTCATCGCGCAGGGTCAGCGCCGTGTAGAGGCTGGCCTGGCGATAGCGCGGCGCGAACAGCCGCCCCGTTCGGGCGAAGGGACCGGCATAGTTGGGCAGCATGGTGGTCGCCAGGACGCGGTCGGCCTTGGCGTCGTCGATCGGGCCGTTCCAGTTGCGTCCGCCATCGAAGGTGGTCGGATGGACGAAGAAGACGTCGGCGGACGGGTTCCCGGCGCCCGGGCTGTCCGGATGCGGCGGTAAAAGCGCCCAGGACGCCGGCTGGGCGTAGTCCGGCGCCGGCGGCGGCCGGTAGGTCTGGAACGGAATCTTGGGATCGAGCGTCGTCTGCATGATGTCGTGACGCCAGCGCAGCGCCGCGATGACCATCAGGCCGAGCAGAAGCGCCCCGCCCAGGCGCAGCCCGTCCCTCAAGCTCAACCTGCGTCCGGCCATGACGCTCAAGGGTTACACGAGGCCTTGCTCGTGAGCGAGCGTCAGTGCGGGTGAATGTCGGGCGAGGGAATGCCCGGTGTCGGAAATCGCGCAGGGGCCGCCCCCGGCGATGCGGCGCTGGACGCTCAGCGCCTTGGCGGGGCTAGCGGTAGGGGTCGGGTCTGGCGAGGTAGGACTGGACATAGTCGGCGATCCCATCCTCCAGGCTGGTCAGCTCCGCCGTATAGCCGGCGGCCCTCAGGCGGCCCATCTCGGCCTGGGTGAAGTACTGATAGTGCGCCCGGATCGCCGGCGGAGTGTCGACGTAAGTGATCTTCGCCGGCTGGCCCGCCGCGCGGAACACCGCCTGCGCCAGGTCCTTGAACGAGCGCGCGACGCCGGAACCCAGATTGTAGACGCCGCTGACGGTTTCATGCGCCAGGAGCCAGGCGACGACATCGGCCGCATCGCGCACATAGACGAAGTCGCGCTGCTGGCCGCCGTCGGCGTAGCCCTCGCGGTGCGACTTGAACAGGCTGACGGCCTCGCCCCTGGCGACCTTGGGCCAGATCTGCGCGGCGACCGACGACATCGGCCCCTTGTGGCCCTCGTTCGGCCCATAGACGTTGAAGAACTTCAGGCCCGCCCATTGCGGCGGCGCAAAGTCGCGCGCGGCTTGGCGGACGGCGTAGATGTCGAACAGCGCCTTCGACCAGCCGTAGGCGTTGAGCGGGCGAAGCGCCATCAGCGAGTTCAGGTCGTCGCGGTCGGCGAAGCCCTGGCCGCCGTCGCCATAGGTCGCGCCCGACGAGGCGTAGATCAGCCGCTTTCGCCGGGCGGCGCACCAGTCGAAGAGGTCGCGCGACAGGCCGAAATTGGTCTGGACGATCTTGTCGGCGTCCGGCTCGGTGGTCGAGGAAACCGCGCCCATGTGCACGACCGCCTCGACCTCGTCCGCATGCGCCTCCAGCCAGTCGAACATGGCCTCGGGCGCGACGAAATCGCCGATCGGGTGCTTGGCGATGTTGCGCCACTTGCCCAGCTCGACCCCGCGCAGCCGGTCGCAGACCACGACGTCGAGATCGCGGTCCTCGGCAAGCCGCGCCACGATGTTCGAGCCGATGAAGCCCGCGCCGCCGGTGACGAAAATGACGCGCCGGGTCATCCCCTTACGCTCCCGACGGCGCTTCGGAGGATTGGACACCTGTGCGCCGCGACAGCCTGGCGATGGCGGCGGTGGTCGAATAACCCTCGACGATCGGCGCCAGCTTGACCTCGCCGCCCCAGCTCTCGACCGCCTCGTGGCCGACGACGCCTTCGCGGCTGTAGTCGGCGCCCTTGACCAGCACATCGGGTCGGGCCGCCTCGATCAGGGCGATCGGCGTGTCTTCGTCGAACGGCGCGACCAGGTCGACCGCGGCCAGGCCGCCCAGCACCAGCGCGCGGGATTCCAGGTCGTTCACGGGCCGCCCCTCGCCTTTCAGCACGCGCACCGAGCGGTCGCTGTTCAGGCCCACCACCAGCCGGTCGCACCAGGCCCGCGCCTGGGTCAGATAAGCGACGTGGCCGCGGTGCAGGATGTCGAAACAGCCGTTGGTGAAGCCGATCTTCAGGCCCTGTTCGCGCCAGCGCGCCACCTCGCGCGCCATGCGCTCCGGCGTGGCGATCTTGGCCTCGGCCGGGGCCTGGTGCTCGGCGACCTCCGCCTCGATCAGCTCGTCCGGCGAGGCGGTCGCGGTGCCGGCCTTCTGCACGACGACGCTGGCCGCCAGCCCGGCCAGCTCGATCGCCTGTTCCAGTTCGGCGTCACTGGCCAGGGCGGCGCCGAGCGCCGCCAGCACCGTGTCGCCGGCGCCGGAGGTGTCATAGACCTGCGGCGCGTTGCGGCGAAAATGCCGTGTCGTCCCGTCACGCCGGCCCAGCGACATGCCGTCGGCCGAACGCGTCGCCAGAACCGCCTTGCAGGGCGATAACTCGAGCGCCCGGGCCAAGGCCGCCTCGACCTCGGCGTCCGAGCCCGTCGGCAGGTCGGTCGCATAGGCCAGCTCGGCGGCGTTCGGCTTGACCAGGTCGGCGGCGCCGTAGCGGGCGAAGGACCGGGCCTTGGAGTCGACGATCAGCCGGGCGCCTTGGCGTCTGGCCGCCGCGTGGCAGGCCTCGATCACCGCCGCGGTCACCACGCCCTTGCCGTAGTCGGAAATCAGGATGGCGCCGGCGCCGGCCGCGGCGTTCTCGATGGCGCGGATCAGCTGGGCCTCGACCTCGCCGGCGATGGCGTGTCTGGCCTCGTCGTCGACGCGCAGGAGCTGTTGACCGGCGGAGACGAAGCGGGCCTTCACCGTGGTCGGACGATCGGGATCGGTGACCAGGAAGCCTTCGACGCCGGTCTCGCCCGCCAGCAGGCGCAGCGCCTCGCGCCCGGCCCCGTCCTTGCCGATCACCCCGACCAGGCGGGCCTCGGCGCCGAGCGAGGCGACGTTGCGCGCCACATTGCCCGCCGCGCCCAGCATGACGACCTCGTGGGCGCGGCTCATGACCGGGATCGGCGCCTCGGGCGAGATGCGGGAGACCTCGCCATAGACGAAGCGGTCGACCATCAGGTCGCCGACGCAGGCCACCTTGGCGCCGCCCACGGCGCTCAGCAGGGACTGGAGGCTGATCAGGTCCATCGCGGCGCCAGGGTGTCAGGCCTTGCGCCGGCGCCGTCAAGCCGCAAGGCTAGCCGTTCAGGGCCGGGCCGATCTTAAAATCCGTCATCCCCCGCTGGAGCCGCAAAGCGGCGGAATGCGGGGGACCCATGAACACTGATCCATGACGGTGACCATGGGTGGCCCGGACAAGCCGGGCCATGACGGGTGCGATTACCGGCAATCGTCGCCGCGCAGGGGATGTGCGCTAGCCGCGCACGGCGGCGTGGACGGCTTTCAGCCGGGCCAGGAGCGGGCCGGCGGCCTCCAGCGGCAGGCAGCTTGGGCCGTCGCAGAGCGCCTTGTCCGGATCGGGATGGAACTCCAGGAAGACCCCGTCGGCGCCCGCCGCGACCGCCGCCATGGCGATGATCGGCACGCCTTCGCGCCGGCCGCCCGCCGAGGCGCCATTGGTCATCGGATTGGCGCCGGGCAGCTGCACCGCATGGGTGGCGTCGATGGTCACCGGCACGCCCAGCGCCTTCATCTCGGGGATGCCCAGCATGTCGACGACCAGGTTGTTGTAGCCGAACGAGACCCCGCGCTCGCACAGGATGGTCAGGTCGGTCGCAACCGCCTCCTTGATCTTGTCGATGATGTTGCGGCCGTCCAGGGGCGCGAGGAACTGGCCCTTCTTGACGTGCAGCCAGCCGCCGGACCGCTGCACGGCCCTGGCCGCGGCGACCACCAGATCGGTCTGGCGGCAGAGAAAGGCCGGAATCTGCACCACATCGGCGACCTCGGAGACCGGATCGACCTGGTCGATCTCGTGGATGTCGGTGGCGATGGGAACGCCCAGCTTGGCCTTGACCTCGGCCAGCATGGCCAGGCCGCGTTCGAGGCCCGGTCCGCGATAGCTTTGCATCGACGAGCGGTTGGCCTTGTCGAAGCTCGCCTTGAATATGAACGGCAGGCCGAGCGCGCTGGTTTCGGCCTTGAGCCGTCGCGCGGTCTCCAGCGCCAGGTCGAGATCCTCCAGCACGTTCAGGCCGGCGATGCAGACCAGGGGCTGGCCCTCGCCGATCGCCAGATTCCACGTTTTCAGATGCAGCAGGGCCATGCGGTAGTCTTGAACCTCCTTTTGCGTCGGGGGTTGATCCGATCACGTGACGCGACCGTAGAACTGACGCGGCCACCGGCAGGGCACAAGTGGCCAGAGGGAATATGGTCGATGCGGATAGCGGTTATCGGATCGGGCGTCTCGGGCCTCGGCGCGGCCTATGCCCTGAAAGACGCCCGCGATGTCGTGATCTACGAAAAAGAGACGCGGCTCGGCGGCCACGCCCGCACCGTGACCATCGACTATGACGGGACCGCGATCGACGTCGATACCGGCTTCATCGTCTACAACGACAGGAACTATCCCAACCTGGTCGGCCTGTTCGAGGCGCTGGGCGTCGACAGCCTGAAGACCGACATGAGCTTCGCCTTCGCCGGGCGCGGGGTCGAATGGTCCTCGAACTTCCCCACCGGCGTCTTCGCGCAAAAGCGCAATCTGGCCAGCCCGCGCTTCCTGCGGATGCTCGCCGATATCAACCGGTTCAACCGTCTCGCGCCGGCCGACCTGGACTCGGGCCGGCTGGAAAACCTCACCGTCGGCGGCTACCTGCACAGGCTCGGCCTCGGCTCGGAATTTCGCGACAACTATCTGTTGCCCATGGGCGCGGCGATCTGGTCGACCACCGATTGCGGCGTCGCCGAAGCGCCGGCGGAAAGCTTCATCAGCTTCTTCGCCAACCACAACCTCCTGCAGATGGCCCAGCCCAAATGGCGCACGGTCAAGGGCGGCAGCCGCACCTATGTCGATCGTCTCGCCGCCCTGCTCGGACCTCGGGTCCGCGCCGGAACCGGGGCCGTGCGCCTGCGTCGCGGGGCGAAAGGCGTCGAGGTGACGGACGAACGCGGCGGTGTCGAATGGTTCGACCAGGCCATTCTCGCCTGCCATTCGGACCAGTCGCTGCGGCTGCTTCAGGACGCCGACGCCGAAGAGCGGGCCTTCCTGGGCGCCGTCCGATACGCACCCAACAAGGCCTATCTGCACCGCGACCCGCGCCTTATGCCCAGGCGCCGGGCGGCCTGGGGCAGCTGGAACGCCATATCCGGCGAGACCGGCGGCGGCGCGCTGACCTATTGGATGAACAGCCTGCAGAAGATCGATCGGCGGCGGCCGCTGTTCGTCAGCCTGAACCCCGATACGCCGCCCGACCCGGCCCTGACCTTCGAGGCGTTCGACTGCGAGCATCCGCAGTTCGACACGATGGCCCTAGCGGCTCAACGGCGGATCGGCCGCATCCAGGGTCGCGGCGGCGTCTGGTACGCCGGCGCCTGGCTCGGCCACGGCTTTCACGAAGACGGCCTGACCGCCGGCCTGCGCGCAGGCCTGGCCCTGGGCGGCGCGGTCCCCTGGAATTTCGTCGATCACCGCCTTCCCAGCGATCCGCCGCCGGCGCCCAGCCTCGCGGCGCCCGCCCGCAAGGCCGCCGCGTGACGCCGGCCGCCAGTCTCTATGTCGGCAAGACCACCCACGCGCGCCTGGGGCCGCGGCCGCACCGGTTCAGCTATGGCCTCTTCCAGCTGCTGATCGATATCGACCGGATAGAGGACGCCGTGCGCGGCCTTGGCCTGTTGCGCCATGGCCGGTTCGGTGTCTTCTCGTTCGACGAGCGCGACCATGGCGCCCGCGACGGCTCGCCCCTGCGGGCCTGGGTCGAGGCCAAGCTGGCCGCGGCCGGGCTCGTCGTCAGCGCCAAGCGCATCCGCCTGCTTTCCTTTCCGCGCATGCTGGGCTTCGTCTTCAATCCGATCTCGATCCTCTTTGTCGAGGACGGCCAAGGACGGCTGGAGGCGGTGATCTATGAGGTGAACAACACCTTCGGCCAGACCCACGCCTATGTCGCGCCGGCCGCCGGCGGCGCGTGCGAGCGCCAGGAGGCCGACAAGAAGCTCTATGTCTCGCCCTTCTATCGCGTCGAGGGAGTCTATCGCTTTCTGGTCACCCCGCCGGCGGAGACCTTCAATCTGGTCATCGCCAAGTCCGTCGGCGGCCATCCCGACTTCACCGCGACCTTGGCCTCCGAGCGGCGAGAACTGACCGACGCGGCGCTGTTGAAGCTCTTCTTCGCCATGCCCTTGATGACCCTCGGCGTCGTGGCCGCGATCCATTGGCAGGCCGTCATCCTGTGGCTGAAAGGCGCGCCGTTCAGCCCCCGCCCGCCCGGTCCGCGAACTGGCGTGAGCCTGGGCCGTGCATCGGCTCCCACTTCATGACATTCTGCGGTGGGATAGCGGAAAAAGGGGCGGCGTCATGAGCGACCTCACCCAAACGCGGACGGCCGAAGCGGTCTTCAGGGACCTACCGGATCTGCGCAAGGCGCCGGCGGTCTTCAGGGCCGCGCTGGCGATCGCCGCCCGCAACTGGCTGTGGGGATCGATCACCCTGACCCTCCCCTCGGGCCGCGAGATTCCGATTCGCGGAAGTCAGCCCGGCCCGGACGCCCGGGTGATCATCCACGATTTCCGCTGCATGCGCCGCGTCATGGCCGCGGGCGACATCGGTTTCGCCGAAGGCTTCATGGCCGGCGAATGGGAGACGCCCGACCTGACCGCGGTGCTGGAGTCCGCCAGCCTCAACTTCGACCGCCTGGAAACGCTGGTGGACGGCAATCTGATCATGCGGGCGTTCAACTACCTCGCCCATGCGCTGCACTCCAACACCCGCGGCGGCGCCAAGCGCAACATTCACGCCCATTACGACCTCGGCAACGCCTTCTATGAGCGCTGGCTGGATCGGACGATGACCTATTCGTCGGCCTGGTTCGAACGCGCCGGTCAGCCGCTCGCCGACGCCCAGCGGCACAAATACGCCGAGCTGGCGCGCGGCATGGGGCTGGCGGCGAACCACCACGTGCTCGAGATCGGCTGCGGCTGGGGCGGCTTCGCCGAGTTCGCCGCGCGCGAGGTCGGGGCGCGAGTGACCGGCGTCACCATCTCGCGCGAACAGTACGACTTCGCCAGAAAACGCCTGTTCGAAGCTGGTCTGGCCGAGAAAGCCGATATCCAGCTCATCGACTATCGCGACGTCGAGGGGCAGTTCGACCGTGTCGCCTCGATCGAGATGTTCGAGGCGGTGGGCGAGCGCTACTGGCCGGCCTATTTCGAGAAGATCCACAGCGCGCTGGCGCCGGGCGGCCAGGCGGGGCTGCAGATCATCACCATCCGCGACGAGTTCTTCGACCAGTACCGCAGCCGCGCCGACTTCATCCAGAAATACGTCTTTCCAGGCGGCATGCTGGGTTCGGAAAAGCGGCTGCGGCAGGAGACCGATCGCGCCGGCCTTCAATGGCGCAACCTCGCCCGTTTCGGCCAGCACTATGCCGAGACGCTGCGCCAGTGGGCCGAGCGGTTCGAGGCCAACTGGGACGAGGTCGCGCCGCTGGGCTTCGACGAGCGGTTCCGCAAGCTCTGGCGCTTCTACCTCAGCTATTGCGAAGCCGGTTTCCGCAGCGGGCGCACCAATGTGGTGCAACTGACCCTGGGCAAGGCGTAAGCAGACTTGTCTGGGCTCGCCAAGAGGAGTCGAGCTCCGGTCGTTGCTAGAACCCGCTCGGAACCCTTCCCGTTGGCGGATGGGGGAAGGGCAGGGTTGGTGTTCACTGGACGATGTGGTTAGGACGCCAGTGGGTGCGGAGCCCATCAGCGCCCATCACCGAAACTCCGCGGCCACACCCCCACCCAACCCTCCCCCATCGAGGGGGAGGGCTTTTCCAACACACCACCTATCGGAGGCTTCCCACCCGCCAACGGGTAGGGTCCAAAGGTCTGGGCGATCTTCGATCGGCTCGTTACACTCTTCGCGAAAAGGAGGTCTTCTCCATGGACGGCCTGCATTTCATCTATTTCGCCGACCCGATGTGCTCCTGGTGCTGGGGGTTTTCTCCGGTCATCGCGGCGCTGCGCCAGCGCACCGCCGAGGTCCTGCCGATCCGCCTGGTCATGGGCGGCCTGCGTCCGGGAACGACGTCCGCCATGTCGGAGGCCGCACGCCGCGACCTTGTCGGCCATTGGACGGAAATCCACCAGCTCACCGGCCAGCCCTTCGGCGAGGGCCTGATCGCCCAGGACGGCTTCGTCTATGACACCGATCCGGCGGCGAGGGCCGTGGTGCTGGCGCGCCGCACCAGCCCGGACCTGGCGCTCGACTATCTGGCGCGGGTGCAGCGCGCCTTCTATGCGGAGGGCCTGGACGTCACCAAAAACCCGGTTCTGATCGATTTGGCCGGCGAACTGGGCGTGGACCGGCAAACCTTCGCCGCCGGCCTTGAGGACGAAACGCTGAAGCCGGAGGCCTGGCGCGATTATGCGCTGTCCCAGCGCGCCGGCGTCACCGGCTTTCCGACCCTGATTGTCGGCCCCAACGCCGACGGCAGCTTCGCGCCGGTAAGCCGCGGCTATCAGGACCCCGCAAGCGTGCTGGCGGGCGTCGAGGCCTGGCTGACGGCGGTCCGCGCCGCCGCGCAATAATTGGCTCTTGCGCGCCGGCCGATCCGCCGCGATGAAAGCCCATGGTCGCAGCCAGCGTTCTTGAAACCATCGGCGACACCCCGCTCATCCGCCTTCGGGGGCCGAGCGAGGCCACCGGCTGCGAGATCCTGGGCAAGGCCGAGTTCCTCAACCCCGGCCAGTCGGTAAAGGATCGCGCCGCCCTTTTCATCATCCGCGACGCCGAACGGCGCGGCTTGCTCAAGCCCGGCGGACGCATCGTCGAAGGCACGGCCGGCAACACCGGCATCGGCCTGGCCATGGTCGCGCGCGCCCTGGGCTATCGCACCACCATCGTCATCCCGCGCACCCAGAGCCAGGAGAAGAAGGACGCCATCAGCCTGATGGGCGCCGAACTGGTCGAGGTGGACGCCCTGCCCTATTCGAACCCGGGCAACTATGTGCGCTATTCCGGCCGCCTGGCCGAAGAGCTGGCGGCCAAGGAGCCGGCGGGCGTCATCTGGGCCAACCAGTTCGACAACCTCGCCAACCGCCAGGCCCATATCGAGGGCACGGGTCCGGAAATCTGGGCGCAGACCGGCGGGCGGATCGACGGCTTCATCTGCGCGGTCGGCACCGGCGGCACGCTGGCGGGCGTGGCCATGGCCTTGCGCGACAAGAAGCCCGACATCGCCATCGGGCTGGCCGATCCCGGCGGCGCCTCGCTCTACGACTATTACAAGCACGGCGAACTGAAGGCCGAGGGGACCTCGATCAGCGAAGGCATCGGCCAAAGCCGCATCACCGCCAATCTCGAGGGGCTGACGGTCGACTACCCCTATCGCGTTTCCGACGAGGAGATGATGCGCGTCCTCTTCGAGCTGACCGAGCACGAAGGCATGGTCATGGGCGGCTCGACCGGGATCAATGTCGCCGGCGCGGTCCGCCTGGCGCGCGATCTCGGGCCTGGCCACACCATCGTGACCATCCTCTGCGACTACGGTTCGCGCTATCAGAGCAAGCTGTTCAACCCGCAATTCCTCAAGGAGCGCGGCTTGCCGACGCCGCCCTGGCTATGACCCTGCCCAAAGACGATCCGATGGTTTCGACCGACTGGTTGGCCGAGCGGCTGGGCAGCCCCGGCCTGGTCATCATCGACGCGACCTGGTTCATGCCGGGAACCCCGCGCGACGCCCGCGCCGAACATGCCGAGCGGCACATTCCCGGCGCGGTCTTCTTCGACATCGACGAAATCTCCGACCACGCCAATTCCCTGCCCCACATGCTGCCCGAGCCGGCCGATTTCGCGGTGCATGCGCGCCGGCTCGGCGTCGAGCCCGACAGCGACGTCGTCGTCTATGACACCCAGGGCCTATTCTCCGCGCCCCGGGTCTGGTGGAGCTTCCGCGTCATGGGGCACGAGGCTGTGGCCGTCCTCGACGGCGGCTTGCCGAAATGGATGGCGGAGGACCATCCCGTGGAACAGGGCTGGCCGCAAAACCCGCACGGCGAGTTCAAGGCGCGGTTGGACGTGGGTCTGGTGCGCGATCTCGCCGCGGTGCTCGGCGTGGTCGACACCCACGCCGAACAGATCCTCGACGCCCGCGCCGCCGCCCGCTTCAGCGGCGAAGCGCCGGAGCCGAGGGCCGGCCTGCGCAGCGGCCACATGCCTGGCGCGCACAATCTGCCCTCCGCCGAGGTGGTCGCGGCCGATGGGACGCTGAAGCCCGCGGCGGCCCTGACCGCGCTGTTCGCCAACGCCGGCGTCGATCTGGACCGGCCGATCCTGACCAGCTGCGGCTCCGGCGTTTCCGCCGCCATCCTGTCGCTGGCCCTGGCGCGGCTGGGGCGCTGGCGCACGCCGGTCTATGACGGCTCCTGGACCGAATGGGGCGGCCTGGCCGACACGCCGGTCGTCACGGGCGCCTGAGGCGTGGCTGAACAGCGCAAGGATGCGGAAGCCACGCGGCTGATCCGCGCCGGCGCCAAGCCACGCACGCTCGCGCGCACCGTCGGCCCGCCGATCCAGCGCGGCTCGACCGTGCTGATGGCCGACGCCGCCTCGCTCTATGACCACGACCAGCCGACCTACGGCCGGGGCGGCCTTGGCGTGCACGAAGCGCTGGCCGAGGCGCTCTGCGAACTGGAAGGCGCCGCGGGCGTGCGCCTTTTCCCCTCGGGCCTGGCCGCCGTCACCGCCGCGGCCATGGCCGTCGTGCGCGCCGGCGACGAGGTGCTGGTGGTCGATACGGCCTATGCCCCGACCCGCCGCTTCTTCGACAAGGTGCTGACCCGCTTCGGCGTCAAGGTGACCTACTACCCGCCGCGCGCCACGGCCGAAGAGGTGCTGGCCGCGGGCGGCCCGGCGCTGCGGCTGATCGTGCTGGAATCGCCTGGATCCCTGACCTACGAGATCCAGGATCTGCCCGCGATCGCGGCCCTCGCCCGCAGCCGCGGCGTGCTCACCCTGGTCGACAACACCTGGGCGGCCGGTCTGCTCTGCAAGCCGCTGGCGCTCGGCGTCGACCTCAGCGTCCAGGCCCTGACCAAATATGTCGCCGGCCATTCCGACGTCTTTTTAGGCAGTGCGGCGGCCAGGGACCAGCGGCTGGTCCATGCGCTCGACGAGGCGGTGTGGAACTTCGGCTGGGCGGTCTCGCCGGACGATGTCTACCAAGGATTGCGCGGCCTGCGCACGCTGCCGACCCGGCTCGCCCGTCACGCCGAGAACGCCGGCGTCGTGGCGGGCTGGCTGCTGCAGCAGCCGGAAGTGGCCGACGTCCTCTATCCGCCCCTGCCGCATTCGCCGGACCACGCCCTTTGGAAGCGCGACTTCACCGGCGCCAACGGCCTGATGAGCATTGTCTTCCTTCCCACGCCGGACGCGGCCGTCGACGCCATGCTCGACCGGCTGAGCCTGTTCGGCCTCGGCTTTTCCTGGGGCGGCTTCGAAAGCCTGGCCATTTCCTCGGGCGACCAGCTCGCCCACCGCCGCTTTCCCACCGGCCTCGCCGGCCCGCTGATGCGCCTGCACATCGGCCTGGAGGACCCCGCCGACCTGATCGCCGACCTCAGGCGCGGGCTGGACGCATTGCGCGACGCCCGGCCGCGGGATTAGGCTGCCGCCGAACAGGGGCATCGTCATGGCGCTGAAGGTTGTCGGCTCGGGCCTCGGCCGCACGGGCACCAAGTCCATGCAGTCGGCGCTGAACATTCTGGGCTTCGGCCCCTGCCACCACATGGTCGAGGTCTTCGCCCATCCTGAGAGCATGAAGCTGTGGATCGACGCCGGCGCCGGCAAGCCGGACTGGGACGCCATTTTCGACGGCTACCAGTCGATGGTGGACTATCCGGGCGCCCACTTCTGGCGCGAACTGGCCGACCACTACCCGGACGCCAAGGTGCTGCACACCGTGCGCGACCCGGACCAATGGTTCGACTCCGCCCAGGCCACCATCTTCGCGCCCGATGGCGCGGCGGTGGGCGACGGCGAGCGGGCGGCCTTCTTCAACATCTTCACAGGCCCCATGCGCGCCCACCTGCAGGACCGCGCCTATATGACCCGGCACTTCCTGGAGCATACCGAGGCGGTGAAGGCGGCGATCGCGCCCGAGCGCCTGCTCATCTACCAGGCCGGCCAGGGCTGGGAGCCGTTGTGCCGGTTCCTCGGCGTTCCCGTTCCCGACGTCCCCTATCCCTCGGAAAATTCCCGCGCCGAATTCGTCGCGCGAGCCTCCGCGCACCGCAACGCCACCCCGACGCCACAAGAGGCGCAAGGCCGTCCGGACCCGGACAGAGCGCCGTAAGCCGCCGCTGGGTAAGCGGTTCTCTTGCCGAGACTCAAACTGGTCATATATACGTGACCAGTCATTATGAGGCGACCCTATGCAAGAGGTCCAGTCCTTTACCGCCACCGAGTTCAAGGCCAAATGCCTGGACATCCTGGATCGCCTTGCCGCGCGCAAGTTCACGCGGGTGACGATCACCAAGCGCGGCAAGATCGTCGCAGTTCTTACGCCTCCCGAGGATTCGGAAACGACCGTCCGCCGATTGCATGGCCTCCTGCGCGGTTCGGTCATGGCGCCGCCGGACTTCGATTTCACCGCGCCGGTGCTCGATGAGCCCCTGTCGGCGGAAGACGGCGAACTTCACGCATGACGGCGGCGAGCCGGCCCGCCGCGGTTCTGCTGGACACCTGCGCGGTGATCTGGCTTGCGAACGGCGATCGGCTCCAGAACGAAGCGGACAGTGCGATCTTCAACGCCGCCTTGGCTGACGGCGTCTTCGTCTCGCCGATCTCCGCCTGGGAGATCGGCATGCTCAGCCGCCCGAAAGCCGGCCGGTCGATCGTGTTTCTGCCCGATCCGGCGACCTGGTTCGCCCGCTTCATGGCCGGCCCGGCGATCAAGCCAGCCACGCTCACCGCGGAAATCGCCATCGCGGCGTCAGGGCTTCCCGCCCCCCTGCATGGCGATCCCGCCGACCGATTGCTGATCGCCACGGCGCGGCGCCTGGCGATGCCGATCGTCACCCGGGACGCCAAGATCATCGCCTATGCGGCCGCCGGCCACGTTTCGGCGATAGCGTGCTGATCTCCCGGGACAGGCGTCAGGACGAGGACTTCAGCGCGGCGATGATCACCTGGTCGGCGTCCCTGAGCAGCACGTCGGTGAGCGCGAAACCCGCGCCGTGGAGCAGGCCGGTCCAGCCGGCTGCGGACAGGTCATCATCGATACGATCCGTCGGGCGAGGCCCCATGAGCTTGGTATGATCATAGCCAAGCAGCGCATTGGCCCTCGACCAGAACCGTACCCAGGCCTCGCGCGAGTATCGCTGAGGCTGCTCGGCCTTCCAGGCCTCGAACCCGGCCGCGAACGGGACCTCGGGACAGGCGGGTTCGGCGATGACGAACACCCCGCCGCTGCGCAGGAGCGCGTGAATCTCCTGGACCAGCTGCTCAGCGCGCGGGACGTCGAACCAATGAAGGGCGTTGAC
The DNA here is from genome assembly GCA_965277425.1 of Caulobacteraceae bacterium. Lineage (GTDB taxonomy): Bacteria > Pseudomonadota > Alphaproteobacteria > Caulobacterales > Caulobacteraceae > Poindextera. The sequence continues at coordinate 1,112,527 of CBDICR010000007.1, forward strand.
GGTTGCGATGACGTCATAGTCGCGCGACAGGCCCTCTCGCCAGCCAGGATCCATCAGGTCGGCGACAACGATCTTGCCGGGAAGCTGATCGCGTCGATTTACGCCGGCGCAGATCGAGGTCAGGAACGGGTCGCGATCCACGCAATCGATCTGTGCATTCGGATATTGACGCCGGATTGCGCGCCCCACGTCGCCCGGGCCGCAGCACAGGTCGAGAACGCGCACGGCCTGATGACGCGGAAAGGGAAGCACCGAGGCGATCAGCTGGAGATCGCGGGGTTTCGAGGCGCCTTGTTCGGCCTGCCAGAGCGCCAGCAATTCGTCCAGATGGCCGCTGATCCTGGCGTCGATCTCGGCCTGGCTGATGGGAGGAGGTTGCATGGGCGGGTGCTCCGGGTTTCGGATCATCGCCTAGCGCCGGTCAGCCCGGCCGTATTGTAATTATTTGACCGCGCGGCGCGGCGCGTCAGCCGACGTCGGACATCCGGCGCACGAATTGCGTCGGCGTCGCGCCGGCGAATTGGCTGAAGTCCTTGATGAAATGGGACTGGTCGAAATATCCGCAGTCGGCGGCTATATCGGCCCATGGGACCGTCGCGGCGGGCCGGTCGTCGGGCGCCTGGGATTCGATGTACGGCTTGCCCGCCGCCTCGCCTCTGCGGTTGCGGCTCAGTGCGTTGAGCGAGCGTATGGCGCGATTGAAGCGGAATAGCCGCCCAGCCGCCTTGGGCGTGACCCCGATGCAGGTCCGGAACTGGGCGATCATGGCCCGATGGCTGCAGTCGATCTCGGACGCAAGGGTCCCCAGCGGAATGCGGCCATCGGCGGCTTCGAGCTTGCGCCAGGCCCAGGCGAGGCCGCTTGGGGCTGTCGCCTGTGCAACCCGCTCGGCGATCAGCGCCTCCATCGCGGCGAAGCGCTCGCCCCAACTTCCCGCCGCGCCCACCCGGCTCATGACCAGATCCGCCAGCTTCGCATCGAGCGCGCTCAGTTCGACGGCCCGACCGGCGATCAGGTGCATCGGCGCCCGGAGAAAACGGTGGGCGCCAAAGGGGGTGAGCCGCACGACCATGAAGTCGCGCTCGCCGACAGCGTCGCACAGCTGAGGACCGTCGTGCAGGCCGACGATCCAGGCGCCGTCATGACCGATCCATTTTTGCGGCGCCGCGGCGTCAAGCCGCCGATGCGGCGCGCCGAAGTTCAAGACCAGGGGGATCTCGGCCGAAGGAAGGTGTCGTTCGCGAACGGGTTTCGGAAGAAAACTCGAACTCGCCAGATAGCCTCGCACGAAGGCGCGAAGCTGCGGATGCGCCCTGCGCTGCGCCACCCGCCATCGACCCAGCTCCGATGCGTGCTCGTCGACCTGCATGCCCTGATCGCGGTCCTTCTCGGACGGTATGGCGCGCCCTGCTGGATTCGAACCAGCAACCGCTCGCTTAGAAGGCGAGTGCTCTATCCGGTTGAGCTAAGGGCGCGAGCGTTTTTATGCAACCGTGCGACCTTTAGTGGGTCCACGGCTCCTTGCGGGTGAAGGCGAAATTGTCGGCATAGGCCTTGATCACGCGTCTGATCGGCTTGGGCTCCATCACCTGGAAGGGGATGGCGTGGCTCTGGGCATAGGCGATCGCCTCCTCGCGGGTATCGAAGCTCAGCCGCACCTGCCCGTTCATATCCTTCGACTGCGCCCAGCCCATCAAGGGATCGGGCAGGCGCGCCGAAGACGGCTCGAACTCGAGCACCCACTCCAGGGTTTTCGCCCTGCCCGACTGCATGGCGGTCTTGGCCGGACGATAGATGCGCGCGAGCATGAGGGCTCCCAGACGAAAGGCTCCGAAGGTGGTCGGGGCGAGAGGATTCGAACCTCCGACCCTCTGGTCCCAAACCAGATGCGCTACCAGGCTGCGCCACGCCCCGGGACCTTCGGAAAACGCCGCTGTCTTGCCACGTCGGCCGCTGCGTCGCAACGCGCGGCTCAAGGTCGTGGCGTGAGCCGGATTTCGAACAGTTTCGGCCAGTCCTTGCCGGTGACGAACAATCGCCCTCCCTTGGCGTCATAGGCGATGCCGTTCAGCACCGCGTCCTGGTCGCCGCCGACGTCGGCGGCCTTCGACAGGCCGGTCAGGTCGATCCAGCCGATCACCTTGCCGCTGGCCGGGTCGATACGGGCGATGGTGTTGGTCATCCAGATATTGGCCAGGATTTCGCCCTTGACCCATTCCAGTTCGTTCAGGTTGTGCACGGGAACGCCGTCGGCGGTGACGGTGATGCGGCGAACCTCCTTCAGCGTCACCGGATCGAGGAATCGGATGTCCGGCGTGCCGTCGCTCATGATGATCTGACGGCCGTTCTGGGTCAGCGCCCAGCCTTCGCCGGGATAGGCGAACTGGCCCAGCGGCTGAAAGCTGGCCAGGTCGTAGATAAAGCCGACCTGGCTTCTCCAGGTGAGCTGAATCAGGCGGCCACGCCAATTGACGATGCCCTCGCCGAAATATTGCGGTGCGAGTTCGCGGCTCTGCAGAACCTTGCCGGTGGCGAGCTCCTCCTTGCGGATCGCCGAGTGATGTTCGAGCCCGGTGCTCTCGTAGAGATACCCATCCAGATAGAAGAGGCCCTCGGTGAAGGCCGTGCGATCGTGCGGATAGGTGTGGACGACCTGATAGCCATAGGTCGGAATGGCGGCGAAGGCGGGCGTGGCCAGCAGCAACGCCGCCAGCAGCGCGGCCAGGCGCCAGGGTCGCAGGTTCATCTCGGCCGTGCCTCATCGAGCGGAATCGAAGCCGACCGGGATCGGCCGCGCGAGGCAGCCATAACATCGGCCGGCCAGCGCGCGAAGCCTGAGGCTTAGCGCAGATCCTCGGCCGAAATCTCCGCCACCACCAGGCCTTTCGGGCCCTCGGCGAAGCGGACCATGACGTCCTCGCCGGGCTGCAGGTCTTCGAACCCGCTGCGGCGCAGGGTCTCGATGTGGACGAAGATGTCGCCGGGCTCGCCGTCGCGCACCACGAAGCCATAGCCCTTGGTGCGGTTGAACCATTTCACCTTGGCTCGCTCGAGCGGGCCCGCCGGCGAGGCCGGACGCCGGGGCGCGCGATCGCGATAGCCGCCGCCGCTCCCGCTGCGCTGACTGTCGAAGCTGTCGCGGTCGCGCCGCAACCCGTCGGACGGGCGATGCGGACGCTCGGACGGCGAAGCGGTCGTCTCGTCGAGTTCGACAATTTCGCAGACCTGCCAACCCTTGGGGCGCTTGACAACGTCGCAGGTGATGAGCGAGCCCTCGGGCGCCGTCTCGTGGCCGGACTGGCGCAGGCTGGTCACATGCAAAAGGACGTCCTTCAGCCCGGTCTGGCTTGGATCGTCAGGAACGATAAAGCCATACCCCTTGCCAGCGTCGAACCACTTCACCCGCCCGCTGATCCGGACCGAGTCCTCGTGGGTGTCGGCCTCCTCAACTTCGTAACTAGACATCCCGCCCCTCTGGCCCGCCCCAATTCCTCCCTGGACGAACGCGCGAGAATAACACTGTTCTCGCTATGTCCGAGCGTCAATGATTGTTTCGCGTATGACGCGATGACGATTGGACATTCCGCCCCATTCAACGACGTTTCGCCAGGGTTTCACCACTATATTTCAAGATTGAAAAATAGTAAAACGTTCAAACGGCGCGAAGCTTTAGGGCGTTCTCCTGTCGTTGCCAGATGGCGCCAGTCTGCGCTTTGCGGCCCACCGCGGGACGAACGGCCCGGCGGCGTGGCCGGCATGGCGGGCATCCCTCGACATGGCCGCAGACGCTGCGGATGCGACCCGGCGGGCCGATGCATCCCTGCGGGCAGGTTCCGGCGAGGCTGAGGCGCCACGACACGAAGACATCGTCGATCCGATCGTGGCGCCTCCGAGGCTATCGTGGGCGCCAGCGATCGCCTGGCCGCCACTGAAGCTCCCCTACTTCCGACTGCCTCACCCCACACGCCGCGGGCCTGACGATGTCTCCATGCGATCCGTCAGGGCGCGGCGGGTCTGGTCCGATTGCTCCAGCAGGACGGCGGACAGGCTGGCGAAGGTCACGTTTTTCCGACGCCGCCTTAGAACACCACGCGCAAGCCGGCCTCGGCGGACTGGTTCGTCCAGTCGCTGGAAAGCGTGGCGCGGTACTTTATGAACGCCGTCCAGGCCCCACGGTGGGCGGTGACGCTGGCGCCGACGAGCGCGCTGTTCGGGTCCAGCGCCGCGCCGTTTCCGCGGAACACCGTCCCGTCGAGCGCCAGCAGCACCACGCGCTGGTCGTCCGCCGCGGCGTCGTAGCGATAGCCGAGCTGCAGGTCGGGCGTGATCACCGCGCCGTCCGCCGCGGTGAAGGCGTGCGACAGGCCCAGCAGAGCATAGGGCGAGACCAGGGTCACGCTGGTTCCCGGTCCCGAGACCGCGAAGGCCGCGTTGTTGGCGTTTCGCTCATGGAAGCCGCCGCCGTTCAGGCTGGAGACCAGCAGGCCAACGGCCGGCGTGACTGTCAGGCCCTGGCTGTCGAACGGCGCGGCGGCCTGGAAGGCCCCGGTATATTCGTCGCCGGCCAGCGAGGCGGTAGAAACGCCAAGGCCGGAGGCCCGGTCGGTGCGATCCCAGCCATGCGCATAGCTGAGCACCGCGCTCAACCCGATCGGGCCGAGGCCTTGCGAGCCGTAGAGGCTGACCCGGACGATCTCCTGGCTGGCCGAGCCGCCGGCGTTGTCCGAAAGCCCGATGGACTCATAGCCGACGGCGGCGCCGATACGCCCGCCGCGGCCGACGGCGGTATCGCCGCCAACCTCCAGGCCGCCGGCATCGGCGCGGAAGCCGGGCGAGGCGCCGTCGCCGCCGGCGTCCAGCCAGCTCCCCAGCGCCTTGGCCCAGCCGATCGTCGTGCCGGCCGGCGGGTCGGCATTGTAGAAGGTGTTGCCGCTTCCGTCCGGCAGCGGGCGGCTGAGCAGCCCTGTCACCGCATCCTGGTTGGCCTCGGCGAACACAAAGGCCTGGGCGGCGAAGACTGTCGCATCGTGCGGCGCGATCCGCGTTGGCGTGGGTGTCGGGGTGGGCGTGGGTGTTGGGGTCGGCGTCGGGCTGGGAGTGGGTGTCGGTGTCGGCGTGGGTGTCGGGGTGGGTGTCGGCGTCGGCGTGGGAGTCGGGGTCGGGGTTGGAGTTGGCGTGGGTGTAGGCGTCGGAGTCGGGGTGGGTGTCGGAGTCGGGGTGGGTGTCGGCGTCGGCGTGGGAGTCGGTGTCGGGGTCGGGGAATTTTGGGCCAGGACCAGGGTGGTCGCTTGCGGGCCGACCGTGACGGTGGAGGTGTCGACCCCCGTCAGCGGCCCAAGACCGGTCGTGGCGCCGAAGGTTCCGGTCTCGCTGGCGTAGGTGAGCAGGTTATAGGTTTTTGGCGCATAGGTTCCCGGCGCGAACACCAGCGACAGGGTCCCGGCCAGGCTCGCCGTCCCGGTGATCTCGAGCTCCGCCGAACTGGCCGGGCTCACCGGCAGGACAAGGGTTCCGACGCCGCCCTGGATATAGGCGCCGGTTATGGTCCTGGCGCCGGTATTGTTCAGCTTCAGGGTCGCGTTGTTGGTGACGGCGTTGAACACCGTCACGTCGTTGGCCAGGGTGAGCGCGCCGCTGTTGAGGTTGACGGCGTCGACGTCGATCGCCCCGGCCGTGGTGAAAGTCCCGCCGGACCCGAGGTTGAAATTGACCGTGCCGGCCTCGGCGCCGTTGGCGGCGCTGTCGCCATAGATCGCGCCGTTGATGGCGCCGCCGGTGATGTTCAGCGTGTCGCCGAATTTGGAGAGCAGCACGGCGCCGTTGATCGACCCGCCCGCCTGGGTCAGGGTCGAGGCGGCCGTCGCCTGGCTGTAGTCGATCGCCGTGACGTTGCCGGTGATCGTCCCGGTGTTGACCAGGGCCACCCCGGCGTTGAAGCTGCTCAGATTTCCGACGCCGACCTTGATCGCCGCCGTCGAGTCGGAGGTGACGTTTCCGTCGATGAAAATGGTCCCGCCGACGATCCCGTTGACATAGACGGCCGGGGTCGAATTGCCGCCCGGTTGGGCCTCGAGGCCGGAGAGGTTGCCGCTGTAGTCGCCGGGAACCCCGACCGTCGGGGAATAGTTGATCGGCCCACCCTCGGCGATGGCGATCCCATAGCCGTCCGCGGCGTGGATGGTTCGGCCGGCGGCCAGGGTCACGTTGCCGGTGACATTGCCGAAGACGGCGACCGCGCCGCCGCCCGATGTCGTGGCCAGGGTGGCCCCGGCCGTTGGAAACAGCAGATCGCCGCCGACCGAACCGCCGATATAGATGCCGTTGCCCTGAGGCGTCGTGATCGTTCCGCCGTCGGTCACGCTGCCCAGCACCGAGCCGCCGATATGAATGCCGTCGAGCGTGCTCGAGGTGACGCAGCCCGTGTTGGACAGATTCCCCTGCACCGTGCCCACAATGTCGAACCCCCAGCCGGAGGCGGTGACGGCGCCTTCGTTGCTGAGATTGCCGCCGATGTTGGAGCCGTTCGGGCCGCCGACGATCAGGCCGGAGCCGCCGTTGGCGGTGATGTTTCCCGTTGCCGTATTGTCGAAGCCCAGTCCGATCGGATTGCCGATATAGATGCCGTCGCCAGAAATGACCGTGCCGCTGTTGGTGACCGAGCCACCGACGCCGTCGGTGTATATGCCGATGCCGGGGCCGGAAATCAGCCCGGCATTGAGCAGGTTGCCGCCCACCGTTCCGCCGCGGATACCGCCGCCATACACGGTGCCGGGCGACACATAGGTGGTGACGATGACGCCGCTCGCCGTGTTGGTCAGATTGCCGGCGATTGAGCTGAACCCCAGCCCGAACTCATAGCTGGTCATGTTGCCGGAATTGATCACACTGCCGCCGACGGAGGTCAGCTGCACCGCCTGGCTGGTCGTGTCGATCAGCCCGGAATTGGAGAAGTTGCCGCCGATCGCTTCGACGTCGACGCCGGTCTGGCCGAAGATCGAGCCGGAATTGACCAGGTCGCCCCTGATCGGAATGTTCGAGACGATCCCGTTGCTTTCGCCGGCGACCGTCGAGGTGGTGGTGATCACGCCGCTGTTGACGATTCCGGCGATCGAGGCGTTGCCATTGAACGGCCCGTTGACGAATATGCCGTCGTTGACCGCCGTGACGTTGCCCGAATTGGTGATCACGCCGGCGAGGCTTCCCTGCACCAAGATCGCGAAGTCGTTCGGCCCTTCGATGCTCGAGATGTTGCCCGCTTGCGACTCCAGCGAAATCCCGTTGCCGACATAGATGCCTTCAAACGGCGCGTTCAGGTTGGCGCTGTTGGTCAGGTTGCCGCCGACATTGCCCATGATGGTGATCACCGGCGCGGTCTCGGTGGCCGAGCCCAGATTGTTCAGGTCGCCGCCGATATTGCCCTGGACGAACACGGCGGTCCCGTTGCCGATATAGCCGCCGTCATAGGTCAGCGAGCCGCCGATGCTGCCGAGCCCCATCTTGAAGCCGTTCTCTCCGGCGAGGGTCCCAGCCAGGCTGACGTTTCCAACCACTGAACCGTTGATCTGGATCGCCGCGTCGTAGCTTGCCGCGCCATTGGTCTGAGCCACGGAGCCGGTATTGGTCAGGTTGCCGTCGATATTGTCCGTGACGAAGATGCCATAGCTGTAGGCTGAGATGGTCCCGGCGTTGTCGAAATTGCCGGCGATATTGCCCCCGATCTCGATCCCGCGATCCGAACCCGGAGCCTTGCTGGTCGAGGTGATCACGCCGGTCGCGGTGTTGGTCACGTCGCCGCCGACGTCGCCGCCGCTGCCGCCCGAGCCGGACGGCGGGCTGACATTGATCCCGTCGCCACCGCTGACGGTGATCGCGCCGGCGTTGATCAGGTTCCCGTTGACAGCGGTGGCCGTCATCCCGACGCCGATGGCGTTGATCGTGCCGGTGTTGCTCAGATTGCCGCGGACGAAATTGACGTAGACGCCGTCGTTGGCGGTGATGTTGCCGCTGTTGACGACATCGCCGGTCACCGAACCGCCGGTGAGATATCCCGCGCCGTTGACGTAAAACAGCGTTCCGCCGCCGAGATTGAATAGGCTGAGGCCCTGCTCGATGCCGGCTATGCCGGCGGTCAGATTACCGGAATTGGTGATCCCGGCGACGTTCCCCATCAGCGCGATGCCGACGCCGCTGGCGTTGATGACGCCGGTGTTGGATACAAGGCCGCTGACGTCCCCAGCGACATTGATGCCGGCCGGACCCGCGGATGTGTAGAGCGGCGGCGCGCCGGTGACGCTGATCGACCCCTCGTTTGTGATGTTGCCGGTGATCGATCCCGCTGCGTCGATCCCATCGCCGTTGGCGCCGGAGGCGCTGAGATTGCCGCCGACGGCGTTGTCGATCGATCCCCCGACGGGGTCGGTGACAACGACGGCCGAGCCGGAGCCGGTGTTCTGGATCTGGCCCTTGTTGATCAGGCCCGCGCCGAGGCCGGAGATGTTGACCGTCTGGTCGACGGCGCTGCTGGTGATGGCGCCGGAATTGGTCAGGACGTCGCCGGGACCTGAGACGTTGTAGGCGTCCAAGGCGCCCGTCGTGAGCGTCCAGCCTGAAGCCACCACCCCTTGGGTGTTCAAGCCGGTCAGGATCTGCGGCGTCGTGCAGGTCCCGCCGGGCCCGGTGAGTTGGCCGTCGCCCGTGGCGCACTGGGCCAGGGCCGGCGAGGCCATGGCGCTCAGGACGCAGAGCGAGCCGCTCAAGAGCAGGGTTTGGCGATAACGCGTACGCAAAGCGACGCTATTCAACTTCGGCCCCACAACGCGATCCCCATCGACAGACAACGGCTTGACGGGCCTTCGCCGGCGCCAAGTCATCCCGTCGCTCAGAGTGAAGGGTCGCGCTGGATCGCGCATAATGCGTTTGCACTATGCGGCGCGGTCTTTGCGGCCGCGGACACGGTAATTTAGAGTTTAGCCGCCCCTTCGGCTGAATTCGCACCGACCACGCGCATCATCAGCCGCACCAGTTCGGCTTGTCGGTTCGCGCCGGTTTTCTCGAAGATGCGCACCAACTGGTTGCGGACGGTGTTAAAACTGACCCCCAGGCTGGTCGCCGCGTCGGCGGGGCTCAGGCCGTCGAACAGCGCCAGCGCCACGCGCGCCTCGGCCGGCGTCAGGCCGAACAGGTCGCGCAGCCTCTGCTCGGGCAGGCTGACCTTGGCTTCCAGATCGGTGACGCAGACCATGACCGACGGCCCGCCATGGAAGGGCGAAAACCGCCCCGCCCGAACTGGCGCGACGGTCAGCGACAGCGGCAATCGCCGCGAGGGCGTCACCAGCGCCATCGAGGCGCCGGCCCTGCGCTCCGGGTCGAGCGAGCCAGCGGCGCAGATCAGCGCCGAAATCCGCCGGGCGGCCTCGGGCGTTGCGGCGCCGAGCCGGCCGTGGATCACGGTCAGGCCGCCGGACTCGGCGAGGAAGGCCTCGCCCATCCGGTTGACGTGGCGGATGCGGCCGGTCTGATCGAGCAGAAAGACGCCGTGCGGCGAATGATCGAGCACGCCGGCCATGTCGCCGCTGAGCCGCCGCGTGGCGGCGAACTTGCGGCCCAGTTGGAAGGCGCGGATGAGGTGTGGATGGCGCCGGGCGGCGAGTTCGACGTCGGATCTTTCGAACTGACCACGCCGCTCCGGGCGGCCGATGTTCAGGGTGGCGATCTCATGGCCGCGGGCCGCCAGGCGCACCATCAGGCTGGAGTGGAGATTCTGCGGCCGCAAAAAATCGTTGTAGAACTCGGTCTTGACCAGGTCCTCCTTGGCCATCCAATCCTCGTCGGTGAGGATTTTCGGCGTCCATCGACGCATGTATTCGTCGGGATTGTCGACGTTCGAGAGCGGGTTCCTCAGCGCGAAGTGGTCGATGTAGCGCGTCACGAAGCTGGGATCGACGCGGGCCAGCGGGTCGCTCTCGTCGCCGCCGGTTCCGTCCAGCATGCTCAGTTGCGACACCCAGCCGCTGGAGCCGCCGACCATGTCGGCGAAGCGCTCAAGGACCGAAGTCCACAGCGCCGGCTCAAGCGCCGCGTCGTAGACCAGGTCCAGAAAATCGCTGTTGCTAGGCGCAGACATCCGAACACGCCCCCGAGGCTCTTATAGAACATCCGAATTTCCCTTAAACGGCAAGCGTTTTGGACCGATCGCCCTATGGGCGAGCGCTGGCGCCCAAAAGCGGCGCTTGCCCCTTCCGACAGGGAAGGCGCCAGACTGAAACCAGCCCCAAAAAGGACCATGCCCATGAGCCCGATCGCCGATCCCAGCCGCTCCATGACCGGCAAGGTCGCCCTGGTCACCGGCGCAGCCAGCGGCATGGGCCGCGCCACCGCCCAGGTCTTCGCCCGCGACGGCGCCAGGGTCGCGGTCACCGACGTCCGCGCCGACGAGGCCGAGGCCGTCGCGGCGGCCATTCGCGCCGAGGGCGGCGAGGCGCGCGCCTGGAGCCTCGATGTCGCGGACCCCGAAGCGATCGCGCGGGTCGTGCCTCAGATCGCCGGTCATTTCGGCGGGCTGGACGCGGTGGTCAACAATGCCGGCGTCGCCGCCTTCGCCCCCATCGACAGCCCCGGCTACGACGCGCTCTGGACCCGCCAGGTCGCGGTGTTGCTGACGGCGCATCAGCGGATCATCCGCGCCGCCCTGCCCTATCTGCGCGCCTCGTCCAGCCCGCGCATCGTCAACATCGCCTCGACCGAGGCCCTGGGCGCCACGGCGCGCGATTCGATCTACGCGGCGGCCAAGGCGGGCGTGACCGGCCTGACCCGCGCCCTGGCGGTCGAGCTCGGCAAGGACGGCATAACCGTCAACTGCGTCTGTCCTGGGCCGATCAACACCGGCATGACCGAGGCCATATCCGAGGCCGACAAGGCGACCTTCGCCCATCGCCGCACGGCGCTGCGCCGCTATGGCGAACCGGAAGAGGTGGCGCACATCACGCTCAGCCTCTGCCTGCCCGCCGCCTCCTACATCACCGGCGCGACCATACCGGTGGACGGCGGCCTGACCGCGCGAAACGCCTGAGTAGCGCTAACGCCCGCCCGAGGGTAGCCTCAAGCTGTACCGTCGCGGAAGCACGGGCGATCGCACATGGGAGGGCGAAATGCATATGGGTCGACGTCTCGCGGCCGAGTTCATCGGCACCTTGTGGCTTGTGCTCGGCGGCTGCGGCAGCGCCGTGCTGGCCGCCGCCTATCCGGCGCTGGGGATCGGCTTTCTGGGCGTGGCGCTTGCCTTCGGCCTGACGGTGCTGACCATGGTCTACGCCATCGGCCATGTTTCAGGCGGCCACCTCAATCCGGCGGTGACGGTGGGCCTGTGCGTCGGCAGGCGATTCCCGGTCGCAGATGTCCTGCCCTACATCGCCGCCCAGGTGCTCGGCGGCATGGCCGGCGCCGGCATCCTCTATGTCATCGCCAGCGGCCAGGCCGGGTTCACCACTGCGGCGGGCTTCGCCTCGAACGGCTATGGCGACCACTCGCCCGGCCATTATTCGATGCTGGCCTGCCTGGTCTGCGAATTCGTCATGACCTTCGCCTTCCTGTTCGTGATCCTGGGGTCGACCCATTCGAACGCGCCGAAGGGGTTTGCGCCGATCGCCATCGGCCTTTGCCTGACCCTCATTCACCTGATCAGCATTCCGGTGACCAACACCTCGGTCAATCCGGCGCGCAGCACCGGCCCAGCCCTGTTCGCCGGCGGCTGGGCGCTGCAGCAGCTGTGGCTGTTCTGGCTGGCCCCGATCGCGGGCGCTGCGGCGGCCGGCCTCGTCTATCGGCTGATCGGCGGCGACATCAATCCGGCGCCCGTCGATGTCGTCGGCGACCCGGCCTGATGCGTTAGCCGCCGCGTCCAGTCCAGCCCGCACGGCGCCTTGCTCTTCTTTGTGCCCTTCGTGGTCGGACGGCCGCCTCGCCGCTGTGCGGCGCCTATCCAGGCTCCGCCTAAGGCGAATAGGCGCGTTCGCCGTGGTGGGAGAGGTCGAGGCCGTCTTCCACCTCGGCGCCGGCGGCGCGCAGGCCGATCAGGCGCTTGACGAGCGACAGGATAACGATGCTGCCGATCGCCGACCAGCCGATGACCACGGCCACGCCGATCAGCTGGATCTTCGCCTGTCCAGCCATGTCCATGCCGCGCGCATAGCCGGCGCCGCCAAGCGCGGTGCTGGCTCCGACGGCGACCAGCAGGCTGCCCAATATGCCGCCGACGCCGTGGACGGCGAAGACGTCGAGGGAATCGTCGATCTTCAGCCGGGTCTTGACCAGATCGACGGCGGCGAAACAGACCAGGCTGCCCAGCGCGCCCAGCACAAGGCCGCCCAAGGGCCCGACATAGCCGGAGGCCGGGGTTATGGTCGCCAGGCCGGCCACAACGCCGGTCACCATGCCGATCATGCTGGCGCGGCCGAAACGGAGGCGTTCGAGCAGGGCCCAGACCAGGCCGGCGGTCGAGGCCGAAATATGGGTGACCAAAAGGGCCATGGCCGCATCGCCGTTGGCGGCCAGCGCGCTGCCGCCGTTGAAGCCGTACCAGCCGACCCAGAGCATGCCCGCCCCGATCATGGTCATGCCGGGATTGTGCGGCGGATGCAGCTCGCGCGGAAAGCCGTCGCGCGGGCCGATCATGATCGCCGCGACCAGGGCCGAAACCCCGGCGGTGGCGTGGACCACCAGGCCGCCGGCGAAGTCCATCACATGGCGCTGGGCCAGCCAGCCGCCGCCCCAGACCCAGTGCGCCACCGGCGCATAGACCACCGCCAGCCACAGGCCGCTGAACATCAGGACGGCGCCGAACTTGATCCGCTCCACATAGGCGCCGACGATCAGGGCCGGCGTGATCACCGCGAAGGTGGCCTGGAACATGAAGAAGGCCGGCTCGGGTATGGAGCCGACCACCGAGGCGCGGCTCACCGACAGCAGGAAGACCTTGCCGAGGCCGCCGATGAACGGCCCGGCGCCGTCGAAGGTCAGGCTGTAGCCGAAGGCCAGCCACAGCACGGAAATCAGGCAGGCGACAGCCACGCAGTGCATCATGACCGAGAGCGTATTCTTCACGCGCACCAGCCCGGCGTAGAACAGCGCCAGGCCCGGCAAGGTCATGAACAAGACCAGCGCCGTGGCCGCCAGCACCCAGGCCGTATCGCCGGAATTGACCGTCATCGGCCCCATGTCGCTCGCCCCCTCGCCGGCGCTCGACGACATGCCGGGCCTTGAGCGTGCCTAGCTTGAGGTCACGCCTTGATCAAGTTTTAGGCAGCGCTTGGCGAGCGCAAAATCGGTGACGGGAAGCCGGGGTTTGGCCGCGCCGATCAGGAAGCCGCGCTCGCCACGGCGGTTCGCGCCCCGAACATGCGGTCAAGGCGCTGGCGCAGGATCTGTTCGGCGTCGGCGACGATGCCTTCGATGAGCGCCTTGCAGGTCGGGATGTCGTGGATCAGCCCGGCCACCATGCCGCACGACCAGGCCCCGGCGTCCATATCGCCTTCGCGCATGATCTTCGGATAGACGCCGGCGACCTCGGCGATGATGTCCTCGAACTTGATGTTGGCGCCGAGTTCGCGCTCCTTTTCCAGCAGGCGCGCGACCCCGGCGTTGACCAGCACCCGCTCGGTGTTGCGCAAGGCCCGCATGACCAGCCGCGTGTCCAGCTCCGAGGCCTCGACCAGGGCGCGTTTGACGTTCTCGTGCACCGGCGCCTCCTGGGTGGCGATGAAGCGTGTACCCATGTTCATGCCCTCGGCGCCCAGGGCCAGGGCCGCGACCAGCGAGCGGCCGTCGGCCATGCCGCCGGAGGCGACGAAGGGGATTTTGAGCTCCTCGGCGGCGCGGGGAAGCAGGATGAAGTTGGGGATGTCGTCCTCGCCGGGGTGGCCGCCGCATTCGAACCCGTCGACGCTGACCGCGTCGCAGCCGATCGATTCGGCCTTCAGCGCGTGGCGGACGGCGGTGCACTTGTGGATCACCTTAATCCCGGCCGCCTTCATGTCCGGCAGCCATTTTTGCGGATTGTTGCCGGCCGTCTCGACGATCTTGACCCCGCCGTCGACGATCGCCTTCACATAGCCGGGATAGTCGGGCGGGGTGACCGACGGCAGAAAGGTCAGGTTCACCCCGAACGGCTTGTCGGTCATCTCGCGGCAGCGGGCGATCTCCTTGGCGAGATCCTCGGGCGTCCGCTGCGTCAGCCCGGTGATGACGCCAAGCCCGCCGGCCTCGGAAACCGCCGCCGCCAGTTCGGCGAGGCCGACATAGTGCATGCCGCCCTGGATGATCGGATGTTCGATTCCAAACAGTTCGGTGATGCGCGTCTTCATTTTTTCGGCCCCTCTTCATCAAGCTCGACGGAACGATACCCGGCTCGCTCCGGCCGCGAAACGCCTATCATCGCCGCCGCGTCCGCCGCGCCGGCCCGAAAGCGGCTTGAGGCCGGGCGCGAAATATGTGATCGGCGTTCAGTAATCGCCCGATCGCGGAGAAGACCGTCCATGACCGACACCGCAACCCTCGTCCGCCCGACCATGGCGCAGGCGGAGGTCGAACATTTCGACGTGCTGATCGTGGGGGCCGGCATCTCGGGAATCGGCGGCGCCTACCACATGCGCACCCAGTGTCCCGACAAGCGCTTCGTGGTGCTGGAGGCCAAGCCCAGTTTCGGCGGCACCTGGCATACGCACCGCTATCCCGGCGTCCGCTCCGACAGCGATCTCTTCACCTTCGGCTATCGCTTCAAGGCCTGGGTCGGCGCCCCGATCGCCGCCGGCGAGGAGATCCTGAACTATATGGGCGAGGTGATCGAGGACAACGATCTCGCCCGCCACATCCGCTATGGCCACACCATCACCAGCGCCGCTTGGTCGAGCCAGGACAACCTCTGGACCCTGGAGGCGGTGCGCGCCGACACCGGCCAGACCGTTCGCTTCACCACCGGCTTCTTATGGATGGCGCAGGGCTATTTCCGCCAATCCGAAGGCTACACCCCGCAATGGGAGGGCATGGCCGACTTCAAGGGCCAGATCGTGCACCCGCAGAATTGGCCGCAAGACCTGGCCTATGCCGGCAAGAAAGTGATCGTCATCGGCTCGGGCGCCACCGCCGCCACCCTGGCCCCCTCCATCGCCGCCGACGTCGAACACGTCACCATGCTGCAGCGCTCGCCGACCTATTTCGTGCCCGGACGCAACGTCAACGAGCTGGCCGAGACCCTTCGCGCGCTGAAGATCGACGAAAACTGGATCCACGAGATCGTGCGCCGCCAGGTGCTGGCCAACGGCGGCGCCTTCACCAAGCGCACCTTCGAGCAGCCCGAGGCGGTGCGCAAGGAACTGCTCGGCCTGGTGGGAGCCTATCTGCCGGCCGACCAGGTGGAAAAGCACTTCACCCCGTCTTATCGGCCGTGGCGCCAGCGCATCGCCTTCATGCCGAACGGCGACCTGTTCGAAGGCATGAAGACCGGCAAGGTCTCGGTGGTCACCGACGAGATCGACCGCTTCACCGAAAAGGGCATCCGGGTGAAGTCCGGCGAGGAGATCGAGGCCGACCTGATCATCACCGCGACCGGCTTCAACCTGAACATCCTCGGCGACATCGACTTCGTCATCGACGGGACGCCGCTGAACTTCGCCGAGACGGTCACCTATCGCGGCATGATGTTCACCGGCGTGCCCAACCTGGTCTGGGTGTTCGGCTATTTCCGCGCCAGCTGGACCCTGCGCTCCGAGCTGATCGCCGACTTCGTCTGCCGCCTGCTGGGCCACATGGACGCGCGCCAGGCCCGCCGCGTCAGCGTCGCCCTGCGCCCCGAGGAGCAGGACATGGCGCTCTCCACCTGGATCGATCCGGAGAACTTCAATCCCGGCTATCTGATGCGCGGCATGCACCTTTTGCCCAAGCGCGGCGCGACCCGCGAGTGGCAACACACCCAGGACTATTGGACCGAGAAGGACGAGTTCCCGGCCATCGACCTGGACGACCCATTGTTCGTCTACGGCTAAGCAGAGCTTGGGTTGAGGTCGCCGACGGCTGAGCGCAGCGAAGGGGTCGCCGATCGGGTCTGGCGCGGCGCGGCGGCAAGATCGAGACCCTCCCCCTCGATGGGGGAGGGTTGGGTGGGGGTGTGGCCGCCGGGTCTGGGGGTGAACGCAGGTGGGCGCCGGCGCCCGACAGCGCCTTCTCGTCCGCGCATTGCCAACACCCCTACCCTGCCCTTCCCCCGTCCGCCAACGGGAAGGTTTGGAGCGGGTTTTGCACTCGCCTCCGTTGGCGAGCGGACGTCCACGAATGTTGAAGATGGGTCAGCCGCTCTGACCGGACACCAGCTCGCTGAACGTGCCTTGAGTGGGCGTCTATGGCACGTTGGGCTTCAGCCTGACCGGCGCCGATCTGGCCCTCTATGACGGTACGCCGCTGAAGGTCAGATCGCGCCGTCCCATCCGCTTCGGTTTGAGGTCCGACGACCTTAGTCAGCCCGTCAGCGACCTTCCGCTCAGGGTGGAGCGGCTCTCTGGCCAAGGCGCGACGCGACACAGGCGAGATTTCACCTTAGCATCGCCCCATGGCGCCCGCCGGCCATCAGCGACCATTCGCCTTCGGCGACTGGCAGGTCGATCCCTCGCGTGGTCGCCTCACGGGCGCCGACGGCGAGAGCGTGCGGCTGGAGCCGCGGCTCATGGACCTGTTGCTGCTGTTCGCCGGCTCGGGCGGACGCGTGCTCGGGAAGGACGAGATCGCCGCCGCCACCTGGGGCGACCGCGCCATCGGCGACGACACCCTGGCCGCCGCTGTCAGCCGACTGCGCCGGGCGCTCCGCGGGACGCGCGAGCGGCGCTACATCGAGACCGTCCCGAAGCGCGGCTACCGCGCGGTCGTCGAGTCGCCGCCGCACGGGTCCGACCCGCGCGCCGCATCCGACGGACCGCCCGAGGCCGCCGCGTTGGTGGCGCAGGGTCGGCTGGCGTTGGCCTCGCCGCTGCCGACCAGCCTAACCCAGGCGCGCCTTTGCTTCGAGGCGGCGATGGCCAAGGCCCCGGGCTGGTCGCCCGCCCACCAGGGCCTCGCCGAAGCCCTCATCACACGACATTACATGGAACAGGGTGGCGATCTTGCGGCGGCGAAGGCCGCTGCGCGCGCCGCTGTAGGCCTGGACGATACCTCGGCGGCAGCCTGGACGACGCTGGGCACGGCGCTGCTGCTCGCGGACCGCGACTTCGCCGCCGCCGAAACCGCCTTCCAGCGCGCGATCGCTCTCGACCCAACGTTCGTGAGCGCGCACCGCCGCCGAGCGTCGGCGCTGACCGCTGTCGGCCGCTTCGCCGAGGCCGAGCGGTCGGCGCGCCGGGCTGTGGCCATCCAGCCGAGCTTGCTGGAGGCTCGCGCCGACCTGCTGGAAATTCTCCTCATCGCCCGTCGCTATCGCCACGCCGCCGCCGAGGCCGTCGCCACATTGAGTCTGGCGCCCGACTTAGGCCAAGCTTGGTACGTGCGTGGGTGGGCGCTGGCGATGTCCGGCGACGAGGCCGAGGGGCTCGATTGCCTGCTGAAGGGGCTAGAACTTTGGGGCGTCGCAGCCGAGCGGCTTCCGGCGCTGAGGGCAGTCTTCGAGGCGAAGGGCTTCGCGGCTGGCTGCGGCGCGGCGGCCGACCTCTTCGCGGAGCAGCCGTTGCGCTTCATGCGGCGCGGCTTTCCCATCGCCAGCCTTCGCGCCCTTGCCGGCCAGACGGACGAGGCGTTCGCGATCTTGGACGCCGCCGCCGCGCGCGGCGATCCCACGCTCATGTTCTTCCCCTGGATGCCGTTCTTCGACACCCTGAAGGCCGACGGGCGCTACGAGCCGCTGGCCAGTCGGGTGAGGCTCCGCGGCTGACTTCGCAAGCTTTTCCCAAGGTTTCCGCAAGTCAGGCGCAAACACTTCTGAACCTGCCCGGGCGATGCTGCTTCTCGAGAGTCGAGAGGGAGGGCGCTCCGATGGATGACCTGCAATCTGAGCCGATGGCCATCGCCGCGGCGACGGCGGCGCCCGCCGGAGGCGCTGGGCTGCGGACCTACTATGTCCTGCTCGTGGCGCAGGCCATCTCGCTGCTCGGGAGCCAGATCAGCGGACTTGCGGTCAGCATCGCCGTCTTCCGGCAGACCGGGCACGCCACGCCCCTGGCGCTGGTCGCCTTTTTCTCGGTGGCGCCGCGGATGGTTTTGGGCGGGT
This sequence comes from Caulobacteraceae bacterium, assembly GCA_965277425.1. Taxonomy (GTDB): domain Bacteria; phylum Pseudomonadota; class Alphaproteobacteria; order Caulobacterales; family Caulobacteraceae; genus Poindextera. The sequence goes on from CBDICR010000007.1 coordinate 1,130,765, forward strand.
TTGCCGGCGCCGTGGCCGACAGGTTCGATCGGCGGCGCATCATGCTTGCGGCCAATGTCGGCTATGTCGTTTCGAGTGGTCTGCTGCTCGCCAGTTTCGCCTCGGGCGCGTTCCAGCTCTGGCATCTCTACGTCCTCGTGCTCTGCAGCTCGCTCTTCGCCGCGATCGAGGCGCCGGCCTTTCAGGCACCTGTGGCCATGCTCGTGCCGGACCGACAGCGAGATCGCGCCAATGCCCTTGGCATGATCGGCGGGCCGGCGGCCGGCGTGCTCGGACCGACGATGGCCGGGCTGCTCTATGCGATCGTCGGCGTCGTGGGCTCTATCTCCCTGGACATTGCGAGCTTCGTGGTCGCGATCGTCGCGATCGTCGTGGTCCGCATTCCGATGCCGGTGCAAACCGCCGAAGGACTTGCGATGCGGGCATCAGTCTGGCGACAGGCCTTCGACGGCTTTCGGTACCTCGGCGCCCGCCCATCGCTTCTGGGCCTTTGCGGCTGTTTCACAGTCACGTCTTTCTTCGTCCTGGGCGTGCTGGTCCTCAATGTCCCCTACATCCTCGACCGGACGGGCAACGTCGCCATGCTCGGCGTCGTCATGGGCGCTGTGAACTTCGGCGCCTTGGCCGGCTCAGTGACGATGACCGCCTGGGGTGGAACCCGCCCCCGCATTCACACCGTCATGCTCGCCGCCGCGATGGTCGGGGCGTTCCTGGCGCTGGCCGGTGTGTCACGGAGAGCGCTCTCGCTCGGCGCGAGCTTGTTCATGCTCATGGTTGCGATCCCGTTCATCGAAGCGCCGTTGATGTCGATCATCCAGGCAAAGACGGCGCCTGACCTCCAGGGCCGGGTGTTCGCGGCCTTCGGCCAGATCTCCGCCCTGCTCAGGCCCGCGGCCTTCCTTGTCGTCGGCCCTCTAGCTGACCGGGTGTTCGAGCCGGCCAGGCAGGCCCCGCTCTGGCGTCTCGTCGCCTGGCTCGTGGGCGCCGGCCAGGGCGCGGGCATCGGGCTCATGTTCGTTGTTGCCGGGACGCTGGCGCTGCTCAACACCCTCTCCTTCTATGCCATTCCTGCCATCAGGCGGATGGAGACCACGCTTCCCGACCATGGCGCCGCCGTCGAACCGGCATAGAGCAAATAGTTTGGATCGCCGGATGCTCGCCGAGGCGCTCCCCCACGGGGCTTCTGCGCCGTAACGCCGACCTCCCTGGCGTCTCGTTTGGGTTTGCGGACCTAGCCATCGTCCTCGGCCAGCAGCACATCGAGGAAGGTGTCGCGCCGATTGAGAAAATTGCGCGTGACCTGGAAATGGTCCGTGTCTTCGTAGTCGATCCGGTTCAGGCCGTGCGGCGTCGCCTGATAGATCAGGGCATGGGGATAGCCGAGAATGATGGGCGAATGGGTGGCGATGATGAATTGAGAGGCTTGCCCGATGAGTTGGTGCATCCGGGCCAGAAAGCTGAGCTGGCGGCTGGGCGACAGGGCGGCTTCCGGCTCGTCGAGGATGTAGACGCCCTTGCCATGAAACCGATGATCGAGCAGGGCGAAGAAGGATTCACCGTGAGACTGCTCGTGCAGCGAGACCCCGCCGTAGGAATTGATGATCGGCGGACCGCCGGGCTCCCGGTCCAGGGCTTCGATCTCGGTGCCGACGTTGAAGAAACTCTCCGCCCTGAGAAAGTAGCCGTCCTTCGGCCGCTTGACGCCCCGCACCGGGCGGACGAAGCGGTGCAGGTCGGAATGGGACGTTCGCGTCCCAAAGTTGAAGTTCTTGCCGCCGCCCTCCGGATTGAAGCCCCAGGCGATGGCCAGGGCCTCGATCAAGGTCGATTTGCCCGACCCGTTCTCGCCGACCAGGAAGGTCACCTTCGGGTGGAATGTCAGCTCGTCCAGGCCGCGCAGCACGGGCAGGTTGAATGGATAGCGCTCCGGGTCCCATCCGTCTTGCCGCTCAAACAGGGCGGACAGCCAATAGTGCTGGGCGTCGATGGCGCGCATGGCGGCGTCCGTCTTTGATCCGTTCCACCGGGGCGATCAGATTGGCAGTCTGTCGGGCTCGCATGCTGTCTGCAATGGGGCGAAATCTAGGCGGTGGTGAAGCGGAGGCTTTGGGTCCGAACGCGGCCATGAGCGCCCAACTCCGTTTGGCTCAGTCCACGACAGCCGTCCACAGGAAGCGGCGTTGGCGAAGGTCGATCGGGCCATGGCGAGCGAAGAGGTGTTGCAGATGCGGGCGAGCTGCGTCCCACGACGGCGTGTCGGGCTCGAAGCGCATGAAGGTGAGATACCGGTAGGTCTTCTGGCTCGCTGATGACTTCCGGCGCATCGAAGACCTGACCATCGTCCAGCCTGAGGCCCGCAGCGGCCAGAGCCGCTTCGATCTCGGCCACCAGATCCGGGCGACCGGGGTTGGCGGGGTTCTCCGCCAACCGCAAAGCCTGGGGCAGCTCGCCGTTCCAAGGGGGCTCGGGGGTGGGCAGCGGATTGAGCTGGATCAGTCGGGCGCCCGGCCGGCAGGCGCGGCGGGCGTCGGCGATCCAGTTCGTCGGGCCGCGCCGGGAGATGATGAGGTCGAGCGTGCGGTCCGCCGCCGGAACGCGCGCCGCCCCGTCGTTATGCCGCGCGCTTGAGTTGCAGAGCATCAACTCCACGTTGGCCAGACCGACCTCAGCGGCCTTGCGACGCGCGATGGCGATGAAGCTCTCCACGGCGTCATAGCCGATGAAGCGCCGCACCTTCGGCGCAAAGGCCAGCATATCGGTCCCATGTCCGCAGCCGGCGTCCAGCACGACTTTCTCCAGGGAGAGATGGGCTTCGACGAGCTGGGTGTAGGCATCTTCGCCGTTACCGTCGCCCGGCGCGGAACGCCACGGATAGAAGTATCCGCCTTGCCGCGCCGCCAGGGCTTCGAGCTGTTCGAAGTAGTCCAACCTCATACCCCCTTCGATCCAAACATCGGAATGCACCCGGCTTCAGTCCGCCAAACTGGGCGAGCGACGCGTTCCCCAAAGCCTCGGTGGTTAGCTGCCGTTGGTGTGCGGTGGTACGATAACAGACGTCCCGGCGGCAATCGCTTGTGAAGAGACCAAGGCCGCGGTCAAGAGGTCGACGATCGAATGACGATTGCCTGAACCTGGAGCGTCGAGGGAAATCCCATGGTTTTCTGGATAGCGAGCGTGGTTGGATTGGCGATCGCTTATCTCCTCGGGTCTACGCCCACGGGCTATCTGGCGGGGAGACTGCTCAAGGGCATCGATATCAGAGAGCACGGCTCCAAATCCACTGGGGCGACGAACGTATTGAGAACCCTGGGGAAATGGCCCTTTTTGGTGGTGCTTCTGGTCGATGTGCTGAAAGGCGTGGGAGCGATCGTCTTTACCCGCTGGTTTTATACCTGGCTCTATAGATTGCCGTCCGTCACGCCACCGGCAGCCCTTGATCTGCAAACCTGGGCGCCCTGGGCGGTTTGCCTGGCCGGACTGGCCGTGCTGTTGGGGCACAGCCGTTCGATTTGGTTGAATTTTACAGGCGGCAAATCCGCCGCGACCGGGCTTGGCGTGTTGCTGGCGATTTCTTGGCCGGTGGGCTTAGGGGCTGCGGCGGTTTTTGGCGCCGTGCTGGCGATTTTCCGGATCATGTCCCTGGGGTCGATGCTGGCGGCATTGACGGCGATCGCGCTCATCTGCGTCTTGCAGCACCCGGCGCCCTATCGGTTCCTGGTGATTGCAGGCGGCATCTACGTGATTGTACGCCATCGCGCCAACATTCAGCGGCTGCTGGCTGGGGCGGAGCCGCGCCTGGGACAAGGCCGCCCGGACTCGACAGCGGAATCGCAGATTTAGGACCTGCACGCCTGAACGGCCGTGAGTTTCGGCCGAAAACCGGCATCGCTTGCGAGCCGATCGACAGCGCCTCGCCGCTCAGGTGGCGACATTCACGATCAGGACGCCGGTCTCTTCCACATAGGCGTTCCAGTCCTCGACCAGCGCCGCCAGCCGATCCGGTTCAACCTGCGCCAGGTCCTTGGTCTCGCCGGGATCTTTCGACAGGTCGTAGAGCTGCCAGCGGCCCGGACCGTCCGGCGGCGGCGACAGAAGCGCCTTGAAGTCGCCGCGGCGGATGGCGCAGCGGCCGAACAGCTCCCACCCCGTCGCGACCGCATCGGTGTGCACGACCTCGCTCTCGCCGCGCAGATAGGGCGCCAGCGATCGCCCGCGCACGGGCTCGATCGGGCGGCCGCGCCAGGCCCGGCCGGGATGGGCGACGCCGGCGAGGTCGAGCAGGGTCGGCGTCACGTCCATGGCGGTGGCGAAGGCGGGGCTGATCGCGCCCTGGCGCGCCAACGGACGGCCGGTCAGGAAGGCGACGACGCGGATGCCGCCCTCGGCGGTATGGGTCTTGTAGAGCCGCGACGGCGCGGTGGCGGCCTGCGCCCAGCGCGGGCCGTACCAGACGTAGGAGTTGGGCCGGCCGATATTGTCCAGCCGGTTGTCGTAATGCTCGGCGATGAACGCCATCAGCCGCGGCCCGAACACCGGCACGGCCTCGATCAGGGCCCCCTCCGCGCCATTATCGGAAAGGAAAAGGATGATCGTATCGTCCAGATCGCCGCTCGCCTCGAGCTGGGCGATCAACCGGCCGACATTCCAGTCGAGCCGCTCGACCATGGCCGCATAGACCTCCATGGTCCGGGCCGAAACGGCGCGCTCGTCGGGGCTCATCTCGTCCCAGGGCTTGGAGCGCGCCACGACCGGATGCGCAACCACGTCCGGCGCGCAGAGGCCGAGCTCGACAAGCCGCTTTAGGCGCCGAGCGCGCAGCGCGTCCGGGCCGTCGTCGTAGCGTCCGCGATACTTGGCGACGAGGTCGGCCGGCGCCTGCAGCGGCCAGTGCGGCGCCGAAAAGGCGAGATAGGCGAAGAAGGGCGCGCCATCCTTGGGACGCCCGTCCAGATAGTCGATCAGTTTGGCGGTGAATCCGTCCGAGGTGTAGAAGTCGTCCGGCAGGCCGACAAAACGGCCATCCTCCGCATACAGAGTGTCCTGGCGCGGAAAGCCGGTGCCGGCCTTTGGCGAGCTGGCATAGTGGTTGGCCGCGCCGGGCAGGAGGGCGAAGGACCGCTCGAAGCCCCGCGTATGCGGTGCGGTCTCCAGCGTCATGCCCAGGTGCCACTTGCCGGACAGGAAGGTGCGATAGCCGCTGTCGCGCAGCAGTTCTGTCACGGTCACGACGCGCTCGTTCAGGTAGCCCTCATAGCCGGGCTGGCCGCGCTGGGAGCGGCTGGCGACCTCGTCGAGCGTGCCGAGGCCGGCGATATGGTGATCGGTCCCGGTCAGCAGCATGGCCCGCGTCGGCGAGCAGGCCGGCGCGGTGTGGAAGTCGGTGAACCGCAGGCCCTGGCGCGCCAGGGCGTCCAGGTGCGGGGTGTCGATCTCGCCGCCGAAGGCGCCAAGGTCGGAGAAACCCAGATCGTCGGCGACGATGACGAGGAAGTTCGGCCGTTTCGCCATCGCCGGCTACTTCCGCACGAAGGCGCACAGCTTGTTGCCGTCGGGATCGCGCACATAGGCGGCGTAGAAGACCGGGTCCATGCCCTCGCGCACGCCCGGCGGGCCTTCATCGACGCCGCCATGGGCGAGCGCCGCGGCGTGGAAGGCGTCGATGACCGCGCGGTCTTCGGCCAGAAAGGCCAGCATGGCGCCATTGCCCGACGTCGCCGAGGCGCGGTCGAACGGGCGCGTCAGGAAGAATTTCGCCCTGTCGCCGGCGCGCGAATAGCCGGTCCAGGTCTGGCTGGTCGCATCACGAACCGCGCCGAGGGGCGCGAAGACCGCATCGTAGAACCGGATCGCGCGGTCCATGTCGTTCACGCCGAGCGTCGAATAGGCGATCACGCTTCACCCCCCGTCCATGTTTCGCCCTTCTATCACGGATGGCGGGGCCTCGGTGCAAGGCCTCAGCCGGCGAACACCAGCCCGAACAGCCCGTAGAAGCCGGCCGCGACCAGGGCCGCCATCGGGATGGTGATGACCCAGGCGACGACGATGTCCCTGGCCACCCCCCAGCGGACCGCCGAGGTCCGCCGCGCGGTTCCGACCCCGACGATAGCCCCGGTGATGGTGTGGGTGGTCGATACCGGTATGCCCATATAGGTCGCCAGAAAGAGCGTGATCGCCCCACCGGTCTCGGCGCAAAACCCCTGCATCGGCGACAGCCGGGTGATCTTCGAGCCCATGGTGTGCACGATGCGCCAGCCGCCGAACAGCGTGCCCATCGCCATCGCCGTCTGACAGGCCAGCACCACCCAGAGCGGAATGTGGAAGCCGCCGGCGAGCCGTCCGTGGGCGTAGAGCAGCACGGCGATGACGCCCATGGTCTTCTGGGCGTCGTTGCCGCCGTGGCCGAGCGAATAGAGCGAGGCCGACACGAACTGCAGCTTGCGAAAGGTCCGGTCGACCCGGCCGGGCGTGGATCGCACGAAGACCCACGAGACGATCAGCACCAGAACCAGCGCCAGGAAAAAGCCCAGGGCCGGCGACACCACGATGGCGGCGCTGGTCTTGATCACGCCGGACCAGACCACCGCGTGCAGACCAGCCTTGGCCACCACCGCCCCGATCAGCCCGCCGACCAGGGCGTGGGAGCTCGACGAGGGGATGCCGGCGAGCCAGGTGACGATGTTCCAGGTGATGGCGCCCATCAGCGCGCCGAAGATCACCTGGTCGGTGATCACCCGCGCCGAGACGATGCCGGTGCCGATGGTGTTGGCGACATGCAGTCCGAAGACGAGAAAGGCGATGAAGTTGAAGAAGGCGGCCCAGAACACCGCATAGCGCGGCGACAGCACGCGCGTGGAGACGACGGTGGCGATCGAATTGGCCGCGTCATGCAGGCCGTTGAGGAAATCGAACAGCAGGGCCACGCCGATCAGGCCGAACAGCAGCGCGCTTGAACCCGCGAAATTCAAGCGCACCGCTCCGAGGTCATCAGAGATGCTCGATCAGGACGCCGCTGATTCCGTTGGCGACGTCCTCGAAGCGATCGACCACCTTTTCCAGGTGATCGTAGATCTCGGCGCCGACGATATAGCCCATGGGGTCGCTGGTTCGATGGGCGAGGAAGAGCGCCTTGAGGCCGGCGTCGTTGATCTCGTCGGCCTGGTCCTCGATACGGGTGATCTCCACCGCGATGCCATTGATGCGGTTGGCGTTTTCGGACATTTTCGACAGCAGGCCGACGGCCTCGACGGTCAGCTTGGCGGCCTCGACGATCATGTCGCCCATGTCGCGCATCTGCGGCTTGAAGGTCTCGACCTCGAACAGGATGATGGCCTTGGCGGTCTTCTGCATCTGGTCGATGGCGTCATCGAGCAGGCCCGAGAGCTCCTTGATGTCGCCGCGATCGAACGGGGTGATGAAGGTGCGCCGCACGGCCAGAGACACCTCCCGCGCATAGGCGTCGGCCTCGTTCTCGTGCAGCATGATGCGCCGGCAGGCGTCCTCGACCCCCGAGCCGCCGTTCAGCAGCTCGCGCAAGGCCTGGGCGCCGAGCAGGACCACGCTGGCATGGCGGTTGAACAGCTCGAAGAAGCGATCCTCCTTCGGCAACAGCGCGTGGAACCATTTCAGCAAGCTTGGAGCCCCATCAGCGCGATCGAACGGCCGCCCGCACCTCGACCGCCCGCCTCGGGAATTGCGCAGGCTGTCACGAAACTGTCAAACGGGCGCGACGAGCCGGTTACGGAAACCGCGCCGGCCGGCAGGCGAACTCAGGGCCGCGTTTTGGCCGCGGGCTTGGTCGACTCGCCCGTCTGCGGGTCGGCGGCGGTCTTCGAGGTGCGAGCGGAGGCCTCCGAGCCCTCGGGTTCCGTCGAAGAGCGCGGAGACTGGCCCTCCTTGGCCGGGGCCTTGACGTCCTCATCGCGGTTATAGCGCCCGTTGATGTCCGTATCGGGGGTCTTGGCCATCTTCGCCTCCTGACGCAGCCTCTATGCAACGCCGCTGAGGCTCGTCGGTTCAGCGTTCAGGCCGCGGCGGCGCGGCGCGGGGGCGCATCTCGGCCAGGGCGCTCTGCATGTCGGGGCCGGGCTCGATGACGACATTCGACGGCCCAGTAGCGCCGATGAATGTCACATTCGCCTGCTGGAAGGCGTCCAGCAGCGCGAAATAGAAGGCGCTGCGCGTCTTGTAGACATCGCGCGGATTGGCGACGAACAGGTAGCAGATGAAGTTGACCGCGCCGCCGCTGGCCAGGGAGTCGATATAGACCACCGGCTTCGGCTCCTTCAGGATTTCCGCCCTCGCATCGGCCAGGCCGAGGATCAGGTCGGCCGCTTTTTGCGCGTCGCCGGCCTTGGCGATTCCCAGCTCCAGCTTGATGCGGCCGCGCGGATCGCCGAGCGTCTTGTTCTGCACCTGCTTGGTGATCAGGTCCGAGTTCGGCACGATCACCGTCGAGCGATCGAAGGTCTCGATCTCGGTGGCGCGAACCCGGATGCGGCGGATATTGCCCTCGATGCCGTCGACACTGACCCAGTCGCCGACCTTCACCGGCCGCTCGACCAGCAGGATGACGCCGGAGACGAAGTTCTGCACCACCTGCTGCAGCCCAAAGCCGATGCCGACGGAAAGCGCGCTGGCGATCAGGGCGATCTGCGCGAACCCGAGCCCCATGGCCGCCATGGCGCAGAGCAGCGCGACGCCGACGCCAATATAGCCGATCCCGGTGCTGACCGAGTTGCGCAGGCCCGCGTCCCAGTCGGTCGCCGGCAGGTAGCGGCGCACCACCCAGCCGCGCACGAGGTGGACAAGGCCCATGCCGATCGCCAGGGCGCCCAGGCCGCTGGCGATGGCGGCGGGCGAGATGGTCGCCGAGCCGATGTGGATGGTCTGGCCGAGCTGGTTGAAGTGCGCCAGGAAGAGGTCGCCGCCCTGGCCGAAAGGCGTCAGGGCCAGGGTGATAGCGCCGATCAGGATGAACAGCTGCAGCGCGGCCGAGACCAGGATGCCGGCCTGGGCGATGGTCGAGCGGCGAAAGCTGAACAGCACCAAAAGGGTCCGCGACGCCCAGCCGCGCTCGCCGAACAGAGCGCCGCATAGGTCGTCGACGAAGCGCAGCAGAAGAAAGCAGGCGGCGGCCAGCACGCTCAGCCAGAAGATCTGGTTGGAGACCAGGTCCGCAAGGGTGGTGAAGCCCGCGAGCACCGCTCCAACGGTGATCACGACCGCGGCGGACAGAACCAGGGACACCAGGGTCCAGGCCGGCGATCGAGCCTCGTCCACGAGAGCGCCGCGCTCGTCCGGCCCGCGGCCGCGCCCGAAGCTGACCAGGATCGCGCCGGCGATGCCGGCATAGGCCAGCGACAGCACGCAGTTGGCCGCGATGGTCGAGGCGACGCTGGCGCCGACGACATAGTTCAGCCGGGTGAGCAGAAATCCGGCCCCGGTGATGATGGCCACGGCGGCGAGCAGCGGCCCCATCCGCTGCGCCGTATTGTCGGGAAGGCCCAGCAGGCGACGGTCGGCCTGCATGTCCGTGACCAGGGCGCGGCCGAGCGCCAGGATCGCCGCCCCCCAGGTCACCGCGACCACGCCGGCGCCGGCCAGTTCATCGGCCTTGTCGGAGAGCAGGCCGCCCCATTGAGCGCCCAGATGCAAGGCGATGGCGGCGAGCGCCGGCAGGCCGGTGTCGACCGCCGTCATCCAAAGCGCATAGGCGCTATGGCCGAACCGGCGCCGGTCGGGTTTGCGGTCCATGGCGTTTCGACCGAGCTTTTCCAGGCCCCATCGCACGGGAAACAGCAGCGCCAGCCCGATGATGACGCCCAGGCCAAGGCCGATGCCGCCGCGCGGCTCCGGCGCATCGACGGCCACGCCCGCGGCGTCCCGCGCCAGGCCGACCAGACGCGTTATGTCCGGGCCCGCGGACTCGATCAGCGAGGTCCAGAAGGCCGGCGACAGCGGCGAGGCGGATTGTTCGAGCACCCGGGCGCTGAAGCCTTCGCGGCGGCGCTCAGCGACGAACGTGTAGGCGGAGCCGGCCGCCGCGCTGACCGTTTGGGCCTGGCGCAGCTGCGACTGCAGGGCGGTCCGATCAGCGTCCAGCGCCGCGACCTGGCTCTTCTCCGCGGCCGGAACCGCGCGGCGAGGATTGGGATTGAGCCGCCTCAGCGTGCGATCGACGCCGGCCAGATCGCGATCGTCGCTCGCAATCAGCTGGTCGGCCCGCCCCTCGATGGCGGCGGCCTGGGCCCCCATGGCGGCGAGCCGGGCGTCGATGGAGGTGATCTGAACCTGATTTTGCAGTTGGGTGAGCGTCTGCTGGTCATTGGCCAGGATCGTCGCCGGATCGGGAGGCTGGACCACCGGCGCTGGCGCAGGCTTGGGGGCGGCCGCGACGGCGGCGGTCGCAGCGGCGCTCGCGACCGGAGCCGCCGGCGCGGCCGGCGCGGCGGGCGCCGTTGCGGCGAAACCTGAGCCGGCCCAGCACGGAAGAACCGCGCCAAGCACGGCTCCGATCAACTGGGTCGTAAAGCGCGGCCTCATCAGATGGGTCCGTGTCTGCGCCGCATCGCGCCTCAACGGAGGGCGGGACCGGCAGGGTCGGGGCGAGCTGGCGGGCTTTGTCGCCAAACACCCGGCGAGGCGAAGGGTTGCCGCAGGGCCGCCCGAGAGGCTCGGCGGAAACCCGTCCGCCAGCCAAGCGTTGGCTTAGCGCAGAGGTTGCGTCGACACGCGACCTAAAGGGCTGGAGCAACGTCGATGTGGGGCGGCTTTCTGAGCCGGCGCGGCCGCCGAACGAGCGCGGCGCGGCCGGCGGCTGTCGGACAAGGCGGCAAAACGGCCGCCAGCAAAAAACCGGCCTCCGGCGATCCGTGGACGGCGCTGGCGATCGGATTTGTTCTGGGTCTGGCGACCCCGCTCGCCGACATCCTTCTGGCCCAGCGCAACGCGGCCGAGAGGGGGCCTGGCATTTCGGGCGCCGCGCCCTCGACGCCGTTCCAGATCGGTGCCGCCGGATGGCGGCAGATTCTGCTGCGCACCCTCAAGGCGTTCGGCGCGGACCGCATTCCAACGGTGGCGGCGAGCGTCACCTTCTTCGGCCTGCTGGCGCTTTTTCCCGCGATCGGGGCGTTCGTCTCGCTCTACGGACTCTTCGGCAACGTCGCCAAGGCCCAGCACCATCTCGCGGCGCTGAACGGTCTTCTTCCGGGCGGCGCGATCTCGGTTATCGGCGACCAGATTTCGCGCCTGGCCGCGATCGGTCACGGCCGGCTCGGCCTCACCTTCGCCACCGGCCTGGCGATCTCGCTCTGGAGCTCGAACGCCGGCGTGAAAGCCCTGATCGCGGGATTGAATGTCGCTTATGAGAAGACCGAAGGCAGGCGCTTCATTTTGCTCAATCTTCTGTCCCTGGGCTTTACGTTCGGCGCCATCGTCTTCGCCGTGGTCGCCGCCGCGGCGATGGCCGCCGCCCCCAGAACGCTGGCCGAGCTGGGACTGGCCGGCGTCGCCAGCATCACCGGCTTGCGCTGGCCGGTGCTTTTTCTGATCGCGGTCGTCCTGCTCTCGTTCTTCTATCGCTATGCGCCCTGTCGTCATCAGGTGCGCTGGCGGTGGATCACGCCGGGCGGCGTTGCGGCGGCCTTGATCTGGATGATGATGTCGCTGCTCTTCTCCTGGTATGTCAGCAACTTCGGCCACTACAACAGAACCTACGGCTCCCTGGGCGCGGTGATCGGGTTCATGACCTGGATCTGGCTGTCGGTGGTCGTCATCCTGTTCGGGGCCGAGCTGAATTCCGAAATCGAGAAGCAGCGGATCGCTTGATCTCCCGGGAGTTGCGCAGGCTGCGCCCGCGCACCCAGTCCGTGATAAACGCTTTTCGTTCGCCTCATTCGGATTTCACCGGGAACCTCCGCCCGTTCACCGAATTGAGCCTGCCGGATGGCGAGCCGCCATTTTGGAACGCCGAGGCCATGCGTGACGAGCGTGCGATGAGCAGTCTAAATCAGCGCATCCCCCGCATACAGGCCTTGCCCTATCGCCGATCCGGATCGGCGCGGGCGTTCGCGGACCAGGCGGCCCGGACGAGCGCCCTTGGCTATGATCGCATCCTGCTCTGCGCTTCGGACGCGCCCGAACGCGGCGAGACCCCGGCCAAGGACGCCGCGCTCGCGCCGCTCGCGGCCGCGGCGCGAGCCCAAGGGCTGGGCCTGCTGCTGGACATCGATCTGGCGCGATTTCCCGCCGACCACGCGCTGGTGAGCCGCCACCCGGACGCCTTTACGCTGAAGCCGGGTGAAACATGGCGAGGGCCGGTCGACCCGCATCAACTCCGCCGCCCGGACAAAGACGCGATCGCCCGCCTGAACGAGCCGCAGGTCGCCAAGCTGATCGGCGCCTGGGCCAGCGAGCGCCTGGCGGCGCTGGCCGCCGACGGCGTCGAGGGCTTTCGCCTGCTGACGCCGGCCGCCGCGCCGCCGCCATTCTGGCGCGACCTGATCGCCGCCGCGCGGCTCGGCGACCCTCGCCTTGTCTTCATCGCCGACACCCCGGGCATGCCGCGCGAGGCCGCCATGGGCCTGGCCGGATGCGGTTTCGACTATCTGGTCTCTTCGCTGGCCTGGTGGGACGGGCGCGCGTCCTGGTTCGTCGAAGAATATGAGGCCCTGAGAACCGTCGCGCCCCTGCTGGCCGAGGTCGCCAATCCGCAAGGGCTCGCCCTCGCCGCGGCTGTCGGTTCGGGCCTGCTGGTCAGCGCTAAAGCCGCCGATCCAGCTTCCGAACTTTTCGCCGCGGCCAACGCCATGGCGCCGCGCCTGGCGCGCTTTTCCGGGCAGCTGCGCCAGCTCACCGCGCCGGGCGCCGCAATCACCGCGCTGTTGCGCGCGGATGCGGCCGACGCGCGTGTGGCGCAAGGCGGCCTGCTCGTCCTGCTCAACCCCGACGACGCGCCGGCCGCGCCGAACGAAGACGCCATTCGCGCCGCCGCCGGCGCGGACTACGAGCCGTTCCAGTCTCTGGACGCGGCGCAGGACGCGTTCGCAGCCCTGGCGCCGGGCCAGGTTCGACTGGCGTTCGCGGGCCGCGGCAAACCCATCGTCCGGCGGCCGGCGGCGGGCAAGACCGCCGCCCGCAATGCGGCGCGCCAGCCGCGGCTGGTCATCGAAGACCTCGAACCGCGCGTGGACGGCGGCCCCTTCGCGGTCAAGCGCACGGTCGGGGAGCGGGTCGAGGTCACGGCCGACGTCTTCGTCGACAGCCACGCGGCGCTGGCGGTCGAGTTGCAGTGGCGCGCCCAGGACCAGGACGCCTGGCGCTCGACGCCCATGACCATGCTGGAAAACGACCGCTGGGCCGCCGACTTCGCGCTGGAGCGCCTGGGCCGCTGGGAATTCGCCGTCGAGGCCTGGATCGACCGGTTCGCCGGCCTCAGCGCCGATCTGACCAAGAAGGCCGAGGCCGGCGTGGCGCGGCCGGTGGACGTGGACGAGGCCCGCGACCTGATCGCCGCGGCCGCCGCCCGCAGCGAAGGGGCGCTGAAGACCGCCTTGGACAAGGCGCTGGCGCGGCTGAAGGCGGCGTCGGCGGCCAAGCGCCTGGAGCTTATCCTCGCGCCCGAGATCGCCGCCCTGATGCAGCAGGCCGACGAGCGGCCGTTCCGGCTGCGGACGCCGGTGCAGATCGTCGAGGCCGAGCGCCTGCAGGCGCGGTTCGCCAGCTGGTACGAGCTTTTCCCGCGCTCACAGACGAGCGACGCCGGCCGCCACGGGACCTTCGACGAGGTCATCGCCCGCCTGCCCGCCATCCGCGCCATGGGCTTCGACGTGCTCTATTTCCCGCCGATCCATCCGATCGGGCGGTTGAACCGCAAGGGCCGCGACAACGCCCTGAAGGCCGGCCCCGACGATCCGGGCAGCCCCTATGCGATCGGGTCCGCCAAGGGGGGGCATGACGCCATCCATGGCGAGCTTGGCGACTTCACCGACTTCCAGCGCCTGATCGCCGCGGCGCGGGACCAGGGGCTGGAGATCGCGCTCGATTTCGCCATCCAGTGCTCGCCCGACCATCCCTGGCTGAAACAGCATCCGGGCTGGTTCGACTGGCGCTCGGACGGCTCGATCAAGCACGCGGAAAACCCGCCCAAGCGCTATGAGGACATCGTCAACGTCGACTTCTACAAGCCCGACTCCATTCCCGACCTGTGGATCGCGCTGCGCGACCTGGTGCTGTTCTGGGTCGCTCAGGGCGTGCGCACCTTCCGCGTCGACAACCCGCACACCAAACCGCTCGCCTTCTGGGAATGGATGATCGGCGAGGTGCGCGCCGCCCATCCCGACGTGATCTTCCTCGCCGAGGCCTTCACCCGGCCAAAGATGATGTACCGGCTGGCCAAGATCGGCTTTTCGCAGTCCTACACCTACTTCACCTGGCGCCATTCCAAGGCCGAGTTCATCGACTACCTGACCGAGCTGACCACCACCGGGGCGCGGGCGTTCTTCCGGCCGCACTTCTTCGTCAACACCCCCGACATCAACCCCTATTTCCTGCAATCGTCCGGTCGCGGCGGCTTCCTGATCCGCGCCGCCCTGGCCGCGACCCTTTCGGGCCTGTGGGGGATGTCTTCCGGCTTCGAGCTGCTCGAGTCCGACCCCGTGCCCGGAAAGGAGGAGTATGCGGCCTCGGAGAAGTACGAGATCAAGCCCCGTGACTGGAACGCCCCCGGAAACATCATCGCCGAGATCGCCCGGCTGAACCGCATCCGCAAAGCTCATCCGGCGCTGCAGACCCATCTCGGCGTGCGCTTCCACAACGCCTTCAACGACAACATCCTGTATTTCGCCAAGGCCGAGCCGGGCGCGACCGAGCAGGTCCTGGTCGCGATCAGCCTGGATCCGCACAACGCCCAGGCCGCCGATTTCGAGGTCCCGCTCTGGGCGTTCGGCCTGGCCGATGACGGCGCCGTCGAGGTCGAGGACCTGGTCCGCGAACACCGCTTCGTCTGGCGCGGCAAGCGCCAGTGGATGCGGCTGACGCCCGACGAGCCCTACGCCATCTGGCGCATCCGTCCCGAGAAAGCCCGCTGATGGCCGCCCGCAAGTCCCCCACGCCGCCGCCCGATCCGCTCTGGTACAAGGACGCGGTCATCTATCAGCTGCACATCAAGTCGTTCTTCGATTCCGACAATGACGGCGTCGGCGACTTTCCCGGCCTGATCAGCAAGCTGGACTATCTGGTCGAGCTTGGCGTCAACGCCGTCTGGCTCTTGCCCTTCTACCCCTCGCCGCGGCGCGACGACGGCTATGACATCGCCGATTACATGGAGGTGCATCCCGAATATGGGCGCATGGCCGACGCCAAGCTGTTCATCGCCGAGGCGCATGCGCGCGGCCTGAGGGTCATCACCGAGCTGGTGATCAACCACACCTCCGACCAGCACCCCTGGTTCCAGCGCGCCCGCAAGGCCGAGCCGGGCTCGCCGGCGCGGGACTTCTACGTCTGGTCGGACGACGACAAGCGCTATGCCGGCACGCGGATCATCTTCTGCGACACCGAGACCTCCAACTGGACCTGGGACCCGGTGGCGAACGCCTATTACTGGCACCGCTTCTATTCCCACCAGCCGGACCTGAACTTCGACAACCCGCAGGTGCTGCAGGCGGTGCTGGGCGTGATGCGCTTCTGGCTGGAGGCGGGGGTCGACGGCCTTCGGCTCGACGCGGTGCCCTATCTGGTCGAGCGCGAGGGCACCAACAACGAAAACCTGCCGGACACCCACGCCATCCTGCGGCAGATCCGCGCCGAACTGGACGCGACCTTCTCCGACCGCATGCTGCTGGCCGAGGCCAACCAGTGGCCGGAGGACACCCAGGAATATTTCGGCGGCGGCAAGGAATGCCACATGGCCTTCCACTTCCCGCTGATGCCGCGAATGTACATGGCCATCGCCCAGGAAGACCGCTTTCCGGTCACCGACATCATGCGCCAGACGCCGGAAATCCCGGAGTCGTGCCAGTGGGCCATCTTCCTGCGCAATCACGACGAGCTGACCCTGGAAATGGTCACCGACAAGGAGCGCGACTACCTCTGGAGCGTCTATGCGGCCGACCAGCGCTCGCGCATCAACCTCGGCATCCGCCGGCGCCTGGCGCCGCTGATGGAGCGCGACCGGCGGCGCATCGAGCTGATGAACTGCCTTTTGCTGACCATGCCGGGCACGCCGGTGCTCTATTACGGCGACGAGATCGGCATGGGCGACAACGTCCATCTCGGCGATCGCGACGGCGTGCGCACGCCCATGCAGTGGTCGCCCGACCGCAACGGCGGCTTTTCCCGCGCCGATCCGGCCGCGCTGACTCTGCCGGCGGTCATGGACCCACTCTACGGCTACGCCTCGGTCAATGTGGAGGCCCAGTCCCGCGACCGCCATTCCCTGCTCAACTGGCTGCGGCGCATCCTCGCGGCGCGGCGCGAGCATCAGGCCTTCGGCCGCGGCGGCCTGCGCTTCCTCAAACCGCAGAACCGCAAGATCCTGGCCTATCTGCGCGAATACCAGGGCGAGACCATCCTTTGCGTCGCCAATATGGCGCGCACCGCCCAGGCGGTGGAGCTCGACCTGTCGGAATTCGCCGGCCGCTCGCCTGTCGAGATCAGCGGCAAGACGGCCTTCCCGCTGATCGGCCAGCTCACCTACCTGCTCACCCTGCCGCCCTACGGCTTCTACTGGTTCCTGCTCTGCGAGGACGCCGCGGGTCCCACCTGGAGCACCGCCATGGCCCAGGCCGCGCCGGAGCACCACACCTTCGTCCTGCGCGACGGATTCGCCGGCGTGGTCGAGGACGGCAACCGCAAGGTGCTGGAGGACGACGTCCTGGAAGACTACGTCGCCGCGCGCCGCTGGTTTTCGGGCAAGGACGGCGAGATCATGTCCGCCAAGGTGCTCGACTGGAGCCCCCTGCCCGGCGGCGGCGACCAGATCCTGACCGAGATCGAGGTCGTCACCACCAAGGGCCGGGCGACCTACGCCCTGCCGCTGGCGGCGGCCTGGGAGAACGAGACCAGCGGGCCCTATGCGCCAAACTTGGCCCTGGGCCTGGTGCGCCGCGGCGCCCGCGTCGGGCAGCTGACCGACGCCTTCGCGACCCCGGCCTTCGGCTGCGCTGTGATCGAGGGGCTGAGGCAGGACGCCCGGATCGCCGGCACGGACGGCGAACTGCGCTTCATCCGCCACGGCGACTGGGAGCTGCCCAAGGACGCGGAGCTGAAATGGATCGCGGCCGAGCAGAGCAACAGCACCCTGGTGATCGGGACCGACGCGGTGCTGAAGCTGCTGCGCCGCGTCACCGCCGGCATCCATCCCGAGGCCGAGATGACCCGCGTGCTGACCGAGCGGGGTTTCGCCCACAGCCCGCCGCTCATGGGCGAGGTGGTGCGCGTCGGCGCGGATGGGCACAGCCGCACCCTGATGGTGCTGCAGGGCTTCGTGCGCAGCCAGGGCGACGGCTGGGCCTGGACGCTCGCCTATCTGGAGCGGGTGATCGACGACAACGCCGTCGCCAACGCCGTCGCCGCCGATCCGTTCGAAGGCTACTTCGCCTTCGCCAGGACGCTGGGCCGCCGACTGGCCGAGATGCACACCATCCTGGCCGAGCCGAGCGAGGACGAAGCCTTCGCGCCCGAGATCGCCACGCCGCAGGACGTCGCGGACTGGACGGACGGGGCGCGCCGCCAGATCGAAGCGGCCTATGCCGTGATCGATGCGCACGGGCCTTGGTCCGGAGCGGATTCCGCGGCCCGGGCGAGCGCGCTCAAGGACCAGCGCGCCGCGCTCCTGCTGCGCATCGGCGAACTGGCGGAAACCGGCGAGGGCTCGCCGCGGACGCGCATCCACGGCGACCTGCACCTGGGCCAGATCCTGGTCACGGGCGGCGATGTGACCATCATCGACTTCGAGGGCGAGCCGGCCAAGCCGCTGGAGGCGCGCCGGGCCAAGAGCAGCCCGTTGCGCGACGTGGCCGGGGTGCTGCGCTCGTTCAGCTATGCCGCGGCCATGGCCGAGAAGTCCCACCCGCCGGAGCCGCAATCGGCGGAAGCCCGGGTCGAAAGCCTGTTCGAGACCTTCCGCCGCCTCGCCGCGGAAGCCTTCCTGGACGGCTATGCCGAAACCGGCGCCCCGCTGGATCGGCGGCTGCTCGACCTCTTCCTGCTTGAAAAGGCCGCCTACGAGATCTGCTACGAAGCCGCCAACCGCCCGACCTGGCTCGAGGTCCCGCTGAAGGGTCTGGCCAATATCACCCAACGCGTGCTCAGCCGCCGGGCGGGAGCCCGGTGATGGCCGTTGCGGACGACGAGACGACGCGCGCCCTGGCCGAGCTGCTGCAGGGCCGGCTGCCGGATCCTTTCGCCGTGCTAGGCCCGCATGAAACCGGCGAGGGGCGGCTGGTGCGCGCCTTCCTGCCCGGGGCGCTCGCGGTCGAGATCCTGACGCGGTCGGGAAGCAAAACGCTCGGATCGCTGGAAGACATCGGCGGCGGCCTGTTCGTCGGTGGGGTCAAGAGCGCCGAGCCCTATCGCCTGCGCATCCAATGGCCTGGCGCGATGCAGGAGACCGAGGATCCCTACGCCTTCGGGCCGGCCCTCGGCGAACTCGACCTGCACCTGTTCAGCCAGGGCCGCCATCTGGAGCTGGCGGGGCGTTTCGGCGCCCATCCGCGCCAGATCGACGGCGTCGACGGCGTGCTCTTTTCCGTCTGGGCGCCCAACGCCAGGCGCGTCTCGGTCGTCGGCGACTTCAACAGCTGGGACGGCCGCCGCCACCCCATGCGGCTGCACCATGGCGCGGGCGTCTGGGAGCTGTTCGTCCCGCGGCTCGAGCCTGGCGAGCGCTACAAGTTCGAGATCGTGGCCGCGAACGGCGAGGTGCTGCCGCTGAAGGCCGATCCCCTCGCCCGCGCCACCGAGAAACCCCCGGCCTCGGCCTCCATCGTCGCCGCCGAGCCTGACTTCGCCTGGCGCGATGGGGACTGGATGAGCAGCCGCGCGCGCCGCCAGGCGCCCGACGCGCCGATCTCCATCTACGAGGTCCACGCCGCGTCCTGGATGCGGCCGGGCGGCGACCTGGAGGGCGTCCTCGACTGGGACGGCCTGACTGAGCGCCTGCCGACCTATGCCGCCGAACTCGGCTTTACCCATATCGAACTGATGCCGATCGCCGAACATCCGTTCGGCGGCTCCTGGGGCTATCAGCCGCTCGGCCTGTTCGCGCCCAGCGCCCGCTTCGGGCCGCCGGAAGGCTTTGCGCGCTTTGTCGAGGCCTGCCATCGGCTGGAGCTCGGCGTGATCGTCGACTGGGTGCCGGCGCACTTCCCGTCGGACGCCTTCGGGCTGGCGCGGTTCGACGGTTCGGCCCTCTACGAACACGCCGATCCGCGCGAGGGCCTGCACAAGGACTGGAACACCCTCATCTACAACCTCGGCCGCAACGAGGTGCGCGGCTTCCTGATGGCCAGCGCCCTGCACTGGATCGAGACCTACCACGTCGACGGCCTGCGCGTGGACGCGGTGGCCTCGATGCTCTACCGCGACTACAGCCGCAACGCTGGCGAATGGATTCCCAACCGGTTCGGCGGCCGCGAAAACCTCGAAGCGGTCGACTTCTTCCGCGACCTCAACACCACCCTGGCCGAGCGCGGCGGCGGGGCGATCATGATCGCCGAGGAATCCACCGCCTGGCCCGGCGTCACCGCCCCGGTCGCCGATGGCGGGCTGGGGTTTTCCTACAAGTGGAACATGGGGTGGATGCACGACACCCTGAGCTATGTCGGGCGCGATCCGATCCATCGCGCCCACCACCACCAGGAGATGACCTTCGGCCTGGTCTATGCCTATTCGGAGCGCTTCGTGCTGCCGCTCAGCCATGACGAGGTGGTCTACGGCAAGGGCAGCCTCTATGGCCGCATGCCCGGCGACCGCTGGCGCAAGTTCGCGGGGCTGCGCGCCTATCTCGGCTTCATGTGGACCCAGCCGGGCAAGAAGCTGCTGTTCATGGGCGGCGAGATCGCCCAGGCCTGCGAATGGAGCCACGACGGCGAGGTCGACTGGCGGCTGCTGGCCGAGCCTGAAAACGCCGGCATGCAGCATCTGGTCCGCGACCTGAACCGGCTTTATCGGCGCGAGCCGGCCTTGCACGAAACCGATGCCGATCCCGCGGGGTTCGAATGGGTCGTCGGCGATGACTTGACCAACAGCGTCTACGCCTATCTTCGCCGCTCCCGCGCCGGCGAGACCCTGTTGGTCGCGGTCAACATGACGCCGATCGAGCGGCGGGGCTATCGCATCGGCGCACCCCAGGCCGGCCGCTGGACGGAAATCCTCAATACCGACGCCGCGGCCTATAGCGGCGGCGACCGCGGCAACGCCGGCGGCGTCGAGGCGCGCGCCGATCCGGCGTTCGGCGGCGGCGTCGGGATCGAACTGACTCTCCCGGCCCTCTCGACCCTTGTCTTCAAATATCGAGGCGACTGAACCCGATGGCATCCTATCCCGACCGGCTGGAACCGGGCTCGCCGACGCCGCGCGGCGCGACCTGGGACGGCGAAGGCGTGAACTTCGCGGTCTTCTCCTCCCGCGCCGAGAAGATCGAGCTTTGCCTGTTCGACGCCTCGGGGCGCCGCGAGGTCGCGCGCTTCGAGCTGCCGGAATGGACCGACGAGATCTGGCACGGCTACCTGCCCAACGCCTCGCCCGGGCTGCTCTACGGCTTTCGCGCCCATGGCCCCTATGCGCCGGAGCAGGGCCATCGCTTCAACCCGAACAAGCTCTTGCTCGACCCCTACGCCCGCGCCACGCGCGGCGACGTACGCTGGAACGACGCCCTGTTCGGCTACCGCGTCGGCGCGGCGCGCGGCGATCTGGGCTTCGACCGCCGCGACAGCGCCCCGGCCATGCCCAAGGCCATGGTGGTCGATGACGGCTTTTCCTGGCGTGACGACCGCCGCCCTAGAACGCCCTGGTCGGAGACGGTCATCTACGAGGCCCATGTCCGCGGCCTGACCAAGCTGTTCGACCAGGTGCGGCCGAACGAGCGCGGAACCTTCGCGGCCCTGTCCAACGCCGACGTGATCGACCACCTGCGCCGGCTGGGCGTCACGGCGGTCGAATTGATGCCCATCCACGCCTACCTGCAGGACCGCACCCTGCTCGAGAAGGGCCTGACCAACTACTGGGGCTACAACACCCTGTCCTTCTTCGCGCCCGAGCCGCGCTACCTGATCGAGCACAGGCTCAACGACATCCGCATGGCGGTGCGGCGGCTGCATACCGCCGGCATCGAGGTCATTCTGGACGTGGTCTACAACCACACCTGCGAGGGCAGCGAGATGGGGCCGACCCTGTCGTGGCGCGGGCTGGACAACGCCGCCTATTACCGCCTGACCGAGGACAATCCACGCTATTGCGTCAACGACACCGGCACCGGCAACACGCTCAACCTCAGCCAGCCGCGCGTCTTGCAAATGGTCATGGATTCGCTGCGCTACTGGGCCAACGAGTTCCATGTCGACGGCTTCCGCTTCGACCTCGGCGTCACGCTCGGGCGCGAGCCGACCGGCTTCGATCCCAATTGCGGCTTCTTCGACGCGCTTCGCCAGGACCCGGTGCTGTCGGAGCTGAAGCTGATCTTCGAGCCCTGGGACATCGGGCCGGGCGGCTACCAGCTCGGCCACCATCCGCCGGGCTTCGCGGAGTGGAACGACAAGTTCCGCGACGGGGTGCGGCGCTATTGGCGCGGCGACAGCGGCATGCGCGCCGATCTGGCCGCGCGCCTCTCCGGTTCGGGCGACATCTTCGATCGCCGGGCGCGCCGGCCCTGGGCCAGCGTCAACTACATCGCCTCCCACGACGGCTATACGCTTGAGGACGTCGTCGCCTACGAACAGCGCCACAACCAGGCCAACGGCGAGGACGGCCAGGACGGCCATTCCGAGAACTACAGCCGCAACTGGGGGGCGGAGGGCCCGAGCGAGGATGCGGCGATCGCCCTGACCCGCGAACGGGTCAAGCGCGCCATGCTGACCACGGTGCTGGCCGCCATGGGCACGCCCATGCTGCTGGCGGGCGATGAGTTCGGCCGCACCCAGGGCGGCAACAACAACGCCTATTGCCAGGACAACGAGACCTCCTGGACCGACTGGACACAGGCGGAGAGCCCCGAGGGCCGGGCGTTGTTCGACTTCACCGCCCGGCTGATCGCGCTGCGCCGGCGCCACCCGGTCATTCGCAGCCGCAAATTCCTCTACGGCCAGGCCGAGATCGCCGAGGGGCTGAAGGACATGGACTGGTTCGATGAGCGCGGTCAGACGCTCAGCGAGGAGGACTGGAACAACCCGGAAGGCCGCGCCCTGGTCATGCGGCGGGCCGAACGCAGCGAAGACGGCTCGATCACCGGCGTATTGCTGCTGCTGAACGCCTCGGAGGAGCCGATCACCTTCACCCTGCCCTCGCCCGCCGGCAGACGGCGCGTGCTGATCGACAGCGCCGACCCCGAGGCGCCGGAGCGCGACCTGGACGGCGGAACGATCGAGGTGCAGGGCCATGCGGCCGTCATGGTGCTCGGGACGGTCGCGGCCCCATCGCCATGAGCCGTTTCGCCTGGCCGCTCGGTTTCGGCGCCGAGATCGTCTCGCCCGGCCGCACCCGCTTCCGGATCTGGGCGCCGGCCTGCACGCAGGTCTGGCTTGAGATCGAGGGCGGCGGGGCGGCGGCGATGACGGCCGGCGCCGACGGCGGGTTCGAGGTCGAGGCCGAATGTGGCGCGGGCGCGCGCTACCGCTATCGCGTCAAGGAAGATCTGGCGGTTCCCGACCCGGCCGCGCGGCGGCAGGCCGGCGACGCGCACGGCTGGAGCGTGGTGGTCGATCCCGCCGCCTACGCTTGGCGCAACCCCGATTGGCGCGGCCGTCCCTGGGCGGAAACCATCCTCTACGAGCTGCACGTCGGTCTCTACGGCGGCTTCAAGGGCGTCGCCGACGGTCTTGCGGCCCTGAAAGACCTCGGGATCACCGCCGTCGAGCTGATGCCGGTCGCCGCCTTTCCGGGCGCGCGCAGCTGGGGCTATGACGGGGTGCTGCCCTATGCGCCGGACGAGGCCTACGGGTCGCCGGAGGATCTGAAGGCCCTGGTCGACCGCGCCCACGACCTGGGCCTCAGCATCATCCTGGACGTGGTCTACAACCACTTCGGGCCGGACGGGAATTACCTGCCGGTTTATGCGCCGGGCTTCTTCCGCGAGGATCGGCAAACGCCGTGGGGCGGCGCGATCGACTTTCGCCGGCCGCAGGTGCGGGCCTTCTTCGCCCAGAACGCGCTCTACTGGCTGATGGAATACCGCTTCGACGGCCTGCGTTTCGACGCCGTGCACGCCATCTCCGAGCCCGGCTGGCTGGACGAGCTGGCCGCCGAGATCAGGCGCGAGATCGAGCCCGGCCGCCAGGTGCACCTCATCCTGGAAAACGACGACAACGGCGCCGGCCACCTCGCCCGCGGCTTCGACGCCCAATGGAACGACGATCTGCATCATGTGCTGCACGTGCTGCTAAACGGCGAGACCGGTGGCTATTACGCAGACTACGCCGCCGATCCGGCCGGCAAGCTGGCGCGGGCGCTGAAGCAGGGCTTCGTCTATCAGGGCGAGCCTTCGGCCAATCGCCATGGCCGGCCGCGCGGCGAGCCCAGCGCCGACCTGCCGCCCGGCGCCTTTGTCGGCTTCCTGCAGAACCACGACCAGATCGGCAACCGCGCCCTCGGCGAGCGCCTGACCGCCCTGGCCGATCCGGCGGCGCTCAGGGCCGCGATCGGCCTTCTTTTGCTCTCGCCGCAAATTCCGCTGATCTTCATGGGCGAGGAGACCGGCTCTCGGACGCCTTTTCTCTACTTCACCGACCACGGCCCGGAGTTGGCCGAGGCGGTGCGCGAAGGCCGCCGGCGCGAATTCGCCGGCTTTGCCGCCTTCGCCGACGCCAAGGCGCGCGAGGCCATCCCCGACCCCAACGCCGCGGAGACCTTCGAGCAGTCCAGGCCCCGGCCCGGTTCGCAAGATTGGCGCGCGCTCTATCGGAGCCTTCTCACATTGCGCCGTGAACGGATCGTTCCGGGGATCGACGGCGCCAGGGCCCTGGACGCGCGGCCCTTGACCGAAAAAGCGGTGACGGCGTCCTGGCGGCTCGGCGACGGGGCGCGCCTGACCCTGGCGGCGAACCTCGGCGAGACGCCGGCGCCGCTCGGCGATCCGATCGCCGGCGAGCGGATCTGCTCGCTCGGCGAGCCGCCGAGCGCCGGCGGCCTGCCGGCGCGCTCCTTCGCCGCCTGGCTGGAGCCGGCGCCGTGACGGAGCGGGCGCTGTTCGATCTGGCGCAGCGCGCCGGCCTTAAGGTCGACTGGCGCGACGCCGCCGGCGAAGCCAAGACGGTCGGCGCCGAAACCCTGCGCCGCATCCTGGCCGCCATGGGGTTGCCGTGCGAGGCCAAGGCCGACCTGGCGCAGAGCCGGGCCCGGTTGGACGACCGCGCGCGCCAGCCCGCGCCCCTGGTGACCGCCGAGGTCGGCCAGCCCATCACTCTCGGACCGCGCGCCAAGCCGGGCCAGGCGATAGCCGAGCCCGGCTATCATCGTCTGGAGATCGACGGCCGCGAGGTCGTCGTGGCCGTCGCGCCCCGCCGGGCCTTTTCCATGCACGACGCCGCGCCGGGTCGGCGCGTCTGGGGCCTCGGCGTCCAGGTCTATGGTTTGCGGGACGCGCGCGGCGAAGCCTTGGGGGATTTCGGCGCGGTGGCGCGCCTGGCGCGGGCGGCCGGTCGCAGCGGCGCCCAGGCGCTGGCGATCAGCCCGACCCACGCCCTTTTCGCCGCCGATCCCGCGCGTTACAGCCCCTATGCGCCCTCGACGCGGCTGTTTCTGAACGGCCTTTATGCCGATCCGTCGGCGCTGTTTGCCGATCTGTGGACGTCCCGGCCGGAGGCGACGACCGCCGCCCTGATCGATTGGGAGCCGGCTAGCCGCGACAGGCTGGCCCGCCTGCGCGCGCTCCACGAGGCCTTTGGCAGGACGCCTCAAGACCAGCGGCGCGCCGATTTTCACGCCTTCGTCCGCGCCGGCGGCGAGGACCTCGAACGGCACGCCCTGTTCGAGGCCCTGCATGGGCATTTCCTGGCCGACAGCGGCCTCGGCGACTGGCGAAGCTGGCCAGAACCCTTTCGGGACCCCAAAGGTCCGGCCGTGGCCGCCTATGCCGCCGAGCATGCCTCGGAAGTCGAATTCCATCTCTTTCTGCAATGGCTGGCGGAGCACAGCCTGTCCGCGGCGCAGGACACGGCGAAAGCCGCCGGCATGGCGATCGGCCTGATCGCCGACCTCGCCGTCGGCATGGATCCCGGCGGCAGCCACGCCTGGAGCCGGCCCGGCGACCTGCTGAAGGGCCTGTCGGTGGGCGCGCCGCCGGACCTCCTGCAACCGACCGGCCAGAGCTGGGGCATCGCCGCCTTTTCGCCGGATGGGCTGCGGCGCTCGCGCTTCGAAGGCTTCCTGAGCACCCTTCGCGCGGCCATGCGGCAGGCCGGCGGCGTGCGCATCGACCACGCCATGGGCCTGCGCCGCCTGTGGGTCGTCCCGGACGGCGCTTCGGCCGCCGAGGGGGCCTACCTGACCTATCCGTTTCAGGACCTGATGCGGCTGCTGGCGCTGGAATCCCTCGAGAACCGGGCGGTGGTGGTGGCCGAAGACCTCGGCACCGTGCCCGACGGCTTCCGCGAAGCGCTCGGCGACAGGGCCATGATGGGCATGCGGGTGCTCTGGTTCGAGCGCACGGCGAAGACCAACGCCTTTTTAGCGCCCAAGGCCTGGGACGCCTCCGCCGCCGCCCTGACCACCACCCATGACCTACCGACCGCCGCCGGCTGGTGGAGCGGCGGCGATATCGACTGGGCGGCGCGGCTGGACCGGTCGCACGCGCCGGGCGGCGCGGCCGGCGAACGCCGCGCGCGGAGCCAGGATCGCAAGGCGCTGTGGACCACGGCCGTCAAGGCCGGAGCGGCCAAGGGCGCGGCCCCGCCGCCGGACCAGCCCGAGGCCGCCGTCCAGGCCGCCATCGGCCTGGTCGCCGCGACTCCCTGCCCGCTGGCCATCGTGGCGATCGAAGACCTCCTGGCCCTGCCCGAACAGCCCAACCTGCCCGGCACTATCGACCAACACCCCAACTGGCGCCGCCGCCTGCCCGCGCCCGCCGAGACCCTGTTCGACGACCCGGCCGTCGCCGCCCGCGTCGACAGCCTCAATCGCGCCAGGCCGGCATGATCCCGCGCGCCACCTACCGGCTGCAGTTCCACAAGGCCTTCACCTTCGCCGACGCCATTCCGCTCGCGCCCTATCTGGCCGGACTGGGCGTCAGCCACCTCTACGCCTCGCCCATCGCCACCGCCCGCGCCGGCTCGATGCACGGCTACGACGTGGTCGATCCGACCCGGATCAACCCCGAACTCGGCGGCGAGGCGGGATTTCGCGACCTGGTCGCCGCGCTGCGCCGGGAGGGTCTCGGCGTCATCCTCGACATCGTGCCCAACCATCTGGCCGTCGGCCGCGCCGACAACCGCTGGTGGCTCGACGTACTTGAGAACGGACCGCGCAGCGCCCACGCCCAGCTGTTCGACATCGACCGGCGCCCCGCCGATCCCGCCCTGCGCGATAAGCTCCTGGCGCCCTTCCTCGGCGCGCCTTACGCGCAGGCGCTGGCGGGCGGCGACATCCGCTTGACGGTTGAAGACGGTCTCGCCGCCATGGCCTACGCGACCCACCGGTTTCCGATCCGCCCCGAGGATCGCGATGAGGTCCTGACGGCGGGGCTCGATCGCTACGACCCCGCGGGCGCCGACGGCCGCCAACGCCTGCACGCGCTTTTGGAGCGGCAGCATTATCGCCTCGCCTGGTGGCGAACGGCCGGAGATGAGATCAACTGGCGGCGCTTCTTCGACATCATCGAACTGGCGGGCGTCAGGGCCGAACGCCCCGAGGTCTTCGACCTGATCCACGCCCTGCCGCTTCGCCTCTACGCCGAGGGCCTGATCGACGGGCTGCGGGCCGATCATGTCGACGGCCTGGCCGATCCCGCCGCCTACTGCCGCACGCTGCGCGAGCGGCTGCGGGGGCTCGAACCCAAGCGTCCCGCCGACGCGCCGGGCGGCCCCGCCTATGTGGTGGTCGAGAAGATCCTTGGGCCCGGCGAGGCGCTGGCGGCGTGCTGGGACATCGACGGGACCACCGGCTACGACTTCATGAATGAAGTCTCCGCGCTGCAGCACGACCCGGCGGGCGAAGCGCCGCTGAACGCCGCCTGGGCCGAGATCAGCCGGCGATCGGCGAGCTTTCCACCGGAAGCGCTGCTGGCGCGGACCGAGACCCTGGCGCGGGATTTCTCAGGCCCGTTCGAGGCCGTCGTGGCGGCCTTCCATGAGCTCGCCCGCGCCGATGTCGCCACGCGCGACGTGACCGCCGGCGCCCTGCGGCGCGCCCTCGCCGCCCTGTTGGCGGTCTTTCCGGTCTACCGGACCTATGTGGCCGCCGGACGAGCGCCGGCCGAAAGCCAGGTCCTGCTGGCCAAGGCCGTCGCCCAGGCCAAGACCATCGCCACGTCCGATCAGGAGACTCTGGATCGGATCGCGGCCTGGCTGACCGAACCTGGACAGGACGCGGCTCGGGCCGACGCCATCCGGCGTTTCCAGCAGCTCAGCGCCCCGATCGCCGCCAAGGCGGTGGAAGACACCGCCTTTTATCGCTACGGGCGGCTGCTTTCGCGCAACGACGTCGGCTTCGATCCGGCCGTGTTCGCCTCAGCCCCCGGCGCCTTTCACGCCGCCGCCCAGGCGCGCCTGGCCGCCTTTCCCGCCGCCATGCTCGCTACCGCGACCCATGACCACAAGCGCGGCGAGGACGTGCGGGCGCGGCTGGCGGTGCTGAGCGAGGGCCCCGGCCCTTGGATCGATGCGGCGCGGCGTTGGCGAAGGCTGAACGCCGGCCTGGGCGAGCCGATCGATCCAGCCGAGGAATACAGCCTCTACCAGACCCTGGTCGGGGCCTGGCCGATGGCGCTGACGCCCGGCGACGCCGCCGGCCTGGCCGCCTTTGGCGAACGGGTGGGCCGCTGGCAGGAAAAGGCGCTGCGCGAGGCCAAGCTGCGCTCCTCCTGGGCGGCGCCGGATGAGGCTTACGAAGCCTCGTGCGCCCGCTTCCTGGCCGCCATCCTCGATCCTGGCCGATCGGCCGAATGTCTCGACGATCTCGCGCGCTTCGCCTGGACGATCGCGCCCGCCGGCGCGCTGAACGGGCTGGTGCAGACCACCCTGCGCTGCACCGCGCCGGGCATGCCCGACCTCTTTCAAGGCGCGGAGTTCTGGGACCTGAGCCTGGTCGATCCCGACAACCGCCGGCCGGTGGACTATCCGGCCCGGCGTTCGGCCCTGGCCGCTGACTTGGCGCCGGGCGAGCTGATGACGACCTGGCGCGACGGGCGGATCAAACAGGCCCTTATCGCCCGCATCCTCGGCTTGCGCCGCACCTCGCCGGCCCTGTTCGAGGCCGGCGGCTATGAGCCGCTCGAAGCCCGCGGGCGCCGCGCCGATCATGTGTTCGGCTTCGTGCGGAGGAATGGAGCCGAGAGCCTGCTGGTCGCGGTCGCCCTGCACTGCGCTGACGCCGTGATCGAAACCGCAACGCCGCTGCCGCCGGCGTCCTGGTGGGGCGATACGGCGCTCGACCTTCCCGCCGACCTCGACCTCGGCCGCGCAACCAACGCGATCGGCGACATGAGATCGCAAGGCGAGTCGGCCTCGCTGGCCGACCTCTTCCGTGGTCTTCCCGTCGCCGTCCTGACGTTCGGCGCATGAGCGCGCCCGGACGATCCAAAGCAAGGCTTGCGCCGGCGGCGCGGCGGCGGTCATAGGCCATGGCGCCGTCGCCTGGACGCGCGCTTTTTTTCACGCGAGCCGAAACCCCATGAGCCTGTTGGCGCCGCCGCCAAAACTTCAAGCCCCCGGCGCGCCGGGCGTTCCGCCGACCTGGACCAGCAGCGCCAAGGACCTGGTCGGCTGCGCCATCGGCCCGTCGCGCCTGTGGTTCACGCTCGGTTTCGGGATCATCAACGAGGTCTATTATCCCAGGGTCGACACGCCGCAGGTGCGCGACCTGGGGTTCATCGTCACCGATGGCCGCGGCTTTTGGGTCGAGGTGAAGCGGCTCGAAGCCTACACCTTGAAGCTGCTCGCCCCAGGGGTCCCGGCCGTCGAGGTCGTACACCGACACGCGCGCTTCACCCTGACGCTCCGCATCACGCCCGATCCCGATCGTGACGTCCTGGCCATTCAGCTCGGGCTGGACGGCGATGCGGCGCTTTCGGTCTATGTGCTGCTCGCGCCGCACCTGGGCGCCAGCGGTTACGACAACATGGCCCGGGTGGCGTCCGCCGGCGGGCGTCGCGTGCTGGGCGCCGAGCAGGGCGACTTCGGCCTGGCCCTGGCGATGGTCGACGAGACCCAGGCCGACGGCCTGGGCGAGGCCAGCGCCGGCTATGTCGGGACCAGCGACGGCTGGCAGGATTTCCACCGCAACGGCGGTCTGACCAACCGCTATGACGCGGCGGGCCCAGGCAATGTCGCCCTCACCGGGGCCATTCCGCGCAACTGCGTGCTCACCCTGGGTTTCGGCGACAGCCTCGGAGCCGCCGCCGTCCTGGCCATATCCTCGGCGATGCAGCCTTTCGAGGGCTTGATGCAGCGCCAGTTGGAGCAGTGGCGGCGATGGCACGCCGAACGCGACGAGCACAGCCTGGTGAAGCCGGACATGACCACCGCGCTCGGCGGCCAGTTCCAGCTCTCGTCGATGGTGCTGCGGGCGCACCGGGACAAGACCTATCCCGGGACCATGGTGGCCAGCCTCAGCATCCCCTGGGGCAACAGTCGCGACGACCGCGCCGGCTATCACCTGGTCTGGCCGCGCGACCTGGTCGAATGCGCCGGCGCCCTGCTGGCCCTGGGCGCCGAGGCGGACGCGCGCAACACCCTGCGCTATCTGATGGCGACGCAGAAGCCGGACGGCAGCTGGAGCCAGAACCAATGGCTGAGCGGCGCGCCCTATTGGAGCGGCGTCCAGCTCGACGAGACCGCCTTCCCGGTTCTGCTGGCCGCGGCGCTGGCCGAACGGGACGCGCTTGGCGGCATCCAGGTCGGGGAGATGGCCGCCCGCGCCTTGGGCTACATCGCCCGCAACGGCCCCAACAGCGAGCAGGACCGGTGGGAAGAGAACGCCGGCCTCAACGCCTTTACCATCGCCGCGGTGCTCGCGGCCCTGGTGGCGGGCGCGGAATTCCTGGCCGAGCCGGCCGCCGGCTTCTCCCTTAAGCTGGCCGACGCCTGGAACGCCCGGCTGGAAGACTGGATGGTGGTGAAGGACACGCCGCTGGCCCGGCGGCTGGGCGTGCCGGGCTATTATGTCAGGCTGGCGCCCGCCGCGGTGGTGCAGGACCGGGCGGCGCTCGAGGGCGTGGTCCAGATCAAGAACCGGCGCGACGACGGGGCGATCGCCATCGCGGACCTGGTCAGCACCGACGTCCTGCAACTGGTCCGCTTCGGGATCCGCTCGCCGGACGACGCCTGGATCCAGCACAGCGTAACGGTGGCCGACGCGCTGCTGAAGGTGGAGACGCCGTCGGGCCCCGCCTGGCGCCGCTACACCCGCGACGGCTATGGCGAACACCCGGACGGCGCCCCCTTCGACGGCTGGGGCGTCGGGCGCGCCTGGCCGCTATTGACCGGCGAGCGCGGCCATTACGAACTGGCGGCGGGGCGCGATCCCACGCCCTACCTCGAAGCCATGGACGCGATGACCGGGCCGGGCGGGATGATCCCCGAGCAGGTGTGGGACGCCGAGCCCATCGCCGAGCGACGACTTTTTCCAGGCCGGCCCAGCGGTTCGGCCATGCCCCTGTGCTGGGCGCATGCCGAATTCATCAAGCTGATGACCTCCAAGGCGATCGGTCGGCCGTTCGATCGGCCGCAAAGCGTCTGGCGGCGCTGGGGCGGACGCCGGCCGCCCGAAGCGGCGGCGGTGTGGACGACAAAGGCGCCGATCACCGGAATGGAGCGGGGGTGCGATCTGATCGTCGTCACCCCGAGGCCCGCGCGGCTGCATTGGGGGCGGGACGGATGGCGGGACGTCGCCGACCGCGACAGCGCCGACACCGGCCTCGGCGTCCATGTCGTCGAACTGCCCGCCGCCGCCCTGGCCGGCGCTGGCCAGATCGACTTCACATTCCAGTGGCTCGACGACGGCCAGTGGTCGGGCCAGGACTTTCACCTCGCCGTGGGCGATCGGCCAGCCGCTTGAAACTCCGCAGATGCGGGCCTGCCCAGGACCCTCTTCAGAACAACTGGAACCGGGCGCCGACGGTAACGCCGCGCCCCTCGGCGGGCTTGTAGGTGCGTGGGTTGGAGAGGTCGCAGGTCGGCGGCAGGCCATCGAGCTGGGTGAAAGCGCCATAGATGTAATAGCGCCGGTCGGACAGGTTCTCGATATCGCCGAAGAGTTCGAGATGCGGTCCCAGCCGGTCCGACCGCGCCTATTCAACCCGATCGCCCGGCAAAACGCCGATGTCGCTCGGTGGCTCGGCGCCCTCGCCGGTCGCGCGCCCCGCAACCGGCGCGGCTTGGGCGCGCGCGGCCTCGACCGCCCGCATCTGCGCATAGGTTTGCGGCGTGATGTAAGGAAGCGCCTCCAGGAAGGCGACGAGGTTCCAGATATCGGCGTCGGAGCGGGTGAAGGTCCAGGCCGGCATGGCGGTCATCTTCACCCCGTCCCTGACGACCAGATAGAGCTCGGCCGCGCGCCAATGGCGGGGCGCGTCGAGCAGAAACGGCGGCGACGGGTTTATGCCGGTCACCCAGGCCGCGCGTGGGACGGCCGGTCCACCGTGGCAGGCGACGCAGTCGACGTCGTATTCGCGAAAACCAGCCTCGACCTGCGCCGCCGTAAAGCTTGCCGGCGCACTGACGCTCTTCGCCCGCCGCTGGGTGGCGTGGATCATGGTCGTATGAGTGGCCCAGGCGATGAGCGGACCGTGCGGCGTGCTGGCCCGGATGTCGAAGGCGCCGGTCGCAACCACGACCAGGCCGCCCAGGCCCATCAGGACGAAGGCTGCGGCCACACCCAAGGCGAACCTGAACATCCGCGTCCTCCCGCTCAGCGCAGCGTATAGAGATAGGCGGCGACATCGCGAGCCTGCTGATCGCTGAGGTCGGTGCTGGGCATGGCGTTGCCCGGCGTCACCGCCTGGGGATCGCGCAGCCAATGGATCAGGTTGTCTGGCGTATTGGGCAGCATGCCGGCGACCATGGTTCGACGCGCGAAGTGGTTCAACGGCGGCCCGACCAAGCCGTTGGCCTGCTCGATCCCCGGGATTTGGTGACAGGCGCCGCATTGGACACGGCCGATCTCGACAGCGCCGCGCTTGGCGTCGCCGCCGAACTTCGCCGGGGCGGGCGGGCGATCGGCGCCGCAACCCGCCAGCGCGAAAACCGCCAACAAGGCTGCGGTCGCGGCCAGGATCGGCTTGGTCGGGCGGCTCGTCGACGGCGCGGAGAGAGTCACGACGCTATGCTCCAGCAGGACGGCACGCCGAGGATGGCGGCCGTGTCGAATAGGATGGCGATGGCGAAACCCAGGCCGGCGAGCAGCCCGCAGGCGGCCAGAAACCGCGTCCGCGCCGCTGCGATGTCGGGCGCATGTTCCGCCTTTTCCGGGGACCTGGCGCGCCAATAGGCGAAAGAGACAGCCAGCCCCGCAAGCGCGACCAGCAGACAGACGATGTTGAGCGACAGCAGGATGGCGTGCTCCGCGCCCCAGCCGGGCGGCGGCGACTGGACGGCGGGCGCGTCATGCGGAAAACAGGCCAGGCTGGACAGGCCATAGCCCGCCACCAGCTGGACCGCCCAGGCCGCCGGCCCCGCCGCGAGCGCTGACAACAAAAGGATCAGGTCGCCGCCGCCTCGCGGCGAGAGACGATCGGAAGGATGGCTCGCGTGCGGGCTCACGGCGTCACCACATCAGATAGGGGCTGAGGTAGAAGGTGAAGAAGACGCAGAGCCAGACCGCGTCGACAAAGTGCCAGTAGATCGCCGCGACCGACACCCGGGCGTGATGGCGAGGGTTGAAATAGCCCATCAGCGACCAGATCAGCACCACGCTCAGCATCAGCACGCCGACCACCACGTGAACCATGTGGAACCCGGTGATGGTGAAATAGAGCGAGCCGTAGGAGCCGCTGGCCAGGCCGAAGGTCTTGGTCTTCCACTCGAAGGCCTGGACCGCCAGAAAGGCGACGCCGAGCAGGATGCCCACCGCAAGGCCGGTCAGGTGCTGGCGCCGGCGGGCATGCTTGACCCCCTCCTCGCCCCACCAGACCGCGACGCTGCTGGCCAGCAAAATGACCGTATCGGGGCCGGCGAGGGTCAGCGACGGGTGAGCCTCGGGCAGCCACGACACCCCCCGCTGGACCGCCATGTAATAGTAGCTGAACAGCAGATAGGCGAAGAGCGAGCTCTCCGTGGCGATCAGGCAGAGCACGCCCCACCAACCGACGCTGTTGCGGCCAGCCGCGCCGACCGGCAGCGGCGCCTCGGCCTGAACCGCGCTAACCATCGGCCGGCTCCGCCGTGGCAGGGTCGGCGCGGCGCGGCCAGAACCAGACCACCAGCGCAAGGGCGCAGGCCGCCGCCGCCAAGGCCGCAAGCCACCAGAGATGGCCGAGCCCGGCGGCGAATAAGAGGCCCATGCCCAGCGCCAGGCAGACCGGGGCGATGGTGTCGCCCGGCATCTCGAGGATCAGTTCCGGCTGACCGTCCAGCGGCGTGGTGCCCACGGTCTCCCGGCCATGATCGAGCAGCAGGCCGTCGCGAAGGCGCGACCGCTCCGGTGTCTCGTTCAGTTGCGCCTCCCAAAGCGGATGGCGGCTGGCGACCGAGGGGATGACCGCGAAATTATAGGGCGGCGGCGGGGACGACACCGACCATTCCAGGGTCGGCGCGTCCCACGGGTTGGCCCCGGCCGGCCGGCCGCGCCTGACGCTGATGGCGAGATTGATCAGCAGCAGCAGCACGCCGACCGCGAACAGGAAGGCGCCGATCGATATGATGAGGTTGTTGGCGCCCCATCCCATCCCGGCCGGATAGGTATAGACCCGCCGCGGCATGCCCTGCAGGCCGAGGATATGCATCGGGAAAAAACAGAGGTTGAACCCGACGAACATCGTCCAGAAATTCCAGTAGCCGAGCCGCTCGTTCAGCAGCCGCCCGGTGAACTTCGGAAACCAGTAGTAAAGCCCGCCGACGACCGGAAAGACGTTGATGCCGATCAGGACATAGTGGATGTGCGCGACGACGAAATAGGTGTCGGTCAGCTGCCAATCGACGGGCACCGAGCCGGTCATGAAGCCGGAGACGCCGCCGATCACGAACAGCACGATCATACTCGAGAAGAACAGCGAGGCGGTGTTGATCACCAGCCGACCGGTCCAGATCGTCGCCGTCCAGGCGAAGACGGCCACGGCGCTCGGGACGGTGATGATGATCGACGCGCCGCTGAAGAAGCCGAGCGCCAGGCTGGGCAGGCCGGTGGCGAACATGTGGTGCACCCAGACCCCGAAGCCGAGCGCCATGGTGGCGACGGTCGACAGCGCCACGGCGGTGTAGCCGACGAGCGGGCGGCGGCAGAAGGTGGGCAGGCCGTCGGAGACCATGCCCATGGCCGGCAGCACGATGGCGTAGACCCAGGGGTGGCCGAACATCCAGAACAGGTGCTGCCAGAGCAGCGGCTGGCCCTGGCCGGCGTCGAAGAAGTGGGTCCCGAACTGGCGATCCATCCAGAGCAGGAAGAAGGCCAGGCTGACGGCCGGCACCGCCAGCAGGTTGGCGACCGAGGCGGTGAGCGTGCCCCAGATCAGGATCGGCACGCGGTTGATCGACATGCCGGGCGCGCGAAGGCGCAGGAAGGTGACGACGAAGTTCGCCGCGCCGACGGTCGTCGAAATCCCCAGAAGGATCAGGCCGAGCGCGTAGATGTCGATATTGACGCCGGGATTATAGGCCTTTGCGGCATAGGGAACGTAGTTGAACCAACCGGCGTTCGGCCCGGCCCCGACTACGAAGCCGGCATAGATGAAGACCCCCGCGACCAGATAGATCCAGTAGGACAGCGCGTTCAGCCGCGGGAAAGCCATGTCTCGCGAGCCGAGCAGGAGCGGCCACAGATAGTTGCTGAACCCGGTCAGCACCGGCCCCGCATAGAGGAAGATCATGCTGACCCCGTGCATGGTGAACAGCTGATCGTACTGCTCCGGCGTCAGCAGCTGCTGGTCGGGCCTGGCCAGCTGAACCCGCATGACCAGGGCCTCGACCCCGCCCAGGATGAGAAAGGCGAAGGCCGTCACGATGTAGCGAAGGCCGATCTCCTTGTGATCGACCGTGGAAACCCAGCCCTTCAACCCTGGCTCGGTCTCCCAGATTTTTTGCAGGCGCGGTCCGGGGAAGCTGTCGCTGACGCGGGCGGTTTCGGGGCTTCGGACCTCGTCGACGGCGGCCACGGGCGGTCCTCTCACTTCAAGGTCTGGAGGTAGGCGGTGACCGCGGCCAGTTGAGGCCCGGAAAGATTGGTCGCCGGCATCTTCGAACCCGGCTTCAGGGCCTGCGGATTGGAGATCCATCCCGACAAGGCCGCGACGTCATTCGGCAGCAGGCCCGAGGCGATCGTCCGGCGGCTCATGATGTGGGTGAGGTCGGGACCGCGAAGCCCGTGAGCGGGCGCGCCGCGCACGGTATGGCAGGACGCGCAATGCGCCTCGAACACCACAGCGCCATCGGTCGCCTCGGGCGCCGTCGGCGCGGACGCGGCGGCGAGCTGGCCCTGTCGCCAGGCCTCGAAGGCGCCTTGCGGCTGCGCGACGATGAAGAGGGCCATGTGAGCATGCTCCACACCGCAATATTCGGTGCACTGACCGCGATAGACCCCGGCCCGATCCGCCTGCAGCCAGGTCAGATTGGTCCGGCCCGGAATGGTCTCGGTCTTTCCCGTCAGGGCCGGCGCCCAGAACGAGTGGACCACATCGGCGCTTTTGAGCCTGATCAGAATGGGCTGGCCGACCGGGACGTGAATCTCGTTGGCGGTGACGAAGCTCTGGTCGGCGCGATCCGACAGGTAGCGGACCTCCCACCACCATTCATGGCCGGTGACTTCGAGCGTCAGCGCCGGCTTGCCGGCGGGCGAGTTGATCTCGGCCAGCACCCGCACCGTCCAGATCAGCGAGACGAACAGGGTCGCGAGCGTCAAGGCCATGCCGATATAGATCCAGGCCAGACCGCTGCTTCCCGACTGCGCCGCCGGCGCGGTCGAGGCCAGCGCCCTCACCCGCCTGACCAGGACGCCGATGACCACCAGGGCGGTGACGATGACCACGACCGCGATGGAAATGTCCATCAGGCCCCAGGTCAGCGCCGTCGCCGGGTTGGCGCGCGGCCCATAGGTCTGCAGATAGCCCATGGGCGAGGCCGGGCTGAACGCGGCGCTCGCGGACGAGATCGTTGGCGGGGGCGGCGAGCCGGCCATGGCTCAGGCGCCGTCTCTCGAACCCAAGCCCGCCGCCCGCCCGCGCCCAGATGTCGACCTTGCCAAATCAGCCTCGCTGCGCGGCAAAACGCGCGGCGTTGCGCATCTCGGCGCGCCGCATGACCTGAACAAAAGCGAAGACCAGCGCGCCGGTGAAGATCGCCCCGGCCGGAATCCACATCACCACCCCGCCAAGCTGCTGGTCTTCCAGCGGCGTCAGGCCCCAGGCCGCGGTGGTCAGCATATGTGGCGGATAGAGCGGGTGACCGGCGAAGGTGATGACGGCGCCGAGCAGGCCCATCTGGCCGGTGATCAGGACCGTCGCGCCGACAAACTCGGCGAGGTTGTCATTGGAGCCGTCCAGCAGCGCCGACCAGAGCCACAGCGCCGACCCGAACAGGCTCGCCTGCATCACCCAATAGGCGAAATCGCTCTCGAAGGTGGCCGTGTACGGGATCGGCGCGTGCCAGAACCACAGGGCCAGGGTGAACGCGCCGGCGGCGAGCAGCGTCCGCGGCCTTGACGCCCGCCCAGGCTCTGTCCGGCGCAGGAGGCCGGCCAGTTTCACGCCCGGCTGGCCGAGGGCGATCAGCGGCGCGGCGAGCGTCGCCAGGATCATGTGTTCGGACACTCTCGCCGAGAACAGCGACACAGACAGCGGACACAGCGGCGAGACCAGAGCCAGCGTCCCGATCAGCCAGCCGCCGTAGAAGCAAAGCTGTCGCCAACCGAGGAGGTCGCGACCGCCGCCCTGACGCGCGCTGGCCAGCACATAGGCGCCAAACGCCACCGCCAGGACGGCCAGGAGCGCCGGATCCAGGTTCCAACGGTGGAAGAGATCGGCCGGAGACGGCGCCGCGCCGCAATAGGGCGTATGCGGATCGATCAGCCCCACCGAGCCAAGAGCCTGGCCCATCGCCCCTCCCCGCCCAATTGCGGCTGCCCAGCCGACGCGAAACGCCCGGAAATATATCGCAAGCCGATGCAGCCTGAACTGACGGTGGTCCGGTTTGGTTCCGGACACAAGGGCTCGACGAGCTTGCCGCCGCTCGTCCCGGACCCGCCTTTCGCCCTGCCTCTATTGCGCGGCGCCTGGAACGCGGAAGGTGGCCAGATCGGGCGTCGTCACCGGAATTTCCGAATGCGGCGTTCCGTCCGGAACCCAGCCGTAAGGAACCATCATCGCGCGATAGGTCAGGTTGCCCCGGATGCCCGGCCTTCCGGGCAACGGCGCGGCCGGCACCGCCGCCATATAGGGCGAGACATATTCCCAGACGATGTCGCCGGTCGGGGTGACCTGGAACAGCCGGCCGTTGGTGCCTTCGTCGATCAGGGTATTGCCGTTCGGCAGCCGCTGCGCGCCGCCGACGATCGGGCTGTAGAAGCCCCAGTCCGGTTGCTGCGAGCTGCGTCCGCTGTATTCCCAGACGATCTGTTTGGTCGCCGGATTGATCTCCAGCACCCGCGTGCCGCCGAGCGGGTCCAGCTCCGCCGCCGGGTAGCCGGCCTCGCCCTGGTTGTCGAAGATCAGGATGTCGCCGGCGCCCAGCAGGCCTTCGGCGATCATGTTCGGGTCGTGCTGGCCGCTGATCTGGTTGATCGGCCCCGGAACCACATCCTGGTGCGTCAAGAGGTTGCGGCCGGGATAGGTCGGCCCGATTTGCCAGACGATCTTGCCGGTCTTGTGGTCGATGATCGCGGTGAAGTTGGCGTTGCGCGAGCTGATGATGATGTTGTCCGGCGCGAACCGCGTGTCGCCGGCGTCGAACCAGTGGTTCGGCCCGACCAGCTCCATGTCGTTGACATGAAAATAGTCCAGCGACTTCGTGCCCCGGATCATGGCCAGGGCCTCGGGGCTGAAGCCCAGGTCGTCGAGGTGTTCGGAGGCCACCCATGTCCAGACGATGGCGCCCTTGTGGTCGAGCTCATAGATGACATCGTCGTACATCAGCGGGTTGGTGAAACCGGGGATAGCGTGCGGCCAGCTGCCCAGCGCCAGCACGTTTCCGTTCGGCAATCGCGCCCAGTCATGGTGCTGGCGAAGGCCGCCGCTGGGGGCGCTGGCGCCGCCCTGCCACAGCACCGCGCTGTTCCAGTCGATCAGCCCGATCTCCTTGTTCTGGTAGACGTCGGGCAGGCCGGGAATGATGCTGATCCCGTTGCTCTTCATCGACGAGATCTGGACGCCGATCACGCCCTTCTGGCCGTCGATCTGGCTGGGATCGATCATCTTGGTCGGAAAGCCGGCTCGGTTCCAGGCGTGGACCTCGTGGCCGTCCATGTCGATCAGGCGGGCCTTGGCGTCGCCGCCGGCGGCGGCCTCGCCGAGCAGGATGTAGCCATTATAGGCGCGCGCCGGGTCATAGCGGGTCACGCCGGTGGGATAGACGCTGGGGATCGCCCGAGCGGGCGTCGTCAGCGCGAACACCGAGGCGACAGCGGCCAGGGCGCCGAGGGCCGGCAAGCCCAGGCGCGCCAGCCGGCGTCGCGCCGGGCGCGTTTTTCCGCGACCTGCGCCGCCGGCGCCGAAGCCGCCCTTGTCCTTACCCATCCTGGTCTCCCTTTTTTTGATTTGATATCGAGCTTGGCCGATCGCCTAGCATCGCGCCGTCATGGCGTCGCCTCTCGGGCGTTGGCCAGGCTGAGGTCGCCGCGCAGGCTGACGGCGGCTTGCAGGAAGACGGCGATGGCGGCGACCTCGGCCAGGGCGGCCGAGCACATGGCCCAGCGCAGCGAGTCGCGACCGCAGACCGATTTCAAAAGATCGCTGACCACCCCGACGGTCAAGGGCCCCAGGCCCAGGCCCACCACCGAGATCACGAACAGCAGAACCGCCGCCGCCAGGGCCCGCATGCGCAGCGGCGCGAGCGACTGGACCGCCCCGAACACCGGCCCGGTGAAACAGTTGCCGCTGAGCGCCGGGATGATCAGCAAAAGCAGCGCCGCCGAGGCGCCACCGGCCAGATAGGCGGCGAGGTAGAAGGGGATGCCGCAGCCGATGATCAGCGCCGGCAGCCAGGCGTACCAGCGCGCGTCGCGCCGGCCGAAAAGGTCGGCGAGATAGCCGCCGCCCAGGGTTCCGGCCGTACCGGTGACGCCGACGATCAGGCCGAGCAGAAGGCCGACCTGGCCGGTCTTCATGCCATGGATGCGGATCAGGAAGGCGGGGTTCCACTGCAGCGCCGCATAGGCGGTGAAGGCGTGCAGCGAGGCGGCGATGGTCAGGCGACGATAGGATTTGATGGCCCACAGGTCGCGCAGCGCGCCCGGCTGGGCCGGCGGCGCGACCGCGCCGTCGAGCCGGCCCCGGGGCCGGCTCGCGGATGGTCAGCGCGACGATCGCCGCGGCGGCCAGGCCCGGCAGGCCCACCACCATGAAGGCGATGCGCCAGTTGAACGTCTGGTTGATCCAGCCGCCGACCGCCAGGCCGATCAGGGTTCCGATCGGGATGCCGGTGGCGTAGATGGCCAGGGCCGTGCTGCGCCGCCCATGCGGAAAAAGGTCGGCGATCATCGAGTGGGACGAGGGACTGGCCCCCGCCTCGCCGATGGAGACGCCGATCCGCGCCAGCAGCAGTTGGACGAAGGACTGGGCCAAGCCGCAGACCGCGGTCATCACGCTCCAGGCCGCCAGGCAGGCGACGATGATGTTGCGTCGCGAGGCCTTGTCGGCCAGCCGCGCGATCGGCAGGCCGAAGCTGGCGTAGAACAAGGCGAAGCTCAGGCCGGACAACAGGCCCAGTTCGCTGTCGTTCAGGCGCAGATCCAGGCGGATGGGCTCCATCAGGATCGACAGGATCTGGCGATCGATGAAGTTGAACACATAGACCACGGTGAGCACGCCGAGCACGTAGCCCGCATAGGCGCGGCCTCGCCCCGCGCCGGAACGGACCTCGGCGGCGCTGGGCCGTCCGGATAAGATCAGATCCTCCGCCACGAAACGCCCCCGACGCCAAAAGTGGAATAAGAATTCCGGTTTATCTTCTGATGACGCCCCGGCCCTGTCAACCGCCGTCGCCGCCGATCCGCCCGATCGCCGCGAGGGTTGCGCGTCTGGGATGTGATCGCGGACTTGACAGCGTGGAGTCCGAAATTGCACTTGCTTAGAACCGGAGTTTCGGTTCACATTATGGCGCGTCAGGCGGTTGGACGCCGCGAGACGGGCAAAGCGAGCCCGATGATCAGGGGAGGCGGAATGCGTTAGAGCGATGGAACGGACAGGTTGCATAGTCCGATCACGCGCACTCCATCCGCCAAGGCCGCACCGACATGGTCGAACACCCCACGAACGCAGAAGACGAATGGATTCGGCCGACCCACCAGGTTCGCAGTCGAGAACAGCGCGATCGGCTGCTGAAGGCCGGCGAGCAGGTCTTCGCCGAGCACGGCTATTGGGACTCTCACGTCGCCCAGATCGTCAAGCAGGCCAACTGCTCGGTCGGCAGCTTCTATCGGCGGTTCAAGGACAAGGAGGCGCTGTTCTTCGCCCTCCAGGCCGACATGGACGAGCGGTCCAGGGCCAATATCGAGCGCTTCTTCGACAGCCCGTTGAGCCAGACCCGCAGCCTCACCCAGATCCTGTTTCACTTCATCGACAACACCGGCGACGGCATGTTCCGGATCAAGGGCTATTACCGCGCCCTGTTCGAGATCAGCCTGAAGGGCCGCGACGTCTGGCTGAAGATGCGCGACCTGGAGACCCTGCAAGCCGAGCGGATCCGGGACCTGTTGACCGCCAGGGGCCACACCGTCGACGCCGACTTCCTGACCGACACCAGCCTGGCCGTGCGGGCGGTCAACGGCATGCACATCAGCATGATGCTGCACGGCCCGGGCCCGTTCGAATTCGACGACATCGAAGGACGCAAGGCGCTGACGCGCATCCTGATGCGGGCGCTGAGGATCGAGCCCGACGAGACCGAACTCGCCAAGCTCGGCCGCGAGCGTTTCGACATCAAGGCCGCGCGCGCCCGCACCAGCGGGCCGCCCGGCTAAGAGCGGGCCTCCGGAAAAGTGCGAAGCGGTTTTCCGCCCGCAAACCGCTCTAAACTTTTGCCGCGCCCCGTCCGCCAGAGGCGGGCCGCGATCTGGGAGGACGACCGACGTGACCGAACAAGCCGCCTATCGGATCCTGGGATCCTTAGGGTCGCCCTATTCGATGAAGATCCGGGCCGTGATGCGCTACCGGCGCCTGCCCCACGTCTGGATCCAGCTTCAGGAGGGCCACGACACTGAGCGGGCCATGGTCAAGGCGCCGGTGATCCCGGTGCTCCAGTACCCCGACGGGTCCTACCACAACGATTCGACGCCGCTGATCCACGATCTTGAGCGTCGCCATCCAGGCCAGCGGTCGATCATCCCAGACGACCCTGCCGACGCCTTCCTGGCCGCGCTCTTGGAGGACATGGCCGACGAGTGGGGGACCAAGTTCATGTTCCACTACCGCTGGTTCCGCGAGCGGGACCAGACGCAGATGAGCCAGTGGCTGGCCTTCGACCGCTTCGCGGGAGAAGGCCGCGCGAAGATCGAAGCCTATGCGGGCGCCTTCCGCGACCGGCAGGTTGGCCGCATGGCCCTAGTCGGCTGCACGGCGGCCAACCAGGCGATCATCGAGACCACCTGCGCGCGCCTCTTGGGCATCCTGGAGGCGCAGGTGACGGAACAGCCCTATCTGTTCGGCTCTCGCCCCTCCCTGGCGGAGTTCGGCTGGTTCGGCCAGTTGTCGCAGTTGATCGTCGATCCGACCCCCAACGACCTGCTGCGCGCCACCGCGCCCTTCACCACCCGCTGGCTGATGCAGATCGACGACGCCTCGGGGGTCGAGGGCGCCTGGCGCGGCGCGAGCCCCCTGCCCCGCGCGGTGGACCAGCTGCTGCGCCTCGCCGGCGACGTCTACTTCCCCTTCCTGTCCGCCAACGCCGAGGCTCTGGCGCGCGGGGCCGAGACCTTCAGCTTCACGGCCGAGGGCATGACCTACGAACAGGGGGTGTTCAAATACCAGGTCCGCTGCCTCGAGGCCCTGCGCGCCGCCTGGCGCGGTCTGCCGGGCCAGGCGCGCGAACGGATCGAACCGCTGCTCGCCGAAACCGGTTGCCTTGAGCCGCTGAACGGGCTTGCGGCGGGCTGACCGGCCAAGGCCTGTGCTCATAAGCGCGGCCAAGGTCCGCCCTTGGCCGAGACGCCACGGCCGTTTTCGACCCTGAGCAGCAATCTGCAGGCGTGCTTCCGAGGTGGCGCCGGCGCCGGCTGATGATATGCCGGCGCCGCAAGCTAGCCTGGGAGCGCGTCGACGGTGGAGTCCGAACCGAAAAAGTTGCTTCTGCGCGCGCTTGCCGGCGAGCGCACGGAGCGAACGCCGATCTGGCTGATGCGACAGGCCGGACGCTACCTGCCCGAGTATCATGTGACGCGCGCCGACGCCGGCGGCATGTTGGCGATGTGCAATTCGCCCGACCATGCCGTGGAGGTGACGCTGCAGCCGATCCGGCGGTTTGGGCTCGATGCGGCGATCCTGTTCGCCGACCTGCCGCAGATCGCCGCGGCCCTGGGCCAGAGGCTCGAATACAAGGACGGCGAGGGTCCGGTCCTGTCGCCGCCGATCCGGTCGGCGGCGGACATGGCGCGCCTCAGCCTCGTTGGGCTGCATGACAAACTGGCGCCGATCTATGAGACGGTGCGCCGCCTGACCGTCGCCCTCCCGCCGGACGTCGCCCTGATCGGCTATGCCGGCGCGCCCTGGACCGTGGCGACCTACATGGTCGAGGGCCGAGGCGGCGGTCCGGACCATGCCGCGATCAAGCAATGGGCCTTGAGCGATCCGGCCGGGTTTCAGCCGCTGATCGACCTCTTGACCGAGGCCATCACCCAGTTCCTGGAAAGGCAGATCGAGGCCGGCGCCGAAGCCATCCAGCTGTTCGAAAGCTGGGCGGGCATTCTCCCCGATCCCTTCTTCGACCTCTGGTGCGTGCGGCCGGTCGCCGCCATCGTCAAAGCCCTTCACGCCAAATACCCGGCCACGCCGATCATCGCCTTTCCGCGCGGCGCCGGCCTGCAGTACGATGGCTATGCCGAGGCCGTCGAAGCCGACGGGATCGGGCTGGACAGCACCGTCCCGCTCGCCTGGGCCGCCAACACGGTTCAGGCCGGCTTGGGGCGATGCGTGCAGGGCAACCTGGACAACCAGTTGCTGGTGGCGGGGGGTGCGGCCATGTACGCCGAAGCGAACCGCATCCTGGCCGCCCTGGGCCAGGGACCGTTCATCTTCAACCTCGGCCACGGGATCCTGAAGACCACACCCCCGGAAAACGTCGAGGCCTTGGTGCGCCAAGTGCAGTCATGGCGGGCCTGACGACCCGGGCGCCACAGGGCTGAGATCGCATAGGCATCCAGCATGTCCGCAACGCCGCAACGCGAGAACAGGGTCGCCATCGTCACCGCATCCGGGCGCGGGA
Source organism: Caulobacteraceae bacterium (assembly GCA_965277425.1). Taxonomy (GTDB): domain Bacteria; phylum Pseudomonadota; class Alphaproteobacteria; order Caulobacterales; family Caulobacteraceae; genus Poindextera. The sequence continues at coordinate 1,174,903 of CBDICR010000007.1, forward strand.
TCGGCGCCGCCTGCGCGCGGCGGCTCGCTGCGTCCGGGTGGCGCGTCGTCCTTCTCTCCCGCAGCGCGGATGCGACCAGACTTGCGGACGAACTTGGCGGCGTGGGTCTGCAAGGGTCGGTGACTGAACCGAGCGACCTGGAGCGCCTCGTCTCCACAACCATGAAGCAGTTTGGGCGCGTGGACGGAGTCGTCAACAATACGGGGGATCCTAAGAGAGCCGGCCTGCTCGACCTTACGGATGAAGACTGGCGCGCCGATCTGGACCTTATCCTCCTGAACGTCGTGCGGATGGCGCGATTGGTGACGCCGATCATGCTGAGCCAAGGCCGTGGCTCCATCGTCAATATCTCCGCTGCGGATGCGTACGAACCCGAACAGCAGTTCCCGATCGGCTCGACCTACCGCGCCGCGCTCGGCGCCTGGACCAAGCTCTACGCTGATCGCTACGCCGAAGGCGGCATCCGCATGAACGCCGTCCTGCCGGGCATCATCTTGCCCGACGCCAGCCGCTTGGCTGAAACAGAGATCGCCCGGCGGGTTCCGTCGCGGCGAGCGGGGCGCTACGGCGAGGTCGCCGAGTTCGTCGCCTTCCTGCTTTCGGACGCCAGCAGCTACATCACAGGTCAGAATCTACGGATCGACGGCGGGCTCACACGGAGTGTTTGAGAGAGTCGGGCGCCCTTCGTCTGGACCGCCGATCCCGACAAAATCATCGCCGCCGCCGGCTTGCCGGTCTCTTGCGAGACCTCGCAATGACCGTTATTCGTGAGCGTGACAGGAAGGCATCTCATCCTCACCTTCGCCGCGCGCTTTGCGCGCGAACGGCCGTTTTCGGCCCTTGCTAGACTGTCGAGACATCAATGACTTTGAAGATTGTGCGTCGCCCTGCCGGCGCTGACTGCGCATCGATCCTGGCCGAGTTGCCCGAGTGGTTCGGGATACCGGCCTCAAATGCCGAATACGCCGAGTTCGCCGAGCGAGAGCCAACCTGGGTCGCCGAGGATGGGGACCTTCTGGGCGTCATGACCCTCGTCGACACTGGATATTCAGCGGTCGACATCCACCTCGTGGCCGTGCGGCCGCATAGGCGCCGGCGCGGCGTGGGCGCGGCGCTTGTGGCCCAGGCGCTCGCTGAGACCCGCTCACTCGGCCGAACCTATCTGACCGTCAAGACGCGCGGGCCATCCCTGCCTTATGAGCCCTATGAGCGCACGCGAGCATTCTACGAGGGGGTCGGCTTCCAGGGCCTGGAGGAGTTGACGGAGATATGGGGACCCGAAAATCCTTGCCTCATCATGATCAGGCCCGTTTCCCCTTAGGCTCGAAACGAGGGCGAAACCCACCCAATGCGGATTGCCTTCTCGGCGTCAGCCTTGGGTCGATTCTTCCTGATTGAAGCGATCGCGCAGGCCAAAACCCCTCGCGCGGGGCCGCAACGACTCCCGCGCGGGCGCCAAAGCGTCTGAATCGCCCCCCTAGAAGCGAGCGGTCAGTTCCAGGCCGTAGGTGCGCGGCGGGCCGTACCAGCCGACGAATCCGCGCGCCGCGGCCGTGCCGCCGCCGCTGACGAAGGCGCCGACCGGCTGGCTCGCGGCCACGGTGAAATAGGAGACGTCGGTCAGATTCTTCACCCAGGCCGCGATCTCCCAGCGCGACGACTGGATGCCGGCGCGCAGGTTCACCAGGGTGTAGGCCTTCTGGATGGTGTCGATATCCAGGGTCGGCGACAGGTTCATGGTCCCGTTGTAGTTGGCCTCGCCGCGCACGAACCAGTCGAGGTCGGCGATGCCCAGCGGCTGGGTCCACTGCGCCGAGACGCTGGTCTTCCATTTCGGCGACAGGGCCGGCGTCCTGCCCGTGTAATCGCAGGTGCCGGGCTTGCTGCCGTTTGGCGTAAGGTTCACCGCGCACTGGGCGTCGGTGTAGCGCGTGAAGCGCGAGTCCAGATAGGCGAGGTTGGCGGAAAGCGTCAGCGCGCGGATCGGATGGGAGTCAAAGCTGGCCTCCACACCCTTGACCTCGCGATTGCCGGCGTTGCCGACGATGAAGCCCGTCCCCGTCACGGGGTTCAGCAGCGAGTCCTGAAAGCCGTCCAGGTCCAATAGAAAGACATCGGCGTTCAGCACCACGCGGTGGTCGAAGAACTCGCTCTTCACGCCGCCCTCGTAGTTGATCGAGGTCTCGGCGTTGAACTCCACCGGCGTGCCGGGCGGCACCCGGCGAGAGTTGAATCCGCCCGACTTGTAGCCGGTGGCGACCGTCGCATAGGCCATCAGGTCGTCCGTGAACTGGTAGCGCGTGTCCACCGACCAGGTCGGCTGGGACTCGTCGTGGCTTACGGTTCCGATCAGATTCTGCGGCTGGGCGAAGTTGAACGCCCGGCTGTCGCCCGGCGCGTTGGGATCGTTGATCACGTCGCCCTTGTCGTCGATGCTGTAGCGCAGGCCGCCGGTGACGCTCCACTGCGCGGTCGGATGCAAGGTGGCGTTGCCGAACACCGCGGCGCTGCGCGTGCGCTGCGAGAACAGGGTCAGGCCGCTATCGCCGGGCTTCAGCATGCAGGGGTTGACGCCGCCGCAGACCGCACCGGGAAAGACGCGGTCGGCGCCCGGCCCGATGATGTCGTTTTCGACATAGTTCAGATCCTGCGCATAGAGGTAGACGCCAGCCAGATAGTCGAGGAAATGCCCGGTGGGCGAGGCGATGCGCAGCTCTTCGCTCAGCGTGTCGCTGACATTGTTCTGGGGACTGATGAATACGATCTGCGGCAGGGCCGCCGACGAGACCGAGGTTAAATCGTTCCAGTGGTCATAGGCGCTGATCGAGGTCAGGGTCAGCTCGCCCAGTCTCCAGTCAATCTGGGCCGAGGCGCCGTACATCTGGCTGCTGTCGGAGCCCTCGTCCGCGCCATAGACGACGTGGTCGTGGTCGTTGAAGTTCTTGAACGGATAGCCGATCGCCGCCTGGGCGGCGAGGAACCCCGGCGTGGCGATGCCGTACGGGCCGCTGGCGTTGATCTGCTCGGCGACGCAGCAGTCCTGATGGATCTTGTCATAGTGGGCGATCAGGTTGACGCTGATGGCGTCGTTCGGCGTGTACAGGAGCCGGGCGCGAACGCCGTAGCCGTCATAGGTGTCGACGTCGCGGCCCAGGGTCGGGTCCTTCTCGTAACCGCCGCGATCGCGATCCCAGAACGAGATCCGCGCGGCGAGATCCGGCGTCAGGCCGCCGCTCACATAGCCGTTGACATAGCGCAGGTCATAGTCGCCGACCCCGGCGCGAAGGCCGGCCTGGAAGTCATGGGTCGGTTTGGAGGTGGTGATGTTGACCGCGCCGACCGGCGTGTTGCGGCCATAGAGCGTGCCCTGCGGCCCGCGCAGAATCTCGATTGAATTGATGTCCAGCAGATCGCCGGCGATCATCCCAGCCTGGGGCTGGTAGACGTTGTCGATGAAGACGCCGACGTCCGGCTCGATGCCGGGATTGGTGCCGGACGAGCCGATGCCGCGGATCATCACCGAGGTGTTCCGCGAGGTGTTGGCGGTGTTGATGTTGAAGCTGGGCACGTAACTGGCCAGCTCGGTCAGGTCGGCGACCCCGGTCTTCTTTAGAAAGTCCTTGCCGACCGCGGTGATCGACATCGGCACCTTCTGGACGTTCTCGGTCCGCTTCTGCGCCGTGACGATGACGTCGCTGAGGCCGACATTGTTGTCGGCCGCCGGCGGCGGCGGGGTGGCGGCCGGCTGCGCGCTCGCCGGCGCGGCCAAGAGCGCGGTCGCGAGCGCCGCGGCGGTCGCGCTCCCCAGCATGAGCGTGATTTTCGTCCTTGCGCTGACAAGAGTCGCGCGGCCTTCGATGGCCATGGATCCCCTCCCCCCGGTTCTGACGTCGCGGCCACCTGGCCGGCGACGTGTTGGACGCACCGCAACCCTCGCAAGCGTCGCGAGGCCGGCGCGTCCTCAATAATGTGAACCGGAATTCCGATCACGGCAAGCCATTTCACGGAGCCCGCGGCGCGCCAGGCCGATCGCGGTTCCCCAAGGGCAGGGCGCGGCCATGATGGGCCACGAGAGCTTGGCGGCGGCGCCACGCCGCGTCCGATCGGTCGCGCAGCCGCGGCCCGCGAGGCTGGCCATGGACGCACTGAAGGGGGCGAATGCGCCTAACCCGAGCCGGAGAGGTGTCTAGCCCGTCCGAAGTACGCTGTATTTATTGGATAATTTAGACGCCTGGCAGTCCCTAGCGGAGTCGAACCGCTCTTCCTAGAATGAAAATCTAGTGTCCTAACCGATAGACGAAGGGACCATGAGGCCGGCTTGGGAAGGGCGATATATCCGCCTTGTCCAGCGCCCGCAAGGCGTTGGCGCCCTGTCGGCGTCAGGCGCTCATGCGCGGGTCGGCGGCGTCCTCGATTTCGAGCTGGACGCCGTTACGGCCGTTCCAATCGTCCGGCTTCAGCCGCCCCGCCACGTGCAGCTGACCGCCGGCGGCGAGCCTTCGGCCCAGCTCGCTTTGTCCCGCCCGCCAGGCGACGGCGCGCAGGCGTGCGCCCGAGGCGTCGGTCAAAAGGCAGCGGACATGATCGCCGCGCATGGGAACGGGCTGCTCGATGCGCACGTCGGCCAGGGCGAACAGCGGCTCGGGATTGCCGGGCCCGAACGGCTGCATGCGCTCGAACTCCTCCAGCAGCGGCCGGATCGCCGAGCGCGGCGTGATCACCGCGTCGATCTCGATGGCGTCGGCGGTGGCCGCCGCGACGCGCTCGTCGGCCAGTTCGCGGCAGAGGAATTCGCGCAGCTCCGGCACGCCGTCGCGGCGCACGGTCAGGCCCGCGGCCATGGCGTGGCCGCCGCCGCTCATCAGCAGGCCGGCCTCGAACGCCGCCTGCACCGCCCGGCCGAGATTGACCCCGGTCTGCGAGCGGCCTGAGCCCTTGCCGATGCCGGTGACGGGGTCGAGGCCGATGATCACCGCCGGCTTGCGATAGCGCTCGCGCAGGCGGCTGGCGACGATGCCGATGACGCCCGGATGCCAGCCCTCGGCGGCGACCACCAGGACGGGGGCGTCGGGATCGAGGTTGGAGCCCTGCTCGACCGCCGCAATGGCCTCGTCGAGGATGGCGCGCTCGACGTCCTTGCGCGCCGCGTTCAGCCCGTCGAGTTCGGTCGCCAGCGCGCGGGCCTCGTCCGGGTCGTCGGTGGAGAGCAGCCGCGCGCCGAGGTCCGAACGGCCGATCCGGCCGCCGGCGTTGATGCGCGGGCCGAGCACGAAGCCGACATGGAAGGTGGTGGCGGGGCCGGTCGCGCCGGCGACCTCCATCAGCGCCTTCAGGCCCGGATTGGCCCAGCCGGACATCACCTTCAGGCCCTGGGCGACCAGGGCGCGGTTGAAGCCGGTGAGCGCGGTGACATCGCAGACCGCGCCCATGGCCGCCAGATCGAGCCAGGCGCGCAGATCCGGTTCGGGACGATCGGCGAAGAGGCAACGGCGGCGCGCTTCGCGGTTCAGCGCCGCCAGCAGCACGAAGGTGACGCCGGCGGCGGCCAGCACGCCCTGGCCGGACAGGCAGCCCGGCCGGTTCGGATTGACCACGGCGGCGGCCGGCGGCGGGTTTTCGCGCATCAGGTGATGGTCGATGACCACCACCTCCAGCCCGATCTCGCACGCCGCGGCGATGGCTTCATAAGCCGCCGCGCCGCAGTCGACCGTGACCACCAGCTCGGCCCCCTCCTGGCGCAGCCGGCGAAAAGCGGCCGGGCTTGGCCCATAGCCTTCGGTCAGGCGGTCGGGGACATAGAGGCAAAGCTCGCGGCCCATGGCCCTGAACCAGCGCACCAGCTGGGCGGCGCTGGAGGCGCCGTCGACGTCATAGTCGGCGAAGACCACGCATCGCCGGTCGCGCACCACCGCGTCGACCAGGATCTCGGCGGCGCGGTCCATGTCCATAAAGCTGGATGGATCGGGGAAGAGGGCCTTCAGCGTCGGCGCCAGGTAGCTCTCGCCCGAGTCCGACGAGACCCCCCGCGACGCCATCGCCCGCGCCAGCGGCTCGCTCAGACCGTGCCGCAGGCCATGCTGGCGGGCGAGGTCGGCATCGGCCGGGCGTTGTCGCCAGGCGCGGCCGCTGAGGGATTTGGAGACGCCCAGGAAGGGCGCTGATTCGGAAGGCATTACCTATCTTCTCCCTTCCCCCTCAATGGGGGAAGGGCCGGGGTTGGGGGTGTTCGCGCAGGATTGGCCGAAAAGGACTGGTTCGGCGCCGAACGAGCCCCTTCATTCATCTCAGCGGCCACACCCCCACCCAACCCTCCCCCATCGAGGGGGAGGGCTTTGTTTGTGATGGCGGCCTCGATCTGATCGGCGATGCCGGACGGGTCAGCGAGCACGTCGGCGTTGGGAAATCTGAGCACCCGATAACCCTGGCTGTTGAGCCAGAGCGTGCGTTCCGCATCGCGCAGGTTCGCGTCCGGCTCTTCGTGCGACGGACCATCGAGTTCGATGACCAGCCGCGCAGCGTGACTGACGAAATCGACGATGTAGCGGCCTATCGGCGTCTGGCGGCGAATGTTGAGATCGCGCTTGCGCAGTAGCGTCCACAGCTTCTGCTCAGGACGCGTCATCTCCCGCCGCAGGTACCGCGCACGGCTTATGGCGCCGGGCGCGTGCCTCAAACCGGCCGCTTCATCCTCACCTCGCGCACGGTGCGGCTGGCGGAGTTCATGACCAGGGAGTGGGTGTGGATGAAGCCGGCCTCCTGGCGGACGCCTTCGAGCAGGGCGCCGCTGGTGACGCCGGTGGCGGCGAAGATGGCGTCGGCGCGGACGATCTCGTTCAGGGTGTAGAGCCGGTCGAAATCCTTGACGCCCAGCCGCTCGGCCCGCGCCTTTTCGTCGGCGTTGCGGAAGACCAGTCGGCCCTGGAACTGGCCGCCGACGCATTTCAGCGCCGCGCAGGCCAGCACCCCCTCGGGCGCGCCGCCCTGGCCGATATAGAGGTCGACGCCCGTCGCCGGCTCGGCGGTGTTGATCACCCCGGCGACGTCGCCGTCGGTGATCAGATAGATGCGGGCGCCCGACTCGCGCAGGCGGTTGATGATCTCTGAGTGGCGCGGACGGTCGAGCACGCAGACGGTGATGTCGGCCGGCTTGCAGCCCTTGGCCTTGGCCAGGGCCTTGACGTTGTCGGCCGGCGAGGCGTCCAGATTGATGACGCCCTCCTTGAAGCCGGGCCCACAGGCGATCTTGTCCATGTAGGTGTCGGGGGCGTTCAGCAGCGTGCCCTTGGGCGCCCAGGCCATCACCGCCAGGGCGTTGGCCATGGCCTTGGCGGTCAGCGTCGTGCCTTCCAGCGGATCGAGCGCGATGTCGATCCTGGCCCCGCGGCCGCGGCCGACCTTTTCGCCGATATAGAGCATGGGCGCCTCGTCGCGCTCGCCCTCGCCGATGACGATCTCGCCGTCGATCTCCAGGGTGTTGAGCGCGGTGCGCATGCCGTCGACGGCGGCCTGGTCTGCCGCCTTCTCGTCGCCGCGACCGACGAGCTTCCAGGCGGCGATAGCGGCGGCCTCGGTCACGCGCACCGCCTCCAGCACAAGGCTGCGGTCGAGATCGGTCGCGCTCATGAAGGCCCTCCTGCCCTAGTCATTTCAGACGCGTGCGATGCGCAGCATCTTTGGCGCCTGCAGAAGCGACGGCAGCGCGCCGATGCGCCGGATCGCCTCCAAAAGCGCCGATTCCGGCGTTGCATGGGTGGTTAGCACGATCGGAACGCCGCCCGCATCATGAACCGGCTTTTGCAGGAAGCTGTCGATCGAAACCCCGGCTTCCGCCAGGGTCTCCGACACCGCCGCGATCACGCCCGGCTCGTCCCTGACCATCAGCCGGACATAGGCCTTGCCGACCGCCTGGGCGGCGCCGAGCGCGGCCAAGGGTTTCAGGCTGGCCGCCGGGGCCTGGAAGACCGGCCGCACGGCGCCGGTCATCAGGTCGGCGATGTCGGCGGCGACGGCGGCGGCGGTCGGGCCGGCGCCCGCGCCCGGCCCCTGGATGAAGATGCGCCCGATGCGCCGGCCCTCGATGAAGAGCGCGTTCAGCGGCCCCTTGGTCTCCGCCAGGGGATGGCCGAGCGGCGCCAGCGCCGGATGCACGCTCACCGTGACCCCGGCGTCCGAGCGCGTCGCCTGGGCGACCAGGCGGATGCGATAGCCGAGGTCGCGGGCGAGGTTGATGTCGAGCAGTTCGACCTGATCGATCCCCTCGATCTGGGCGGCGGCGAAGTTTGGCGCGCAACCGAAGGCCAGGGCGGCCAGGATGGTGATCTTGTGCGCCGCGTCGAAGCCGCCGACATCGGTGGTCGGGTCGGCCTCGGCATAGCCCAGGCCCTGCGCCTCGCCCAGCACCGCGGCGAAGGATCGGCCGGTCTCCTCCATCTCGGTGAGGATATAGTTGCAGGTGCCGTTCAATATGCCGGCCACGGCCTCGACCTCGTCGCCGACCATGGCCTCGCGCAGCATTTTCACCGCCGGCGTGCCGCCCATGACGGCGGCCTCGAACAGCAGCGGAACGCCCTTGGCCTCGGCAAGCGCGGCCAGTTCCGCGCCATGCACGGCGATCAAGGCCTTGTTGGCGGTGACCACCGGCTTGCCTAAGCTCAGCGCCGCCTCGACCGCGGCCCTGGCCGGGCCTTCGGCGCCGCCGATCAGCTCGACGAAGACGTCGTTGTCCGGCGAGCGGGCCAGGGCGACCGGATCGTCGAACCAGGGCAGGTTGGAGATGTCGGCCGACCGCGCCCGCGTGCGCGAGCGGGCGCTGACGCCGGTGATCGCGGCTCTCGCCCCCGCCGGCGCGAAATCCGGCCGCTCGCTGAGGAAGTTCAAGAGGCCGCCGCCGACCGTGCCCAGACCGGCGATCCCGATGCGTAAGATGTCTTTCGCCATGGCCGGACCTACCGAGCCTGCGCCGGAGCGTCGTCGCGGGCGCGGCTGAGCATCTGGCCGGACTGGGCCAGGAACTTCTTCACGTTGCGCGCCGCCTGGCGGATGCGGTGCTCGTTCTCGACCAGGCCGATGCGGACATAGCCCTCGCCGTGTTCGCCGAAGCCGACGCCGGGCGCGACGGCCACGCCCGCCTCCTCGATCAAGAGCTTGGAGAACAGCATCGAGCCCGCCTCGCGGAAGGCCTCGGGCACGGGCGCCCAGGCGAACATCGAGGCCGGCGGCGATGGGATGTCCCACCCGGCCCGCTTCATGGAATCGACCAACACGTCGCGCCGGCGCTTGTAGGTCGCCCGGATCTCGTCGACGCAGTCCTGTGGGCCGTTCAAAGCGGCCGCGGCCGCCACCTGGATCGGGGTGAAGGCGCCGTAGTCGAGATAGGACTTCACCCTGGCCAAGGCCGCGCACATACGCGCGTTGCCGACCACCATGCCCACCCGCCAGCCGGCCATGGCGTAGGTCTTGGACAGCGAATTGACCTCCACGGCGATGTCGCGCGCCCCCTCCACCTGCAGGATCGACGGCGGCGGGTTGTTGTCGAAATAGATCTCGGAATAGGCGATGTCCGACAAGATCAGCATGTCGTGCTTCTTGGCCAGCGCCACCGCCTCCTTGTAGAAATCCAGGTCGACCCACTGGGCGGTTGGGTTGGAGGGATAGGAGACGATCATCACGCTGGGGGGCGGCGAGGAGTTGGTCACCGCGCGGCTGATGCCGGAGAGATAGCCCTCGGGGGTCAGGGCGGGCACGTGGCGGATGACGCCCTCGGCCATGATGAAGCCATAGGCGTGGATCGGATAGGCCGGGTTCGGGCAGATGATGACGTCGCCGGGCGCGGTCAGGGCCTGGGCCAGGTTGGCGAAGCCCTCCTTGGAGCCCAGGGTGGCCACCACCTCGGTCTCCGGATCGAGCTTCACGCCGAAACGGCGGTCGTAATAGCCGGCCATGGCGCGCCGCAGGCCGACAATGCCCTTGGAGACGGAATAGCGGTGAGTCTTGGGATTCCTCACCGTCTCGATCAGTTTTTCGACGATGTGCTTGGGCGTTGGCATGTCGGGGTTGCCCATGCCGAAATCGATGATGTCGATGCCCTGGGCGCGCAGGCGGGCCTTCAGACGATTGACCTCTTCGAAGATGTACGGCGGCAGGCGCCGGATGCGGTGGAAGTCGGGGGTCATGGCGTGGCCCTCCTTAAGGGGGCCTGGAATCGGGGATTTGATGAGATGAATAGACGCCGCGCGGCGCCTGATCCAGGGTTCAGGACGGTTGGGTTCGCCCCCGCGCGCGCCTAGTTCGGCGGCGGGGGCGTTTTAGCTCGCGCCCGCACGCTGGCGGCATAGGCCTCGCTCGTCGTCGAGGCGTCCTTGGACGGCGGCGTGGATTCGGAGGGCGGAATTCGCGCGCGCTGGGCGTCGGCGAAAGCCGTCGTGTCGTGCAGGCTGTAGGGATAGGCGGCCGCGGCGGCGTCCACCTGGTGCTTCTCGGCCAGAGCGCCGGCGACCGTGGCGCGCCAGGCGCTCAAGGGACGCACGTCCTTTGGCAGGGGCGGAATCTGTGAAAATTTCGGATAGGGGCCTGGCGAACGCTGCGCCGCCCTCACCTGAGCGGCCACGGCCGACTGCTGATCGATGCCGCCGGGAAGGAAATAATTGTTCCTGGCGAGCGTGTTGCAACCGCCCAGGCTCGCGCTCGCGATGAACGCAAGCAGCACGCCGGCCAGTCTGATCGTCTCTGTCGTGCGTTTCAGATACACTTGAGGGCCTGAAGGCTCGTCCTATAGTCGGCTAGGGTCTTATGCGATGATGTCGTCCAACAAAAGACCGCGGCGCGGGCGAAGCGGCCCGGCCAGGGAGGAGTGACCATGACCGATCCGTCCGCCCGAACCAAATCCACCAAGGCCGCCAAGCCCAAGCCACAGGCCGCCGCGGCCGGTCCGCCGCCCGCCGCGCCGCAAGCGCCCGCCGGCGCCGAGGCCTCCTTCGGCGCGCTCTCCGGCGCCCAGCGCGAGGCGCTGGAAAGCCTGTCGATCAATCTGGCGCGCGCGGCCCTCACCGCCCAGGGCGCCATCGCCGAGGCGGCGCTGCGCCAGGCCGACCGTCCGGCGGCGCTCAGCCCCGATCCGTTCCACGTGGCCCCTGCCCTCACCGACGTCATGGGCCGGCTGGCCGCCCAGCCCGACCGGATGATGCGCGCCCAGGCCGACCTCTTCAGCCGCTACATGGACCTGTGGAAATCGACCACGCGGCGAATGGCCGGCGAGACGCCGCAGGCGGTGGTCGAGCCTGGCAAGGGCGACAAGCGCTTCGCCGATCCCGACTGGTCGGACAATCCCGTCTTCGACGTGATGAAACAGTCCTACCTGCTGACCTCCAACTGGCTCAACGGCCTGATCGCCGAGGTCGAGGGGGTCGATCCGCTCGCCAAGCGCCGGGTCGAGTTCTTCATGAAGATGCTGACCGACGCTTTTTCGCCGTCCAACTTCCTGATCTCCAACCCCGCCGCCTTGCGCGAAGTCATCGCCACCAACGGCCAGAGCCTGCTCAAGGGCATGGAGAACTTCGCCGGCGATCTCGAACGCGGCGGCGGCCAGCTTTCCATCAGCCAGACCGACTTCACCCCGTTCAAGGTCGGCGAGAACATCGCCACCGCGCCGGGCAAGGTGATCTTTCAGAACGAACTGATTCAGATCCTGCAGTTCGAACCCACGACCAAGCAGGTCCACGAGATCCCGCTGCTGATCTTCCCGCCCTGGATCAACAAGTATTACATCCTCGATCTACGGCCCGAGAACTCGATGATCCGCTGGCTGACGGCCCAGGGGTTCAGCGTCTTCGTCGCCTCGTGGGTCAACCCGGACCAGCGCCTCGCCGCCAAGACCATGACCGACTACATGGCCGAGGGCATCTATGCCGGGACCCAGGCGGTCCTGGCCCAGGCGAACGTCTCCAAGGTCAACGCGGTCGGCTATTGCATCGGCGGGACCCTGCTCTCCTGCTCGCTGGCGCATATGGCGGCCAAGGGAATCGAGCCGATCGCCTCGGCCACCTTCTTCGCCGCCCAGCAGGATTTCAGCGAGGCGGGCGATCTTTTGCTGTTCACCGACGACGAGTGGATCAACGACGTCGAAAAGAAGATGGATCAGTCCGGCGGGGTGCTTTCGGGCCAGTCCATGGCCGATACCTTCAACGCCCTGCGCGCCAACGACCTGATCTGGTCCTTCTTCGTCAACAACTACCTGATGGGCAAGGAGCCCAGGCCCTTCGACCTCCTGTTCTGGAACGCCGACCAGACGCGCATGCCCAAGGTTCTGCACCTGTTTTATCTACGCGAATTCTACCGCGACAATAAGCTGGCCAAGGGCGAACTCAGCCTCGGCGGCGAACGGCTCGACCTCTCCAAGATCAAGATCCCGGTCTATGTGCAGTCGAGCAAGGAGGACCACATCGCGCCCTATCGCTCGGTCTATAAGGGCGCGCGGCTGTTCGGCGGCGAGACGCGCTTCATGATGGCCGGCTCCGGCCACATCGCCGGGGTGATCAATGCGCCGGTGGCGCACAAGTACCAGCACTGGACCAACGACGCTCTGCCGGACACCGTCGACGAGTGGATCGAGGGCGCGCAGGAGCATCCGGGCTCCTGGTGGGAAAACTGGGCCGCCTGGCTGGCCGAACGCTCCGGCCCCATGGTCCCGGCCCGCGACCCGTCCAAAGGCCCGCTGAAGCCGATCGAGGATACGCCGGGAAGCTTCGTGAAGGTGCGGTCCTAAGGTGCATCGCCAGGGCTTAGCCTATCAACCGCTCATCCCCGCGAAGGCGGGGACCCAGGCTTTTTATCCTGAGGGCGATGCGGGGCAGTAACTCTGCAGTTTCACCACAAAGAACACCAAGGACACAAAGAAAAAGGTCAGCTCTATCCTTTGTGACCTTTGTGACCTTTGTGTACTTTGTGGTGAAAATTCCGGCCTCGCCATTATTCCCTGCGTTGCAGAAAACCCTGGACTCGCGTTCGCGGGGATGAGCGGAAATTCTAGGCCGGGATGAACTTTAGCGAGACGCCGTTGTTGCAATAGCGCAGGCCGGTCGGTTTGGGGCCGTCGTTGAAGAGGTGGCCCTGGTGGCCCAGGCATTGCGCGCAGTGGTACTCGGTGCGCTCCTCGATGATCCTGAAGTCCGCCTTCTTGGCGATCGCGCCGGGAAGCACCGTCCAATAGCTCGGCCAGCCGGTGTGGGAATCGTATTTCCAGTCGGATTTGAACAGCGGCAAGCCGCAGCCGAGGCAGGCGAAAACCCCCTTGCGATGCTCGTTCAGCAGCGGGCTGGTGAAGGGCTGTTCGGTGTCCTCATGGCGCAGCACGCCATAGGAGGCGGGCGGCAGGTGCTTTTTCCAATCGGCGTCGGTGAGCTTGCGGAAGGGCGAGCTTGCATAGGCCTGGGCGGGATCGCCGGCGGCGAAGGCCCCCGGAACGGCGGCGAAAAGGCCGAGCATCGCGCCACTGAAAAGGGCCGTGCGGCGTGAGGGGGCGATCAGCGAAAGGGTCATTGTTGGCTCTTTAGGCTCCTGGAGACGCGGGCGTCCGTCGATGGGACGTCCGACGTTTGCTCCTTAAATACGTTCGAACCAGGGATATTGGATCGAGCGGCCGCAAATCAAAGCCCGGCGTCCTCGGCCAGGCCCAGCATCAGGTTCAGGTTCTGCACCGCCGCCCCGGCCGCGCCCTTGCCGAGATTGTCCAGGAGCGCGACCAGGCTGGCCTGGCCGTGCGCCTCGGCGGCGAAGACATGAAGGCGCATGCGATTGGTCCCGTTCAGGCCCTCGGGATCCAGCGTCTTGATCGAAAGGGCCTCGGCCGGGCTCGCCACCTCGACGAAGCGCTCGCCGGCATAGGCGCCGGCCAGCGCGGCCTGGAGGTCGCCGGGGGTCGGGCGGCCCGGCAGAGCGGCGAGTTGCAAGGGAACCTCGACGATCATGCCCTGGGCGTAGCGGCCGACCGCCGGGGTGAACAGCGGCCGGTGGGTCAGGCCGATGCGGGCCTGCATTTCCGGCACGTGCTTGTGCTCGAGGCCGGTCGCATAGATACGGTAGGCGACCTTGGTGTGGTTGGCCGCGGTCTCGTCCTCGAACTCGGCGATCATCGCCCGCCCGCCGCCCGAATAGCCGGAGACCGCGTTGATGGTGACCGGCCAGTTGGCGGGAACCAGGCCGTCCCGCACCAGCGGCCTTAAGAGCGCGATCGCGCCGGTGGAATAACAGCCGGGATTGGTCACGCGCTTGGAGGCCACGATCGCCGCGCGCTGGCCGGGCTCCATCTCGGGAAAGCCGAAGGCCCAGCCGGGCGACACCCGATGCGCGCTCGAGGGGTCGAGCACCTTGACGTGCGGGTTTTCGATCAGGGCCACGGCCTCGCGCGCCGCCTCGTCCGGCAGGCAGAGGATGGCCAGGTCGACATCGTTCAACAGCTTGGCCCGCGCGCCGGCCTCCTTGCGCCGGGCCGGATCGATCGAGACCAGCTCAAGCTCGCGCCGGCCGCTCAGCCGCGCGTGGATCTGCAGGCCTGTCGTGCCCGCCTCGCCATCGATGAAGACCTTGAAGGTCATGGTCGCCGCCTAACACCCAAACGAAAAAAGCGCTCCGGTCGCCCGAAGCGCTTGATCGAAGACGTCGAAAAGAGACGCCTAGCGCTTCGAGAACTGGAAGCTTCGGCGGGCCTTGGCCTTGCCGTACTTCTTGCGTTCGACCACGCGGCTGTCGCGGGTCAGGAAACCGTGCGGCTTGAGGACCGAGCGCAGGCCGGGCTCGTAATAGGTCAGGGCCTTGGACAGGCCGTGGCGCACCGCGCCGGCCTGGCCGGACAGGCCCGAGCCCTTGACCGAGACGACGACGTCGAACTGGCCCTGGCGGTCGGCGACCTGCAGCGGCTGGGCGATCATCATGCGCAGCACCGGCCGGGCGAAATAGACCTCCTGGTCGCGGCCGTTGACGGTGATCTGGCCCTTGCCGGGCTTGATCCAGACGCGCGCGATGGCGTTCTTGCGCTTGCCGGTGGCGTAGGCGCGGCCCTGGGCGTCGATCACCTGCACCCGGGCGACGGCCTCGGCTTCAGGGTTCGAGGACAGGGCCTGCAGGGCTTCCATACCTTCGGCCATGCTATTGGCTCCGCGCGTTCTTGGCGTTCATAGCCTTGAAGTCGATGACTTCAGGGTTCTGCGCCTCATGGGGGTGATCGGGGCGCGTATAGAGGCGCAGGTGAGTGAGTTGGGCGCGCGCCAGCGGGCTTTCCTTGGGCAGCATGCGTTCGACCGCCTTTTCCAGGACACGCTCGGGGAACCGGCCGTCGAGCACCTGGCCGGCCTTGCGCTGCTTGACGCCGCCGGGGTGGCCGGTGTGGCGATAATAGATCTTCTGCTCCAGCTTGCGGCCGGTGAACTTCACCTCGTGGGCGTTGACCACGATGACATTGTCGCCGCAATCGACGTTCGGGGTGTAGTCGGCGCGATGCTTGCCGCGCAGGCGAAGCGCGATGAAGCTCGCCAGGCGGCCGACGACGGCGTCCTTGGCGTCGATCACGATCCATTTCTGCTCAACGTCCGCCGGCTTCAGCGCGACGGTGGTCTTGGTATTCATGGTGGTCACAGGTCCGGGTGCAGCGCGAAGGCGGGGCGATTACCGGGCGAGGCGCCGCCTGTCAATCGAAATTGCGTGCGACAACCACGCGCAACGCCTTATCCGGCAATGGATTTTCGCAACCTGCAACATGATACCGCATCAGGCGCGCTGGCCCCGCCAGGCCAGGATGACAGCCGCGCCGAGCACGATCGCGGCCAGGGCCTGGTGCATCTGGCTGAGGGCCAGAGGCGCGTGGGCCATCAGGGTCATGATCCCCAGCGAGGCCTGGGCGATCACCAGCGCGGCGACGAGGAAGACCAGCAAGCGCAACGGGCCTGCAACTTTAATCCGCTCATTCCCCGGAATTGGGGGGCTGGTCCGCGCGGCGGAGACAGCGAGGGCCAGGGCGAACACCGCCACCGTGTAGCCCATCATACGGTGGTTGAACTGCACCGCCGCCTGGCTGCGCAGCAGGCTGTGTCCGATCCCGTCGATCCAGTAGTCGGACGGGAAGATGCGCCCGTTCATCAGCGGCCAGTCGTTGTCCACCAGCCCGGCCTGGTTTCCCGCCACCAGCGCGCCCAGCAGGCATTGCAGATAGACCAGCCCGGCCAGGATCGCGGTCGCCAGCGGCCAGATCGACTGGCGCGGGCGGTCCGCCGGCCGCGACGGCCCGAACCCGGCCTCCAGCCCGGTCCAGATCAGGGCGGCATAGAGCAGCAAGGCCAGGCCCAGATGGGTCATCAAGGCTTCCGGGGCGACGCTGACACGGCCCTCCAGACCGGTCTCCACCATCAGCCAGCCGACCAGGCCCTGTAAGGCCCCCAGGAACAGCAGCACAAAGCAGCGCAGGATAAGCCGCGACGGGATCCGGCGAAGCGCCAGAAAGGCGAGCAGAGGGCCGAAAAAGACCACCCCGACCAGGCGCGCGATCAGGCGGTGGGCCCACTCCCACCAAAAGAGCGACTGAAATGCGCCGAGGCTCATGCCGCGATTGACGAACCGATACTGGGTCGTCGCCTGGTACTTCTGGAAGGCGACCGCCCAGCCGTGGGCGCTGAGCGGCGGAATGACGCCCATGATCGGCTTCCATTCGGTGATCGACAGGCCCGAGCCGGTCAGCCGCGTCGCGCCACCGACCACCACAAGGGCGAAGACCACCGCCGCGGTCGCAAAGAGCCAGATCGCTACGGCCTGCGACCGATCGGGTGTTGATGCGCCTGCCACGCCGTCCTTCGCTCTTGCGGTCCACGCCGTTGCGGCGGCGCCCGCGGAGCCTTATGCGTTTCGCACGATGAAGGCGAGAGCGCGCAAGGCGATCGGCGGGGTGGGCATATTGGCCTTCCTGACCGCCTATGTCTGGGCCGCGGCCAGCCTCGGCGCGATGCTGCCGACCCCGTGGCTCCTGCGGCTGGTCTATTACGCCGTCGTCGGCACGGCCTGGGGCCTGCCGCTCATCCCGCTGATCGCCTGGATGAACCGCGGCCGCTGAAATCCCTCAAGGCGATGGTCGGAGCGACAGGATTCGAACCTGCGACCCCTTGACCCCCAGTCAAGTGCGCTACCAGGCTGCGCCACGCTCCGTCCCGCCAAGGGAGCGCCCTTATAGGGAGGCGCGAGCCAGGCCGCAATCGGCCGCGTCGATCAAGCAGCCTATCTCGCCGCGAGCAGCCGATCGAGTTCGGCCTTGGCCGTTTCCAGCACGCCCAGGGCGTCGAGCAGAGCCTGGCGCTGATCGCCGGAGGACGGCGGCGCGAAGGCGATGTCCTCGCCGCCGCTCATCGGCTCGGCCGAAACCGGGCCGCTGGCGGCGCCGACGATGCGGCGGATGCCTTCTTCGCGGTGCAGGCGCTGGACGCCCTTGATGGTGTAGCCCTCATCGTGCAGCAGGCGCTGGACGCCGCGCAGCACCACGATGTCCTGCGGCCGATAAAAGCGCCGCCCGCCGGCGCGCTTCATGGGGCGGATGAAGGAAAATCGCGTTTCCCAGAAGCGCAGCACGTGTTGCGGCGCGCCGAGCTCCTCGGCGGCTTCGGAGATGGTGCGGAACGCCTCGGGTCCCTTGGCCAACGGCCGCTCTCGCCTCCCTAGTCGTCCATGCCCCGGTCGACGCGAGCCTTCATCACCTGGGAGGCGCGAAAGCCGATCACGCGGCGCGGCTGGATGGCGGCGGGTTCGCCGGTCTTGGGATTGCGGCCCATGCGGGCGCGTTTGGCGCGGACCTGGAAGACGCCGAAGCCGGAGAGCTTGACGGTCTTGCCGTCCTGCAGCGCCTCGGCGATCAGATCGAGCGTCCGCTCGACAAGCCCGGCGCAGTCCTGGCGGGTCAGGCCCACCTCTTCATGCACCGCCTCGCAGAGGTCCGCCCGCGTCAGCGTTTCGCCCTTCATCGGATGCGCCCCCGCATGCTGTTCGGCTACCGCTCCGTGCATGCCGTGAAGTGCGCGTCGAGTCAAAGGCTTCCGAGCGCGGCTTGTCGCTTGAGCTTCAGAATCTGACGACGCAGGCGCCCCAGGTCAGTCCGCCGCCCATGGCCTCGACCAAAAGCAGCTGGCCCGGCTTGATGCGGCCGTCGTCGATCGCCTGCGCCCAGGCGAGCGGAATCGAGGCCGCCGAGGTGTTGGCGTGGTTGGCGACGGTGGAGATCACCCGCTCGTGCTCGATGCCTAGACGGTGGGCGACGCCGGCCAGGATGCGCTGGTTGGCCTGGTGCGGAATGAACCAGTCGACGGCGGAAAGCTCGACGCCGGCGTCGATCGCCGCGGCGCGCACGGCCTCGGAGATATTCACCACCGCATGGCGAAAGACCTCCTTGCCGTGCATGCGCAGGTGGCCGACCTCGCCGGTGGTCGACGGGCCGCCGTCGACATAGAGCAGGTCCTGCTTGGTCCCGTCGCAGCGCAGGGCAAAGCCGAGCAGGCCGCGGTCGGTCGCGTCGCCCTTGCCCGGACCGGGCTCGAGCACAACCGCGCCGGCGCCGTCGCCGAACAGGACGCAGGTGCCGCGGTCGGTCCAGTCCATCAGCCGCGTCATGGTCTCCGCGCCGATGACCAGGGCGCAGCGGCTCATGCCCCTGGCCACGAAGCCGTCGGCGACGCTGAGCGCATAGACGAAGCCCGAGCAGACCGCCTGGACGTCGAAGGCGATGCCGATCGGCGCGCCCAGCTTGCGCTGCACGATAGCCGCGGTGGCCGGAAAGGTCAGGTCGGGCGTGGTTGTCGCCACGATGATCAGGTCGATCTCGGCGGGCGCGCGGCCGGCGGCGGCCAGCGCCTTGGTCGCGGCGGCGACCGCCAGGTCGGAGGCGGCCTGGTCCGGCGCGGCGCGATGGCGCGCATGGATGCCGGTGCGCTCGACGATCCAGGCGTCGTTGGTGTCGACGGTCTTGGCCAGCTCGTCATTGGTGACGATCTCGGCCGGCAGGTATCCCCCCACCCCGGTGACGACGCTGCGCAAAACTGAACTCATTCCAGACTCTCCGCCGGTTTGGCCTGGGACCGTTCGGCCAAGACGGCGGTCAGATTTTCAAGGTTACGCCGAATCTCGGATACATAGTCGCTCTGCGCCAGATCCACCGCGACGCGCACGGCGCTGGCGAACCCTCTCGCGTCGGCGCCGCCGTGGCTTTTGACCACGATTCCGTTCAAACCCAAGAGCGGCCCGCCGGCGTCGGGCTGGATCCGCGCCCGCAGGCGGCGCAAGGCCGACTGGGCCAGGAAAGCGCCGAGCCGCCCCAGGAGGCTGGCCTCGAAGGCCTGGCGCAGCTCCGCGCCGATGAACCGCACCGTCCCCTCGGCCGTCTTCAGCGCCACATTGCCGGTGAAGCCGTCGGTGACGATCACATCGACGACGCCGGACGACAGGTCGGTGCCCTCGACGAAGCCGCGGTAGTCCTGAACGAAACCGCCATCGCGCAGCAGCTGATGGGCCTCGCGCACCTCGTCGTGGCCCTTCTGCTCCTCCTCGCCGACATTGAGCAGGCCGACGCTGGGCTTTTGCGTCCCGTGCAGGGCGCGATGAAAGGCCGCGCCCATGATGGCGAACTCGACCAGCCGCGCCGCGTCGCAATCGATATTGGCGCCGACGTCGAGCACCGAGGTGGCCCCGACGGCGGACGGCCAGCTGACCACGAAGGCCGGCCGGTCCAGATCGGCGGCCATGCGCAGGATGAGCTTGGAAATGGCCATCAGCGCGCCGCTGTTGCCGGCCGAGACGGCCGCGTGCGCCTTGCCGTCGCGAATCGCCTCGACGGCGTTCCACAGGCTGGAGCCCTTGCCGCGGCGAACGGCCTGGGCGGGCTTTTCGTCGCTGGCGATCACCTTGTCGGCGGGCTGGACCTCGCAAAGCGCCCGCACGGCGGGCCTGCGCGCCAGCTCCGCCTCGATCTGCGCCGCATCGCCATGCAACAGGAAACGCACGCCCTTGGCGCGCCAGGCTTCGACCTCGCCCGCCAGGCCGGCGACGATCACCGGCGGGCCGAAGTCGCCGCCCATCGCGTCGATCGAAATCACGGTCGGATCGGACACGCGCTGTTTAAGCCCCTTGGACGTCGATGGCGCCCGCGAAGGCCGGCCGCCGGACACTACAGCGGCGCCGTCGCGATGCAAATGGCGCCGGTTCAGTCACGTTTCAGCCCACGCAGCACGTCGAACGGCGACGACGGGACGGGCTGCGCCGGCGCCTCGAACGCGACGCCGGGTTGGCGCGGAAAAGGGTCGATCTCCAACGCCAGGTGCTCGACCACATAAAAACCGGCGTCCAGACTCTCGGCCTCCAGCAGGTCGGGCGGATCCTCGGCCTCGGGGTCGATCACGACTTCACCCGCCATCTCCACCGGCGCGTTCGGGCTGCCGGGCGGCACGGCGTGGACGGTGAATCGGCCATCGAGGCGGGTCTCGAACGGATCGAGGCTGACGCCGCAGATCTGCACGATCTCGGCGCGCCAGGCGCCGCGGATCTCGACGCCGTCGAGCCATTCGGCGAGCGCGACATCGGCCTCCAGCGCCTCCAGCGCCTCGATGCCCAGCGCCTTGGCGATCGCAGCGCGCGCCGCCGGGTCGGCGACCAGATGCAGGACGGCGCCGCGCCTGGCCTCCCCCAGCCCGACGACATGCGGCCAGGGCGATCCGGTCATGGCGCGAGATCGGGCCAGTCGGCGCGGCCCTCCAGCAGGGTCTCGAGCGGCTGGGCGCCCAGCGCCGCGACGCCTTTACGCACATAGGCCGCCAGCGCCTGCGACCGGCCGGGCTCGCCGGCGCCGGCGAACACGGTGCGCTCGATAAGGGCTTCGAGCTCGCCGCCCGCCGGGTCGTCCAGCGCGGCGTCATAGGCCTTGGCCCGCCCGTAAAAGGCCTCGCCCAGCTTGCGCATCTTCTTGGCCACCGAAAGATCGCCGACGCCGATCTCGCGCAGGGCGTGGTCGAGCTGGCTGACGAAGACGTCGAACAGGGCCTGGGCGGTTTCGGCGGCCTGGGTCCCCTCGCCCTTCAGGCGGTGCAACAGCATGATCACATGCAGGCTATAGAGTTCGAAACGGCCCTCGACCGTGTCTGGCGCGCCGAATTCGGTATAAAATAAAGGTTTGCGGGCGCGCTCGACGGCGCAATCGTAAAGGCTGCGCCCGACGATTGCGGGCCCGCGCTGGCGAAACAAGCTTTGAAACACGAGATTCGCCCTACTTCCGCCGCCGGCTGCGACTAAGCGGCCATTGAACTAGGGGGTCGAGGGCGATAGGTCAAAGCCCGGACACCGTTCTTCGCGTCGAGGCCTCATCCATGCTCCGCAGCCCTGCCCCGCTCCTGTGCGCCCTGCTCGCTTCGGCGGCGCTGATCGGCGCCTGCACCCCCACCACCCAGTTCCAGGGATTCCAGGCCATCGACGCCAAGCCGCAGGACCTGCAGGCGGGCATCGACACCAAGGACAGCGTGCGCACCAAGCTCGGTTCGCCCTCGGCCATCTCGACCTTCGACCCCGACGTCTGGTTCTACATTTCGCAGGTCACCGAAACCCAGAGCTTCTACCAGCCGAAACTGCTGCGCCGCGACGTGGTGGCCGTGTCCTTCAACAAGGGCGGCGACACGGTGGCCAAGGTCGATACGCTGACGCTCAAGGATGGGCGGGTCATCGCCTATGACGGCCATGAGACCCCAACCCGCGGTCGCCAGCTGACGGCGATCGAGCAGCTGATCGGCGAGATCGGCAACGGCCAGCTCAACAACAATGCCGGCGACATGAACCCGGGGACCCGGCCGGGACAATAGGGCGGACAGCAGGATGGAACACCACGGATCACGCTCGATCCTGGTGTGTTGGCGGGCAAGCCGGTCATCCGCGTCACGCGGCTGTCCGTCGAGTTCGTTATCGGCCTGATGGCCGATGGATGGACCGAGGCCGATATTCGGGCGAGCTATCCTGGGATCGCTCACGAAGACGTAATCGCCTGCCTCGCCTAGGCACGCGATAGCCTGAACGGCGAGAAGGTTTATCCGAGCGCGGCCTAACATGCGCTTCCTCGCCGACGAGAATTTTCCGCGCGCCGCCGTCGTTGCGCTTCAAAACCTCGGACATGATGTCGTCTGGGTCCGGACGAACATCCAGCGGCGGCGGTCGCCCCACGTTCCATGCGTCATAGCCGGGCGCTGAAGCGGATCGGGAATCGCCCGTTCGTGTTGTTCGTGTTGGTTCGTGGTTTGAATCTTGAGGCGCCGACGCCCTAAAACACGAGGCCGACCATCGCTGGCCGGCCTCGCTTCAGTCCATGATCGCCGGGGCCCGGCGCAAACCGCCGGCTCGCCCTAGTGGTACTTGTGCGCCAGCACCGCCAGCAGCAGCAGGGCCACGATGTTGGTGATCTTGATCATCGGGTTCACCGCCGGGCCGGCGGTGTCCTTGTAGGGATCGCCGACGGTGTCGCCGGTGACGGCGGCCTTGTGGGCTTCGGAGCCCTTGCCGCCGTAATTGCCCTCTTCGATGTACTTCTTGGCGTTGTCCCAGGCGCCGCCGCCGGCCGTCATCGAGATGGCGACGAAGAGGCCGGTGACGATCACGCCGACCAGCATGGCCCCGAGCGCCGAGAAGGCGTCCGCCTTGCCGGCGATCCAGTCGATGACGAAGAAGAGCACGATCGGCGAGGCGACCGGCAGCAGCGACGGGGCGATCATCTCGCGGATCGCCGCCCGGGTCAGGATGTCGACCGCCCGCCCGTATTCCGGCTTGACCTCATAGGTCATGATGCCGGGGTTTTCCCGGAACTGGCGGCGCACCTCGGCCACCACCGCTTCCGCCGCACGGCCGACCGCGGTCATCGAAAGCCCGCCGAACAGGAAGGGCAGCAGCCCGCCGAACAGCAGGCCGACGACGACGTAAGGGTTGGAGAGGTCGAAGGCGACCTGGCCGATCCCGGCGAAGAAGGGGAACTGGGCCGCATTCTCCGGGGCCGCGAAATAGTGCAGGTCCTGGGTATAGGCGGCGAACAGCACAAGCGCGCCCAGGCCCGCCGAGCCGATCGCATAGCCCTTGGTCACCGCCTTGGTGGTGTTGCCGACCGCGTCCAGCGCATCGGTCGACACCCGCACCTCGCTCGGCAGGCCGGCCATTTCGGCGATGCCGCCGGCGTTGTCGGTCACCGGCCCGAAGGCGTCCAGGGCGACGATGAAGCCGGCCAGGGACAGCATGGTGGTGGTGGCGATGGCGATGCCGAACAGGCCCGCCAGCTTATAGGTGATGATGATGCCGGCGATGATCACCAGGGCCGGCATCGCGGTGGATTCGAGCGAGACCGCCAGCCCCTGGATGACGTTGGTGCCGTGGCCGGAGACCGAGGCCTTGGCGATCGACTTCACCGGGCGAAAGCCGGTGCCGGTATAGTATTCGGTGATGACGACGATCAGGGCCGTCACCGCCAGGCCCGCCAGGCCGCAGCCGAACAGGTCATTGGCGCTCACCACCTTGTCGCCGATGGTCAGCGCGTTCGGCACGAGGCTGTGGATCACCCACCAGATCGCGCCGACGGAGAGCACGCCGGTGACGATCAGGCCC
The DNA here is from genome assembly GCA_965277425.1 of Caulobacteraceae bacterium. Classification (GTDB taxonomy): domain Bacteria; phylum Pseudomonadota; class Alphaproteobacteria; order Caulobacterales; family Caulobacteraceae; genus Poindextera. Next base: position 1,198,537 of record CBDICR010000007.1, read on the forward strand.
TGATAGAGCGCGCCCATGATGTTGTTGGACTTGCCAAGGCGCACCCCGAAGGTGCCGATGATGGAGGTAATGATGCAGACGCCGCAGATGGCCAGCGGCAGCAGCATCATGTTGTTCACATTGACCGGGTCGTTGCGGAAGAAGATCGCCGCCAGCACCATGGTGGCGACCGTGGTCACCGCATAGGTCTCGAACAGGTCGGCGGCCATGCCGGCGCAGTCGCCGACATTGTCGCCCACATTGTCGGCGATGGTGGCGGCGTTGCGGGGGTCGTCCTCGGGAATGCCCGCCTCGACCTTGCCGACCATGTCGCCGCCGACGTCGGCGCCCTTGGTGAAGATGCCGCCGCCGAGACGCGCGAAGATCGAGATCAGGCTGGCGCCGAAGCCGAGCGCCACCAGCGAATCGACCACCTCGCGGCTGATCGGGTCCTTATGCAGGCCGACGGTGAGCACGGTGAAATAGCCGGCGACCCCGATCAGGGCGAAGCCCGCCACCAGCATGCCGGTGATGGCGCCCGAGGTGAAGGCCAGCGACAGGCCCCTGGCCAGGCTCTCGCTGGCCGCCTGGGCGGTGCGCACATTGGCGCGCACCGAGATCAGCATGCCGGCATAGCCGGCCGCGCCGGAGAGGACCGAGCCGATGAGAAAGCCGATGGCGGCGAACGGGCCGATCAGGAAGAAGACCGCGATCAGGATGACCACGCCGACCATGGCGATGGTGGTGTACTGGCGGCTCAGATAGGCCTGGGCGCCCTCCTGGATCGCCGCGGCGATCTCCTGCATCTTCTCGCTGCCGGCGGATTTCTGCATCAGGAGGCCCGCCTGGACGGCGCCATAGACCACCGCCAGCACGCCGGCTCCGATGACCAACCAAAGATAAGAACTCATGTTCGAGGCGCCCCTTCGTGTTCTAGCGCACCGGGCGCGGCCGAAAACGCAAGCGTTTGCGCCGGCCCGACCGCCTTAACCCGGAAATTGAATATCGAGCCGCCAAATCGTTCGGCCCCAAAAGCCGGCGGAAAGTGCCAAATGTGCGAGGGCTGCGCAACCGCCCGTGTTTTTGAGCAAAATCAGTGCGGCGCGGCTTGCGGCTGGCGCAGGAAGTGCTGGGCGGTCTGGCTGACAACTTCCACGCCCCGGACATTGCCCGGCCCGGCGATGGCGGTCGCGTCGCGATAAAGCGCCGCCTTCAGCTTGGCCTCGTCGATATGGTTGAAGTCGCCCTTGAGCATGAAGGGCGTGCGGTAGGCCGCGCGGACCAGGGCGTCGCGAAAAAAGGGCTCCTTGTCGCGCAGGGCGAACTCGTCGGCCTTCTGCGTCAGCAGCACCCTGGCCGTGACGAAGACGTAGTTGATCACCTGCCTGTCGACGATGATCGGCATGGCCACCGGCGACAGCGTCACGGTGTGGTCGACGTCCGGCGCGGGGTCGTCGGCAAAGGCGTGGGTCGAGATCAGCGCCAGGGCGGCGGCGAGGAAAACGCGGCGAAGCATGCGCGATGCTTAACGGCCAAAGCTTGAGCGATCGTTGCGAACTCTCTCACCGCTCATCCCCGCGAAAGCGGGGACCCAGGCTTTTTTGCCTTTTTGGCCCGCAGGGGCGCCGAAAGAGCGACCGCCAAGTTCGCCAAGGACGCAAAGAAGAGCGCCCATCTTGGCGAACTTTGCGTCCTTAGCGGTAAAAAAACCTAGGTCCCCGCTTCCGCGGGGATGAGCGGATTTGGCGATGCCGAGTTACGACAAGCCGACAAGCCGCTCCAACGCGCCCTCCAGCCTTGCCTTGGCTGATTGCGCTTCGGCCAGGCGGTCGCGGTTCTCCTCGACCACCTCTTCCGGCGCGCGAGCGACGAAATCGGCGTTGGCCAGCTTCTTCGCCGTTCGATCGATATCGGCGGCCAGAGCGGCGATCTCCTTGGTCAGGCGCGCGCGTTCGGCCGTAACGTCGATGATGTCGGCGATCGCCAGGGCGCCGGTCGCCTCGCCGATGACGAACTGCACCGCGCCGGCCGGCGCCGCATCCGCCAGTTCGATGCCGGACAGCCGCCCCAGCCGCTCGATCAGCGTCCGGTGGCGACCAAGCCGGTCGCGCGTCGCCGCATTCGCATCGATCAGAACCAGAGGCGCCTTGGCCTGCGGCGGGACATTCGTTTCCGCCCGGATCGAGCGCACCTCGTCGATCAACCCGTTCACCCACGCCATTTCGGCGTCCGCCTCGACGTCGATCCAGGCTTGCGGCAGCTGCGGCCACGGCGCGGTGATCAACATCCCCTCGGTCGGCTCGCCGAACTCGCCCCACAGGGTCTCGGTGATGAAGGGGCTGATCGGATGCAGCAGCTTCAGGCAGATCTGCAGGGTCCAGGCGGCGGTGGCGCGCGTCTCGGCCTTTGCGGCGGCGGCGTCGCCATTCAGGATCGGCTTGGCCAGCTCGACATACTGGTCGCAGAAGACGTTCCAGGTGAAGCGGTAGATGGCCGCGGCGGCCTCGGAGAAGGCGCAATCGCTCAAGGCCCGCGTCACCTCAGCCGCGGCCTTGACCGCCTCGCCGCGGATCCAGCGGTTCAGCGTCTGCTGAACCGTCGCCGGGTCGAACCCCTCGACGCGGGCGCAGTCATTGACCTCGCAGAAGCGCGCGGCGTTCCACAGCTTGGTGCCGAAATTCCGATAACCCTCAATGCGCTGCCGGGACAACCTGATGTCGCGGGCCTGGCCGGACATGGCGGTCAGGGTGAAGCGCACGGCGTCGCAGCCATAGTCGTCTATGAGTTCGAGCGGATCGAGCACATTGCCCTTGGTCTTCGACATCTTCACCCCCTCGGCGTCGCGCACCAAGGCGTTGAAGACCACGCGGCGGAAGGGGACCTGCCCGGTGAAGTGCAGGCCCATCATCATCATCCGGGCCACCCAGTAGAAGATGATGTCGAAGCCGGTGACCAGGGTATCGGTCGGATAGAAGCGCGCCAGGTCTTCGGTCGTTTCCGGCCAGCCAAGCGTCGAGAACGGCCACAGCGCCGAGGAGAACCAGGTGTCGAGCACGTCCTCGTCCTGGCGCAGCACCTCATTGCGGCCATAGTGTTCCAGCGCCGCCGCACGCGCCGCGGCTTCCGTCTCCTCGACGAAGATGCGCCCATCCGGCCCGAACCAGGCTGGGATCCGATGCCCCCACCAGAGCTGGCGCGAGATGCACCAGGGCTCGATGTTGCGCATCCATTCGAAGAAGGTCTTTTCCCAATTCTTCGGCTCGAAGACGGTCGCCCCCTGCTCCACCGCGCGGATGGCCGGCTGGGCGAGCGTCTTGGCGTCGACGTACCACTGGTCGGTCAGATAGGGCTCGACCACGACGCCGGAGCGCTCGCCGTGGGGCACGCTGTGGCGGAGGGTCTCGACGCCGCGCAGCAGGCCGAGCGCCTCGATCTCCTCGACGATCTTCTTGCGGGCGACGAACCGGTCCAGGCCGCGATAGGCCGGCGGGACCTCGTCATTCAGCCGCGCGAACGCATCGAGAATGTTGATCATCGGCAGCCTGTGCCGCTGGCCGACGCGGAAGTCGTTGAAGTCGTGCGCCGGGGTGATCTTCACCGCGCCGGAGCCTTTTTCGGGATCGGCCTGCTCGTCGGCGATAATCGGAATCGGACGCCCGACGATCGGCAAGCGCACGCACTTGCCGATCAGGTGTTTGTAGCGCTCGTCGGAAGGGTGCACGGCGACGGCCGTGTCGCCCAGCATGGTCTCCGGCCGCGTGGTGGCGATGACGATCTCGCCGGAGCCGTCTTCGAGCGGATAGGCGAAGTGCCAGAAATGGCCGTCCACCTCGCGCTGGTCGACCTCCAGGTCGGAGATGGCGGTCTGGAACTGCGGGTCCCAGTTCACCAGCCGCTTGTCGCGATAGATCAGTTTCTGCTTGTGCAGGGTGACGAACACCCTGCGCACCGCCTGAGACAGGCCCTCGTCGAGGGTGAACCGCTCGCGGCTCCAGTCGCAGGAGGCGCCCAGCCGGCGCAGCTGCTTGACGATAGTCCCGCCGGACTCCGCCTTCCACGCCCAGACCTTGGCCACGAAGGCCTCGCGGCCCATATCGCGGCGGCCCATGTTTCCGGCCGCGGCCAGCTGGCGCTCGACCACCATCTGGGTGGCGATGCCGGCATGGTCGGCGCCCGGCACCCAGAGCGCCGCCTTGCCGCGCATGCGCTCGAAGCGGATCAAGGCGTCCTGCAGCGTATTGTTCAGCGCGTGGCCGATGTGCAGCGAGCCGGTGACGTTCGGTGGCGGGATGACCATCGAGAACGGCTCGGCGTCCGGGTTCTTCGCCAGAGCGCGATCCGGCGCAAAGGCGCCCGACGCCTCCCAACGCTCGTAGAGGCCGGCTTCTATGGCTGCGGAATCAAAGATCTTGTCGAGCATGAGGTCAGGAAAAGCCGGTAAGGTTCAAATCGAATTGGGAGCCGGCTCAATCGCCCCTTCTCCCCTCGCGGGAGAAGGTGGCCGGGCGGAGCCCGGTCGGATGAGGGGCCGCGCGAACATGTCCGTTAGCGCCCAAGAGCCGTCCGCAGTCGCCTGCGCGGCCCCTCATCCGTCTGCTTCGCAGTTCCCTTCTCCCGCGAGGGGAGAAGGGGCGCAAGGGGCGGTGTCCGCGGTGATCGCGGACCTGGGCGTAAGAAATTCTAACCTACTCGGCGACGCGCGATGCGTTCGACTTCTTCTTCCACCTTGGCCTGGACAATGGTTGGCAGGTGTTGGTCCAGCCAGGCCTTGAGCAACGGCCGCAACATTTCACCGACCAGATCCTCCAGCGTCCGGCCGCCCTTCGGCATGGCGATGGACCGCGCCAAATGACCGAAGGACGTGGCGGTCTGGTCCGCGGTCGGGTCGCTGACCAGCGGTTCGTCATAGGTGTCGGCGGCGACCGGCTGAAGCATGGGCGCCGGTTCGGGTTCCGGTTCCGGCTCGGCCTCGTGAACTTCCAGATCGCCATGTGTCTCGACCGGCTCGGGCTCCGGCAGGGGGTCGGTCAGCTCCAGCACCTCCTCGGCTTCCACCGTCGGCATGGCCTCGGCCGCCATGGGCTCGGGCTGCGCCGCCGCTTCGGGCGCGGCCGCCTCGGCCGCTGGCTCATCCTCCGATATGATGCGGCGGATGGAGGCCAGGATCTCCTCCATTGTGGGTTCCTGGACGTTCGGTTCGGACATGGGATTTATCGCGATCAGAGGGATGTGACGCCGATTCGATAGCCTAGGCGGACAAGGCCATTCCTGCAAATCCTGTCGCGCCGGAGGGCGCGGCGGATCGGCCTAAAAGACGAAGCCGGCCTTCGCCTCGTATCCGGCAAGGATCGGCGGGGCGGCATCGAACACCGCACGCCAGCCGACACCGTCCGGCGCGCGGCGGTAGAGCCTGAGCGCGCCGATCGGCCCGTCGCGGACGACGACGCCGAGCCGCCCGCCCGGCGCCAGCGCCTCGATCCAGGCCGCCGGCGTCTCGCAGACCGCGCCTTCGCAGACCACAACGTCGAACTTACCCGCCGATACGCCGGCCAGATCGCCCGCCTCGCTCTGGATCACGCTGAGGCCCAGCGCCTGCATCACCGCCGCCGCATAGGGCGCGGCGATGGCCAGTGCGCTTTCGCCGGCCCGCGGGCGCACCGCCTGTAAGAGCTTGCCCACATCGCGCGGCCTAAGCAGCCAGCGGCCGGGCGCATATTCGATCTCGGCGTCGGCATAGGCGAAATAGGACTGCGCCGGCGGGCAGAACACCTCGCGCGGGACATTGCGCATGGCGGTCTGGATGTTGAGGTCGGTCACGTCGCTGACGCGCACCTGGCTGTCGACCATGGTCTGACGCTGGGCGGCGAAATCGAGCGGCGGCATGGGGTTTTCCAGGTGAATCCGACGCGCCGCTTATAGGGCGGCTCTTAACGCCAAAGCAATCGGAGCGGGCTCAAACATTGTCGGCGGGTTAGGCTTCTGCTAGCCATCCCGCCCTGCCGGACGGCCTGGTGGCGGAGTGGTTACGCAGCGGACTGCAAATCCGCGTACCCGAGTTCGATTCTCGGCCAGGCCTCCGAGGCGGTTGCACGGGCGCGGTCGGTCGCCCGCCCCGATTTCGGTTTCCGACAACGACTTCGACGGACGAGATCGCCATGCCCACCCCCGAAACGCTCGAGCGCTTCATCCGCCGCGTCGAGGAAAACGCGCACGATCAGGCGGTCGAAGACTTCTACACCGAGACCTCGACCATGCAGGAGAACCAGGCCCCGCCGCGGGTCGGGCGCGAGGCCCATGTCGCCGCCGAACGGATGATCCTCTCCCGCGTGAAAACCATGACCTCGACCTGCGTGCGGCCGGTGTTCGTCAGCGGCGATCATGTGGTCATTCGCTGGGTTTTTCACTTCGAATGGCCGGATGGAAAAGCCACGCATATGGAAGAGCTGGCCTATCAGCGCTGGGAAGGCGAGCGTATCGCCGAAGAGACCTTCTTCTACGATCCCGCCCAGCGGACGCCGCGGTGAGCGTAGACAAAAGCTGAGTTTGGAGGCGGTCGGCGACGTCGGATGAGGTTGACCCGAGGCGCGCTCGCCACCGCCCAATCCACGGCGCAGGGGAGTCGCGCACCCAATCGCGCCCGGCGAAGCGGACGCCGCTGTTCGAGAGCGTTCGAATTCGCTACTTAGTCTGTCAAACCATCAGGGAGCGAAACGATGAAGGCCGCGGTCTATTACGAAAACGGCGATCCGAGCGTGCTCAAGTACGAGGACGTTCCCGATCCGCAATGCCATCCCAAGGGCATCGTCATCCGCGTCGAGGCGGTGAGCATCGAGGGCGGCGACACCCTGAACCGCTGGCGCGGCGCGCTGGCGACCAAGCCGCACATCGTCGGCTACCAGGCCGCCGGCGAGATCGTCGAGGTCGGCTCGGAGGTCGCCAATCTGCGGGTCGGCCAGAAGGTCGCCACCTCCAACGTCTTTGGCTCCCATGCCGAGCTGCGCGCCGTGCCGGCCCGCAGCGCCTGGGTGATTCCGGACGGCTTCGACGTCAAGCTGGCCTCGGTCATGCCGGTGGCTTTCGGCACCGCCGACGACTGCCTGTTCGAGTTCGGCCATCTGAAGGCCGGCCAGACCGTGCTGGTCCAGGCCGGCGGCTCGGGCGTCGGCACCGCGGCCATCCAGCTGGCCAAGCGGGCCGGCGCGACGGTGCTGGCCACCGCCTCCACCGACGATAAGCTCGAGCGGCTGAAAGACCTCGGGATGGATCACGGCATCAACTACACGACCCACAAGGTTCCCCAGGAGGTCATGCGCCTGACCGACAACAAGGGCGTCAACCTGGTGGTCGATTCGGTCGGCGGCTCGACCCTGCAAGGCTCGATCCTCAGCCTCGGCTACCGCGGCCGGGTCTCGATGGTCGGCGCGGCCGGGCGTGAACCGATGACGGTGGACGTCTCCAGCCTCATGGGCGGCAACCGCACCCTGCAGGGCGTCTTCCTGGGCGCGGAGATCGCCACAGACCGAGCGCACGACAACATCCAGCGGCTGATCGATGAGGCGGCGCGCGGCGAACTGAAGGTGGTCATCGACCGCACCTTCCCGTTGTCCGAGGCCGCGGCGGCCCATGCCTATATCGAATCTCGCCAGGCGGTGGGCCGAGTCCTGCTGATTCCCTGATGCAAACCCTTGTGCGGCAAGGCCTTAACCGCCGTTAACCCTTGATTAACCATGCCGGCGCACCGTCATAGGGTCTTCCTGAAGACACCCCACCATCACCACTTCACGAGCCCGGCCCTCGCCGGGCTCTTTTTTCATCGGCCTTCGCTGGTCCGGTCGAGATCGCCACGGTCCGTCCCCGGCCAATTCGATCTCGCGCCTCGCCCCAGCTTGATCGAACTCGGGCCCCGGCGTATAGCCGCCCTCCTTCGGCCTATTCCTCGGTAGCTCAGTTGGTAGAGCAGTCGGCTGTTAACCGACTTGTCGCAGGTTCGAGTCCTGCCCGGGGAGCCAAGGCTTTCTCGTAACAATTTGTTCTATAGGCCTTTTCTGAACCACTTCGGTTTAGCGTCCTAAAAGCCATCCGTGATCAGTGCCAGATCATGAGCCTCAGAGACCCGACCAGAAAGACCCTGTCGTTCTACCCGGACAACGCCCAGACCCGATTTGGGGAGTTCGTCGAGAACGGATGGGGCCTACAAGTGCGCTGCTGGTTTTGCGGGAAGCGGCGTGATCTCACCGGGGCAGAGCTTGTTGAGCGGTATGGTGAGGGCGCTACGGTTGGGAGGGTTTATCCTCAGCTTGTTTGCGCTACCGATGGGGCGACACATCCACAAGTCTGGACGGTGGAGGGGTTGGGGTAGTTGCTGCGGGCCGGCTGATGAGTTCCGGCGGGACGGCTCCCCTCTTGCGAGGTTTACATCAAGTCGGTCCGAGATCGCGAAGGCCGTTGAGCAAGCTCTCGGCAAGTTCGCTCAGCAACGCTGACTGACCCGTTCCGCAGCCCAGCTGATATGCCTGATTTCGTTATGAATCTCAAGGGTTTTGTGCCAATATCGGGGCTAGAGGAAATCGGTCTGTAGCCATGCCAATCCGTGTTCAGCGCTCTCGCGCGAAAGGCTGGAAGATGCCGGCCGATACGGTCTACGTCGGCCGTCCGACCAACTGGGGAAACCCCTTCCCGCTGTCCTATGTCGGGGGTGATCACGCCTTGGCCGTCGAGAAATTCCGCGAATATTGCAATCCGGACAGCCCGCTTGCCAGGGCCGCTCGGCATATCCTGCGCGGCAAGAACCTCGCCTGTTTTTGCCCCCTCGATAAGCCCTGTCACGCCGACGTTTTGCTTGAGATCGCCAACGCCCTCACCGGACCTGACCGCCCATGAGCAACCCATACATTGAGAAGCTGGCGAGGACGGCACGGGACCACGAGTGGGCCGGCAATGACCGTAAGCCCGAACGGGATGCGGGCGACAAAGCTTACTGGATCGCCTCAGTTCGCGAAATCCTCACCGCCATGCGTGAGCCGACCGACGACGTCGCCGAGGTTATGAGCGCTCACGCAGCGAACAGCATGGTCGACTGGCGCGATCTGCACAATGCCTTCCTCGACGCCGCCCTAGCTGAAGACCCCGCTACGGAACCGGTGAGATAACCTCCCAGCCGTCCCCGAGCCGCCTAGCGTAGAACAGCCCTTCCCTGCCCGGCATCATAGCTTCTAGCTCAGGTGTTGGTGATATTGCTGAAACGGACATGTCGTCCCGAGCGGTGAGCATCCAGGGTCCTTCGGGGTGGAGCTGAGGTATCTCGCCGTCTAGGCGGGTGACTGGGCGCTGGAGGATGACGAGGATGCTGTCGGCCGGCTGCATCCGAGGGGAACGTGTCAGCCCTTCTGGCGCTCCCGGCGCTTGAGTTCGCGGTCCAAGGCTTGGCGAATTAATTCGACGCGGGCCTCCCCCTCCACCAGGGCCGCGTCTGTTCTGGCCAACATCTCATCGGTCAGCGGCAACGTGAGGCGATTCGGAAACTGCTTCGCTCGCGGCATGCCGCCTGATGTGCCGTATGTACGCGTCTCGGTCAAATCCGCTCCGTTTCGTATGTACGGCGTTGACAATATCGTACGTACGGATAAAGTCAAATCATACGTACGGAACGAGGACATGTAGATGGCCGACTATCTTGAGCATAAACGTCGCATGGAGCATCAGCGGTCCCGCGAGGTGGACGGTGCCGTTGCTGACAGCATGGAAGTGCGCAAGGCGCTGATCGCCCGGTTCGACGCGAAGGAGATCACCTTCGATCAGATGCAAGCCGAGCTGGCGCGGATCAAGCGCGGCGCGAAAGCGGCCGGCAAGATCACTCGCGCGCAAGCCTATCGGGGTTACTGAGATGGCCACTCCCTATCACTATGCCTGCACGCTGTCCTGGGGCGGCGACGAGCCGACCGCCGAGCTTGAGGTCGAATGCTCCTACAACGTCGCGTGGGGCTCGCCGGAAAGCGGCCGGTTCGGTCCGCCAGAAGACTACGATCCTGGTGCTGGCGACGTGGTTGAGGATATCAAAATCCTGACCGTCGATGGCAAGCCTTGGCCGCACGATATCTCCTACGGGTTTATGTCCGACGCCGATTCAGAGGCCATGCTGGTCGAAAGGCTCGAAGACCACGAAGAGGACATGATCGCCAACGCTGTCGAGGAAGAGGCGTCGCGAGCCGACAATGCGGCCGAGCGCCGGTTCGAAGACATGCGCGACGAGATGATCGAGGACGATCTGTGATCCCGGCTCTCGGCGATTGGCTTATGCCGCGCGACCCCGACTTGCCGCCGGGGATGGTCGTGTCGGTCCTTCCGTCTGGCGGCAAGGTCGTACTTGCGCGCTGCCTGCCACCGAAGACGTGGGGCCTGTTTCCGAAGGGCGGGCTAGTCGAGACGGTCCACAGCACGGCCGATCTAAAGGGGCCGATGACGGGGACACCGGTATGACGGCCCTCGACTGGATCAAGAGCCGCCGCCAGTGGCGCTGCGAGCGCTGCAGCACGTGGAATTGGACGCGTGAGGGCGATTGGCTGGACAGGTTCTCGACCTGCCGCTGCGGTCACGAGGGGCCAACCGAAGCCGCGCCGCACGGAACCACCCTCCCCTCCCCACATTGAGTCCCGGTCCCGAACCGGAGGCCTAGATGTCGGTTTCTTCCTGGTATCACGTCCCGAAGCCTGAACAGCGCATCAGGCGCGAGACCATCAGCGTAGACCGCAACGGAAGGCGCTGGAGCGGGTCATGGACGGTTGAGGGCGATGTCCTGCATGTGGAGTCGGCTTACGGCTCCAGGACGGCCAGCGCGAGCCCGGTGAAGACAAGAGCGTCGCGGGCAGAGAAGCTGCTGGGCGAGATCGTGGATGGGCGGGTTAGGCCGTGAAAGGTGGCGGGGATTCTGTTGCCAAGCTCCCCGCCGGGCTCCGCCTATGCCGCGATGGCCATCGGCTGATAGTTGTTGTCGTTCACAGTTCTGAGGTGCGGGCTTTCACCGCGCCATGGCCCGTCGAAGTCTAATCGCCCCCAGCAAAAGCGCGCCTTCCGCTTAGCAGCGAGGACCGCCTTCGCGAGCGATCCCTGGGCTGTTTGAGCCCCGGCGGTGCGCTTGTGGTGGAGGGTAACTATCCGGTTGACGTACCACGGCACAGGATATAGATTTGGTCCAACGTTGAAGGACTAAACCGATGCCGACCCGCAAGACCAACCTGGCCGACCCGATCTATCACGACGACGAAGCCGCTCGCGCCCATCTGGAAACGCTGCTTTGGCCGCATGGCCCGGAGTGCCCGAAGTGCGGCGTCGTGAATGAAGCGACCAAGCTTCAAGGCGCCAGCACTCGCCCCGGCGTGTGGAAGTGCCGCGCCTGCCGCAAGCCATTCAGCGTGACGGTCGGTACCGTGATGGAGCGTTCGCATATCCCGCTGCACAAGTGGGTGCTGGCTGCTCACTTCATGGCCGCGTCGAAAAAGGGAATGAGCGCCCTTCAACTGCAACGGATGATGGGCCTCGCGTCCTATGAGAGCGCGTGGTTCCTGTTTCATCGTCTCCGCGAGTGCCCCAAGGGCTACGCCGACACGCCCATGGGCGGCGAGGGCAAGTTCGTTGAGGCCGACGAAACGGTGATCGGCGGCAAGGAACGCAACAAGCGCAAGTCCAAGCGCAACCCGGCCAACATCGGCGCGGTTGGCAAGCAAGTGGTGTTCACGCTGGTCGAGCGTGGCGGCCGTGCGCGGTCGTTCCACGTTGCCAATGTGACAGGCAAGACGCTTCGCCCGATCATCATGAAGCACGTTGACCGTAAGTCAGCGCTGATGACCGACGACGCCGGCCAATACCGCCCGATTGGCGTCGAGTTCGCGCGCCATGAGAGCGTCAACCACGGCGCTGATGAGTACGTCCGGGGTGACGCCTATTCGAACACCGTCGAGGGGTTCTTCAGCCTCCTGAAGCGCGGCGTCATCGGCTCATTCCACCACATCAGCGAAGCCCATCTGCATCGCTATCTGGTCGAGTTCGATTTCAAATATTCGACCCGCGAAATGGCCGACACCGACCGCGCCGAAGAGCTGATGCGCGGCGCGAAGGGCAAGCGCCTGATGTATCGACAGCCTGACCAAGCCACGCACGCGTAAGCAGAAGGCGCGGCGGCTCCTAGTGATCCGTCGCAGGCTCGCTAGGCGGCGACTCGACTCCACCTGAAGTAGGTTTAGGTTTCGCCCTACGGTCGCGCTTGGCGCGTGGCTGTGGGGGCGTTTTCAGCGCGTGCAGCAACATGGCGTCGCGGCGCTGGTCTTGATCAGCGGAGGGGTTTTCAGAGGGCGATGGCACAGCCTGCATACCTAAAAAACCTGAGGGAGTTCGCTCGTGCAAAATGGCCGGGGCGTCCGATAGAGCCGACCAACGTCGTAGAGGGATATCAGAACGAAAGCGACCGGGGTGCAATCATTCTGGCCGCGACGCACCTTGAAGACAATCTTCAGATGGCGATCCTCGCTGGCCTTCCGACGCTCCACAACGACGAAGTCGCTTTTCGCGATATGTTTGAAAACTCCGGGCCTCTCGCCACGTTTTCCTCGCGGATCGCGATGGCATACGCGATGGGGCTAGCAACGCCCCAGATGCGGAGAGACCTAGATATAATACGCACGATTAGAAACTCGTGCGCTCACTCTAGACAACCAATCTCACTTGAAACAAAAGAGCTAAGAGACGCGATTTTAGGTCTCATCTCCGATACTACTGAGTTCCTCATTAATACGGATAATGTCACCCTCAGGATGGCGTTTATCCTCCGCTGTTATATTCTTGCCGACAATCTTCTTCAGGCGAAGACTATCTCCGCGAGAGATCAGATAACTGCAATGGTCGCGGCGCTGGGGCAACCCGACGCATAGCGGCAAAGATATCAGCCACGATCCAGTCAGAGGGGTCTTCGCCTACCACGAACGCGGAAAGCGCCTTCACGCCCGCAAGGATCATCTCCGGCGTCACTTCGATTTCGTCCAGTTCGGTAGCCATGGGCCATGTCCAGGGCTCCCGATTTCATGGGGGGTATCTATCCGGGCGGGAGCCCTGGTTGACCGGCCTGTCACGCGGGGCGAATCTACAACCCCTTGTGTCTGGTACGTCAACCGGATAGTTACCGTGGTGGAGGCGCCGGGATTCGCACCCGGGTCCGAACCGCAGCCCAAGAAACATAGCCGATTTCGTTGATTCAGAACAGGAAAATCGGTAACGTGAGCGCGGTCTTTCTCACCGTCCAGACATGCAAAAACCGCCCAGCAGCCCCCTTTGTCAGGGGCCACCGGGCGGTGTGAAAGCTGGATATGGGCTCGCCTACGAGCGTCGGCCTGTTAGGCGGCTTTGGGCTCTTTCGAGCGATCGCGGTTCAGCCAGTCCAGATCATACCTGGAGACCGTCGCGCCGGCCTCGTTCATGACGTAGATCAAGCCGCCACTGAAACGGCCGACGCCTCCCATGAATGCGCCGCCCTCGTATGGAGCGCCGTAGGCGATCACCTCGGCGCGCGGGCGCGGATCGTCTTGATGACACGCGTCCTGAGGAATGAAGGCCACGTTGGTGGCCTGGACCACGCACTCGTAGCCGTTGGACTCGATGTGTTTGACAGTCAGGCACCCTGCGGTTCCCATGGGTCTTCTCCTTCTTCGAAAAGCGGTCAAGCGGCCGCGCGCCAGGGCCGCTCGCGCGACCAAGCGGTGTGCGCCCTGAGGCGCGAGTTGGATTGTTAGAGGGTGTTAGCCTCGGAGCTAACTTTGCCGCCCTACTGCCCCGTCAAATCATCCCCTGGTGGGCTTGCTGGCGCGGTGACGACGGGCGCCGGAACGGTAACGGGCGTCGGCTGCTCTTGCGCCGGGCTCACGGTGACCGAGGTCCCCGGCGCTTCTCGTTTCAGGGCTGCGTCGAGCTTGTCCTGTTCGAGGTGGAAGATGGTCACGGTCAACCCGACGATCAGGGCGAAGATGCCGCCACAGGTTCCGCCGATGGCCCACCTGAGCCACGCGTCCCATTTGGACGGTTTTGCCTGGCTGGCCCGGGCCTCGGCCACCGCTATGGCGGCCGCCGCGCTGGCGACCTGGGCGTCTGAGATCGTGCCCAGGCGGTTGTTGATAATGCTGAGCTGCTGCTTCACTTCGTTATAGCCGGTCTCGATCGCCTTGTAGCGTTCGGCGCAGATGTCCTCGTGGCTCTGAAGATCGCTGCGAATCTGCTGCCTTTCCCGGTCAGCCTCTTCCATGCGCTCAGGCACGGTTCGGCTTCGGGTTGAACGCGGAGCGACGGCAGGCTGTTTCACTTGGCAAAGGACCTCGCACAGTGGGGTCAAGAAAAGCGCCGCCAGCCTTTCAGCCAGCGGCGCGAGTTAGCCGCCTCCGGGGGACTAGGAGGCGACGTCGGTGAGCGAAGTCGAGACAGCGGCCGCGCCAGATCCGGAATCGTCGCCCTCGGCCAGGGAGGAGCTGACGCCAACGGTCGGCGGCGCCGCGGAAGTCGCGGTCTGGCTCAGCGAGGAGACCACGGCCTGCAAGCTGGTGGTCGCGGCGTCGAGTTCGGCCTGATCGGTCGAGAGTTGGCTCGACACGGCCGACGAGATCGCCGTCGAGGTCGAAGTCGCGTCCGAAGCAGCTTGCGCGGCCACGGCGGCCGAGACGTCGCCGGAGATGGTGGATTCGGCCGAAGCGGCGATGACCGTCAGTTGCGCGACGGCAGAGTCGAAATTGGTGAAGTCCATGGGGATGCGTTCCTGTTCAGCTAGCCGCTTCAGTTCCGAGCCGATCTCGAGGAAGCGGTGATGGAGGCGGTGGAGTTGGTGGATTGGATGCCCTAGTGGATCGTCCTGGCCGAGGTCGGGCTCGTCGGCGGTGTTGAAGTCGTCCACGGTCAGTTGCCGCAGGCAGCGCGGTCAGCCGCCCTAAGTGCTCCGTAGTCGGTCATGAAGCCGACCAGGGGATTGGTAGCGTCCAGAGCCGCCAGAGCGTCGCCAGCGGCCTTCTCCTGGGCCGGTGAGTACGTGGCCATGGGAAGGCAGACAGTGACCGTGGCGGACGGCGCAGGCGGCTTGGCGGTGGTCGCACAACCGGCCATGCATAGGATCAGCATAAATCCGGCGGCTTTTGCAGATCGGATCATTTCAGAAAGTTCCCTTGTCCAGCGCGGCCACGTCAGCGGCCTGCGTCTTCGGCGCCGCAACCTCAGCCTGAGCGACGGCGGTTTCGACCTTCAGCGCCTGTTGTGTGGTGGTCAGGTCAGCCTGGGCGGTCGCGGCCTTTGCCGCTTCCTGCGCTTCCTGAGACGGTCCAGCCGGCGCGCCGAACAGCTTGCCGACGACCCATGCGAATATGCTGAGAAGCCAGGACATCAGAGGCTCCCGAAGAACCAGTTGCGGAAAGCCGCCCAGGCGAACGGGCCGACGATGAAGCCGGCCGCGAAGGCTGCGATGTATCCGAGCATGTCAGTCGTCCTCATCAATTGAGAGGTCGCTGCGGAGCGTGTCGCCGATGATCCAGAGGCCGTAACCGACCCAGGCAGCGCAGAGCAGGATGCAAACGGCGAAGATGCCGCCCAGGGCGATGCGCAGCAGGACATCGAACATCGGCACGGACCTCAGGTCAGCGACCGCCCCAGGGAGCCTGTGGAGGGCATGCCCGGGGCGGCGCGAGTCACCGCTGGCGAACAGCGAGCGGCAGCGGGACGCTAGGCGGCGAGTTGCGCCGGTTGCGAAGACGCAGCGGCGGTTTGCTGCGGTGCAGTCGGATCGATCCCAGCCATGAACTGCGCGATCAGTGTGTCACCCTGCGCCTTCATCGCCGTCCAGGTTTGAGCGATGACGGTCTTTTCCGCAGCACTGAGGGCGGACAGGCTGGACGAGTTGCTGAGCGCGTTAGCGGTGTTCAGCAGCAGCGTGGTCACGTCATCCACTGCGTCGGCGGCGGCGTTGCCGGCGAGCGTCCCGGCCAGCCCTTCAAGAGCGGTAAGGTCGTTCTGGGCGTCGTTCAGGATCGCGGTCGCGTCGGCCTTGATGTTGGCCGGCAGGAAAGGAGCCGTCGAAATCGCGGCACGGACCACGTTGAACACGGCGTTCACATCGGCGATGGCGACAGTCGCCACCCCACGAAGCCAATCGGAGATTTTCATAGTGCTGTTCCTTTCGCGCGCGCACGGCTATCGGCCCGGCATGCGGTCGCGGCTTTGCTGTTCGAGGGAATGGGCCGAATTAGTAGGGGACGTGGGTCCCGAGGCGCATTTGCTCGGCGATGCGATCGGCGCGATGGCCGACCTCCCGAGCCCATGCTGTGGTGGCAAGATCGTCAGCGGCGGCGTCGTACTGCCCAGCCTTGACGAAGCCGAGATAGGTGGTGAAGGTCAGCAGGCCGTGGGCGCCGAGGTTGAACGCCATGTCGGCAAAACAGTCCTGGCGAGCGTCGTTCAGCGTCCGCCACCAGGGCATCAGGACGTCGAGTTGTGCGCAGGTCTGGCCGATATCGCTGGCCAGCGCGGTTGCGGCCTGATCTTCAGTCCAGAGCAGCCCGAGGTGCACTTCAGGCCCCGTGTGCCCGTATCCGATCGTGAACGGTTCGGCGCCACTACTGGGGTCGGGGTAGGCCTCAAGGCGAAGGCCCTCTTCGAGCTTCAGGTCGCCGACCAGATAGGGCGACGTCACGGCTTAACCACGCCGACGCTATCGGGCGCGGCCGCCGCGAGCGTGGCCTTGTCCTTGGCGTTCTGACGACTATGCAGCTGGCCCCAGATGAAGACGACGATCGTCGCGATCGGCCCAACGATGACCAGCAGCGAATTGAGCTCGCCGGCTAGTTTCGCGTAGCCGAGGGTCGTCAGCACTGGGGCGACGATCAGGACGAATTGGCGCAGGCCAGTCGCGATCTGGTCAGGCGTCGGGTTCGCGTTCGCCACGATGGGCGACGGGCTGAAGTCGGTCATGGGGATGTCCTGAAATGCAAAGGGCGGCTCCGGAGAACCGCCCTGGACGCGCCAGCGATGCTCGAAGCGCTAGCCGCCCGGTTTGAACGTGATGTTCAGTTTGCCGCTGAAGTACCAGGCGATCCCCACCCCTATGACGGCAATAATTGCGCCGATCACGTAGAGCGCGCCCCTGACGAAGCTGACTTGATGTCGGACCGCGTCGATCTTCTCGCCATGGCTGCCGACGTCAGAGATCAACCGATCGACCTTGGTCGTGAGCTTGCCGATTTCCAACATGACGAACCGGATGTCCGACATGGCGTAGAGGTCCTGCGGCGGCGACGTGGGTATGTCGGCCGACGAGTCGGCGGTTGGCTTCTGATCAGCCAACGGGCGTGCCCCTCGATAGCCGCGGGCGTATCCATTCCCATAGCGCGTTCGGCGCCCAGCCCTGATATTGGGTGATCGGCGCGATAACCGCCTGCGCCCCAAGGGCGCCGTTGGTGAGGCCGAGCTTGTCGCTGACCTGCAGCTGCGTGCCGTCGAACTCAACGAACCAGGCCGCTGGCGGCAAAGCATAGGAAGCGGCGGCTGGAAATTCTGCCACAACCTTCTCACCGAGCTTGGCGAGCTCGGTATGCCCAATCACTACAAAGACACCCATAAGCCGTCGTCGCCTCGTCCCTCGCGCAACCTAGTGGGCAAAGGTTACGAGTCAACGCGCGCCGGCGATTTTTGCCCCAGGGTCGCTTACCGCCGCACCCGACCGCCTCGCCGCATAGTTCATTTGGGCTATGTCAGCGGCGAGTGATGCAACTGTCGGTAAGCATTTGATGCTGGCAGGTGTAGAGTGCCGACTCGGCGCGGCCTTCCCCCCGGAAACAGATGGGCCGCGCCAGTCGCCCCGTCGTGGTCTAGGCCCCGGCGGGGCGGCGCACTAGGGGGCCTTCTCCGGTCGGTCATGGGGATGACCTGGTGAGGTTAGAGCGCGCCCCTAAGAGCAGCGAAGGCCATCGCCCATAGGGCCATGCTGATGATGGCGACAGGCCAGAAGACGTAGGCGTGGCGGGGTTTGGTCATCCAGTCACTGGCATTGGCGATACCACTGGCTGGGCGGCGTCCCGGGCACGGTCTGAAGTCTCAGCGCATTATCGCCAGAGCACCCCGTAGAGCGCAGCTTGCGAGGCGCGGGCGGCTGGGTTGCGACCAACGGGGTTTATGATCATCGGCCCGGCCGTTCCCGGGCCAAGCGCAGGTTGGACATAGGAAAACCAGGAAAACAGGTCGGCGTAGGCTCGTTGGCCACCGCGCCTGATCTCAACAATGGCCGACCAGGGATGGCGGACTAGGACGGGCATCACCTCTGCGCCGGGAGCGTCGATCAGGATGGACCAATCGCCGTCGCAAATCGCATGGTCATCTCGTCGGTCGATCTCGCCGCGAAGTTCGATGCGCGGATCATCAAGCCCGATGAATTCGCGGGAGTCTTTGCGATAATCGGCAGGATCGACTCGGCCTGGGGCGGACGGCATTTCAGCCTTCCTAGCTGCAATAAAGTAGTCGTGACCGGTCTCGGGGTATTCACGGCCGACCTGGGCGACGCGGATCTCGAAACCAGCGTCCTCGACGAGCGCGCACCATTCTCCGGGGCCGAAGAAATACGGATGCTCCGGGTTCGGCTCCCAGCCGAAAGGGACGGCCATCAAGAGCGCTCCGGCCGGCCTGAGCACGCGCCAAAGCTCCCTCATGGTCTTAGCGAGGTCGAAGCTGTGTTCGATGCAGTGGGAAGAGAAGACCGCGTCGAAGGCCCCGGCCTCGAACGCCAGCTCATCGTTGAAGCCGTGGGCGAAGTTCGCCGGGTCTATACCGACTTCAGCGCCCAACACCCTAGCTCCAGCAACAGCGGCAGGGTCGACGTCGAGATAGTGATAGTCGAACCGGCTCAATTCCCGAAGCAGGTCAGGCCAAGGGTTGCCCCCGCCGATGTCCAGCACCTTCGCGCCGTCCGGAATGAAGCGCCATGCCTCGCGCCAGCGGTCTAGGTAGGCTCTCTGCCGTTGCCGTATGTAGGCCTCGACGTCACCCGCGTTCCGCTCGACGGCCGCCATCCAGTTGGCAGTCATTTCGGCTTGGCGCTGGGCGAACTCGGCTCGGCTGCGGTCCATGCCGCAGCTTAGTGTGGACGCTCATTTTGCACCAGCGGCGGCGGCCAGTAGGGCTAACGGTACGCTCGAAGGATTGCTCCTAGGTTCTCAGCCCCTAGTTGCGGAGGTCGGGGCGCTTGGGGTCGGAACGCGGTCCCGAGGATCGCGAAGATCAGCGCCCACATCGCCAGCGGCGTCAGGATCAGGAACGCGACCTTCTGACGCCTGGACCACTCCATCACGCGGCCAAGGTGTCGTTCATGTAGGTCTCCATGGCGATCTGCAGCGCAGCAGCGCCGCTGCCGGAGATCGCCAGCCTGTTGTGTGTGCCCGCCGTGGCGGTCCAGGCGTTCGTGCCCGTTGAGGCGTCCACCGTCTGCACCACGTTGGCGGCGGCGATCGTCAGCAGCGGCGTCGACGGGAACAGCGCGTAGTAGCAGGCGATGACATCAAAGCTGGAGGCGCGATTGACGCCGTTGCCGTGTAGTTCATAGGCCTCGCGTATCGGGTCGAGATTACCGTTGCCGGCGAAGGCCACCGAGGTCGAGGCGGCCAGTTCGTACGGAGCGTCGTAGATCGGCACCGGATTGTTGGCGAAGACGTAGTTCGCCGCCGCCGGCGCGCCCGTCACGCCGCTGAAATTGTACTCCGTGCCCCCGGCGGCATAGCCTCCCATGAGCACGATGCGGGTCGCCTTCTGAGCGACCAGCTGCGCGCCGGTGAGGCCGCTGATCCCGTCCGCCGGCGACTGCAAGAGATCAGAGAACTCATGCAGCGGCGCGGTGCACAGGATGACCACCGAGGCGTTCGGCTGGGCGACCAGGATGGCGCGCAGCGACGCCGAGATCGAGACCGGCGCGGCATAGTCGGCGCGGGTCTTGCCGGGGTTGTAGTTGGTGGTCACCGTCTGGGCGAAGGCCGATGAGTTGCCGTGACCGGCGCCCTGGTAGGCGAAGACTGGGACCGAACCCAGGCCGTGCTTGGCCAGGAAGGCGGCGATGGCCGAGGCGGTATAGGTGAAGCTCGAATTACAGGTCACCGAGAGCGGCCCGGCCGCATCGCCCTTGGCCACGGCCGCGCCGACCATGGCCAGCATCCCGCCGTCGTCGATATCGGTGTCGCAGTCGGTGAAGATCATCAGCGTCACCGGCGTCGGCGCGGGGTTCGGAATGCCGGCCGGCGCGCGGCCGGGGACAGAGAGCGACTTCTGCACCGTATCGCTGAGCTGCGCCGAGAAGACGCTGACATAGGCCAGCCAGCCGTCGAAGGTCTCCGCCCCGCCGCCGTTGCCGCGCCCGGCCAGCGTCAGGGCCGAGCCGTTGGTGGTCGAGCCGGTGATCGACGAGGGTGAACCGCTTTCCAGCGCCGTAGTCTGTGGCCCGCCGCCGACATAGAGGCTGACCGCCGCCTGGTTTTTGCCGGTCCCGCGCGACATTCCCAGGCTGACGCTGACGCCGTTCGGGATGTCGGTGGTGGTGCGCACCTCCATGAAGTCGGTCGAGCTGACCCGCTGATGGAAGGCCAGCACCGTCTTGGCGCCGTCCCAGACCAGCGCCAGGCCCCAGCCGACCAGGCCGGTGTGGGCGACGGTGTAAGCCCCCGAGAACTTGCAGACGATCCAATAATAGGTCTCGGCCCCGCTGCGCGTGATGTTCGGCGCGGCGATGGCGAACAGCGACACGGTATCGGCCCCGGTCTTGTCGAAGGGCGATCCGGTCACCGAGCCATAGTGGATCGCCGCGGCCGAATGGCTGTAGAGCATCGACCGCTCGGCCGGCAGACCGGCGATCAGCGACGGCCGCTGGGGCATGATGCCGCCCTCGCCCGCGTTGGCGGTGAGGTTGTGGCCGGCGACCGTATCGACGGCTCCGACAAGGCCCGCGGTGTTGGCGTCGTTCAGCGGCCAGATCGCCACCACCGACGGCACGGCCGCCAGGGTGATCGCCGGCGAGACCGGGGGCGTCGTCTGGGTCGGCACATTGAGGCCCGGCTGGCCGATCGAGGGCGCGCCCGGAACGCTGAGGCCCATCAGTAGAGCTCGTATTCCGACACGGTCTGCGAGCCCGAGGCGGTGATCCCGTAGACGGCCCCGGTATAGTTCAGCGTGATGCTGGCGCCGACGCTGCCGGGCAGCAGAACACGGCTCGTCGTCGGTGTGACGGACGCGCTGTTGCCGATGTAGACCGGTGTCGTCCCCTCATTCTCGATCGTTATGCTCGAGCGCCCCGTTCGCGCAGCCACGACCAGGGTGGCCGTCGTACTGACCGACACGGGGTTGCCGGGGTTGAAGGTGGCCGACGGCGCGACGGTGGCGCTGACGGCGAGCGGGTTGGCCGCAATGCCTGCCTGGTGGCCGTTGGCGTCGACCAGTGCCGTCGCTCCGACATCAAGACCGTCGCCATTCGCCCGCGTTGCGCCGATCGGGATGCTCTGGGCGCTCACCGCACCAGCAAACATAAGCGCGCATAAAAGCGACCCGAACCCGAGCGTTTTCATCTTCATTTTAAGCTATCCCCTGAGGCGCGGAAGCACGGACAAAGCCGGCAGCGCTTACCCAGCGATGTTGAGGACGTAGCGGACGTTCGCCGAGGCGGCGCCGGCCGATGTGTCCAGCCTGATCCAGAGCTGATCGCCTTGCGCCACTGCGTCGGTCGTGCCAGGCGCGATATAGATCGATCCGCCGTAAGACGACGCCCCAGAGACCACGAGGGGATTCGCCGATCCGCTCGCGGCCGTCATCGCCGAGCCGCTCTTGTAGAGTGTGAACGTGAAGGTCTGCCCGGCGCCTGGCGCGGTGTCAGTGGCGATCTTGATGCTCTGCACATGGCCCGCGAACGGCGCGACAAAGGCCGTCGCGCCCGGCCCGCTCTGTGCGCCGTTCAGGCCGAGATAGGTGGTCGTCCCGGCCCCGATCGCCGTGACCGTCGTTCCCGACATGGCGGCTTGCGCGCCGAGGGGCGTGTAGCCGAGGAAGCTCCTGACGGTCGAACTGTCCAGGCTGTTGAAGTGGAATGGCGTGGCGTTGAAATTACCGATTTGGTCTGAGACGCCGCCGACAATGCTGGTCTGGCTACTCGTGCCTGTCTCATCGACGATATAGCCGGCGCCCGAAACGCCATCGGCGCTGAGGTTGAGGATCGAGGTCCCGTTGGTGTTGTTCAGAGTCAGGGCGTTCTTGCCGCTCTGCACGGCCTCGAAGAAGTCGTTCGAGAGCAGCGGGGACGAGAAGTTGTTCAGGACAACCAGATCGTCCCTGGCATTGTCGAACGTGTCGTTGCTGAATTGGAAGTTCAGCGAGGTCGTGGCGCTTGCGGCCCCATAGAACGCGCTATGGGCCAGATTATAGGGATGGGAGTCGGCGATATTGGCGGACTGCGCCCCGTCGGCCGCGTAGACGCCGTAGCCGACATCGAAGTTGCCGTTCATGATCAGGTCGCGTATCTGGTCGTCGCTGGAATGCGCGCCGAGGCCGATGCCTGCGTTACCGGCCGTGGTCGAGTATATCTGCACCCCAAGAACACGGTCGTCGTGCGTGTAGGTGGTGCTCGATCCGTCGATCAGGATGGAGTCGTACCCTATCGGGACATTGTTGAAATACAGGTTCCTGAGCGTCCCCCCCCCGGCGTAGCTAGTATCGATCGAATGGCCAGTCCCGGCCGTCCCATCGATCGTCAGGTTGGCGATCGTCGGGCTGTAGTAGCCGATCGAGAGGTTGACCGGCCAGCTGATCCCCGATCCGGTTTGGATCAGCTTCGAACCTGGCCCAACACCGAATAGGATGAACCCCGGCGTGGTCGGCATCGTGAGGGCGCTGAAGGCGCAGCCGGCCGCTGATGGAGGGATGAAGACGGCAGTCGCGCCGGAGCTGATCGCGCCCTCGATCGCCGCTGTGTCATCATGAGAGGGTCCGACGCATTTGGCGCCGAAAGTCTTGATGCTCACGGTCGCGTATGCGTCCACCGGCGATGCCGGAACAATAGTCTGGGCGCGCGCGGCTCCCGCCGCGAACAACGCAAGGGCAAACAGGGAACCTCGCATCATTGGCTCGTCACCACGAAGGCATGGCCGGTCGTCGCTCCCTCGACCGAGACGTTGTCGGTCAGGACGTTCGGACCCGCGTTGCAGGAAATCGACGCCCCCGGCGCCAAGCCGATCGAGGCGTTGGTCGCGGCGCTGCCATTAGGGCCGAAGAAGACAAACAGGGTCTCGGTCGCCGCGATCGGGTTCTGGATCAAGCAGCCCTTGCGTGAGGCGTTCGAGGCCAGTGCGGACTGGAACGTTCCGCCGGTCGTCACCGTGACGGGCGTGCTGGTCGTAGTCACCCCGGTCGGCGAGACGGACCCGCTGATCGGTTGGGTGGTCTGCCAAAACGTCCCGGTGACCGCTTGCGAGGTTGGGAAGTTGGTGACGTGCGCAAGAGCGCCACCGTCGCCGTTAAGCGTCGGCTGATTGGCGGCCGTGGCCGCACCGGCAGGCAATGGAAGGGCTGAGGCGCTTACCGGCTGCACTGTCGCCGAGGCGTCCACCTTCGCCGCGCCGCCGGTGGTGATATTCAGCGGCGTTCCGCTCGCCGGATCGACAACGACATGGTCGGGGTAGTTGACCCCGCCACGGATCGTCGATCCCATGGTCTGCGTCACACCATTGGCGTCCTTGACCACATAGCCTGTCTGAGCCCGTACCGGGACAGTACAGAGGGTCAACACCAGCGCGAGCGCGCCGGCGAGGCGGTTTCTCATGAGGGTGACCTCGGAACGATTTGAACGGCGCTTAGCGCCACTGCGCGAAGCCCATGGGGGGCGTGTATGAGGTCGACCCAGTGCTGAAAGCGGCCGTCCCGGTCAGCGTTCCGGGCGGCGACGAGCTGAACAGATCGAGATAGAGCGCCGGATAATAAGTGGTGTTCAGGATGGGCAGGCCGCCCGTCCCCGCCGCGGGATTGCCGACGAAGACTCCGTTTACGCCGAACCAGATCAGGCTGTCGGTCAGGTCCGCCGCGACCATGGCGATGCCAGAGGCGTCCGTGATGGTTGGATATCCGCTGACCGACTCGAACGTATCGGCATCTTGGGCGAAACCGGTGCTCTCGTAGACGGCCCCGTAGCCCGAGGCTCCAAAGGTCGCATACTCGGAGCCCGTGTTGCCGGGCTGTTGTGAAATTCCGACCTGCGCGCTGCTCCCGGAAACCAGGAGACTCAGTGCGACTTCGAAATACACCTTTCCTCTTCGCTTGCCGACGGTCGCGATGACAGAAGCGGGACCGCCCGCCGACACTGTTGAGGTGGTCTTGAACTCTAACGGTGTCGGCAGCGAGGGTACGACGGGATAGTCGTGAAAATTCACGATCGTCGCTGGATTCCAGACACAGGCTGGGCCGAGACCGCCCTGAAGCATGATGGACGGAAACGGTCTCATCAGGCGCCCTGAACGAAGCTGGCCATGAAGGAACTACTGGTCGCGTCGTATTGGAGATAGACCCGGTCGATCACACCGGCGCCCGTGCTTAAGGTCGGCGCTCCGGTCGTTCCCCATTTGAACGAGGCCGGCCACGTCACGGAGCACGGGCCGCCGGACGCAGGCTGAACAACCAGCAGCGAATAGGTGATGCCATCGATCGCACCGGTAGGCGCGTTCAACGTCCGATTTCCGCCCAGCGTCCACCGAGCATTGAACCCAGCGGCCATGTTCCAGTTGGTGCTGGCCGCGTCACTGAGTGTCTGGAACGCGGCAGCCTGGACTTCCCCCAGCGATGTGATCGGACAGGTGTTATCCGTGCCAGTCCTGATCTGACTGGCGGAAGCTGGCGCAACAGCATCCAGCGTGTTGGAGGATGCCCACGCCCCGAAATACCCGGTCGTGATGCTGCCCGAGGGGTTCAGCGTCCCGCCAGCATTGGCGGAGGAAGCTACGCCAGTCGTCGGATTGACAGTGATGGTCGAGCCGTCCGGCTTGATTCCCCCGAGCGCCGTGGTCGTGGCGATCTGGAGGAAAGCCTCACCGGTCGAGGTGATGTTGCCGCCGGGGCTTGTCGCTCCGGTCCCAAGCCCGGTCCCGAGTTGGACCTGCGTCACGCCCGCCGCCGCGCCCAGCGACCACACCGCCGCGCTCGCTACGCCAGAAGTCGTGCAGACCCAGAGATGGCCCGTGGTGGTATCTTCACAGAGGTCGGGCGGGCTGCTCCCCGCCACCCCCGCGTTGCCCGCGACATTGCCGTTCGGATTGCCAGCATAGGCGTAGAAGTGGCCCTGTTGCGAGACAACGAAGGCCGTTAGGGCATTGGACAGGTTGGTGACCGCGTTGGTCAGGTTGCCGTCGTCGGCTTGGTTGACGTCGATCTGGCTGACGATCCAGTTGAACAGCGTCGCGGCCCCGAAGATGCCCTGCCGGAAGGCCTTGTTGAACTGCTCCGAGATCGCGATCCCGGATGAGAACCCGATTTCCAGCGCGCCAAGGGAGGCCCAATCGGCTTGATCAAGCACATTGGCGCCGACAGCGGTCGCAAACGGCTGGAAGTCAGTCGTGCCATCGGCCATGCGTCACTCGCTATTTTTAGGAGAGCAGTTCGCCCAGCGCCCCGACGTCGAGGCCGGAGATCGCGCTGTTCTCGACGTCGAGCCCGAAGAACGGGAGATCTGGAACCGTCGGGACCATGTAGCCGGCGATTCCGACGCCGCAGGGCTTCAGGGTCAGGTAGCCGCCGGTGATCAGAGCCAGGGTCAAGGCGTCGGGAAGATCGCCCAGGATGGCGACCAAGAGCGTCATGTCTTGGTAGTCTTGCAGAAGAACGGTGTTGCCGTAAGGCTCTAGCAGAAGCGCCCAGGCGGCATAGGCGGCGGGGATCGAGCCATTCCACTGGTTCGCTGCGATCCGAGCTCTCAGGAGCAGCCTGTAATGATCGTCGGGCAGCGCGAACTGGTTGGTCGTGGGTGCATAGGGCGTGTACCAGACCCCCTGGTCTAGCCCCAGCCCGTTAGCGTCTAGCGAGAAGTAGATGTTGTCCGGCTCGGTAATGTTGCGATTAACGCCTACCCAGTCACCGACCGCGTCGAGCTGAACCCCGACGGCCTCGTCTAGGTCGTAGAGCCCCGGCATCGTCTCCAGGACAGCGATCCCGTCAGCGTAGGGTTGGACGCTGAGCGCAACCGTGGCCATGAAATTGGGTTTGTCGGCATGTTCCGACGTCACCAAATCTGTCCACGGGGAGACGTCGGCGCCGGCCATCAGACGTTCAGCGTCACATCGGCGACAGCGAGACCGGCCTCGCCGTTAAAGGCGATATCGACGTCCGCCTGCGACTGGCTGCCGCCGTACAGGCCGATGGTCAGCGAGGTGATATCAAAGGTGGCGTTCAGCGCCGGGCCGAGGTTGCAAGCGCTCAAGCACTGCCACCATGGTACATTCTGGCCAATGCCGATGGAGTTGACGTAGGCCGCCAGGGCAGTTTGCAGCGCCACGCCCGTGGTCGAGACATACCCCGTCTTCGGGGTCAGATTGACCGTGACGACGATGCGCTCGGGTGTCGGCCTGAAGAAGTTGATCGTGTTCGGAACGCCTTGCGGATCGATCACCATTTCGGAGGTCGTGCCGTAGGTTCCCGTTCCGGGTGTCTTCACGGCCGCGATCGTCTGGGCGATCTGGACGCTGTCGCCGCCCTCAACAACCATGCAGATCGAGTGGCCAGGGACGCCATTGCCGTCCGACGTGCCGGTGTCGTTTTCGTAAGCCGCCCAAGCTTCGACGCCCGGCAGGTTTGCGACTTGGCCGATGATGGCGTCCAAGACTGAAGACGCCGGCAGCGAAGTCGAGACGCTCTGGCGATGCCGCAGGGCCGCGTCCAGCTCGACGGGGGCGCCGACATTGGCTGCGCCTGGGTTCGTTGCGGACTGCCACCCTTGCGTGGGGTTCAAGATGTTCGTGATCGTGCCGTCAGCCGCGGTGATCGCCCCTGTCGTGGTGCACACGGCGGTCTCGGTGATCTCGCCGCCACTCGGGATCGTCAGATTGGCCGGGAGTTGCCACTGATATCCAAAGGGGTCGCCGACCAGGCCATTCCCGATGATCGTTCCAGCGACACCGACAATGGTCAGGTCGGCCGAGCTATTCGATGGTGTCTCGCGTTGCAGGCCATTGATTTTGACGATGCTGCTCAAGCCGGCACCCTGAGAGGTCGATGGCGAAAACTGATTGTAGACGGCGATGGCCGCGCTGTTGGCGTCGTTGATCGCCGCGGCGATGATCGCAAGCCATTGGCCGTCCTGGGTCGAGTTGTCCAAGGCGACGTCGGAGCCGTAGATGGACTGGAACGACGCTTGGAGGCTGGCCAGGATGTCGGAATAGGTCGGCGCGGTGATCCCCGTCGGTCCGACCGTGCAGGCCAGCGTGGCAAGTGGGTACGGACCTGCCATCAAAGCCCCGCGATCAACGGATTGCCGAACTGCGTAAAGTCGAGTTGGCCGACAAGGCCGCCGACCGGTCTGGGTGGCGGGATGACCAGCTGACCAGGAGCCGGGACGGAGAGCGTCAAACCCTCGTTGATCGTGATTTGGCCATAGAGCGTATCGACCGTCGCCTGAACCACCAGCTGGCGCGTCGTTGTGTTGACGCTCGAGGCGTAGGCCGCGATGCCGATGACGCCGGGCGTGCCAAGGATGCGCTGCTGAACGGCGTTGTCGTAGAGCAGCCGCGTCCCGGTTCCGAGGATCTGGGTCGAATACGGCGTTCCGTCCGTGATATCGACGAACCACTCGCCTTGGAGCAACTTCAGCCGGGTGCTCATCAGCTGGCCGACAGCGGCCGGGCTGTTCACCAGGAAATTCGCACCGCCCTGGCCGAATGTATAATCCCCACTGGCGCTCTGGGCCCGCACTCTCATCGGCAGGCCTCCTAACCCGTTGGCGGTTCCGTACTTGCCCCGCCGGCTTCGACGCCGGGGTGAACGTGCCGGCTGACCTCGATGCCGTTGAAAGTCCCCTCCTCCGAGGCGACGTAGGCACCGGTCTGGTTGACGTTGCCGTTGATCGTGCCAGGGCCATTGAGAGACCAGCCGCCGGGCGCTGTGATATTGACGGTGCGGCCGTTTGGATCGAGCTGAACGAAGGTCGAGCGGTCAACGCTCCGCCATTCCGAGGCGGTCGTCGAAATGTTGGCCGGCGCGTTCGGCTTCGACCACACCTTCGGAAAGCAGAAGCCGTCCGAGAGATCGTGAAGCCGCTGCTCCATCTGCGGCTGGACGCCGCCCTGCTGCCACCAGGCGTCAATGCAGCGGTTGGCGATGTTGACCCAGACCTCATCGCCTTGGGTGAGCGGCATGGTCATCAGGACGTTGCCGCCGCCCTGGAACTGGACTGGGCAGTCAAGCAGCTTCGGCATCGTGAGCGGCTGAGTTGAACCGTCCTGCTTCGTCTGCGTCAACTGGACCGCTGGCTGAACGACCGCCGTAACCGCCTGGGCGTTGAACGAAACGATGATGCCTGGAAAGCCAGTCCACAGCTTGGCCTGGAAGCCTTGCAACGCAGCCTGGACGGCCGTGCCGACGTCATCCAGCCGTTCCCGGGGGTCCATTAGCCTTGACCCTTGCTGGTCAAGCCCATCGGCACCGTGCCGTCGATCGAGAGGCAGATGATGTCGTTGTACCAGTCGTTGCCGCGCGTATCGCCGACGCTTTCGATGACATAGATGCGATAGAGGCCATCGGAGTTGAGCGGGACGGTCGCCTGCAACGGGTTCGCCGAGGGATTACTCATTGAGTCGATGCCCTGCAGAGCCGTGAACTGCGGCGCGGCCGGGGCGATCAGGATCGACGCGTTGTCGATTTGGAGCTTGCAGCCGATTTCAAGCTGAGGATTGAGCAGCGTACGGACCTTGATGCCGTTCTCGGTCTGCTCGGGCCAACCGATCATTCCCGTTTGGGCATTCACGACGACAGCTTCATTCGGCCGGTAGCCATTGAGGGGCAGGAAGACGATCTGCCCGTTCTGGATGGAGTAAGTCAGGCCGTTCGTCGCGGCTTGGGTGTGAAGTTCGTCGCGCGCCATCCCACACACGACCTTGCCTCTAGGCAGAGTCGGACCTGTCAGGTTCCCGGGCACATAGCCGATTGAGACACCCTGGCAGGCGGCCGCGACACGCCCCTGCGGCGTGGACCCGGCCGCAAGTGAGTAGTTCAGGATTGCGTAGTTCGAGAAGGTGTCGCCATCAGCGCCAAGAATGTCGATGTAGGAGTCGATCGAGTTTTCGCGACCTTTGCGGGTCTGCTTGATCGTGCCGCTGAAGATGATCCCAAATGCGCCGTTTTCGTAGCCGGCCTGTAGGACGACCTGGGTGAACTCCTTCTGGATTTTATTCACCGTGTCGTCGGCGAGGTTGTAGACCCTGATGCTTGCGGTCTGCGGCGTTTCCTTGTCGGCCTGTTTGATCTGAAACTTGATGCGCAGCCCCGACAGGTCGAGTCCGCTTCCCGAGGCGTCGGCGACGATCAGCGAGCATCTGCGAAGCCACTGTTGCGACATCCAGCGCCTCGCGATTTGCCCGTTTCAATGATCGGAGGTTAAGGTCGCCACTCAATTTGGGAGGCGCGGCCGTGACCGTCGTCTATGCGCTATTCTTTTGCTACACCGCCGCTAGCGGGCCGACACTCGCTGGACGGTGCTTCCCTATGGAAGGGCCGCGCTACGCCGCTCTCGCCGACTGCCGCGCCGACCAACACCGTTTCAGCGCCGTTCATGTCGGGCAACCGAAGGCGCCCGTGTACGTGTGTATGAAGTCAACCGTGCCTGCATGGTCGCCGGCTGGTTAAGTCGACTCGACTCCACCGTGCACCCGTGATGCCGTAGCCCACCAGCAGGAGGGCGGCAGATGGGCAGGCGCAAATCATTCTTCCATGTCCGCAAGCCCAGCCTAAGGGGCCGGATCGCGGCGCGTACGTCACTGAAGCGCATGATTAGAGCAAGGATTCGTGCACCACGCGGACTTGGGCTCTTAACCAACCCGAAGAAGGCTATATACAACCGCGTTTATAACAGACGAACGGTCAGTCTTTTTAGTCTTCTAGCTCGACCGCTGTCGAGCGGTAGGGCAAGCACTTCGGGTCGGGCCGCCACAGAAACCGAGCCAAAAGCAACGCGTCCGCCGTCGCCCCAAAAGACAAACGGGCGGTTCACCATGGTGATGGTGGCCGGGCTTGTCGGCCTCGTCATCATCGTCTCAAATCTCGTTATGCAAGGCCAATCCGCGAAGACGGATTCGGATGCGCCTCCATCCACTTCCGCCGCTAGCACTCCGTTAGCTAGCAGCCCTCAGGTATCATCGCCTGATTCAACCGAGGCGCCGGCGGCCGACGACGATTCCGACCGGGTAGAGAAAGAGATCGCCGCGTACGCAGCCACGAAGGGCGAGACAAGCGAGCAATTCGCTCAAAGCGTGCGATCCGGCCTGGACCGAATCGAGACATTCGTCGCGTCGATCGAACAAAACGGCGGGACTGCTGAGGGCGCCCTTGACAGTCTAGCTGGCCTTTCTCGCGCCCTCGAAGACCCGGAAAAGATCAAGCTTATGGAATGCATCGGCGTCCAAGTTTATCAGGACCCTCAGCCGCCAGGGCATCCCCCGAGCGCCGAAGAGTGCGCTGCAGTGCTGGAGCGCGCTCATATCCCGGCCGCCCCCGAGCCCGTATCCCTTCCCCCGGCCCCGCTGTCGAGACCGGTCCAGGAAGTGCAGGCCGAGCAACCCCAGTCTCCTCCGCCCACCGAACCAATCGAAGACACGCGCACACCTGCTGAGCGTCATCAGTACGACTCGTACATCTGTGATCACGGCGATCCGGACAGCGCTGCCACGACAGCGGCTTGCGACAGGTCTGATGCGCCTCAGTAGTGGGCCGCCGCCCGCCAGAGTCGGCTCAGTGTTTGCTCGCTAGCATCGCGGCCAGCTTGTTGAGGCCGTGCTAGATGGCCGCCACCTAAGCCGCCGTCTGCCAATAGAGGTGCGCGGTCTGGCCTAGATTCTCAAACGTCGGTGGCGCGTTCAGATCATAGTCGGTCTGCACAAAGAGCGCGCCGCCCATGCCGAGATATTCGTATTGGGCCAGCAGGTCAGCGCCGGTCACCAAGGGCCTGCCCTGAAGGATCGGGTTCCCATTGGCGTCGGCAATATCTAGGAACCACGCGGCCGGGAGCGTCGTATTGCCTGAGAACGCCCCGGGATTTCGCCAGCGCACCGTGAGCTGATAGGCGATCTGGTTGAGCGTGACGTTGAAGGTCCGCGGCGTCGCGACCAGTGGGATTTCGAGGATAGGATTCGGGTTGTTCATGCCAGGAACGGCGTGTTCACGTTGGGAGACGCAGGCACCGGGGTCACTGTTCCGCCGCTGACCGTCGGCGCCGTCGCCTGAGGGTTGGCGTGCTGATCGGCCGGCGGGACGGTTGCAGTCTGGGTCTGGACCATGATCACTTCGCGGCAGGTCACCGTGAGGATCATGGAGTTGGCGGTGGTCGGATCGGTGGTCAGCGCGAGCCCGATGATCAGCATGTTCGAGTAGTTGCGCCGGCCGGTGATGATCGAGAACGGCTTGCGGGCCAACTTCAGGGTGATGAAGTTCTGGTACTGCTGGTTGACATAGGCCGAGTTGCCCGCAGCATTCTGGCTCGAATTCGAATAGCCAACCCTGATAATCACCCGCACCGGATTGGCGAATGCGTGATCAGAGACGTTGGCGCCCTGCTCCACTGGATGGTCGGTGACCGTGACCTCGTCGGTGTGCTCTTCCGAGATTGTCAGATCGGCGATGAAGCCGCCGATATTCCGGCCGGTTGAGAACGCGACCTGCTGAGTCGGGGTCGATCCCGGTGTGGTCGCCGAGGATGCCTGTGCCGTATTAACCCCGACAGTTGCGCTGCCGCTGCCGTAGGTCGTCGGCCCGATGTCGGACACTAGACGAGCGCCGGCTTGAGGTTTCGGACCAGATCGCCGTTGATGCGGCCCTGCTCGGCGCCCACCGCCCGTGCCGTGGCGTGAGGATCGTTCGCGGCCTCCACCGTGACCTTGGTGTTTTGGTGAAGGTGGGTGTCGCCACGCCGGGCGTAGTCATCGCCGCCGAGGCGGCCGGCGTAACCCTCGGCGAGCCTCGCCCGGCCAGCCTCGCCGGCGGCTTGGGCATAGCCCGGATAAGCACGCTCGAAGTACCGCGAGAAGATGCGCGCCGCCTCGGCCGCTGAATGAGCGGCCATCATCATCTGGCCAGCCCGCCGGGCGCCCAGGTCGGAACCTGCCGTAAGCTCGTATTGGATGAACTGCAGCTGCTTCATGAACGACGCGTCGCGGATATCGACGCCGCCAGACCACCGCTTGAACTCGTCTTGACGCCGCTGGTCCCATTGCGCCAGGCCCTGGTGGCCGTGGTTGAAAGCATTTTCCTTCACGTGCGGATCGAAGCCGCTTTCGTCGGAGAGATTGGCCGCGATGCCGGCGGCTCCGAACTTGCCCCAGCCTTGGTTGGCGAAGAACTGCATAACGGTCCGCGCCGCATTCGGAACCGGGCCGCTTGAGGGCTGAGCCGGATCCCCAAGACTGCTCAAGCCCGTGACGTAGCTGGCCGGATGCAGCATGCTCTGGAAACTGCCGTTCGACGCCGACGCGTTGTTCGCGGTCTGGGCCACGGTGTCGCGAAGCTGGCGCATCTGCTCGGTCAGGTCGCGAGTGGCCTTGACCTGCGTGCGCGGCTTGTTCTCAGGATCGCCGGCATCAAGACCCTCGATTGCGGAACCATCGGCCGCAGTCCCGACCCGATGGCGCCTAAGCCAGCCGAAGACGCCGCCGCCCGGGCTGTCGTGCGGCTGTTGCGTGGTATTGTACTTGCCGCGCCCTGTCGCGGCGTTGAAAGTGTCGCCGAGGCCGCCGACGAAGTCCCCGCCGGTCCTGAGAGCGTCCGCTCCGAATTTCTTCCAGTTGCCGGACAGGGCGTCCGCGACGAGCGTAAGATCATCGACGATACCGCGTAGCGAGGTGTGCAGCAGCGCGAGCGCGCCATGGACCAGCGTTGTGATAACCTGGCCAAGGCCGTCCTTGTCGAGCGCCTTTGCAATGGCGCCAAACGCCCCGAGTAAATCCCCAATGTCGCCCTTGAGCTTGCCAATCTGGCCTGACCACTCCGGCCAGTTGATCCCGAGACCGCTTTTGCCGCTCTTAACCCAGTTGTCGTAGTCGTTCTTGAGAGTGAAGAACGCACCCGCCAGCGCGGCGATGCCGATGATGATCGCGCCTATCACTGGGTCGAGTGCGAGCAGGCTCAGGACCAGATCACCAATCCCGCTCAGCTTGATCGCGCCGCCTATAAGCGCCAACCAGATCACGAACTTCCGAAAGGTCGGATCGAGATTGTCGAACCAATCAACGACCTTCTTCGCCCAGTCCCCGAGTGTTTTCGTCCAGCTGACAATGCTGTCAGCGAAGCTCTCGATCTCGGGCTCATTCGAGACCAGCCAATTCGAGATGTAGACGAACCAGTCCTCGAGTTTTGGCCCCCAACGCTGAAGCAGGTCCAGCGCGATCTTGTCGACGAAAAGGCCGAACTCCATCCGCAGGGTGCGGATGCCCTTCATGAGCTTCTGCGACGCATCGGCGCCGTCGGTCATGTTCAGTCCGAGCCGCTTAGCGAAGGCTTTGAACTGCTCGGTGTATTTGTCGACACCGCGCAACATCGCCTGCAGAGTCGGCTCGTCGATGCCCAGCATCTGGGCGTAGAGATTGGCCCGGTAGTACGGCATCGTTTTGAACTTCGCCGCCAGCTGCTCCATGACGTTGGTTTCGTCGAGCAGTGCGCCTTTGGCGTCGCGGGTGTTGATCCCCATTCCCTTGAGGAAGTTTTCTGACCCCGGGTTGTTGCGCATGAAGCCAGCGAGGCCCTCCAGCGCTGACCTGGCGCCGGCCGCCGTGCCGCCCATCTGCGAGATGCTGAAGGCGAAGGCGCCGATGTTCTCGACAGAGGCGTGCAGCCGCTGGCTGGCGTAATAGAGATCGTCGAATTGCGCGCTGATCCGCGTGACGCCGGCCACCACAGCAGCAGCAGCGACCTCGATCGCCGCGCCCACTTCCACGACGCGCTTGGTGACGGTCTCGACCGACTTGGTGAACCGCTCGAACTTGGCTTTGTCGACGTCGAAACCCAGCGAGACCAGGAATTCGCGGAGGATCGAAACGTCGGCCATTGATCAGCGCTCCGGTTTGGGTCGGCCGCGGAAGTCGTTCTCATCTCGCACGTCGAGCGCGGCGTTCATCCTGGCCAGATCAACCATCTTGATCGCGCCGCCGAGCAGGCTTTCGTAGGAACAAAGTCCGGCGAGCACCGGCCGCATGATCCAGTCTTCGCCGTCAGCCATGCTGACCCATTCGACGCCTACGGCGCCGGTGCGCCTTGGGACGTAAGTCGGCCGAGGGAAGCGAAAAAAGGGCCGAGGTGTTCCTTCAGCACCTCGTAGACGATCATGTACATATCGGGGATCGTGATGTCCTTGAACATCAGCTGCGGCCCAGCCGCCAGGATCGGGGCCAGGGTTTTGCCGTCGTTGGTGCGCCGAGACACCACGCCAAGACAAGTGGTCAGGATGAAATCCGAGTCGGTGTCGGGCATCTCGGCGATGGTCTTGGTGATCGGTCCGATGTTGGACATGAAGAGCGCGCCGGCGCTTTTGCGGAAGTCATCCGATTCCGGCGCCGGCGTTTCGGACCCCAGGAGGGCGACCACGCCAGCCATCGCTGGCGCGAGGCGCTTGAGCACGTTGTTGATCACGAAGGGGTTGAGGTCCCTCGTAGTCGCATACGAATGATCGCCGACGGTGAATTCAGCCATGGATCACCTAAGCCCCAAGGCTCACGTGGAGCTTGCCCTGGAACTCCCATTCCTGCATTCCACCCTCGGTCGCGTAGGTCAGGTCCGCGTGCTTCACGAACGCAGCCTGGGTCAGCGTGACGACATCGCCGCTGGTGGTGTTGGTGAGCCTCAGCGTGTTTTGGCCCCATGACGATCCGCCGCTAGCCCTGTCGGTGTTGTAGGACGAGCTGAGAAGGGCGTTGGTCGCTGAGGTCTTCAGAAACCGGATCGTCCACTTGCCAGCATTCGAGCCGTGCAGGCTGTGCATGATCTCGCCGTCGGCGCCGGGAGTCAGAGTGTCCTTTTCTGCTAGAAACGCAGTGGTGATCCCCTCCTCTGCCACGCCGGAGGATGAGCCGATCGCGTAGGTCCCGCTCGGCCCAGTGAACGTGGCCTGGGTATCCAAGAAGCTGTAAACGCCCAAGGCTCAATCTCCTGAATGATCGGGGTTCAGCGCGGCAGCGCTTAGCGGTTGACGGAAATGATCAGGTCGGCGCTGTCGATAGCCCCAGCGAGCTTGGCGGCGATCTGGAAGACCACGGACTGCCTTGCCGCACGGCCCGGAACGCTCTGCGTCGCGACGGGCGGCTGGTAAACGAAGTATCCCGCGGAGGCGACGGCGCTAATCCCTTGAGTGCTCAGCGCACCGCTGTTCCATGCCCCTGGAGCAAGGAGGCCGTTCGTGACGCCCTGCTGACAGGCGGTTGCGGCGGCGGTGGCCAGCTGATGGTTGCCGGCATCCGTCTGGGGCACCTTCGTGATGGCGCCGGCCAGGACGTTGAACACGTTGGTTTGGACCTGGTTGGCCAGCCAATCCATGCCGACAATTTCGTCGATATAGGCCGGCCCGAGCATCCAGCCGTTCTCAAGGAACGACGCGCCATTGTTGTAAACCGGGACGTAGTTGTAGCGCTTGGCGTCGAGAGAAGCCGCTTGGCTGCTTTGCAGGTTTTCGGGAGTGACGCCCGGCATCTGCTGGTACATCAGGTTGATGGCGGTCGAGACGCCCTGCCAGTTCACCGTGGCGAGCCGGCCGAGGACGGAGCAGCTTTCGTACGGGGTCTGACTGGAATAGCAGCCGAAGGACCGCGTCGGCTCGGTCCCCGTGGAGAGAACATAGCCGACATCGCTGGTGGCGGACGGGTTGATCGCCGCCGCTTCGGACGTGGTGAAGCCGTAGATATGCGGATTCGACGAGCCCTGGACGTAGGCGGAAATCGCCTCGATGTCGGCGTCGACCAGGTCCGGCGAGGCGTCGGTCGACAGCCCGTACCAGGAGGTCGCCAGGCCGTCCATGATGGTGACGGCGGTGACTGCGCTTTCAGCCGCGATGCCGTCGACCTCGGTCGCGCCTGTCGCGGCGGTGCAGCCCAGCGCAGCAGAGATATCGTTCGAGACGCCGGCGGTGAGGGGCTTGACCTTGGAGGTCGTGCCGGTCGTCGCCGAGGTGAACTGGAAGCGATTGTAGGTCGCGTTCCAGACGCAGGTTGCGCCGACGGTCGCCGTGGTCAGGGCGGCGTTGATGATCGTGGCGACGCCGTTGAGGTTGGTGACACCGGCCATCGAGCCGCAGGTGACGCTGACCGGCGAAGCGGCGCCGTCCACCTGGATCTTGAATTGGCCGGCCGTGAAGGCCTGCCAAACCGTCAGGGCTTGCTGAGCGGTGGTGAGCGATTCGCCGATCAGCACGCCGGAGCTGGCGGCATGGGCCCACCGGCCGATGAGCACGGAGGTGGGTTGCGGCGATTGCGAGAAGAAGGCTTGAGCCGCCAGATATTCCGGCGCGGTGGTTCCGAAGTCAGCGGCGACCGCGGTGAGGCCGGTATACAGCCGGAGCCGCGAATTGGTGTCGA
The DNA here is from genome assembly GCA_965277425.1 of Caulobacteraceae bacterium. GTDB lineage: Bacteria > Pseudomonadota > Alphaproteobacteria > Caulobacterales > Caulobacteraceae > Poindextera. The sequence continues at coordinate 1,235,337 of CBDICR010000007.1, forward strand.
TGATAGCGGACTCGCCCATGATCAGGGGCGTGCTCAGGTTGGCGTATTGCGCCGCCTGGGGCGACAGCGACACTGACGTTTGGATCAGGCGCGAAACCGGCAAGCCGATGGTCATGGGCGGGCGTCCTTAAGGAAAGTATGGCGCGGTGAGGTTGCCGCTCGTGGGGGCGGTGAGGTTCCCGCTGGCGCCCTGGCCGGTGATCGTGCCGACAGCGCTGACGAGGTTCAAAACGGGGTACGTCCGCCTGATCTCGCGGGTGAAGCGGACGGGCATATCGACGCGGTAGAGCCAGCGCTCCTTCATCAGCGTCGGAATGGCCACCAAGCTCGTCGGGACGACCACTAGGGCCATGCCTGCCAGGAACAGCTGTTCCCGGTTCTGAGCGATGGCTAAGCCGTCCCTGAGCGCCGTCGCCGAGCTGTTGGCCATCGGCCCATAGAACGAGGTGTCGAGCGTGAAGTTCTCATAATTGACCAGCGTGTCGGTCCCCTCGCCGGTCGATTCATGCTCGACGATGGGAAAGGCGTTCGACTTGCGCTGCGTGATGCCGATGGCCGCCCAGGTGGTCATCGCGTCGGGCAGGTTTGGCGGTTCGTATTGCCATCGGGGGCGCACGAACTGACCCGCGATGCCGGTGATGCCGACGACGACGCTCTGGAGGAAGTCGACAAGGGCGTCGTCGTCTTCTGGCGCGGAGGACGATGCGACCAAATAGCCGCCGGTGCTGGAATCCGTCACGTCGGCGGGTCGTCGATCGAGTTCATCGACGAGCATTCGGCCTTGATGAAGCCCGCGCCGAACCGGGCGAAAGTGTTGATGATCGTTACGATGTACTGGCTGCCATCGTAAATAATGATATCCGGCTGACCATCCGGTGACGGGCCACGGAGGCGGAAAGTCGTGTAGACCTCGAGCGCCGCGCCTCGGTGTTGCTCGTCGGGCGTCCGCTCAAGAGCATTACCGCCGATCGCGGTGTCGACGGGCACGACAACCCCGAATGGCTGTGGCGTGATGATCTGCGATATCGAGGTCACACGGCCATTCGAGCCGACATCGTCGGTGCGGCGCTCGATCGTCAGCGCTTCGGCAAACATCGGATCGAGCAACACATCGGAAACGTCGAGCATCGGCATATGACGATCCTCGAGTTCAGCGGCCCATATCGAGCGCCATCATATAGGCTTTGGCGAAAGCGGCCTCTGGCGTCTCGGCCCAGGCGACAGCAAGTGGTCCGCCGACTTTGAACAGGCGGGCGCTTTACTGACCGCTCTCTGGCTTTACCCAGAAGCGCCAGCCAGGAAAGTCTGCCTCCACCAGCAACGCGATGTCGTGAACGCTGGCACGCCCTGCGGTGATCACGTCAATGGCCACGGATCACGTAGGTCACGGCCCGGCGCAATTGACCGGTGTCAATGAGAGGCTTCTCGCCAGTGCGCCCCCGCCTGACCCGATCGGCCAAGGTCGCGGGGGCCAACGGCGCAAACGGGCCGTCTGTAATCCTCTCCTGTACTGACCGCTGTGCGATCAGCCCCACACCGGCTAGGCCCGTCTTCGTGGCCGTGACATCGCCATCTATGGCCTTCATCGCCGTTTTTTGCAGGCGATCGGTGATCTTGTCCTTGGCGCCAGCGATGCCAGGATTCAGAAATGGTCTGGCCGGAATATTCTTCTCTGGAGCACCGTGCTCCATGATCCAGCCGATGCCAGCGCTGGTGATCGGAACAGGGTCCTTCGGGTCCGGCTTCCTGTCAGCATTGGCGTCCGGTATGCCGACCAGGACCCTATTGGCCGTGAGCGACTTGATCGACTTCTGGAAACCGGCCCAGCGGTCGATCTTGAGGGTTACAGACTTGGCCATGCGCGGACCCCGAATGGCAGGCGCGGACGCGGCGCGACGTAGAAAGGCCCGACCCCGTAGGCCTTCATCATCTTGTAGAGCCGCTGCCCGTAGGTCGTGCCATTCCAAGCGCCACCCTTCTCCAGGCTGGTCTGTCCGCCGTAGGCGATCGAGACAGGCCCCACGGTCTTTGAGGTCACCGGACCCGTCACCTGTCCCGGAATGCCGCCGACGTTGGCCGTCGCCACCTCACGGGCCGAGAGCACCACATTGTGGGCGACGAAGAGCATGGCGGCGAGATCAATTTGAACGCCGAACCGATAGGCGTTCAGCTGCCCATAGGCCTGGGGAATCCAGAAGTTGATCGTCGAAACGGTGAAGACGGCCTCATTGCTAAATTCCGGGAAGGCCGAGACGAAGTCTGAATAGGCGAACATCGCGCCCCTCCGATCAACCGTCGGCCGTTATGGTCTCGATCTTGAGGCCGCGCTTGTTGAGGTTCGATGGCAGGTTTTTGGGGTCAAGCGGTTCCAGGCCAGTCCGCGCGTCCTTATTGTCGACGGCCCTTTTTTCGACGGCATCCTGCTTTTCATGAGCAAAGACCTGCCGATTGATGACCAGCGCCGACTCGGCGTTTTGCTTCAGCCAAGTCTCCCAGAATTCGGCATCAACACCGTGGGTCAGGGCGTAGCCGCCATAGAGCGACTTGTTCTGACCGAAGCGCATCGCCGGGCCCCTAAGGGTGACCGGTTCGCCCTTCATGCGAGCGACCTGGACCGTCCGCGAGCCGCCGCCAAGGACGGGCTCGCTGCCTTCGGTCATTTCATAGACTCGCAGCACAAGGCCTGCTGAGACCTTGCACGCAACGGTTACAGTTGCGGCCATTGGAATCAAATCCCGATCATCGAGGCGATGGCCGGCGGGAAGCGAATGATCGCCCCCCAAGTGCCGCCCGTCACCTTCTGCTTGTAGGATGAGGCCTGACGCACAATCGGGTGCGTGCGCATCTTCTCGCTGTAGGCGGCGTAGCCAACTTGTTGGCCTTGCACGCGCGGCGCAATCATTTGGATGAAGTTTCCGCCAGCAACGCCCTGAGGATTCGTCGTCGACTGAACGCCGTACTGCACGGCGGTGACGAAGCGAATCTTCGGGAAGTTCTCCTTCAACAGCGCCCGCACGTTCACATTGAACGAGTTGGCCGCCGTCAGGGCGACGGCTGCGCCGGGCGAGAGGACCACGACAAGCTCGTCGGTTTCCTCGACCAGGCCGCCGGTTTGCGCCACCAGCTGGGCAAACAGCGCTTGGAGGTCGGCGTAAATCTCGTTGGCCGTTGCCGTGATCTGGCCGTTGTAGATCCAGACATTGCCGTGGCCAGCAGCCTTTACGCCTGGGGTCAGCGACGCTGACAGGTCCGGGTCGTTCAATAGACCATAGTTCTGCAAGCCCTGCACACCGAAGAAGTAGGTGTAGTTCGAGAACCGGTTGAGGATGTCGGCCGCAGCCGCATCGACTTCCTGGACCCAGCCAATTCGGGCCAGCCCAGCGCGCTCGATTTCGCGGTCGCCAAATTCCTTGATGACTTGAAACAGATAGTTTTGGCGTTGTGGCCAGTTGGTGTTGGCGCCGGCGCGGCCGTTCTCGTTGAAATCGCCGTAGCTGGATACTTCACCGTTGTGCTCGACCGACGGGAAGATCGCGGTGTCGTCGAGCCAAGTGCCCTTGCGGACCTCTCCGAGGATTTCGGCGGCCTTCGTCGGCGAAAACAACGTCTTGAAGATGACCGGATCGATCATCGTAGTCAGGATCGCCGGGATGCCCGAGCTGGTGGCCAGGGTTGACGGGACCTGAGCGTCCATCGCCAGGCCGTAGTCGTTAGCGAACCCGTCGGGGACGTACGACTTAACGTCGGGCATGTAGACGCCGCGCGCCTCGAAAGCCGACGCGTCAGCTTCCCAGGCGGTTTGGGCTTCTTGGAGGTTCATTTCAGGGATGCTCCCGCTTAGCCGAGAAGGTGGCTGGTGATTTTGACCAGCTCGCCGGGCAGTCCGGACGAGACAGCGATGAATTTGGTCTGCACGTCGGCGCCGGCCGTGATGGTGGTGGAAGACACCACGGTGTTGTTGTTCACGGCGTAAGTGCCGGCGCCGCCAGTGCCGGTGAGGAACTGGGTGACCGCGGTCCCAGCGACGACGCTGGCGCCGCTGATCACGTCTCCGAGGCCCAGGGCGCCGGAGCCGACGGCTGACACTGTCAGGGTGCCGTAGGTCTCGGAGATCGTGGTCGAGGCCACGGTCTGCTCGGGGATGCTGACCACGTACCGGCCGATGCCGCCAGCCGCCTCGCCGCTGAGCAGCGGCGTGACCTGCGACACGATCTGCGTGCCGGTGGCGACATTAGTTCCGGAGATCGTGCCGCCAGCGACGAGGACGCCGGAGCCGACCGCCGTAACCGTCATCAAGTCGCCGGCGATAGAGCCGGTGACAGAGGCGGTTGAGGCTGCGACGGAGCCGGTGACGCTCGCGGCGCTGACCGCGCCGAAACTCACCGCGCCGTTCGCGTAGCTGGCGTAGGCGTTCTGACCGACCAGAGCCTCTGTCGTGCCTTCATTCTTCGCCCAGAACGAGCCAGCGCTCATCAGCGTAACGCCAAAGCCCGGAGGAATAATAACGCCCGAGTCGGCTAGGTAGGTGGTGATCAGCCCTTGCTGCTCCCGGTGAACGAAGCCGGTGACGGGCCCGGAACCGAAGCTGTTGACGATCGACGGCGTGCCGTTGGGATCAAGCTGAGCGTCGGAGTACCAGGCGAAACGCCCGATGGTGACGCCGGCCGATCCAGCGACGAGACCGCCTGGACCGGCGTTGACGTTAACGCGGGGATTGGAGTCGGCAAAGTCGCCCGGCAGCGCGACTGCGGGGCCGGCGTAGACCTGAGTTTGAAAAGGCATTTGTGGTCGCCCTCCTTTAGGCGTTGATGGGTGGGCTTAGGCGTTGATGCGCGCGGCTTCGGGATACCGCTCGGCAAAGCTGGCGGCCGCCTTGGCGTCCATACCCAGACGCTCCGTAGACGGAGCCTTCTTTTCCCCGGGCTTGGCTTGGAGGCCGAGGATCACCGGCAGCGCCGAGGCATGCACGCTATCGATGTTGGGGACATTCATCGTCTTCAAAGCGGTGCGATAGACCTGCTCGGCGCTGTCGCAGGTGACCGCGAGATTGCCAACGTAGGGGCGCACCGCGTTCTCGGCATCGCGGATTTCCCGCTGCGTCCTGACAGCCTCAGCGGCGCCCGCGGCTGCGCCGTCGGCCGACGCCCTCTTCACCGCCTCGCTGATCGCGGCGTCCATGGCCGTTTTGGTGACCATGTCTTGAGCGGGGACATAGTCGTCGTCGTCGCCATCATCGACGTCTTGCTTGGCGGCCGCCTTCGCTTTCGCAACAGCGGCCTTTTCCTTCTTCAGACGCGCGGCCTTCTCTTCGTCAGTCTCGGCGCCGTCTTCGCCGGCCGGTTTCTTGGCCGGAACTTCGGCCGCATCTTCGGCCGGGACGTAAGCCGCCATCGAATCCAAGGCCAGATGTACGTCATCGAGCTTGGCGTCGGCCGCCAGCTTGCCCTCGCAGGCCTTAGCGATCGCGGCGCGGATTTCCGGCTGCTTCTCAGTGTAGTTCTTCGCAGTCACGCCATTGAAGGCGCCCGTCAGGTCAACCTTCGCGTCCTGAGCGAGCTTAGGCGCCAGCAGAGCGATGACCGCTCCCTGGGCCATTGCCGCTTTGCGCGTAAGCACGGTTTTGCTCATAGCGATTATCTCCAAATTTTCGGTGCTATCGCCGACGACCACATCGGCCCCGGCCCTGCCTTCTTTCACGAGCGCGACGTGATTGAATTTTATGTCGCGCATCACCCCGTCGTAGGGCTGTCCCTCGTACGTTCCAGGAGTCATGTCGGGGCGATAATGGTATCCGCTCGACAGTTCTTTCTTCGCCTCGGACTCGACGTCACGAATGGCGTCTCCAGCCCAGATCGAGAGGCTGTTCTTCAGGAACGGGTGTTCAAAGACTGCATCCGTCCCGGTCGAGCCTACCGTCGCGGCCGGCTGGTGATCCTGGGCGTTTACGGGGACGTGACGCTTCAGCAGCTGCTTATTGTTGGACGTGGCCGCCGCCTTGCGAAGCTCCTCCGGGTCCCGGAGCATGTTGTAGATTTTCTCGCCGTCGAGCCCGAGGGTTCTCCAGCCGGGAATCTCATGCCCGACGTAGGGGCAGACATTGGCCTTAGAGATGTTTGCCAGGGCGACATGCAGGACACCGTCATGGTCCTTGGTTCGCACCGATCCGGCATAGTCGAAGGCGATACCCTCAAGGGTGATTTCGTCGCCAAGCCGATCGAGCACTGCAGTGGTCATGGCGCTCCCTCCGCTGTAGCATCCGCACTGTGAAGCCGACGCCCGACGAGTTGATCGAGGACCTACGCGAACTCGCCGACATCAGTGCGATGGCCGTCTGGCCGGACATCCCCGTCGAGGAGGTTGTCGAGTGGGAGGCGGCGGACTTCATTGAAGCCGCAGTCCCGGTGCTGACGGAGATCGCCAAGCGAGACAATGATCTGGGTCGAAGAGCGAAAGCGCTCTTGGTTGGCGACTATCCGGCTACGAAGCCCGAGCGAGACAGTGACGAAGACTGATCGATCCTGTCATAAGCCCGGAACGATCGGCGCCGCGAAGCACCGGCAATTCCAGATCGCGCCAGGCAACGCGTGGTGGCCAGGATCGCACTCAGGCGGATCGTCCCACCTGAAGACCTTGCCATCGAGCGCCCGGTGACTTTCCCTCACGTCGCTATCACCAGCCGTACGCCACTGGAACTGCGTCGACCCGATATGCTCTGCCCTGGCTTTGGTCAGCTCCGTCGATGTGCGGCCGACTTCAGTTCGGGCGATAAGGTTCGCCCTCGATGCGGTGACGTGGCCGGAGCGCCTGATCTCCACCGCGATCTCGCTGGCCCGCGCGCCGTTCGCGATACCCTCGAGCGTGAGCTTGTGCACCCGCTCCGCCGCGTCGATCGGCAGCGACGTGATCAGCCGCACCTGCTCGGCCATACGGGCCTGCATGATAGCGCCGGTGGGCGCGTCCATGACCTCGATGCCCAAGAGCCGACCCATGTCCTTCGATGTTAGCCGCCACGCCTTGCGGTCTCGCGCGGCCACCTCGGCGACCATCCGCTTGCCGACCGAAGCCGCCCATGGCTCCAGCACCCGAGCATACCGTCCAAGCGCCTCGCTAATTAGGTCAGCGGACGCCGTATCGCCCGGCGACCACATGCCGTTGATCAGGTCGCCAATCTGTTTGGCGACCTGTCGCAATTGGCGGGCGTACTGCGTCTCGGCCTTCCGTGCCCGTATGAACTCGGACTGCGGCGACGGGACTTTCCGATCGAGGGTGAGGCCTGGTCTAGCGTGAAGGCCGGGGGACGTCGGAAGGCCAGTATTGCGCATCGGGCGCATGTTCGAACTCATCGTCCCCCTCAAGGAAGTCGGCCATGCCGTCGCGGGCGTTGGGGGGCAACGGCTTGCCCTTTGGCCAGGCATAGACGCTGATGGTTTCGGGCTCGTCCTTGGCCATGCGGTCACTTCCTCAGATAGCCGGTGAGCCTGCTCACCGTCGGCTCGTCACCAAGGTCGAGAATACCATGCCAGGACGTGCCGAGCAGCAGTTTCTTGCCTGCCTCAAGGTCTGATAGCGGCCAGATCGCATGCGGATCGCGGCTAGCCAACAATGCCCGCGCGGCGTCGTCGTCAGCGCCCAGATCAAGGTCTCCGGCATCGACCTTCCGCTTCAGATGCGCGCGCAGCTCGTCCCAAGAATTCTGGTCCGGAGCGTATCCGAACCTCGCCCAGGTATACCCGCCCACGTCCATGTTGGCGTGAATGCTGATCCGGTCAACGCCGAGCTTTGCAGCCTGGGCGATCTGATCCTCCATCAACGCCTTGGCCTGCCCTCTGCCCTGCCCGGCGATCGTCAGCGTGGTGAAGTCCATCTGAACGGGGCGTCCAGTCTCGCGGGTCAGCGTGTATTTCAGGTATGAGCCGCCAGACCCGTTGGCGTCGATCGTGACGGCGTGCTCGGTATTGGATAGTTTGACACCGTTGACCTCGACGTCCCAGTCCTCATCCGAGGATTGCACGAATCCAGAAGCCACCGCCCTCAGGTCGGAGTTCGTTGCTTTCGGCAGCACCGCCTTGACGCTCTCATCCTTGCTGCCGCGGCCGATCCCGAAACCCTCGATATTGGCGCCTGGTGCGGCGCCGGAACCGCGACCGAACTGGCCGAGTTTGTTTCTGGGATGCTTATTCTCCTCCCATTCATCAGAGCCCAGGCGCGGCGCGGTTGGCGCTTGATCCGCCTCGCCCTGCATTGGCAATGACACGTCGCCCAGGTCGAGCCCGGGATAGGCGGAATCCGGATCGCCGGCGAGCTTGCGCCGAACATCCATGCCGTCCAGCGCGCCAACCTCGACGTATATCTGGTCGGTCTGGGCTTCACGCAGTTGCATCTCGGCGATCTCGCCTTCGTCCAGACCCCACAACGGCACGAAGTCAAAGGTCAGATCGTCATCGACCTCGCCGAACTCCGACAGCTGGATCATGTCGATCAGGCGCGTCAGGTTCGGCCGGAAGACGAGTTCTTGCTGGGCGTGAATCCAGTCGTAGAACGCCTTGAGCTCGCCTTCCGAGGAGGCGTTCAGGCCGGCGGGCGAAATACCCAGGAGGAGCACGATCGGAATGCCGCTGACTGCGGCCATGTGCTCCTGGGCCTGGGCCTGCAGCTGGTCCAGCGTTCCGAGCGGCGCGGAGACGTTGGTGAACGCTTCATCGTCCTTGTCGATGATCATGATCCCGCGATTGTCTCGCAGGTTATTGAACAGCTCGGCCCGCTTGAACAGGCTTTCGCCGCCGACCATAAGAGCGTCGCCCAACTCCATCGACAGGACGAAGGTGGAGAACGCTGTTACGATATCGGCAACAGACTGCCGAATTCGCAACCAGTTATCGACATACGGCTTGCACATCTGCGACATACTGAGGCCGCCAAAACTATAGGCGGGTTTCAGTAGGTCAGAGACCTCACGGCCGATGAAGGTCTGAAAACGGGTGTGGTGGACTTCCCTGGCCATGACGAACCATGAGGCTGGCTTGTACCAGTCGGGGCGCAGGGGATCGTTAGCGTTATAGTTCGTCGGGTAAGCCCAAACCGGCTCGACAGCGCGGACGGTCTTGATTGAGCCCTTCGCTATCTTCGCCCGGCTCGTATCGTCATTGCCGGAGCCGATCGACGTTTTCAGCTCGTCAGTGTCGTCGATGTCGCCAGTATCGATGAAGATGTGACCGCGGCCGAAAAACCCGTCGAGCAGAGCCGCCTTCTGGTAAGCCGCCTGCACGCCGAATTTGTCCATCGCACCAAGCAGCTGCGATATCTTGTCGGACTTGTCCTCGTCACCCTTGGCTTTGAAGGCTATCCACTTGCGGGTCATGTGGCGCGCAAGCGTTTCGCTGATCCTGCGATATTCAGGGCGCTGGGCTAGTTCGGAGAGGTAGGGGTAACCCTGGAACGTCAGGCCGTCGGCAAACATGCCGTTGATGGCGGCGCCAGCCCAGAGGCTAAAATCGGCGATCTCCTCGTCCATGGCCATGCCGCCGACACGGGGCGGATGCAGCTTTGGCTCGACCTTGAACGGATCGAATGAAACGGCCGGCGCGGAACGCGATCTGGCGACCGCCATATCCATCGCCGCGTTTCGGCGGGCGCGTTCGGTACCGGCCGTAGGCTTAGCCTTGGCGAACTTAACGGCCTTATCGGGCTTTACTTTGTCGCCCTTGCGCAGCTTTCGCTCGCGCTTTTCGGAAGACTTCATCGACGCATCGGCATCGCGGATCGGCGGAGCACTTCATCGCTGATGACCATCGTGCGGGTCTCCATGGGCCAGAAGGCCATCATGATGGCGTCGCCGAGGTTGGGTGACTTGGACCCTTCCGGCGTCTTGTTCACGATCAGCCGAAGCCGGGTACTCTGCCCCGCCGTCGGCTGGCTGAGCTCCTTCTGAATGGAGCGCAGGGCAGGAAGGTCCGAGCCCAAGCTGATCAGCTCGTCGGGATCAAACTCGACGCCTTCCCTGACAGCACGAAAGGTCTTCTCAAACCGACGGCGGAGTTGCCACCAGCCCTGCGCCTTTAGGTTGGCGTAGAAATCCTTATTGAGCGGCGTGTCCTTGTCGCCACGCTCTACGGGCTTTTCTGGATCCAGCACCCCGGCACCGGCGTCCCACGGCACGAACCTGACACCCTTCGGCAGGAGATTGTCATCTGCGAGCCGGTTGATTTCAGCCTTCACACCCGAACCGACGCCGATGCAGTCGTATTGGACGTGCAAACTTCCAAGGCCAGTAACGGCCGCCACGGCGCGTCGAGCGGTCACTCCGGTATCCCGAACGCCCCACTCCTCGGCCGACTTGAGCACGACGCCCTTACGGGTCACCAGTGCATTGCGGTCGTTGCCACCGTCGGCGACATCGAGCGCGGCGCACCAGCCGCCATCGTCCCCGAACCCGAGCTTGATGTGAGCATCGATCGCCGCCTCGACCCATTCGGCCGGGATGATGACGCCCTCGACCGAGGCCGCGTAGTTGCGATCAACCTCCTGGGCGAAGACGTGGAGCAGGCCGTCGGCTTCCGCGTTCGCGCGCCTGGCGTCGTGCCATGCCTGCGTCTTGGCGGGATGGTCGCGCCAGTCCATGATGAAGACGCTGGTGCGCCCGATTTCAACCGGCCGATCAGGCGTCCACTCAACACCCGCCTCGCGCCGGCGGTGGAAGACGTTCCCCAGTCCGTTGACGGATGAAATATCAATCTGAACCCGGGTATTGTCGCCGAGCGCCGCCTCGATCTTTTCGGGCCGCTCGTAGTGGGCGCTTTCGTCCTTGAAGTAGATCAGCTTGCGACCACCGCGGCCGATGTTGTCGCCTGCCTCGCCGGTGATCGTCGCTCCCGTCTCCGGGTTGACGAAGCGCATGTAGGTCATGTGGTCCTTAGGGCTCAGCCCAGCCGGCCAGAACTCCCTTGGCAATCCGTAGATCACCATGCGCATCTTTTCGAAGATGCTGTCCGGATCGCCGATCTTGTCGACCAGCTGCTCCTTGCGAGAACCCCACCCGACTGCCGCGCCGGGCCAGAACAGCCAGAGCCAGACCGAAAAGGCCGCACAGACCCATGTCGCGCCCATGTCGCGGCACTTCTCGACCAAACCCGACTGTTCGGCTCGCAGGCACGCCAGCATGAAGCCGATCAACTCGCGTTGGCGCTCAAACAGGCAGAAGGGCAGCGAGGCAGGGACGTCCGATCCGGCATTCCTCGGATCGTAGGTCATGCACCAGTGATCGATGAACTCGACCGGTCTCGTGCGATAATACTCCCTGGCGCCAACGATTAGCGCCCGATTGCCGCGAAGGCTTAGAAGGCGCTCCTGGCGCCGTGCGAACTCGGCGACATAGTCAGGTGGCCACGCGTCATTTGCCGTCACGCAAGCTGTCCGCGTAGGCCTCCGCCGCCTGTTGCGGGGTCATGGTGGCGACGATCATCGGGGCAAGCGCGGCGCCGTCCTTGCCCGTCAGCTCAGTCCGGCTCATGTCGCGCCAATTTTCCTGATCTCGATTCTTCAGCCAGAAAATGGCCGCAGTCGTGTCAGGCGGAACATGCTCGACGTAGGGGGCGTAGACCGGCTCAGTCGCGCCGGCGGGCATGAAGATTTTTACGGCGTCGTAGCTGTATCCAACGGCCCGGTGGAACAGTGAGCGCTTGACCCGGTCATCCGGCCCGGATTTCCCGGCCTTTAGGGACTCAAGAAACTCTGGATGCTCATTCTTCCAATTGTTGATCGTGGTCTCGGTGACGCCGAACAGCGTGGCAATTTCCCGGTCGGTAAATCCGGCCTCGCACGCCTTCTTCGCCTGCTCCACGAACGCCGGCTTGAACGCCGTCGGACGTCCGGTCTTGGCCTTCTCAGCCGGGTCTTTGCGTGCGGTCATGCTACTCTGCGAAACTCGCCCTCACGCCCACCGGATGCCGCTTGGTCGCCGGCGCAGGAGGCGCCGCCCGTTCCGCCCGCGCCATCAGCCCCCGCCTGATCAGGATTCGGATCGCGACCTGGATGGTGACCTGCTGGGGTTGTTCGTCGATCCAGGCGCGCACCAAGGCCAGCGTTTCGGGTTCGATGAGTGAGGGCTTGGATTTGCGTGACGTTGCCATACGCGCTCCTCGTCGGTTTACGCCGCTCGTCTTTTCGTGGCAGAGAGCTTGGCGACCCGTGTATCTCGGTGTATCTTGTGATACATGGAAGCCAAGCCGAAGCCGTTCAACGTGAAGCTCACGGATGCCGAGCGGTTGAAGCTCGAAGAGCATCGGCGGCGGCTCGGTCTGAAGTCCAACGCCGAGGTACTGCGCTATTGGATCAACCAGGACTTCGCGCCGGATTCGGCTGCGGTGCGGGCCAGAGCCGCTGACCTCGCGCGTGGCGCTAGGCCCGACCGGTTGACCATGAAGGATATTCGCGGCGATTTCCAGACCAGGCTCAAGCCGGACAAGGGAGCGAAGAGGTGAACGTCGAATTCAGCCCTAGCGGCACCATCGTCGCGACCCGGACCGACGCTGGTGGACGCCTCTATCTCGCCAACGTCTGGCCAAGCGGTCTGCCCATATGGACGGCGGCGGCCGCGGTAATCAGCCCTGGCTTCGAGAGCAGTCTGCGCTTCGGCCGATCCCCCGAGATCGCCCTGCGCAGGGCCATACACGCGATCAAGGCGCGCGCTGTCCGGAAAACCTTCACTCCCAAGAAGCCATCGATGCGGCCGCCGCGCCGCTACTGGGTGCGCGCCTTTCAAAGGTCGAGTTGCGCGATGTCGGCGCTGCCGTTCGCGAGAGATGCGACCATATATTTCCGAACATTGCGCTCGTGCAGGTTGGCGTGATCGACAGCGATGTCGCGGGTCAGGCGATTATCGTCGATATCCAGGCCTTCTCGCACGACACGCTGCGTTACAACCTGTTCGACGGCGAATGGGAGGCGGAATCGAGAGACCACGGCGCGCCGCCCCTACTCAGCCGCTATATGTCCTCGGGTCTCATTGAATGGATGAAAGCGTCGTGAGCGAGATGATCGAGCGAGTTGCGCGGGCTTTCCTGGCGGACCTCGTTCGGCAAGGACAGCACCCGGCGAACCTTTCCGCCGGCTACGTCGCCTCGGATGAGCCGTTGAGCGAGCTCACAATCGACGGCCGGTTCGACTTGGGCGCCGCAACTCGCGCTGCCATCGCCGCTATGCGAGAGCCGGACGATCAGATGCTTGAGGCCGGTGAGCTGGCCGGACGCCCGCGAGTTCCCGTCCAGAACGGCGTCGACCAGATCGACGGGCTGGCATCGACCAAGCTCGCATGGGCGGCCATGATCCGGCAGGCCCTAGCCGACTAATCCTCCCCCTCCGCCTCCCGCGCCTTCTCATCCGCGACAGCCTGAGCGTCCATATCGTCGGAGCCGGTGTTTTGTTCAGCGGATTCGGACTGCTTTTCGGCTTTGGATTCAGGAGGCATGGCGGACTCGTGTGGGCTCGCCCCGCGACGAGGGCTGAGTGTGCTTTTCAGGAGGTGATCAGCTGTCGGGGGCGAAGGGAAAGCCGGGTGAGACCGGCAAATTTTGAATGATCGGCGCTTGACAAACCCGTCACAGTGACGGATATTGGGGTCATCAACAACGGGCCAGCGGCCCACCTGAGGAGGACATACCCATGACAACCACGCTGAAAATCGCCGAAGATAGCCAAGCGGTCGCCAAGGTCGCCCAATGGCAAGATCGCCACTACGTCAATCTGGTCGGCTACAATTCCCGCGCGGCCGGCGACCGGACAACCAAGATCTGGATCAAGGGCGACGTGCTGACCATCGAGGACGGCAAGGGCAGCAACTCCCCCACCTTTCTGGCCGACCTCGAAACGCTCAAGGCTGAGCTGGTCGCCGCCGGCGCGGTGCGCGCCTCATATGCCGACTACGCCGTCGCCGCCACCTACACCCTGGGGGACTGACCGGCCGGGATGGAGCGCTGGGCTATGTGCGAGGTTGAGAAGATGTGCGGGAATTCTTGGTCTAGGTGTGAGCCCCCGGCGCTTTGCCGGAGGCTCGTTATTTCGATCCCGTCCTTACGGACGACCGCTCCAAAACGACTGTTTCGATCCAACACCCCTTGGGGGGTGACAAAGGGAGACTAGACATGCACGCGATCAAGATCAACCGGGCGCTCCGGGCGTCGAAGGTCGGGGCCTTTCCGGGCAGCGCCGCGGCGATGATAGTTCATCTGCCGACATCACTGATCGAAAGCCTCACTGGCCAGCAACTCGGCGAGATGCTTGACGCCCTGTGGCGGGTCGCTGGGGCGTCCAAGGCCATCGCGGCGCGTGAGGTGATCGCCGATGGATGCGTCTGGGACGATCGCGCCGGGCGGCTGCGGCTGGTGGCCTGATGACCCCCGACGCCGTCCGCGGCGCCCGCGCCACTCTGGGCGAGATGTGGGGCAAGGGCCGGCCGCTAAAGGCTTCCGAGCTGGGCCGCGCGCTGGGCCTGGCCGGCGACGAGCCGGGGCAGACCGTGCTCAGATGGGAGCGCGGCAAGGTGCAGATCACCGGGCCGGCGTCGCTGCTGATCCAGGCGTTTCTCGACGGGTGGAGGCCGAAGTAGCCGGCGATGGGGTGTTCCGGCCGCTTATTAGGCGACCCGCCCAGCGTCGATACATTGCCGACGCCAATGCGCGATCGACCCTGCCAAGCTATCTCTAAGGCATGGCCAATGCGAGGCCCAGCCCTGTATCGCCGCTCACTGCAATTCTGGAAATGGAAGGGGCTGCGCTGCTAAGCAGCCGCAAATCGCCTGATAAGAAGGCTATGCGAATCCTGGGGCCCCCGTCAAGCCTGTATTTGCGCGGGAGAAACCGCAGCGTTTTTGGCCCTCGCCGCTCGGATATGTCTGGCAAGATATCTGGCGCGCGCCGCCTCTCTAGGTGACGCAGAGCGGTTCTTTTCCATGACGTTCAGGTGCGCAGCGAGGAGCCTAAGGCCCATTTGCAGGACGGCGGCGACATAGGTCTTGGCCTTGGCCTCGTCCGCGTATTTCTTGGAACCAGCAAGCGCGCTGTTCTGACCCTCGATCACTACGGCGATCACCACCGAGGCCTGATCCGCGCCGAGAAGGTTGAGGACCTGGATGGCGTAGTGCAACTCGGTTCGAGCATCGATCCGCTCCTCCGGGCCTTCGGTTATACCGCCGCCGGTAGCGAGCAGGTTGGCGGTGACGCGGGTGTCATAGCCGGTTTCATCCCAAAGCTTGGCAAGCCAAAGCCCCGCATCAACTTCAGTCTTGGTCAAGCCTTGGAACCGTTCGAGCCTGGACGCCGTCCTGGCAAAGCTGTTCCGGGTTCGCGTCGAGACCTCGACGAAGCCTTTCTTGGTTTCCCCGGTGTGCCCAAGCCGCGCCGTGGGGTCTAGAAAGTCCACCGGCTCCAACTCGAACTCGCCTTTCCTCTTGCGCTCGCCGGTCGGGCCATCACCGTCTTTGATCTGGGTCGTTTTCTTGACTGCCTTCTCGCGCTCCTCGATAGGCTTCGGCGGCTTGGCGTTGATCTCCGCGAAAAAGGCCTTCCGGCGCTCCTTGCGCGGCTTCATGCGCTCCAGGGGCGTATGGGGGCCAGCAACCACGTCTCGGCCGTACAGCGCTGCGAGGCGGTCGCCGTCGGTCACTTTGAGGCGACGCTCCAGGTCGGCGATTAGGCCTTGGGCGAAAGACCTGTCGCCCTCGTCGTTGGCGATGACCGCGAGCTCCAGTCTGGTCCAGCCATCAGGGCCGAGACGATGCATCCCCGGCGTAACGAACGGCATGTCGCCAATCATGTTCAGGACTGCGGTTCGCATTGCGTGGCCTCCCGTTCTGTTATAGCATAAGCCCTTGCTGCTGTTGCCAAATTCGCTGTCGCTCCGCGCCAATTTCCGAGCTTCAGCGCATATTCTGCACCGGCCGCTTTGCCCTCGTGCAGCTCTAGGGCCAGCTTCGCCTCGTCGTAGGCCACCGCCGCGTCCAGCAGGTTCGCGATTGGCTGAGGTTGGTTGCTACGCGACACGGGCGGTTGTCTCCTGAGGGTTGAGATCATTGGGTTTTATTCATCCGTTGCGCGGCATCTTCCGTTGGCCGCGGTTCATCGACGGGAGACGAGGGACTCAAAAGGCGAATGGCAACGGCCAGACGAGCGCCGTGCAGACTGACGCTGGCGCCGAAGATATCTGGCGGGTCGCGGTCCAGGTGAGCGCTCACGTCGCGCAACATGCTGAGTACGGGATCGTCGCTGGTGGCGGCCATCATTGCGGCCTTGGCGAAGCTGCTTTCGTCCGCCCTCATGCATGGGCTCCGAGCAGACGGGAAATGCAGAAGACCGCGCCTGCAAGGGACCCTAGCGCTATAGCCATAGCGACCCAAAGTCCGCCGTACGCACTATCAGGAAGCTTTTCGGGGGTGATAAACGCCCAGAGGATGAGGCCTCCGAAAATGCCAAAGGCCGCAGTCCACACCACGGCTCCAGCTATATCCCAAGCGCTCATGCGAACCTCCTGAACAGACGACCGGCAAGCTTTCGCCACCAGGACCTCGCCACTGGCGCCGGCGCATCAAAGTTCATCTCGGAAAGCTGCGCCCATGGGTCGCGTGTCGGGTCTTTGCGGAGGGGCTCGTCACGGGTGAGCGAGACTGGAGCCCTCGGCTTGGGTGCGGCTCGGCGTTTGGCGGCCGTCGCTGCCTTCGGCGGCGGCGAGCGTTTCGCACCCATCTCCAGTAGCAGCTTTTTCAGATCTCCGACGTGATTGAGCGCGCCGCGCCGATCGCTTGGCGTGCTGGGATAGACCAAAAACCGTGTCTCGCCGTTGAAGGTCAGGACGAGTTTCTGGTGCTTGGACAGCTTGCGCCGCTTCGCCTCCACGCCCAGCCAGAGGGCGAGTTCTGCATCCACGGCATCGTCGTAGAACGTCTTCTTGACGCGGGCGGCGCTCACGACTCAATCTCCAGAAATTCCGCCGCGCGCCTGGCCAGTGCTTTCCGGTGCGCTAACACCGCTTCCATCGGTTTCTTGAATTGACCCGGAGTCGGAAACCGATCGGCGCCACTGTTGCGCCATAGACGGGCGCATTCCGCGATCAGGTCCGCCGGCCAGTCATGCAAATCGTCCAGCCAGTGCAGCAGCACGACCCGGCTTTCACCGTCGGTGCGGCGCAACACCGGGAAATGCAGGGCTAGCCCTTCCACGGTCAACGCCACCTCAGCCGTCATTGCCGGTGAAAGCGAGGCGCGGATAGCCTGACAGGCCGTCTTCACCTCCGCGATCTGTTGTGGGCACAGGGTTTGATGCAGCCGGTACGCCGTCGCGCTCCGCAATAAGCTCAGCCCAGACCCCCCGACGAGACTCGGTATTGGCTCGTCTTGGGTCGGGGCCGGTAGTTTGGCTGTTCGCGTTGTGAGGTCGTTCACGGGGTTTTCTTTCGGCGGCGGTTCTGATCCAGTTGCGGAAAGCGGCGTCCCAATCGCTGCGGGCGTCGCGGAACTGGTGATCTCGGAACTTGGCCAGCTCTCGCTCGATCTCGCCGGGGGTGAACCCCTCGGCGTCGGCCACCTCGAGAACTTTCGGCCCTGGCGACCAGCAATCAGGGGCTCGGCGAGCTTTCGCGTTTCTGGGCGTGCCCAACGAAGAACCTTTAGGTTCTGAGTTGGATATCTTTCCAGTAGTCTCAGAAGTAGAAGGGTTATCTCTTACGCGGGCGCGAGGTGTGACTTCGGTGACATCACGTGAGTCACGTGACATAACGTTACGTCCCCTATGGGTCTTCTGACGTTCCCGGTCGCTCGCCCTCCGCGCTTCCAACGCCGTCACCTCGCCTAGCGCGATGACAACTCGGCCTACCAGCTCGGGAGAAACCCCGGCCAGGACCAGATCAGAAATGAGCGAGCCAACGTCGGTCACGCAACCACGGCCCTCCGCACATGAGCCCGGGCACCGTGGATGACGGTGGTGTGGTCGCGGCCGCTCAGGAAGCGGCCGATTTGGGTGGTGCTGTAGGCTGTCTCGGCGCGCACCCTGGCCATGAAAGCCTGGCGAGGGATTGTATGCCGGCGAGCCCTGGAGCAGCCCCTGAGGTCGCCCACGGCGATCCCGTAGACTTCACAGACCTCGCGAGCGATCGCGCACATGGACGGCCCGCGACGAGGTCTGACGATCTCCCCCTTCCACAGTGAAAGGTATGTCCCCTCACCCATGGGACACCGGGGGAACGCCGTTTTGATAGGTCATCCGTTGCGCGGCATCGGCCTTGGCCGCGTCCGATAGGTGAGTGCGATCTGGATTCCAGAAGAAGCGCGTTCCGGTGAAAGGCTCTTGCCGGTCAAAAACGAGCCAGACGTAATTTTCCACGCCGCCTTGGGCCTTGATCAGGCCGTCACGCAGAAGTGCGCCAGGCGGGCATGACGGGCGCGGTGAGACCGGCCAGACCCGAGAGGGCGGATGGTCCTTGAACAGGCCCTTCGCCCGTCCAGCGCCGAACAGGAACTTGGCGTTGACGAACATGGCCGTCTTGCGAACGCTGGGCGTCGCCAAGGCGCGGCGGATGAAGGCTTCCGCAGTCTTCGCGTGGCCATAGGGCGGATTGGTGATGATCGCTTCGGGCCCAAGCACGCCAAGGCCGTCCACCAGAAAATCCCGCCGCCCCAGGAACCAGGACGCCCGAGGCTCGATGCGCTCTCTGATGTCAGTTCCCCAGGCGTCGAGGCCAGCGGCGCGACAGGTCGTGACGATGTTGCCCTGTCCGCAAGCCGGGTCGAGGATCGCCAAGCCATTGAAGTCCTCACGGGCGAGCAGGAACTCGGTCGAACTCAAAGGTTCGACGTACCAATCATCCTCAGCGATAGCGAAAGCGGTGCGACCCTCAGCCATGCGCCACCCGATCAACTGGAACAGCCAGGCCACGCTCAAGGGTGAAGCGTTGGCCCGGTTTCATCTCTCGGAGCGCCACAGCTACGTGCGGCTGGTTGCCTTCTCCGTAGGAGACTGCATAACCGCCATCATGGCGCGCCCAGCAGCGGATGACGTAGTGGGTTTGAGGGGTCATGCGGCGCCGCCGCTTTGGTTCGTCTGTTGCGCTTCATCGACGGGGAATGGCCCGGAGGCTTCTCGCTCCGCTATCTCGGCGCGGGTGCGTTCAAGCCACGCAGCGTTGATCTCTTCATCCTTCTTCGCCAGCCAGCAGATGGTGTTGTCGCCAGCCAGTGCGCCACTCGCCTGCGCGAACATCTGCGCCGCGTTGAGACAGGCGAGGTAACGATCGTAGGCCAGCTCGCCGCCAACGACCCGCGCGCCTATGGCCCGGTATTCAGCCGGCGTCATTCGCCCCTCCCCCCTCAAAGCTGAACACCGGACGCTCAGGACCCTGAGTGCATTTGAACTGGACAGAGCCGAACAGTGAGTTTGCCTGGACGCCGCCCATTTCCTGTGTCGCCAGATCAGCCAGGGCGACCGCGTAGGCCCGGACAAGTTCTTGCCGGTCCAGTGAGCCGCAGATCAGCGCCATGGGCCTTCTGAGCGTTTCCTGGGCGATATCGGCGAAGAGAGCGCGGCGGATCGAACGGGCGGCTCTACGCTCAGCAGTCTTCCGGTCAGCCAGGGCGGCGGCGCGGTCAGCGGTGCGGTTGATGTTGGAGTGCTCGTTCATGCGACGCCCTCGATCACAGCAAGAAGTGCGCGCAGGTGTTTCCGGTCCTGCGCGTCATACGCGGTGGGAACGGACGGCCAGCCCTCCGCACGGCCCTTGGCGGCGCGCATCGCGGCATGCCAGCGTGATGGGCCGGCTTGGGGCCGAGGGCGACGGATACCCATCCGCTTGCGTCTTGCCTCGACGGCCTTGGCTGTGCGGGGCGTGCCGAGACCGCTCACAGCAAGGGCTAGGTCATCGTCGGTCCAGTCCGGATGGTTGATGATCAGGTCGGTCTCGGTTTGCGACCAGGCGAGGCACTTGCTCATTGAGCCGCCCTCCCCGATCCAAGGGCGCGCCAGCGAGCAATGTCCTCATTGGTCGCGTCGTCGAGGCCAGCTACAATGGCGAGCGCCCGCTCAGGTCCGTGACACCACAACAGCTTGCGGGCGTGCTCGGATTCCAGAAGGCGCGGCGTCAGGGGTGTCGTCTTCCCGACACGATTGGCTTGCTCCGGGCGGTGAAAAACCTTCCTCATCTCGACATCCCCCGACGCCACCCCTTCGCCGTGGAGCGTGAGCCTTCCAGCCTCAGCTTCTCAGCCATGAGGTCGGAGAGATTAGCTCTCAGGGTGTAGGTCTTGGCGTGGCGGCGTTGGGCGTCGGCCACCTCAGCCCTCACCCGGCGGATCGAGGCGTCGATGATCTCGATGCGATCGTCGCGAGCGGGAAGTCTCGGCCTACGCAGCCAGATCAGCAGCCCTAAGGCGGATAGGATCAGGATGACGGAGAGGATGGGACTAGTCATGCTGCGGTCCTGGATTTAGAGGGGACGAGCCGTCCTTGCGATTGCTCGTCGGCGTAGGGGCCAAGCCGATCAGTCGGGAAATAGGTGCGGCCGATATGGCGGCTCAGGACCTCGGGTATCTTGGCGATCATGGCGCTGGCGGCTTTGCGCGCCGTCCCTTTTGACGAGGTGCTGGGAGGCGTCCAGCCGAATGGGCGCGGATGGAAGCGCCCCCTGCCCGATCCGTCAGCTTTGCGACCATCGGCAACCCGCGCCTGGGCGCCGGCAATAGCCGTGAAGTCCTGGCCGCGCAGGCTGCGGCGATTGACGCTCTCGGTCTGGAACGATCGGCCCGAGCCATCGAACCGAAACCCGGGGTTCTTCAGGCCCTCATCCCAGCCGCGCGTGCCGGTGAAGTTCGGGCGGTTGACGTTCCATTGCTCACCCTCGCGCACCTTCAGGCGCTGGTGGTATTTCTGGATCGGCATCAGCGCCGGCACGTCGCCCCAAAGGAAGTAGGATCCGAACGCCCATCTGGCCCGACCGACCCAAGGCTGGGCGCCTTTGACGTTCTCGACCACCATGGGGATATGCTCGCCCTTGGCTTCTGAGGCTTCTCGCTGGATGCGGAAGCAGGCGTTGAACAGTCGGTTCAGACGCTCGAGCGCGGCGCCGGTCTCATCGGCACGGATCGCCGCGGCCTTGGCCTTCGCCAGCTTCCACGGCATGGCCATGTAGGAATATTCCTGGCACGGCGGTGAGGCGACGATGAGGTCAGCATGGCGCAGCTGCGACCCGTGGATGGTCAGCGCGTCCTGCACGACCAGCAGCCCGGGATAGCGGTCCTCGCCGTAGATGTGCTGTTCGATATCCCAGCCGATGACGTCGTAGCCCTCGGCCAGCAGCCCCTCCGTCCAGCCTCCAAGCCCGCAAAAAAGGTCGATGGCGAAGGGCTTCCGAGGCGCAATCCCATCGGACGCGGCCAAGCTCGATGAAGCGCAACGGATGCACTCTGATTCTTCGGCTTTCACCGTTCACGCCCCTCTGTTTTCACCCTCCTGGAAAGGCCAGGAGCCTAGTTCAGACGGACGTAGATCGTCCGGGTACGTCATTGTTTGTGTTCATCACGCGCGTTTCATCGAGGCTGGCCGCGTCCGCGAGGTGAGCGCCTCTTCCGAGGTCTCGAACCTCCAGCCGCGCTGCCAAGCCCACCGGAAGGCCTCGACAAAGCTCTTGTCGCCGTGGAGGTAGGCGCGCCAAGCAGCCTCAATGGCGGTGCAGTGACGGTCGCTCATACGATCACGGGCCTTCCGGTCTTCGGGTCGCGCGGCATGTCAGGGAAAAGCGGCGAGTCAGCCTTGTAACCGCGAGGATTCCAGCCGTAGCGCAGCAGGTAGGCCTTGCGCGCCTTCAGCCACGCCTTGTACGGCCAGTAGGACCGCTCGCCGAATGGATAGGCCTCGTCGATGGCCTTGACGCGCTCGGCCAGCGAGCAGTCTTCGGGCAACCGGAAATGCACCGAGGCGATCCGGGCGCGAGCGGCTTCGGCCCAGCCACTCATAGCTGCCCTCCCCGCCCGGGACGGCCGGCGGCTATTTCAGTGTTTCGGCCACATCCAGAAGGTACGCCGCTACGTCCGCCAGGCGCCCTATTTGGTTCATCGGCCAGGCGATCAGTGCTAGAATGGAAGCCGCCAGGTAGAGCGCGAAGATGGCGAGATACCTGGCGAAGCGTGGCGCTCGTTTCTGCATTTCGGGCCCTCTCACGGGCTATGTGCTGTTCAACCCCTTCGCCCAGGAGGTGAGCAAAGACGGTAAGCACCAGGGACCAGCCGCCGCGCTTGTGGCGCCAGATTTTATCGAGTGTCGCCTGGGAAGCCGAGCCTTGGCAAACCGCCCGCGCCTCTTCGACGCCCAAGCCCCATTCGTCCATGACCGCCCTGCGCCGCGCGCCCTTCGGCCAGCGTCGCTCGCAGTAGTCAGCCAGCGCATCGCGGGTCCGGCTGACGGGGAAAAATTCCCCCTGCGCGTCGTGGAAAGCCATCGATATCTCCGTCACTGTGAGCCTCGATGGACAGCAGCGATGGAGGGACGGCGGTTTTCAGTAGGCGTACCAGTAAAGCGTACACGGACGGTTCGGCGCGTATCGGTCGGGCCGTCCAGACGCCCACCAGGGCGGTATTGATCAGAGCAGCGGCGAGGAACGGCTCGGCAGCCATTCGCCTTGGTAGACACGGCAAGCCGTTGGCGCGGCTGGCCTGGGAATTTCTGAAGCGTGGAGTCAAAATTGTCTGAGCGAATGCCCGAGAGAGCCCCGAAGCTCCCTCGGGCCGCGCACGCGGTGGGGACCGTGGGGACGGTTTCCGCGCAGGCGTTGGTGATGTTTTGGTGAGGGCCCCGCACGGTCGGTCAGGTCCGCAGCCGGAGCATCAGATAGAGGCTGAGCGAGCACGTGGCCCAGAAAACAGCACACCCCGCATAGACTGCCGACATGAGCGGCGTGTGGGCGAGGATCGCAAGGTTCGCGGCACTGAAAGCCGCGACCGCGAAGCCCCATTTCGCCCCAATGCCAAGCGAGCGCATCTCCTACACCCCCACCGGTTGCTTTGCGGGGACGGTGGTGTCGGTGGTGAGGAGTTCAGCGAGCCATGGGCGATCGATGGGGCGGAAGTGCTTGATGCACCAGCCGTTGCTTTCCGCGTCGATCGGGACACCTTCAAGGGTGATGACATCAAAAGAGCGCCCGCAGTCGCTGCATTCGTAGAAAGGCGACGCCGGGACAACCGTCTCGACGATGTAGGTGGCTCCGCGCTTAAAAATGCACAGCGGATCATCGTCGACAGCGTCAACGCACTCAACCGCCGAGCCCGGCCCAATCGCGCTCATGCCGCCCTCCGCGCTTCATTCGAAGGCGGCCGCTCAGCAAGCCCAGCGAGACATTCGAGCGTGATGTCTTGATAGCCGCGAGCCCTAGCGGCGCGGACGACGGCGAGGGCTTTCTCGAAAGGCAGCGAGTGGCGCCGGCCCCAGAAGTAGGCCGTCTCATACGGAACGCCGAGATCGGCCGCGAAGGCCGCTATGGTTGGCCAGCGGCCGATTACCTCGGTGAGGGAGGTGGGTGGCGTCGGCTTGACGCAGCGTTCGCAGCCGGCCGAGGCTCCGGGCGAATGGTGTCCGCATTTGCTGCAATGGCTAACAACTTGGGGAAATACGCTTCCGCACCGACACGTCATGATGCCTTGGCGGCGACCTTCGTGCAGATCATCCATGGTGATCGGCTTGACCATGGCTATGCAGCGTCCTGTTTCGAGCTGGGTGCGCGATGGGTCGCTCTCGCCTCAGCGGCTTCAAGAAGCTCATCCATGGTGGCGAGGTCGGCGCCGGCGATGGCGCGCCAGCTTTCAAGCGGGATTGACTCTCGCCTTTCCCAAAACCTTACGCGCTCGTTGTCCAAACCCAGCGCGGCCGCCATCGCTTGATAGCCGCCCGCGTCTTTGATGATTTGGATGTGAGTGCGCATCGGGCCACATCGTGCACAACGCACAACGCTTCGTCAACGGCAATTTGTGCCCTTCGCACAATAAGCGTCGCTAGGTTCCGAAGGGTGAGTGGGGATGGCGACATATTGGCGGCCGCCAAGCGGTTGCGCCAGGCGCGACTTGCGAAGGGTCTGGTGGACGGAACCGCTGGCGCGGCCTACGTCGGGCGCAGCAAGAACACCTATCTCCAGCATGAGAACGGCACACGTCCCTTCACCAGGGCAGTGAGCCATTATGCAGGGCGTTTCGATGTGTCGCCTGAGTGGCTACTATATGGTCGGGGCGCCGCGCCGGAGCAGGGCATCCTCACCGTACCGCTGGTTGGGTACGTTGGAGCTGGCGGCCAGTTTTATTTCGCCTCAGCGGACGAAGGGCTTGGGGAGGTGGCCGCGCCGCCCGGATCAACCGCTCACACACGCGCCGCCGAAATCCGCGGTGAAAGTTTGGGCCCGCTCTTTGAGCACTGGCTCGTCTATTACGACGACGTTCGAACACCGGTGACGCCAGATCTAATAGGACGCCTCTGCATAGTTGGGCTTCCCGACGATCGGGTGCTGGTCAAGAAGCTCCAACGAAGCCGCACCGCCGGCCTTTTCCATCTGCTTTCGAACACCGAGGCGCCGATCCTCGATCAGGAGGTCTTATGGGCCGCTCGCATCCTAAACATGACGCCCAGGTGACAAATGGCCGCCGATAGCGAACCTCCGGCGATTCCTTTGCTCAATCCGGAGCTTCCGCTTGAGCCCGTCCTGGTTCAGATTCCGGTCGAGAGCATCGCCAAATGGACGGCCATACCGGCCAACGAGCGTGTCGTGCTGACGATTACGCGCGCCGACTTCGACAACCTTTACTTTGCCGTCCAGAAGCTTGCGTTCTCACACCTGAACCTCGAGACCGCATTCGCGCTCTGGACACAAAACGATATGAATGGCGCACAGCAGAATTTCGATCGTTCGAAAACCGTGCTTCTTGAGAGCCTAAATCATTTGGCGGCGATGATGGCCGGCGTAATGACCGGCGCCCAGCGGTGGCCAGATGCCTGAGCCAAAGACCCCGCCAGACTATAATGTCTCGAACGAGCTGATGAATAGGCTCGATCGCCGCGACACTCGCCGACCCTTGAACGCCGCCGGCGGAGGTGGCACTTCTGGTGGCATGGACCCTTGGCAACAGACAGTCGAGACGAGGCTGACCGAGCTACGCACAGATACTCGGCAACTCACGAAGGATGTTTCTGGGCTCGTCGCGACGGTCGCTGAACTTCCTCGTAAGGGCTATATCGTGGCTGTGGTTTTGACTGGCACAGCAGTGCTTGGCGCCATCACCACTTTCGCCCCGCTCATCCAGAAAATCCTCGGCATAGCCCAAACTCACTAAATCTAGGCGCGCGCCGCGCTGCGATGACAACGCGCTAATAGCCTTTCAAACTATTTTGTGCATAGCGCACGATTGCGCTTGACCGCCAGTTGTGCGTTGTGCACGATGCTCCTCAGACAGCCACCGAGCCCTGAGCGAGACGACAGATGCCAACCCGGCCCAACCTTCCAACCCGCATAGCGCTAACCACCCTGTCAGGCGCGGCCTCGGTACTGGCCTTTTCCGTCACCGGATGGGGCGCGCTGACCATCGCCGTGGTGGCGCGCCGCTCTATCCACTCTGACGCGGCGCCAGCCGTCGCAGCCTTCTGGGCCGTGCTGATGGTGGTCGGCGTCATGGGGGCGGTTGCGTCCTATCTCGCGATCGCGGTCGGCACCTTCCTCATCGCTAGCGCTGTCTGGCTGCGGCTCGGCCGCCAGTCCCAACGCAACGCCTAACCCCATCACACAGCCACCGAGCTGAGGAGGCAGACATGCCCACCCCCACCCAACGCCAACTCACCAACGCCGCGGCCATCGTCGCCAGCGCGATTCCCTTTGAAGGCCGCGCGCACACCGCCCTCGACGCCTTCGTCCTGCTGGATGAGCTGAAAGAGGCGGCCGAGGCGACCAACCGGCAGGCCGACCACGCCCGCTATGGCGCGCTCTACGACTCGATCTGGCGCGAACATAGGGGCGTGCTCGCGGCGAACCTCGCGGCCTGGAAGGCGGCGGGCTATCCGGAACAGTGGACGCCGCTGTGGAAGCGTGAAGCCGAGTGCGCCGCGCGGGCCGATGCGGCGCTGGCGCTTGCGGATCGGGTGGCGGCATGAACCCGCGCTACTGCCTCTTTCACCCCGACGACGGCGCGATCTACGCCCGCCGCGAGGACGGTGTCTGGACTCAGATTTCCAAGCATGAGGCCCTTGTTCGCTGCGCCCGCCTCCGCAATCGCGGGGACGAAGCCGACCTCACCGAGTTCCGCGACCTTCACAACGCGCTGACCGGCCTGAGGGCCGCTGAACGCGCGGCCAACCAACAACACGCAGCCTGAGGAGCACGACGCAGATGTCAGCCGAACCCCACTCAACCGCCCAGGCCGATCCGCTCAACCCGGTCGCCAATGACCGACTGCTCTCTTTCATCGAGCGCATCGAACGCCTTGAGGAAGACAAAGCCGCCGTCAGCCAAGACCTGAAAGAGGTCTACCTCGAAGCCAAGGGCGAAGGCTTCGACGCCAAGATCATGCGCGAGGTGGTGAAGCTGCGCCGCAAGGACCGCGCTCGCCGCCTCGAAGAGGAAGCGCTGCTCGACCTCTACATGTCGGCCGTCGGCGGCTTCTGAACGCCACCCCATCCACCCGCAAGCAGAAGGAGCCCTGACGCCTATGACCATCGCACCGAAACCCACACAGCCCCAGGCGGATGCGGTGGTCGAGGCTCAGCTTTCGCCGGTTGAGCTGAAAGTGGCGTCGCCGTCCGGCAAGCCTTGGGCCTATGGCATCCGCACCTGGGATGCTGATGGGACGAGCTACGACGGGTTCGTCTGGAACCTTGAGGTCGGCTCCCGTACCGAAGCGCCCGACTGGAACACCGTTCCCGAATGCGGCCACGGCCTCCATTGCAATGCCGACGGCCCCGGCGACTGGTCGCTGCTGAGCGATGACACCGACGCCATCTTGGGGATTGTCCGTTACGACCCCGACCTCGCGATTGACCTCGACGGCAAGATCAAAGCGCCGTGGATGGAGATTGTTCTTACCACGAAAACGGCCTCGCGGGCCAGCGTCATGGGCTTCATTGCCCAGCGGTCGCGGGAGAAGATCGCCGAGCTGATCGCCGGCTCCAGCACGACGCGCGCTTCCAAGGATGGTGAGCATGCCTCGGCGGCGGGCGACAGAGGCCATGCCTCGGCGGCGGGCGACAGAGGCCATGCCTCGGCGGCGGGCTACAGCGGAATAGCGGTGGCGCTCGGCATCGAAGGCCGAGCCCGCGCCGCCAAAACGGGCGCGATCATGCTCGCGGCATGGGCGCCGAACAACAAGACCGGCCGCTACGATCTGGCCCACGTCTTCGCTGGCATGGTCGGACAGACCTACGGCGCCGTCACCATCAAGCCTGACGTTTGGTACGATCTCGACGCCAAGGGTCAACCGCGCGAGATCAGCGACGGGGGCGCCTGATGTCCGCGAACGAAACCCCACAGCCCCAGGCGCTCGCGGCGGCCGCGGTCTCGCATACGCCGGGGCCGTGGAAGGCCGGCCAACGCCGATACAGCCGGCGCTGGATGCGCAAACTGTCAGACGCGCCATCTCCCGCTGAACTCGCCCTAGCCCAAGCTGAGAGGCCGTTTGTGAAGGAACGCGCCGCATGAGTATTCAGCACGATCCGAACCCGGCCGCCGAGAGTGGCGTAAGCACGCCATCAAAGAACGATCTGTTCGAGCCGACGCTCAAGACCAAGCTCTCTGCAACGCAGGTTCGCCAAGCCATGTCGAAGCGTTGGGCCGCGCCTGAATATGCGGTGATGTGGGAGGTGGGCCGGGCGACCGGCGCCGTCTCTCACCAGCGCTACGCCGATGCGGTCATCATGAGCCTGTGGCCGTCGCGCGGCCTTGAGCTGCACGGCGTCGAGATCAAGGTCTCTCGCTCTGACTGGAGGCGCGAGGCGGCTGATCCCGCCAAGGCCGAGGCCATCGCCGCATACTGTGACCGCTGGTGGGTTCACACCGGGCCCGGCGTAATCCAAGACACGTCAGAACTTCCCCCGATGTGGGGCGCTCGCGAGTTCGATGGGCGCGCCTGGCGCACGATCAAGGAAGCCGAGAAGACCGAAGCTAAAGTATGCGACCGGGTCTTCCTCGCGGCGCTGCTCAGACGCGCCGACGGTGAGAGCCGTTGGCAGATCGATCAGCAAGCGCGCGAGATCGCCGCAGCGGCGGTTAAGGCGGCGGACGCTCAAATCGAAGGCGAGATCGCGCGGCGCTCACGGAACTCCCAGATCGCCGAGCAGAAGATCGCCGACTTTGAAGCGGCGTCCGGCCTAAGTTTCCGCGACTTCATGCTTGGGGATGCCAAGACTATTGGCGCGCTGGTGAAGGCGGTCAACGCTGTCGGGATCAACAAGGCGTACGGCGGCGTCAACACGATCCTCAATACCATGCGCGGCCTCGTTGGAACTCTCGAAGCTGCGATTGCGGCCAGCGCGCTTGCGTCCGCACACAGCGCCTCGGCCGCGCAACGGCTGAACCCTGATGGTTCTCAATCCCCCCTCCCAGCCCCTTCCTCACAGCATAGCGAGGTCGCGTGATGAGCGGGTCCGTCGCCGACTACAACGGCCTCGCAGTCGCCTATCGTCTGTGGACGGCTTACGAGGCGGCCTTCGACGCCGGCCCGACGCCGGCTCTCGCCAAGCGCTGCGATGAGGCCTGGCTGAACGGCGCCGCCCACGCCGTCCAGTGTGACCGAGCCTGTCTCCGCCAGCCCTCGTTGCTGGCCTGGATCGAGCGCCGCATCAAGCAAACGGCCGGCCTCTGTGGGACGACCTCTGAAACCGGAGGCCAACGATGAATACGATGCATCGCCAACCGCTGTTCGAAACCCGCTTCCTGAGCGATGGCCCCCAAGAGTTCCCTCGCCAATCCATCATCGCTCGCCTTCTTCGTGAGGCTCTAGCCCTGGCCGCAGTTGGCTCGGCCATTGCCGTCCTGATCGGATGGCTGGTGCGATGAGCCCGGCCGACGACGCTTGGGGTCGTAACCGGCTTGTCGAGTGCGAACGCTGCGGTGTGCCGTTCGATGCGTCCGACGCCAGCGTCGAGGCCTGGGAGGTCTTGGACATGTTCGTATGCCCGGAATGCGCGACCGAAAAGCTGGGTGAATTGGGCGAGGAGATCTGAGGTGTGCGCGAGCCTTCAACCCCCTTCGATAGATGGCGTTTCTGGGAAGAAAGTATCGCCGGAAAAGAGCCGGATGTATATGAAAATGAACCACAATCAGGCTATTATGCGGTTCGGAAATTCGACTATGCGGCATGGCCGCGAGGGCCGTTTTTGCCGGCTCGCGTGTGGTGGGAACCGGGCGAAATCGACCCGGATACGGGCGAGCTTTTATCCGACGAACGATGCCGCGCCGAGATCGACGGGCGCGAGGTCAATCCCTGGAGGACATGGACATGGATAGCACGGCGCCCAGTCTCGGAGGCGGAGTGGAATTGGCTGGTGGCCCAAAGCCCGCTGCTGCCGAACCAACCACCCTCGCGCAATCGGTAGACCCGACGGCGAACATAGTCCTGCGCATGTGGCGGGCCGAACTCGATATCGGCAAAGTCGAGAAAGAGCAAACCGCGATCGTCAAGACCGAGGGTGGCCAGGTCGCCTATACCTACAAATTCAGCGGCTATGACGTGGTGGTGGCGGCCGTAAAGCCCGCCTTGGCGCGGCACGGGATCAAGACCCTCGCCACCATCGACCACCATGAGCGCGTCGGGAATCTCACCATTCTGAAGGTCACCGTGCGCTTCATCAACGTCGATCAGCCCGACGATTTCGTCAACGTCGAGATGGTCAATTATGGTGCCGACAAGGGCGACAAGGGTGCATCGAAAGCCCTGACTAACTGCGTCCGCGAGGCCATCAAGAAAGGTCTCGGGATCACCTCCATCGAGGACGACCGCGCCGACGAGACGACAGCCTTCGAGACCGGCGATGGCGCGACCCGAAAGGACGTGGACGACGCAAAGGAGCGCGCCCGCGCGAACCTTGAGCAATGGGCCAAGACCTTCAAGGCCGCGCTTGAGAGCGCCCGCGACGTGAAGGACGTCCAGAGGCTCGAGCGCGAGAACAAGGACCAGCTGATCAGCGAAGACCTGCCGACCGTCACGCGAGCCTTTTTCGTCGAACTGATCGTGAAGCAGAAGAAGGCGCTCGCCGAGCCAGCGGGGGCCGACGATGAGCGCTAACCCGACCATCATCATCCGCGGCCCGGCAGACCGCGCCAGGGCCGCCCGCTGGGCCTCCGTGGCCCAGGAGGGGGTCGCGGTCTCCTTCGCGGCTCCAGGGCGCTCTTTGCCCCAGAACAAGCGCCTCCACGCCATGTGCACCGACGTCGCTCAACAGGTCGTCTGGGCCGGAAAGAAGCGCAACGTCGAGGCCTGGAAGGACATCTTCACGGCCGCGCTGCTCAGCGCTGACCATGAGCTGGATATCGTGCCCGGCCTGAACGGCGGGTTCGTCTTGTTGGGGATGCATACGTCCAGCCTGTCCGTCGCCCGCATGGGTGAACTGATGGACTTCATCGAAGCCTGGTGCACGCAAAACAACGTCACGCTCCGGGATGATCCTGAACAGCCTTCCGACCTGTTGCGCGCGAGGGCGGCCTGAGCCACGATCCCCAAAGCCCGACCGATGCCGCCGACTTCTACGACGATGACTATGAGCCAGATGACGAACTGGAAGACGAGTTCGAGTGCGGGGCTTGGTTCAACGGCAAGTTCGACTTCTACCATTGCCAGCTCGCCGGAACCGAGGACTGCGATTGGGAATGCCCGTATAGCGCCGGCGCCCGAGGGCTGAAGACGTGACCCGCGTCGCCCCTAAATCCGGTGAGCCTGTCGGCCCTGCTGAGCGCGGCTATATCAGCGACAAGCTGAAGCTTCAGGTGCTGGTCGCCAATGGTGGGCGGTGCTGCCGATGTGACAAGAGGCTCGCCAAGGGCGACACCGAGTTCGATCACGTCTTGCCGGTGTTCATGGGCGGTCTGACCGAGCTTGGTAACCTCCTGCCAATGTGCTCAGCCTGCCATAAGCTGAAGACCAAAAAGGACGCGGCCGACCGTGCCAAGGTCAACCGTTTGCTGGCGGATAATATGCCGCAAACGGACGAAAATGTCGAGCCGAAACGGTCGAAACAGGCTATAAATTCAAGAGGTTTCGACCAAACGAAGACGCGCCGATTCGACGGCACAGTCGTGGCCAGGCAGGCAAGACAATGAGCGAGCGCCTGACCATGGATCACCTATACGAGACGATCAGCGACCCAGACGCCAACGACTGGTTCTGCCCGACCTGTGGCTATCGCAACATTATCTTTCTCAGCGTGAAGGAATGCGAGCGGTGCGGGTTTGAGCTTGATCCGGATCGGGTCGAGGATGCGGTCAGCGCAAGGATCAGCGCGCTTGAGGGCGACGACTGTTGCCCCGGCTGCGGCGCGTGTCCCGGTTTCACCGGCGTCGATTGCGATGAGACCTGCGAATGGGCGACCACTGGCGGCGGCGCGCCGACTTGGCCGAACTCGACGCCCGGCCCCGACATCATGCCAGAGGACGTCTAGCCATGAGCGCGTGCGTCACACCGCCGGCCGATCCCCTTTCCGGCGTCCATGACGAGACGATCTATCACGTCCTCAACGGCGCACGTGGAAGCAAGTCGTGGTTCGACAAGTGCAATGAGCTTAAGGCCGCGCTAGTCGCCCATGGCTGGACGCCACCGCCCGGGCATCCGCTGGCGACGCCAAACCTAGCGCCCTCCAGTGCAATTCTCCCGACAGCCGTAGGCGCATAATGACCAATACTGACTCCCCCACCCCCACAACATCCCCCCTAGACGTAGGCGAGCTAGAACGACTGCTGGGAGACACCCTCGCTCGGTTCGAGCTTTTGGCCCGGCAAGATAGAGCAATAACAGGAGTGGACATCCATACGATCCGCGAGGGCGATGGCGGCACTGATCTGGCCAAGCGCGTCGTCAATCTCAAAGGTGCGGCGCAATGGGCCGTAGAGCATGGCAATCGCATTGCTCTGTTAGTCCCCGCCCTAATCCAGCGATCTCGCCAAGCCGAGCGGATGGAAGAGGCGCTGAAGGATTGTCTCGCGGCTGTCGATAAGGCGGACCGAGAGTGCCCGATCAACAACGGGCGTGTCTCATCTTTCACCGAGCAATGCCCGAAATGCGGGGCATCATCGGCTCAGAACTGCGGCCCGAACGTCATGGCGCTCAGCCAGCTTGATGGCGTTGTCCGCTCTGCCCTGCTCCATGAGGGAGAAGAAGCATGAGTAGTGACGCGCCGTCCTTGCGCGAACCCGTCGACGCACTTGCGATCCAATCGTTCGTGGAGCAAGGCCTGAAGCAGCAAGCCGCTAGGCTGGCCGGCGAGACCTTCATCGACTGGCTCGTTGAACTTGCCAAGCTCGCCGAGCCGGATGACGCGGCGCGCTGGCTGGCCGGGTCGGTCGTGCTCAACGAGGAATGCTGGTTCGAGAGCTTTTCGGACGGGATGACGCCGGCCGAATGCTGGGCTGAGGAATGCTCCTATGGGTGACGCCCCGCACCTGCGAGATATCACCGAGGGAGAAGCGATAGCAGAGGCTCGCGCGCTCGTTGAGCCCTACATCGTCGGCACGAAGCACGTCCGCATTCGCGTGGTGACCCTGCGTCGTATCTTGGCCGCCCTCGCCGCCGCATCCAACCAGCCGGCAGGTCAGCCTAGGCGTGACGAGCCGTCCTTGCGACCGCCTAGCAGCGCCGAGGCGAGGATGGACGAATACTACGCTGAGGCCGTCGCGCTCGTCACCCGCGACCAGAAGCCTTCGACCAGCTACGTCCAACGTAAGCTTCAGCTCAACTACAATACCGCCAATGCGCTGATGGAGCGCATGGAACGAGAGGGCCTGGTTACCCCAACCATCGCCGGGCGCCGCGAAATGATCGCGCAGAACTCTCGCAAGGACGGCTCGTCTCTTCAAACCAACCCCACTCCCGAAAGCAAATCCCCCGGAGCGGGGGAGGGGCGAGTGGTCGAGCTTGAGCAGGGGCTTGCGGACCTGCTGACGACAGCGGAAGATTACCTCACACCAAACACCGGCGTCACGACGCAGGCTTTCTCGGACGCCATTGAGCGCGCGGACAAGCTACTACCGCCCAACGCCACATCGGAATCGTGGAATCGCCGCGCCGCTGCCGTCCGCGCCCTTCGAAACGAGCCCCCTCCCCCAGCCCAACCCCTCACAGACGAAGGAGAAGGACGGTGAGCGAAGAAAAGGATGGCCGCACGTTGGAAACCCAGCCGCCGAGTGTGGACGCAAGCGCGCCACCATCGACCTCGGTGTATCCGTTGGAGCGCCGCGTGATCCGCTACGTCTGCCCCTTCTGCCATCGCGGCCACGGCAAGTTCGAAGCCGCTTTCCGGCACACTCCGCGATGCTTTCGGAATCCAGCGGCGCGTTCTTGCAAGACTTGCGCTGCCTACCAACCATCCGAGCCGAGCGACTATCGTGGCTATCCCGGTTGTCCGGAGGGCTGTGACGCTGGCGAGAGCCTGGACGCCGGGATGCCGGTCGGATGCGCATCGTGGGAACGCCGCCCTGATGGCGTGGGAAGGGCCCCACGTCCACATGCTCCCGTCGATGAAGCGCAACGGCTGAACCAAAACCTCGCATCCCTTCCTGAAGGGGGAGAGTAGAATGAAGAATATAGTTCACGAGCCGTCCTTGCGTGAGCCCGTCGAGGCTGAGCACTGTATCGCTTGCGCCGCACCATTCAAAGACGGCGACAAATACGTTCCCGACCTGAGCGGCGGCAACATTCATTTCGATTGTTGCGGCAACAGTTTTTGCAATCTCGAAACCGGCGATCCGCTGGACGAGGTACCGCCCCCGCTGGTCTGGCGCATCACATGGCCAGCGGTCGCGCTTGCGCTGGATGGTAAGTGCTGCGGGCGAAAGCCCATAGCCTACAGGCGCGATGGCGGCCCTCACCGTTTCTGCCCGCGCTGCGACCGCGCCTATGGCCTCGACCATCCTGGCCAGATTCAGAATTGGGCGTGGAAGCGCTTCGGCGACGGGTTCGTCAAGACCTATCCAGGCTGTCGCAAGGACGGCTCGTCACATAAAGACACCCCGCCCACCCCCACCGAGGGAGAGGGGCGATGAACAGCGACTACGATCTTGCCGTTCGAAGCGCCCGCATCCTCGGCCGATCCAGCGCGGCCCGCCAGGCGATAGACGAGTACGTTGATCGTCGCATCAAGGGCGACGACGTCGCCATCTGGCTAATCGGGAACACGTGGGTCGTCGGGCCGGATCCCTATTCGCCAGCGGAACCGAAAAACCCATGACCCCCCTCCCCGCACACCTGAGAGCGGCGCTGGAGGCGACCCACGACACCCAATGGGGCCATCAGCGCGGCTGGACATCGGCGCTTGAAAACTTGGGCCTCATCGAAACAAAGGTGGCCGGCCCATCTGGCCGCGAGGTCATCGTCTGCCGCCGCACTCCTGCGGGTCGAGCCGCACTGGGAGGGAAGGATGAATAGGAATCGCGCGCCGTCCTTGCGTCAACCTGTAGAGCCAGCATCCGGTCGAACCATCCTTCAGGTGGCAATCAGGACCGCCGACGGCGTGATCCACACGATGCCTCGGCCGGCGCGTCATGGCGAGATCATCAACCGCATATGGCAGCGCTACAACGACCCCAAGGTCGGCGAGCAAGGCTTCCTGCTCAGCGACGGGTCGTTTGCCGATCGGACCGAGGCCATCGTCATCGCTCGAGCCCAGGGTCAGATCATCCCGACGCCGCATCGACCGGCCGGCGCATCCGAGTTCCTGTTTTCGGAGGACTGCTGGTAGCCATGGCCAAGGTCGCCGAACTCTCAATGGGTGAACGGTTCGCCTACCAGATCGACGAGGCCGCCCGCGCGCTCGCTGTGTCGCGCAGCACCGTCTATGAGCTGATTGGCAAGGGCGAACTTGAACTAGGAAAGCTGGCCGGCCGCAGCGTCATTCCAACCGCCAGCCTGAAGGCCTACTTCGATCGCAACTACCGGGCAGCGCCTCGCGCCAGGTAGTTCGCCCAGGCCTCCATCATCTTGCGTCGCTTCGCCAGCGCATCGCCCCGTGAATAGGCCCGCTCTGCATCGTCCTTGACCTGGTGGGCCAGAGCAGCTTCCGCCAGCTCACGCGGGAAATTGGTGTTCTCCCCCACCCAGTCCCGAAACGTCGATCGGAAGCCGTGGACAGTGTAGCGGCCTTCGCCCATGCGATCGAGAACCGCGTCCATGGTCTCGCTCGACATCGGACGGCCCTTTCGCTGGCCGGGAAATACGAGGCCGACCCGCTTCCCATTGATCGGCCGCACAGCCTCCAGCTCGGCTAGTGCCGCGTTGCTGAGCGGCACGCGGTGATCAGGCGGCCGCTCACCCTTCATCCGTCCTTCCCGGCCGCCGGGGACCGTCCATACTGCCTTGTCGTCGATCTCATGCCATAGGGCGCCGAGCGTCTCGTTCTCGCGGGCGACGTTCAGAATCGTGAACCGAAGCGCCGCCGCGCCCAACCCGTCGGCCTCCAACAGTCGTTTCCAGAAGTCCGGCATATCCGCCCACGGCATCGCCGGCCGGTGGCCGTGAGTCAGCTTTGGCGACTTGGCCATTAACAGCTCGAGGTGGCCTTTCCATCTCGCCGGATTTTCCCATGGCGGCCGAATCAGGTTCGCCGCTTTGGCCGCATCAAGGACACGCTCGATCCTCGCTCGAGCGCGCCTGGCGCTTTCGGGTATCTTCAGCCAGATCGGGTTGAGTGCGGCGATCACGTCTTCAGTCGTCACTTCGTCGACAGCGAGCGGCCTGAGCTGAGGAACGTAGAGGCTGAAGGTCCGGGCCCAAGCCGCTTCAAGCTTTCCGGGCGTCTTCGCGCCAGCCGCAACCGTAGCCACCACCTGGTCGGCGATCTCGCCGAACGTAGACGCCGTTGAGCGTCTGGCGCGTCGTCGTTCCTCGATCGGGTTGCGCTCGGCCTTGACCTCCGCGCGAGCCAGCACCCGCGCCTCCCGTGCCTGCGCTAGACTCACATCAAGAGCGGAGCCGAGGCCCATCTCCTTGCGAGCGCTGCGCCACTGGAAAACGTAGACCCACCGTTTCGCGCCGCCGGAATCGATGCGAAGATAAAGCCCTTGGCCATCGGCGTACCAGCCCGGCGCCTTGGCCGCGCTCACTGTCCGCGTCGTTAGCCGGTTGATCGGCCGGGCCATCCTAAATCGCGTCCTAAAAGCCGACGTCGGATTGCGGTGGTTGCCCGTGGACGCCTATGGACACTGAGGCGGGATAGTCCGAGGGATTTCAAGCTGGAATCAATCAACCATCCACAGTGATGGACGGTCGTTGTCGTTCTGCCCGGGGAGCCAGCCTGGAACGAAACTGCGAACTCCGTTCGCCGCCGATTTTACGATCGGATCCGCCGCCGCGAGTGCGTGGAGCAGACGAGGTTTCGATCCCAGGATTCTAACTTCGTTCTTTCCAACCTCGATACGCTGGGCGATGGCCTGCACGTGGTGTCGGCGATAGCCTCCAGCTTCGGTCCTGAGCTGCCTGCGCGCGGCACCCGCAAATCGCCGGATAATGTCAGGCGTGATTTCGATCGGTCGGTCGCTGCCCTTCCCTTCCGCCCTCTCGACGTCGGCTCGCGCGGCGTCACGAATCATTTTGAGCTCTGCCAGGCGGCCTTTCAGATTCTCATCCTGTAGGTCGGCAACGCCATTTTCGATCGCTGTGTAGAGGCGGGTGAGCTTCGCATCTGCGTCGGCCGCCTGTCTTTTCAACGTCGTGACGCGCTCGCGTTGTCGGTCCCCATCGGCTTTGCGTCGATCCAGAACTCCAGCGAGAAGGTCGGCGAGCCGATCAGGATTGAGAAGCCGCTCCTCCAGGTGAGCGACGACGATGTCGTCCAGCTGAGCCATCGGCACTGTACGCCCTTTACAAGCGCCGTGGCGGCCCTGGCGCGCTTTTGTGCAGCATGTGTAATAGCGATAGTGGTCGGCCTTCCCGGACGTTCGCAGGGTCATCGCGCCCCCGCATTCGTCGCAAAAGCAAATGCCGCCCAGAAGCGTTGGCCCATCGACGAACCGAGGGGCTTTCAACTGGGGGCTCCTGGATTTCAGGAACGCCTGGACTTCGTCAAACTCGTCCTTCCCGATGATGGCCGGAACAGGCACGACCACAACCTCGTCCTCAGGCTTTGCTTCCTTCTTTCGCCAGCTATAGACGTTGAAATGGTGAAGCCCGATGTAGGTCTGCCGGGTGAGAATCTCATGCACCATTCCCAGTCCCCAGCGCCCGCCAGTTGCGGTACGGATGCCGTGGCCGTTGAGATAGCCAGCGATGTTCCTGACCCCCAGGGGACCGCGGTCGCCGTCGCCGACGCGAGCCAGCGCGTACATGAGACGAACATGCTCGGCCTGTAGCGGATCAATCTCGATTTTCTTCTTAGTCCTGGCGCCGCGCTGTTCAGCAGCGACAATGCGATATCCAAATGGCGGCCGCGAACCATTCCAGTAGCCTTGACGCGCGTTTTCTCGCATCGCTCGAAGGGTGTGTTTGGCATTCTCCTTAGACTGGTATTCGTCGAAGAGCGCCATGATTTGGCGCATCATCACGCTCATCGGATCGTCGCCGAGATCTTGAGTGATCGAGACGAGACGAACACCGTTCTTCGCCAGACGGCGCAGATAGAATTCGAGCTGGAACTGATCGCGGAAGAAGCGAGAGAAGCTGTGGACCACGATCACGTTGAACGCTGGTGGCTTTTCCATCGCCGCGTCGATCATCGCTTGGAACGCGGGCCGACGATCGTCTGTCGCCGTGTTGCCTGGTTCGACGAACTCTGCAGCAACCTGCCAGGCTTTGCCCTGGCAATAACTTTCGAGCTGCCTGCGCTGATCCGGAATTGAGAGATCGTGCTCGGCCTGACGCGGCGTCGAGACCCGCAAATAGAGGCCGGCCTTGGTCGAGAAGACTTCGTCGGATCCTGTCATTTGGCTCCTCCTGCAATTTTAGCAGCGAGGGCCCAACAGCTCATCCAAGAGATCTGAAAAGTGCGCCTCGATGATGTCGAGTTCTGCATCTGTGATGGGGACACGCTCGGGAAGATCGTCCCTAACCGTCGGCCGCCACTTCGAACCCTGTGTAGACGCCACCGATCGGGTTCGCACCGTTGGTCGGATATAGTCGTAAAGCTCAACGAGCTCGGTGCTGCCTTCGCGCCTCGATGTAATGATCCGCGCCATGACCGCATGGTCGTGCGCGATCGAAAAATCGCAAGCAATTTCCTCATGATAAGTGAATCGTTTGAGACGGGCGATGGCGCGTCTGGGCGTGCCTGCGGCGGCGGGCTACGGCGAGAGCGGACCGACGCGTAGTGCAAATGCCTGTCCACGGCGACCGTGTCGCAGGCGAGAATTTTCGCTTCGCCCCTCACGGGCACCCCACCGTGAAATCAGCAGGGGTGAGCGCCACTCGCTGATCAGGACCAACCCGACCTGCATCCATCGCTGCGGCAGCAGCTCTCAGGATCGCCGGACGGTTCCGATCAAACAAGGCGACAGGATCAATGTTCGTGTCGGTGCGATCTTGACTGGCAAGCATATCGAGCACGTCTCGGGGCGCATAAATCTCGGCCTCCCGACCTCGCCATTCCACATCGACAACTAGAGCGCCCCGTTTGGACGGCTTCATCGGTCGGCGCAGCACGTTCGGAAGGGTCGCGCGCAATTGGACGCCTGGTCCCAAATCGCTATGCCCGGAGAGAAATACCACTCCGGCGGCCTGAAGCGCTTCACGCAACGTTCTCAGCGCAGCGGTTTCTCCACCGCGCCGTTCCTTCTCAAAATCCCGGACAGTGCTGAGGCCAACTCCAGCCTCGCTCGCTAGCTGCTCCTGCGACCAATCGAGGAGCGCGCGAGCCGCGCGCAATTGAGCAGCAGTGACCAACGGAAACTCGCGCATCAACCAATAATAGACGATTATCGTCTATCATTCAACGACGGTTATAGTTCATTTTCGAGTGCTCAAGAAGGCGAAAAGTCTAGCCCACCCCACCACCAATCGATGTAGGTGCGCCGGCGACGCTCGGCGATTGCCTGCGCAAGTTATGATAGGTGCGGGGACCCGCACTGATCTCAAATTGCGTCTCCTGTCTGATCGTTTCCAGGCGTTTTCGGAGCTCACGCTGGCGTCCAGCATCGGGCTGTTTCGCGCCGCAGCGTAGGTCGAAGCGTCATCGAATTCAGCGTTACCGAGCGACCATTTTGTGCGCTTCCGCGCGAGTGGCCCAGGATCATCTCCGCCCGTGGCGTAAGGGCGAGTTCCACGCGACGCCGATCATGAACGGGGGCCGCCTTGGTCATTAGCCTCGCTCAACCATGGTCGCCGCGATGGACGGCGTGGGTGCGCGCAACATTCGATCCCGAAGCCTGGCCCGCGGACAGGCAGGTAGCGCTGCTGCGGAGCCTCCTGCGGCCGAGGCTGAGCCTGTGAGCGAACGAGCGCCGCGGTGTCGGCGGAAACAAATCTTAGCCAGCGCCTGGAATGCTGATCGGCGCGGTAGCCCAGTGCACGACCAAGCGCATCGGGATCGAAGATGCGCCTCTAGCGACTTCAACAATACGGGTGAGGCGCGTCGAGCGGATGCCCACCAAGTCATCGCCCCCTTGGCGACTTGTCCCCAGGCCTGAGGCCTCGGCTAGCGAGCGAAAGAACGGCGGACGCCTCGCCGGCCATCTGCGCATTTCGCGCAACTCGGCGGCGGGCGCCAGCACTCACGGGTGTGGCAAAGCCGGCAAGACCAACAGCCGTCCCTCACTATCGATCACTGTTTGACGATTGTCAAACTTCTGAGTATGACATGAGAAACTTCGGCCGGCCGCACCTTCTGGAATCAGTGTCTAAACAAGGGAAATGTGACGATGGCAGACGACGCGGCCGCCGCCAGAAATCTGCAGGACGCGGAGACAATCGCGCTCGAAGACATTGATGTCAGTGATGTCGAGCTGTGGCGAAACAACCGTCACTGGCCGTTTTTTGCTCGCCTTCGCCGCGACGATCCCGTCCACTTCTGCCGCAACAGTCCCTACGGCCCTTATTGGTCGGTGACGAAGTTCGACGACATCATGACCGTCGAGACGAACCACCAAGTCTTTTCATCAGACGTCGGATACGGCGGAATCACCATTGTCGACGACAGCGCCGGCGAGTTGCCGATGTTTATCGCCATGGACGCCCCAAAACATGATCACCAGCGAAAAGTGGTCTCCCCCATTGTCGCGCCAGCCAACCTAGCGCGCATGGAGGATCTGATCCGTTCTAGAGCCGCCCAGATCCTCGACGAACTGCCGGTCGGCGAGACCTTCGACTGGGTCGAAAGCGTCTCCATGGAGCTGACCACCCAGATGCTGGCGACCTTGTTCGACTTCCCGTTCGAGGACCGGCGTCTGTTGACCTACTGGTCAGATGTCGCCACGGCCTATCCGGCGCCGGGCGAGCTGGTCGAGACCGAGGCGGAACAGACCGCCATCTTGTTGGAGTGCCTCGAGTATTTCGTCAGGCTGTGGAACGAGCGGGTGAATGCCGAGCCGGCGTTCAACCTGATCTCTATGCTCGCGCACGGCGAGGCGACCCGCGACATGGCCCCGCTGGAATACCTGGGAAATGTCATCCTCCTGATCGTCGGCGGCAACGACACGACCCGCAACACCATCACAGGCAGCGTGCTGGCGCTGAACCAGAATCCGGATCAGTATCAGAAGCTTCGCGAGCACCCCGAGCTGATCCCGTCGATGGTGTCGGAAACGATCCGCTGGCAGACGCCGCTCGCCCACATGCGGCGTACGGCGACCCAGGATTTCGAGCTCGGCGGCAAGCGCATCGCCAAGGGCGACAAGGTCGTCATGTGGTACGTCTCGGGCAACCGCGACGAGACGGCGATCGAGCGCCCCGATGACTACATCATCGAACGCGAGCGGCCGCGCCATCACATCTCGTTCGGCTTTGGCATCCACCGCTGCATGGGTAATCGTCTGGCCGAAATGCAGCTGCGGGTGATCTGGGAAGAGATCCTCAAGCGCTACCCTAAGATCGAGGTCATGGGCGAGCCGGTCTACACCGCAAATCCATTCACCAAAGGCTACGGCAGCCTCATGGTGCGGATCCCGCCCTCCGAGACGCTGGCGCCGCGGGCCGCGCCGGCGGTGCGTTCTCGCCCCCTTCCGGCCAAGCCCACGGCCTACCGACAGCCACTCAGGGTACTCGTCTCTGCCTCCGCCGTCTCGGCCGCCGCCGCCCTGCTCTTCAACGTCATGCCGGCCCTGCTTACGGCCGCCGCGAGCCGCTTCGCGCTGGACGCTGGCCAGATCGGGATGGTCGGCTCAAGCTATCTGGCCGGCTTCGCTCTTGCCGCGGTAACCTCCAACAAGTGGCTGAACCGGTTCGACTGGCGCGCCCTCGTCGGCGGTGGAACGCTGATCTCCGTGGCCGCGCTGGCCGCCTGTGGCGTCGCCCCGTCCTACACAGCGTTGCTGGCGGGATTGGTCTCCGCAGGCGTCAGCCTGGGCGTTCTCTACACACTGTGCATCGCCGTCGTTTCCGAGAACCACCGGCCCGACCCCGCTTTCGGTGTCAAGCTGACGGCTGAGGTGTTCCTCGGCGGCGCGGCGCTCCTCATACTCACAGGCTTCGCCATCCCCCGCTGGGGTTTCTCGGGGGCGGCGTTTGCCATGGCGGCCATCGTCGGCGTAGTCGCGCTTTGCGGACTGATGGCGTTCCCTCCCCGCCGCGCTTTGCCTTCCCTCGCCGATCGTATGACCATGAAGGGGCGTCGTGAAGGGTTCGGGGCCATGCTGCGTGACTGGCCCGTATTGACGGGCTTGGCGGGGCTGTTTGTTGCATTCGCTGGTGTTTCCGCGCTATGGGCGTTTCTAACGCAGCTTGCTCCGACCTTCGGGGTCAGCAATCAGGCCGCGTCCGGCGCGTTCATGGCCGCGCTCGTCACCAGTGGCGTTGGCGGGATCGCCGCCGCGGTGATCGGCGACCGGCTTGGCAGGGTAAAGCCGATTGCCTTCGGCATGCTGCTCGCCGTGGCTGGCGCCGCGTCCCTGCAGTGGGGGCACGGCTTTTCGGGTTATCTCGTCGGCGTCGTCCTAGCGGTGGGGGTGTGGAATTTCCCCATTGCTTACCAGATGGGCATGATCGCCTCGGCCGACCAGCGCGGACACTTGGCGGTGCTGATGCCGGCCGCCCTGGCGATCGGGGGCGCCGTCGGCCCGATTCTGGCCGGCGCCCTGCTGAACGGCGCACAAGGATATACGCCTCTCTACGCCTTGTTCGCCGGCGCAACCGCGGCCAGCTTGGCCAGTTTCGTCGTTCTGGGGCGGCGGTTGGGAAAGCGTCGGCTCTGATGTTTCCCCACGTCCGTTCCGGCTTCCTGAAATCCTTGCGACAGGCCAGCGCCTGGAGGCGCAATCGGGACGCCTTGGTGGGTGACCGACGCAAGTCATCGACCGACGTTGCGGCCGGCGCTCGACTATGAGCGCCCTGCAAGCCGCCCCAGCGCCCAGGCGACCGAAGCGCGCCGGTAAGACTCCTGCAATTGGCCCGCTGATAGCGCCGCTTGGAGTCGGGCGGCTACAGGGCCACGGTCTGGGCTCGGGACTTCATCCAGCCGCTGGGCGACGCGATCGCGCCAGCGCACCGCGTCCTCTTCGTAGCCAGGCAGATGTCGAAGCTCCGGATTCGTTGCAAGCCGAAGCAGTGGCCGCATGTCCAATGTCGCGACTGGGTTCTGAAGCACCGCCACTGTATCGGTTGAGATCATGACGTCCGCATCCCTCACAACCCCGGTGGGATCATAGGCGAGGCAGAGCTTGAGGCGATCCTCCGCCGCCTCGAGTTCCTTGAACACGAAGTCCGCGGAGACAGGATCACCGTCCGGAACGAGGAGGTGCGTAATAGCGTGGTCGTTGATCGAGGCCAGCACCACGAGAGGATCCGCCGCGAGGAATATTTCGCGACGTTCCGGCCAGAAATCGAAGCTGCTGAAGTCGCCCCATCGCCCGCCCACATGGAAGAGATAGTTGTCCGCGTAGAGGGGGCGCGCCTGCCGCGTAGCGTGATCCAGTGCGAAGAACGCGGCGGTCGCCAGCTGAATTGCGAGGGACGCACCAAGCGCGCCGAGTGCGCTGTCGACAACCACGCCAAGCCGGTCGCGGGGGCCCCAGTCGAGAAGTGTGGCGAAATCGGAAGGCGATCCGTCGACGGCGACCATGAACTGATCGACGTGAAGTTGTCGGGCAGTGTGCATCGCCATGTCCTTCGCTAAGAGTTGCTTCGGCGCCGCTCCTGCAGCCCCCGGGGCGCTTCGGGACGGCGCACTAGTTATTGCGCTCCGGCATGCCGCCCACGGCTCTCAAGCGACGCCCAAGCAGGATGAACAGTCCCAGGCTGACCGCGGAAGCAAGGGTGGAAAACGCGTACAATGGCCGGTACCCGTGTCCGTTCGAGAGCATCACCCCTCCCAGGACCGGCCCGACGGCGCTGCCGATGGCTACAGCGGCCGGCATCAGAACCGCCGCACGCCCATCGGGGTCGGATGAGGCGATCATCCCCATCTGGTAGGCCAGCGGGAAATTCCAGATTCCGACAAAGAGCAAGACACCGGCAATGTAAGCGACCTCGTCGTGACCCCACTGCAGGCTCGCGATTCCCAGTGTCACCAGGGCTATCCCAGCCGAGAGCGGCTTAACCCGGCCAAACCGGTCACCGACGGCCGCCGCCGCCAGCCCGGCCAGACCGCTCCCCACGAGGCCAGCCGTCAACGCCGTCGCGGCCGTTTGGCCGTTGACTCCAAAGCTGGGCGCGATTTGCGAGAGAAAGGCCCAGAGCGCCGACAGGCCGCTGATCGAAATGAACAGCGCCGCCAGACCAATCCATTGCGCCCAATCGCGAACAAACGAGACTTTGCCCTCAAGTCGCCGGACTGGCTCCAGGCGTTCCGCCGGTGGCGCGATCGCACGGTGCGGCGGAATGCCGGGAAGCCCGCAAAGCAAAGCCAAGCCGAGGATGGCGGCCAGGGTCAGCGCTATTCCGGGAAAGCCCCATCGCGTTGTAAAGGCGGTGAGGGCTATCAGCGCGACAACAGCCAGAAAGACGTCGCCCGCGAGCTTTATTCCGAACGCCTGGTCTGGTTGGTGGTTTTCAGCCACCACCGCAGTGCTGACGGTGGCGATAAGCCCCATGCCAAAACCGGCGGCGGTCAACACCGCGACGAGGCTGGCGTAAGACCGCACAAATGCGCATCCCGCCACTCCCGCCACGGACACGGCCGCTCCGCACGCCGCGACGGCGCGCCAGTTGAAACGCGCGATCCATTGGTTGGAGGTGGCCGTCACCAGGGCGAAGCCCGCCAGGAAGCTCGAGCCGACCACCCCCACCTGGGTGGCCGTGAGGGAAAAACGCGATGCGGCGGCCGAAAGA
Source organism: Caulobacteraceae bacterium (assembly GCA_965277425.1). GTDB lineage: Bacteria > Pseudomonadota > Alphaproteobacteria > Caulobacterales > Caulobacteraceae > Poindextera. Next base: position 1,279,933 of record CBDICR010000007.1, read on the forward strand.
AGAGCGGGCATCACGTTGAGCAGCAGTCCACTGGCCGCCGACACCGCACATGCCGCGGCGAGTATCGTGCGTGACTGGCGATAGGGCGCCAGGCGCACGACATCGACGTCTTCGATGGCGGTCGTCGCGACGCTCCGCGCAGTTCCGTGATCTCTCGCGAGCGCACCGCTTGGCTGAGCGTCGATGCAGCCCCCGGCTCCAGCATCCTCGAAGGTGGTCTTGGCCATCTTGCTAGCATCTTCGCGAAGCGCTGGAGGCGCGCCAAGGGTGACTTATGGACGTTCGGCCGCGGCTAGCGGCGCCGAAGTGTTCCTGCCGACGCTATTTCAGTTCCAACTGTTCCGGCGCCCGAAACGCCGCATAACTCTTCCTGAAACCTTCAGTTATCACCGCTGTCCCGCAAAACCCTTGGGGCATTACGAAAGTATCGCCAGCTTTGAAGGTCCGCGAGACCTCCGCTTCATTGGTGATCGTGATCGAGCCGGCTATGACGCACCACAGCTCGTCGATCGAATAGTGGTCGATCCTTACGGTTCCCGGCGTGCCCGCCCAGACCCCCACAAGGAACTGGGTATCGCCCGCTTCAAAGACATTGTACGCATCCCCTCGCGATGCCGCTTGCCCGCCGACCGCCGGCAGCACTGTCTTTGGCTCGATCGCTACCTTGGTGTCGATGATCACCAAGTCGATGGTGGCCGCTGACTTTGGGGAAGCATCTTCGGTGCGAGGCATGGACGTCATCGTGACTTTCCTGGTGGTTTCAGTGTCGACAGATCGGCGGGATGAGGCCCCGGCTGAGGGTTGGTGGACCCCAATATGTAAGCTAGGTGCCGCTCAGAGGCCGAGGCGCGCCTCCACCGGCCGCTGGTCGACCCGCCAAAGGAACCCTGGGTCCTCTCCGTGGTAGGAGATCGAACGAAACCCGAGCATCGCCTGCAGGCGCCGCGGATAGGTTCTGACTTCATCCACCGAAAGGGCGAACGGCCAAGCCTCCTCGCCCATTAGGAAGGGGAACGTAAAAGCCGTGGTGATGACCCGCCGCGGTCTGTCGGCCGTCGAGTTGGCGCCGCCGCCATGGATGACCCTGCCGTTGAAGAAGAGAATGTCGCCCGCGGCGAGAAGGACCGGCACGGTGTCCGACGGCTCCGGGATATGGGTTGTATCCTCCCATAGATGGCTACCCGGCACGACACGCGTGGCGCCCATTTCCTCACTGATGTCCGTCAGCGCGACAATCGAATTGACCATGAGATTGGGTCCGCCGGGGTGTTCGACGTGAAACGCCGCATTGAGCGGGGCGCCGTCACGGTGAAGGTCCTGAGCCTTCTCCCCTGGGAGAATCTCGATCGCCTGACTGGCGAATATGCCATGCGTCGGAAACCCACCGTCGATGGTCGCCGCGACGTATGCCATCAACGCGTCGCTATCGAGTAGACGTTCGCGGTAGGTTTGACTGTACTTGAGCACGTGCTGAAGGCGCTTCGTCCGGCCGCCAGCGAATACGGCAATGTAATTGGCCTCGCCTTCGGCAAAGTTCCCCCCAGAAAGGGGGCCCATGAAGGCTTCCAATTCCTGGTTTATTGCGGCGACCTCATCGGGCGTGAGCGCGCCGGTCAGGATTACGGCGCCATCAAGCTGGAGCGCTTGGGCGACCTCCTCGGCCGCCGCCCCAAATCGAATGCGCTGGAGGTCATTCGACGACGTGGGTGCATCCGCGCGATCGGCCAGTTTCATGTTTGTCTCCTCCAGGGCGCGCCTTCTGTCTCGCCGCGAATATCCCCAAACTTTTGTCGATTGTCAAAGGTTGATTCCGCCTGAGAGCGGGTTCCCGGGGCTATCCGCCGTGACAAACGCAGGGCCAGCCCCGCGCGCCTGCCTCAGCAGCCTCGATGTGCGGGCCGGTTCCGGATCGCTCGAACAAACGGACCGTTGGCCTGTGGATGTCGGACGCCACCTGGCCCGCTCCAGCCCAAACTTTTGACATTTGACAAGATTTCAACCGCCGACTATTCGTGGAGCACTCGCAAAGCTTCCAGTGGGGTCGATCCAAAGGCTGGTGCTGTCGCGGGCGCGACCATGTCATCGAAGGTTTTCGCTGGCGCCACTCAAGAGGTCTACATGCAGAGACACGATAGCTACGACGTCATCGTGATCGGCACCGGTTTCGCGGGATTGACAGCGGCCCGCGAGTTGAAGCTGAAGGGCTATAGAGTCCTGATCCTTGAAGCCAGGGACCGCATTGGCGGAAGGACTTTTACGGAGGACTTTGGCGGGCGCCCCACCGATCTTGGCGGAACCTGGGTGCACTGGTGCCAACCCTATGTCTGGGCGGAAATCGGTCGCTATGGTGTGGAAGTCGAAGAGACACCGGGCCGGACAGACGACTTGATCTACCTCGACTGGGACGGGCGTCGCCACCAGGCGAAACAATCGGAACTGCTCTCAGCAGCATTCCCGGAAGTGCAACGGCTGTTGTCGGATGCCCGGGATATCATGCCGCGCCCCGCCGAACCCCTCGTCGACACAGGATGGATGTCCGAGGATCGCCTGTCCGTCGCCCAAAAGTTCGACTCGTCGAACCTCTCACCAGAAGCCAAGCTCGCCGCGTCGTCCGTGTTCTCATTGATGGCGGGAAGCGCGACGACCAACATGGCGTGGATCGAAATCATACGGCTCTTTGCCTTGACCGGCTACGATCTCGGCAACCTGTTCGATGCCCTCGCCCGCTACAACGTCAAGGGCGGTATGAGAACATTGTATTCGGCCCTGGCAGCCGATTGCGGCGCCGACATCCAGTTGAATTGTCCGGTTTCCGAGGTTCAGACATCGTCATCGGGCGTAAAAGTGATGACGGTGGCCGGAAAGACCCATTCGGCTGCGGCGGCAATTTCGACCTTGCCGCTAAACATCTTGAAGGACGTCAAATTCACTCCCGACCTGCCGCCGGAAAAGTTGAGAGTTTCAATCGAAACACACGCCGGTCGTTCGAACAAAATGCATGTCCTTCTCGAGGGCAGCTACCGGCCGATCACCGGCTGGGCGCCGACGGGCGGCGCGAGTCCAATCAATGAATTGAAGTGGGAGGGCGAGCACGACGGGCGCACTCTTTTCCTGGCCTTCGGTTCCAAAGACAACGATATCGACATGACGGACAAGAGCGCTGTCCAGGCGGCGATTCGCCAGTTCCTGCCGGACGCAATCGTGTCTGAAATCAAAGCACACAACTGGAACAGCGACCCCTACTCGAAAGGCGCCTGGTGTTTTCCAAGGCCCGGCCAGATCTCGAGCGCCCTTCAGCCGCTGCAGGCGCCCCACGGCCGAATCCATTTCGCCAGTGGGGACTGGGCTAGCGGTTGGCGCAGCGCCATCGATGGCGCCATCGAGCAGGGCATCACGGCATCGCGGGATCTGCATAGAGCTCTTGCGACCACCATTCAGACAACAGCTCAGTCGCAAGATGATGGAGTTCTGGCAGCGAAGAGTTGACGGCCTGGTTTTGACGAGAACGCCCGGAGGCGCGAGCCCGGCGCGCGGAGCCATCGAATATTCAAACTGATCCGAACCCGCGTGTTGTTGCAGGATCACTCAGAAAAGGGAGACGCGTATGACACAGGTGATGGACAGGCCCGAAACCGCGGTTGTCGCGCAACTTCAACGGGTTCCGTTCGGGGCTCCCGCCGAAGAGGTCGGGAGCGCCTGCAAACGCGACGGCGGCGTCATTATCACCGGCGCGATCTCCGCTGAAGACGTGGACGCGATCAACCGGGAGCTCGACGGCCCGCTATCCCTTCTTTCAGGGGGGGATCGTTCGGCGGAGCTGGATGAATTCAGCGCTGACTTTAGTGGAAGGAAGACAAAGCGGCTCGTGCATCTCCTGAAGTATTCGAAAACATACCGGGATCGCGTTCTAAACGACGAAACCTTGATCGCATACGTGGGGGCTATGATCGACGGATACACAGGGCCCCCGTCTCTCTTTGCAAGCCAGGCGATCGAAATTCTGCCGGGGGAGAAGGCGCAGGATCTCCATCGTGATTTTGTTGGTGTGAACGTAGCGTTTGGTCTCGAGGGGCCCGAAAGCGCAAATCTTGGCGGCAATGCGATACTGGCATTGACCAATATCACCGAAGAAATGGGTGCGACACGGGTCATCCCCGGCAGCAATCGGTGGGAAGACACGGCGTATTCGCCGCCTCAGTCCGACACGGTTCCGGCGCTGCTGGATGCCGGAGACATCTTCCTGTTCACGGGGAAAACCGTCCACGGTGGTGGCGCGAACACCACGACAGACAAGCCTCGCCGCGTCATAACGACAGCCTTCGCTCACCCGTTCTTGATTGGCGAGGAGGCGTGGCCATTCGTTCTGACGCGGGAGGAAGTCATGACCTATCCCATCCGTGTGCAGAGAATGCTCGGTTTTCGCTCGGTCTCCTATCTCGGAGAAGAGCCCGGGTTCCTTTGGAGGGTGGATGCACGCCCCCTCGAGAACCATTTGAACCTTGCGGCGGACAGTGAAGTTCGACCAATGGGGAGCGTTTTGGGGTCCGCGGACGGAGACGCGCACTAGCCGCGCCGCCTCTCCGGAACGGGGCCGACCGACACGCCTTGTGATCACCGGCTATCGGCTGGTGACCACAAGGATCAATTCTACTGAAAACGGGGGTATTCGTGAAGGGAACTGGGCAGTCATCGCACGACCTCCTGGACGACGATGCCGCTCGCGCCATCGCGAGGCTCCTTAGTACAGTCTCTGAGATGCACGCGGATGGAAAGCGCGCGGACGAGATTATGCCTGTTATCAACTGGGCCGACGCCGTCGTCACGGGTGAGGGTATTGATGGCGTCTTTCGCAGCGTTGACGAAATCATGCCCCTGACTCGAGACGTTATCGCGAGCATGGGGCATGATGTGGGGTTTTATCTCGAAACCCCGTTTTGGCGTCGGGCGATCTGGCGACATGCCTGGTCCGAGTGACATGTCGTCACGATGATCGACCCCATGACCACCATCACGCCCTGTGGGTTTGGCAACGGCGCGGCAGCGAGTGGAAAGTCATTCGGGAGATGATTTGCGCTGCCGCTCCCGTCTAGTCGAGAGCAATCTTGGTCTGAGCGGTGACTGGATTCGACCGCCTTTCGGGAGGCTGAACGCCGTCGAGCGCGGCGAACGCCGGCATGCTACGCGATGGAGCAGGTCCGGGGGCCTGAACCTAACGCCCTTTCAGCCAACTGGCCGTCCCTTCACGCATCACAAACTTCTGCACCTTGCCGGTAACGGTCAGCGGGAACGCCTCGACAAACCGGAGGTAGCGCGGAATCTTATAATGGGCGATGCGGTCGCGACAAAACTTGCGGACCGATTCCTCGTCTAAATCAGCGCCGGCCTTGAGGACGAGCCAGGCGCAGAGTTCCTCGCCGAAGCGCTCGTCTGGCACGCCGATCACTTGCGCGTCACTCACGGCCTCGTGGGTCATCAGGAACTCCTCGACCTCACGCGGATAGATGTTCTCGCCGCCGCGGATGATCATGTCCTTGATGCGTCCGACGATGCGGCAATAGCCCTCCTCATCGATGGTCGCCAAGTCGCCCGTATGCATCCAGCCATCCGCGTCGATCGCCGCCGCCGTCTCCGCCGGGCTGTCCCAGTAACCGGCCATCACAGAATAACCGCGCGTCACCAGTTCGCCCGGCTCGCCGCAAGGGACCGTGGCGCCGTTCGCGTCCACCGCCTTGGCCTCCAGGTGCGGATGGATCTGACCGACGGTCTCCACCCGCCGATCCAGCGGGTCGTTCCGCGTCGTCTGGAAGCTGACCGGCGAGGTCTCGGTCATGCCGTACGCGATAGTGATCTCGTCCATATGCATCCGCTCGATCACCTCGCGCATCAGCGGCGCTGGGCACGGCGTACCCGCCATGATCCCGGTGCGCAGGGATGACAGGTCGAAACCCTCAAAATCGGGATGACTCAACTGAGCGACGAACATGGTCGGCACGCTGTAGAGGGCCGTGCAGCGCTCTTCGGCCACCGCCTGCAGCGTCGCCAGCGGATCGAAGCCATCAGACGGATAGACCATGGCCGCACCGTGGGCGACGCAGGCGAGATTGCCCATGACCATTCCGAAGCAGTGATACAGCGGCACGGGGATGCAAAGGCGGTCGGCCACGCCGAGGCCAATCCAGCGGCCGACCAGGTAGCCGTTGTTGATGATGTTCCGATGGGACAATGTCGCGCCCTTCGGGCGCCCGGTGGTGCCGCTGGTGAACTGGATGTTGATCGGGTCCTCCGCGGCCAGGCCGCTCGGCAAGGTCACGTCGGCGCCGTTAGCCAGGCGCTCGAAAGGGACGAAGCCTTCGCGCCCGTCCCCGACCGCGATCGTCAAGTGCAGGCCAGGCGCCTGCGGATGCACCGCCTCGACCATGGCTAGATAGTCGCCGCCCTTGAAGGCCGTCGCAGTGAAGAGGGCAGCGCACCCCACCTTGTCCAGCGCGTAAGCGAGTTCCTCCGTGCGGTAGGCTGGATTGACATTGACCAGGATCAGCCCGGCCTTGGCGGCGGCGAATTGGACCAGCGCCCACTCCGCGCAGTTGGGCGACCAGATCCCGATGCGCTCACCGGGCTCGAGCCCCGCCGCCACCATGCCTCGCGCCAGGGCGTCCACCCGCCGACCGAACTCCGCCCAGGTCCAACGGATTTGCTGGTGTCGAACGACCAGCGCCAGGCCGTCCGGCGTCAAACCGGCGCGACGATCCAAGAGTTCGCCAACGGTCAGGTCCAGCAAACCCGGCTCGCCCTCCCCTTTGACGTAAGACAAAGCCGCCGGTTCGCCGCGAGCCGCGTCACTGCTCATGCTAGCCGGCCTTGGTCATCGGTATCGATAGCTCAGCGCGACGCCGTAGGTGGCGGGCATGCCGGTGAATCGGGTGACCGTATCGCCGTAATAGTTTGCGGAGTTCCAGTAGTAGGTGTTGCCGACATTACGGCCCCACAGCGAGATCTTCCAGGCGCCATCCTTGGTCTCAACGCCCGCCCGTAGATCGACGAGGGCATAGGCGTTCACATCGAAGAGGGCGATCCCGCCCAGCTGGCTGTTGGTGCCGCTCTGATAGGTGACGTCCCCGCCAACGAAGCCGTTCAGGGAATCGCTAAGGCTCCAGTGATAATCTACGTCAGATACCAATTGCCACTTTGGTGTATTTGGAAACGGCTCACCACTAAGGTTCACAAGCTGAGCGAACGGGTTATAGTTCTGAAAATTACCCAATATCTCAGAATCAACGTAAGAGGCTCCAGCCGTAACTGCTAGCCCTCTGACGGGTGTCCATACCAACTGCGCCTCGGCGCCGACGATCCTCGATTGAGGAATGTTGACCAGCCTTTGCAGCGGCCCGAAGACCGGGTCGACGGTGGCGCCCAAGACCTGCTTGTCGTGGTAATCATAGTAGAAACCCGCGCCATTGAGCTGCAATGTGCGTTCGAGAAGGGATATCTTGAACCCTGCTTCATACGCGAGCACAGACTCTTGGCTTGTGGGCGTGTATTGCGAGGCTAGAGTTGCGGCGAGGTCTGGAAAGCCGCCGGCCTTGTAGCCCTTGCTGACATTTGCGTAGAAAAGCATCCTCGCTGTGGGCGACCACTCCGCACCGACCCGCCACGAGACGTTGTTCTGGTCGAGCTTGCCGGTAACATTCTCAGGGACGGCCTGCGCGTTGGCGGTGAAGCATCCTCCAGGCGGAATCGGCGGATTGGGCGCGAGACCCAAAAGGCCGCGGACACTGTTCAGGTACGCCCCGAAGTCGAGCGCCGCCAAGCCATCGCCAGTATCGCGGGTACAACCGCTAAATGAGTCGTCAGCCTGAGTGTAGCGCACACCGCCATAGACCTTGACCGTATCTATGATTTTGTAGTCGACGTTGGCGAAGCCCGCGACGGTGTTCGCTATCTGATTGTCCACCTGCCCGTAAGTCGGGAACTCGGGCAAGCCGGACGAAACAAAAGCGAATGATTGCGTGTCCTGAGACTGGTTGCCAAAATCTGACTGCAATACCTGATCGTACGCGTAGTTGACCCCAGCGACGAAGTGCCCACGCGATAGAAAGTCACCCGACAGACGGAGCTCTTGCGAGAATGACGTTATCTTCCCGTGTGTTATTTGTGAATAACCGTTAAGGGTTGTTCCGTCTACGTCCTGATACTGATCCTCGTTGTAATTGCTGAAAGACGAGATCGATGTGAAAGTGAGGGTGTTCGAGAGATTGTAGTCGGCCCGCAGATTGGTCTGAATGAAGCTGTTATCTTTGTGATAACTACCCGGATTCCAGTCGGCGGCTGTATCGGTGTGCGGGGCGATGGGATAGGTCAGCAGGCCGGGGATCAGGTATGCCAGCGACGGGATCAGGGGTTCGACAGCGAGCAAAGCGGCCGCCTGGGTGTCCGAATGATCGTACCAGCCGTTGACGTTGAGTTGGACCTTCAGCCTATCGTTAGGCGTCCAAGCCAGAAGCAGCCGCGCGTTGCTGAAGTCCCCCGCGCCGTTGGTGAGACCCGTGGTATAGCTCTTTTGCCAGCCGTCATTCTGAGTGTGATCGACTGCAAGGCGCGCCGAGAGCGTGTCGGTCAGAGGACCGCTGACGAAACCGCCCAGGTCGAGGGCGTTGTAATTCCCGTAACTCGCATCGACCCCGGCCTGGAACGTCGATGTCGGTTTCGCGTCGATGTAGTTGATGGCCCCGCCGGTGGCGTTCTGTCCGAACAAGGTTCCCTGCGGCCCCTTGAGGACTTCGACACGCTCCAAGTCGAGACCGGCCCCGCGCGTCTCGATCGCGAACGGCAACGGCGCTTCGTCAGTATAGATGCTGACGGTCGGGCGCCCGCCAAGACTGGCGTCGTTGAAACCCACTCCGCGGATGGTGTAAATCGGTGATCCGGCATACGAGTCCGTATAGGTGAACCCCGGAACCAACTTCACAAGATCCCTGGGCTGTTTAATGCCCTGTTTCGCCAGCTGATCTCCGCTCGCCGCGGTAATTGACATCGGGACGCTGTTGATTGTCTCCTTCCGCTTTTGAGCCGTGACGATGATCTCTTGAACTGATGTCGCGCCGCTGCTCGAACCGGCGGCCGACTGGGCAAACGCCGGCGCAGATGAAAGCGCCGCGAGCCCGACGCCGGACAGAAGAAGGCACGCCACCGTCGGCCGGAGACGCCGCGGCGCCAAGACGCCGAGGCGCCTGTTCGAGTCTGGTTGATTGGCGGTCTTCCGCCAAGCTGCTCGCGACATTAGTCCCCCTCTTGGATCTCGTCGACGTAGGCAACGGCAAGGCCGGACCTCAAAGCCCAACCTCTCCGGGATTTCAGCGAGTTACGTTGAGACGGGTGCGCAGGCCGATGCCCTCGCGCCAGGTCGGACCGCTCACCGTCACTTCGCCTCGTTGATCACGTGTATCTGGGTGAATTCGTGAAGGCCCTCCTCCGCGAACTCGACGCCAAGTCCCGATTGTTTGGCACCGCCGAAAGGCACGGTGGGCCCGAAGTCCAGATGTTTGTTGATCCAGACCGTGCCGGCCGACATGCGGCTCGCAAGGTTTCGTGCGACCTGGATGTCCTTGGACCAGATTGAACCGCCAAGCCCCCAGGGCGAGGCGTTGGACCGCTCTAGAGCGTCTTCGTCGTCCAGATAACGGATTATCGGGAGGACCGGGCCAAACTGCTCCTGGTCAACGAGCGGTGCGCCGTCGGCGATATCGCGTACGATCGTGGGGCGCACGAAGTAACCGGGCCGGTCCTCGACGATACCGCCAGCCGCTATCGCGCCATCGGTCCGCGCCTGGTCGAGAATGCTCTTCACCTTCTCGTACTGAGCAGAGTTCTGGAGCGGTCCGATCTGGGCCCCCTGCGCAAGGCTATCGTCGACCACCGCGGCTTCGGCCAGCCGCGCCAATTGGGTCACGAGTTCGTCGTAGATGTCGGCGTGGGCGTAGACTCGCTTGATCGCCAAGCAAACCTGGCCGGCATTCATGAATGCACTGCCAAAGATCGCCGGCGCGACTTCAACCGGATCCACGTCCGCTCGGACGATCGCGGCGTCGTTTCCACCCAATTCCAGGGTCAGCCGCTTGATGGTCCCCGCGGCGCTGGCCATGACCTTTCGGCCGGTCTCCGTCGACCCGGTGAAGGTGATCTTCGCCACGTCCGGGTGACCGGTCAGCTGTGAGCCTAGGTCATTTTGGTCGGTGATGATGTTGACGACACCGGCCGGAAAAATTTTCGCCATCAACGCGCCGACCCGAAGCGTCGTCAGCGGCGTCGTCGGCGCGGGTTTGATGACCATGGTGTTGCCGGCCAGCAGCGCGAGCGGAAGCTTGAACGCGAAGATGAGCAGCGGGAAGTTCCACGGGATGATCGCGCCGACCACGCCTAGAGGGCGCCGATGCTGTTCGACCCTGCGGCTGGGGCCATCTTCGAGCACTCGAACGCTGAGCTCGTAGGTGGCCAGCTGCCGGATGAAGGCTAGCGTGTAGGCAACCTCCGCTTCTGCTTCCGACCGAGGCTTGCCCTGTTCTTGGGTGAGCAGCCGCGCCAACTCGCCCGCGTCCGCCTCAATAGCGGTCGCAAGCTCCAAAATGGCCGCCCTCCGCGTCTCGACTGTCTTCGCGCTCCAACTGGGGAACGCGGCCTTTGCGGCGGCGACGGCGGCGTCGAGCTGGGCGGGTGAGGCGCGCGGGCAGCTCGCCAGCACTTCCTCCGTCGCCGGATTGATGACGGCCATGACGCCGTCGCCATCAACCAGCTCGCCATCGATCAAGAGCTTGTAGTCCAAAACCTATTCCTCCTCGCCTCTGTATTGGGCGGACGTTTGTTCTCGTCGTCGCACCCGTTTCGGAGACGGGCACCCCCCAAGTCAGACACAAGACCTGCCCCGCCTTACGGAGCGAATGACGAATTCTTGTCATATGACCAAAGTTTGTCAATCGTCAAAATGCGTGTCGCTGCGAACGGGAACCGCGAGCCATCGCCGACGGAGGTCGGGAGGCTCGATTCCAAAAGCTTGACGTTTGTCAAACTCCGGTCGATTGTCGCAGCAGGGAATTGAGCCAGCGCGAGAGCGCGTCCGAATGCGAGAGATCACCTATGTCCGATGTAACCGAAACGCTGCGGGATGCTCAGCGGAGCAACGAAGTGGCGCGCGCGGTCCCGGCCCATCCCCTGGCGCCGTTGTCTCCGGGCGAGATTAGGGCCGTCGTGGAAATCGTGAGTCGGCAAGCTGTCTTTAACGAGCTCACTCGGTTCGAGTCGATCGAACTCCTGGAGCCGCCCAAAGCCAGCGTCCGCGCCTTTACGCCCGGAGCCGCGATTGCTCGGTCCGCGCGGGTCAACCTCTTTGACGCCGATCGCGTTGGCGTCACGCGACTAACCGTGTCGATCACCGAACGTCGAGTGTTGTCGCAGCAGCGATATCCTGACCAGCGACCGATGATCCAGCTAGAGCAGTTCATGGTGATCGAGGACATCGTCCGCGCCGATCCCCGTTTCGTCGAGGGCTGCGAAAAGCGCGGAATCCACGACATGGCGTCGGTCTGTATCGATCCCTGGTCCGCGGGGAACTTCGGCGTTCCCGGCGAGGAGGGCCGTCACCTATGCCACGTGTTCGCCTGGCTTCGGCTCTACGAGAATGAAAACTTCTACGCCCACCCCATCGAAGGGCTCAACGCAGTCGTCGACCTGAACATCGGCCAAGTCATTCGCGTCGATGACTATGGAGTCGTGCCCATCCCGATGACGGAGGTGAACTACGAGGCCCAGCTGCTGAATTCGACGCGCGCGGCCCCCAAGCCGATCGACATCAGCCAACCCGAAGGCGTCAATTTCAAGATTAAGGACCAGGTCCTGACCTGGGACAAGTGGTCCCTGGTCATCGGATTCAACGCTCGCGAATCCCTGACGCTGCACGACATCCGATTTGATGGCCGACCGGTGATCTACCGCGCCTCTATCGTCGAGATGGTCGTGCCGTATGGCACACCGAGTAACGGTCACTTCCGCAAGCACGTCTTCGACATCGGCGAGTACGGGGTTGGGAAACTGGCCAATTCCCTGAGCCTAGGCTGCGATTGCCTAGGCGCGATCGAATATCTCAACGTCCACCTCAACCAGATGGACGGGTCGCTGTTGACCATAAAGAACGCCATCTGCATCCACGAGGAGGACTCGGGTTTGCTTTGGAAGCACATGGACTTTCGGACCGAACGGACTGAGGTTCGGCGAGCCCGAAAGCTGGTGATTTCGACGATCGTCACTGTTGGAAACTATGAGTACGCCTTCTACTGGTACCTGTTCCTGGACGGGACGATCGAGTTCGAGGTCAAGGCCACCGGCATCATCAACACCGCCGCTTGCCTACCAGGCCAACCCGGCAAATATGCCACCGAAGTTGCGCCGGGCGTCGTCGGCTTTATCCATCAGCACATTTTCTGCGCCCGCCTCGATATGGCCGTCGATGGCGACGCCAACAGCGTCGTGGAATGCAACACCTACGCTGAGCCCGAAGGACCGGCCAATCCCTATGGCAACGCCTTCTACGACCAGCCGACCGTCCTGAAATCCGAGTTGGAAGCCTGCCGCCGGGCCAATCCCGACACCATGCGCTACTGGAAAGTCGTCAATCCCAACGTCCACAACCGACTCGGAACCGCGACCGCCTACAAGCTGGAAGCGTCTCATCCGGTGACGCCGTTCGTTCACCCTGCCAGCCCTTCCGGCCGCCGCGCGGGATTCGTGCAAAACCATCTGTGGGTGACCGCATTCGACCCCGATGAACGCTTTCCAGCGGGCGAATACGTCAACCATTCCAACGGACTTGATGGCTTGCCGGCGTTTGCGGCGCAGGACCGGCCGATCGAGAATGCCGACATCGTGCTATGGCATGTGTTCGGTCTGCACCACCCTGTGCGGATCGAGGATTTCCCGGTTCAGCCCTGCATCAGCACAGGCTTCAAACTGACACCCAACGGCTTCTTCGATCAGAACCCGGCGATCGACCTACCGGCTGCTCCGAATAGGGCCAGTTGCCGGGCCGGCGCCTCGACCTAGGTTGGCATCGAGACATGACGACCGTCGATCTCCTGGCGGGGTTCGTGACTGGCCTGGCCAGCAGTGGTCACTGCGTTGGGGTTTGTTCGGGCATTTCCCTGGCTTTGCTTTCACCAGCATCGCGCCCGGGAGACATGACCGCCATTGCCGCTACGCACGGCGGCCGCCTGCTCGGCTACACTCTGGTCGGCGCCATGGTTGGCCTTGGTGGCGGGCTCCTGGCGGGCTTTCTGGCCCTCGCCGGTCTCAACCAGGCGCTGCGGTGGATTTCGGTCGGCGTATTGGCGGCGACTGGCCTGTCGATCGCGGGGTGGCTGCCCGCGCCTCACCTCGCTGACCGGGCCTTGGCGTGGGCGGCGATCAGGCTGCCGACACCCAGGCAAGGCCCGCTTCGCCCCCTGCTCCTCGGTCTTAGCTGGAGCTTGATGCCCTGCGGCATGGTCTATTTTGCGCTGTTCAACGCCAGTTTCACCGGGAGTCCCGTTCGCGCCGCCGCCTACATGGCCGCCTTTGGCCTGGGGACCCTTCCGGCGCTGACGGCGGTGTCTTGGAGTGGAGCGGCGGTGTTTCGTTGGCGCGGCCGTGCGTCGCTCACCCAACCTACACGCCGCGTGCTAGGCCTCCTCCTCGTCGTTTTGGCGCCACTTTCGGCCCTGGCGACCGAGCCCGGCTTTCTTGGCGGCATCTGTACGGGGCATTGAGACGCTATGACAGAGACCAGTTCAATTGGGCTGCGTCGCAATGCGATCGGCTCGGCCCATATCGTATTTTTTGTGGTCGCCGGCGCCGCTCCCCTGACCGCCGTGGTCGGCGCTTCGACCGCGGCCTTCGCCCACGGTACAGGTCCTGGGGTGCCAACCGCGTTTCTTTTGGTCGGCGGGTTCTATCTTCTCTTCAGCATCGGCTTCACGGCCATGAGTCGCTTCATAGCGACCGCAAGCGGATTCTACGCCTATGTGGTCCAGGGCCTGGGTCGCCGGGCCGGAGCTGCAACGGCGGCGTTGGCCTTGGCCTCTTACCAGGCCATCTCCGTGGGAGCCCTTGGGCTGTTCGGCTTCTTCGCCCATCAGGCGGCGAGCGACATTCTGAGGTACGATCTACCCTGGTGGGCGCCAACGATCGCGCTCGCCTGCGTCGTCTACTGGTGCGGGAGGCGCGCCGTAACATTCAGTGGAACCTTGTTGGCCGTATGCATGGCCTGTGAGGTCGCCATCCTGCTGGCGCTCGGCGCGGCGATTCTCCATGCTGACGGGTTGCGAGGGGCGCCGGACGCAGGCGTCTCCCAGCTCTTCGCGCCCGGACTCGGCGTTACCCTGGTATTCGTGGTCACCTCTTTTATCGGCTTCGAGGCGACAGTGATTTTCGGCGAGGAAGCCCGCGAGCCGAGTCGTACGATCCCTCGGGCAACCTATATCGCCGTGCTGCTGATCGCGCTCTTCTATGCGTTCAGCACCTGGACAATTCTGCTCCACTACGGCGCAGGCAAGGTGGCCGCTGCCGCGCTGGACAATCCGGGCGGCTTCTACCTGGACGTCATCCGCCAGTTGTTGGGAGGCAGGGCTCGGACTGTGGCCGACCTGCTCCTGCTGACCAGCGTCTTTGCCTGTGTTCTGTCCTTCCACGCAACGATCGCCCGCTACCTGTCATCCATGGCGCATGAAGGACTGTGCCATCGCGCTCTGGCCACGCTCCATCCCCGCCATCGCTCGCCTCACGTCGCCGGCCTAGCCCAGACTGTCGTGACGATCGCGACGCTGTCACTCTGTGCGGCGCTTCGGCTCGATCCCTACGGTCAGGTGTTCGCGTGGGCTGGCGCCTTCGCCAGTCTGGGCGTTCTGTCGATCCAACTTTTGACCTCCCTCTCGGTTGTCGGCTTTTTCCGCCTTGATCATCGCGGCGTTGGGCGGCTTCATCGCCTGATCGCGCCGGTGGGCAGCATCATCGGACTGAGCCTTGCCTTGGTGTTGTCGATCGTCAACTTGCCGCTCCTGTCGGGCGACACCTCGCTGGCCGTGGCTAGTTTGCCGGTGTTGGTGATCGCGATCGCCACAGGCGCCTTTCTTTGGGCGCCCATGGCGAGGAGAGCGGCGCCCCAGCAAGGCAACGGTCCAGATCGATCGCCACCCGACCGTCACCCTTCATCGGCGGACTAGATGAACTCGACCGGCTCTCTCTCGATCGCGACCGGGATGGCGCCGCCGGCAGCCATTGCCGACGGCGCCAGCAAATGGCGAAGCGGAAGAGGTGGGCTCGGCGAGGAAACACAGGCGACAATTGACCATAATGACTGCGGACGATCGTTGCGGGTAGCGACGGGTCTGCTCGTTGTACTTCACGGCGAGGACGGAACACCGCGTCGCCGCTGCAAGAAAAGCGCAAACTCGTTGGACGACGAGGAAAGGGATTCGCTTTGACGGATTGGTTGATACCAGATCTGAGGATCAAGCCGCGGCCAGGCGCCTACGTGCGCGGAGAGGAGGGGCGAGAGCGCATCCTCCAAGCGGCTTTATCTTTGTTGATCGAAAAGGGCGCCCAAGCACTCACCGTGCGCAGGATAGCGGCTGAGTGCGGTCTGAAGGCGGGAAACATCTCCTACTACTTTGCAGCCAAGGAGGACCTGCTAAAGGAGCTATTCGAAGCGATCATCGGCGCTTACGTCGAGGCCTTCGACACAATCTACCATGCGCCCGATACAACCGCGGAGGAGCGACTTGAGAGAGTCGTCACGTTAGTTCTCGACGACATAACCACGAAACAGACGACTCGTGTGTTTCCCGAGTTGTGGGCGGCGGCCAATCACGACCCGTTCGTGAATGAATGCATCCACGACATGTATCGGAAAGCCCGGATGGTCCTGAATGATCTCATCCAGGAAATTAATCCCGCCCTCCCCCAAGACGAGCGCGAGACGCTGGCGCTGTTTATTTCGGCCTCAATGGAGGGGATGACGATCTTCGCGGGCTTCCAGAAACCATGGGTGGGCAAAATTGCCGCCCTTGAGCGGATCGCCATCCGCTCCTTCATCTATGCAATCCGGTCCATGCCGCCGGGTGAAATTTCGGGCTTGATCGCATCTGAGAGCAAAACTGGCGGCCGATAGGGCTTGACGCCGCAAGTCGCTGTCGCGGAAGCGGCCATGCCGACTTGCAGAAGATCGAATAGCCCGGAACGTCGCTGTACAGCCCCAAGCGGCAGAACCAGCGATAGGCCAGGTTCAGGTGCAATTCCTCGCACAACCGTTCGGAGCGGAGGCCGTACCTTCTAGACCTCGAAATAAGACGCATAGTTCGCTCAAAGAATCTGGCAGGCCTGATCGAACGAGAGACGTGGGTTTCGGGGAAAGAGCTTGGCCTCGTCCCCATAGCCCAGGTTGACGAGAAAATCCGATTTCAGGCGCCCATCGAAGAAGAACTCGCGGTCCAATGCTTGGCTGTCAAACGGCGTGCAATCGGGACCCCCTATCGGCGCCCAATAGGGACCCCTTGTTCCAGCCCGTGGATCAGCGGCGAGGCGCGTAGCCATCAGCCTGCGCAGCGCGTCGCCGCTGGGTGAGCCACTGGCGGTTCAGCTGCGTCGAGAGGGGGGTGTGGGGGGAGTTTGGATCTGTGGATAAGTTAGCCGTGGCGGCGGATCAGTTGCGGTTCCTGAGCCGCCAGCTGTCGTTGCCAGTCTCGACGATGTCGCAGTGATGGGTGAGCCGGTCGAGCATGGCAGTGGTCATCTTGGCGTCGCCGAAGACGCTGGGCCACTCGCCGAAGGCCAGGTTGGTGGTGATGATCACCGAGGTGCGCTCATAGAGTTTGCTGACCAGGTGGAACAGCCGCTGGCCGCCGGCCTGGGCGAGCGGCAGGTAGCCCAGCTCGTCGAGGACAACCAGGTCGAGGCGTGAGAGCTGGGCGGCCAGGGCGCCGGCCTTGCCGCGCCGGGCTTCGTCATCCAGTCGGTTGACCAGATCGACGGTGTTGAAGTAGCGGCCGCGGGCGCCGGCGCGCACCACGTTGGCGGTGATGGCGATGGCCAGATGGGTCTTGCCGGTACCGGTCCCGCCGACCAGGACGATGTTGCGATGGTTGGCCAGGAAGGCGCCGTCGTGGAGCGATCGGACCAGGCCCTCGTTGATCGGCGAGCCCTCGAAGGCGAAGGCCGCCAGGTCCTTCATCACCGGCAGCTTGGCGGCGCTCAGGCGATAGCGGATGGAGGCGGCCTGGCGATGGGCGGTCTCGGCCCTGAGCAGGTCGGCCAGGATCTCCATGGCCGTGCGGTTGCGCTGAAGACCCGTGGTGACGGTCTCGTCGAAGGCGCTGGCCATGCCCTTCAGGCCCAGCTGGGCGAAGGCTTCGATCATCTCATGCCGCTGCACGGGAGCCTCGCAACAGATCGTACCGGGCGCAGTCGGCGACGGGCGGATGACGCAGGGCCAAGGCCTCGGAGGTGGTGATCGGCGGGGGTGATGGCGGCTCGCGCCGCCTGGCCAATATGCTGATGATGAGATCGTCGCTGGCCGCGCCGGCGTCCAGGGCTTCGCGGACGGCGTCATCGACGGCGTCCAGGCCATCGACCAACACCGCCGCCAGAACACGGACGAACCGCCGGTCGGCTTCGTCGCCGCGGCCCAGCTTGCGCCTCAGCCGGGTCAGCGCCGGCGGCAGTTCCCAGTCCTGGAAGGGCGCGCCGTTGCGCAGAGCGCCGGGCTTCTTGGCCAGAACCGGCAGGTAATGCCAGGGATCATAGATCGTCCGGCCCCGGCCGAAGCAGCGGGCGTGATCGGCCACCACCTCGCCGGCGCTGCGCACGACGATGCGATCGGCGTAGGCGCGCACTTGCACCGCGCGCTTGGCGGCCTTGGCCATCACCGAGTAGCGGTTGCGGTCGAAGGTGATCAGGCAGGTTCCACTGACGGCGTGCTGGGCCTCCTGGAAGCCGTCGAATGGCGCCAGGATCGGCTGCAGCGCCGGCCGTTCGGCCTCCAGGGCCTGGGCCAGGGTGATCCCGGCCTGTTCGGGGTGGGGATGCTGGCGCGCCCAGCGCAGGCACTCGGCTTCCAGCCAGCCGTTCAACTCCTCCAGGCTGGTGAACCTCAAGCGCGGCTTGAAGAACCGGTCCCGACTGATCTTCACCTGGTTCTCGACCTGACCCTTCTCCCAGCCCGAGGCCGGCGTGCAGGCCGTCGGCTCGAACATGTAGTGGTCGGTCATCAGCAGGAAGCGGCGGTTGAAGACCCGGTCCTTGCCGACGAACACCGCGTCCACGGCGGTCTTCATGTTGTCGTAGATGCCCCGCATGGGCACGCCGCCGAAAAAGGTGAAAGCCCGCTGGTGGGCGTCGAACACCATCTCCTGGGTCTCGCGCGGATAGGCCCGCAGATAGACCGCCCGCGACGCGCACAGGCGAACATGGGCCACCTTCACCCGCATCGGCTGGCCGGCGATCTCCACGTCCTCGTGGCTGAAGTCGAACTGGAACGCCTCGCCCGGCTTAAACATCAACGGCACGAACGCCATCCCGCCATCGCCCGGCGCCGCCTTGGTCTCCTCGCGCCAGCGCGTCGCATAGCGCCGCACCGAGTCATACGAGCCGTCGTAGCCTTCCCGGACCAGCAGGTCCCAGACCCGGGTCAGCTTCAGCCGATCCCGCCGGGGTCGCGCGTCGTTCTCGACCAGCAGCTGCTCCAGCCGCTCGCGCACCGGCCCGATCTTCGGAAACGGCTGCGTCGTGCGCTGATAACTGAAGGCGCCTTCCTCGGCCCGGATCGCCTTGCGCACCACCTTGCGCGACAGCCTCAGGTCCCGAGAGATCGGCTTGCCCGCCGCAAACTCCCGGCGGATCCGAACCACTGTCTCCACTACCAACATCCCGATCTTGATCGCCTGGCTGAAACCAAACGACCGTGCCTAAACCATCGGAATGAGGGGTCCCTCTTCGGCGCCGATCACCCCGCTAACGGGGTCCTTCTTCCACGCCGGTACACAGCTCTGGCGCTCCGCGTCATTCACTGGATCAGTTCGGGCAAGCGATACAGAAGGCGTCGCGCGGCCGGCCACCCGGCGGACAGGAAGGTTTCGAGGCAATCGATCAGCGCTTGGCGGCGGCCAGGAGCGTCGAATATCTGCTTGTGGTCGGCCAGAAAGAGCCCGACGAGCTTGACGAACAGGTCGGCGCCCAAGGATTCGTACTGGTAACCAACGTCCTTTCCGCCGCTCAGCAGCGCGTTGGCGATGAGGTCGAACACGGATTCAGGCTCCGCATCGACCAGACGCTCAAGAAGTTGGATCAGATAATAAATGGTGTGCGGGCTGCCTTGATCGCCAACGCGCCGCATGATCGGCGCAATCTCCAGGAAGAATCTGTGTAGCTGCGTCTCCGTTAGCACGGGCTCTGCGTTATTATTCGATGACCCCAATACGCCGGAGGCAAAGTACAATTCCTGGCAAGCGTGATCTATAATCGGTGGTCTCAATCGGTGAACGCAACACGCTACTCTTTTGACAGAGGGAGCGTGGGCCATGAAGCAGCGACGTCGCATCTATTATTCGGCAGCTCAGCGAGCTGAGATCTGGGATCGTTGGCAGGCTGGCGAGTCGATGAGTTCGATCGGTCGGCGGTTTGATCGAGAGTCCTCATCGGTGTTCTCTGTGATCTCGCCGACCGGCGGCATTCGACCGCCCGTCCGCCGGCGCGCTGCGCGGGCGCTCAGTCTTGGCGAGCGGGAGGAGATATCCCGCGGGCTCAGCGCCCATTGTTCGCTGCGTCGGATCGCTGGTCAGTTGGGTCGCTCGCCCTCCACGATCAGTCGCGAGATTCTCCGCAACGGTGGGCCAGATGGCTACCGCGCGATGCGTTCGGATCAGGCGGCTTGGGATCGGGCCTTGCGGCCCAAGCCCTGCAAGCTGGCTTGCCGACCTCACCTGGCCCGAACAGTATCCGGCAAGCTGCGGCGAAAATGGTCGCCCGAGCAGATCGCCGGCTGGCTCAAGCGCGCCTACCCCGGGGAGGCCCAGAACCAGGTGTCGCATGAAACGATCTACCGCAGCCTGTTCATCCAGGCCCGAGGCGTGCTGAAGAAGGAGCTGCTTGAGCACCTGCGGGCCAAGCGAACCATCCGCCGCTCCCGGCACGCCAGCCTGAAGCGAAACGGGCTCGGCCAGATCAAGGACGCCGTCTCCATCAGCGAGCGACCCGCATCTGTCGAAGATCGCGCTGTCCCCGGCCATTGGGAAGGCGATCTGATCGGCGGCGCCAAGAACAGCTATGTCGCGACCCTGGTCGAGCGACACTCACGCTACGTGATGCTGGTCAAGGTCGCCAACAAGGACACCGAGAGCGTCGTCACCGCACTGATCAAACAATCTCGAAAGCTGCCCGGCGAACTTTACCAGTCACTGACCTGGGACCGGGGCAAGGAACTCGCCGCTCACAAGCGCCTGGCTCTGGAGTCGGACGTCGAGGTTTACTTCTGTGACCCTAGGTCCCCATGGCAACGCGGTTCCAACGAGAACACCAACCGGTTGCTACGCCAATATCTGCCGCATGGAACCGATCTGTCGTCGCACAGCCAGGCCAAACTCAGCGCCATCGCCCGACAGCTCAACGAAAGACCCAGAAAAACCTTGCTCTACAAGACCCCTGCGGAGACCTTCGCCGAGTGTGTTGCGGCGATCAGTTGAACCCACCTCCTAACGCAGGCAGTCGCTTCCACCGTCTGCTGGTCTGTCAGGACCCCAAGCTTGCCATAGCCAGCAAGCTCATCGCTCGCGATGGAAACGACTTCGGCGAAGAATGCCTGCGCGCGGCGTCGGACGGGATCAACGCCATCCTCACCCTGCAAGCCGGCGGTGACGGCGGCGCGCAACATTCCAAGCGCTGTGGTGACCTCCTCAACATGAGCGACCGGATCTCGCCGCCAGCACGTTACGATGGCGGTGGCGGCGGGTTCCTCGTGAGAAATCCACAGGATCGCCACAAGCTGGGTGAGGTGAAGATAGAGCGACTTCTTGGCCTCGGTGTCGCCGGAAAAGCGACCCAAGAGAGGTACGACTAGCTCGGCGACCTTCGCCGTTGCAGCCCCCGTCAAGCGCCCGAGGACGTCGGTGAGGAAGTGATCCAGCACGGCGCCATTTCGTTCGGATTGAACGACGCGCTCGGCGCGGCGCCAGAACCCTTCCCGGTCCATGTCCCATATGCGGATCAGGTGCAGTGTCGCCTGCAGCCGCACGGCGGGATGAGCGTCAATGATCAGTGCATCGATCAAGGGTTCGAAGCCCGCATACAGGTCTGGCCGCCGCAGGCAGAGGTCTAGGCAGCTCGCGGCGGCGTCGACCCGGGACGCCGGCGATCCCCAGGACGCAAAATGTTCGAACTGTTCCTCGGTCGCGTCTTCAAGCCGGGGCGCGGGCGCGGTCGCGCAGTGCTCGATCAAAGTCACGAGCGCGCCGACCAACGATGGGTCTGTATCAGCCGTGACCAGGCTCTGGCCGATGATTTTGGCGCATCCCTGACTCAGCGTCCCGTCGGCATAGTCGCGAAGAGTCTGGTCCGCCTGCGTCGTCTCGTCAGCCGCGTCCTTCAACGCATGAAGGGGCGCCAACGCCTCCGGCAGCGACAGCAGCTTTGTGTTGTCTCCGACCTCCAGGTGGAGGGCCGCTTTGGCGGTCTCGATGGCTCCGGTAAGCCGGGCATTGTCCGGCTCGGCTCGCTGCGCTTCGTCCAGCCATGCGAATTCGGGAACGGCGGAGCGCTCGATGTCGAGGCTGTACAGAGGTCCGTTGGCCTCAGAGGGCGAGATCGCCCGATCGACATAAGCCCGAGCCGCCTCCGTGAGGAGTTGGTCAGCACCAATAGCCCCGAACAAGCGTCGCAGAACCGACCGCTTTGCATCCTCAGGCCGCCTGTAGATGCTGAAATCGAAAAGGGGAGCCGCAGCCTCCAAGGCGCGCTTCTCGGCCTCCGGGCGGGCGCCAACCGGGCGGCGATTAGATCGATCGCCGCCTTCTGCGTGTCGGGTGAGAGGATGAACGGTTCCTGGCAGGCATAGGGCCACAGGAAAGCGCCGACGTCCTCGCGCTCGCCGCCCGCTGTGAACAGCCTCGACCAGACTGCCGCCAAACGATTAAGCGGCAACAGGACGCGAACCGCCTGTATGACGACTGTCGAATTCGCCGACCTAAGAAACTGCAGAAAACGCCCGAGAATCACTTCGCCGTCCTGGCCGTAGGTCGGCGTCAGCTCATGGGCCCAGATGTGGCTGAAGTCCTCGATCAGCTTCACGTCGCCAGCAGGCCCGGGGATCGTTCGCACCTCATGGGAGTCCGGGATGGGATGGAAGCGGGCGACATATCCCTCCATCGCACCGACCAAAGCCCCAGCCGCCTCAACTGGGTGGGCCTCGAGGAAGGTCTGAAAGAACTCTCCGAGCAGGTAACGGGAAAGATCGTAATCTTGTCGCGCGTTCGACGACATTCTCAGAATTCGGCTCGGTCCCATCAAGGTTTTGCGGTCGGTGTCGACACCTCTCCGGTAGACCTCAAGGTAGACCCTGGCCGCGAAGGCGGGATCAGCGTCGGCCAGGACCTGAATCTTTCGCGCGAGCGCCGGAATCTCATCGGACGCAAATCGGTCGAATCGGGTGTCATCAAACACGGTCTCAAGTAGCGCGCGAGATGGATCTGGCGCTGTCGAGTAGGTGTCCGCGACGAAGCCCAACGTCGGAACGACGTAGCCGCGGCTCTCGTCCAAGGTGAGCCCGTAGCCCAAGAGCGCCCGCATCGCGAGGCCGAGGTCTCCCCGTTCCTGGTGGTCGACGGTTCGATCGATGAGCAGAAACCCGAGAACGCGCAACGGCCATGCGGTCAGCTCTGGCCGTGGCGACAGATCGCGGGCGAGACGGACCCATGGTGACACCGGAGCGCCAGCGTCATCCTCAAGGCGGACCGATAGAGCACCAACGATGTGCGTGAGCGCGGCAACCGCGAGCTGATCGCCGGCGACGCAAAGTTCCGCCAAACGCTGGGCGTCGCGTGGATCGACTGGTAGCTCCGCCGCCATTCGGCTCGTGACGCTACGGATGATGGGATCGCAATTGTCGTCACCGAGGAGGCGGCTGCAGGCGACCCAAAACCGCGCCCTGTCCCCACCGTCCGCCCAAAGCCCCTGCAGGACGAATGTCAGCGGGTGCCAGCATCAAGCCCAAAGCGTCTGCACGGGGAAAGGTCGCAGCCCCTGAGATGATCGCGCCTGGATCGAGCAGGAGACGACTGGCGGCGAAATCGAAAAGGAGATGATGGCGAAATTGAAGGGAACGCCCCTGATCGATTGCGACCAGGACGCCATCGGCTTCGAGCGACTGAAGAACAGCGGGATCCGGACTCGCGACATCGAGAAGCGGCGCCCGAAGTGCGCGAAGCTCGACCATTTTCACCAGCACCCCGCGAAGGCAAACCTCTCCCGGCCTGCCGTGTCGCTCGACCCGCCGCTCCCAATACAGGTTCATCAGTGCGAGTTGGGAGTCGACTCCGGAGAAGTTCTCGATGCCACCCAAGACTAGGTCGGCCAGCAGCCGAGTGTTGAACGGCACCATCGCGAGCTCGCGAAGCTTATCAGTTCCCGAATCCAGCACAGCGCCCAACTTTGGCGACTAGTCCGTGAGCTGGTCGAGCTCCGCGTCAGACCACTCTGGAATTCGAACGTGGACGACATCGCGAAAACGACGATCCTCGAAGTCGGGATTGGGCGGCGCGCCTCGAAACAGGCTTCGCAGCGATTGCCACATGCTCAGGTCGAATGTTCGGATCGAAGCAACGATGGTCCAACGGCCCCTGCTGGCCAAGACTTGCTCGATCAGAGCCCGAAACACCCCCTCCCCCGACCCGCCGCGGCTTGCGTCTAATGCGTCGATAATGAGGTAACCGGGTGCGGTTCCGTCCCAGGCCGCGAGAATTTTCACTAGGCCCTGATCGAGATCGAGGTCGGCCTTGAGCCCTTCGAGCGACTGCACGGAGAACCGGTCAACCGCCAGCATGACGACATCCGATCCGGCGGCACGGAGGTCACGGCCCAGGACATTGATCACGGCGCTCTTACCGGCGCCGGGTTCTCCGACCAGCAGCAACGATCCGGCCTGCGCCGCCGCCTGGACGGCAGCTTGGCACTCTCGGCTGATCGACACCGACTGGCCGGCCTCGGTCTCGATCTTCTCGTAGGAGGACAAAGAGGCGATGGTTTGGTCCGTGTACGCGGTGGCTTGGCGATATCGCCGCGATAATCCGCACGGCCGCTCAGCTTTGCGCCCCTGGCGAAGAGATCGCGCCGCAATCCTGCCAGATCCACGCCGCCACGAGCGCTCATCAGGTCGCCGCTTATGCGTTCCAAAAGCTGCCAAATCACAAGCGTGTCGCTTGGATCAAGGAGAGCGGGGATCAAGCGCATCGCCAGATTGTCGACGCCGCTCGGATCAAACGGGTAGACGTAGGCCAGCCGTGACAAGTCCAGTGACAGGTCTGGCGGCATCGTCTTCCCAGTCAGGCTCAGCCACGCGCCGCGAAGGCATGTGTCAAAGTCGGCCAGCGCGCTCTGCTCGTTGGCGTTGAGGATGGAAGGACCGTTTTGCCTCCGAGCCTCCAGGCCCGTGGCGAGATGTTGGCGAACGGTCGCTGGCGTTCTCGGACCGACGGCGATCACGAGGCGGTCTCGCACCGGATCAAGCGGCCGACCCCAACCGAGGCGGCCTGCACCGTCCCGGCAGGCAAGCCATTGACGGACAAGTTGGCGGACAGTTTTGCCGTATTCGCTTTCGAGGTTCTGTGATGAGGACAGCGAGACCTTCGCTTGAATGGCGATGAAGCCGTCGTCCGACGTCGCAACGAGAACATCGTCGACCGGCGCTTCCGTCTCAAATCGCACGGACACCGCTTTGGTCGCCCCGAGACCCAGGCTTCGGTCGATAGGTTGTTCCGCGACAAGCCAAGAGCAGACCATCGCGCCGAGGCTTTGCTGAAAGTTGACGCCAGACGCGGTAGCGTCGCCACCGCCCGTCGCCAGGAGGCTGGCTGGATCGCTATTATTGGTCACGGACGGGAGCACGGAGTGTCATGCCGGACAACTTACGGTGTGGCATCGGTCTCGGGAATAGCTGCATGTCGCCCTTGAGTTGGCCTTCCGGCTCGGTCTTTGGCGCATCGTCCAATATCGTCGGTGGCTGGCTCACGCCGCCTTCTCAAGCTCTGCGCTCCGCGCCTTGTAGGTGGCCACAAGAAACTCGACGAAGGTCGCCGCTGCGCCTACGGCCAACCGGGCGTGTCGAACACCGAGGCCGCGGTGCGACGACGCCCGGCCGTGGCCAGTGCCATAGAGCTTCCGCAGTTCGGCCAAGCCCTGGGTGATCTGCGACAGGTTGCTGAGCGTGCGCTTCACGCTCTCGGCGCCCTTGGCGGAATCGGGAATGCCTTCCGGGACCAACCGCAAAGCCTTCAAGACTGCCTTCACAAGGACCGGGATGTCCGGATTGGGTGGCAACTCCACCTGCAACGCATCTGCGATGTGCTTGCAACAGGTCTCGACCATCTCCTTGGCCGTCCCGATCGCCAGCGCCGGGTCGGTATCGATGGCGGCTTCGATGCGCTCGATCTCTTGGTGCATCCAAACGCTCGAGAGAACCGCGGCGCTGGTGCGCAGCGACTGCTCGGCGCGGCGGAAGAGCGGATCCCACGGCTCCATCCGGTAGCGGATCCCGCGTGAGAGGGTTTCGCGCTCGACCAACGTCCATCCGCTGCGACGGAGCTCTTCGTTCAGGCGCGCGACGAGCGCCGTGACGTCGCGTTGGTCCGGACGGACGGCGGGCGACACCAGCCTTTCGACGAAGACCAGGAAGGTAACATCAGGACCTTCCAGTAGGTCGAAGCGTTCGTCGGAGAAGATCCAATCGTCGGGCCAGTCCTCCGGGTTGTTTACCCGATGCTGCCAGATATCACCCGCCGCATCGTTGAACCGAGGGTCATCTGACGGCAACGCCTTCAGATCGAAGACGGCACCAAGGAACTCGACATCGCTGAGCGCGCCTTGCCACACGACGCCCTCCGTCCGCAGCAAGTCGACGATCGCGCGCCGCGTCCGGTAAGAGACCGGCCCGCCCTCAAGGTCTGGGCGGCCAGGCAAGGCGATGATGAGCGGTGCCAGTTCGACGCTATACCAGCCGGTGCGGAACTGCTTCACCGCCTCAGTGAGTCGCGCCGCGACACGCTCTTCGATCTGGGCCTTGCGGTCGCCGATGGCGACAAAGGTCTCAGCCGCGATCTCGACGAAGAGGGTGTAGAGGTTGGTCCCCCCGTCCCAGTTGTCGTAGCCGGTCTGTTCGAACCTACAGCGAGCGCTACGCAGGATCGACGCCGGCTCGACGTCGCCAGCGGAACGGAGCATCCGTGCGACTGTCTCCAGCACTTCCTCATCGTCGACCGGGAATCCGCCCGCGCGCGCCATGCGTTACAGCTCCTTCGCCCGCGCGCGAGCATAGTGGAACGAAGCGGGAATATCGACAACGTATCGTTGTTGCCGGGCAAAGGCGCTGGGCTAGCTGAACGGCTCGAGGTCTTTCGCGTCGGGTATCGACCTCTTGATGAAGCGCATCCGCAACCGACGAGCGAGAGCGCCAACTGCGTCATTGCGGCCCAGCGCGAATTCCACCAGGAGCGCCGCTGCGCGGCAGGACGCCCCGCCCTTGGCCAGGGCCGTGGCCCAGCCGATTTCGGCCCCGGTGACGTCAATCTGTCCGAGGAGGCGATCGAGGCTCTGCGGCGCAAACTGCCGCACCAGTCTCAGGAAAAGCGCCGACTCCCCAAAGAAGCTGGGATGTCTCTGCGACAGCGCGCCCGCCACGTGCGGCTCGGCAGGCGCTAACAGGGTC
The DNA here is from genome assembly GCA_965277425.1 of Caulobacteraceae bacterium. Taxonomy (GTDB): domain Bacteria; phylum Pseudomonadota; class Alphaproteobacteria; order Caulobacterales; family Caulobacteraceae; genus Poindextera. The sequence goes on from CBDICR010000007.1 coordinate 1,306,910, forward strand.
TGGAGCAGATCGGGGCGAGCATCGGCGAAATTGGCGACGAGGCCTGGGCCGGCGCGCCAGTCGACGTGGTGAACATTCGATAGACCGATCCGACGCCCCTGTTCCACATGCCGAAACGCCACGTCGGGCGCCATCAACGCTAGGCGCGGGGCAAGGAGGTCGATCCGGTCGGCGTTGCGCGTGATCAGCGCGGTGATGGCGAGGCGGTGTTCGCGGCTTTGAAAGCAGACGCCTAGAAACACCTCAGCCTCGTGGAAAAGGTGGGCCCAGTCGTCCCCGATCGTGAGGCTGACCTGCTCCCAATCGATCGCCGCCACGGTCTGATTGAACTTCGTGGGCGAGACCGTTGACAGAAAGCTGAGCAACATTGCGGCTTGCTGGAAGTCCCGCTTGGGGATCGCGGAGAGCTGCTTCGCCAGGACCCGTGGCTTGAGGCCCCCGCAGAGTTTGGCGGCGAGTCGTCGTCCGCGCGTGCTGGGACGGTGTTTGCCCTTGTAGATCCCAAGCACATCCAGGACGCGCAGAACGCGAGAGGCGATGTCGTCGAGCTCGTGGAACGTCGACACCGGATCGCTGTCGAGCGCCCGCGTCGCTGCAGGCAGGACCCCCTCGACCATGTCGAGGGCCAGGTCCTCGTCCGTCCAGCACACCGATTGACAGAGCCTGGCGTAGCAGACGATCGGCTCATCCTTCGGCCACTGTCGGCCTACAGCGACCAACGCCTTCCGATCCAAGTCCGCCGCAAACCGCGCCTTCCACGCTTCCGGACGCGCCCCGCCCGTCATCGACAGCATCTCGGCGAGATTGAAGGCGGTCTGCGCCGTCACGTTGGATACGGCTGCCGCGACTCGCTCGGGATCGGAGGCGCCGACCATCGCCTCGGCGAACGCCTTGTCGCTCTGACCCACACTGTTCGTGAGCCGTCCGACGCCGCCACTCGGGTCGTCCGGATGGGAGAACCAGTCCGCCAGAACGGCCTCATGACCCTCCAGGACGCTGCGCGGCCAACCCGGCGCATAGCGGTTGAGCTCCGCGAGAATGAGCATGGCGAAGGTCCGCTCGTCCGCGCTCCGGGCGGCCCAGCAGCGCGTGAGCAAGGGCGCGAGACTTTCCGGCCGCACGAGATGGGTCCAGTTGTAGTTCATATCGAGCCGGGGGAACTCATCGAGAAGCAAGCGAAGGCCCGCCAGCGGATGACTGGGATCTTCCAAGACGAAATTCAGCAGCGCGCCGACCGCCTCGCGGCCGGCCTGGTCCTGGCCCGCCAAAATACGGCCGAGCACCACCACCGCGAACCGCTGGTGCGGCGTGCGCAGGTCGGTCATCGCGATGACCAGCCGGGCGTCGACCAGCCAATCTAACGCGGCGTCCGCCGACGCCGGGGAGATCTTGGCGGCCGCCAACAGGGCGTGGACCTCCTCGCGGCTCGGCCGGGCGTCTCGCGAGGCGAGCTGGCGCAGGGCGATGGCGGCGAGCGTCAGGTCGGCGTCGGCGGCGCGCGCCGCGTCAGCCCCGGCGGTGGCGCGGCGCCACCCGCCGCCGAGGATGAAGCAGAATTGCCAAGGCCGGTCGGCCTGCTTTTCCGCATAGTCGAGGCGATGGTCGAGGGACTCGTCCATAGGACGGTCGCCGACGCGATCATCAACCAGGCGGACGACCGCCAACGTCGCGGCGCGATCGGCGCGCAGTCCGGCAGCGATGACGCCGACGGCGCGCTTGGCGTCGATCACGATGGCACCACGGCCGCCGCCACCCTGGCCAATCGCGTTGTGGGTCGAGAGCAGCAAGCGCGCCGGCCCGGTCTCCGCCTCGGCGGCCCTCAACACGGTGTCTGGTGTGAGGTGGGCGTCATCGATGATGTAGAGCGTCTTGCGGTCAGCCGGGGCGATCCAGTCGACTCGGTTCACCCGCGGATCGGCCAGCTGCATTACAGACCATCCACGCGCCGCGAAAATCCGGGCGGACTGCAGGGCGCAGACTGACTTGCCGACGCCGGGCTGGCCTTCCAGCCGCGCGGAGAAGGCGCGCTCAAGCTCGGCGACAGCTGTCCGCGCCTCTGGCAGTAGCGGGCAGGCTGCGAGATCGGCGGGACCCAGGGGTCGCCCCATTAGCGCCGGCCCGAGACCTCGTCCATTGTCGAAGGTCACCTCGCGCCAAGCGGAGACCGACGAGGACGCTGGCATAACTTTCATCGCGAGCGCGGCGATGTCCTGGCGAAGGCCGGCCAGGGCGTCGCCCCCCGAAAAGCTGCGCAGCTCCGCGATGAGGCCGGCGAAATCGAACGCGAGCTCAGGATAGATCTGCTCCAGCACGCCGCGATGCTCCATGAGCAAGGCCTGGATGTCGCCCCATCCCAAGACCGTGACGGGAAACAGCCCCTTCGCCGTCCGATCGACGGACAGCTTGCGCGCGGCCACCTGCAGAACGGCGTCCGTGGGCGCCGTCGTCGCGAACGTCCAGTGGGCTAGGCGCGGCTGAAACTGCTCGGCCTTGGCCAACTCCCCCTCGAGTTCAGCTACCGTCGCCTGGGCGCCGAGACTCTGGTCCTTGCCCTTGCACTGGACGCCGAGGAAGGCGTCGCCCCTCCCGTCTAGTGAGCCGAACACGTCGACGCCGGCCTGGGCCTGGCCGCGCCGACCGTGCTTCTGCGCATTAGAATCGCGCCAGACTGCCTTGAAGAGCGCCAGACAAAGGTCCTCGAACGTCTCCCACGACTTCGGCGGCGCTATCTGCTTTTCACGAGCGTCCATATCGCACTTCGGGGCCGAGACAACGCGGCGCGAAGGTCGCGAGGCGAGTCGTTCGGGCGAGTCTAGCCGGAATCGCAGCGTCGGGCGTCATTGGGTCCTGGCGGCGGCGGCTGGGCTCAACGCCGGGGTCGGCCACCGCGGCGACCTTGAAGTTTAAATGGATCATAATCATATTTAACTTGTAATTCATCGCTGAAAAGTGGATATCGCTTGTAGCAGCAGGAGACGATTATGGCGACCACCCTTGGAGACCGGATTCGCGAGACCCGCACCAAGCGCGGCATGAACCAGTCACAGCTGGCCAAGCTGGTGAAGGTCTCGCCGACGGCGGTGTGGAACTGGGAAGCGAACGGGGTGACGCCGCGGCCGCCGATGGTAAGCGCGATCGCCAAGGCGCTTGGCGTCAGCGAGGCCTTCCTGCTAACCGGCCAAGGCGCGGTCCCGCCCCAGCGCACCGCCGCGGACATCATCGCCGGCGCCGCCGCCGAGATCGCCGCGCTGAACGGGGTGCCGACCAGCCGCGTGAAGATCGACTGGCAGATCGCCTGAGCCAAATCGGACAAGGCCCATGGCCAAGGCTGTCGCCAAGCTCCCCGTCTATGTGGCGCTCGACGCGCTGCTCGCGGCCCTCGATGTGGCGCCGGTCGGCCCCGAGCAGCCAATCCTGCGCAAGAGCGCCGACAAGGAGCATTATGAGACGCTGCTGATGTTCTCGGTCCGAAAGCGTCAAGCCGCTCAACATCATTTGCAGGCCATCGAGCGCATGCTGGACGCCGCCACGAAGACGGCGATCCAAGAGGTCGCCGCAGCGTCGATGTCGCTCCCCTCAGGTCCAGTCCACAGCTACAAGGCCTCGGTCCTGACCTCAGCCGCCGAATATGTCCACGAACTGGCGGCGTTCCTGGCCGCCTTGCGGTCCGGCCTGGATTTCCTGGCCCAGGCGGCCGGACGATCGCTCAAGGGCGTGAAGGCGCGGTCGATGCACACGCTGGAGACCCTGGTCGACAAGGGCTTCGACGCGCCTGTGCTCGCGGTCGTTAAGGCTCACCAGGTGTGGCTGAAGGCGCTGCGGGACTACCGTGATGAGGTGGTCCATCGCCTGGTCGTGCCGGCGCCGGCGTCAGGATGGGTGGTATCGCACAAGGGCAAGACAGCGAGCGCTCGTCTACCGATCGTCGTGCCGCGGCGGACGCCGGCCCTGTTGACGGACACCCGCCGATCGAGGGCGCGGGAAGCTGAGGCGGACGCGCCGACTGGGTTCGCGGTCCGTGAGTCGCACGCTACTATCACTTATGCCGACGGCTCGCAGGCGGTACTGAAGCACGACATCGCCTACGAACCCGCCGACGGCTACGTTCGGATCGAACAGCTTATGACCGAATATCTGGCCGCCTACGACGCCTTCATGATCGAGCTGCTTGGGGTGCTGAGCGGCATCGTTGGCCAGCAAACTCTGGTTCAGCCACCGAAGGCCGATACCCCATAGGTCCCGTGCGGGGCACCAAGGTCCGGGTCAGGCCACCCCTCCGCGAATCTTTAATCTCCGCCGGGCATAGGCATCAGCGCCCGCGCGAAGCCCCGACGCGAGCACTGCCCGATCGTCCGAAGTCAATAGCGGCCTACGCGGCGACCGCCGGCGCTGCATATTGAGACCGGCCTACCCGAACGAGGACGCCTTCTGCACAAAGTTTGCAAAGGTAGTGGCGGGTGACGCCAATCTCGGCAAAATCCTTAGGCGTGGCTACGCTCAGGCGCTGGACCAATTCGATGGCCTTCGTTTTCAGAAGTCCACCTTTTCGTACTACGGCTGGCGGCACCCGCGTAGGTTTTACGGCCTTCGACGATAGGCGGCGGTCGTAGCGTAGTGGGATATGCTGTACGAAGTTCTGGTCTTCGCCGCTCCCGGCGAGCCACCGCTTCCGCCAATGTGTTGGTTTTGCGGAAAAGGGTACGGCCTCGCCCCGTTTTTCCCCCGACAAAGATTATCGACGCAGACGGCCGCTCTGGTCCATATGGCATTGGCCCAACCGGCAGGGTTGGCGACAGGTGGCGATAACGCAAGGTGTCCGACGACTGTGGAAGGAGACGCCGATGAGCACGGTCTACGACCAGTTGGACGAGACGCTGATCGCCTTCATCCGCCGCCAGAAGCTCTTCTTCGTGGCGACCGCGCCGCTCTCGGCTGAAGGGTCCGTCAACATTTCGCCGAAGGGCTACGACAGTCTGGCGATCATCGATACCCGAACGGTCGCTTACGTGGATCTCGGCGGCTCGGGGATCGAGACCCATGCCCATGTTCGCGAAAATGGCCGTATCACGTTGATGTTCTGCGCCTTCGAGGGACCGGCGAACATCCTGCGGCTTCATGGGCGTGGCGAGACCTGCTCGTTCGACGAGCCCGGCTTCGCCGAAAAGATGACGTTGTTTCCAGCCTTCGAGCGCGCGCGGGGGGTCATCACGATACGCATCGATCGGGTGTCGGACAGTTGCGGCTGGGGCGTCCCCTTCTTCGGCTACAAGGGCGACCGCGACCAGCTTCAGCGCTGGGTCGTCGCTGGGCCGCATGAGGAATGGGCGGCGCGCCGCCACGCGGCGAACGCGGTCTCGATCGACGGTCTGCCAGGCCTGGCGCCCTACACAGAGGGCTGACTTAGAGCTCAGGGTAAGCCAGAATGACCGAGACCCTCTGCGAACAACTCGCCCAATTCCGCGCCGGCTGGCGCGCCCGCGTGCCCGAGAACAGCAAGACGCTGATGGAGGCGCATATCGCCCATCTCGGCGCCAGCGGCATCACGGACCGCGCCAAGCAGGTTGGCGATCGGGCGCCCGAGGTCAAGCTTCCCGAGCAGCGCGGCCAGCCGGTCAACGTCGCCGACCTCCTGGCCAAAGGCCCTGTGGTCATAACCTTCTATCGAGGCGGCTGGCCCCCTGTCGGCGACCTATGTGGTTGGCGGCGACGGCGTCATCCTGTTCGCCGACATCCGTGTCGACTACCGCGAGCGCACCGATCCGCTCGATGTGCTTCAGGCGCTGGGCCATCGCGTGGCCGCCGAATAGCCGGGCCGGAGCCGCGGCGGACCAACCGGGCCTGCTTTCGCCCATTCCTTGCCAACCGGCGCGGCGCGCGGCCGCCCTCAAGACGTCTTGGAGCTCAAACCATGTCCGATACATCCGCCTACACCCCGCCCAAGGTTTGGGCCTGGGACAAGGAAAACGGCGGGCGGTTCGCCAATATCAACCGGCCGATCGCCGGGCCGACACACGACAAGGACCTGCCGGTCGGCCGCCATCCGCTCCAACTCTATTCGATGGGCACGCCGAACGGCGTCAAGGTGACAATCATGCTGGAGGAGCTGCTCGCCGCCGGTCACACGGGCGCGGAATACGACGCCTGGTTGATCCGGATCAGCGGCGACCAGTTCGGCAGCGGGTTCGTCGCGGTAAACCCCAATTCCAAGATCCCGGCGCTGATGGACCGGAGCGGCCCCGAGCCGATCCGGGTCTTCGAGTCCGGCGCCATCCTGCTGCACCTGGCCGAGACGTTCGGCGCCTTTCTGCCGAAGAGCGGGGCGGGGCGGGCCGAGACGCTGTCGTGGCTGTTCTGGCAGATGGGCTCGGCGCCCTATCTGGGCGGCGGCTTCGGCCACTTCTACGCCTATGCGCCGAGCAAGATCGAATACGCCATCGACCGGTTCGCCATGGAGGTGAAGCGCCAGCTCGACGTGCTCGACCGGCGGCTGGGCGAGAGCACGTTCCTCGGCGGGGCCGACTATACGATCGCCGACATGGCCGTCTGGCCTTGGTACGGCAACCTGGCCAGAGGCTTGGCTTACGAAGCCGGGGAATTTCTGCAGGTACAGGACTACAAGAACCTGCAGCGCTGGACCGCCATGATCGGAGAGCGGCCAGCGGTGAAGCGGGGCCAGATGGTCAACAGGCCCTTTGGCGAACTCTCCACTCAGCTGCACGAACGCCACGAAGCCGCCGATTTCGAAACCAAGACGCAGGACAAGCTATCCGCCAGCTAGTGTGGCTATAGATTCAGAAATTCGCTCCCGGCCCCCACAAAGCGACGGCGAATTTCTGAATCGCCACACCAGTTGCGCGCGGTCGATGCGAAAAGGCGCTAGCCTCACCACCTCCAAACCGGCTACTCAAAACGATGCACAAGGAGGTCGCAAATGACTTCGGCAAAGGTTCAGGACCGGTCCTTGCCCTCGGCGACCACGGATCCAGCCCGAGCGTTCGCCGATCTGGACGCCTACGGCTATTGCATCGTCGCCGACGTCCTCGCCCCGGCCCAGGTGGGGACGCTGCGCCAGCGGGTGATCGAGCAGGGCCATGGCGAAGAGGCTAACGGCGTCGCCTTCCACGACAGCAAGACCAACCAGCGCATTTGGATGATGGTCAACAAGGGCCGGATGTTCCGCGACCTGGTCATCCACCCGTTCGCCATGACGATGATGCCGCACCTGCTCGACAAGGATTTCATCCTGTCCAGCCTGACGGCCAACATCGCCAGGCCGGGCGGCGAGCCGATGTATCTGCACGCCGACCAGGGCTATGTCGGTTTCTGGACGCCCAAGCCGGTGGTGGCCAACATCCTTTGGATGCTGGACGATTTCAGCGACGAGAACGGCGGCACGCGGCTGATTCCCGGCAGTCATAAGCGCGCGCGGCTGCCCGAGGACACCCAGGACCGGACGATCGCCGCCTCTGGCAAGGCCGGCTCGGCCCTGGTCTTCGACGGCCGGCTGATCCACGGGACCGGGGCCAATCGAACCGGGGACGTCCAGCGCCACGGCATCCTGACCTACTACTGCCGCCCCTTCATCCGCCAGCAGGAGAACTTCTTCCTGGGCATGGCGCCGGAGCTCAGAACCACCGAACGCGAGGTTTTCCTGGAGCGGGTCGGCTACCGGATCTGGGCCGGCCTCGGCCGCACCGACGCGCCGGGCGAGCACGGGCTGCTGAGGCGTCTCGAACAGCCCGTCGGCGGGCTGGATGCGCGCGGCCACGCCGCCGCGGATGCGGACATCGCCCTGCCCTGACCTCAGGCCCGATGCGGCTGGCCTTCCCTCGCCGCCTATGCCAAAAGCCTGCGGGCAATAATTTGAGCATAGGGTATGGAGCCGGCGGCGATGTCCGTTCGACCGACGCATCGGCCGCCGCTGCGGCTGCCCACCAAGGTGAGCTACGGCCTCGGCTCGGTCGCGGTCGGGGTGTCGGGCGCGGGCCTGTCGGGCGCCGTCCTGCAGATCTACCTCAACCAGGTCCTCGGCCTGCCGGCGCTGCTGGTGGGGGCGAGCATCATGGTTTCGCTGATGGTCGACGCGGTGATCGATCCCTTGATCGGCCAGTGGTCGGACAAGGCCCGGTCGCGCTGGGGCCGGCGACACCCGTTCATGTACGCCTCGGCCATTCCGGTCGCGGTGCTGCTCTATCTGCTGTGGAACGCCCCGCGCGGTCTTTCGAACGGCGCCCTGATCGTCTTCACCCTGGCGATGATGATCGCGCTGCGCTTGGCGGTCAGTGTCTACACCATACCCAGCAACGCCCTGACCCCGGAACTGACGGCGGACTATGACGAGCGGACCACGCTGCAGAGCTATCGCTGGTTCTTCGGCATCATCGGCGCGGCGACGATCACCTTCATACTCAACGAGGTCTTCCTGCGCACCAGCGCGCACAACCCGCTCGGCATCCTCAACCGCCAGGGCTACGCCCAGTTCGGCGTGCTGGCGGCGGTTGTCACCTTCGTCTCGATCCTGGTCTCGACCGCCGGCACCCACGACCAGATCCGCCATCTGCCCCAGGCCGCCCGCCGCCCGCGCGCCGACCTGGCCACGACCCTTCGCGAGATCAGGCTGACCTTGACCAACCGCTCGCTCGTCGCCCTGATGCTGGGCGGCGTCCTGGGCGGTATCGGCGGCGGCATCGGCGGCGGCCTGAGCATCTATCTCTACACCTACTTCTGGGGCCTCGATCCGGGCCAGTTCGCCTTCCTGATCCCCCTAGGCTCGGTGGGTTCGATCATCGCGGTCTTCATCGCCCCTTACCTGTCGCGGCGCTTGGGCAAGAAGACCGCGGTGATCGGCCTGTTCTCCGTCTCGGTGGTCACCGCCGCCGGGCCGCTCTTTCTGCGCCTCACCAACCTGATGGTCATGAACGGATCGCCCTGGCTGACGCCGATCCTGATCGCGGACGGCATGGTCACCTCGACGGTCGCGGTGGTGGGCTACATCCTGGTCGGCTCGATGATGGCCGACGTGGTGGAGGATGCGGCGGTGAGGACCGGCGTCCGGTCCGAAGGCCTGCTCTTCGCCGCCAACGGCCTTTTGCCCAAGTTCACCGGCGGCATCGGCGCCTTCATCGCCGGGCTTTTGCTCACCCTGGTGCATTTTCCGCCGCACGCGCTCAAGGGCTCGGTCAGCCCGGAGCTGATGCGGCATCTGGCGATGATCTACCTGCCCGTCACCGCTTTTTTCAGCATCGTGTCCATCGCCGTGCTCGGCTTCTACCGGATCGACCGCACGGTCCACGAGCACAACCTGGAGACCCTGCGCGAGGCGGCCGCCTCGGCCGAGGCCAGCCAGGGTGTCGAGGCGATCGAGATGGGCGACGCGGCGGCGCCGGTCACCCGGATGTTCTAGTGGATTGATTGGGACAGAAGAGTCCGGTTTGGGATTCCGCGCAGCGTGGCGTCGTGCGAGTCTGCGGGATGCGTACAGGCGTCACCTTCCACCTGAGCCCCACCGATCGTAAGCGGCTTCAGGCGATTGTCGATGACGGCAACAGTCTGCAGAAGCACGCTTGGCGCGCGCGGATCGTGCTGGCCACGGCCGAGGGACTGGGCACGGCGGCGATCATGCGCGCGGTCGGCGTCAGCAAGACGGCGGTCTGGCGCTGGCAGGCGCGGTTCATGGAGGAGGGTCTGGAAAGTCTGCTGCGCGACAAGACCCGGCCGCCCGGCACGCCGCGGCTGCCGGAGGATGTGGCCGATCGGATCGTGACCCTGACGCTCAGCGATCCGCCCGGCGAGAGGACGCACTGGACTGGGCGGCTGATGGCCAAGGTTGCGGGCGTGGGCCTGACCTCGGTTCAGCGCATCTGGCGGGCTCATGGCCTGGCCCCGCACCGCATTCGCACCTTCAAGCTGTCCAACGATCCGAAGTTCGCCGCCAAGGTCCGCGACATCGTCGGACTCTATGTCGATCCTCCCGCCCACGCCGTGGTGCTCAGCGTCGACGAGAAGTCCCAGATTCAGGCCCTGGATCGCACCCAGCCCGGCTTGCCGCTCAAGAAGGGCCGGGCCGGGACCATGACTCACGATTACAAGCGCCACGGCATGACCACCCTATTCGCCGCGCTCGACGTGCTGGAAGGCAAGGTCATCGGGAGATGCATGCAGCGCCACCGGCACCAGGAGTTCATCCGCTTCCTGAACGCCGTTGAGCGCGAGGTCCCGGCCGGCAAGATCATCCACGCCATCCTCGACAACTACGCCACCCACAAGCATCCCAAGGTGATCGAATGGCTGGGCCGGCATCCACGCTGGACGTTCCACTTCACGCCCACCTCGGCCAGCTGGCTGAACGCCGTCGAGGGCTTCTTCGCCATCCTGACCAAGCGGCGCCTCAAGCGTGGCGTCTTCAAGGGCGTTGTCGATCTGCAGGCGGCCATCAATCGCTTCGTCGCCGACCACAACCAGACGTCCAAGCCTTTCGTCTGGACCGCCGATCCAGACAAAATCATCGCCGCCGCAGCGCGCGGACACCAAGTGTTGGATTCAAATCTGTCGTGATCCACACCCCATCGAATCACCCCGACCCACGCCGCCGGCGTCGATCGGTGAAGCTTGTCCGTTTTCCCGTCCGGAATTCAATTTGTCCGGAAACTCATGCAGCCACCGACCGTTCCGGACAGAATCGCTATGTCCGCGCCGTGATCGATTGCCGGACAGCGGAGTCCCCGGCTACGGAACCGCCTTCGCCGCGCCTGCGCTCAAGGCGGAGCGTGCGGCTCCAGCGCGAGCGCCGGCGCGATCCCGACGCCGCCGGCCGACGGGTGAGCGCCGTAATAGCGCCAGAGCAGCCAGAAGAGGCCGCCGATCGCCGGCAAGGCGGTGAGCAGCATCACGCTGAGCGATCCGCCCAGCGCGGAGATGGCGGCGGCGGTGAGCATGCCGGAGCCACAGCCGATGTCCCACGCGCCTTCGGTGGCGATGTTGTAGCGGAACGGACAGGGCGATGCCTGCGCGAGGTTGTAGAGCGGCGTCGAGATCGCCGGGGTGATCAGGGCGGTGGCGATGGCCGCAAGCGCGTTGGCGGCGACCGCCAGCCACAGGTGGCCGAAGGCTGCGGCCTGGGTCAGCGCCAGCGCCATTGTGACGACGCAGGCGAGCGCGGCGGTGCGCCGCCCGCCCCCGCGGTCGATATGGCGTCCGAAGAGCAAGGTCAGCGCTGCACCGACCAGGGCCGCCAAGGCCACCGCTCCGCCGAACGCGCCAATGCTCGAACCTAGCGAGACGAACAACGCGACCTGCCAGACGTTGTAGATGCAGGCGGCCTGCCAGCCGTCGACCAGGAAGATTGCGACGCCCTCGCGCGCGGCGCGGTAAGCGCCGGGCGCCTCGCGCGGGGGCATGACATTGGGCGCGGCTAGAAGCGGCGCCGCGGAAAGCGCCTGCACGGCGGCGACGGCCCCGAACATCCAGCGCGGACCTGCGTTGAGCAGCAGCCAGGCGCCGACGAGCGGGGCCACGATGCCGATGATCGTCGCTGTAGCTTCGCGAATACCGACCTGATGGCCGCGATGCTCGGCGTCGCCGAGGGAAGCGAAATAGGCGTGGTAGGAAGGCCAGTAGAGGGTGCTGGCGACGGCGACGAGGACGGCGTTCGCCAGTAGCGGCCAGCCAACACCGTGCACCTCGGCGTAAATGGGGTACTGGGCTGCGGTGAGCAGTGCGCCGGCGATCACCAGGGGTTTTAGGCCCCACCGCTTGCCGATCGGCAAGATCAACGGCCGAAGGACGAAGCGGCCGGTGACAATGCTGGCGAGCCAGACAAACGTCATCGGGACGGGGACGCCCGCGCGCAGCAGGACGGCAATGACGAGCGTGCCGCCTGCGCCCTGCGCCAGCGCCTGGATGGCGTAGTGGATGTTGACACGATTGACCGCGTCGTTGCCGAAGAAGGCCATGTTAGGAAAGCCGTGAGATGAGAGGAGGATCGATAGGCGCTCGCCCGCGCTATCCGCGGGCAGGCCGGCGTGCGTGCCGTCCAGGGGCTATCGAATCCGACCGGGCAACTGACTGTGCTCCGCTGCCCGGCCATATGGCGGCAATCCGCCGCGCCGCGCAAGGGCCCTCCGCGCGCCTTGTTGCTGCACCGCAACATGAAGCTGTGCTATGGGGCGGCGTCACTCATTGCCATCAGGACCCTTCCCGACAGCGGACCCTGCGCGTCGTCCGTCAAACGACACCGCTGCGAACAGTTTTCTCGGCGGCGGGGCTACAGGTGAACGGCCTCAAGCTTGTACCCATCCGGGTCGACCACGAAGGCGGCGTAATAGGTCGGGCTGTAGTGCGGCCTGAGTCCGGGCGGCCCATTGCAGGTCGCGCCAGCCTCGATGGCTGCGGCATGGAAGCGGTCGACGGCTTCTGAGCTGTTCGCGGTGAACGCGACGTGGAAGCCCGCGCCAGGCGCAGCGCTATCTTTTCTCGGAAACAGGGCAAGCTTGTCGTTGCCGCCTTCGACGCCGTAGCCCACGCCGTGCTCGCTGGTCCAAACGCGGGCGTAGCCAAGGGCGCTCAGCGTGGCGTCATAGACCTGCGTGGACCGTTTGAGGTCGGCGACTCCAAACGACAAGTGGCCAATCATCGCCTGCGCTCCGCCCCTTGCGCCACAGTCGCCGCGATTCCGATCGGCGGCTGGCATGGAGCCGCACTTTGCATTGAAGGCGCCTGTCCGCAAAGTGACGGCGCATCGGACGAGGCTCGCTACAGCGCACCTATCAACTGTCTGATGTCGGCTGTGAGTCGATCGACAGTAACTTCGAATCCGGCCCTGTCGGTATCGATGACAAGATCGCTGAATGGTCGGACATCGTACCCTTCATCGATCATGACCTTGATCCGATGGCGCTCAGCGTGGCTGAACCGCCGCCCTCGGCCCGCGTCAGTGATGCTTTCGTAGGACGCGCGGAGGCTGACGAACCACGGCCGTATCCCAGCGTCGCCGAATTTCCGTCGATAATAGATCCAGCCGGTACAGCCCAGTGGATAGGCCACCACTACGGCGTGCCTTTGGTCCAACACCGCGAGCCCGGCCGCGACAACGGCTTCGCTCGTGCGTTTTATCGAGCTGTACCATGGCTTGAGCGGATCAGAATAATCGTCGCCATCGACAAACCCGCCATCGATGTTGTCTGCGAGCGCGCGCCCGAGAGTGGTCTTTCCTACACCCACAGGTCCGTTGAGGAAGATGGCGTGCTTCGACATACCGGCATCGTGACCGCCGAGAAGCCAAGATCAAGCCCGTCCGCCTAATGACCCGTTGTCGGACTGCCCTACCGCTCCCAGGCGTCGCGCCGGTTGGCCGAGATTTGCGCATCGGCACCAAGCGTCTGAATCAATCCACTAGGTCTCGATCCGGAGGCCGTCCCGATCGCGGATAAGGGCCCGCATCACCCCTTCGGCCGCAGATCCGCGCCCCAGCTGTAGACGGGCGGATTGGCGTCGCCGAGGACGATGTTCCGCTGGCGGCGGATCATGTCGCGCCAATGTTCGGTGTTGAACACATAGAAGCGATTGGCCTTCAAGGCGTCGAGAACCTGCTCGGCCACCTGCGCCGCCGGCGCGCCGCGCGCCTGGAAGGCGTCGGTGTCGCGCCGGCGCTCCAGGTCGGCGCTCTCCCGATCGCTCCAGGGCCGGTCGCCCTGCGGCCGGTTTCGCCAGGCGCGATGGATCTGGGTGTCCACCATGCCCGGGCAAACCACCGACACGCCGACCTGGGTGTTGGCGGCGACGAGCTCGCTGTAAAGGGCGAGACTCAGTGAGACCGCCGCCGCCTTCGACGAGCAATAGGGCGCGTGTTCGCCGATGCCCACAAAAGCGGCCTCCGAGGCGGTGTTGATGATGTGCGCGGGCTCGCCCTGCGCGATCAGGATCGGCGTGAAGGCCTTGATCCCGTGCACCAGGCCCCAGACGTTGACGTCATAGACCCAGCGCCAGTCGTCCAGGCTCATCTTCCAGGTCGGGCCGGTGATGGAGACGCCGGCGTTGTTGCAGACCACGTGGACCTTGCCGAAGGCGCTCAGCGCCGACTGTGCGAGGGCCTCGACATCGGCATAGCGCGACACGTCGGTGCGAAAACCCACCGCCTCGAAGGATTTCGCGCGGAGGTCGGCGACCGCCCGATCCAGCCTTTCAGCCTCGATGTCGGCGATCACCAGACGCATGCCTTCCGCGCCGAACGCCTCGGCCATGGCCAGGCCGATGCCGCTGGCGCCGCCGGTGATCACCGCCACCCGGCCCTTCAAATCTTCCACGCGTCCACTCCTTGTCGTCGCGGCCAGCCGTCACAGGTGCTTGTCGAACCAGTCGAGGGCGAGCTGGCGCGCCGGCGCCAGGTGCTGGTCGTAGACCTGGTAATGGGTGCACGGGAACGTCGCCCGCTCGGCCGGGGCGTTCTGGCGCACGATCGCGTAGGCCGCGCCGCCCTGCAGCGCCGGCTCGTTGTATTCCTCGAACTCGGCGTCGATAAACAGGCTGGGGACGCGGATGTTTTCCGCAGCCTCGAGCGGCGAGAAACCCCACTGGCGCGCGATGTCGGGCGTGCCGCGCAGGCCGGGCGCGCCATCGACGCCTTGCGGGACCGGCGGGTCGATGCGGCCGCGGGCCTTGTCCGCCATGCGCCTGTAGGCGAGGTCGCGATACCAGTCCTGGCGCGGATGGCCATAGCCGCCGATCTGGGCCACCAGCGCCTTCACCCGCTCGTCCGTGCCGGTGACGAAGGTCGCCAGGCCGCCGCCGTAGCTGGAGCCCCACAGGCCGACACGGGCCGGATCGACCCCGTCCTCGGTGAGCAGCCAGGCCAGGCAGGCGCGAATGTCGGCGACCTGGTCGACCGGATCGATCCCCTCGCGGATCACCCTCGCCTTGACGGTTTGCTCGCCGGCCTTAGTCAGCCGCAAGGTATCCGCGGCCGGGATCAGCCGCCCGTCGCTCTCGCCCCAGCCGCGATAGTCGAACACCAAGCAAACATAGCCGGCGCCGGCAAAGGCTTCGGAATAGAGTTGGATCAAATGCTCCTTCAGCCCGCCCCAGCCGTGGCAGAGCAGGATGGCGGGGCGAGGCCCGGGCGCGTCCCTGGGCGTCATCACGACGGCGGCCAACCGCGAGCCCTCGGACCAGACCGACACCGGTCTGTGTTCGATCGAATAGGCCACGGGTCAATCCTCCTCAAATTCCGGTTCGCCGCGCGAGCCAGGGCGCTGCGGCGCGAACGCCACACCCGCCACGGATAGCGCCGCTCACCCATACGTCACCATACCGGATCGTCAAAAACTATTTGACGATACGCGGCGCATACCTGATGCTCAAACCACTCCGGCGCCATCCCGCTGCGGCCTAAGACTCGCGGCGGCGCCGGCAAGTCAAATCGGGCCTGACGCGAAGTCGGCTAAGGGGGGAAGATGTTCCAACGCAAACGGTTGATGCTGTCCTGCGCCATCGGCGCGATGCTGTTGAGCGCGGGCGTTGCAACCGCGCAAGGCGCCTCGCCAAACCAGGCCCAGCCGACGACGGAAAGCCCGTCAACGGCGGCGACCACCGACGCCGCCAAACGCGCCAACGAGACCTCGCAGAGCACCCAGGCGGCGTCCGCCGCGGCGGTCGGCGAGGTCGTGGTCACGGCCACCTCCCGGCGCGTCGCCCTCCAGCATCTGCCCGTGGCCGCCTCCGCCTACACCGACCAGCGCCGCAACCTGGTCGGTATCGAGACCTCAAGCGATATCGTCAACTTCACGCCCAGCATGAGCCTGAACGGCGAGTTCCTCAGCCTTCGCGGCGTCGGGCGCTATACCGACGAACTCGGAACCGATCCGGGCGTCGCGGTCTTCGTCGACGGCATCTACACCGCCTCGCCCGACTATCTGAACCAGCCGGACTTCTTTTCCGATCGAATCGAGGTGTTGCGCGGGCCGCAAGGCACCCTGGGCGGTGAAAACGACATCGGCGGCTCGGTGAACGTCGTCGAAAAGCGGCCGACGGACGCGTTTCACGAGGAAGGCCGCATCGGCTTCAACAATTACGACTATCTCTATACGGACCTCTCGGTCTCGGGACCGATCACCGATAAGTTGAGCTTCCGGCTCGCCGACGCCTTCGCCGACCAGCCCCGCTACAACGGTTTCAACAAAAACCTCGACAGTTCCGTCTATCCCGGATCGGGTTCGTCAAATCTGCTCGAGGGCCAGCTGGAATGGAAGCCGACCAGCAATTTCGACGCCTGGTTCAAGGTCCAAAACTTCGAGAACGACAACGCGGCCACCTATGGCGCCAATCCAACCCAGTACGCCATCTCGACGGTGAGCTATTGCCCCACGATCAACGGCGTCCCCGATCTGTGTCTTGGCCCGAATGGATCGTCCCTCTTCCTCGCTCAAACGCCGCCGGTCGGCAATCCGCAGCTCAACAGTCACCGGCCCAACTATGTCGTCGATGACAACACCGTGGGCTACACCAAGGAGAAGAACGACTACACCTTCACCACACAGCTAACCTGGTCGCTTCCCGGCGCAACCCTGGAATATATCGGCGGCTACAGCCAATACGACTACGAATATCTCAGCGATGGCGACGGCACGCCCTCGAACGCCTTCGGATTCAACCTGGTCAGCGCGACCACCACGGGCAATCAATGGGAGAAGTCGTACCAGAACGAAATTCAGCTAAAATCCGACAACGCCAGCAAACTGAAATGGATTGTCGGCGCATTCCAGTATCACAGCAATTATTATGCGCCCTACTATAACGAAGAGCCCAATAATCCATCGCTGGTCGACCCGGTATTCGCCACCGGGCCAGGCGCGGCCAATTGTGCAACCACCGGCCCGATCCCCGGCAGCTGCCCGTTGGCGGCGCCCAATCCACACCGCGCCGTCTATTCGCAGATCGCCAACCTGAGCGACGAATCGGAAGCCATCTACGGCAATGCCGACTACAGCATTACGGACAATTTGAAGCTGACCGGCGGCCTGCGATACAATTGGGATGACAAGCAGGGCGATATCACCTTCCGCAATATCTTCGATACCGCGGGGGTGTTCTTCGATCCGCCCCTTTACGCCCTGGACGTCACGCCATCGCCCTCGCATGAGTCGGCCAATATTTCGTCGTCGGACTGGACCGGCAAGGTCGGGGTCGAATACCAGCCCGACCCCAGCACCCTGGCCTATGCGGACGTCAGCAAGGGCTACAAGTCCGGCGGCCTTGGCCTGGTTCAGAAAATCCCGATCGCGGAAGTGCCGCCGGAAACCCTCTACGACTATGAAGCCGGCGTCAAAAAGACCTTCGGCGGGCAACTGCTCATCGATGCGGACGTCTACTATTACGACTATCACAACCTTCAGCAGCTCTTGCCGACGCTGGATTCGGCCACCGGCGTCGTCTTCCCGGAATTGGTCAGCGCCCAGAGGGCGCGCAACTACGGGTTCGAACTGGAATCGGTCTGGTCGCCAACGCAGGATTTCCAGCTTACGTTCAACTACTCCTATCTCAACGCCAGGTTCACGCAGTTCAGCCTGCCCGGCGGCATCACCGACGTCTCGGAATTGGCGCCGGGATGCACAGGCACGGGAACGCCGGGCCCGGCGGGAACCCCAGGCCAGTGCGCCGCCGCCTATCACACCAACCTCAACGGCAATGTGATTCCGCAGTCACCGGAAAACAAGGTGACCATAAACCCGGTCTATACGATGCATTTCCCGGTCGGGAAGGTTACCGTCTCGGCGACCTACGCCTTTGTCGACAAGCAGTATTACAGCTTCTTCAACAATCCTGGCTTCCAGGCCCCATCCTATTCCGATCTTGATCTAAGGTTGCTTTATCAACCCACGCGCGGCCACTTTACGTTTATCCTTTTCGCGCGCAACGTGACCAATCAGCTTCAGATCATCAACTACTCCACCGGCGCCTTCTTTAACGGGCCGGCCAACCTCATCAAGTCCCCCGCCGGCTTTCCGAGTTCGGGTCAGGTCACCTATTTCACCAACCCGCCGCGGACCTTCGGCGCGGAGCTGCAGGTCAGGTTTTAGAGCGTTCGGGCCCTTGGCGCGCGCGCTGGTTCCGGCGCAGATGGCGGCGACGTCGGCCCTGGCCAGGCCGTCGCGCTGCAGCGCCGTCGCGATCCGGTCCATCGGAGCGTCTGTGTCATTGCATCCTCGAGGGATGAGATTTGAGCGATTGGCATGCGAAGCCATGAAGTCTCGCAACGCCATCGCGACCTGCGCGTAGCGCAAGCCCAATCTTCCTGGCCGGACGACGACCCCTGTCGCGACCAAGCGCCCTAAACGGCGCGTATCGGCGCCCGCATGCCCTGGAACAGAGGCTGCAGGAAAAACCCGCTGGCCTGTTTCGGCGAAAGGCCGCCGGCCCAATAGCCGAGTTCCGCCGCGGCGTTGAGCATGCCGGTAATCATCTGCGCGCCGATATTGGCGTCGACCGGCCGGATCGAGCCGTCGGCGATCCCGTCGCTGATCACCGCGGCGAAATAGGCGGACACCCGGTCGAATTTCATGATCAATTGCGCCTGGATGGTATCGGGCACCGAGGTCAGGGCGGAGGTGCGCAGCAGCGGCGTCTCGCCGGAAACCTGGAACTCCACGAGCGCCGCCGAGATCGAGCACAACCGATCCCATCCGCTTGCGGCGCCGTGTTCAGCCGCGCGCTGGGCGCTGCGCATGATGTTGATGGTGCGTTCGAAACAGGCGACCACCAGATCGTCCTTGGCCTCGTTGTGATGGTAGAATGAGCCCTTGGTCACGCTCAGGCGTGCGGAAATCTTTTCGACAGAAGCGCCAAGATAGCCCTGTTCGTTGATGAGTTCGGTGGCCGCGCGCAGGAAGGTCGCGCGCGAAATCTCGCTGCTGGGCTCCGCCACCGGGACGGCTAGCGGCTTGGGCGCCCAGGCCCGTCCCTTGCCGCCCAAACCGTGCTCGAGGATATCCAGCATGCGGTCGCCGGCGCGGGCATAATCGTCCGGATCGAGTTTCGGCAGCCAGGCGATCGCCCAGAACAGCTGGGACAGAATGTGGTGGGTCCGCGCATTGAGCACGGAACGATCAACCTCGGCGGCGGGATCGGACTCAAGTAGGGCGCGCGCGCGTCGAAACATGTCCACATAGGCCTGGTTCACCGTGGCGTCGTCGAGAGCGCGGACATCGTTGAAGAAGGCGATCGGGTTGGCGGCGCCCGTCGCCACGTCACGCCGGAGCTCGACGTAGCGCCGGACCAAGATGGCGAGGCGCTGCTCGGCGGTGGACCCCTGGGCCGCCTCGTCGATCAGCTGGTTGTAGGTTTCGATCCCTTTCAGAAAACAGGCCGCCGCCAAGTCTTCCTTGTTGGCGAAATAGTAGATGATCCCCGTCGGAACCAGCTTCAGCTTGGCGGCGACGTCGGAGAGCGTCATGCCCTTGACGCCCTTGTGGTTAAGCACCCCGATCGCCGACTCGATGATCGCTTCCTGGCGCAGGCGATACCTGTCGGTGCGAGCGACGCCAGGCGCGCCCTCGGCCGACGTCGCGGCCGGCTTGGCCTTCCCCGCCCTGGCCCTCGTCTCACCCGGCACTAAGTCGTCCCGATCACGGTAAAGACCGGTATCCCTGGGGGGCATGGATCGTAGAGGTCTCTGCGAAGGGTCATGGTCTCGGTGATCGGAGGAGGCCTTACGGACGGCGGACTCAAACTTGGGCGGCGTCGCTCAGTCTATCATGAAGCTTCGACCCAGCGCAGCCTGCAGGCCGGCCCGGCGACGCTGGTGAAAGGCTGCCCTGAATTTCGGCAGAATTGAATATTCAGTATGCCATGTCCGGCGGCAACGCGCCACAATCGTCCATCATTGCACCGGTTTGCTGACAGCTGCGGTCCGCCGCCGCCGTCCATCTGGCCGCTCAGGCGCCCGATCGGCTTTGATCGGCTTCGGATCGGCGATTGCTCGGCTGCGGATCCTTTCGGTTCAAGCGGCGGCGAGGCTCAATGGGTCTCATCGCAGCCCCGCCCTCGACGCATCGACATGCCGGGGCGACCCAAAGGGGGAACTTGAAATGACACGTAGTTTCACGGCTGGCCTGGCCGGCCTGACCATCGCCGCCGCCGCCGTGGCGATGGCCGGCGCGGCCGCCGCACAGGCCGCGGACGGGGGAAGCAGCATCAAGGTGCGCTTCGACGATCTCAACGTCGCCAGCGCCGCCGGCGCGCAAGTCCTTTTGGACCGCATCGACGCGGCCGCGGCGAAATCCTGCGGCGGCGCGCCCGACATACGCCTCATGCCCGAGCACGCCAGCTTTGAGGCCTGTCGCAAGGCGGCCATCGCCCAGGCCGTAACGGCCGTCGACCAGCCCATGCTGACCGCGGCCGCCGGGGCGCTCGTCGAGGGCCCGGTTCTCGCTCGCCGTTGATGGACGTCCGTCCGGCGACGAGGGCGCGAAGACGGGAAGTCAGAGGCCGGCGATCCTCGAGAGCGTCGACATGTCCAGGCTGCGCTCGAGCATCGCGGCCACCTCGTCGAGGGCGGCGTCGACGCTTCGGCCATGGTCCAGGCCGGCGGAGCGCACACCGAAGCGGGCGAGCAGGGCCGCGCGCCCCGGACCGCGGTCGAACAGGCCATGCACATAGGCGCCGGCGATGCGGCCATCCGCGCTGACGGCCCCCTCGCCCTCGCCGCCCTCACGCCGCAGGAACGGCCTGGCCAGGCCGGCGCCCCGGGTGACGCCGATGTGGATCTCGTAACCCGTAAAGGCCCCGCCCCCGTCGGCGAACTCGCCCGACACGGCGCGCAAGGTCTTGGCCGGCGACATCACCGTCTCGATGTCGAGCAGTCCCAGTCCCTCCGCCTCGCCGGGCGGGCCCTCGACGCCGTCCGGATCGGCGATGCGCCGGCCCAGCATCTGAAAGCCGCCGCAGATTCCCAGAACCCGCCCGCCGCGACGCACATGGGCGGCGATGTCGATGTCCCACCCCTGGGCGCGCAGGAAGGCCAGATCGGCCAGGGTCGCCTTGGTCCCCGGCAGGATGACTAGATCGGCGTCTCCCGGCAGGGCCCGACCGGGCGGCGTAAAGCTGAAATCGACCTGCGGCTCGGCCTTGAGCGGATCGAAATCGTCGAAATTGGCGATGCGCGAGACCAGGGGCGCGACGATCTTCAAGCGGCGTTCTCCAACGGCGCCGGGCGAGCGGTCGAGCACCACGGCGTCCTCGGCGGGCAGGCCACGGGCCGCGGCGAGCCAGGGGACCATGCCCAGGTCGCGCCAGCCGGTGCGGGCGGCGATATCGCGGCGCCCGGCGTCGAACAGGCTGGGATCGCCGCGAAACTTGTTGATCACAAAGCCCTTGATCCGCGCCCGATCGGCGCCGTCCAATACGGCGTGGGCGCCGACCAGGGCGGCGATCACATGGCCCCGATCGATATCGCCGATGAGCACCACGGGCGTGTCGGCGGCCTGGGCGAAACCCATATTGGCGATGTCGTTGGCCCTGAGATTGGTCTCGGCCGGGCTGCCGGCGCCCTCGATGAGGACCAGATCGGCCTCGGCCATGAGATGCTGGAAGCTCTCCACCGCCAGTGCGAGCAGGACCGTCTTGCGGGATTGGAAGTCCCGCGCCTCCAGCGTCCCGTCGATGCGTCCGCGGACAATGAGCTGGGCGCCGATATCGCTCTGCGGCTTCAGCAGCACCGGGTTCATATGCACGCTCGGCGGCGTGCGGCAGGCCTGGGCTTGCAGCGCCTGGGCGCGGCCGATCTCGCCGCCGTCGGCGGTGACCGCGGCGTTGTTGCTCATGGTCTGCGGCTTGAACGGCCGGACGACCAGGCCGCGATCGGTGAACAGCCGGCAAAGGCCCGCAACCAGAGTCGATTTGCCGACGTCGGATCCGCAGCCTTGGATCATCAGCGCCGGCATGCCCGACCTCCCGTGACCAGCCGGGTTCGGGCGGTGCGCAGCGCGCGGGGCGCGGGATCGAGCCCGGTGAAGTTGTCCATCCGCCGTCCCTAGACCTTCGCTCGAGGCCAATATAGGCCGCGCGAGGCGGCGCGCCGTCCTGAAACCTGGTCTGGCGGACCGTGTTGGCGATGTGCGCTCGCGCGCGATCAAACCGTTGCCTTGCGCGACGGCTTGACGTAGGCGGTGATTATTCCGGTTCGGCGATCTCTGTCGCCCGAGCCGGAACGATTTCGCGCTGGCGCCCGAGAGGGCTTAACGGGAACGCGGTGAGGAGCGTCTTCAGCTCCAAATCCGAGGCTGTCCCTGCAACTGTAAGCGGCGAGCGCGGCCTGCAAGGCGATCCGGATTTCCGGGCCGCAGCCACTGGGGTCACCCCTGGGAAGGCGCAAGCCGCGTGATGACCCGTGAGCCAGGAGACCGGCTAGCGCGGGTCGCTCTTGCCCTGGCCCAGGGGATGGCCAAGGCACGGAACCTCCGTCTGAGCGACGAATCTGCGGCGGGAGCCGCATCGGTTCGCGTGACGGGCGCCCGGGCGTCCGCCCAGTTACGTGGGCCGACCGTTCGCGCGGATGCTCCCTCCGATGTCGCTGTCGACGCGCCGGGGGTATCGAAATGATCAGGATATTTGCATCAACATCTCTGCTTGCCGTCGCGCTCGCCACATCGGCGGTCGCTCAGGCCAACCCGCCCCAGGGCGAGGCAAACGGCGCCGACGGGGTCGTCACCGTCACCGCGACGCGTATTCCAACGCCGAAAATCGCGGTCGCCAGCAGCGTCACCGTCATCACCGCCGTCGATATCGCCGCCAAGCAGGAACAGACCCTGCCGGATGTCTTGAAGGATTCGCCGGGCCTGAACGTCGTGCAGACAGGCGGCCCGGGCGGCCAGACCTCGGTCTTCATGCGCGGGACCGACTCCAACCACGTCAAGGTGCTGGTCGACGGCATCGACGTCAGCGATCCCAGCAGCCCAAACGATGCGTTCGACTTCGGCCAATTCCTCACGCCGGACATCGCGCGCGTCGAGGTTCTGCGCGGCCCGCAAAGCGGCCTCTACGGCTCCGACGCCATCGGCGGCGTCATCAGCATCACGACCAAGAGCGGCGATGGGCCCGCTCAAGTGACGGGCGGCCTGGAAGGCGGCTCGTTCGGCACGTTCAATCAGAACGCCGGCGTCTCGGGCTCGACCGGGCCGTTCCATTACGCGGCGGACATCGAACACGTCCAGTCGACCGCGACGCCGGTCACGCCGCTCGACCTTCTTGCGCCGGGCGAAAAACGCAATGACGACAGCTACGACAACATCACCGCATCGACGAAGCTCGGCTACGACGTCACAGACACTTTCGACCTGGGCCTGGTCGCCCGCTATACCAATACGAACCTGCGCCTTACCGGCGACGACAATGTGCTCGTGGGGTTTCCCGATCCCATACGGAGTCAAAACGATACGCTGCAATACTATACGCGCGGCTTCGGCCACCTTTCCTTGTTCGATGGCCAGTTCGAACAGACGGCGGGCCTAGCCTATGGCAGCATTCAATCGGCCGACCTCACGCCGGACGAACCCAACAGCTATTATGCCGGCGATCGGATCAAGCTGGACTGGCAAGGGGACATCAAGGTCACGCCGGGCGAAACGCTGGTGCTTGGCGCCGAACACCAGCGCGACGCGATAAGCCAGCCGGTTTCCGCGAGCACGAGCATCAGTTCGGGCTATGCGGAATTGCAGTCGAACCCGTTCGAAAACTTCAACGATGCGATCAGCGTTCGCTATGACGCCAACGACCGCTTCGGCGGCGCCTTCACCTATCGGATCGCGCCGACCTACTTCATCGCCGCCACCGGAACCAAGCTCGAAGCCAGCGTCGGAACCGGGTTCAAAGCCCCGAGCCTCAGCGAAATGTTCGAGACCTATCCGGCTTTCGGCTTCTTCGGCAATCCGAACCTGAAGCCGGAAAACAGCACCGGCTATGACGCGGGCTTCGAGCAGTTCCTCCTCGAAAATCGGCTGCAATTCGGCGCCACCTATTACTATAACAGCATCAGAAACCTGATCGACGACAACGCGACCTTTACCTCCTACATCAACATAGGTCGCGCCCACACCGACGGCGTCGAAAGCTTCGTTTCCTACTCACCGATCCGCGCGCTGAGCTTGCGGCTGGACTACACCTATACCGAGGCCAAGGACGATATCCTGCATGAAGAGCTGCTGCTTCGACCGCGAAACAAGTGGAATTTCGACGCAAGATGGCAGGCCACGGACACGCTATCGCTCGACGCCAATCTCGTCTCGATCAGCTCGTTCGTAGACGGAAATCGCGAGTTCACGATTCCCCGGCTGAACGCGCCCGGCTATACGACGCTGGACCTGGCGGCCAATTACGCCCTCAACAGCCGCCTCACGCTCTATGGCCGGATCACCAATCTCTTCGACGAGCACGATCAGGACCCGGACGGTTTTCTGCGCCCCGGCCGCGGCCTCTATGTCGGCCTAACAGGCCATTTCTGATGACGCGGGCGGTGGCAGGCGACCCGAAACAGCTGATGCGGCGCAAGCTGATCGAGCCTAAAGGTTGCATCGGCGGACCCGATCAAGATCAACGGCGAGCGGCGCGGCGTCCGCGAGCCGCCAGCGCCGCTGACGGGCGATAGATAGGGCTGAAGGCATGCGATCGGCGAGCGAAGACGGGCCGGGAATCGAACCCGGCCCCCGAAGCGCTGACCCGACTGGGCCGTTGCGGATCTCCTATATTCGCCATGGCGAGACCGAATGGTCGCTCTCGGGCCAACACACCGGGCGAACGGATATTCCCTTGACCGCGCACGGCGAGGACTGCGCGCGCGACCTCAAACCCTGGCTTGAGGGGGTCCGGTTCGCCCAGGTGCTGACCAGCCCGCGCCAGCGGGCGCGGCGGACCTGCGAGCTGGCGGGGTTGGGGCGGCTGGCGCAGGTCGAACCGGACCTGTCCGAATGGGACTACGGCGACTATGAAGGCCTGCGTTCGGCCGACATCCTTGAAGGCCGCCCGGACTGGACCCTGTTTCGGGATGGCTGTCCGCACGGGGAGACGCCCGCGCAGGTCGCCGATCGGGCCGACCGGCTCATCGAGCGCCTCAGTGGTTTGAAGGGCGACGTCGCCCTCTTTTCCCATGGCCATTTCGGCAGCGTCCTGGCCGCGAGATGGATCGGGCTGCCGGTGATCGAGGGGCGCCACTTCGCGCTTGGCCCGGCGTCGTTGAGCCGTCTCGCCCACAGCGCCCACCATGCCGAGGTGCGGGTCCTCGACCTTTGGAACGCGGCGCCGGATCGGCCGCCTGTGGTGGACACGAGCCGAATCGACGTGTCCGGTCGCTGACCTGCCGACGTCGGCGGCCTGCGACACTCAAGCCCAGCCGGCATCGATCTCCACGGTTGCAGAAACCGCGCCATGAGATAACACCTTCCGGTGAACCTGGGGTTTTGGGGGAGCCTGAGCGTGTCAAGCCCGTCGCGAATGCAACCGGCCGTTCTGCGGCCATGACCGGCTTTGCCGCTCCGCTCGCAAGAGCATCGGCGGCCAATCGCCCGCGGCGCCTCCAAGGATGCCCGGTTTCAATACAGTGTCACCTTTGGAGATAGGTTCGATGAAGTTCGTGTTCGCCGCGACCCTGTCGCTGGCCCTTTCGGCGGGCGCCGCCCTGGCTCAACCATCGCCGCCGCCCGCGGCGGCGTCCGCGCCCGCGGTCAGCGACAAGCCCAAACACGGCAGCCTCGACGAGGTGATCTGCCGTCGCCCGGAGGTCACCGGCTCGATGATGGCCAAGCCCGTATGCATGACGCGGCGCGACTGGCGGGACGCCGAGGGGACCGATGCGCAGGCCGACACGGTGCTGCTGCACCGGCAGCCGCTGCAACCCGACAATTGAAATCCTGCTCTTCCTGAGCGACGCCGGACAAGCGCGCGTCGTGCGAAACAAAAAGGCCCGCGCCGAGGCGCGGGCCCTTCGCTCGAACTGGACGTTCGATCAGAACGGATAGTAGCGGAAGCTGGTGAAGACCATGTCGTCCGACGTCCTCGGCGCGAGCGAGCCGGGCACGCCGGCGGCGTTCTCGCCGGCGAAGGCCTGAAGTTCGGTGTGCGAGAACTGAAGCCCGACCCGGACATAGCCGAAGCGGCCGCTATAGAGCTTGTCCCAGAAGCCGCCGGTGATCTGATAGACCGATCGGATATTGCCGGTGCAGGTCAGGGCCGTGCCGCCGGTCGGCACCTCCGCCAGACAGCCGGCATTGACGTAGCCCGGATTTCCATAGCCGAAGAACTTGCCGCCGGCGTTGAAGGCCCGGGCGGATTCCGATTCCTGGCCGCCGAAGAGGTAGACGTCCAGGGCCGGCGTGGCGTGCAGGGTCGCGCCGCCCAGGAACATGGTCTCGGGGATCGGGGCGACCTTGCCGTCCGGCATCAGCGTCGCATCGGGCAGGCCCGAGGTGCCATAGCGGCCGATGCCCTTGCCGGTCAGGACCGAGCCCTGGATGTCCAGCAGTTTCGGCACCACGTTCACCAGCGCGCCGGCCCCGACGCCACCGCCGCTGGCGTCGGCGTTCTGGACGCCCGTGGCGTAACCGAAGGTGTTGGTCCCGATGTTGATGCGGTCGTAATAGTCGCGGTACAGGCCGAACACTTCCAGGTGGACCGGGCGCGCGCCGCCGATATTGGGCTCGACCACCAGCTTGCCGATCACGTCCGGCACGTGGTTGAGCGAGAAGGTGTCGATATTGGCGAACAAGCTCGAGGCGGCCAGGCCGGTCGGCCCAGCGGGGCTCGCGGAGGTCACCAGCGAACTGCCGGCCGCGCCGTCGAGCGCGGTCACCCCAGCCGCCGGCGAGCCGGTGAAGGTGGTCTGCGGATTTTCGAGCGAAACCGCCAGCCAGACCTGCTTGTCGGCGAAGTCCTTGGTCAGGCGAATCTGCGGCTGCCGGGTCCAGACGAAGCCCGGGACGTACTGCGCGTCGATGGATGGCGGCAGGACTTCGTTGCGCGGCGTGATGCCCTTGGAGTTCAGCGTCGCCAGCGACCAGCTCTGCCCGGCGAGGAAGTGCAGGCCGTAATCGGCCCAGTCGACCGTGCCGTAAACGTTGCGGATGCGCAGGTTGAACGAGTTGCTCTCGTTCGAATTGGCCGTCTGCGCGCCGCCAAGGAAGTCGCTCTCGACGTAGAAGGCCGCCTGGGTGGTCTGGTTGATATTACCTTGAACGAGCAAGGACAGCCGGCTCTGGCGGGCGGAGCCGCGCAGTTCCTGGGTGTGGCTGACTGCGTTGTTGGCGAAGGGGATCTTGGAGAAGTTCGGTGACCCGACGTCCGAATCCAGATTGCGCGTGCGATAGATGCCCGCGGCTTCGAGAAAGCCGCCCGGCGTCAGGGTCACGCCCTTGTAATAGATGTTGTCGGTGTTCGGCTTGTTCGCCGCGACCGCGGTCTGAACCTCGCCGGGAATGGTCTGGATCTGCGACTGCAGCTCTGTGCGGGTCGCCTGGGCGTCGGCCTCGGCGGAGTCCGCCTTGGCTTCCGCCGCCTGGGCGCGGGCCTCGTCCGCCTGGCGGGCGGCGGCCTCGTCATTGAGCCGGTTCTCGAGCGTGCTCACCGCGGCGGTCAGGCTGTCGATCTTTTCCTGCGTCGCCGAGCCATCCGCGTCAGCGCCGGCCGCGGCCTTGTGGTGATGATGCTTGGGCGCAGCCTGGGCGCTCGCGACAAGTCCACCGGCGAGCAACACGCCAACAGCCGCGCCACAAAGTAGCGCGCTCTTCTTCTGCATAGGTCCGATCCTTATTCCCCAACCCCGACCGAAGTCGATCAGGCCGGACCCGCTTAGCCGCGCCGCATGACGGTCTCGCAACCGATTGAAGACAGTTTTGTGTAGGCGGCGATCAGTCTTTTGCTGTTGCACAAAGTCCACAAGACAATAGTACGTATACGGATTTATTATCGAAACTTGCGTTTGCTGGGTCGATCGCCGAACCGTCTCGCGCATTCGAATCGCCCGGACGATCGAGCCGTGGCCCCACGGCGGGATGAATCGCCACCGGCCGTAGAGGCCGCTCGGAGCCAACCCGGCATTCCGCTCCGGTCGTCGAGGCGCACGGGCTGGCTGACAGCGCGGGCTGACCGCGAAAACAACCTATGGTATCTGGCTCGTCGGCCGACACGGGTGGAAATTATCGCGCGGGTTGACCGAATTGCGACGCCATCGCTCGATGTCCGATTGGCCGAACAAGCACAGCGTGTCCCAGGGGGAAAGTGTGGGAAACGGAAGATGGGTGATGCTATTGGCGCTCACGCTGGCAAGTTTGGCTGGTGCGGCCGAGGCGGATGCTCCAGCCGCAGCGGTCTCGTCCCCAGCGCAGGGCCGGCAAGCGATTTACAATCAGGCGCAGGCGGCTTTCGACGCCGGCGATTGGGACAAGGCGATCACCGGCTTCGACGATGTGCTGGCCAAAGCGCCGCGCAATGGTCGCCCGGAAGCCATCATCAGAAGCCGGCTTGCCGAAGCTCTGTTGAATACGGGGCGCATCGATGAGGCCCAGACACAAGCCACGCGCGCCGTGGAAGCGCTTCGGGGGGCCTCCTCCGGCCCGGACGCTGATCTCGCCAGCGCCTATCTGACACTTGGGGACGTTCTGCGGGCCAATCTTTCCGACGACGCCGCCATCCAGGCCTATGAGCAGGCTCAGGTATCGGCGGCCGGCGAAGCGGCGAGCGACGCGTCCCTGCAAGCCGCGATCGGCGTCATCCAGAGCGCCATGGTGACACATCCCGACCTCGCCGTTTCGACGGCGGACGGCCTCATTTCCAGCAAGAGCTTTGCAGCCTACCCGCGCGACCTGCAGGCGCAAATTCTCTCATTGCGGGCCAGGGCCGAGCTCAACCATGGCGATGCGCGGGGCGCGCAGGTTTTCATCGACAGAGCGGTCAAGCTCAGTGGGCCCGTGGCGGCTGGCAAGGTCACCATGGCCCAGGTTATCGTCCGCTCGGACGCAGCGCTCATCTATGCAAGGCTGAATGACGACGCGACGACCCGCGAATTTCTCGCCTATTCGGGCTCCGGCCGTCTGCCGACCAAGTATTGGCTTTCGGGCGCGGATATCGAGGCGCCGGTCTGCGGGCCGGAAATGGCGCCCGAAGATACGGCCGTCGTGGAGTTCGCCATCGGCGCCGATGGACGAACCCTGAGTGCGGCGCCGGTCTATTCCAGCCGCCCGGGCCAGACGGGCGTCGAATTCGCCCGCGCCGTCAGGGAATGGCGATGGCGGCCGGAGGCGGTCGCCAAGCTGGACGCGTTTTGGCGCTCGGCCATGCGGTTCCAGCTTCGCTGCGCAACGCGACCGCCGCCGTTGGGGTTGAACGATCCGTTCTACGATGCGACGCGCAAATGGCTGCTGAGCAAGGGCGTCAGCGACAATCTTCGAGACCTGGCGCCAGAAGCTGGCGACATCGCGTCCGCGCCGGCTGAAGAACCGGAGAGCCTTTCCAACATCCCCATTCTTTTTCGCCGCCTGCCGTTGGATGACGCCAGCCGCCTCGCCGCGGACGCCGCCAAGCTGAATGCGTTGCTGATCCAGGCTGGAGCGCCCGTTGAGGCGCGCGCCGTCGTCGCTTCACTCTCGGCGAGAACCGCTTCGATGTCCCTGCGTGGGGACGCGGCCGGCCGTGCGCGCATCCTCGCGGACCTCATTCCCACCTTTGACGCCTTGGCCGGCGGCGAGCATTCCGCCGCGTGGCTGCGTGTGGAACTGGCCGTCGCGCTGGAGACCAGCGGGGACTTCGCCCAGGCCTCGAAGCCGTTGGAGACCGTCGTGGCGCTGCCTCCAGAGGTACTGGCCTCGGATGACCCAATCCGAAGCGTGGCGATCCTTCATCTATCCCTATTGGATCGAAGGGCTGGCAACCCGGCAGGCGCTCTGGCGCGGCTCAACGGCGCCGGGCTGACGGAGCAGAAGTGCGATCTGCTCGACGTGCGCCCGGTCCCAACCAATCGTTCGGTCAGCGCTGACGAATTCCCGGCCGAGGCGCAGAAATGGGGATTTGAGGGGTTCGTCCGCGCCGGATTCGATATTGCGGCAGACGGCTCGGTGAAACAGGTCCGCGCCCTTATCTCCTATCCGCCGTTTGTATTTGGCGACGCCACCGAAAAGGTTCTGGCGCGATTCCGCTATCTGCCGCCCACCCTCGGCGACACCTCGCTGGGCTGCACGGGACAGACACTCACGGTCAATTATGTCCTGCCGGGGATTGGCCGCTGACCGGCGTCGCCGCGGGCTGTGCTGGTCGCATGGGACGCCGCGCATGAAGCGCTGCGCCATCCTGCATCTGCGTCCCAATCTCCGCAAAGGTGACGCGCGATACCGACGCCGCTATTCTGCCGGCAAGTGAGTGGGAGTTCGCAAAACCATGCCGCGCCGCGCCGTCCTTGTCGTCCTGTCCGCCCTGACGCTCGCCGCCTGCAGCACGATGGGCTCAGGGCCCGGCTATTATCCGCCGCCGCCCGCGCCGCCGATGGCGCCGCCGCCGCCGCCCCCGCCTCCGGGCGCGATCGAGGGCCACGGCGCCTTCCGGCTGGCGGGCGGACGCGCAAGCTGCGCCGGCTTCTCGGTGGCCCTGATGCCGGACACGCCGCGCTATCATCGCCGCGTCGAGGCGCTCTATGGCTCCGTCGGCAGGGCGATGGAGCCGGTGAGCGAGGTCAAGGCGCGCTCGGCCAGGCTGCCGGCCAGCCCGGACACCGCGCCGATCGCCTCCGCCTCCTGCGACGCCCACGGCGCGTTCACTTTTCCGAACCTGGTTTCCGATCGCTATTTCCTAATCGCGCACGTCAAGGTCAGGCCGGCCCAGGTCGGCCATGACGACTATGTCGTTCTGCAGCCGGTCGGCGTGGAGCCTGGCCAGACCACGGTGGTCTCGCTGGCGCCGTGATCGCGGTCACCGACGCCATCGCGATCGACGAGCGCGAGCTGGAGGAGCGGTTCATCCTGGCCTCGGGGCCCGGCGGCCAGCACGTCAACAAGACCTCCAGCGCCGTGCAGCTTCGCTTCGATGCGCGCGGCTCGCCCAGCCTGCCGAACGACGTCAGCGCGCGGCTGCAGCGGCTGGCGGGAAGCCGATTGACCGGCGAGGGCGTCATCATCATCACCGCGGCCCGCTTTTCGAGCCAGGAGCGCAACCGCGCCGATGCGCGCGAACGCCTGGTCGAGCTCATCCAGCGCGCGGCGGTGCGGCCGGTGAAGCGCCGCGCCACCAAGCCAACCGCGGCGGTGAAGCGCAAGCGGGTCGACGCCAAGACGCGGCGTGGGGAAATCAAGAGCCGGCGCGGCAGACCGGGCGCCGACGACTAGCCATTGGGCCGCCTCGCCTTTAGCGTCGCGACGCCGGGATCGGCGCTTTTGAAAGGGCTTTGTTATGCGGATAGCTGTTTTGACCCTGGCGGCCGCGACGGTGGCGCTGGCCAGTTGCGGGCAGAATGCATCGCAATCGGACCAGGCGGCGCCCGCCCCGCCGGTCCTGCCGACGCCGGATCAGGCCAAGACCCTGGTGGCCGCCCTGCCTGCCCCGTTCAGCGGCGGCGACATCGTCAACGGCAAGGCCAGGTTCACCCAGTGCGCCGCCTGCCACACCACCGCCGAGGGCGGCCCGAACCTGACCGGGCCGAACCTCTACGGCATCTTCAGCCGCAAGGCCGGAACCCACGCAGGCTTCGCCTATTCCGACGGGCTGAAGGCGGCGGGATGGACCTGGGACGCCGCGCGCATCGACACCTGGATCACCGACCCGCGCGCGGTGCTGCCGGGGACCAAGATGTCCTTCGTCGGCCTGAAGGACCCGAAGGACCGCATCGACGTGATCGCCTACCTGAAGACGGTGACGAGCCCGCTGCCGAACTAAGCAGAGATTCACGGCTTTCCCAACGGATGTCGAGCGGTATTAGGGCGGCAAGATCGAGGTCGAACCGATGATCACCCATACCCTGCCGCTGGAGCGCATCAACGAGGCGTTCGATCCGATGCACGCGGTGAAAGCATGAGCTTGGCGATGATATCAGAAGCCCTCCCCCTCGATGGGGGAGGGTTGGGTGGGGGTGTGGCCGCTGGGTCTGGGGATGAACCCAAGCGGGCGCCGGCGCCCGACAGCGCCTTCTCGTCCGCACATTGCCCACACCCCCAACCCTGCCCTTCCCCCATCCGCCAACGGGAAGGGTTCCGAGTGGGTTCTGGCAAGGGACCGGCGCTCGATTCCCAGTTGGGGAACCCCGACAAGTCTGCTTAGCCGCTCAGGCCTCAGGCGTCGTAGCCGGGCAGTTCGCGGTCGAGGCGGCGCAGGCAGGCGGGCCAGAGCAGGTTGCCCATGGCGGCGTTGACGCGGTCTTCTTTCGGCGCGGACCGCGCGGCGCCCTGGCCGGCGACCTTTTCCTGGGCCGCTTCCGGGGCGATCAGCACCCGGTCGCGCCCGACCGACAGCGCCATCACCTGCTGGGCGCAGGCGCGCTCCAGGAAGAACATGCCGTTCCAGGCCGCCGCGGCGGTGCGGCCGACCGCCAAGGTGCCGTGGTTGCGCAGCAGCATCACCGACTTGTCGCCGAGGTCGTGAACCAGGCGCTCGCGTTCGTCGAGATCCAGCGCGATTCCCTCATAGTCGTGATAGGCCAGCCTGGGCAGGGTGACGAGTGCGTGCTGGGTCAAGGGCAGCAGACCCTCGGCCTGGGCGGAGACGGCCACGCCCTGGTCGGTATGCACGTGGATGACATACTGGGCGTCCTCGCGCGCGGCGTGGATGGCCGAGTGGATGGTGAAGCCCGCCGGATTGATGAAATAGGGGGTGTCCTGGAGAATGTTGCCGTCAAGATCGATCTTGACCAGGGACGAGGCGGTGATCTCCTCGAAGAAATAGCCGTAGGGATTGATCAGGAACTGGTGCTCGGGTCCTGGAATCCGGGCCGAGATATGGGTGTAGATCAGGTCGTCCCAGCCCTCGCGGGCCACCAGGCGGTAGAGGGCGGCCAGATCGACCCGGACCTGCCATTCTTCCGCGCTGACCTTGCCCTTGAGCGAGTTCACCCCACCGATCGATCCATCCGCCACGGCGGTCTCCTTCCCGAAATGTTCTGTCGCCAGGGTCGCGCCGACGGGGCCTTGCGTCAAGCATTGCCCCGGCGCTCCCCCATGTTAGCTATGTTTTCACGACCATGCGGCAGGTTCGTGAGCCATCGGCCGGAGGTGAAGCGTGAGCGCCGTTCAAACGGCCAAGGAGCTGAAGGAGCTCGCCCGGAGCCGGTCGCCCGCCGATCGCGAGCGGCTGATGCTGGCCATCGTGGACCTGTGCGGCCAGCCGAACGATGCTGTGCGCTCGCCGGCGATCCAGGCGCTGCTGGGCTCGATCTTCACCGACCTGGTGACCGAAGCCGAGCAGGACATCCGCCGCATCCTGGCCGAAAAGCTGTCCATCGCCGACTGGCCGCCGCCCGCCCTGGTCAATCTTCTGGCGCTCGATGAGATCGAGATCGCCCGCTCCGTGATCGCGCGAAGCCCGGTGCTGCACGACGCCGACCTGGTCCGGCTCCTGGTCGAGGGCGCCGTCGAGCACCAGATCGAGGTAGCCAAGCGGCCGCTGATCGGCGCGCCGGTGGTCGAAACCATCCTTGAGCAGGCCGAGCCGGCGGTGATGATCGCCTTGGCCGGCAACGACACCGCCGATGTCTCGCCTGACGCCATGCGCCGCCTGGTCGAGGCTTCGCGCCAGGTCGCCGGCATGCGCTCGCCGCTCGCGCGCCATCCTCGGCTGACCGGCGACATGGCCGAGCGGCTCTACGCCTGGGTGGGCCAGTCGCTGCGTTCGGCCATCGTCACCCGCTTCCGGGTCGACGTCGAGGCGCTCGACCGGGCCCTGGCCGAGGCGGTCAAGGAAGCCCAGGACGCGCCTTTTCACGATCCGGCCCCGCGCAACAGCATCGCCGACGCCGAGCAGGAGCAGATGGAGCGGCGGCTGATCGCCAAGCTGCACGCCGCCGGCCAATTGCGCCCGAGCTATCTGCTGCGCGCGCTGCGCGAACAGAGGCTGTCGCTCTTTGCCTCCGCCCTGGCCACCCTCGGCGGATTTTCGACGATCGACGTGAACCGGGCCATCGAGGCCGACCAGCCCGAGGCCCTGGCCCTGGCCTGTGCGGGGGTCGGCCTGGACAGGAGCGCCTTCTCGACCCTGCTGGCGCTGGTGCGCGACCTGAACCAGGGCTTGCCGGGCGGCGACGCCAACCAGGCGCGGCGGGTCTTCGACACCTTCGGGCCCGAACAGACGGCCAAGGCCAGGGCCGCGTTCGCCAAGGCGGCCGCTGCGGTTTGACAAGCCCCTCGCCGCGCGGCTTGTTCAGGGCGCATGACCGAACCGGCTCCCTACCCGATCCAAAGGCTGGCCTTCACGGCCAGCGACCGGCCCGACGCCCAGGCGGTGCGCGCCCGCCTCGCCGCCCGCTATGGCGACGTGGCCGTGGGCGATGCGCAGGTAATCGTGGCCCTGGGCGGCGACGGCTTCATGCTGGAGAGCCTGCACCGCAATCTGGGTCGGCCGACGCCCATCTACGGCATGAACCAGGGTTCGGTCGGCTTTCTGATGAACGATTACAACGAAGAGCGGCTGCTGGAGCGCATCAACGCCGCCGAGCGGTCGGTGATCCATCCGCTGGTGATGAATGCCGTCGATGCCGAGGGCAAACCCAGTCACGCGCTGGCGATCAACGAGGTGTCGCTGCTGCGCCAGACCGGCCAGACCGCCAAGCTCAGGATCTCCATCGACAGCAAGGTCCGCCTGGCCGAGCTTTTCTGCGATGGCGCCATGGTCGCCACGCCCGCCGGCTCGACGGCCTATAATCTGTCCGCGCACGGGCCGATCATCCCGTTGGACGGCCGGGTGCTGGCGCTGACGCCGATCAGCGCCTTCCGGCCGAGGGGCTGGCGCGGCGCGCTCTTGAAGCACGACGCCAAGGTCCGCTTCGAGATTCTCGAACCCGACAAGCGGCCGGTCAGCGCCGTTGCGGACAATTTCGAGGTCCGCGACGTGGTCGAGGTCAACATCTCCGAAGACCGGGAAACGCGGCTGCATATGCTGTTCGACGCCGGCCGCAGCCTCGAGGAACGGGTCCTGGCCGAACAGTTCCGCGGTTAAGGACGATCTCACCACTTGTTAAGACTGAGGCGCCAGTCTGCAAGCCTCGTAGAGGCGACGCCTTTTCGCGTCGCCGACCAGCCGGGAGGCGGCATTGAGCCAGCAGACGCAGGGGCAGATGATTCCTGTCTCCAACACCCTGAAGCTGAAAATCGGCAGCCGGTTCGGCGGCATCGATCCGGCCGCGCTCGCCAAGGCCGAGGCGGCCCTCAAGGGGCTGTCCGACAATTTCGAACAGTGGATGCAGGACGAGCTGGGCAAGCTGGACGCCGCCCGTACGCGCATCGCCTCGGAAGGCTACAAGGCCGAGACCGGCGAGAACCTCTATTTCAGGGCCCACGACCTCAAGGGCCTCGGCTCGACCTACGGCTATCCGGTGGTCACCGAGATCGCCGGCTCGCTCTGCCGGCTGATCGACGATCCCGCCACGCGGCTGCGCGCGCCGCTGTTCCTGCTCGATGCCCACATCGACGGGATCAAGGCCGCCGTGCGCGGCAATATCCGCGAATCCGACAATCCGGTGGCCAAGAGCCTGCTGGCCGAACTCGACCGCCGCGTCCGCGAATACGAGAGCTAGACGCCGAGCGTCGCGACCGGCTCCTCCACCGCGCCGTAGCCGGCGTCGGGCGGGATCACCAGCACCGAACCGCCCGGCCGCGCCGTGATTTTCGGCTCGACCGTGACCAGCTTGCGCGCCGCGGCGCGCGCCATGGCGTCGGCGGCGCTGGTGCTCTCGGCGAGCAGCTGCAGGTTCATCCGGGTCGGAAAGATCACCTTGCGCTCGCCCGTCTCGGCAAGGCGCAGGGCCTGCGCCGGCGCGATCCATTCCGCATCCACCGTCTCCCAGCCGTCGCAGATGGCCAGCTGCTCGGAATCGGCGCGCGCGACATAGAACCAGGTGTCGAACCGCTTGGGGGTCAGCGGCGGGGTGATCCAGCGCGCGAAGACCACAAGCGCGGTCAGGTCGATCGACACCTCCAACTCGCGCACCAGGTCGATGAAGGCGCGTTCGTCCTTGGCGATCGCGTCGCGGGCGTCGTGCGCCCGCTCGTCGCCGCAAAAGCTGGCCCCGAGGCCGTCGCGGGCGATCAGGATTCCGGCCTCCTCATAGACTTCACGGACCGCGGCGACGCGTAGAGCCTGCTGGTCGGGCGCTGCCGCGGCCCAGCCGATCGCATGATCCGCCCAGGCCTGATCGTGGTCGCCGGCGTGGGCCTTGCCGCCCGGAAAGACCAGCGCCCCGGAGGCGAAGTCGATCTGGTGATGGCGCTTGACCATCAAGACCTGGAATTCGGGCTCGTCACGCAGCAAAAGAATGGTCGCGGCGGGACGGATCGGAACGGGCTCGGCGGCCATGGCGTCAACTCCTGGGAAGCGCCCATGGTGGCCGAATGGGGGGCGAGATCAAGCCCGGGCCGGAACATGGCCGCAGGGCGTCAGAAAATCGCGGGCCGGTCGACCAGCGATTTCACCTGCTCCGTCAGCGGCGCGCCGGCCCTCTGCGCCGCCATCACCCCGACATCGACATAGTCGCGCCAGCCCACCACCAGGTCGCCGTGAAAATCCAGCACGCCGGCGTAAGGCGCCATGACCAGGCGGCCTTCATCGGTGCGGAACTCGTCGACGCCCTCGACGAAAAGACGGTCGCCGGACTCCAGATAATCGAAGATCCGCCAGCGGACCTGGTTCATGCCGGCCCCGAACCGCTGCAGGAACTTTCGCGCCTGGGCCTTGCCGCGCAGGGGCGGTTCGGCGGCGACGGCGAAGTGCCAGACGATGTCATCGTGCAGGTGCGACAGGACGGCCTCGATGTCCTTGGCTTTCCAGGCTTCGATGATGGCCCGGAGACTCTCGATGCGCGGGCTCATGCCCCTGCCCTCCCTGCGGCGCGCCTTGCTTAGCGGCTTAAACGGACTTAGCACCTTTGCCGTGCCGTCAGAGCGCCAACAATGAAGATCAAAGACAGCGTCGCGCTGGTCACCGGCGGAAACCGCGGCATCGGGGAGGCCTTCGTGCGCGCCTTCCTCGAGGCGGGCGCGGCCCGGGTCTATGTCGGGACGCGCGAGATCGCCAACGCCGCACATCTGGTCGGCGAGGCGCCCGACCGCGTTGTCGCCATCGCCCTCGACATCACCGATCCGGACCAGGTGGCCGCGGCGGCGCGCCGGTGCGACGACGTCGGCATCCTGGTCAATAACGCCGGCGCCTTCACCATGCGCAGGCTGATCGAGGCGCCGGACATGTCGGGCGCGCGGGCCGAGATGGAGACCAACTATTTCGCGCCCCTGGCCATGTGCCGGGCCTTCGCGCCGATCCTGGGCCGCCACACCGAGAGCGCCATCGCCAACGTCCTGTCGGCCGGCGGCCTGGTCGCGGTGCCCGGCATGGGCGGCTACAGCCCCTCCAAGTTCGCGGCGAGGGCGATGACCACCTGCGTGCGCGCCGAGCTGGCGGCGCAGAACACCCATGTCGCCGCCCTGATCGTCGGCTCGGTGGACACGCGCATGGCCAGTCATGTCCAGGGCTTCAAGGAAGCGCCGGCGACCATCGCCAAGGCGGGCCTGAAGGCGATCGAGCGCGGAACCGATGAGGTCGACACCGATTTCATGGCCATCGATGTCCGCGCCAGCCTGGCGCGCGACCCCAAGACTCTGGAACTTCAGATGCGGCGCTCGCTGAGCAGCGAGCCCGTCAGGACCGGGAGATAGGGATGACCGAGCAGGAGATCATGGATCTGGCCGAGCGGTTTTTGACCGGCGTCCAGGCCGGCGACCAGGAGGCGGTGCGCGCCTGCTACGCCCCGGACGCCAAGATCTGGCACAATTTCGACGACGTCGAGCAGACCGTCGACCAGAACATGCGCGCGCTGCGCTGGTTCGCGCGCACCCTGCCCGACCGCCGCTATCGCGTGCTGCGGCGCGAGGCGATCAGGGACGGCTTCGTGCAACAGCATGTGCTGGAGGCGACCTTGCCGGACGGAACCGCCTGGGCCATGCCGGCCTGCGTGGTGGTGAGCGCCAAGGACGGGCTGATCGTCAGGCTGGATGAATATCTCGACTCCGCCCACGCCGCCGTGCTCCAGACCATCGGCCGATAACCAAAAGAGGAACCCGACCATGCCGACCGAAGGCCTGCAACTGCGCTCCCTGGTGAAAAAGAGCGGCGAACTGGAACTGTCGCTCGTTCTCGCACCCGTGCCCGACCCCGCGGCGGACGAGGTTGTGGTGCGCATCCAGGCCGCGCCGATCAACCCGTCCGACCTCGGCCTTCTGCTCGGCGCGGCGGATATGAGCACCGCCAAGGCCTCTGGCGCAAAAGACCGTCCCGTGGTCACGGCGAGCATTCCGGAGCGCTTCATGCGCGCCATGGCCGGGCGGGTCGACCAGTCCATGCCGGTGGGCAACGAAGGCGCGGGCGTCGTGGTCGAGGCCGGCGCCTCGGACGCGGCCCAGGCCTTGATGGGCAAGACCGTCGCCATCCTGGGCGGCGCGACCTATGCCCAGTACCGCGCGGCGAAGGCCGCCGACTGCCTGGTGCTGCCGGCCGGCGCGACCGCGGCCGAGGGCGCGGCCTGCTTCGTCAATCCGCTGACCGCGCTCGGCATGACCGCCACCATGCGCGCGGAGGGCCACACGGCCCTTGTGCATACGGCGGCGGCCTCGAACCTCGGCCAGATGCTGAACAAGCTTTGCATCAAGGACGCAATCGACCTGGTCAACATCGTGCGCAGCGAGGAGCAGGCGGCGATGCTGCGCGGCATCGGCGCGACCCATGTCTGCAACTCGACCGCGCCCAGCTTCATGACCGACCTGACCGAGGCCCTGGTCGCCACCGGCGCCACGCTGGCCTTCGACGCCATCGGCGGCGGCAAGCTGGCCGGCCAGATCCTGATCGCCATGGAGATCGCCGCCAACCAGCGGATGACCAGCTACAGCCGCTACGGATCGACCACCCACAAGCAGGTCTACATCTATGGCGGCCTCGACACCGGGCCCACCGAGCTCAACCGCGCCTTCGGCATGGCCTGGGGTCTCGGCGGCTGGCTGCTCACCTATTTTCTGCTGAAGATCGGGCCGGCGGAAGGACAGAAGCTGCGCGAGCGGGTCGCGGCCGAATTGAAGACCACCTTCGCCAGCCACTACACCAAGACCGTCTCGCTGGCCGGCGCCCTGCAGCTGGACGCCATCGCCGCCTACAACCGGCGCGCCACCGGCGAGAAGTACCTGATCGATCCGAGCCTGGGCTGAGGCGCGGTTGCGCCTCACGCCTGGAGGGCTTCGAGCCTGATGTCGCGGCGGGCGCGGTCGAGCTTGTCGACCAGATAGTCCATATCCTCGCGGGTTGCGGTCTTCGGCTGGGTCAGGAAGCGTTGCAGCATGCGCTCCTGGAACCGGGCCGCGTCGAGCGCGCCGCCCTCGGCCTCCAGCATGTGAAAGGTGTCGACGCCGGCGCGGAAGGCGCCGAACAGCCGCGCCGGCAGGCCCGCGCGGTCGTAGATGGCCTTCAGGCCGAGCGGCCCGGCGTCGTGGACCATCAGCCAGGTGCGGTGATGCGGCACCCCGGCCAGCTCGGCCACGCCCCATTCGAAAAAGGTCATGTGGCCGTGCGCCAGCGCGCGCAGCAAAAGCGAGGCCGACAATCGCTCGGCCTTATGCAGGTGCCCGACAAAGCTCTTCACATCCGGCGTGCGCCCAGCCTGTTCGACCAGGTCGATGGTCGCCCGCTCGCGGCTGCCCATGGCGATCTGCAGGGCGGCCTGGGGCGTCAGCGCATGGTGGTTGATCAGGTGGTCGCGCAGCTGGTCGCTGACCACATGGATCAGCTTCTCGGTGACGGCGAGCGGCAGCGCCTGACGATAGGCCACCGCAGACAGGACCGCTTCCGAACGGGCGAACCGCTCGACCACCGTCTGCAGCGTCTTTTCGGCGAAGCTCGCATTGTCGTTGGCGCAGGCCGTCTGCACCGCCTTTTCGATGCCATGCTCGACGATGGTGGTGGTGACGCGCTCGGAAAGCATCGGGCGGCTGGCGATCGCCACCTGGCGGATCGGGCCGCCGACCCGGACGATCTCGCAAAGGTCCTGGTCGGTGAACACAGGCGAAAAGTTCAATATGGGCAGGGCGACGCTGTCGACATCCTTGGCCAGCCTGACCGCGACGTCGTGCGGCACCATGGGCGAGCTCTTCAGCGTTACGGCCAAGGCGCGACGCACCAGCTCGGCCGCGTCGGCGGCCATGATGCGCAGGATCTCGTAGGCCTGCTCGCGCTCTTCCGGCGAAAGCGCCTCGCCGCCGCCTTCGATATGCCGGCAGATCTTGTGAGCGGCGATCGCGCGATCGTCGGCGGACTGGCCCTTCACCAGCAGGCGGATGTCCTCATCCGTCAGCGCAGTCCGGGTCACGGTCATCTTGTCTTACGCCCCTCCATCGCGCCGAAGCGCGTATGTCCCGACAGGGAAAATGCCCTGTTAAACTTAACGATTGCTTGTTGGGCGCCTCTCGTTAAC
Source organism: Caulobacteraceae bacterium (assembly GCA_965277425.1). Lineage (GTDB taxonomy): Bacteria > Pseudomonadota > Alphaproteobacteria > Caulobacterales > Caulobacteraceae > Poindextera. The sequence continues at coordinate 1,347,570 of CBDICR010000007.1, forward strand.
CGCCTTGGTTCACCCCAACTCAACCTGCGCGGATTAAGGCTGGCTCAATTCCGGCTTAGGAGCAGCCCGTGAGCGGCCCGCAACCGTCGAACCATCGCCCAGGCGTTTCTCCCCTCCCCGCCGCGAGCCTGCCTTCAGGATCGGTCGCGTTACAGTCCCTCGACGCCCAGTCGGCCCTGCTCCGCTATGCGCTGATTCTATTTGGCGTCGGCCTGCCGATCTTCGTATGGGCCGCCTCCTTCGCGACCGACCGGCTGTGGCTCATGGCCAGCTTCATCATCTTCGCGATCAACTGGTCGTCCTTCTATGCCGTGTTGGACTGGACCCGGCGGCGCCCCGATCAGCGGGCGGACCTGGGCGTGCGCACCCGGGTCCATATTCTGGGCGGGCTGCTGTGGGCGGGCGCGATCGCCCAGATGACCACGCTTGGCGCCGGCGCCGGCGCGGCCAGCGAGCCGATGCTCCTCCTCGCGCTAGGCGCGGGCGCGATCTGTGTTTTCCTATCCGCCCCGAGCCTGCCGACCCTGCTGATCGTCGGCCCGGCGGCGTGCGTCGCCCCGCTCATCGCCCTTTTCGTCGAGCCCGCCGGGCGACCGATGGCGCGTATCGCGCTGGCGGCCACGGCCTTGGGCTTTGCGCTGTCGCTGATCTTCAACCGGCTGCTGCGGCGGCTGTTCGCCCTGGCTGACGAACGCGAGAGCCTGATCGGCGACCGCGCGCGTTCGCTGGCCAAGGCCGAACGGCTGGCGAAGTCGAAGTCGGACCTGATCGCCACTCTTTCGCAAGAGATCAAGACCGGCCTGACCGGCGTCGCCCATGTGCTCGCCTCCGCGGTCGGCGGCCGTGGCCAGCCGTCCCGCGACCAGCTCGCCGCGGCCCTGGACTCGGCCGAAGACCTGCTCTGCGTCCTGAACGCCACGCTGGACACCGAGGTGGCGGAAGCCGGCCAGCTGTCCCTGGCCCGCCTGCCCTTCGACCCGGCGCGGCTCGCCCGCGATGTGGTGCTGTTGCATCGGCCACAGGCGGCGTCCAAGGCCATCGAACTGTCGGTGCATGTGGACGAGCGCCTGGTCGAGGACGGCGCCGGGGGCGTGGTCGGCGACGCGGTCCGCACGCGGCAGATCCTGGCCAGCCTCATCGGCAACGCCGTCAAATACACCTTGCGCGGACGGGTCGAGGTGCGGGTCGAACGCCCGCGGCCCGATCGGGTGCGTATCGAAGTGGCCGACACGGGCCCGGGCCTGTCGCCCGACGAGCTGAGCCGCGCCTTCGACGCCTTCAGCCGAATCGAACGCACCAGCACCGGCGTGCCCGGCGCGGGCCTTGGCCTGTCGCTGGCCAGCCAACTGGCGCTCCTGATGGGCGGCGAGGTTTCGGCCGAGAGCGCGCCCGGCGTCGGCAGCTGCTTCTGGCTCGACCTGCCTTACGATCCGACCGTTCGCCTGACGCGTCTGGATGGCGACGTGGCGCAAGCCGGTCAGCCGCGGCCGCGCGCGCTGAAGGTGCTGGTGGCCGAGGACGACGCCCTTGGCGCGGCCATGCTGCGCGGGGTTCTGGAGCAGCTTGGCCATCATGTGCTGCACGCTCGCGATGGCCGCCGCGCCTATGAGCTGGCGCAGATCTGCGAAGTCGACCTGATCATGCTCGACGGGCGCATGCCCGAGATGGACGGGGCGCAGACCATCCGCGCCATCCGCGAGCTGGACGGTCCGCTGGCGCGCACGCCCATCGTCGCGGTGATCGACGGGGAAGGCGACGAGGCCCGCGCGGTGATCGAGGCCGGCGCCGACCAGGTGCTGCGCAAGCCCGTCAGCGTCTCCAGCGCCGCCCGCGTGCTGGCCTCCGTCGCCCGCGGGACGCCGGTCATGATCGAGGCCCTCGCCGTCGCCTGAGGGCGCTTCAAGGCTCGTGGCGCGCGTCGGACAGCGTCCGCAACATTTCGGCCGAGAACAACGAACTGGTGAGCGAGCGAGAGCCGCCGCCGCCCAGGCCGCCGCCGTCGCTCTGTTCGGGTCCGCGCAACACAAGATCGATCAGCGCCTGCTCCTGTTCGGCCCGATCGATCCTGCGGGCCGAGGCATATTGCATGAAGGTCTGGTCGTTCGGCGCGGCCGTCGGGCCTGGCGAAGAGATCGCGCCGCCCGCCGGCGTGCTGGTCAGATTGGCATAGAGCTCGCCGGCCGACAGCGCCCGGCCATCACGATAAAACAGGCCGCGATTGGCTCCCGCCGCTTCCGGAAACAGCGAAGCGGCGGTCACCCCGGGATTGGCGCGCACCGCTTCGATCAGCTTGGCCGAACCTTGCGGCCCGAGCACGTGGGCGGCGTAGAGTTCGCCGGATGTCGGGTCGCGGCCCATCCGGCCGCGCAGGTAGGAGGCATGGTCGGAAGCCAGCTCGCCGGCCATCAGCGAGGCGGCGTGCGGGTCGAGCCGCAGGTCCATCACCGTGCGGCGGGCCTCGGCCCCGTCGACGTGGAACCGCCCATCCGAGCCCTGCTGGATCAGTTCGGCGTAGCGCGCATAGCCGTACTTGGCGCCATGCTGCTTCAGGGTGGAGAGCCAGGTCTGGTCGACGAACTGGAACAGGCCGGCGGCGGACGAGGTCTTGGCGTGGGCGCCGGGATTGAAGCTGCTTTCGCGTCTGGCCGTGCCCAGCAGGAAGCTGAAGTCGACCCCGGTCGCGGTCGACGCCCGCTGGATGGCCGCCTCGACGACGCCTCTGATCGACTCCACGCCCATGACCAAGGGGTGAAGATTTATGGTTAAGAAGGGCTTAACCAGGACTTCAGTGCGAGCTGAGCCGCTTAGAGAATTGACCACGAAAAACACGAACGCACACGAACAAGAAGGGCGCTGGCGATGGAACTTCGGTTCGTGTGTGTTCGTGTTTTTTCGTTGTCGAAAAGCAAGGTCGCCGCTTCGCCGGCGAGATCGACTAATAGCTCTTCGGCAGGTGCAGCACGCGTTCGGCGATGAAGTTCAGGATCATCTCGCGGCTCACCGGGGCGATGCGGGCGATCATGGCTTCGCGGAAATAGCGTTCGACGTAGAACTCCTTGGCGTAGCCCATGCCGCCGTGCGCCAGGACGGCGTTTTCGCAGGCCGTGAAGCCCGCCTCGGCGCCGAGATACTTGGCCGCATTGGCCTCCGCGCCGCAGTCCTTGCCGGCGTCGTAGAGGGCCGCGGCCTTCATCGCCAAAAGGTTGGCCGCCTCAAGCTCCGCCCAGGAGCGCGCCAGCGGGTGCTGCACGCCCTGGTTCTGGCCGATCGGCCGGCCGAACACGACGCGCTCGTTGGCATAGGTGGCGGCGCGGGCGATGGCGGCGCGGCCCAGGCCCACCGCCTCGACGGCGAACAGCACCCGTTCGGGGTTCAGCCCCTGCAGCAGATACTCGAACCCCCGCCCCTCCTCGCCGATCAGGTCGTCGGCCGGCACCGGCAGGTTGTCGATGAAGAGGGTGTTACACTCGACGGCCCTGCGCCCCATCTTCAGGATCGGCTTGGCGTCGATATGGTCGCGATTCAAGTCGGTGTAGAACAGACTGAGCCCTTGGGTGGGCTTGGCGACCTGGTCCTTCGGCGTGGTGCGCGCGATGATCAGGATCTTGTTGGCCCGCTGGGCGCCGGTCGTCCAGATCTTGCGGCCATTGATCAGATAGCCGTCATTGGTCCGCTCCGCCTTGGTCTCCAAGCTCGATGTGTCCAGTCCGGAGTTCGGCTCGGTGACCGCGAAGCACATCTTGTCTTCGCCGGCGATGATCCGCGGCAGCAGCGTCTTGCGCTGGGCGTCCGTGCCGAACTTGACCAGCGGCATGGGCCCGAAGATGTTCAGGTGGATCGACGAGGCGCCGGAAAAGCCCGCGCCGGACTGGGAGACCGTCTGCATGACGATCGCCGCCTCGGTCAGGCCCAGCCCCGCCCCGCCGACGCTCTCCGGCATGGCGACGCCCAGCCAGCCGCCGGCGGCCATGTCGCGCACGAAATCCTCGGGGAAGACGCCGGTGTCGTCGGTTTTCAGCCAATAGTCGTCCTTATAGGCGTTGCAGACGCGCGTGACGCCATCGCGGATCGCCTCCTGTTCGTCGCTCAGCCAGAAACTCGACAAGGCCGTCTCCTTCAGCTTGGCGTGAACCGGCGCGCCGCCAGCAGGCCCGCGAAGGGTCCAGGATCGCGCCCCGCCAGATACGCCGCCATCGTCTGGGCGACAAGCGGCGCGAGCAGCCAGCCGTTGCGCCGCGCGCCCGTGGCCAAGAAGACGCCCTCGCGCACCGAGGGACCGACGAGCGGCAGGGTATCGGGCGTGGTTGCGCGCACGCCCGCCTCGATCGTAAAGGCCGCGCCGGCCAGGGTCGGAAAGAGCGCGGCGGCCAGGCGCTCGAACGGCGCGGTCAGGGCGGCGGCCGGCTGGCGATCGGCCAGGCCAGGCTCCATGGTGGCGCCGACCCGCAGGCCGTCGCGGGCGGGAACCGCGTAACCGCCCTGGCAGCGAATGACCGGCCGATCGTCGTCGGCGCGGCTTTCGGCAAAGCGCAGGATCTGGCCCTTGACCGGCGAAAGCGCGGCGAGTTCGGGCGCGAGGCCTGAACTCGCCGCGCCCGTGGCCACCACCAGAAGCTCGGCGGGAACGGTCTCGCCGCCGTTCAACCGCGCCGCGCCGGGTTCGAAGGCGAGCACCGATCGCGCCGCGATCCGAACGCCGGCGCCCAGCGCCGCGCCGCGAAGAGCGGCCAGCGTCGCGCGCGGCTCTAGCCGCCAGTCCTCACCGGTGAAAAGGCCGGGCCCGAGGCCGTCCGCCAGACCCGGAACGCGGGTCCGCAAGGCGGCCGCCGATAACAGCTCGCTCTCGGCGCCCACGGCCGCGAGATCGTCCGCGAGACGATCGATCCGCCCCGCGGCGCCCGGCGGGTCGATCCAGACCGCGCCCGACCGGCGAAAGCCGATGCCGCCGAGCCGGGCGGCGCGTTCGGGCCAAAGCGCGCGCGCCGCCATGAACAAAGGGAAATGTCGTCTGGAGTCGTCATCCAGCACCGCCTCGAACGCCGGAGCCAACATACCCGCCGCCACCCCCGACGCGTTGTCGCCCACCGCCGCCGGGTCGGCCAGCACCACCCGCGCGCCCGTCTCCGCCAGGGCAAGCGCGATCGACGAGCCGATGGCGCCCGCGCCAGCCACGATCACCCGAGCATTGTTGAGGCCAGTCATGGCCCGACACGAAGCGTCACCGGCGGCTCAGGTCAAGCCGAGCCCGAGAAAGCCCTCAAGCGATCTCGCTGTCCAACGCGCCCCTGGCCTGCTCCCAACCTGTTGAAAAGGCGCGCGCGGCGCCAAGGTTCTGGAAGGTCAGCACCTTCAATTCGCGATCAAACGTCGGGTCGCTGTGCATGATCAAATAGGGCGCGTCGACCGCCTCCGGCAAATCCTCGATCACCGCCGAGCGCCGCTGCATGAAACGATTGAGGTAGGTCGAGAAAAGATTCGCTTCCCGAACTGATTTTATGGGTAGTTTTAGAACAACATCCGTCATTGCCAAACTCAAAAGACCGAACCGGAAACCAGGTTAGGAGCTTAACCGGCTTGAACAAGGACGGTTCCGGCAAATGCCTGCAAATCACGCAGTCGTGCAGACTCGCGGGCGAACTTCAGCCGGAGGCGCCTGGGTTTCGATCAGCGATGGGTTTCGCCCTGCCGCCGCCGCGCAGATCTCGCCGGAGGTTGCGGGGTCAAGGTCTGGCCCGGCCAGGTTTCACTTCCCATCGGCTTGCCGGCGAATAGGCGCTCCGCGCCGGCTGACTATTCCAATGAACCGCTTTCAGCAGCGGGGCTGAAGACGTCATCGGCCGCGGCGTCTTGGGCCTCCTTGAAGGCCTCGAGCACGGCCTCGGGGTCGGCCGCCGTGGACATTTCTTCCGCCTCGGTATCCACCCGATTGACCAACAACGGATTGTCACGCCGCATCTCTTCCAAGAGGGCGATCATCTTGGCGCCCTTCTGCTCGGTCATGATCGCCAGTTCCAGCGTCAGCTGCTCGCGCAATTCGGAGAGCTCGTCCTTGCGGCGCTGACTGGTGAGGATCAGGGTCGTGATGATCAGCGCGCCAAACTCGCCCGCGCCCTGCAGCCACGGAAACGGCGGCCTGTCGAAACTGCGCCCGACGAGTCGCAGGAGCAGCAGGTTTCCCGCAATCCAGGTCACGACGGTCAGCGCCAGAGCGCCGATGAAGGCGGGCCGCGAGACGACGGCGGTCAGCCGGTCGATGAAGAGCTCCAGCGGCGTCGCGCGCCGCTCGTGAGCCTTGTGCAGGTTGGCGATCGCCTGGACGGTCTGCTCGATATGAGGCGGCAGGATGGGCGAGGCGTCGGGGAGCGTGTCAGTCATGGTTGCTGAGATCCGCAGTCGCGGGCTCCTCCCGCGCGGGCGGATCCGCGGTTGCTGGGGCGCGTCGCACCACGGCAACGCTTTGCTCCCGGTTTTGCTCCACCGGTTGCGCGCGCCGGCCGATCCTTAAGTCCGCGTTCTAGGGACGCGCCGTCACGGAACGAACAGCCAAGCTGGGAATTGGCTATTGGCGCCGTCCTTGAGGTCGGCTCAACCGTGGAGGCTGAATTGAGCATTTTAGCTTGGATCGTGCTGGGGCTGATTTCCGGTTTCATCGCCAGCAAACTGATCAACAAGACAGGCGAAGGCCTGATCCTGGATATCGCGCTCGGCGTGGTCGGCGCCTTTGTCGGCGGCTTCGTGTTTACGCACTTTTTCGGAGCGGCGGGCGTCACCGGCTTCAACCTTTACAGCATGTTCGTGGCCGTCATCGGCGCGGTGATCGTGCTGTTGATCTACCACATGATTTTCCGCCGTCGCGCGATCTGAGATCTCCGCCCGCCACGACGCTCGCAGACCACCGCGATTGCTCAAGCCGCTTGAGGCGGGATGAAGGCTCGGCCGTGCTCGACATAGGCGCGTTCGTGAATGGCCCGTTGGCGGCCTCGAACCTGACGACGAGGTCTTGGCCCCGGCGGTGATCGGCCTTGCGCGAGGCGACGGAGCCGAGTTTTGGAGGCCGGCCAATGGTCTCCAAGGCTAGAGTTCTGAGCCCCTCGCGACCGCCGCGCATGCGCAACGCCAACCGAGTAGCCCGTGAGGTTTCAGGCGCGCGCCAAGCTGAACTTCCGTGCTAGGATCCAAAGCTCGGCGGCAGCGGGCGGGACGAGCCAAGGTTTTTTCTCTGGATCGCCGTTCTCCGGAAGGACTTATCCCTGGAAATTCAGATGCAACATCGTGAAATTCCATATGCCTCCGATAAAGTCAGACTCGCGCCCCAGCCGATCGCGCCGGTCCCCCTGAATTCTTCTGACTGCGTGAAGGTGCTCGACCAATCGGGCCGGATCCTGTTCGCAAACGAGGATAGCGTCCGCCTGATGGGGTTCGACGACGTCTCCGCTGTCGAGGGCGTCTATTGGCCCTCCCTATGGCCCGCCGAAGGCCAGAGACTGGCGGAAGAGGCCTTGAAAGCCGCCGGCCGAATCGGCGTCGCCACCTTCACGGCCGAATGTCCCACCGCCAGGGGCGCGCCGAAGTGGTGGGACGTCACCGTGGCGATCCTGCCAGGCCCGCTGCAGCAAATCACCGTCATCTCTCGCGACATCACGGCCAGCCGGGACGCCCAGCTCCACGAGCGCGCGGCGCTCGATCGACTGCGAGCCATCATGGGGGCGACATCGGACGTACTCTGGGACATCGACCTAAAGACCGACAAGGTCTGGTGGAGCGAGGGGATGTCGTCGACCTTCGGCTACGGCCCGGAGGCGATCGGCGACAGCACTCTATGGTGCCATGAGCACATTCATCCGGACGACAGGGCGCGGGTCACCCAAGGCATGGCCGCCGCCGTCGCGGAAGGTTCGGCGTCCTGGGAAGATGAATTCCGCTACTTGGCGGCCTCGGGAGCCTATGTCGACGTCTTCGATCGCGGCGCGATCCTGCGTGACGCCGACGGAGACGCCTTGCGCTTCGTGGGCGTGATGCAGGACATCACAGCCCGCAACGCCATGGTGGAGGTCCACAAGCTGGTCGCCGGAGAGCTGGCTCACCGGGTGAACAACACCTTGGCGGTCGTCACCGGCCTCTTCCAACAGTCCCTCCGCGCCAGCGAAGACGTCCAGGCTTTGAGCGCTTCGTTCGGTGGCCGGCTGGTCGCCATGGCCAATGCAAACACCGCCATCCTGCGCAACGCCGGCCACGGCGCCGAGTTCGAAAATCTCGCCCGCACCCAGCTGGCGCCCTTCATCGGCGCGGGGCGGCTTACGGTGGAAGGGCCGGCGGTCACCTTGCCGGCTCAGGTCGCGCAGCCGGTCGCCTTGGCGTTGAACGAGCTGGCGACCAATGCCTTGAAGCATGGCGCGCTTTCGTCCGCATCCGGCTCGGTCAAGGTCTCATGGGAGGTTTCAGCAGCGGCAGACTCGCGCGAGCTGGCGATCCTTTGGGCGGAGGCCGGCGGCCCGCCGGTCACGCCGCCCAGCCGGACGGGCCTGGGCTCGAGGCTGATCGAAAAGGGAATTCGAGGCGCGAGCGTGCAGCGCATCTTCGATCCCACCGGGATCTCCTGCTCGATCAGACTGCCGCTCTAGTCGGCGCCCGCCTGGCCCGATCGCCCAATCAGCGGCTGCAAAAGGTGTAAAAGGCCCGTGTAACGAGCCTCGCCGCGAACGAATCGCGCCCAGGCAAACCCGAGCGCGATCAACGCCTTGCGTGGTACCACCTCTCGGGATCGAACCGAGGACCTCCAGATCCACAATCTGGCGCTCTAACCAACTGAGCTAAGGCGGCGTGACGCGCGGGGGCCATCTCTAGTCGCCGCGCGTTCGCGGATCAAGCAACCCAAGGCGCGGCCTTGGGGCCCTAGCCGCTGATCCATGCGCCCTATTCCGGCGGGGCCGGACGCCAGACCACGGTCCTTTCGAAGACGCCGCCTTCGGTCGGCTGCCCATCGACGCTCTTCGGCCGGATTTTCCAGAGGTGAGTGATCTGGAGCGTGGCCTGGCCAAAACCGTTATCGGGTGGATCTTCGGACAGGATGGTGCAGCCCATGAGAGCGCCGCTCTTCGTCACGGTGCACTTTACGGTCGCCTTGCCGCCAATACTCATGCGCTCGGCGCGGTCCGGATAGTATTCCGCCATGTCGTCGGCGTTGGGCTGGCGCAGGAAGTCCGCACCCGTGACCACCGCGACGTGCGCTGGTGGAGGCGGCGGAGCCGGAGGCGCCGGGGGCGGCGGCTTGACGGGCGCCGGCGGGATCGGCAGCGGCGGCGGCGGCGGAATGCCGGGCGGCGGCGGAACCGGCGGACGCGGCTGCACCTGAGGCGGTGGCGGCGGCGGCGCGTTTTTCGGCGGCGGCGGCGGCGGGGGCGGCGGCGGCGGTGGCGGTGGCGGCTTGAGGATGTTCACCTTCACGGCCTGCTCGGTGAAGTCCTGGAACTTCGCCTCGAACTTCGCCCGGTACAGGTAGAAAACCAACAGGCCGTGAAAGACGACCGCGGCCACGATCGCCACGACGAAGGCGCTATTGTTGCGCTTGCCGGGCCGTCGCTCGGAGGTCAGCGGGTCGTAGTGACGCGCGGGGGGTTGCTGTTCGTCAGCCATATACGTCCGCCAGCCCTAACTATTGCCGCTTTGACCGCGTTGATCGAGACCGATCAGCGCCACACTGTAGAAACCGTTGTCCTGAAGCTTGTTCATGACGCCCATAAAGTCGCCGTAGATGGTTTCCTTGTCGGCGCGGATGAAGATGCGTTCGCGGGTCGGATCGCGCTTTCCGATGGCGTCCTTAAGATCGAGGCCCATATCGTCCAGCGTGGTCGGGCTGTCGCCGATGTGCAGATTCCCATTCTTTTCAATGGTTATGTAGACCGGCTTGGGCGGGTTCTTCGATTGCTGGGCGACCGCGCGGGGCAGATCGACCTGGACCGAAGGAATCGCGAGCGGCGCGCACACCATAAAGATGATGAGGAGGACGAGCATGACATCGACGAAGGGGGTGACGTTGATGTCGTGGTTCTGCTCGATATTGTACTTATCGCCCCCTGAACCAGAGAGTTTGGCGGCCATGGGCGTTAGGCCCCCTTGTCGAGCTGCCGCGAGATGGCGTTCATCAGCTCGGCGACAAAGCCTTCCGCACGAGTCCCATAGCTGGAGATGCGGGTCTGGAAGTAGTTATAGAACACCACCGCCGGGATGGCCGCGAACAGGCCGAAGCCGGTCGCCAGCAAGGCTTCGGCGATACCCGGGGCGACCGCCGCCAGGTTGGTGGTGCCGCTGTTGGTGATGTTGATGAACGAAACCATGATCCCGTAGACCGTGCCGAACAGGCCGACGAACGGCGCGTTCGATCCGAGCGAGGCCAGGAAGGCCATGCCGCCCGACATCCGCTTGGCCAGCGAGGCCTGGACCGCGGTTACCGCCGAACCCGCACGGGCGACGACGGAGTCCGCATGCTCGCCGGTGACGCTGAGGCCGGCCTGACGCGAAAGCTCGACTTCCGAGGAGGCCGCCGCGGCCATGTCGGCCATCGGGTTGCCCTCATATTCTTCCGCCGTGGCGATGCGGTTGATGTCGGGAATCGAACGGGCGGTGCGGAAGGCTTCGAGGAACTTGTCCGACTCCCGGTTCAGGCTGGAGAACTCGATGATCTTGATGATCAAGGTCATCCAGGACAGGGCCGAACACAGGAACAACCCGATGATCACGGTCTTCACCGGCCAGGTCGCGTTGATGAACATCGTGAAGGCGTTGAGCGTGCCGGCCCCCTTCGAGGACGACGCCGACTGTTCCGCGGCTCCAGACGATGAATCGGCGGGCGCCGCGGCGGACGCCGAGGAGTCCGCCGGCGCCGTGGAAGCGGCGGCCGCGGCGGAGTCCGCCGGCGCCGCCGTCTGGGCGAAGGCCGGCGCGCTCACCATCAGCGCCAGGGCGCCGATCAGGGCGATGATGGGGGTCTTCAGTTTGTTGTCGGGCATCTGTCGCCAATTCCTGCTTGGTCTAACGCGTTAGGACCTTAAGGGTCGTCGCGCGGAAGCGCGCCCCTCATCGAAAATCTCAGCTGAAATCAAATCGAAGCCGATCGGACTTCAGTCTCGCCGTCCACATCCGTCGAAACGTTTGCGGTAGCTCTCCGACCCCACCGGCCCGGAAGTGTTACCGCGATGTTAGACTTGCGGCAGGCGTCCTTTGGCAACCCCTTTTTGCATCGTCAAGGGCGAAGAAAGCCTAGTGGACGACCCAAAAATGAACTGATCGGCATTTATATTGCGCTGCACAAGCGCTTCACTGTTGAAGCTGTTCGATATTTTCTCTCAACGAGTCGAAGTCTATGCTGCGCTGCAATATAGACTGTTATGTGATAACGCCGCCTGGCTTGGCGGCAGCGCCGAGGTTTTGCGCAGATTCGACTTGGCGCTGGACGGCGCCGGAGCGCGGCCAGATCCGCAGCGGCGAAGGCGGATGGTGCCTGGGGGCGGATTCGAACCACCGACACGCGGATTTTCAGTCCGCTGCTCTACCAACTGAGCTACCCAGGCCCATGGGGCCGGCGGCCTCGATTTATCAAGGAAGTCGCGGGAGCGCCGTCTATAAGGGAGCCCCCCGAACCTGTCCAGCGAACCGCGCCTAGTCCTCCTCGGCGCGCGGAGAGTCCTCTTCGTCTTCGGCTGGCGCGCCCGCAATGGCGTAGGCGCCGGTGAACCAGCGGGAAAGATCGACGTCAGCGCATCGCTTCGAGCAGAAGGGCCGGAACTTCGGCTCGGCGGGGCGTTTGCAGATGGGACACAGCGTGGTCATCGACGATAGCCCAACCCTTCGAGCAGGCATGCGGTTTCATAGAGGGGCAGGCCGACCACGCCGGAATAGGAGCCGGAAAGGCCGGCCACGAAGGCCCCTGCCCGCCCCTGGATCGCGTAGGCGCCGGCCTTGTCGCGCCACTCGTCGCTGGCGAGATAGGCGGCGATCTCGGCCGCCGTCAGCCGTTTGAAGATCAGCCGGCTCTCGCTCAGCCGCGCGCCCGCGCGGCCGTCCGGCGCGATCAAGCAGACGGCGCTCAGCACCCGATGGGCGCGTCCCGAAATCAGGGACAGGAACCGTCGCGCCTCGGCCTCGTCCGCCGCCTTGCCCAGCACGCGGCGGCCGACGGCGACGATCGTATCGGCGGCGAGGATGAAGGCCTCGGGGCGACGCTCGCGCGCGGTCTCGGCCTTCGCGCGCGCCAGCCGCGTGGCGGCGAGGCGCGGGGTTTCGTCCTTGAGCGGCGTCTCGTCGATGTCGGAGGGGTCGATCTGGTCGGGCTCGACGCCGATCTGGCGGAGCAGAGCCAAGCGCCTGGGACTGGCGCTCGCCAGGACGAGCGGGGGTCGATGGGTCAGCTATTTGAACCGGTAGGTAATGCGGCCCTTGGTCAGATCGTACGGCGTCATTTCGACCAGAACCTTGTCGCCGGCCAGAACCCGGATGCGGTTCTTGCGCATCTTGCCGGCGGTATGTGCGATGATTTCATGCTCGTTGTCGAGCTTTACGCGGAAGGTCGCGTTGGGCAGGAGCTCGCTCACCGTGCCCGGAAACTCCAGCAGTTCTTCTTTCGCCATACGGCCTCTCTGACTCGACGGTCTATAATAAGACGGCCCGCGCCGGCCAGTCCGGTGCGCGAGCCGTGCTTTGTGCTCCAGTATACCGCATTCAGCCGCCAAAGGTCGATGGCTTGCCGAAACGCTCCAGGATGCGGGCGCGCAGGGCGTCGCGAACGCCGCGATAGGCGTCCAGAACCGCCTCGCGCGACCCGCTCGCCAGGGTCGGATCGAAGGTCGGCCAATAGTCGATCTCGACCGCGGCGCCCCGCGTCATCTCCACCGCCCGGTGCTGCGCCTCGGGCGTCAGCGAGATCACCAGGTCGAAGGCGCCGGCGTCCAGGTCGTCGAAGCTTTTGGCGTGGTGGCGGCTTAAGTCCGCGCCGATCTCCTCCATCACGGCGACGGCGAAAGGGTCGAGTTCGCCGGTCGGCGTCAGGCCGCAACTGTCGAAATAAGCCTGGGTGCCGTAGATCAACTTCATCAGCCCCTCGGCCATGGGCGAGCGGACACGGTTCAGATTACAGGCGAACAGCACCGCGCCGGGAAGCCGCAGATCAGCCACCACCTAGCCTCGCCAATGCAGAGCGCAAACCAGGGTGAACAGGCGCCTAGCGGTGTCGAGGTCGGTCTCGACCTTGCCCTCCAGCCTCGAGCGCAGCAGGGCCGAGCCCTCGTCGTGCAGGCTGCGGCGGCCCATGTCGAGGGCCTCGATCTGGGCCGGCGTGGCGTTGCGGATGGCGTCGTAATAGCTCTCGCAGACCAGGAAATAGTCCTTGATCAGGCTGCGGAAGGGCGAAAGCGATAAGAGGTGCCGGTGCTCGTAGTCCGGCCCGGCGATGTCGAGCGCCAGGCGGTTGTCGATCAGCGCGATGGTCAGGGCGTAGGGACCGCCATTCGCTCCGGCGGGCTCGAAATAGTTGGCCTCCAGGAGATCGAAAATGGCGACCTGGCGCTCATGCTCCTGGTCGCGCGAGACCGAGGCCAGCGACGCCTCGTCGAGGACCACGCTTTGCAGCCGCTGCCTGGATCGGTCGTCGGTCATCGACCGCGATCCTCCCCCCTAGGAGGAGGGGGACCATCCGAAGGATGGTGGAGGGGGTCCGCCGCGTCTCGGCGCTGAAGGCTCTGCTCTGGACTCGACCTGAAGCGGGGGCGGCCGGCATCGCACCCCCTCCACCGCGTTGCACGCGGCCCCCCTCCCCCTACGGGTGAGGATCTTGGTGTGATCATCGCCAAGATCGGATTCCTCTGGACTGACACTGCTTTAGGGCAAGACAGCCTGCTTCGTCATCCCGGGCGCGCCTCAAGGCCGCCGATTGAGCCGGACCGTTGCCGATCGGGCATGGGCGGGCAGGCCCTCGGCCTGCGCCAACGCCGCCGTCGCGGGCGCCAGCCGGGCGAAGGCGGCCGCATCGCACTTGATGATCGAGGTGCGCTTGATGAAGTCGAAGACCGAAAGGCCGGACGAAAACCGCGCCGCGCGACTGGTCGGCAGCACGTGGTTGGAGCCGGCCACGTAGTCGCCGATCGCCTCCGGCGCATGGCGGCCGAGGAAGATCGCCCCGGCGTGGCGGATGCGGGCGGCGAGCGGCTCGGGATCGGCCAGCGCCAGTTCGACGTGCTCGGGGGCGATCTGGTTGACCAGGGCCGCGGCGCGATCGAGCCCGACGATCACCACCGCCCCGTGGTCGCGCCAGGAGGCGCTGGCGGTCTCAGCCGTCGCCAGGGTCGACAACTGGCTCTGGATGGCCGCCTCGACGCGGTCCGCGAAGCCGGTGTCGTCGGTGATCAGGATCGATTGGGCGTCGGGGTCGTGCTCGGCCTGAGACAGAAGGTCGGCGGCGATCCAGTCGGGATCGTTCTGACCGTCGGCCACCACCACGATCTCGGACGGGCCGGCCAGGGCGTCGATGCCGACAACGCCGTAGAGCCGGCGCTTGGCGGCGGTGACATAGGCGTTGCCGGGCCCGACGATCTTGTCGACGGGCGCGATCGGGCCGGCGCCGTAGGCCAGCGCCGCGCAGGCCTGGGCGCCGCCGACGCGCCAGATCTCGCTGACCCCGGCCTCCTTGGCCGCCGCCAGCACCGCCGGCTCCAGCCGCCCCGGCGGCGTGACCATGGCGATGCGCTCGACGCCCGCCACCTTGGCCGGCACGGCGTTCATCAGCACAGTGGACGGATAGGCGGCGCGGCCGCCCGGTACATAGACGCCGACCGCCTCCAGCGCCGTCCAGCGCCAGCCGAGTTCGACCCCGGCCTCGTCGGTGAACCGGGCGTCCGCCGGCTGCTGGCGCTCGTGATAGGCGCGGATGCGCCCCGCGGCGAAGGCGATGGCCTCGCGCACCTCAGGCCGGCATTCAGCGGCGCCGGCCTCGATCTCCCGCGGCGTGACGTGGATGGAGTCCTCGTCGAGGTCGACGCCGTCGAAGCGCCGGGCATAGTCGAGCAGGGCGCGCAGGCCCTCGACCTTCACCCGCTCGATGATCTCGGCGACGGCGGCGTCGACCTCGGCCGGCGAGCCGCGCGGCTCATCGAGAAAGGCCGCGAAATCGGCGTCGAAGCCTGGGTCCTGGGCGTTGAAGCGGCGCATGGCGTCTAGATGCGGGCTTGGCGCGCGGACTCAAGCCTTTTGTGCATCCGAAGCGCATTGGCGCGGCTGACACGTTGCGACATTGGGCGCTCGCGCCTTGCCAAGACTACGGATATCCCGTATGCTTAGCGCATGGCTGAACCGCCGTCATTCGAATGGGACGACGCGAAGGCCGAGAGCAATGTGACGAAACATGGCGTCCGGTTCGCCTATGCGGCGGGGGTCTATCTCGATCCGGAGGCCCTGGACTACGACGCCGCCAACCTCGCCGACGGAGAACAGCGCCGCAAGACTGTCGGCTTGATCGACGGGCGGCTGTTCACTGTCGTCTACACAAGCCGTGGCGAGGCGCGCCGCCTCATCTCGGCCCGCCCGTCAAACGCCAAGGAGCGCCGCAACTATGGCCATCGTTAAGTTCACCCTCGATCCCGCCAACCTGCCCGCCCTGACCGACAAGGAGCGCGCGAGGCTGGACGCCCTGACGGAAAACGACATCGAAACCGGCGCGATGTCCGATCCCGACAATCCCCCGCTGACGGATGACGAATTGGAGCGGATGGTGATGGCGCGCCTGGTCAGACGCGCCCGCTCGAAGACAGGCTTGAGCCAGCCCAAATTCGCCCGCGCCTATCATTTCAGCGTCGGGCGGCTGCGCGATCTCGAACAGGGTCGTTCACAGCCCGACAGCGCGATCCTGGCCTATCTCAGCCTGATCGAGCAGGACCCGGATCGGGTTCGCGAGCAACTGGTGACGCTGGACGAGCGGTCCTGACAGCCTCCGCATATGCCGCTTGCGGCCAATCCTGAGTTGCTGGTCAAATCCCAACATTGACCGGAAGTCCCATCATCCGTCCTGCCCGCAACAGCGTTTTGTCGAGGCTGTAGATCGCTTCCGCGCCATGATGAACAGCGATCGCCAGATGAAGCGCATCGCCGGCCCGCAACACGGTTCTGGGTTCGGCGAGGTATCGTTTGGCGAGATCGAAGTCATCGACAGCTGGCGTAAGCACGACAAAGGACTCAGCAGTGCGAACCCTCACCCCCTTGGCAAAGTGGCCAAGGCGGCCAGTCATCACTCCTCGTGCGCCGGCGCGTGTTTGGTCGGCCAGGGGTCGGAGAGGTCGGCCATGGCGGCGTCGATGCACTCGACGTCGAGATGGAGGTCGCCGCCGCCGGCGAAGCGCAGCAGGACACCGCCGCCAGGTGACTCGCCCGGCTCGAAATCGACCGCCAGCAGCTCGACGATGGCGTCCGGCTGGTCGCGCTTCAGATTGCGCGCCTTGACGGCGATGACCGAGCCGAACTGCAGGGCCGCGCGCACCCGTTCGGCGTCCGGCGCCTCGGTCTCCCAGCGGAAGCGGTTGAGCACCAGCGTCAGCCGCCGTCCGGCCGCTTCATAGGCGATGTCGCCGATCTGGCCGATCGCGTCCTGCAGGGCGGCCGAGATCACGGCCAGGTCCTCGGCGTCCTCGGCGAGCAGTCTGAGCGGCGCGGGCGTGTCGGGCATGGGCGTGTCGCCTTCAGTCCGCGCCGTCACGCAGCCGCCGGACCTGCGCGCCGCAGGCGCCGAGCTTCTCCTCGAGCCGCTCGAAGCCGCGATCCAGGTGATAGACGCGGTTGACCACCGTCTCGCCGCGCGCCGCCAGGCCGGCGATCACCAGGCTGACCGAGGCGCGCAGGTCGGTGGCCATGACCTGGGCGCCCTCGAGCGCCTCGACGCCGCGCACCCTGGCTTCGCCGCCCTGGACGGTGATGTCGGCGCCCAGACGGGCCAGTTCGGAAACGTGCATGAAGCGGTTTTCGAAAATCGTCTCGCGGATGACGCTCTCGCCGTCCGCCATGGTCATCAGCGCCATGAACTGGGCCTGGACGTCGGTGGCGAGGCCTGGATAGGGGTCGGTCTCGATGTCGACCGCCCGCAGGCGCGCGCCGTTGCGCTTTATGGTCACGCCGTCGTTGGCGTGGATGATTTCGGCGCCGGCCTGCTCGATGCGGTCGAGCAGGGACTGGATGAAATCGCCGCGCGTATGGGTCAGCCTCACCTCGCCGCCGGCCATGGCCGCCGCCACCGCGTAGGTGCCGGTCTCGATCCGGTCCGGCATCACCGCATAGGTCGCGCCGTGCAGCTTGGAGACGCCGGTGATGGTGACGGTCGCCGTCCCCGCCCCTTCCACACGCGCGCCCATGGCGTTCAGGCAAAGGGCCAGGTCCTCAAGCTCCGGCTCGCGGGCGGCGTTCCTCAGCACCGTGACACCGTCGGCCAGCACGGCGGCCAGCATGGCGTGCTCGGTCGCGCCGACCGTCGACAGCGGAAAGTCGATCTCCGCGCCCTTCAGGCCGCGCGGCGCCTGGGCGTAGACATAGCCTTCGTGCAGGTCGATGTGCGCGCCGAGCGCCTCCAGCGCCTTCAGGTGCAGGTCGACGGGCCTGGCCCCGATGGCGCAGCCGCCGGGCAGGCTGACCTTGGCGTGGCCGGTGCGCGCCAGCAGCGGGCCCAGGACGTTGAACGAGGCGCGCATCTGGCGCACCAGGTCATAGGGCGCAAAGGCGCTGGTCACCTCGGGCGCATGCAGCACCGTCTCGGGGCCAGCCGGGCCGTCGCGCTCGTCGACATCGACGCCGAGGCGACGCAGCAGCTGGGCCAGGAAGCGGGTATCGGCCAGCCGGGGCATGTTGGTGAGTCGCAGCACATCGTCGGTCAAGAGGCTGGCGGTCATCAGCTTGATCGCGGAATTTTTCGCGCCGCTGATGGCGATTTCGCCCTCCAGCCGAGCCCCGCCGGTGATCGCGATACGGTCCATGACGCCCCTTTTCGGGCTCGCGCCTGCAGTCTCGCGAGCGGCTCGTTCGAGCCCGCTTCTATAGCACGCCAACCGGTGCGCAAGCGGGGCGCTATCTAGCTGGAGTCAGGCGCGCTCTTGGCGAGCTTGGGCGCCTTGCGGCGTTTGAGATTCGCCTTCAGCGCCTTGGCCAGCCGCGCCTCGCGGCCGGCGGGCGGCTTGGGTGTCTTCGGCGGTTTGGCGCGATCGTCCATGCCCCGTTCAACAGGTCCGTCGGTGTCGGGACGATGGTGGAATGGTGCCGTCGGACAGGATTGAACTGTCGACCTCAGCCTTACCAAGGATGCGCTCTACCACTGAGCTACGACGGCGTTCCACGCAGGTGGGAGCGCGGGGTGTTAGCGGACACGCGCTCCAGTGTGAAGCGTAAAACCGCGCGGAGGCTCGCTCAAGCCCGAGTCAGGCTCCCGGCCGGACCTCGAACAGCTCATGAAAACGGCCGGTCCGCCGATAGGCGCGCCGGCCGAACCCATCTCAATGCAGCCGCAAAGGCTACTGGCTCATCGCCCCGTTGTTGTTCATCATGTCGGGGTGCATCTTCATCATCTTCGTGCACTTGCTGCTTTTCATCATCATGTCGTGCGACATGCCCTGACATTTCTTCATGGCCTTCATGTCGGAAGCCGACATTTTCTGGCTGCCCATGCTGCTGTCGCTGCTCATCATGCCCTGGGCGAAGGCCGAACCGCCGGCGAAGGCCAGCATGGTCAGGCCAAGCGCCGCCGATTTAATAAGGTTGGTCATTTTCCGTTCCTCGGGACGGGGCATGCATTCGATGATCAAACGCTAGGCCCCGTCGATTAAAAACCCGGCCAAGCGGTTTAGGTTGCAAACATGCCCCGGTCATCGCGAAGCGGGAGCTCACGCGCCCCGTCTCAAACCTTGCCGACTTGACGAACCGGCGCCCCGGCGCCCAAGGCTGAGGCCATGTCGATCGGAAGATCCATCCTCGCCCTGCTCGCCGCCGCGCTCGTCTTGGCGCCCGCGGCCGCGGCCACGGCGCAGCCGGTGGTCGTCGAACTCTTTCAGAGCCAGGGCTGCTCGTCCTGCCCGCCGGCGGACGCCAACCTCAACGCCATCGCCGATCGGCCGGACGTCTTGGCGCTCAGCTTCGCGGTCACCTATTGGGACAAGCTCGGCTGGAAGGACACCTTCGCCAGCCCGCAGTTCACCGCGCGCCAGTTCGCCTATCAGCGGGGCCTCGGCCGCGCCAACGTCGCCACGCCGCAGATGGTGATCAATGGGCGCCGCGACATGGTCGGCGCCGACCGGCGCGAACTTGACGCCGCCATCCGCGCGGCCGGCGCCCCGGCCGGCGCGTCCCTGGCGATCGAGGCGGGCTCTGTCACGGTCGCCGCCGGCTCCGCTCCGGCCCGGGGCGCGGACGTCTGGCTGGTGCGCTACGATCCGCGCGTGCAGATGGTCGCCATCCGGCGCGGCGAGAACGGCGGCAAGACCCTGGCTCACCGCGATATCGTGCGTCAGCTTGTGCGCCTCGGCGGCTGGTTCGGCGCCGCGCGCCGCTTTCCGCTGCCCGGCGGCGCGGCGCCCGGCCTGAAGAGCGCCATCCTGGTCCAGACCGCCGACGGCGGCCCGATCCTGGCCGCCGCCAAACTTTAGGATTCAACCCGTCTTAAAGGCTTAGCCGCCGGCCCGATCAGGCCCGCCGCTCCGTCATTTCGCCGCCCTTTGCAGCAGCTCGATCAGTTCGGCGGCCTTCTGGCGCTGTTCGCCAGCGTCGCCGCTGACGATGGCGCTTTCGATGCAGTGGCCGAGATGGCCCTTCAGGAGTTCGGTTTCGACACGGACGAGCGCCGCGCGCGCCGCCTGAAGCTGGGTCAGGATATCGATGCAATAGCGCTCGTCATCGACCATCCGCGCGATGCCGCGAACCTGGCCCTCGATGCGGTTCAGCCGGTTGATCAGCCTGGGTTTGTCGTCCCGCTTCATGGATTGGCTCCCTGAGGTCGCCGCGGAGCTTACACCCCGGTGGGGTATTTGCAATATGCCCCCATAGGGTATACCTCCAGGGGCTCCCAAGAGGCTCCGATGTCAGACCACGCCGACCACCGCACCGTTTCCGCCGACGACGCGGCGGCCCAGCTCGTCGATCCGGTCTGCGGCATGAGGGTGGAGGCGCGGGCCTCGCCCCACCGGGCCCGCCACGATGGGCGCGACTACGCCTTCTGCGGCGGCGGCTGTCGCGCCAAGTTCGTCGCCGATCCCGAACGCTATCTCTCGCCGCCGACGACGACGCCGGCCGCACCCGCGGCGGAGGGCGCGATCTATACCTGCCCGATGCATCCGCAGATCCGCCAGGCGGGGCCGGGCGCCTGTCCGATCTGCGGCATGGCGCTGGAGCCGGAGACGGTCACGGCCGAGACCAGAGTCAATCCCGAGCTCATCGACATGACACGCCGCTTCTGGATCGGGCTGGTGCTGACCGCGCCGGTGTTCGGGCTGGAGATGGGCCGCCACCTGTTCGGCCACGCCTTCATGCTGGCTGACCGGACCTCGGACTGGGTCCAGTTCGCGCTCGCCACGCCAGTGGTGCTCTGGGCCGGCTGGCCGTTTTTCGAGCGCGGCTGGCGCTCGCTGGTCACGCGTCGGCTCAACATGTTCAGCCTGATCGCCATGGGCGTCGGCGTCTCCTATGCCTATAGCGTCACGGCCCTGCTCGCACCCGGCCTCTTCCCGGCCGCCGTCCGCCAGGCCGACGGCGGCGCGCCGATCTATTTCGAGGCCGCGGCGGTCGTCACCGTGCTGGTCCTCTTGGGCCAGGTGCTCGAGCTTCGCGCCCGCGAGCAGACCTCGGGCGCCCTGCGCGCCCTGCTCGACCTGGCGCCGAAGACCGCGCGACGCCTGCGCGCCGACGGGACCGACGAAGATGTCAGCCTCGGCCAAGTCCTGGTCGGCGACCGCCTGCGGGTGCGGCCCGGCGAGACAATCCCCGTCGACGGAGACCTAGTCGACGGCGCCGCGGCGGTGGACGAGTCCCTAGTCACCGGCGAATCCATGCCGGTCGACAAGGCGCCGGGCGACAGGCTTGTCGCCGGCTCGATGAGCCGGACCGGCGCCTTCGTCATGCGCGCCGAAAAGGTCGGCGCCGACACCCTGCTCGCCCGCATCGCGCAGAGGGTCGCCCAGGCCCAGCGCAGCCGCGCGCCGGTCCAGCGCCTGGCGGACCAGGTCTCCGGCTGGTTCGTGCCGGCGGTGCTCATCGCCGCGGCCATCGCCTTCGCGGCCTGGGCGCTTTTTGGGCCGGAGCCGCGCTTCAGCCATGGCCTGCTGGCGGCGGTTTCGGTGCTGATCATCGCCTGCCCCTGCGCGCTCGGCCTGGCCACGCCCATCTCGATCATGGTCGGCGTCGGGCGCGGCGCCCAGGCCGGCGTCCTGATCAGGAACGCCGAGGCGCTGGAGCGCTTCGGGAGTATCGATACCCTGGTGGTGGACAAGACCGGCACCTTGACTGAGGGCCGGCCCGAGGTCAGCGCCATCCACGCGGCGGACGGATTTGCAGAAACCGAACTGCTGCGCCTGGGCGCGAGCCTCGAGCGGTCGAGCGAACACCCGCTCGCCGAGGCGCTCGTGCGGGCCGCCAAAGAGCGTGGGATCAGGCTCACGGAAGCGACCGGCTTCGCCGCCTCCGCCGGCGGCGGCGTGGCGGGCGATGTGGACGGCCTCGCCGTGCGGCTGGGAAACGGCCGGTTCATGAGCAAACACGGCGTTGATACGTCGTCCCTCGCCCAGGCCGCCGACGCCTTACGTGCGGACGGCGCCACCGCCGTCTTCATCGCCATAGACGGCAAGGCCGCCGGCGTCCTGGCCATCGCCGATCCGATCAAGCCGAGCGCCCTGGAGGCGGTGCGCGCTCTTCGCGCCGAGGGCGTGCGCCTGGTGATGCTGACCGGCGACAACCGGACCACCGCCGTGGCGGTCGCCGCGCGCCTCGGGATCGGCGAGGTCGAGGCCGAGGTCCCGCCCGACGGCAAGGCCGAGGTGGTGGAAAGGCTGCGCCGCGAGGGTCGGATCGTGGCCATGGCCGGCGACGGGGTCAACGACGCCCCGGCCCTGGCCGCGGCCGACGTCGGCGTGGCCATGGGCGCCGGCGCCGACGTGGCGATCGAAAGCGCCGCCCTCACCCTGCTGCAAGGCGATCTCGGCGGCCTGGTGCGGGCGCGCCGGCTGTCGCGCGCGGTCATGCGCAATATCCGCCAGAACCTGGCCTTCGCCTTCATCTACAACGCCGCCGGCGTGCCGATCGCGGCCGGGGTGCTCTATCCGGCGTTCGGGCTCTTGCTGTCGCCAGCCATCGCCGCGGCGGCCATGGCGCTGTCCTCGGTGAGCGTGATCGCCAACGCCCTGCGGCTGCGCGCCATCGAGCTCTGAAGGCTCAGGCGGGGATACGCACCGGCATGGCCTCGTAGCCCTTGACGAAGTTGGAGTTCATCCGCCTGGGCTCGCCCACCACTTCGATCATCGGGAAGCGGGCCAGGATCTCCTCCCACATGACCCTGAGCTGCATCTCGGCCAGGCGGTTGCCGACGCAGCGGTGGATGCCGAAGCCGAAGCCAACATGCTGGCGCGGCCGCTCGCGGTCGATGATGAAAGCGTCGGGGCGGTCGAGCATGTCGAGGTCGCGGTTGCCCGAGACGTACCACATGATCACCTTCTCGCCCTTTTTTATGCTCTTGCCGCCCAGTTCGGCGTCGGCGAGCGCGGTGCGGCGCATGTGGGCGACCGGGCTCTGATAACGGATGATCTCCGGCACCATGCTCTCGATCAGGCCCGGATTGGCGCGCAGCTTGGCGTATTCGTCCGGGTTCTGGTTCAGCGCCAGAAGCCCGCCGGTGATCGAGTGGCGGGTGGTGTCGCTGCCGGCCACGATCAAAAGGATGACATTGCCCAGATAGGCTTCGGGCTCGGTCCGGAAGGTGGCCGCGCCGTGCGCCAGCATCGACAACAGGTCGTTGCGCGGGGCTGAAGCCAGCCGTTCGTTCCACAGGCCGATGAAGGGGGTGAGGATCTGGAACAGCTCGACCTGGCGCGCCTCCTCGCTCTCGACGACGCCGCCGGGCTCCGGCGAGGCCAGGATCAGGTCGGAGCAGCGCGGCAGCTTGCGCCGGTCCTCGAACGGATAGTCGAACAGGGTGGCCAGCATCTGGCTGGTCAGCTCGACGGCGACCTTGTCGACGAAGTCGAAGGTCTCGCCGCGCGGCAGTTCGTCGAGGATCTTCGCCGCCCGCTCGCGGATCACCGGCTCCAGCGCCGCCATCGAGGCGGTTGAGAACATCGGCGCGACCACCCGGCGCTGCTCGTCGTGCATGGGCGGATCCAGCGAGATGAAGCTCGCCTGCTCGCGCGGCTGGGTTCCGTCGTTGACGGCGATGCCGCCCAGTTCGGAGTCGGAGGAAAAGACGCCGTGGTTGGAATCCACCGCGATGATGTCGCGGCCCTTGGTCACCGACCAGTAGGGGCCATACTCGCTCTCGGCCGTGTAGTGGACCGGGTCCTCGGCGCGCAGCCGCTCGAACCAGGGCCAGAGCGTGTCGTTGCGGAAGAGCGCCGCGTCGGCGGGATGGAACCGGTTCAGCGGCGTCGAATAGGCCGTCTCGCGCGCCTTACGGGCGCGGTCGGCGTCGGCGCTGGTCATCGAGCCGTCGGGCATGGCGGCCTCCCCATTGTTATCGCCGATCATGAGAGCCTGAGACTCTCAACCGAAGCAATAGGGTCTTGATCCTCCCCCTACGGGTGTGGATTTTTAAGGGGCGGAATCCTGATCTTCAGCACAAACCGGCCATAGGCGCCGTCGGCCATCAGGTCGGGGCTGACGGCGAAGCTGTAGGCGCCGCTGGCCGGCAGCGGCAGCGGGTTGGGCAGGCCGGGGCCGTCCATGCGGCCGTCAGGATAGCCGATGACCTGGCGGGTCGCCGCGCCGGTGAGGCTCCAGATCAGCGTCTGGCCGGCGCGCGCCTTGAAGGCGTAGGTGCAGCAGGCCACGCCTGGCCGCAGCACGCCGACGAGCCGGACGCTGTCGGTCCCCGGCTTCATCCTGATGACAATCGGGTCGGCGGCATTGCCCGGCTGCGCCACGGCGCTCGACGCGGCCAGGGCCAGAACCGACGCGACGGTAAGGGCAAGCTTCAGCATGACCAGCCTCCTTCGGGACGGCGGCGATCATGATATCCTGGCCGGCCGAGTTTGAAAGCAAGGGCCGGAGCGCCGGTTATGCAGCGCGCGGCTATCCAGGCTGGCGAAGGGCGCCGCCCGCGCCCACCTCTTGGAGACGCCAGCCATGACCGCCATGCCGCATCAAACCCTCGCTCCCGGCCAAGACGCCCTGTGGGCCGCCGTGCTGGATCACGACGCGGCCGCCGACGGGACCTTTGTCTATGGCGTGATGACCACCGGGGTCTATTGCCGGCCCTCCTGCCCGTCGCGCCGGCCGCTGCGGGTCAATGTGCGGTTCTTCGCCGACGCGGCGACGGCGCAGGCCGCGGGCCTGCGCGCCTGCAAGCGGTGTCATCCGGACCAGGCCTCGATCGCCGAGCGCCATGCCGAGGCGGTGGCCAGGGCCTGCGCCCTGATCGCCGCCAGCGAAGAGCTGCCCAGCCTCGAGGCGCTGGCCCAGGCGGCGGGTTTGAGCCGCTTTCACTTCCATCGCGTGTTCAAGGCCCTGACCGGCGTCACGCCCAAGGCCTATGGCGAGGCCCATCGGGCCGAGCGGCTGCGCGGCGAACTGGACGACGGCGCCAGCGTCACCGAGGCCATCTATGGCGCCGGGTTCGGCTCCAACGGCCGCTTCTACGCCGTCTCCAACCACCGGTTGGGCATGAAGCCCAGCGCCTATCAAAAGGGCGGCGCGAGTGCTGAGATTCGCTTTGCCGTCGGCCAGACATCGCTGGGCGCCATCCTGGTCGCCGCCACGGAAAAGGGCGTCTGCGCCATCCAGTTCGGCGAGGATCCGGATGCGCTCGTGCGGGCCTTGCAGGACCGCTTCCCCAAGGCCGAACTGATCGGGGCGGACGCGGCATTCGAGGCCCTGGTCGCCCGCGTGGTCGGAAGGGTCGAGGGCGCCGCGGACTCGGGCGACCTGCCGCTCGACATCCGGGGCACAGCGTTTCAGGAACGGGTCTGGCGGGCGCTGCGCGACATCCCCAGGGGCGCGACCGCCAGCTATGCCGACATCGCCGCGCGGATCGGCGCGCCCAAATCGGTGCGCGCCGTGGCCCGGGCCTGCGCGGCCAATCCCACGGCGGTGGTCATCCCCTGCCACCGCGTGGTGCGCAGCGACGGCGGCCTTTCCGGCTATCGCTGGGGCGTCGAGCGCAAGCGCGCGCTCTTGCAACGCGAGCGTTAGCGCGTCGCCTCCAGGGCGTAACGCCGGCAATGCTCCAGATAGGCGGCCTCATTGATCGAGATCAGATCGACGAGGCCGCCCCAGAGCCAGAACGGGGCGTCAAGGCTCTTGGGCCAGCGACGGCCAAGCTCGTCGCTCCACCGGGTCTTCGTCGCCTCGTCCATCTGGCGGCCGTGGGCGCGGCCGACGACGCCGGCGAGATAACGGGCGGCGAGCATGGCCTCCTGATGCGTAAGCTGGTCGATCTCCAGCTTCAGGTCCTGCGGCATCAGTTCACGCAGCACCACCTGGCGACCGCCCAGGGACGCCGCCCGCATGCGCCGCCCAAGGTGGGGCGACAGCGCGCGGGCGCCCGCCACCACCCGCTCGGCGTTGTTGCGCGGCATCTTCGCATCAGGCGCGCGCGGCGCGGCGGCCTTGACCGCCTCCTTGATGTCGACCAGGCAATAGGAGTCCAGTCCGGCGCTGCTCGCCTTGCCCACCTGTAAGAGCACCGCGTAGCGCAGGCGGCCGAGCGAACTGCAGCCCTTCATCCAATAGGCGGCATCCAGCACCTCGATCGGATCGTCGTCGTCGCGTTGCCGCAGGCCGGTGACCATCCGCCGGATGGTTTCCTGTTTGAAGAGCGCGGCGATCTCGTCGCGCTCGTCCGCCTCGAGCTTCCAAAACTTCCGCCCCAGCGGGATTTCAGGGCGCACGTCCTGGATGCGCTCCTCGGCCAGATGCCGCCATCGCCGGCCAAGCGCGCGCTGGAGCAACAGGCGCACGGACCTGGGCTTGCGATCTTCGTCCTCGTCGCCCTCCCCGGTCAGCGCAGCCTGGTAGCCGGCCATGATTTCTTCCAGCATCTTGGCGGTGGTGACGCCGGGCAGGTCCGACCCCCTGGCCGCCGTGGCCAGCGATAGGCTGAGACGGATCAGGTCGTGGGCAGGATTGCCGATCACGGTCTGGTCGAGGTCGCGAATCTGGATGCCGACCTTGCCCTTGGCGTTGGCCACGGGGCCAAGATTGCCCAGATGACAATCGCCGCAGATCCAGACGTGCGGGCCCTGCGGCAGATCGTGGTCGGACGCGCCGCCCAGCCATTGGTAGAATTTCTCGGTATTGCCGCGAACATAGGCGTGAGCCGAGCGGGCCATCTTCAGCTGTCGTGCGGAGGCGAGGATCTGTCCCCGCTCATCAAGCTTGGGCGCGCGCAAATTCAAAGAGCTTCCCCCCATGGGCCAAACGCCAAGCTTAGCCGAACGTCGGCCGGCGACGAGCGTTCCTTTCGCGCGCCGACGGAGCCAACCGGCAAGCTGAGCGTTGATGTTGCCAAGCCAGTTTGTAAAGGACCGCCGAATGCTCGCCAAAGCCGATCCCGATGCTCAGTTCCAATCCGACCTGGTCGCCTTGCTGCCGCAGATGCGGGCCTTCGCCCGTTCGCTGACCGGCGACAGGGCTCAGGCTGACGATCTGGCTCAGGAAGCGATGCTGAAGGCCTGGCGCGGGCGCGGCGGCTTCGTCCCTGGCACCAATCTGAAGGCCTGGACCTTCATGATCGTGCGCAACCAGTTCCTTTCCGACAAGCGCCGCTCCTGGCGCTCGCAGCCGCTGGATCCGGAAGTGGCCGAGCGCACCCTCATCGCGGCGGACAATCCCTGCGCGACGCTCGAAGTCGCCGACGTGCGGCGGGCGATGACGATGCTGTCGGACGAACAGCGCGAGGCGCTGATCCTAATCGGCGCGGCCGGCATGTCCTACGAAGAGGCGGCCGAGATCTGCCAGACCGCCGTCGGCACCATCAAGAGCCGGGTCAGCCGGGCGCGCGCGGCCCTGCAGGTCATCCTGGCCGGCGGAGATCTCTGCGAGGCGGACGTCATGCCAAGCGAGGCCGCCGCCGCCATCTATCGCGAAGCCGACACCCTCAGAGCCGCGGCCTTCGCCCGCGCGGCGTAATCATCCAACGGCCTAGACGGTCAGAACCTCGACGCCTCGGCGTCGCGCCGCGGCGACCAGCGCTGAGTCGCACGACGCCAGAGGTTGTCGGCGACGCACGGCCAGTTCCAGATAGGCGGCGTCATAGACCGTCAAGTTCTCGTCGCGTGAAAGTCTTCGGGTCTCGCCCCAGGCATGGGCATCCGTCTCGACATCGAGCGCGATCGTCAGGCGGCTCAGCCTTTGCAGCGAGCGGTCGGCGTAGGATTCGTCGCATCGCCCACGCCGGACCGCGTTGCGCAGCACGTTCGCCACCTCCAGTCGCCACAATGACGGCGTGATCGCGCCCTCCGCCGCGACACGTCTCATCACGGCGTGCGCGGCCTCGGTGTTTTCATCGTCGAAAAGCCAGGCGATCGCCATCGAGGCGTCGAGCACAAGGCTCATCCGCGCCGGCCCTCGTCCAACAGGTCGCGAAGACTGACTCCGCCTAGGGAGTGGCGTTTGGCCTCTGCGGCGATCTCATCGGCGGCGGCGTGCGCGTCCGCGAGCGCGAAGGCTTGGGCAGAGGCGCGATGAATCAGAATATCGTCTTCACGGGCCTCGACTTCGACCTGCTCGCCATCACTTAGCCCGGTCGCCCTGGCGACTTCCGCGGGCACGCGGATGGCAAGAGTCTTGCCCCATCGTCCGACAGTCGCACGTGGCATGCGATGGCTCCTGGCTGAAGGGGATATCCTTGCATATCCCTCGCCTTTCGACAACAGGCCGCGCCGTACCTGGAAGCGTAAGAAATTCTTTATCTTGACGCCGATCGCATCGCCGGTTGCCCAACGGCGCTCGACCGGTAATCCTTTGTCCTAACAAACGGAGCCGCGCGTTGATGAACGATTCCCCTGCCCCGGCCCCACCGAAGACCGACTGGGAGATCGCCAGCGCCGCCGCCCTGAAACCGATCCAGTCGATCGCCGACCGGCTCGACATCCCCGCCGAGGCGGTCGAGCCCTATGGCCGCTACAAGGCCAAGCTCGACATGGGCTTCGTCGCCGCCCAACTCGCCCGGCCCCGCGACGGCAAGCTGATCCTGGTCACCGCGATCAACCCGACCCCGGCCGGCGAGGGCAAGACCACCACCACGGTCGGTCTTGGCGATGCGCTCAACCGTCTCGGCGAAAAGACGGTGATCTGCCTGCGCGAGCCCAGTCTCGGTCCCTGTTTCGGCCAGAAGGGCGGCGCGGCCGGCGGCGGCCAAGCCCAGGTCGTCCCCATGGACGAGCTCAATCTTCACTTTACCGGAGACTTCCACGCTGTTGGAATTGCGAATAATCTGCTGGCAGCGATGATCGACAACCACATCCATTGGGGCAATGGGCTGGACATCGACACGCGCCGCGTCACCTGGCGGCGCTGCCTGGACATGAACGATCGGGCGTTGCGCGAGATCGTCTCGTCGCTTGGCGGACCCGCGAACGGCTTTCCGCGCCAGGACGGTTTCGACATCACCGTCGCTTCCGAGGTGATGGCGATCCTCTGCCTGGCCAGTTCGCTGGCAGACCTGGGGCGGCGGCTGGCCAACATCGTCGTCGGCCAGACCCGCGAGCGCAGGCCCGTGCGCGCGGCTGACCTGAACGCCGCCGGCGCGATGGCGGCGGTGCTGAAAGACGCGATCAAACCCAACCTGGTGCAGACGCTGGAGAACAATCCGGTCCTGGTGCACGGCGGGCCGTTCGCCAACATCGCCCACGGCTGCAACTCGGCGCTGGCCACGCGGCTGGGGTTGAAGCTCGGCGACTATGTGGTCACCGAGGCCGGCTTCGGCGCCGATCTGGGCGCGGAGAAGTTCTTCGACATCAAATGCCGCAAGGCCGGCCTGTCGCCCGACCTGGCGGTGTTGGTGGCGACCGTCCGCGCGCTGAAGTTTCACGGCGGGGTCAAACGCAGCCGGCTGGGCCGCGAAAACGTGGCGGCCGTGACCCGCGGCATGGCCAATCTGCAGCGGCATATCGAAAACATCCGCAAGTTCGGCGTGCCGCCCATCGTGGCGATCAACCACTTCACCGCCGATACGCCGGCCGAACAGGAGGCGGTGATCGCCGGCTGCGCCGCCCTGGGCGTTCAGGCCGTCGTCTGCCGTCACTGGGCCGAGGGCGGCGCCGGCGCCGAGGACCTCGCCCGGGCCGTCATCGCCGCGATCGGCAAGGCGGAGGCGAATTTCCACACCCTTTACCCAGACGACATGCCGCTTTTGCAGAAGATCGAGACCATCGCCTTCCAGATCTATCGCGCCGGCGAGGTGGTCGCCTCCAAGGCCGCCGCCGACCGGCTGGCCGAACTTCAGGCGCAGGGTTTCGGCCATCTGCCCGTCTGCATCGCCAAGACCCAGTATTCCAACTCGACCGATCCGGCGCTGCACGGCGCGCCGACCGGCCACGTCCTGCCCATCCGCGAGGTGCGCCTCTCGGCCGGCGCCGAGTTCGTCGTGGCCATCTGCGGAGACATCATGACCATGCCGGGCCTGCCGCGCCGGCCCGCGGCCGAGACGATCGGCGTGGCGGCGGACGGCCGCATCGTCGGGCTGTCGTAGCTTGACCCTCCCCTTACGGTGGAGGATCTAGTGTCGCTTGCCGCGGAGACCCTCGCCGCCTGGCGCAAAAGCGAGCGCGAACGGCTGATCGCCGCGCGCCTGGCCATGCCGGCCGCCGCGCGCCGCGCGGCCAGCGCCGCAATCGCCAGGGTGCTGTCGGCCCGCTTCACGCCCGCCAACCCCGGCGTCGTCGGCGTCTACTGGCCGTTTCGCCGCGAGTTCAACATCCTGCCATTGATGCGCCGGATCATCGCGCTCGGCGGCGAGGTGGCGCTGCCGGTGGTGGTCCGGCCGCGCCATCCGCTGGAATTCCGCCGCTGGACCCCGCAAACCGCGATGGCCAAGGGCGTCTGGGACATTCCGCACCCGGCGGACGGGCCGCCGGTGCATCCGGCGATCTTGCTGATCCCGCTGGTCGGCTTCGACGACCGCGGCTACCGGCTGGGCTATGGCGGCGGCTTCTACGACCGCACCCTGGCCGCCCTCCCGCACCGGCCCGAGACCTGGGGCGTGGGGTTCGAGCTAGGACGGATGGAAACCATCCATCCACAAGACCACGACATACCCATGGACCACATCATCACTGAGGCCGGACTTTTCTCTCCCGCGGATAAGGATCAGACCAGTCCGCGCAGCGCCTCGACCAGGTCGGTCTTTTCCCAGGAAAAGCCGCCGTCCGCGTCCGGCGTGCGGCCGAAGTGGCCGTAGGCCGTTGTGCGGGCGTAGATGGGGCGGTTCAGTTTCAGGTGTTCGCGGATGGCCCGCGGCGTCGCGCCGCCGATCATCTCCGGCAGGGCCTTTTCCAGCCTGGCGGGATCGATCTCGGCCTTGCCGTGCAGGTCGACATAGAAGCTGAGCGGCCGCGCGACGCCGATCGCGTAACCGACCTGGATGGTGCATTTCTCGGCCAGGCCGGCGGCCACCACGTTCTTGGCCAGATAGCGGCAGGCATAGGCCGCCGAGCGGTCGACCTTGGTGGGGTCCTTGCCGGAAAAGGCGCCGCCGCCGTGCGGCGCCGCGCCGCCGTAGGTATCGACGATGATCTTGCGCCCGGTCAGGCCGCAGTCGCCGTCCGGCCCGCCGATGACGAAATTGCCGGTCGGATTGACGTGCCATTCGGTCTCGTCGGTGACGAAGCCGTCCGGAAAGACCGTGAGGATGTAGGGGCGGACGATCTCGGCCACGTCAGCGGGGCTGAGGCCCTCGCGGTGCTGGGTCGAGAGCACGATGGAGGCGGCCCGCACCGGCTTGCCGTTCTCGTATTCCAGCGTCACCTGGCTCTTGGCGTCGGGCTCCAGACCCGGCTGCTCGCCGGAATGGCGCACGCCGGCCAGGGTCTTCAGGATGTTATGGGAATATTGCAGGGTGGCCGGCATGAGTTCCGGCGTCTCGTTGGTGGCATAGCCGAACATGATGCCCTGGTCGCCGGCGCCCTCGTCCTTGTTGCCCGCGGCGTCGACGCCCATGGCGATATCGGCCGACTGCGCATGCAGGTGGCATTCGTAAGAGGCCTTGCGCCAATCGAAGCCGTCCTGCTCGTAGCCGATGGCCTTCACCGCGCCCCGGACCTTGTCCTCCAGGCCGGCGATGACGCCATCCGGCCCCCTCACCTCGCCCGCCAGGATAATCCGGTTGGTGGTCACCATGGTCTCGCAGGCCACCCGCGCATAGGGATCGGCGGCCAGGAAGGCGTCCACCACCTCGTCGGAGATGCGGTCCGCCACCTTGTCCGGATGGCCTTCGGACACGGATTCGCTGGTGAAAAGATAATGGCTACGCTTCGTCATCAGGCCTCCCGGGCGGCCACCGAAACGGGCCGCTGACTGTCGCGGCGACAACAAGCCCAGGTGGGGGTCGCCTGTAAACCAGATTTGTTGCAAGCCTAACCGCCTATGGCCCGTTGCGGCGGACGAGACTAAGCTGCGCCATGGTCCGGCTCTATGATCGCTATGTCGTCCCCTGGCTCTTGAACTGCGTCTGTTCGGCCAGCCCGATCGCGCATCAGCGGGCCAAGATCGTGCCGGGCGCAAGCGGCCGGGTGCTCGAACTGGGCATGGGCAGCGGGCTCAACCTGCCCTTCTACGACCCGGCCAAGGTCAAGGTGGTCATGGCCGTCGAGCCGTCCGAGCCGCTGCGCCGCAGGGCCCTGGGCGCCGCCTCCGTTTCGGGTCTGGACGTGGAGATCATCGCGGGGCGTGCCGAAGCCTTGCCCTACGAAACCGCATCCTTCGACACGGTGGTCTGCACCTTCACCCTCTGCTCGGTGCAGGACCCCGCGGCGGCCCTGGCCGAGGCCAGGCGGGTGCTCAAGCCGGACGGGCGGCTGCTGTTCTGCGAACACGGCCTCGCGCCGGACGGCGATGTGGCGAAATGGCAGCGACGCATCGAGCCGGTCTGGACGGCGATCGCCGGCGGTTGCCATCTGACGCGGCCGGTCGCGGCGGCGATCGCAGCGGCGGGGTTCCAGGTGGAGACCTGTCAGACCATGTACCTGCCCAAAACGCCGCACTGGGCCGGCTGGAACGAGTGGGGCTCGGCGGCGCCCGCCTGAACGGAGACGCAGGTGCTGATCATCTTCGCCGGCCTGCCGGGGGTGGGCAAAACCTCCATCGCCCGCGAGGTGGCGCGCGGCCGGGGCGCGGCCTATCTGCGCGTCGATACCATAGAGCAGCCCCTGATCCGCGCGAACGCCCTGACCGAGGGGGATTTGGGCTATCGCATCGCCTATGCCCAGGCGGCGGAGAACCTGCGGCTCGGCCTGACCGTGATCGCCGACACCGTCAATCCGATCGCAATCACGCGCGAGGCCTGGCGCGCGGTCGCCGAAGCAGCCGGGACGGCCTGGGTCGAGGTCGAGGTGGTCTGTTCCGACCCGGCCGAACACCGCCGACGCGTGGAGACCCGCATCGCCGATATCCCCGGTCACACGCCGCCGACCTGGGCCGCGGTCCAGGCGCGCGACTATCATCCCTGGTCAGGCGACCGCATCGTCGTCGATACAGCGGGCCGATCGCTGGAGGCTTGCGTCAGCGGCCTGAACGCGGCGCTCGACGGGGCGGCTAGCCCCATGTCTGGGCGGCGAGACGGCTGAAACTGGCTGTAATGGCGGTCGCGGTCGCGCCCCAGGCCATGTCCAGCAGGCCGATCCTGAGCGTGAAGCCTTTCAGCGTCGCCAGGTTGGTCAGGTCGTAGGCGCTGTAGGCGACCACGCCGAACAACGCCGCCAGCAGGAGCGTGCGCGGCCAGTCCGGGCGGGCGAGCCCCGGCGCGACGACGAAAACCAGGACCCCCGCCGAATAGAGGGCGTAGAAGATCAGCGCCGGGGCGATCCTGAAGCTGGGATAGATGAGTTGGCCGATATCCGCCTTGTAGAGCCGCCCGGCCACGCTGACGAACCAGACGCCGTCGAGCACTGGAAACAGCACCAACATGACAAGATAGGCGATCAGGTATCGTTTCACCGCGAAATCTCCATTCCCGGCTGTTCTACGCCGGCGAAGGAAGAGCGGATGTCTTGCGATCTATCCCAGGAAGACCACCCGCCGCCGCTCTTGGCCCGAGCGGATGCGGGCCAGGGTCTGGGCGTAATGCGGATCGGCGGGGTTGTTTTCGCCTTCGATATAGACGGTCTCGTCGATCGCCTTGACCAGCATCTTGGCCGCCATGCGGTGGCCGCGGAAGAAGTCGACGAAGACCCCGCCGAAGACCGGAAAGACGTTGGAGAGGGTGCGGATCGAGACCAGCGCCGCCGCCTGGGCCAGCACCACCGGCGGGACCCGCGCGCGATAGCCCTCGGCGATCAGCGCCGCGCCGGCCCCGATGCTGTAGAGTTCGCCGACGCCGGGGATCCAGGCCAGCATGCCGTCGAGCCCGATCCCGACCGGCCCGACGCCGATCAGGTTGTCGGACAGCTTGCTGATGCGCTCGATCGAGGCGCGATTGTTGTGGACGTCGATCTGGGTGCGCGCCTTGAACATGACTTGAAAGGTAGTGCGGTCTCGGTTGACGGCAAGCTAAGCCATGAAAACGGAACCGCGCCGGATGCGGGTGCGTTGGCGCTTGGCCATGGCCACAGACGGCTCCGAAAATCCCGCCGTCGCCGAGAGCGCCGGCCTGACCTATGTCAACGATCACGACCCGGGTCTGAGCCGCGTCGTGGCGGCCAAAGGCAGGTTCAAATACCGCGACGCGGCCGGCAAGGCGGTGCGCGATCCCAAGACCCTGGACCGGATCGCCAAGCTGGTCATCCCACCGGCCTGGACGGAGGTCTGGATCTGCCCTGACCCCCTCGGCCATATCCAGGCGACCGGCCGCGACCAGCGCAAGCGCAAACAGTACCGCTACCACCCCGATTGGCGGGTGGTGCGCGACCAGAGCAAGTACGAGCACATGAGCGCCTTCGGCCGGGCGCTGCCGAAATTGCGCCGCCAGGTGGACGCCGACCTCGCCAAACATGGCCTGGTGCGCGAGCGGGTGCTGGCGGCGGTCGTCCGCCTGCTCGAACTGACCCTGATCCGGGTCGGCAATGACGAATACGCCCGCGCCAACAAGAGCTTCGGCCTGACCACGATGCAAAATCGCCACGTCCAGATTTCCAGCGTCGGGGCCGTCTTCGAATTCCGTGGCAAGAGCGGCAAACAGCATCGGACCGCCTTCCAAGACCGGCGCCTGGCGCGGCTGGTGCGCTCCTGCCAGGAGTTGCGTGGCCAGCGCCTGTTCCAGTTCGTCGACGAGGCCGGCGAGCGGCGGCCGGTGGAGTCCGCCGACGTCAACGACTATCTGCACGCGGCCATGGGCGCGGCGTTCACCGCCAAGGACTTCCGCACCTGGGCCGGCACGCTGGCGGCGCTGGAAATGCTGGCCGACGAGGCGCCGGCCGGCAGCGAGACGGCGGCGAAACGCGCCATTGCGGCCTGCGTCAAGGCGGTGGCCGCCCGGCTCGGCAACACGCCCGCCGTCTGCCGCGCCTGCTACATCCACCCCGCCGTGCCCGAGGCCTATGCCCGCGGCGTGCTGCCGCCGACGGGACGCAACAGCGAGCGGGTGCTGCTGAAATTCCTTCAGGATGCTGCCGCTGCGGCATGATTGCGCCAGGCTCGGCCCCGGGACTAAGCTGACCGCCAATCTTGAAATGGAGGTCCCCATGGCCGAAGCCTATATCGTCGCCGCCGCGCGCACCGCTGGCGGCCGCAAGGGAGGCCGGCTCTCCGGCGTGCACCCCGCCGACCTCGCCGGGCAGGTGATCGACAGCCTGATCGACCGCTCGGGCGCCGATCCGGCCCTGGTCGACGACGTGGTCATGGGCTGCGTCATGCAGGTCGGCCAGCAGGCCACCAATGTGGCGCGCAACGCCATCCTGGCCTCCAAGCTGCCGGAAAGCGTGCCGGGGACCTCGGTCGACCGCCAGTGCGGCTCGTCGCAACAGGCGCTGCACTTCGCCGCCCAAGCGGTGATGTCGGGCGCGATGGATATCGTCATCGCCTCGGGCGTCGAGTCCATGAGCCGCGTGCCCATGGGTCTTTCGGTCAGCCTGGCCGCCAAGGAGGGCTTCGGCGTGCCGAAGAGTCCCCGCATGGAGGATCGCTATCCCAATATCCAGTTCAGCCAGTTCATGGGCGCCGAGATGATGGCCAAGAAGTACGGCCTGACCAAGGATCAGCTCGACGAGTTCGGCTTCAAGAGCCATCAGCGCGCCATTGCGGCGACCCAAGGCGGCCGCTTCAAGGACGAGATCGTCGCCGTTGAGGTCACCACCGCCGACGGCAAGACCGAGTTGCATACCATCGATGAAGGCATCCGCTTCGATGTGACCCTGGACGGGGTCAAGGGCGTCAAGCTATTGCAGGAAGGCGGTGCGATTACCGCGGCGACCTCCAGCCAGATCTGCGACGGCGCCTCGGGCGTCATGATCGTCAACGAAGCGGGCCTGAAGACCCTCGGCATCGAGCCCATGGCGCGCATCCACCATATGACCGTGGTCGGCGGCGATCCGGTGATCATGCTGGAAGCGCCCATCCCCGGCACCGAGCGCGCCCTGAAGAAGGCCGGCATGAAGCTGGACGACATCGACCTCTATGAGGTCAACGAGGCCTTCGCCTCGGTGCCGACGGCCTGGATGAAGACACTGAACGCCGATCCGGACCGGCTGAACGTCAATGGCGGCGCCATCGCCCTCGGCCACCCGCTGGGCGCCTCGGGAACCAAGCTGATGACCACGCTGGTCTATGCGCTGAAGGACCGCAACAAGCGCTACGGCCTGCAGACCATGTGCGAAGGCGGCGGCCTCTCCAACGTGACTATCGTCGAGCGGCTGTAACTGTAACTGGGGACACTCACCGGTTTAGCGGCGGGACTGCCGGCGGCAACGCCCGCGTCGGCCGTTGGAGACGCTGACCCCTCCCGCGGCCGGTGTTCTACGGCCCATGCCGCTCGCCGCGCGCGCGACGCGAAAACGGTAGGTGTCCCCGGTTTCGGTTTCAGCGCGGCCGCCGGATTACGACGAGAGTTCAGCCCGGCGCGACCACCAAGCCTCGGCGGCGGTCATTGCGCTCTCGGCCTCCTGGATGCCGTCGCTCATGAGCCCTGCGGTGGCAGCCCAGTGCAAGGGTATAAGGGCTACTGCCCCGGGGAGCCAACGGTGCTCGTCGCGAGTCAGCGGTTCCGGAGCCGTGCTTTCGTAGGCGTCGAGCAGTCGTCGCGGCTCGAGCAATTCGCCGCTCGGTGCGGCATGGTGCAGGCTGCCCGCGATGTCGTACAGTCGCTCCCTGACCCTCGCGAAATCCAGGTCGAAGACGACCAATGAGCCGTCTGACAGTTCTCCCGTGTTGCCCAATTTGTAGTCCCCATGAATCGGAGCGCATGGCAGTTCGACCTCCTTCCGGAGCTTGGAGAGCTCGCCAGTCAATTGGCGCATCCGATGCACGACCGGCTCGCTGCGGGGTCCGAGCCTGCGGCGTGTGAAGCCGACCGAGTAACGCAGTTGGCCGAAGGTTCTGTGGTCGTCGAGGGGTTCGGGCGGACTTGGCTCCCAGACTGCTTTGAGCGCAGCGTGAACGCGTCCGAGCTCCTCGAATAGGCGGACGTAGGAGTCCTCGTCCGCGCGTGGCTGCACGTGATCGATGAACTCCTCAAGCTCAGCCCAACGATCAGCGCCCCTCAGGAGGTCGCAGCCGGAAATCGGAATCGGCCGAGCGACGCGGACTTGTGTCCGCTGGAGCCGCTCCCGCAAGCGCCGCAGTCCCGCGACCCGCCCGCGGCGGACCCAGGGCCTGTGAACCCGGAGGACAACCGGCGGCTCAGCGTCTATCCGCACATTTAGGTTGAACCCACCGCCAATGTCTGCCCATCCGGCCCCTCGCGCGACGCGGGCGATCAGGGCCGAGACGGCCGGGTCATCTGGGCTGGCTCTAGGTCCGAACCAGCGCGGCAAGGGAGGGGGAGAGGTCGAAGCTTCGATTCCGGTCATGGCAATGGCCCACTAGCGCAACCACAACCGGGGGACACACACCTATTTCCACCCGCGCCAACCCGCTCGCGCTTGACTCCAGCGGAACAAAATAGGAACATGGATCTTCCATTGCCGACAAGGAGAGCGGGTCATGGGGCGGATCGCGCGTGTGGTAGTTGAGGGGACGCCGCACCATGTAACCCAACGCGGGAATCGGCGCCAGACGACCTTCTTCGGCGAACAAGACTATCGGCTCTACCACGCCATCGCCGCCGAGACCTTCGCCGAGGTCGGTGTCGAGGTCTGGGCCTATTGCCTGATGCCGAACCACGTCCACATCGTCGCAAACCCGGAGCGGCCCGCGGCGCTGGCCGAGGCGGTCGGCGCGACGCATGTGCGCTACACCCGCGCGGTCAATCGGCGCGAAGGCTGGACCGGCTATCTGTGGCAGGGCCGTTTCGCCTCCTTCCCCATGGATGAGGCCTATCTGCGCCAATGCGCCCGCTATGTCGGGTTGAACCCTGTGCGCGCCGGCATCGTCGGGCGCGCGATCGACTGGCCATGGTCCAGCGTCCGCGCGCATCTGGAGGGCCGGGACGACGCCCTGCTCACGCCGGGGCCGCTGGCCGAGCGGCTAGGCCCCGACATCGACCGGTTCTTCGAGACCGACGTAGCGGAAGAGGCGCGGCGACGGCTGCGTCTGGCCTCCTCGACCGGGCGGCCGTTGGGCGCGGCGGCGTGGGTCAAGGCGCTGGAGCGGAGCACCGGCCGCCGGCTCGCGCCCATGCCCGTTGAGCGTCCGCCGAAGGCGCCGGCCGGGGCCACTGGCAAGGCCGCGCAAACTGGTATGTGTCCCCAATTCCTTCTATGAGCGCGCATGCTCATGCTCGCCGTCCTTTTCGTCGCCGCCTTCTGGGCCGGGACCCAGAACGCCCTGGCCGGCGGCGGCTCGTTCATCACCCTGCCGGCCCTGATGCTCACGGGGCTGGACGCGCGCACGGCCAATATCACCTCGACCATCGCCCTCTTCCCCGGCCAAGTGACCACCGGCCTGGTCGGGCGCGACAGCGTCTCGGGCGCCGGCGGCCTCTCCTTCAAGGCTCTGATGGCGATCAGCCTGGTCGGCGGCGCCCTGGGCGCTTGGCTGCTGCTGGCCACGCCGGCTTCGTTCTTCGCCCGCCTGGTGCCTTGGCTTGTGCTCTTCGCAACCGGCGTCTTCGGCTGGGGCAGCTTCATCCGCAAGCCGAAGGAAAACGCCAAGCCCTTGGGCCGGCTTCCCACGGCGCTGATCCAGTTCGGCATCTCCATCTATGGCGGCTATTTCGGCGGCGGCATCGGCTTTCTGATGCTGGCCGGCCTGACCATCGCCGGCATGGCGGTGCGCAAGGCCGGCGCGACCAAGAACATGCTGGCCAGCGTTATGAACGCCTCGGCCGTCGTGGTCTTCGTCTTCACCACCAAGCTGGACTGGACGCGAGTCGCGGTGGTCGCCGCCGGCGCCATCGGCGGCGGCTATCTCGGCGGCATGATGCTCAAGCGCGTCAACGAGACGGTGCTTCGGGTGCTGGTGATCTTGATCGGGATCGCGTTGACGGTGGGGCTGTTCTTGAGGGCGCGCTGACAGGCGCATGACGTTTCCAACGCTTTGTGGCACGGTCTGTACGACCGTGACGTGGAGCCTGCTATGGCTGTCGTCGAAAAGCTGAGCATCGCGCTGACGCCGGAGTTGGCGGCTGACATCCGTCGGGCGATCGAGGCAGGCGAATATGCCTCCGTCAGCGAAGTCGTCCGCGACGCGCTCAGAACTTGGCGAAATGCACGTCAAGCCCGTGATGCCGCTCTGGAGGAGCTTCGCCATCTGTGGCGGGACGGCGTTGACAGTGGACAAGGCCTTCCGTTCGATGTGGAAGACATCAGGCGTCGCGGCAGGGAGCGGTTGGCGCGCGCCGGCGAGAGATGAGGCATGGCGCGGGTGAGGCTGACGCCACGAGGCCGAGACGACCTCGACGAGATCCAGCTTTACCGCTGGGACCTGACCCCTTTGCGGCTTTTCGGCTGTGCTTGACGCACCGGTTCGGCTGCAGCCGCCGAGGCGATCCAGATGACATGCCGCGCGCCCCGGCCCTTTTGGTTGGCGCGAACCGGCGCCTCTTCGACGGCATAGCCGCATCGGCCCAGCCGCCGGGCAAAGTCCGCGTTCGCTCCCGCCGACCACACCGCCAGCACCCCGCCCGGCCGCAGCGCCGTTCGCACCGCCTGTAGGCCGGCCATGGAATAGAGGCGGTCGTTGGCCGCGCGCCCTATGCCGCCCGGGCCGTTGTCGACATCCAGAAGGATGGCGTCGTAGGCGGACCGGGAAGCCCCGATGAGGCCCGCGACGTCGCCCTCATGCAGCGCGAGCCTGGGGTCCGTCAGGCTGCCTTCGAAAATCTCGGCCAGCGGCCCGCGCGCCCAGGTCAGGACGGCCGGTACGAGTTCGGCGACTGTCACCCGCGCCTCCGGGCCAAGCTCGGCGAGGGCGGCGCGCAGGGTGAACCCCATGCCGAGCCCGCCGATGAGGATCTGGGCGTCCGGACGAGTTCCGGCCCGCGCCAGCGCCAGGGTGGCGAGCGCGGTCTCCGAGCCGCCCTGCCGGCTGTTCATCAGCTCGTTGGCGCCCGACAGGATAGAGAATTCCGCGCCGCGCCGCATGAGGCGCAGTACGCCTTCGCCGTCCGGAACCTCGGCGGTGTCGAGCAGAACCCAGGGTATCACACCCGCTCGATCGCCAGGGCCACGCCCTGGCCGACGCCGACGCAGAGGGTGGCGAGCGCGCGCTTGCCGCCGCGGCGTTCGAGTTCGTGCAGGGCGGTCATGGCCAGCCGGGCGCCGCTCATGCCCAGCGGGTGGCCGAGCGCGATGGCGCCGCCGTTGGGGTTCACGTGCTCGGCGTCGTCGGCTAGCCCCAAGCCCCGCAAGACCGCCAGGGCCTGGCTGGCGAAGGCCTCGTTCAGTTCGATGACGTCGAAATCGCCGATCTTCCAGCCCAGTCGCGCCATCAGTTTCTCGGTCGCCGGCACCGGGCCTATGCCCATGACCCGCGGCGCGACGCCGGCGGTGGCCATGCCCAGGACGCGCGCGCGGGGCGTCAGCCCATTGGCCTTGGCCGCCGCTTCCGAGGCCAGGACCATGGCGGCCGCGCCGTCATTGACGCCCGAGGCGTTGCCGGCGGTGACCGTGCCGGGCTCGCGGAAGGGCGTGCGCAGCCTGGCCAGGCCGTCGAGCGTGGTGTCGGGGCGCGGGTGTTCATCGACCGCGAAAGCCGCCGGCTTGCCGCGGGCGTCCTTGGCCTCGACCGCGACGATCTCCTCGGCGAAGAAGCCCGAGGCGATGGCCGCGCCGGCGCGCTGCTGGCTGCGGAAGGCGAAGGCGTCCTGGTCCTCGCGGCTGATCTGGTGTTCGGCGGCGACGTTCTCGCCGGTCTCCGGCATGGCCTCGGTCCCATAGCGGGCCTTCAGCGCCGGGTTGACGAAGCGCCAGCCGATGGTGGTGTCGAAGATCTCGGCGTTGCGGGAGAAGGCGGCATCGGCCTTGCCCATGACGAAGGGCGCGCGGCTCATGGACTCCACCCCGCCGGCGACGATCAGCGCCGCCTCGCCGGCGCGGATGGCGCGGGCCGCCGTGCCGACCGCGTCCAGTCCCGAGGCGCAGAGCCGGTTGATGGTCGCGCCCGGCGTCCGCTCCGGCAGGCCGGCCAGCAGCGCCGCCATGCGCGCGACGTTGCGGTTGTCTTCGCCGGCCTGGTTGGCGCAGCCGAGAATGACCTCGTCCAGGCCGTCGCGGTCGAGGCCCGGATTGCGCTCCATCAGCGCCTTGATGACATGGGCGGCCAGGTCGTCCGGCCGCGTGTGCGCCAGCGCGCCGCCATAGCGGCCGATGGGGGTGCGGACGGCGTCGCAGATGAAGGCCTCGGCCATGGGTCTGATCCTCGCGGGCTTGATCGTCCCGGCGTATAGGACAAGCGGCCAGCCCGCGCACGAGTCAAAACGCGGGGGTCATGGAGCCGCCGGAAATGACAAAACGCCTCGCCGCCGTGGCCGCTATCGCCCTGATGGCCGGAATGGCCGGCGCCGCGCCCGCGCCGCATATGGCCATTGCGAGCTTCGCCCAGTTGAAGACGCCCCTGCCCTATCCCTACGACGAACGCGCCGACGCCAATGCGGCGGTCGCGGCCGCAAAGGCGCGTGCGCGCGCTCAGCACAAGCTGCTGCTCATCGACCTGGGCGGCGACTGGTGCGCCGACTGCCGCATCCTGGCGGGCGCGATGGACGAGCCGGCATTGAAGGCCTTCATCGAGGCCCACTATGAGGTGGTGACGGTCGATGTCGGCCGCTTCGACAAGAATCTGCAGATTCCGGCCCATTACGGCATAACCCAGCGGCTGGACGGCGTGCCGAGCGTGCTGATCGTCGATCCCGTCAGCGACCGGCTGATCGACGCCGGCCACATCGCCGCCCTCGCCGACGCCCGCCACATGACCCCGCAGGCCTTGGCCGACTGGATGGCGCAGTGGACGCCGTAACAAATAGACTGAGCGCCTAGTGAACGGGCATTGCCCCCGCGCTTGGTCTGTTCGCTGCGATCGATGCCGGCTCCGCAGCGGTCCAGCAATTCGATGAAGCGCGGTTCGGCCGCGTCCCAGTTGTCCAGCGCCCACTGCATGGACGCTCTCGGCAGTCCACCGCCCTCGATCGACAAGTCGCGGACGACGTCTTCGATGTCCATGGCCGAAAGCCTTCAAAGGCGAAGCCCGCCGCAACGCCAGGGATGGCCAAACAGGGCCGCCATTGCCTGCGAACTATGACCAAGCCCGCCAAGTCAATGACTTGGCGGGCTTTTCTTGGGTGCGGGGATAGGATTTGAACCTATGACCTTCAGGTTATGAGCCTGACGAGCTACCGGGCTGCTCCACCCCGCGTCGAACTTGGCGGCCAGCGGATAAGGGCCGGCGAATAGAGGTCGTGATGAAGGGTCTGAACGAACATCCAGCGGTCGCACGGCCGGGCGCAAAAGCGCTGCGCACCTTTGCTGGCCGATGCTCCGGCACA
This sequence comes from Caulobacteraceae bacterium, assembly GCA_965277425.1. Classification (GTDB taxonomy): domain Bacteria; phylum Pseudomonadota; class Alphaproteobacteria; order Caulobacterales; family Caulobacteraceae; genus Poindextera. The sequence goes on from CBDICR010000007.1 coordinate 1,390,000, forward strand.
TCCTCTTTGTAGACCTGGCGGCGACCTACTCTCCCGCGCCTTGAGACGAAGTACCATCGGCCCAGGAAGGCTTAACGACCGAGTTCGGAATGGGATCGGGTGGGGACCTTCCGGCAAAGCCACCAGGTCGACAAAAAGGATGGATAGAAGACATCAAAATCTGGCGAAACACATCAAAGCGTTTCATGAGTTTTGCTGAAGAACGATCAAGCCGATCGAGCGATTAGTACCAGTAAGCTGCATGCCTCACGGCACTTCCACACCTGGCCTATCAACGTGATGGTCTATCACGGCTCTCGGCGAAGCCTTGTTTTGAGGCAAGTTTCCCGCTTAGATGCTTTCAGCGGTTATCTTTTCCATACTTAGCTACCCTGCTGCGCGGCTGGCGCCACGACAGGTCCACCAGAGGTATGTCCATCCCGGTCCTCTCGTACTAGGGACAGATCCTCTCAAGCTTCGTACACCCACGGCAGATAGGGACCAAACTGTCTCACGACGTTCTGAACCCAGCTCACGTACCACTTTAATCGGCGAACAGCCGAACCCTTGGGAGCTGCTCCACCCCCAGGATGTGATGAGCCGACATCGAGGTGCCAAACTTTGCCGTCGCTATGGACGCTTGGGCAAAATCAGCCTGTTATCCCTAGAGTACCTTTTATTCGTTGAGTGATGGCCCTTCCACGCAGAACCACCAGATCACTATGGCCGACTTTCGTCTCTGCTCGACTTGTCAGTCTCGCAGTCAGGCGGGCTTATGCCATTGCACTCGTCGAGCGATTTCCGACCGCTCTGAGCCCACCATCGCGCGCCTCCGTTACACTTTGGGAGGCGACCGCCCCAGTCAAACTGCCCGCCACGCCATGTTCCGGACCCGGATAACGGGCCGCGGTTAGACGCCAGCAACAATAAGGGTGGTATTTCAAGGTTGGCTCCACCGAGACTGGCGCCCCGGTTTCATAGCCTCCCACCTATCCTACACATGTTGTTGCTAACGCCAAGGCGAAGCTGCAGTAAAGGTTCATAGGGTCTTTCCGTCTGACCGCGGGAACCCCGCATCTTCACGGGGAATTCAATTTCGCTGAGTCTATGCTGGAGACAGCGGGGAAGTCGTTACGCCATTCGTGCAGGTCGGAACTTACCCGACAAGGAATTTCGCTACCTTAGGACCGTTATAGTTACGGCCGCCGTTTACCGGGGCTTCAATTCGGAGCTTGCACCCCTCCTTTTAACCTTCCGGCACCGGGCAGGCGTCAGACCCTATACGTCGCCTTGCGGCTTCGCAGAGCCCTGTGTTTTTGATAAACAGTCGCTACCCCCTGGCTTGTGCCACTCTGCAAAGGTTGCCCTAAACAGAGTCACGCTTATCCCGAAGTTACGCGTGCAATTTGCCGAGTTCCTTCAGCATAGTTCTCTCAAGCGCCTTGGTATACTCTACCAGTCCACCTGTGTCGGTTTCGGGTACGGTCTCCGTGTGAGTTATTTCCAGGAACACCTTCCCTGCCGGGAGCAATCCAGTAAGCCCCGACAAGTTACGGCATTCGTCACTTCACACTGGCCCAGGAATATTTACCTGATTCCCATCGATTACGCCTTTCGGCCTCACCTTAGGGGCCGGCTAACCCTGCGCAGATTAGCTTTACGCAGGAACCCTTGGACTTTCGGCGAGAGGGTCTCTCACCCTCTTTGTCGCTACTCATGTCAGCATTCTCACTTCCGATACCTCCACCCGACCTCACGATCGAGCTTCATCGGCTTACGGAACGCTCCGCTACCGCGTGCTTACGCACACCCATACCTTCGGCGAATGGCTTGAGCCCCGTTACATTTTCCGCGCAGGATCGCTTGACCAGTGAGCTGTTACGCTTTCTTTAAATGATGGCTGCTTCTAAGCCAACATCCTGGTTGTCAAAGCAATCCCACATCGTTTCCCACTTAGCCATTACTTGGGGGCCTTAGATGATGGTTAGGGTTGTTTCCCTTTTCACGACGGACGTTAGCACCCGCCGTGTGACTGCCAGATAGTTCTTTCGGGTATTCGGAGTTTGGTTAGAATTGGTACAACTCGCGTCGCCCGCATCCATCCAGTGCTCTACCCCCCGAAGAATTCATCTGACGCTCTACCTAAATAGATTTCGCGGAGAACCAGCTATGTCCAGGTTTGATTGGCCTTTCACCCCTATCCACAAGTCATCCGAGCATATTTCAACAGGCACCGGTTCGGTCCTCCAGTAAGTGTTACCTTACCTTCAACCTGCTCATGGATAGATCACCTGGTTTCGGGTCGTCATACATCGAACTTAATCGCCCTATTCAGACTCGCTTTCGCTGCGCCTACGCCTAACGGCTTAAGCTTGCTCGACACATGAAGTCGCTGACCCATTATACAAAAGGTACGCCGTCACCACGCATGGATTGCTCCAGGAGGCTCCGACTGCTTGTAGGCTTCCGGTTTCAGGGACTGTTTCACTCCCCTAGTAGGGGTGCTTTTCACCTTTCCCTCA
>CBDICR010000007.1:1397500-1838573 GCA_965277425.1 Caulobacteraceae bacterium
CCAATTTTCGAGGTCTTACCCCCTTAATTCCCAGCCATTCAGGGTTGGCACGGCCGTTGCTTGACCGGGTCAGCGGCGCGAATGGCTGCGGAGGCGGGTATGATTGCGACATCGACAAGATTTCAGCGCATGGCGCTCATCGCGGCTCCGCTTGCGGCGGGATGGCTGGCGCTCGCCGGCGTTGCGCAGGCCCAGACGATATTCACCAACTCCGCCGCGTTCAACGGCGGCTACGGCCGCACGCCCGACCAGGAAAACAGTCCGGTCAACGTTTCGATGAGCGACATCAACGGCAATACGGTGGTGGTCAACGGTGAGATCACCAGCGCCCAGGCCGGCAGCCTTTTCGCCAGCGCCGGGGCAGTCGCCAGCGCGTCCGGCGCGGCGGACAGTTTCTCCGGCGCGGGCGGCGCCTCGGCGTCCGCCATCGGCAACAATCTCAGCGTCGTCACCGAAGGCAACAACAACACGGTGATCGTCAATTCCGTCCAGTCCAACACGGGCGACGTGACGGCGATCACCAACGTCAACGGAAAGCCCTAACCCATGGTCGCCTCTTCCTTCAGACTGTCCCTGCTCGCGCGGACCAAGCTTCCCGCGGCGCTCGCGACCTGCGCCCTGGCGCTGTCGGCCTGCGTCTCGCCGGTGGCGGGGCCAAGCGGAAACTATACGCACCCGATCGGCGACGCGCCGGTGACGGCCAATCCGACGCCCTACTCGGCGGCGCTGGTCTGCATGGCCGAATACGCCCGCGAACACCACCTCAACTCGCCCCGGATCGCGGTTGGCCGCATCTCCGACTATACGGGCAAGGAAGAATCGGACGGTTCGGGGCGCAAGCTGACCCAGGGCGCATCGCTGATGGCGATCTCGGCCCTGGCCAAGTCGGGGGCGAACCTGGTCGAACGCTATGACACCAGCGTTTCCGAACTCGAGCTCAAATACGCCAACAACAAGCTGATCAGCGACGGAACCAGCAAGGGTCCCGATACGCCGAGCGACTATCGCAAGATCGTCGCCGGCCAGGTGCCGGGCTCCGACTTCTACCTCGTCGGCGGCATCACCGAGCTGAACTTCAACATCCGCTCGGCGGGCTTGAACGCCAACGCCGGCTCCAGCGCGGTGAACAACCTGTCCGGCGAGGCGGCCGGCGAACTCTACGTGATGAACGTCGGGCTCGACCTTCGCCTTGTCGACACCCGCACCCTGCAGGTGGCCGACGTCATCTCCTATCAAAAGCAGATCATCGCCCGCCAGGTCGGCGTCGGCCTCTTCAGCTTCTTCCACGGCAATGTCTACAACGTCTCTGTTGGCGAAGGCGGCCTTGAGCCGATGCAACTCGGTGTGCGCGCCGTGATCGAACGGGCCGTGCTCGAAATGATGGCCAACCTCTACGGCGCCCCCGGCCCCGAGGTCTGCCTGCAGGACGGAGACCCGCTCGGCGACCGCACCACCGGCGTCACTGGCGGCTTTACGCCGGCGTACAACAACCTGGACAAGAACAATGCGCAGACTAGAGAAGATCCTGCTCGCTGGAACGTTGCTGGCGATCCCGATGTTTCCGCCGTTGAGCGGAGTCGCTACTAGTCAGAGCGTCGTCACCAACAATCAGAGTCTGCAGACCGACGTTACGTCTGACCAGACCCTGAATGTGGTCACCACCACGGGACCCGTCTCGTCGGTGGCGACCGCGACCGGCAACAGCCTGCTCGGCGCGACCGAAAACGGCGCGCTGGACGTCGAGTCGACCCAGACGCTGCCCGGCGCCGTCAACGGCAATGTCAGCGCCGTGTCGCATGTGTCCGTGAGCAACAGCGCCGGCGACATCACCCAGCTCGCGGCGTCGACGGGCAATACGGCCGAGGGCGACACAGATGGCAGCCAAGGCGGCGGCGCGCTGACCGGGAACTTCACCCAGTCGGCGGCCTCCACCTGGACCGTCAAGAGCGAGACCGACTTCCAGGCGCCCAACGCCCAGGCGACCAGCGCGAGCATCGCCTCCCAGGCGATCGCCAACTCGATCGGCCTGAACGTCACCGACGCCAGCTCGAACGTGACGACCAGCCAGACCAACGGCGCCCATATCGACGCCGAGGGCGGCAGCGAGGTCGGTGGCGGCAGCGGCGCGACGCTCGACTACACCGGCGGGACCGTCGCCTACAGCACCGCCGCGGTCGGCAACAACCTGACCGGGACCGGCACGGGCCAGGCCAGCCAGACGCTCAACGCCACCCAGGTGGCCAACGGCGACCTAGTCCAGGCGGCCGGCTTCATCAATGTCGGTGAAGGCCAGACGGTCCAGGGCGACGCGACGGCCTCCGCCAACAACGTCGCCGTCACCAACACCAGCGGGCCGCTGGCCGTCACCAACAATCAGACCAACGCCACCACCTTCACCTACGCCCAATCGGTCGCCACCGACTTCCAGTTCGGGACCGGCCAGGCGACGGCGTTCGGCGTCGGCAACTCGGTCCTGGCCGGCAATCAAGGCCCCTCGACCGATCTCAACAACGTCCAGGTCGACACCGGCGGCATCGAGGCCAACGCCAGCTTCACCGGCGACAACGGCTATGACGCCACCAGCTCGGCCACGGCCATGGGCAATGCGGCGATCGGCTACGCCTGCTCGCAATGCGGCGGCGCGATCAATATCGGCAACAACCAGAGCACCAGCGGCGGCGGCGTCGAGGCGGTCTCCTCGACCACCATCACCGGAACCGCAGGCTCCAACCGCTCGACCACGGGGATCGCCACGGCGGTCGGCAACAACGCCAGCTTCTATGTGAGCAAGCCCAACTAGACGGCGGGCGACCGGCGGCGATTCATCCGCCGGTCGTTTTTGCGCCTTGCCAGCGCCATACCGCGCGGCGAAGGTCGCGGCCGTTTTTCCCCACGGCCAAGGTTCATCGATGATCGTCTCTCGACGGCTTACCGCGCTGGCGGGCGCGACCCTGGCGCTCGCCGTCTGCGCCGGCGGGGCCGGCGCCGCGCCGCAAGCCGTGTCGCCGCCGCCGGCCAATGTCTGGCCGCAGACCTACGCCGCCTTGCCGCCCGATCCGGCCATGCGGTTCGGCGTGCTGGCGAACGGCATGCGCTATGTGATCATGAGGAACGCCACGCCGGGCGGCCAGGCCTCGTTCCGGCTGCGATTCGCCGCCGGCTCGATGGACGAGAGCGACACCGAGCAGGGCCTGGCCCACCTTCTGGAGCACATGGCCTTCGACGGTTCGACCCACGTGGCCAACGGCGAGATGATCAAGATCCTCGAGCGCCACGGCCTGGCCTTCGGCGCCGACACCAACGCCTCCACCTCGTGGGAAGAGACGGTCTACAAGCTCGACCTGCCCAAGGCCGACGCCGACACGCTCGACACCAGCCTGATGCTGCTGCGCGAGGTGGCCGGCGAGCTTACCCTTTCCCAGGACGCCATCGACAAGGAGCGCGGCGTGGTGCTCTCCGAAGAGCGGCTGCGCGATACGCCGGACTACCGCGTGGCCAAGGCCAGCCTGGGCTTCACCCTGCAGGGCCAGCTCGCCGCCCGCCGGTTCCCGATCGGCCTGGTCGAGACGGTGAAGAACGCCACCCGCGACCAGCTGCTCGACATCTACACCCGCTATTATCAACCCCAGAGCACGGTGCTTGTGGCCGTTGGCGACTTCGATCCCGACGCCATGGAGGCGCGGATCAAGGCGCGTTTCGGCGACTGGACGGCCAAGGCGCCGATGGGCCCCTATCCCGACCATGGAACGCCGCTGCAGCGCGGCGCGGAGACCCGGCTCGTGGTCGAGCCGGGCGCGCCGGAGGTTGTGCAGATGAGCTGGGTTGCGCCGCCGGCGCTTGAACCCGATTCGAAGGCCAAGCGCCGGCGCGACATGATCGACAACCTGGCGCTCGCCGTTCTGAACCGGCGGCTGGACCGGCTGGTGCGCGCTGACGACCCGCCGTTCCTCGGCGCCAGCGCCTATCGCGCCGACGACTTCCATTCCGCCGAGGCGACCACGCTGCAGACCATGGCCAAGCCGGGGGACTGGGAGGCGGCGCTGAAGGCGGCCGACCAGGCGGTGCGCCAACTGGTCCAATATGGCGTCTCGGCCGAGGAGCTCGGCGTCGAGGTCGACGCCTACCGCGCCATCCTGAAGTCCGCCGCCGAGAGCCAGGCCACGCGCACCACGCCCGCTGTCGCCGACGATATCGCCGCCACCGTCGACACGCCCGAGGTGGAGACCAGCCCCGCCGAGGACCTCGTGCTGTTCGACGAAGACGTCAAAGGCCTTGCCCCCGCCGACATCGCCCAGGCGGTGAAGGACGTCTTTGGCGGGGCCGGGCCGCTGACGCTGGTCTCGACCCAGCAGCCGGTGGCCGGCGGCGACAAGGCCGTGGCCGCGGCCTTTGCCAGGATCGCGGCCGAACCGGTCGCGCCGCCATCGGCCCATGCCGCGCTGAGCTGGCCCTACCAGGACTTCGGCCCGCCCGGAAAGGTGGTCGAGCAGCATGAGGTCAGCGACATCGACACCGTCTTCGTCCGCTTCGAAAACGGCGTGCGATTGACCATCAAGCCGACCAAGTTCCGCGATGATCAGATCCTGGTCCAGGCCAGGGTCGGCCGCGGCCAGCTCGAGGTTCCCAACGACCGCGTCACGTCGGAATGGGCCGCTTCGGCCGCCTTCCCGGAAGGCGGGCTCGAACAGATCAGCACCCAGGACATCGACCAGGTGCTGCGCTCCAAGATCGTCGGCCACGCCTTCACCGTGACCGATGACGCCTTCGTGCTGTCAGGCGCCACCAAGGCGGACGACCTGGAGACCCAGGCCCAGCTCCTGGCGGCCTATGTGGCGCATCCCGGCTGGCGGCCCGAGGGGTTCGACCGGATGCGGTCCGCCGCGCCGACCATCCTCGACGAGCTCGACGCGACGCCGAGCGGCGTGCTCAGCCGCGACCTTGGCCGGCTGCTGCACGCCGGCGACCCGCGCTGGGGCCTGCCCGATCGCGCTCAGATCGCCGCGCAGACGCCGGCGCAGCTGAAGGCTCTATTGCAGCCGCCGCTGGCGAAGGGGCCGATCGAGGTGATCATTGTGGGCGACGTCAATGTCGACAAGGCCATCGCGGCCATCGCGGACACCTTCGGGGCCCTGCCCGCCCGCGAACCCGACGGCCCGGATCCGGCGGCGAGCGTGGCCTTCCCCACCCCGACGCCCTCGCCTGTGGTGCTGACGCATAAGGGCCGGGCCGACCAGGCCATCGGGCTGATCGCCTGGCCGACCGACGACTTCCTGTCTGACACCGAGCGGGCGCGGCAGCTCGCCGTCCTGGGCGCGGTCCTGCAGCTGCGCCTGACCGAACAGCTGCGCAAGACCGAGAGCGTCACCTATTCGCCCTCGGCCGGATCGACGGCCTCGAGCGTCTTTCCGCACTATGGCTACCTGGCGGCCCAGGTGGAGATCCCGCCCGGCAAGCTGGACGGCTTCTTCAGCGACGTGGCGGCCATCACCGCCGATCTGCGCGACAAGCAGATCAGCCCCGACGAGATGGAACGGGCCAAGAAGCCGGCGCTCGACGACCTGGAGCGGCGCAGGCAGACCAACGAGTACTGGCTGAACGCCCTGGCCGGCGTGCAGACCGACCCCCGGCGCCTGGCCGCCATCCGCACCTCGCTGCCCCAGGTCGAGCGGATCACCGCCGCCGACGTGCGCCGGATGGCCCAGACCTATCTGATCGACGCCAAGGCCTGGAAGCTCGAGGTCAAGCCGGCCGGCGCGCCGTGAGGGCGCTGGTCGAGCCAGGCTTTCGCGGCTGACGCGGCGGCCACGATCCGCGGCGTGAGCCCGCGCGCCCAGGCCTATTTGTTCGCGGCGATGATCATGGCTTCAGCCTGCAGAAAAGGCTTGGCGACGTCGGGGTCTCTCGATTTGATGAAGAAGATCCCATAAAGGCCGCTGTTGCGGTCGATCCACGGCGTCGTCCCGAAGGCGCCGGGGCTTGAGACAAGGGTGCAACGTTTATTTTTGTCCCAGGCGTCACACCAGTTGGCCAGCGCATATTGCGCGTTGCGCCCGGAGGCCCCGGGCGGCACATAGCCCATCGCAAGCCCAAGCGTCTGGTTGGTTTCCATCGCCTCGACGGCGCGCGCCGATAGGATGCGCTTGCCATTGTATTGGCCGTTCTGCGCCAGCATCGTCAGAAAGCGCATATAGTCATCCGCCGTCGTCACGACGCCGCCCTGCAACAGCGGATTCAGCGTCTCGGCCGGTGTTTCCTTCTGATTGGGCAGATGCAGCCAATAGGTATGCGTCATGCCGAGCGGGCCGGCGATGCGCGCGTTGAAGAGGTCGGCCCAGCGTTTGCCGGTGACCGCCTCGACCATGGCGCCGGCGACCTGGAAATGCGGGCCGCCGTAGTTGAAGATCGTGCCCGGCGGGTCCTGAAGCGGTCGCGCGGCGATCTCCGCCGCTGACTGCGCCAGCGTTATGGTCGCCGGCTGCTTGAGGTCGAAGCCGCCCTTCAAGCTGCCCTCGCCCGCCGTCTGGGACAGCAATTGTCGCAAGGTGATCGCGGCGGCCGGGCCCTTGAATTCGGGAAGAACCGTCGAGATCGGCGCATCGAGCGAGAGCTTTCCCTCATCCACCACCGTCATCACCAGCGCGCCGGTCAGCCATTTGGAGGCCGAGGCGATAGGAAATTGCTGGTCCCGGCCGATCGCGCCGATGTCGAGGCGATAGAGCGGCCTGCCATTGCGCATGACGATGGCCGTCAGGCCTTGCGCATTGGTCGCATGGGCCAGCGCGTCTTCGAGAAGCGGCTTGAGGGCAGGCGGCGGCGCGTCTCGCGGCGCGGGGTCCGCCCCCGCGCTGCCCAGCGTCGCCAGCGATGCGATGGCAATCAAAATCAAGCGTTTCATAAGTCGCCTCCCGGATGCGGCCCGTCGCCTTTTCTCCAGGCTGCTCAACCCGAAGCCGGCCCGGAGTCGGTGGATCGAGCGTCCGACGTCACGTCGGCCGAGAAACTGATGAGCACTTCACGGCGCTTGAAGCGCCAGCCGTCCGCGGTGCGAAGGAAGCTGTCGCAGTACTCGCCGACCGACGCCGGGCCCGCCAGCGGCGCGGCGCGCCCATCGATTTGCCCGTCGTGACGATAAAGCGCCAGATAGATGACGCCGCTGGCATGGTCCTCGTCCTGCACCTCCACCAACGGATTGCAGCAGACATGACGCGACAGGCGTTCGATGCGGTCCTGCCGGCGCTGGAAGCCGGCGGAGATCGCCTCGCGCCCGGTCATGACGGCGCCCGGCGACGACCAGACCCCGTCTTCGGTGAACAGCTCCGCGATGCGCGCAGCCTGGCCATGGTCGACGAGGTGACAGTATTCCGTCGCCAGGCGCACGCACGCCCGTTCGATCAGCAGTCTTTGCATATCGTCCATCGCTCAGCGTCCCTGATCGGCGAACAGGTGGTATTCCTTCATGTTCCAGAACACCTTGCCGGACGGGCCGCCCGCCGGCAGCGTCGCCAGCCAAAGCGCGCTCGGAACCACCGCTTCCGGCTCCTGCAGCTCGGCGACGGCGCTCATCCGGTTCATGCCGCTCTTGGTCTGGCCGGGAATCATGGCGTTGACCAAAATGTCGACGTTCGCGCATTCAGCCGCCGCGACCCGGGTCAAGGCAAAGAGCCCGGCCTTGGCGGCCCCATAGGCGGCCCAGCCCGGCCTCTGCGCCTGCGCGCCGCGTGAGACCATGTTCACGACGCGTCCGTAGCCCTGGGCGCGCATCAGCGTCAAACCCGCGCGCAACGCATAGAGCGCGCCGAACAGATGCACGGCCACATACCGTTCGAACTCGCCGTCCGCCAGGGTCTCGATGCGCCTGACCCCGCCGATGCCGGCGTTGTTGAAGAGGATATCCATGCGCCCGAACCGCTCGACGGCGGCCTCGGTCATGCGCCGGACGTCGGCGTCGAGCGTGACGTCGGTCTTCACCGCGACGATGTTGTCGGCTTCGATCTCGGCCAGGCCCTCGGCGTTGATGTCCGCGGCGATCACCTGGGCGCCCTCGGCGGCGAAACCCAGCGCGATCGCTCGCCCGATGCCGCTCGCCGCGCCGGTTATGACCGCGACCTTCCCCGATAGTGACTGTGCGATTTCGGTCTCCTTTGAATTGGATGGTCTGGCCTTACGAGCGCCGGTTCGATCAGAACGAAGCCGCCGAGCCAAGCCCTTCCGCCAAGGCGCGGCTTTTGGGCTCGCCCCTCACCACTTGTAGCTGGATTCCAGCCCGACCACGCCCGGCAGGCTCCAGCGCACGTTTCCATTCGCCATGAGCAACGGGTGGGTCTCGCCGGTGACGTTGTTTCCAAATATCGCCAATTCGAACTTTTTATAGTCGACGCCCAAACGGACATCGAAGTTTTGAAAATTGGCCAACGGCACGCGCGGCGTCGCGGCGAGGGTCGCCAAGTCGATTGGATCTTGGACGCCGCCCCATTGGCCATGATAAACGAGATTGACGAAGCCCTTTATGTCGTTGCCGAAGACATGGCTGTAATTCGCCGTCGAGGCGGCCGTGTATCTCGGATTCTGCGGCACCGGCGTGTTGTTGTAGGGGCCGCTGACATAGTCCGCCGTCTGGCTCGACCCATCCAGCTCCAAGGCCAGGTCGCCGCCGAAGATCTTCAGGTTCGTATTTACCTGCGCCTCGACGCCCTCGGCGCGTTCCGTCCCGGCGTTATCCGTAAAATTGGTGGCGATCACCCCGCAAAGGGCCACGGTGCATTGATCGTTCACGGACGACAGAGCGTTGTTCGTCGTCGCGGTATAGGCATCGAGCGTGAAGTAGACGAAGTGGGTGAGATTGCCTTTCAGCCCGACCTCATAGCTTGTGCTGGTCTCGTCACTATAGGCGGGAACAATCGGCACTGGCGCGGCTGCGGGCGCGACCCCGGGGTTAAACCCACCTGCCCGATAGCCCGTCCCGACTTTCGCATAAAGCAGATCGCCCCACGATCCCGGTATATTGTAGCTCAGCGTGGCCGTGTAGGTCACGATCCCCTTCTTGAACACGACGTTCAGCGGGTAGGCATTGACCGTCGTGGCGCCGCTTTTCTTAGTGACGATCGTCGATGTGTATAGATCGTCGGCTATCTCTCCGAAGTTCTTGTCATCGTTGGTGTATCGCACGTCCCCGGCCAGAGTGAATCCGTAGCCGATCTTGAACGATAGGGATGAGTACAGCGCCCATGAGTTATATAACTCCCTGGTCACCGAGTCCGTCCCGTAACCGATGGGATTTGGAACGGCGCAGGCCGGGGTGGTCGGGGTCGCCTGGAAGCAGAGGGGCGCCGAAGGCGTGCCGTAACATTGGCCCAGCGGCTTGGCGATCGTGCCCGTCGCGCAGGGGTTGGCCGTCAGGCTGCTGTTGTCGGTGCTGGTCTGCTGCAGCAGTTCCACACCTTCGATCCAATTCAGCCGATTGTTGAACGACGCCCCGACCAAGTGCAGGTCTTGGTAGAACATCGTCGTGTCGTCTCGACTATAGGTTTCGCTGAACGGATAGCCGGCATAGTTTCCCCGCGCCCTCTGCGCGGTGACCGTCGAGGGATCGATGAGATCGGTGTCGTAGTTCAGCGGCGTGATCCGCCGACGATAACTTGAGGTGGAGGACAGAGTCCCCCAACCGAGATCGTAATTCGCCAGCAACATGATGTCGTTGACGTCCTGCTTGGTCGAGTTGAGACCGTTATCGTGAAGCTGATATCGCGGCTCGATAAAGCCGTTCGGGTAGTTTCCCGTCCCCGTGGCCGGGCTGTCGACGGTGGAATAAAAGGTGGGAAGGCTGAGTTGCTGCGTCTCGGCGAGCAGGTCGGCGTCCAGCTTCCCCTGCTTGAAGCGAACCTGGGCGCGCCCGATCCATCCCTTGGTTTGATCAGAATAGGCGTTTTGATCGGCATTATAGACAAACCCGCCTGACTGCTGGTTAGCCTGGACGCCGAGCCGAACAGCGATCTCATCGTTGATCGGATGATTGATGATCGCCGTCGCCTGATTTTCCCGCGTTTGGAAGATGTAGGCGTCATCCAGGACGCCCGAGTCGGTGAATTTCGGCTGGACCGTTATCAGATTGATCACGCCGTCCTCGGCGTTGCGCCCATAGAGCGCGCCTTGGGCGCCTTTCAAAATCTCGGCGCGATCAAGGTCGAAATAGTCGAGGGTCTGGAAGTTGCGGCCGAAATTCAGCCCGCCCCCGACATAGACGCCATTGCTGAACAGCCCGACCGCGCTGTCCGCGTTGGTCGCCCGGCCGGTGCCGGATCCACGGATGGAAATCTCGCTGAGGATGGGATCGGTGACGTTGTTGAACCGGGCGCCCGGGACCGAGGCCAATATGGTCCCGACGTCGGTTATCGGCCCGGAAGCCGCAAGCGAGGCGCCGGTGACGACCGAGGCGGAATCGGGCACGTCGCGCAGGCGCTCTTTGCGCTTCGTGGACGTGACCACCACTTCGCCGACCGAGGTCGCGTCGTTGGCGGCGGGCGCCGGGCTTGCGGCGGCCTGGGCGTGAGCGCCCTGCCCCGCGCCGCTGAAGGCCGTGAACACGGCGGCGCAGATCAGCAACCGCACGCTCGCCGCGCGCATCCAGCCGACTTTGCGAGGTCGCCGCGGACACAACGAGTCCGCCGACGACGATCGAGATGTCTTCCGGGCGGCGCCGGACCCTCCGAACACGGTGAGTAGAGTCCGGACGCGCCTAGCGCTGCCCTCAGTAACCATCGGTTTCCCCCCGCGTGTTCGTCGCACGCTCAACGCTCATCAAGTTGACACGAGGGACCCAGGCAAACATCCCCGAGGTCTTCTATATCTCCATAGCCTTTGGGCATGGGCGCGCCCGAACAGGCTGACGCCGTGCAAGGGGAAGGCCGGCCTGACGGCGTTGGATTAGGTCACGGCCTCGGCTATAGCCTAAAGGCATGGATCTTAGGCACCTCGAACAAATCGTCACGATCTGCCGGTCGGGCGGCTTCAGCGGCGCGGCGCGCAGCCTGGGCGTCTCGCAACCGACCTTGAGCAAGAGCATCGCGAGGCTCGAGGCCGAGCTCGCGGTCAAACTTTTCGATCGCAACGGCGGCGGCGCCAAGCCGACCGCCTACGGCGAGTTCGTGGCCAAGCGCGCGGAAGCCTTGTTGCGGGCGGCGGCGACCCTGGGCCACGATCTTGAGCTGCTCGTGCAGGGACAGGCGGGTCGGCTGCGCATCGGGGTTGGGCCCGTCACCCGGCTCAATCCGCTGCCGGAAGTGGTCCGGCGCGCCGCCGCGGCCCTTCCTCAACTGCAGCTCGAGACCCGCCACAAGGGCATGAGAGCGGTCGCCAGGGGGCTTCGCAACGGGCGGTTTGACCTGGTGTTCTGCAATTCCGAGATCGCCGATCTCTATGGCGACCTCATCCGCATCAAGATCTACGAGGATCGTTACATCGCGGCCGTTCGACCGGGCCATCCCGCGCTCGACTACGGCCCGCTGTCTCCGGCGCAGCTTCTGCAATTTCCCATGTCGAGTTTTGGTCTGGCACCAAGCCTGAAGGGATGGCTCGGCGATCTGAGCGCCGAAAACCAGAGGAACTTTCTGGCCTTCGTCTCCGACGACCACCAGCTGATCAAGGCCCGTCCGATCGGGACCAATTTCGTCGTGCGCGCGCCTCGCTTCGTGCTGGAGCCCGAACTCAGCGACGGAGCGCTGGTTGAACTGCCGCTCCCATGGCCGATGCATTATGAGTGCTGGATGCTGACGACCGAGGCCCACTGGCAGTTGCCGGTGGTCAAGGCGATCGCCGAATTCGCCAAATCCGCGGGCGCATCGGCGAACCCTGCGCAAGGTTCGCCGGGCTGAGACGCCGGCGCGCGACGTCTGATCGACATCCCGGTGAACGGGCTGAAGCCGCCGCGCCCACAGGCTGAGCGTCGGCTTGTCCGAGCCTCAGATCGGCCGCTCGCCGGCCACGGTGGTGCGATGCATCAGGCGCAGGTGGCCGTCATAGCCGCCGGTGGCGTTGTGGGTCGCGCGGCGATTGTCCCACATGGTCAGCATGTCGGGCCGCCAGCGATGCCGGTAGACGAACCGGTCGTCGAGCATGTGGGCGAACAGGCCGCTGAGCATCGCGCCGCTCTCGGCCGCGTCCAGGCCCTCGACGCCCAGAGTGTAAACCGGGTTGATGAACAGCGCCTTGCGGCCGTCGGACAGGATGCGCACCAGCGGATGGGCGAAGGTCTTTTCCGCCTCGACGCTCGGCAGGATGGTCATGCCCTTGCGCCCTTGCTCGCCGGCGTAGAAGCCCTTGCTCCCGTAAGGCCGCGCGGCGGAATGCACCGCTTTCAGCGTTTCGATCCTGCGTCGCAGCCGCGGATCCAGCGCCTCGTAGGCCGCGATTCCGTCGGCATAGAGGGTGTCGCCACCCGTCGGCGGGACCACCTTGGCGTGTAGCACCGTAGCGGCGGGCGGCGTCTCCTGGAAGCTCCAGTCCGAGTGCCAGGCGCCGCCGAAGACGCTCGCCGTCTCGTCCGGATCGCGGCGCACCTCGACGATGTGCGGCCGGCTCGCCAAGGGCGCGATGTAGGGATCGTGACCGAAGGGGCCGAACTGCAGGGTGAAGGCCTCCAACTGGTCGTGATCCAGCGGCTGGTCGGGAAACCAGACGACGCCGTGACGCACGAAGGCCGCCTTCACCCCCTCAAGGATTTCCGCCGGCAGCGGATGCGACAGGTCAAGGCCGGTGATCTCGGCGCCGAAGCCGTTGGCGTTCGGCGTCACGTTCAGGCTATTCGCCCGCGACATGTCCGTTCGAGCCTCCCCTGCCCCGCTCGTCTGCGCGAGCAAAGAAAAAGCCGGCGCGTCCGCGCCGGCTTCAGGTCTTAAAGCAACTCAGGCGCAAGATCGATGTCCGGCGCCCCCTTGCGGTCTCGGTTCAGTACTGGACACCGCCGACGCCGCCGTCGGTGCTCATCGAGCTGACGGTGGAGGCGCCCTGGATGGTCTCTTCCCGATAGGCCGTATAGCGCTCGGTGGTGATCATGGTCAGGATCTTGATCCCGGCGCCGAAGCGGCGAAGCAGCGAGCGTTCGTTGCAGTCGCGGGCCGGGATCTGCGCGCGGCATTCCACATGGCCGCCCGGCGCGTGATAGAGCGCCTGGCCTTTGTCGCAGTCCAAGGTCCAGCCGTGGTCGAAGGCGATCTGGCCGGTATAGTCGGCAAAGGTGGCGCGCAGGCGGGTGCCGGCGATGCAGCGATAGAGTTCGCCGTCGTAGGAATCGGCGATGTCGCGGTCAGGCGTGACCTGCGAGCCCGGGTGCGGCACCTCCTTGTCGTCGATGCAGACCACCTCGATGATCACCTTCTTGATCTTGGTGCGGGTGTCCTCATAGGCGGTGCGCTTGACGCCGCCGCCGTTGTCCACACTGAGGTTCTGGATCAGGCCGACCGGTCCGGGGCCGGTGAAGCCGCCGCCCCCGCCGCCGCCGACCAGGACCGCCGTACCCGCCGCGGCGACGCCGGAGCTTTGCGCTGAGGCGGAGGCCTGCACCTGGGCGTTCACCACGACCGAGGGGGCCACAATGACCTCGACGCCGGGAATGATGACGTTGTTCACCGGCGGCGAGCAGCAAGGGAAGCTGGGAGTCGGCGGGGTGGGCGGCGGCATGCAGTTGCAACCGCCGCCGCCGCCGGCGATCGCCGAGGTGGCCGCCGCTCCCAGCGCGAAGACGAGGCAGCCGCGGATAACGGCCAGGATCGAATTGATAGGCGCCTTCATGGCGGTCTCCGTTCTTCAAGTCCGTTTAGGCGCAAGCAAGAAGGGCGCCGCCCCAATCACCCACCGTCCCGTTTCGAGACGTTCGCAGCCTGGTCCAAATCTTCCTTGCAAGCCCCATGCGGTGAAAAGCGACCGTTAAGGGCAGGCTCTCGATGTTCCATTCAAATACGGAACTGTTGATAGACTATTGGCGTGAACAAAAAGGTTTGGCTCGAGCCCCGGCGCGCGCGTCGATTAATCCCGCCGATTTCGCGTCCTTGTTGCCGCAAGTGTTCATTCTGGGCCGGCTGCGTCCGGGCCAATACGGCTTTCGCCTGGTGGGCGGCCTGGTCGACGACCTGCACGGCGGCCATCTGGGCGCAACCGACCCGATCAAGCTCTGGGCTCCCGCCTACCGCGCCTCGCTGCAACTGGCGCTGGAGGCCGTGCGCCGCCAGCCGGAACCGCTGGTGATCGCCAGCCAGGCCCGCGCGCGCGGCGGCCAGGCGCTCGACCTGGAAATCACGCTCGCGCCCTTGACCGGGCCGAGCGGCGACATCGATCGCCTCATCGGCCTCTACCAGCCCACGATGCCGACCGCGGCGCTGATGGGTCATCCCATCGAAACCCTGATGATCCGCAACATCACCGCCGCCGGATCGGCTGGCGCGGCCTTCCCGCGGCTGAAGCTGGCGGCCATGGACGGCCGCCGGATCGCGTAACGCGAACCCTTCCCCCTCGATGGGGGAAGGGCTTTCGCATTTAGGCCGCCACGGCCTCGACCGCGCTCGCCGCGTTCAGCGTCTTCAGCTGGTCGGCTTCGAGCCGCAGATGCGCGGCGCCGACCAGTTCGTTCAGCTGCGCGACGCTGGTGGCGCTGGCGATCGGCGCGGTGAGGCCGGGCTGGGCCATGATCCAGGCCAGCGACACCTGGGCGGGCGTGCCGCCGACCGCGGCCGAAACCTCGTCGAGGGCGTTGAGGATGCGCAGGCCGCGATCGTCGAGATAACGCTTCACGCCGCGGCCGCGCGGGCTCTTGCCCAGGTCGGCTTCCGATCGGTACTTGCCGGTCAGAAAGCCGCTGGCGAGGCCGTAATAGGGGATCACGCCGATGTCCTCCCTGACGCAGAGGTCCTGAAGGGCGCCCTCGAACTTGTCGCGGTCGGCCAGATTGTACTGCGGCTGCAGGCTCTCATAGCGCGCCAGGCCCTTGCCGGTCTGAGCGCCGACAGCCGATTTCAGCCGCTCGGCGGTGAAGTTGGAGGCGCCGATGACGCGCGCCTTGCCCTGCTCGACCAAGCTGGCGAAAGCCTCCGCGACCTCGTCCTGCGGCGTCTCCGGATCATCGAAATGGGACTGGTAGAGGTCGATATAATCGGTCTGCAGCCGCCTGAGCGACGCTTCGACCGCCTGGGTCATATAGGCGCGCGACAGGCCTTTTTTGTCGTCGGCCATGGGAGCGCCGAATTTGCTGGCGATGATCACCTTGTCGCGGCCGCCCCGCGCCTTCATCCACGCGCCGATCACCGTCTCGGATTCACCGCCGACGTGGCCGGGAATCCATCGGGAATAGACGTCCGCCGTGTCGATGCAGTTGAAGCCCGCCCCGACGAAGGCGTCCAGAATGGCGAAAGAGGTCGGCTCGTCGGTCGTCCAGCCGAAGACATTGCCCCCCAGGACGAGCGGCGCGATCTCGAGACCCGAACGGCCCAGCTTGCGCATTTGCATGATGTTTTCCCTATGGATCGGATCGAAAGCCCTCTCGGGCGAGATCATAGGCCTCAGGCGCGTCCGGCGACAGCCCGCGACGAGGCTTTCCCTTGAGCGGCTAGCCGCCTAGAGCAGGCGGCGGCGGGCGCGCGTGCAGCCAATCTTTGGAGTGAGGATGAATCGGGTCATCTCGGCCGCTGTCCTGGTGATCGCCGCGGCGGTCGCCTTCACCGCCCAGGCCACGCCGTCTTTCACGCCGCGCGACCGCACGTCAGGCCCCGGCGTGACCGCCGAGCCGCCGGAGGACCTCGCCCAGCCGGATCCGCACGTCTTGCTGGGCAAGCTGCCCAACGGGATGCGCTTTGCGGTCTCCCAGACCGCCGGACCGCCTGAGACGGCGATCGACTTCTATGTCGGCGCCGGCAGCAAGGACGAGACCGACGCCGAACGGGGCACGGCCCACTTCCTCGAACACATGGCCTTCTCCGGCTCGAAATCCTTTCCCGCCGGCACGGTCCTGCCGCGCTTCGAGGATATCGGGGTCGGCCTCGGCCGCGACCAGAACGCCCAGACCGGCTTTTCGGGCACGACCTTCAGCCTGGTCCTGCCCTCCTCCACCGACGCCAAGGTGGATCTGGCCTTCAGCTGGCTCCGCGACGTCGCCGACGGCCTGACCATCGCCCCCGCCGAGGTCGACCGCGAGCGCGGGACCATCCTTTCCGAATACCGCGAGAGCCTCAGCCCCGAGACGGCCATGGCCAAGAAGACGGGCGAGTTCACCCTGCCCGAGCTTCTGGGCTCGCATCGCCTGCCGATCGGGACGCTGGAGACCATCCGCGCCGCCAACGCCGCCTCGATCCGCGCCTTCTATGAGAAATGGTACCGGCCGGAGGATTCCATACTGATCGTGGTGAGCGACGAGCCGGTGGAAACCACCGTCGCCAAGATCGAACAGAGCTTCGGTTCGTGGCGCGACGCCACGCCGGCGCCGGTCAGGCCCGACCTCGGCCAGGTCAACACCAACCGCGGCCTGGACGTGGACACCGAGTCCGACCCGAACGTGGCCGGTCAGCTGCAGGTCTGCCGCGCCATGGACAAGGACCCGGTCCCGGTCGAGGGCGTCGCCTTCCACATGCGCGATCTGGAGAACGACGTCTGGAGCCAGGTCCTGAAGGAACGCCTGATCCGCCTGTCCGAGACCGCCGATCCGCCGTTCATCGCCGCCGAGGTGGGCCGCGACGAGGTGTATGACCGCGGCGACCTGGCCTGCGTCTCGCTCGGCCTGCGCAATCAGGACTGGCGCTCGGCGGTGAAGGCCGCGGCGGTGGAGACCCGGCGCATGGAGCTCTACGGGATCACGCCTGGCGAGATGGAGACCACGCGGGCCGCGCTCAAGGCCGGCCTCGATGCCGGCCTGGCCGGCGGCGACAAGATGGCCCAGAAGGCCCGCGCCGACCTGATGCTGGACAATTTCATCCATGGCGGCACCATCGACTCGGTCGAGGAGGACTACCGCATCGTCACCCGGGCGCTCGGCCGGGTGACGCCCGAGGCCGTGTTCGCCGAATTCCAGCGGGTCTGGTCGCAGGGGAACGGGCCGCTGATCGTGCTCGTCTCGTCCCAGCCGGTCGCCGCCGCCGAGGTGCGCAAGGCCTGGCTGGACGCCGAGGCGGCCCCCAAGCCTTCGGCTCCGGTCGCCCAGGCCAATCATGCCTGGGCCTACACCAATTTCGGGCCGCCGGGCATTGTCGCCCACCGCGAGGCCATCGACGACATCGGCGCCAGCCGTATCGCGTTCGCCAACGGCGTGCGGGTCAACTTCAAGACGGTCGACAACATCCAGGACAAGGTCTTCATCCGCATCCGCTTCGGCGCCGGCCAGGAGGAGATTCCCGCCTCCCAAACCTTCACGGCCAGCGTCGGCGCGCTGTTGTTGCGCTCGGGCGGCCTCGGCAAGAACGACTTTCAGGACACAGTCGATCTTTGCCTGGTGCATAACTGCAACCTCGAACTCAACATCGGCCGGGATAGCTTCGTCATGGACGGCGAGACCCGGGTGAGCGACCTCGACACCCAGCTTCAGCTGATGACCGCCTATCTGACCGATCCGGGCTTCCGGCCCGAGCTCGACGCCCAGCTTCCGACGGTGACCCGCTTCGCCTTCCGCCAGCTCCGGGTCGACCCCGACGCCGTCGCCAACCAGGCCCTGCAGAACGCCCTGCCCAGGCCGAACCCGAACGAGATCCCGACCGAGGCGCAGGCCGCCAAGATGAAGTCCGCCGACTTCGCGCGGCTGCTCGGCCCGGCGCTGAAGACCGACGCGCTCGAGGTCACCGTCGTCGGCGATATCGACGAGGCGACCGTGGTCGCGGCCCTGGCCAAGACCCTGGGCGCGATCCCGCCCCGGGAGCGCCGCGACCGCACCCTGCCCGACGCCGCCCGCGTGCGCTTTCCGGCCACGGCCCCGCCGCCCATCCACGTCACCCACGACGGTCCGGCCGACAAGGCCTCGGTCTTGATCAGCTGGCCGCTGTTCGTCTGGGAGCCCAGCCGCCTGCGCGAGCAGCGGACCATCGACCTGCTTGGCGACATCCTGCAGGACGACCTGATCGAGACCGTGCGTCGCCAGCTGGGCAAGACCTACAGCCCGTCGGTCAAGGTGAGCCTGGCGCGCGGCGGCGACCAGGGCCAGTTCATCGTGCAGCTCACCACCGCGCCGGGCGACGCCCAGGCGGTGATCGATGCGACGCGCAAGATCGTCGCGGGCTATGTCGCCGGCGGCCTGACCGAGGAAGCGCTCGAACGCGTGCGCCAACCGCTGCTCGACGGCGGCCAGACCCGGGACATCAACGTCGTCTGGTGGATGAGCGTGCTCGACGGCTCCTGGGCCCACCCCGACCTGATCGCCGCCGCCAACAGCTGGCAGTCGGACTATTCCGGCATCACGCTCGCCGAGGTCCAGGCCGAGGCGAAACGCTGGCTCAGCCAGACGCCATGGATCGTGGTGGCCTCGCCGAAGGCGCCGTAAGGACCGGAGCCGCCGGCTCAGTTCGGCAGGATGGCGCTGGTCCGCCAGTTGAACTGGATGGTCAGGACCCGAACGAGGAAGAAACCGACGACGGTCGCCCAGGCCGTCGGCGCGGGCTCGGTCTTCAGGCCCAGGGTGAGACCCAGGAAGATCGCGCACGCGAACGCCAAAGGTATGGCCAGGAAGTGTCCCGGCTTCAGGATTTCCGGCACGTCGCGCATGACCACATCGCGCAGCACCCCGCCCCCGACGCCGCTGACGCAGCCGATGAGCATGACGCCGGGCAGCTGAATCCCGGCTCTCAGGGCCATCTGCATGCCGACGACGGCGTAGGCGGGCGTGCCGATGGCGTCGATCATGCCGACCAGCCTGTCGACCAGCCTCGCGCGCTCGATTCGCGAGCGAAAGACGATCACCAGGGCGGTCGCAAAGACAATGAGCGGCAGGTAAAAACCATCCGTCAGCACCGCGGGCGAGCGCTGCAGAAGCACGCCGTCGCGGATGATTCCGCCGCCGATGGAGGACAGCATGGCGGTCACGAACACGCCGACCAGGTCGCAGCGCTTGCGCAATCCGACGATCGCGCCCGACAGCGCCCAGGCGAAGATCGCTAGATAGTCGAGTTGGGCGGGAAGCTGGAATTCGGCTGCGGCCATCTGGGATCCCCCTGCGCCGTCGCCGCCGCGACAGGCGAGGCTAATATCGCTCGCCGTCGTTGCAGGTCACATCTCCTTTTTGACCAGCGGCGTCGATCCCCGGCTTGCAAATCTTGTATCGTGATGCGATATGATTTTTCCGCCGCAAAGCGAGCCTTTCGGTTCGTGTCCGAACCCGCGGCCTCGCGCAAAACTCTGTTTAGAAGACGTTCCGATGATATCTGCGAAAAGCAGCCACGGCCGCCTGGGTGATTTCACGACCGACTGGCGTGTCCTCATCATCGCCGCGATCTCGGTCATCGTCGCCAGCGTCAGCGTACTTGCCGGCGTCGCCTTGCTGAAGCTGATTCGCCTGGTGACGAATATTGCCTATTTCGGCCAGTTCAACTTCGCCGATCTTAAGATTGAACACTCGCCGTTCGGGCTTTGGACGGTGCTCATTCCGGTCGTCGGCTCGCTCATCATCGGCCTGATGGCCCGCTACGGCAGCGAAAAGATCCGCGGGCACGGCATTCCCGAAGCGATCGAGGCCATTCTGCTCGGGCGCTCGCGGCTGGATGTGAAGGTCGCGATCCTGAAGCCGCTATCGTCGGCGATCGTCATCGGCACCGGCGGGCCGTTCGGGGCGGAAGGCCCGATCATCATGACCGGCGGCGCGATCGGTTCGCTGATCGCCCAGCTGCTTCCGGTCAGCGACAATGAGCGAAAGACGCTGCTGGTCGCCGGCGCGGCGGCCGGCATGACCTGCGTCTTCGGAACCCCGATCGCCGCCATCATGCTGGCGGTCGAACTGCTGCTGTTCGAATGGACGCCGCGCAGCTTCATTCCCGTCGCCGTGGCGGCCGTCGTCGCCGCCGTCGAGCGCAATTTCCTGCATATGGCCAGCCCGCTCTTCCCCTTTTCGGGCGGCGTGGACATTTCGCTGATCGGGCTTGGCGGCTGGGTTCTGATCGGCGTGCTGGCCGGCCTGCTTTCGGTAGGGCTGACGCAGCTGGTCTATGCCTGCGAGGACGGGTTTTTGAAGCTGCCGATCCACTGGATGTGGTGGCCGCTGCTCGGCGGCCTGGTCGTCGGCGTCGGCGGCCTGATCGATCCGCAGGCGCTCAGCGTCGGCTACGACAACATCGCCGGGATGCTGCAGGGCCATGTGCTGGTCCAGGCGGCCCTGATCCTGCTTCTGGTCAAGGCGGTCATCTGGTCGGTGGCGCTCGGCTCGGGAACCTCCGGCGGGGTGCTCGCGCCCCTGCTCATCATGGGCGGCGCGATGGGCGCGGCGCTCGCCGGCTACCTGCCCGGGGGAAGCCCCGGCTTCTGGGCGCTGCTGGCCATGGCCGCGACCATGGGCGGCACGATGCGGTCACCGCTGACCGCGACCTTCTTCGCCGTCGAACTGACCGGCGACACCCACGTCCTCTTGCCGCTCATCGCCGCCTGCGGGACCGCCCACGCCGTCACCGTGCTCTTGATGCGCCGGTCCATCCTCACCGAAAAGGTGGCCAGGCGCGGTCACCATTTGGTGCGCGAATATCGCGTCGATCCTTTCGCCTTGGCGCGGGTTCAGGAGGTGATGACCACGGCCGTCGACACGGTCTCGGCGTCCATGACCCTGCATGGCGCCGTGGCCTTGCTGACCAATCCGGCGACCGCTCATCCCAGCTTCCCAGTCATCGACGCCGACCAACAGGTGATCGGGGTCATCGATCCGCCGGCGGTGCTGCGCTGGCGGCGGATGGGCAAGCATCGCAAGACGACGCTGGGCGAGCTGCTCGCCGGGAGCAGGGTCGTCTTCGCCTATCCGGACGAATATCTGGACAGCCTGGCCGATCGACTGACGAGCGTGAACATCGCCCATCTCCCCGTGGTGTCCCGCGAAGACGGCCATCTTGTCGGCTATATCGGCTGGAAGGACCTGATGCGGGTGCGCGCCAACCGCCAGGCCGAAGACCGGCAACGGACCAGCTTCTTTCCTATGCGGCGCGCCGCCGCCAATTCCGCGCTTGGCCCCGACGCGGGTTGATCCGAAACTGCCGCACCGCCTTAAGGAGCGCCAGGCCAGATGACCACGCCGGACCAGCAGCGCCTGATCGGCGAGATCGCCGCCAGGCTCGACGCGGACCCGAACATCGAAGCGCTCTGGCTGGCGGGAAGCCTCGGCGCGGGGCGCGGCGACGCGTTCAGCGACGTCGACCTGCTGGTCCTCGCCGCCGACGCCGCCGCCGGCGAGGTTTCCGCCAGCCTGGCGCGCGACGTCGCCGCGGCCTTCAGCGCCGTGCTGGTCAACAGCCTCTATGGCGGCCGGGTGCTCAATGTGGTCACCGCCGACTGGGCGCGGTTCGACCTGACAATCGTTCAGCGCGAAGATCTGCAGCGCTACGATGCCAACGTGCTGAGGCCGATCTTCAACAAGGGAGACAGCAACCCGCCGGTCCAACCCGAAACGTCCTACCGCACGCCGCCCGACCAGCTTCTGAAGCTGGTCAGGGAGTTTTTTCGCGTGCTGGGCCTGCTCCCGGTCGCAATCGGGCGCGAGGAGTACGAACTGGCCATGTCCGGCATCGACCTTCTGCGCCGCATGACCTTCGACCTGATGCTGGAGGAGAACAGCATCCCCCCCGCCAAGCGCGGCGGCGCGCTGCATCGAAACCCCATGCTCACCGCCGAACAGCGCGAGGCGCTGGGCGCCCTCCCCGCCCTGGTCGCCGAGCGATCGAGCATCATCGAAGCCAACGCCGCCTTCGCCCGCATCTTCCTGCCCAGAGCGCGGCGCCTGGCGGCCGAAATCGGCATGGACTGGCCGACCGCGTTCGAAGACGCCACCCGTCGGCATCTGCTGCGGAGCCTGGGGTTGGGGTTGTGACTCGGCAAATCCGCGGGGCGAAACTTTGACAAAAGTCAAAGAATTCGTATTTTACAACTAATCTAAATAAAGCGGCCAAGGTCGCGCGAGCCTAAGGGCTTGGTGGAGCGTAACGATATGACAGCGGCGGTAGAACCAAACCCAGTCCGGACCGTCACCTCCAAGGAGGCGCTGCGGCATTGGAAGGAAGTCACCGACAAGGCTCTGCGTGAGCCCGTCGTGATCACCGCCCATGGCCGGCCACGCCATGTGCTGCTGGCCTATGAAGACTATGAGCGTCTTCGAGATCAGGAGCGCCAGGCCCACCTGACCTCTGAACTCCCGGACGATCTCGCCAACGCCATTCTTGCCGACCTGGACAATCTCCGGGTTCGCGACGAAGCCACGGAAGATGGCGACACCATCATCGGCTGATGCGCGCGCGCCGGCCAGGGGCGACGTCATCGAGTTCTCGTTTCTCTGGACACACGAGCGCGCCGCCGGTCGTCTTGAAGGCGTCAAGGATCGGCTTTGTGTCATCGTGGCCATCCTGGAGGGCGGCCGGCGCGTGGTCGTCATGCCGATCACCAGTTCCGAGCCTGACCACCACAACAAGATCCCGCTTCCCGGCGGCGCCCTTGGGCTTGATCGCCAAAGCTGGATCGTCACCTCGGAACTCAACGTCACGCGTTGGCCAGGCCATAATCTTCGCCCAGCAAGCAGGCCGAGCGGCGCCTGGTGGAGATACGGCCGGTTGTCCGATGCCTTGCGGCAACGCCTCGCCGACCATATGCAGGCGCTCATTCGAGCCGGACAGGCCAATCTCGTGACGCGGACTTGAACGGGCATCACCATCCTGGCCGCTGCTTTACCGCCGCGCCCAAGGGGTCAACCCGCGCGGTAAGGCGCGCGTGTCCCTCGTTTTCACCAAGCTCGTGTGCTGGCGCATCGCTTTTCGGCGCCCGTTTTCGCCTAAACAAATAGGGCCGGGACGTGCAGTCCCGGCCCCAGTCGCGGTTGTTCGAACCGGGGCGAAAGGCTTAGCCCGCCGGCCGGCTCACCAGCCGCCGACGCCGCCTTCGTGGCCGTCGAAGGCCGAATGGTCGTCGATCTGGCGCCCGCCGCCGACATTGACGTCGGCATTGACCAGGCCCTGGCGGGGATTGGTCGAGCCGACCGCGGCCTTGACGGTGGCGACATCGCCAACCTTGACGTCAAGGCCAAGCAGGTCGCTGCTGGAATGACCGGCGCTCGAGCCGCCGACATTGGCCTTGGCGCTGATCACATTGCCGAGATTGAAGTTCAGGCCGAGCAGGCCGCCGTTTGACGAACGGGATCCGGCCTGAGCTCCAGAGGCGCCCAGCGCGGTTGCGAGGGCGAACGCTGACACAACGATGAGTCGTTTCGACATTTTGGTCTCCTTTTAGAAAGACCGCCCGGAATTGGCCGGTCCACCAGTGGGAAGGCCCAGTCGGGCCTGCTCCGTAGAGCAGGTTGCGTTCAGCAAGGAGCACACCGAGAGCGAGTATCGTTGATGGGCAACGGATTGTTAGCCATAACCCGGCGACCAAACTCACCATAAGTTGTTTCAAATTTAGATACGTGTCAGAATGGCACGTGTATATTATACAAATTATCGCCCAGATTGCGAACGATCTGCGACATTCCTGCGTCGCGGGTAAACCTTCGGCCTAGGTCCCCGTCCAGTTCGGCGGGCGCTTTTCGGAAAAAGCCTTCGGGCCCTCGATGAAGTCGGCGGATCGGTACATGGCCGCAACGGCCGGATAGGCGCTCTGGCCCGCCAAGGCGGCCTGCAGCGAGGGCTCGTCGAGGCCGTTCATCACTGTCTGTTTCGAGGCGCGGATGGACAGGGGGCTGAGCTCGCAGATCAGCCTGGCCCAGCGGATCGCCGCCGCCATCAACTCGCCCGGCGCGACCACCTCGTTGACGAAGCCAAGGGCCGCGCCCTCGGCGGCGGACACCCGCCAGCCGGTCAGGATCATGCCCATGGCCCGCTTCAGGCCGATCTGGCGCGGCAGGCGATGCAGGCCGCCGGCCAGGGCCGCCAGGCCCACCCTGGGCTCCGGCAAGGCGAAGACCGCGCTTTCCGAGGCGATGATCAGGTCGCAGGCCAGGGCGGTCTCGAAGCCGCCGCCCATGGCCACGCCGTTGACCGCCGCGATCAGCGGCTTGGTCAGGTCATAGCGGGTGGTCAGGCCGGCGAAGCCCGTCGGCGGATTGGCCGTGCGCAGGCCCGCCGCCTGGTGCTTCAGGTCGTTGCCGGCGGAAAAGGCCCGCTCGCCCGCGCCGGTGACGATGGCCACCCATTGCTCGGGATCGGCGGCGAAGTCGTTGAACACCTGCTCCAGCTCGAAGTGGGACGGCGTATGCAGCGCATTCATCACCTCCGGCCGGTTCAGCGTCACCGTGGTGATCGGGCCGTCGCGGTCCACCTTGACGAATTCATAGGCCATGGTCGTCCTCCTTTTATGCGGCGGCGAGGCCGCTCTTGAATCGTTTCCAGTTCTGCACATAGCCCAACGCGCCCATGGCCAGGCGGCCGGCCTGCTCGGGCGCGAGTTCGCGCACCACCTTGCCGGGCGAGCCCATGACCATGGAATTGTCGGCAATCGCCTTGCCCTCGGTGATCAGGCTGCCCGCGCCGATCAGGCAGTTGCGGCCGATGCGCGCGTCGTTGAGGATGATGGAGCCGATGCCGATCAAGCTTCCGTCGCCGATCGTGCAGCCGTGCATCATGACCAGGTGGCCGACGGTGACATTGGCGCCAATGGTCAGGGGCGAGCCGTTGTCGGTGTGAAGAACGCAATTGTCTTGGACGTTGCTATTCTCGCCAACGGTGATGGCGTCATTGTCGCCGCGCAAAACGGCGCCGAACCAGATACTTGCGTTCTTCTTCAGGATGACATTGCCGAGCACGACGGCGTTTGGCGCTATCCAGTATTCATCCTCCGAAGGCAGCGTTGGCGAGACGCCGCCCAAGCTGTAAACATTCATCCGCCCACTTCCTATATTGCAACGTTTCGCTTGCTTAACCGTTTTGAAAGGACGTTACCATCATCCTTAGTCGGGCGATTCGAGGGGGCGAAACCTTCCCTCGGTCTCCTTCAGGTGGAGAAAACGGTGTCGCGTACGGTTGGTCGGCAGGTCTCTGGACCGCCCCGTCAAAGGTCGAAGACCGAGCCGCCGCCCGGCGCCGCAGTTCCTACTCCCCTCGCCTCCCATTCACCCCAAGGGCGGTCCATTGCGGACCCGCCCTTTTTTCTTATCCCGACGGAGGGCTCCATGACCAAACGTGCTTGCAAGCGGATGGTGCGCGAAGGCGCGTTCACCGATGTGGACTATGACGACGGGAAGATTCGCCGGCTGCCGATCGAGCGCGGCGGCTGGTCGCCGCTGGGGCCGGCCCACAACGACGACCGCGAGCAGGGATACTTAAAGACCATCAAGGCGAAATCGCCAGGCCAGGCAGCGCTGATGGAAGCCATCGACGCGCGCAACCTGGTGCTGGCGCTTGGCCCCGCCGGCACCGGCAAGACCTATCTGGCCATCGCCAAGGCGGTCGAGGCGCTGGAGGCCGGCAAGGTGGGGCGCATCGTGCTCTCGCGGCCGGCGATCGAGGCGGGCGAATCGATCGGCTTCCTGCCCGGCGACCTTGAGGACAAGCTCGCCCCCTATCTGAGGCCGCTGTACGACGCCCTCTCCGACCGGCTGTCGATGAAGCGGGTGCGGGCGCTGATGGCCGAGGGCGCCATCGAGATCGCCCCGGTCGGCTATATGCGCGGGCGCACCCTGAACAACGCCTTCGTGGTCATCGACGAGGCGCAGAACTGCACCTATGTGCAGCTCAAAATGCTGCTGACCCGGCTGGGATGGAATTCGACCATGGTGATCACCGGCGACCCGCAGCAGTCCGACCTGCTCCCCGGCGTCTCCGGCCTCGGCGACGTGGCCGCGCGGCTTGAGGCGGTCCCGGCCATCGCCGTGGTTCGCCTCAGCGACGGCGACATCGTCCGCCATCCCCTGGTCGGCGAAATGCTGGCGGTGCTTTAGCAGAAACGGATTCGGCGCGGCGTTTCCACGGTCGGCCAGCGACACATAATTCTGTCGCCGGCGATTGAACGGATCGATCACAGTCGCGTTACAGCGTGAGAAATAAAGTCGTCTCAAAGGTCGGAGCTAGCCTGAAATGAATTTTACCCGTCGTACCCTCGCGGCCGGAGCCTTGGCCCTCGCCAGCACCCTCTCGCCTCTCGCGATCTCGGCCGCGCATGCCGATCCGCGCACGCAACTGACCGAAAACGGCGTCAGGGCGCTGCACCAGCTTGAGGCCGAACAGCCCAGGTCGCGGTTTTTCGCGCACCACGCCAAGGCGGTTCTGATCTTTCCGTCGGTGCTGAAGGCCGGCTTCGTGTTCGGCGGCGAGACCGGCAACGGCGTGCTGCTCGTCAACGGCCAGCCGGCTGGATTTTATAACCTCACCGGCGGCTCGTGGGGGCTGCAGATCGGCGGCCAGGACTTCAGCTACGCCCTGTTCTTCATGACCAACTCGTCGCTGGACTATCTGAAGCGCAGCGGCGGCTTCTCGGCGGGCACGGGGCCGAGCATCACCGTCATCAATGCGGGCGCCGCGGCCGAGGCCAACACCACCACCCTCAGCCAGGACGTCTACGCCTTTCCCTTCAACGGCAAGGGCCTGATGGCCGACCTGACCCTGCAAGGCACGAAGATCACGCGCATCCATCCGCGCTAGGGATCGCGCAGCTCCTAAGCGGGCGCTTCCGGGGCTTTGAGCCGTCCGGGAGCGCCTTTCGCGCGCGCTTCGGCTCAGCCGTCCAGATCCTCGGCCAATATGGCCATTTCGAACAGGAAAGAGCCGGCTTCGTCCTCGTCTTCGTAGACGACGCCGATGAACTCGCCCTTCAGCTCGACCTCGGCGGAATCCTTCTGCTTGGGCCGCGCGACCAGGGCCACGTGCGGATTACCGAAGGTGCGCTTCAGGTGCGCCTCGACGCGCTTCAGGTCTTTTTCGTCCACGGGGGCGCGTTCCTTGTTGCTCTGGGATCGGGCGCGAACCTAACGGCATTCCCGCCCGGAGCAAGCTCAGATCGAGTAGTCGTAGGCGTCCTCGGCCAGGGTATGGTCCATGGAGCGGGCCGGCTCGCAGCCCGTCGGGCAGTTGACCAGCCGCGCCGGCACGCCAACGGCGGTGCAGCCGGCGGGTACGGGCTTCAGCACCACCGCGCCCGAGGCGATCTTGGCGTAGTCGCCGATGGTGATGTTGCCGATCACCGTGGCGCCGGCGCCCAGGAGGACGCCCTTGCCGATCTTCGGATGCCGGTCGCCGCGCTCGGCGCCCGTGCCGCCGAGCGTGACGCCCTGCAGCATGGAGACATCGTCGCCGATCACCGCCGTCTCGCCGACGACGATGCCGGTGCCATGGTCGATGAAGACGCCCTGGCCGACGCGCGTGGCCGGGTTGATGTCCACCTGGAACACCTCCGACATGCGGCTCTGCAGATAGAAGGCCAGGGTCTCACGGCCCTGGTGGTAGAGCCAGTGCGCCACCCGGTGGGTCTGCAAGGCCTGGAAACCCTTGAAGAAAAGGAAGGGCTGCATATAGCCCTTGCAGGCCGGGTCGCGCTCGAACACCGCCTGCAGATCCGCCTCGATCACGCCCATCAGCGACGGGTCGGTCGCGAAGGCCTCCTCGGCGTGTTCGCGCACGCTCATGCCGCGAAAATCCTGGTCGCCGAGCTTGCGCGCCAGCTGATAGGACAGGGCCGCGGCCAGGTCTTCATGCTTCAGGATGGTGGCGTGGAGCAGCGAGGCCAGGCCCGGCTCGGTCTGGGCGGCATGGGCCGCTTCGTTGCGCAGCGCCGCCCAGACCGGCGGGGTCGATTGCGGGGTCACCACCTTCAGACGTTGCGGCATTCGGCTCTCCCCTTGTGCACCCGGCCCCAACCTTCGCAGGAGCCGCTTAACGTCAGCCGAAAATGCGCGATCGGCCTTGGGCTTTTTCAGCCCTATACCCAGATGAGCCCCGCCAGACCAATTTCAAGAGGCCTCGTTTGAACATCGCCCTGCCCGCTGAGCCGATCTTCGGCGAACCGCTCCCCATCGGCGATGGCCGGCGCGAAGTGCTGGACTTCCTGGCGCTGCGCCGCTCCGCCTCCGCATCGACCCTGCGCGCGCCCGCGCCGGGCGAGACCGAACTGGCCCAGCTGCTGCGCCTGGCCGCCCGGGCGCCGGACCACGGCAAGCTCTTTCCCTGGCGCTTCATCATCCTGGACGGCGAGGCCAAGGCCGACTTCGCCGAGCGCCTGGAAACCATCGCCGCGCGCCAGCCCAACCCGGAAAAGGCCCGCGGGGCGCTGTTCAAGATCAAGACCCCGCCCCTGACCGTGGCCGTGGTCTCGCGTCGCATCGAGGCGAGCATTCCGGAATGGGAGCAGCGCCTCTCGGCGGCCGCGGTCTGCATGATGCTGCTGATCGCCGCCGAGGCCGCCGGCTATGGCGCCAACTGGATCACCGACTGGTATGCCTACGCGCCCGAGGCGACCGCCCTGCTCGGCCTGACCGGCGGCGAACAGCTCGCCGGCTACATCCACATCGGCACGCCGGCCGAGGCGCCGCTGGAACGCGTGCGGCCAGATGTGCCGGCGCTGACCACCCGCTGGGCGCCGCCCGACTGAAACGCCCAGACTCGCGTGACGAGACCCTGGCTTGAGATCACGCCGAGAGTCCCGATCCCAGCAAGGCGAGGCTCGACCAAGGCGGACATTGAGCGGCGGCCTCACACCGGGGCCGGGTTGCGCTCCACGAACTGGCGTTGGTGCCAATAGGGATAGGCCAGGGTGCGAGCGCTCGCCGCATCCAACTTGGCCACCTGCTCCGGCGTCAGGTTCCAGCCGACGGCGCCCAGGTTCTGTTGCAGCTGCTCGGCGTTGCGGGCGCCGACGATGACGGTCGAGACGGTCGGCCTTTGCAGGAGCCAGTTCAGCGCGATCTGCGGCACGGTCTTTCCGGTCTCCTCGGCGACCTCGTCCAGCGCATCGACGACGCGGTAGAGGTATTCGTCGTCTACCGGCGGGCCGAATGACGCCGTGGTCGGCAAGCGGCTGACGTCCGGCAGGGGCTGGCCGCGGCGGATCTTGCCGGTCAACCGGCCCCAGCCCAGCGGACTCCAGACCGCCGCGCCCACGCCCTGGTCCAGGCCCAGCGGCATCAGTTCCCACTCATAGTCGCGCCCGATCAGCGAATAGTAGGTCTGGTTCACCACATAGCGCGGGTAACCATACTGTTTGGCGATGGCGAGCGACTTCATCAGATGCCAGCCGGAGAAATTCGAGACGCCGACATAGCGAATCTTGCCGGCGCGGACGAGGTCATCGAGGGTCGACAGCGTCTCCTCCACCGGCGTCTTCGCGTCGAAGCCATGCAGCTGGTAGACGTCGATATAGTCGGTCCCCAGGCGCTTCAGTTGAGTCTCCACCGTCTGGGTCAGATGGAAACGCGAAGAGCCGACCGCGTTCGGATCGCGCCCGCTGCGGAACGTGCCCTTGGTGGAGAGGATCACCTTGTCGCGCCGGCCCTTGATGGCCTCGCCGAGGACGGCTTCCGAGGTGCCGCGCGAATAGATGTCGGCGCTATCGAACATGTTGAGGCCGGCGTCCAGGCACAGATCGACGATCCGCCGAGCTTCGGCGCCTTCCACCGCCGCGAACCCCTGGGCTCCACCGCTGGCGAAGGTGGCCGTGCCGAAACTCAGGACGGGGACCATGAAACCCGAGGCGCCCAACTGACGATAGTCCATGACACTCACCTCCAATGGGCTCCGCGATCGCTTCGCGCCGACGCGGCGCGGTGTCTAAGCTCACGCGACGACCCGCGCCTCGGCCCGCCGGGCGGCAGCCAATGAGCCGGGCTGATCTGCGCCTCGCGGCCCACGGATGGCAAGAGGTTGGCGCCCGAGCTTGCGTGGATTGAGGCGGCGGCGATGCGATCCGCAGGCGCGCCGCTACGACCGTCGCGGGCAAATGAGCGCGGCCGCAACATCGGGTCCGCCGATCGATGGGTTGGCGGACAGGCCTGAGACCGCTTGCGACCTGGCCTGTCGCTAGCGCGTAAAGATGTCCGGTTTTGGTAGCGCGTGATCTGTCCGCTCGTTCTTGTTTTGCTCCGGGGCATGCCCCGGAGCAAAAACGGCCGTTTGTGGAGCGTGTCACGCGGCCTTGTCCTTGTGGTCTTGGATGGCGCCGTCGGCGTCGTAGTCGGCGAGCCGATGGGGTCCCCAGAAGATGGCGATGCAGCCGTCGGGGTATTCGTGGACCCGGACGCTGGTCTTGACGAAATGGGGTCTGAGCCGGCTGGGCGGCAGCTGCAGGCGCAGGGTCTTCCACCTGACGGTGTTGTCGTTGCCGACGGTGCGCTCTTCCTGGACGCAGAGGATTTCGCGCGCCAGGCCGGCGTGATCGGCCACGAAGCCCGAGCCCTCCTGCTCGGCCGGGACGGCGAAACGGGCGTTGTGCTCGCCGATATAGGTCTCGGCGAGCCAACGATTGGCGGCGTCGACGCCGGTGATGCCGGCCAGGGCCAGTTCCTTGGGCAGGCGGTCCTGAAGGGTGAGGAAGGCTCGCTCCGAGCGTCCGCGCGCCTGGGGCGAATAGGCGGCGATGTGCTCGATGCCGAGCTGGGCCAGGGCCCGGCCGACCTGGGTCAGCGCCGTCCTGGAGACCTTGCCGCCGGCCTCGGGTGTGAAGAAATAGTGGCTGCCACGGTCGGTGTAGAGCGAGCAGAACAGCCCATGGCGTTCGATCACCTCGCTCAGGCCGCGAAAGGTGGAGACCGTGCCCTCCTCGTCGACCAGGAAGGCCGAATAGATGGCGCTGGTGGCGTCATCCAGGGTGACCACCAGATCGTACTTGCGCCCGTCGCCCGGCAGCCAGGCGTGCATCGAGGCGTCCTGGTGCAGCATCATGCCAACCATCGGCCGCCTGGGCCGCTTCTTGCGGTGCGCCGAGCGCTTCGGCGCCGCCCGGACCAACCCCGACCGTTGCAGCCAGACCTTGGTCACCGTGTAGCCCAGCTTGTAGGCGTGCCGCTTCACCAACTGCTCGTGGAAATGCTGCACCGTGAAGTCGCCATAGTGCGCCCGATACAGCCCCAGCATTCGCTCAATCTCCGCCTTCGCCGCGCGCCGGCTCGATGGCCGCAAGCGACGATCGGCCAAGCCGGCCGGCCCTTCGTCGTGCAGCCGGTCGCGCCAGCGCCGGAACGTCCGCTCGCTGATCCCCAACATCTCCGCCGCCGCCTCCTGGCCAAGCTCGCCCCGCTCATGGCGATCCAACAGCTCCTCAAACCGCATCCTGCGTATGCTCTCGTTGATCCGCGCCCGGTCCATTCCAGCCCCTCATTCCAGAGGCGAAAGAAACCGGACACTTCACGAGCTACAAACTCCGGACAGATCACGAGCTAGCCACACCGCTTGCGACCTGGCCTTGTCGGCGACGGCGCGCGCTGGCATGATCGGCCGATGCTCACGATCGCGCGAGTGCTGACCAATAATAACGGCCCCTCCGGGGTCGGTGGTCACTGCACGCGCTGAGCTAAGCCAGCAAGCAAGGATTACGAGGCCCCCCGATCGGCGGGGCCTTCTTCTTGTGGGCGCTCTCCATCGGCCGGCCTCCCAGGAGGTCACATGGAATCGACAACGCATTCGCCCACAACGATGCCGACAGTGGAGGACTTGCGCCGGCACATCGGCGCGGTCGTCAGTCTGCACGGGTTCGTGGAGGCCGTCCGTGATCAGAAGCGGATGCAATTCCTCATCCTGAACAGCCACGGACGCGGCGTTCAGGTCGTCCATGAAAAGGGCGACGAACACGACCGCCTGGCTGAGCGGATCGCGGCTCTGACGCCTGGATCGGCCGTAACCGTGACGGGCGCCGTAAGGGACGCGCCGTCGGTCAAGCTGAACGGCCTGGAAATCCAGGCCGCGGACATCGTGATCCACGGCCTTGCCGCGACGCCGGCCCCGATCGCCGCCGATTCGTCGCTCGACAAGCAAATCGACTGGCGCTTTCTCGGCCTGCGCCGACCCGAGCAGCGCCTGATCTTCGAGGTGCAGACCACCCTCGAACAGGCCATGCGCGCCTATTGGGCGCGAACCGGCTTCATCGAGATCCATTCGCCGAAGCTGATGGGAACCTTCAGCGAGTCCGGGGCCGAGGCGTTCAAGGTGGCGTACTTCGATCGGACCGCCTACCTGGCCCAGTCGCCGCAGTTCTACAAACAGATGGCCATGGCCGCGGGGTTCGACCGCGTGTTCGAGGTCGGGCCCGCCTTTCGCGCGGAGCCGTCGTTCACCGCGCGACATGAGACCGAGTTCACCTCGATCGACATGGAGGTCGCCTGGACCGCTTCCCACCACGATTTGATGGCCTTGGAGGAAGGCTGGCTGGTGGAGGCGCTCACGCAGGTCGTCGCGGCGCACGGGCCGGCGCTGGAGAACCTCCTGGGCGTGCGGATCAACCTGCCCAGCACGCCCTTTCCCAGGGTGACCATGCAGGACGCGCAAGGCATCGTCCGGGCGTCGTGCCATGTCCCGACCAAGACCGATGACCTTGACCCCGAGGCCGAACGAAGGCTGTCGGCGCACATCGCGCGCGAGCATGGCCACGCGTTCGTCTTCGTGACCGACTATCCGGTCTCAGCTCGGCCCTTCTATCATCGCCGCCACACAGATCGGCCCGACCTGACCCAGAGCTTTGACCTGCTGTGGAACGGAATCGAGATCACCACGGGCGCCCAGCGCGAGCACCGGTACGAGCCGCTCAAGGCGCAAGCGGTGGAACGCGGATACGACCTGGAGCCTCTGAGCCGCTATCTCGACTTCTTCCGCTATGGTTGCCCGCCGCACGGTGGCATGGGCGTCGGGCTCGCCCGGCTGCTTATGGTGATGCTGCAAAGGTCCAGTATCCGCGAGGCGACGTTCCTGAGCCGCTCGCCGACCCGGCTGACGCCTTAGCCGGCGTCGGCGAAGCGTCATCGCGACAAGCGTGCGTGCGAACCACCTGGTGACTCTTTCTTGGGGATGCGTATCGTACCGCTGAATCCCGCACCGAGCTGATGCTATGACCCCTGTCGCTCTCGGATTCCGCGCCGGTCGTGGCGGCAGCGTGGTGGTTGGCGTCGCTGTTGACCGGCCACTGCCGCGGGTGGTGCTGTCCGCCTTCCTAGCCACCGCGGCCGAGGGCGACCGCCTGGCGTTTGAGCCATACCAGGTCGCCTACGAGATGCCCCGCGCCGAGGGCGGCGGACCGACGGCGGAGGCCGCCGCCGCCGTTGCCGAGGGGCGCCGGCGCCAGGCGGCGCTCGCGTCGACCGCGCTCGCCGGCATGTTGGAAGGGCTGAATAGCGAGGGGTTCCGGCCGGCCGTCGCCGCGCTTCTCATCAACCGGGCCGGCTGGATGACTGACCGGCTCGAGCACAGCCTGTCTGCGCCCGCACACCCGCCTGTGGCCGAGGGGTTGGCCGTGCGCGTCGCCCTGCGCGCCGCCTTCGCTGGCGCCGGCCTTGATGTCGTCGAGATGGACGAGAAGTCCCTGCGCGAGTCGGCAACGCTCAAGTCGCCGTTCACCCCGAGCCAAATCGACTTCCAGCTGAACGCCCTGGGCGCGACCGCCGGTCGCCCCTGGCGCAAGGAGCAGAAAACGGCGTGCCTAGCAGCGTGGGTTGCGGCAGCAGGTTTGTGAGCGGCGGCGGTCCCACCATCAGCAGCGCACGCGATATCTGTTAAGCGCCAGCGGATCTTGGGATCAGACCGCGAAGCGGACATTCAGAGATCGCATCGTGAGCCCGGCCCTCACCTCACCACGGAACAGTCTTTGCGTGCCGGTCGAGGTAGAGCAGTCCTGGCTTGCCTTGCTGCGCGAGAAGCAC
Organism: Caulobacteraceae bacterium; assembly: GCA_965277425.1. Classification (GTDB taxonomy): domain Bacteria; phylum Pseudomonadota; class Alphaproteobacteria; order Caulobacterales; family Caulobacteraceae; genus Poindextera. Next base: position 1,431,453 of record CBDICR010000007.1, read on the forward strand.
GTCTACGACGTGGGGAATGGTCTCCTCGATGCCGAAAGGTGCGTTCGGCCCGCCCAGGTCCGTGCGAATCCAGCCCGGGGCCATCAGCACCATGGCGCGCCGGTCATCGGCATGGCGCGCGGCGTAACTCCGCATGCTCTGATTAAGCGCCGCCTTGGTCGCGCGATAGATTTCACCTCCGCCAGTCGTGTTGTTGCTGACGCTGCCCTGACCCGACGACATGACGCCGATCAGGCCGTCTGTACGCACCAGGCCTTGCAACCCCTCGACGGCCCGCATGACACCAAGCACGTTGGTGAGCATCAGGCGCACGAAGTCGTCGGTCGAGACCTCTGCGATCGTTTCGGCTCGATCTCTATTGGCGGCGCCGGCATTGACGAACAGCATGTCGAAGCTGCCGCCTGCGAGACGCTCTCGTACTGCCGCGATCTGATCCGGCTCGGTGATGTCGAGCTGCTCGATCGTGACTTGGTTTGGACGCCGGTCGGCGAGGTGGTGCAGCGCGGTCTTGGCATCGCCACGAACCGTGCCGACGACGCTCCAGCCCCTGTTCACGAATTCGGCCGCCATCGCCGCTCCCAAGCCGCGCGAGGCTCCTACGAGCAAAATGGTCTGGGAGCTTCCACCGGATGGTATGGTCATTTGTGAAGTCTCCAATAGCACTGGTCTGCATATGAGAAACTTCGAATGCGCCCACCAGGCGCACGGGTAGCAAACAACGATTGCGTCTGACGCTATGTCTGATGCGATCAGGCCGCTATCGTTCCACCATGAAGTCCATCGACCTGAACCTGCTCGTCGCGCTTGACGTGCTCTTGTCGGAGCGCAGCGTTACGCGCGCTGCCCGACGGCTGGGCCTGAGCGCTTCCGCAATGAGCCGCACGCTGGCGCGGCTTCGATCAGTGACGGGTGATCCGTTGCTGGTGCAAGCCGGCCGCTCCCTAGCCGCCACGCCTTACGCCGAGGCGTTGGGTGATCGCGTTCATGCGCTTGCCCGCGAGGCGCAGGCAGTCCTCTCCCCGGCGTCCGGTCCCCTCGATTTGGCCGCGCTCGATCGGTCCTTTACGATCCGCGCCAACGAAGGGTTCCTGGCTCGCTTCTCGGCAAGGCTGGTGGCGTCCGCTACCGAGGCGGCGCCGAATGTCCGCCTTCGCTTCGCGCCCAAGCCCGACAAGGACGCAGGACCTTTGCGGGACGGGCCCATCGACCTCGAAATCGGCGTGATGGGCTTATCTGCGCCAGAGGTGCGCGCTCAGCTCATCTTCCGCGACGCCTTCGTCGGTGCGGCCCGGGTCGGCCACCCCTTGCTGGATGGCCCGATTTCGCCCGAACGCTATGCGGACTGTCGGCACGTGGTAGCATCGCGCAGGGGAGCTTCCTCTGGTCCTGTCGATGACGCGCTGGCCGAATTAGGGCTGAGGCGGGACGTCGTCGTTATCGTGCCCGGCTTCCCCGATGCGATCCGTATCGCATGCCAATCGGACCTGATCGCGCTCGTGCCGCGCTCCTGTTTCGACGGCGCCGACCCACTGAGGGAAGGCCTAGAGAGCTTCGAGCTTCCCGTCCGAACACCTGAGATCGCGATCTCGGCGATGTGGCATCCCCGCATGGACGCCGATCCTGGCCATCGCTGGCTACGCGACACCGTGATGGCCGTGTGCCGCGTCTCGGCGCCTCCATCCGAAACCAATGATCGATGACTGCGGCAAGGCGGCATTCCGCATCCACCCACTCATGGCGCGAGACCATTTCAGCCGCCAAGAGCAGGCCTTCCAAGATCTCAGATGAGTCAAAGTTGGCCATTGCCCGCCGCGGGAACCCCGGCAATTTGTCCGCCAAACGACCGCGCCCGGACGAGCCCGGCTGGCGGCCGATCCTCGCGCCGCGCGGCTTGTCGAAGCCGGCCGCCGCCCGATAGTGTTCGCCCATGCCCTCCGCAAAGTCCCTGACCGCCAAGACCCTGGAAGCCCTCGGGGCGCCGCGCCTGGCCGAACTGCTGATCGATATCGCCGCCGCCGACCCCGTCATGCGACGACGGCTGCGGCTGGTCCTGGCGGGAGAAGCCGGCGGCGGCGAGGCGGCGCGCGAGGTTCAAAAGCGCCTGGCCACGCTGGCGAAGGCGCGCTCGTTCGTCGAATGGAACAAGGTCAAGACCCTTGCCGACGATCTGGCGGCCCAGCATCGCGCGATCGTCGATATCGTCGCCAAGACCGACCCCCGAGAGGCGCTCGATCTGTTGTGGCGGTTCATGGAGCTGGTCGATCCGATCATGCAGCGCTGCGACGACGGCCATGGACGGCTGGCGGATGTCTTCAGGGCCGCGGCGAACGATCTGGCGCCCCTCGCCCTGGCCGCCGAGGTCGACCCTGGCGAGCTCGCGCGCAATGTGTTCGGTGCGGTGCGGAACAACGGATATGGCCAGTTCGATGGCCTGATCGCCAATATGGCCGACGCCCTGGGCGCCACCGGCCTCGCCGCGCTGAAACAACGCTTTCTGGCCTGGGAACAGGAAGCGCTCGTGAGGCCCGCGCAAGGCGAGCGCCGTGTCATTGGCTACGGCTCTGGCGGCCCGCTGTACGCGGACGACCTAGAGGCGCGCCATCGCGATTGGACCGTCAAGAGCGCTTTGCGGCAGATCGCCGACCTGGAAGGCGACGTTGACGGCTTCATCGCCCAATATGCCGCCGAGACGCGGCAAGTTCCGGCGATCGCGGTCGAGATCGCCGGGCGGCTGCTGAAGGCGGGGCGTACGGTCGAGGCTTGGCAGGCGATCGAGGCCGCGGACCCCAAACGCCTCGGCGCCGGCGCGTTCGACTGGCAGCAGGTGCGGATCGAGGCTCTGGAGGCCCTGGGCCGCGCCGAAGAGGCCCAGGCCTTTCGATGGTCCTGCTTCGCCGCGGCGCTCGAGGCCCGGCATCTGAGAGCCTATCTGAAAAGGTTGCCGGATTTCGACGATGTCGAGGCGGAGGACCGGGCGATGAGCCTGGCCTTGAAGTTCCCCGAGGTTCACAGGGCGCTGGAATTCCTGGTGACCTGGCCCGCCCTCGACCGGGCCAGCGACCTCGTCCTGGCGCGGTTCAGCCAGCTCAACGGCGACCTCTATGAGGTCCTCTCTCCGGCCGGCGAGGCGTTGGAGACCCGCTATCCGCTGGCCTCGACCCTGGTCCGCCGCGCCATGATCGACTTCACCCTGACCGCCGCCCGCGCCAAGCGCTACCCCCACGCCGCGCGCCACCTCGCCGAGTGCGAGGCCCTGGCCAGGCGCATCGACGATTTCGGACCTCATCCGACCCACGCCGACTATCGACGCGGGCTACGGGTCGAGCACGGCCGCAAGACGGGCTTCTGGCAGAGTGTTCAATCGCAGGCGTGATTGGGGTCAGGGTTTCGAACTGGGTATCGCATCGGGGTTCAGGGAGCTGAGGGCAAAATGGGCGACTGGACCTTCCATGAGCGGACCGATCTCGCCCCCGCCGCCTATCTGGGCCAGGCCGGCGTCGTCTTCGCCATCTTCGACGCCCGCACCCAGGATTCCGGCAACGTCTCCTATGGAGTCGAGGCGAACGGCCGGCGCTGGTTCGTGAAGAGCGCGGGCGATCCGGCCGATCCCGCCCCCTTCCTGACGCATGCGAAGCGTGTCGCCCTTTTGCTGAACGCCCAGCGCCTGGCGCTCGCCGTCACCGATGCGGCCCTGCCCGCCCTGCATGGGGTCACCCAATCCGCCTGGGGCCCGATGCTGATCTACGACTGGGCGCCGGGCGAGCTGGTGCATGCGCCCGCCGCGCGGCGCGGCGACCCGCAAAGCGCCTTCCAGCGCTTCCGGCGCCTGCCGCCGGAGGATCTCGCCTCGGCGATCGACACCATCCTCGACGTGCATCTGAAGCTTTGCGCCGCCGGCTGGATCGCCGGCGACTTCTACGACGGCTCGATCCTCTACGATTTCGCCAGCCGCCGGACCTGGCTGATCGACCTGGACAGCTACCGCCTGGGCCCGTTCACCAACGCCATGGGCCGCATGTTCGGATCGACCCGGTTCATGGCCCCGGAGGAATTGGAACGTGGCGCCCTGATCGACGAACGCACCACCGTATTCACCCTCGGCCGCGCGATGTCGGAGTTCCTGGGCGATGGCGACCTGGGCCGGGCCGGATTTCGCGGGACCAAGTCTCAGTATCGAGCCATGACCACGGCCTGCAGCCCCGACCCCGCCGCACGGTTCCAAAGCGTCATCGAATTGGCGCGGGCGTGGCGGCTCTGACGAACGCCGCGCGGGCCGGCTTGCGCGCCTCGAGCCAGAATTTCGGCTGTCGCACGGTGATCGCGCCCTGCCCGTGCAGCCTTTCGAGCTGCGTTCGGTAGCCGGCGATGGTGAACCCAGGCAGGACCCATGGCACGTGGATCAGGTACCAGGCCAGGGCGCCGATATCGGCGAAGGTCGTCAGGCCATCGCCTTCGCCGCTGGCGACCACTTCAAGCCCGCTCCCGCCCACCTGTTGCAACGCCTCCGACAACCGCCAGTGCGGCGCAAGGGGGGCTGCCGGGGCGCCGATCAGCTGGCGAAGCGGCGCATCGAAGTTCGAGGCGATCTGCTGGGTTATGAAACCGCCGCCCGGCGCGAGGATGCGGGCGATCTCGGCGGCGACGAAGGATTCGTGCCGGTTGGTCACCAGGTGGAAGAACGCGTCCGCGAACGGCAAGGCCGGCAATACCGCCGCATCCGGTTGATCGGCGTTGTCCGGCGCCCCGGCCACGGCGATCACCACCGCGCCCAAGGGCTCCAGCCTGGCCCGCGCCACCGGGACGTTCGGGGGCCAGGCCTCGGTGGCGACGGTGCGCCCTTTGGGAAAAGGCCGACGGCTCAACCACTCCCCGCCGCCCGTGCCCATGTCCAGCAGGTCGGGCGATCGGCGCAGTCTCGCGTCGACCATGGCTTCGAAGTCCCAGGGCGAGGTGGAGCTGATCCGGCCGTCATAGGACAGGTCCCAGCCGCGCAGGGGCCGGTGTTCCGCCTCGTCCAGCAACGCCGCCAGGCTCGACATCCCTTGCCCCCTCCCTCGACGGCCCCGGTGCCGAAATGCGCCTATCCACGGTAGCGCGTTTTCGAAGGCGTCAGATACGGCCACGCGGCGGCGGGTGGGTCAAACGACGCCAAACGGACCGTCGGGCGTGGCTAACCGCCGGGGCCCGGCGTTGGGCGACGATAGCGGCAGTCCGCCATACCACCGGCGACGGATAGAATGGCCGGACGGGCTTAGCGATCGTTGTAAGACACGAGCCCGATGATCTCCGCCGCGGCCCGCAGTCGCCTGTCGCGCGTCCATAAGGTCAGGCCGGGCGTTAAGCGCATGGCGGCAAGCAGGCCGGCGTCGATATAGCCGATGCCGCGCCCATGGAGCCTGGCCGCCCCGATAAAACCAAGGACCTCCGCATCGCTCGCCACCGCAACGCCCGGCAGGTTCGCGAGGGAGCCGAGGACAAGGTCCCGCTGCGCCAGATTGCCCAGGGACAACTCCCCCAGGATAAAGGGGTGGATCATGACCTGGCCGCGGTCGAGCAGGTTCGCCAGCGCCGGCTCCCCCGCGCGGAGATGGTCGATCCAGACCGACGTATCGACCAGGATCACCTTGGGGTGGACTGGCGACGCGGCGCCGGGGCGAGTTGAGGCTCCGACCCGCCCAGCCGCGCCAGGCGCCGTGCGCTTTCACGTTCGATCAGCGCCTTGAGCGCTTCGCGAACAAGGGCGGACTTCTCCTTCAGGCCCGTGAACGCCTGGGCCTTGGCGACGAGTTCATCGTCAAGCGCGAGAGTGGTGCGCATCGTGGCTCCTGGGTTCAGGCACGAAAACTATCATCAAATGATGTCGTTGTCTGCATAGAACGACAGGGGTGGCTGGCGGTCTCCACGATCTGGGCGCCTTGCCTGACGGTCCAGCCGGCGCAGCCCATGCAAGGCGGCGACCTTGAATAACCTATCAGATGGGTTATATCGCGGAATTGTCGTCGTTCATCGCGCTCACGGCTTCCGGTTTGTCATCTACACGCTCGATCATGAACCGGCGCATGTCCACATCACCGGAGCGGGACAGGCGAAGATCAATCTGCTCGGGTCTGGCGGGAGGCCTGAGATCGTGTCGAGCATCGGTATCAAGCGGTCCGACATGCGCCGCCTGTTTGCCGAACTGATCGCGCGGCGAGATGAGTTTTTGCTGGAGTGGGAACGGATTCATGGTCGAAGTGACTGACGCGCAGTTCAAAGCGGCCGAGGCGCGTGGCCGCAAGATGCTTGGGACCGAACCTCAAGCCGTGACCGCCCATTACGACCAGGCGACTGGCCGTGTGGTGCTCGATCTGGTCAATGGCTGCAGCTATGCTTTTCCGGCGCGGCTGGTGCAGGATCTGCAGGGGGCGAGCCATGACGATCTCGCCAATGTCGAGGTCGATGGGCTCGGCTTCAACCTGCATTGGCCGACCCTGGACGCGGACCTCTATGTTCCCGCGCTGGTGTCCGGCCTCTTTGGAACCCGCGCCTGGATGGTCCGCGAACTGGCGCGGACGGCGGGGCGCGCACGCTCGCCGGCAAAGGCCGCGGCGGCGCGATCAAACGGCGCCAAGGGCGGTCGTCCCCGAAAGATCGTGGCGGGTTGACCAAGGCTGTCGAAAGCCCGATCCGCCCTTCCCTACCCCCGCCCGCGATAGGGCGCGACGCCCTGGTCGGGGAGCCATAGGCCTTCCGGCGCCGGGCCGGTCTGCCAGAAGACATCGATAGGGATGCCGCCGCGCGGGTACCAATAGCCGCCGATGCGCAGCCAGCGCGGGCTGGCGGTCTCGACGATCCGCTTGCCGATGGCCAGCGTGCAATCCTCGTGAAAGGCGCCGTGGTTGCGGAACGCGCCCAGGAAAAGCTTCAGCGACTTGGACTCGATCAGCCATTCGGCCGGCGCATAGTCGATCACCAGATGGGCGAAGTCCGGCTGGCCGGTCACCGGGCAGAGCGAGGTGAACTCCGGCGCGGTGAAGCGGGCGAGATAGAGGCTGCCGGGGTGCGGATTGGCCACCCGCTCCAGCACCGCCTCGTCCGGGCTGGCCGGCGCCGCCGTCGCTCGGCCCAGCTGCGTCAGGGGTTCGTCGCTCATGGCCTTAAGCCTAACGCACGAATGGCGCCCCCGCGACAAGCCCACGATCGGCCACTATGGTCGGTGAAAATCATAGGAAGGGCGCGCCATGAGCGGGGATTTCGACGGGGCGATCATCGTGGTGACGGGCGCTTCGACCGGGCTTGGGCGCGCTATCGCGGTGGAGACCGGCCGCCGCGGCGCCAAGGCGGTGGTGGTCGACTACGCCTCGTCCGCCAAGGAGGCCGAGGAGACCTGCGACCTGGTCCGCGCCCAGGGCGCCGAGGCGGTGTCCGTCCAGGGCGACGTCGGCGACGACGCCGACTGCCGCGCCATCGCCGCCAAGGCGCAAGGGTTCGGCCGCATCGACGCCCTGTTCAACAACGCCGGCACGACCAAATTCGCCGCCCACGGCGACATGGACGCGGTGACCGATGAGGACTTCCTGCGCATCTACCGCATCAACGTCGTCGGCGGCTTCCAGATGGTCCGCGCCGCCCGCGCCCTGCTGGAAGCGGCCGAGCGGGCCAGCGCGGTGGTCAACACCTCCTCCATCGCCGGGGTGGCGGGGATCGGCTCGTCCATCCCCTATGCGGCGTCCAAGGGCGCGCTGAACACCATGACGCTGAGCCTGGCGCGCGCCCTGGCCCCCAAGATCCGCGTCAACGCCGTCTGCCCCGGCTTCATCGACACGCCCTGGTTCGGCAAGGGGGTCGGCGCGGCGGCGCAGGAGGCGGTGCGCAACCGCGCTGCGGCCTCCACGCCGCTCAAGGCCGCCTCCAGCGCCGAGGACATCGCCGGGGCCGCGGTCTTCCTGGCCTCTCCGGCCGCCCGCCACATCACCGGCGAGACCCTGCTGGTCGACGCCGGCAGCCACCTGAACTTTTCGCCTCTGGTCGCCCGTTGAGGCGTTGAGCGTCGCTCGGTCGGAAACGATCGGCGCGCCTGCTGCGTTCAGCGGTGCATGGCGGCGCGGTTGAAGGTGTTCTGCTGGTCGGACGGACTGCACGCCTACACGGTGGCGGCCAGTTCGCGCGCCAAGGCGCTCGCCACCTGGGGCTTCAACCGCGACCTGTTCAAGGACGGTGAGGCCAGGCAAATCCAGGACGGCGCCGATCACGACCGCGCGCTCGCCAGTCCTGGCGTCACCGTCAAGCGCGGCCTCGGCGCCAGCGCCGGCGAGGTTTCGGCGCTGACGCCGTCGAAGCCCAGGCGCCGGCCGCCGGGTCCCAGTCAGGCCGACTTAAAGCGGGTTGCGCGGCTTCAGGACGAAATCGCCGCCCTCACCGAGGATCGGCAGGCGAAAATCGCCGCGATCGAAGTCGAGCGGGCGGCGCTGGCCAAGACGCAAGAGCGGCTTTCGGCGGCGTTCGAGACCCGGCGCGCGGTGCTGGAGGAAAGATTGAAGACCGCGCGGGCCAGGCTCGAACGGCGCTGAAGCGTCGATTCGGCATGCGGCGTTTAGGCTCCGGCGCCGTTTCAGCTATCGAGACTTTATGCCGTCAGGCGACATAGATTGGCGCCTAAAAAGCGCGCAAGCGCCTGCTGCACTGCACAAATAACGCTCAGGAGCGACGCCAATGCGCCACGATCAAGGCTTGACCTTTGCCGTGTTGAAATCTGCCCGACCATAGACATCGACGGCGGGGAAAAGCTCGTCGTCTACCGCCGTTCAAGGAACAGCCGGGCGGCGAACTTACAAGGGGATCATCAATGAATAAACTGAAGCTGACCATGTGTGCGAGCGCGGCCTCGCTAGGGCTTGTATGGGCTGGGGCCGCGTCGGCTCAAACCGCCGAGCCCGCGCCAGCGCCCGCGCCCGCCGCCGCACCGGCGGCTCCAGCGGCCAGTCCGATGGCCAATCCGGCGATCACCGCGCCGATGGCCGCCAACCCCAATCCGGCGGTCTTCGACGCCGGTCCGCTGCTCGGCAAGATCACGGTCGATGGCGTGTTCAGCGTGCTGGGCGGATACCAGTCGCCCAGCCCGACCTTCTTCGGCGGCGCCGACAGGAATTCGAGCTTTTTTGACGTCAGCAACGCCCAGATCATCATCAACAAGTCCGATGGGCCGATCCAGTTCTTCGTCCAGGCCGGCGCCTATTCGCTGCCCGCGCTCGGCGCGACCTATTTCAGGTCGACCACGGAAACCCCCAATACCTTCGGCTATGTGCCGCAGGGCTTCATCAAGCTGGTGCCCAATTCGAACTTCAGCATCGAGGCCGGCGCGCTGCCGACGCTGATCGGCGGCGAATACACGTTCAGCTTCCAGAACATGAACATCGAACGCGGCCTGCTCTGGGGCCAGGAACCGGCGATCAGCAAGGGCGTGCAGGCCAACTTCACCCAGGGCCCGATCGCGATTTCCGCCGCCTATACCGACGGCTACTATTCGAACACCTATACGGCCGTGTCCGGTCTGATCACCTATACGTTCAAGAACTCCGACACTCTGGCCTTCGCCGGAGAAGGCAACGTCGCCCGCAACGACATCAGCACCTTCGCGACCCCGCTTCCTCAAAACAACGGTCAGATCTACAACCTGCTCTTCTCTCACACGGCGGGGCCCTGGACGATCTCGCCCTATATCCAGTACCAGAGCGTTCCTCGTGTCACCGGCCCGTTCGGCACGTCCTTGTCGTATTCGGCCCAGGCCTGGGGCGGCGCGATCCTGACCAAGTACAACTTCACGCCTGAAATCAGCGTGGCGGCCCGCGCGGAATACATCTCGTCCAGCGGCCGTCAGAACCTGTTGTACGGCCCTGGCAGCAACGCCTGGTCGATCACCGTCACGCCGACCTATCAAAAGGGCATCTTCTTCGCCCGGGCTGAAGCCTCCTATGTCTCGATCGGTTCAGGCGACGCCATCGACGGGTTAGAGTTCGGCCAGAACGGCGCCCACGGCTCACAAGTCCGCGTCGTGGCCGAAACCGGCGTCGACTTCTAACCGGCGCCGATCGTCCGATGATGAGAGGGGCGGCGCGGCGGCGTCGCCCTTTTTTCACGCGCGATACCGGCGGCGATGGCGAGGCCGCGGCCCAGACTCTGGGTTGAAAACGCCGCAACGGAAAGTTTACGACGGCGCCGCATAAGCTAGACCTTGGTCGGGGGTATGCAGCATGGGCGCTAGCCATTCCGGCGAGCCGGCGGACTTCGGCGACCTTGAGGCCGCCGCCTGGGTTTTCGAGAACAGCGCCGACGTCTTCATGGTGGTCAAGGCTGGGCGCATCGTACGCGCCAACCCCGCCTGGACCGCGCTGACCGGTTGGACGCTCGCCGATACCTGCGATCGCCGGACGGGCGACTTCATCCATCCCGAACACCGCCTCGCCGTGCAAGAGGCCGTGAAGGCCCTGACGCCCGGCGGCGAATACCGCATGGACCATTGCATCCTCGCCAAGTCCGGCGCGGCGCTGTGGGTTTCGGTCCGCATCAAGCGCGCGGCGGACGGGACCGTGCTCGTGGTTTTGCAGGACATTACCGAGCAGCGCGCCCGGCAGGCGGAAGGCGAAGACGTCAAGCGTTCGGGTGAACTGCTGCGCGATGCGATCGGCCTGACGCTCTGGCGATACGATCCGGAGCGGCGGCTCTACGATATGGACGCCGACCTCTCGCGCCCGATCGGGGCCGGCGGCGAGGCCGCGGTGGAGACCTTCGAGGCCATCGCCGCCATGGTCCACCCCGATGACGCCGCCCGCGTCGGCGAGGCCTTTCGCCGTGCGGTGGCGACCGGCGAGCCCGGCGGCGAGGACTATCGTCAGCAGACCAGCACCGGGCGCTGGGCGCGCTGCCGCGTCGCCTGGCGCGGCGTTCGGCCCACCGCGTCCGGGCGCTGGCAGCTGATCGGCGTCAGCCAGGACGTCACCGAACTCGCCGACGCCCGCGATGCGGCCCAGCGCGAACAGCGGGCCGCCCAGGCCGCCGCGGCGGCCAAGGCCGAATTCCTGGCCAATATGAGCCACGAGATCCGCACGCCGATGAACGGCGTGCTCGGCGTGCTGCACCTGCTCAAGGGCGAGCCGCTGTCCAGCGACGGCCGCAGGCTGCTCAACGAGGCGCTGGCCTGCGGCTCGATGCTGGCGGCGCTGCTCAACGATGTGATCGACGTCTCCAAGGTCGAGGCGGGACGGCTGGAGCTGGCGCCGGAGGCGCTGAACCCCGAAACCGCCCTGGAAGGCGTCGCCAGCCTTCTGCGGCCCCAGGCCGAGGCCCGCGGCCTCTGGCTGCGGACGCTGATCGCGCCAGGCGTCGGATGGGTGTCCGTCGATCCGGTGCGCCTGCGCCAGATGCTGTTCAACCTTATCGGCAACGCGGTGAAGTTCACCCTCGACGGCGGCGTCGAGGTCAGGCTGACGGCCAAGGGCGGCGGACCCCAGAAGCGGCTGAGGGTCGAGATCGAGGACACCGGCATCGGCATCGCCCAGGACGCGCAGATGACGCTGTTCCAGCGCTTCCAACAGGCCGACAGTTCGACGACCCGCCGGTTCGGCGGCTCGGGCCTGGGCCTGGCCATCACCCGGCGGCTGGCCGAACTGATGGACGGCGAAGTGGGCCTGCGCAGCCAGGAAGGCCAGGGCTCGACCTTCTGGTTCGAGATCGCCGCCCCGCTGGCCGAACCCGATATGGCGCCTGAGCCGGAAGCGCCCGCGGACGGCTGGCTCAAGGGCATGCGCATCCTGATCGTCGAGGACAATGCGACCAACCGCCTGATCGCCTCACGGATGCTGGAGACGCTGGGCGCGAGCGTCGAGACCGCCAACGACGGTGCGCAGGGCGTCGAGGCCGTCGGCCGCGCCTCGTTCGACCTCATCCTGATGGACGTGCAGATGCCGGTGATGGATGGCGTCACGGCGACGCGGGCGATCCGGCGCCTGGCCGCGCCGGCTGGCCGCACGCCGATCGTCGCCATGACCGCCAATGTCTTCGCCCACCAGCAGCAAGCCTATGTCGAAGCCGGCATGAACGGCTCGGTCTCCAAGCCGCTGTCCCCCGCGCGGCTGCTGGCCGAGATCAGCCGCATCGCCGGCCAGAACGATCCGCAACAGGCCGCGGTCGCCGCGGTGGCGTAACGCGGCGAGCCCGCCCGGCTCGCTGGATCCGACCTCGAACAATCGTTCGAAGGGATTGCCTCGCCTCGATACGAGCGGGATAATGCCTCACGCCCCGGGCTTGGCGCGCCGCGCCAGGCCGATTTGGGGCGACGCCTTTTTTGACAGGACGGGCTCCGCCGAAGAGCCCACGGAGGATTGCACCATGGCTTGGGATTTTGAAACGGATCCGGAATTTCAGAAGAAGCTCGATTGGATCGAAGACCTGATGGAGAACGAGATCGAGCCGCTCTCGCATCTCGGCATGGCCGCCTTCTCGACCGAAGGCCGCGAACGCTTCATCAAGCCGCTGCAGGAGCGGGTGAAGGCCGAGGGCCTGTGGGCCTGCCATCTCGGCCCCGAGCTGGGCGGCCAGGGCTATGGCCAGGTCAAGCTGGCCCTGATGAACGAAAAACTCGGCCGCAACGGCCTGGCGCCCTCGATCTTCGGCTGCCAGGCGCCCGACACCGGCAATGCCGAAATCATCGCCCACTACGGCACCGAGGAGCAGAAGGAAAAGTGGCTTAAACCCCTGCTGAACGGCGACATCCGCTCGGCCTTCTCGATGAGCGAGCCGACCGGCGGGTCCGACCCGCTGACCTTCAAGACCCGCGCGGTGCTGGACGGCAACGAGTGGGTGATCAACGGCGAGAAGTGGTTCTCGTCGGGCGCCTATGGCTCGACCATACTGATCGTCTATGCGATCACCGATCCGGACCATAAGAACCCCTACGAGCGCACCTCCATCTTCATCGTGCCGACGGCGACGCCGGGCGTGGAGATCGTGCGCGGCATCCATGTCGGCGCTGGTCCCGTCGGCGGCCCGGGCGGCCACGGCTATATGAAGTACACCGATGTGCGGGTGCCCTACGGCGCCCTGCTCGGTGATCGCGGCGGCGCCTTCAAGATCGCCCAGACCCGCCTGTCCGGCGGCCGCGTCCACCACGCCATGCGCACCGTCGGCGCCTGCAAGCGGGCGCTCGACCTGATGTGCCAGCGCGCCGTCTCCCGCTCGACCCGCGAGGGCCGGCTGGCCGACTACCAGATGGTGCAGGAGCAGATCGCCGACTCGTGGATCCAGTACGAGCAGTTCCGGCTGCTGGTCCTGCGCACCGCCTGGGCGATCGACAAGTATCAGGACTACACCAAGGTGCGCAAAGATATCGCCGCGGTGAAGGTGGCCATGCCCAAGGTTTATCAGGACATCGCCATCAAGGCCGCGCACCTGCACGGCGCCATCGGCGTCTCCAACGAAATGCCGTTCATGGGCATGGTGACCAGCGCCCTGGTCATGGGCATCGCCGACGGCCCGACCGAGGTGCACAAGGTCACGGTCGCCAAGCAGGTGCTGGCCGACTACCGTCCCTCGAACGAACTCTTCCCGGCCTACCACATCCCCAACCAGCGCCAGGCGGCGGCCGAGCGCTTCGCCGACGACCTGAAGGCGCTGAAAGAGCAACGCGAAAAGCGCATGGGCGCGGAAAAGGTCGAAGCCACTGCCTGAGGACGCGTATTCGCCGCTTCTGGTCGGCCTCGGCGGCACCACGCGGCCGGAGTCGACCAGCGAGCGGGTGTTGATCAAGGCGTTGGAAGCCGCCGAGCGGGCGGGCGCGCGCACGCGCCTGCTCAGCGGCGCCTTCCTGGCCAGGCTGCCGATCTACGATCCGACGACCGGCGGCGGCTCGCCCGAGCTGCAGGAGATGCTGGACGCCGTGCGCGAGGCGGACGGCGTTTTGATCTCGACGCCCGGCTATCACGGCTCGGTCTCGGGCATGGTCAAGAACGCCCTCGACGGGCTGGAGGGCCTGCGCACCGACGCCCGCCCCTATCTGGAGGGCCGCGCGGTCGGCTGCATCGTCACCGCCGACGGCTGGCAGGCGTGCGGCACGGCGCTTTCGGCGCTGCGCACCATCGTGCATGCGCTGCGCGGCTGGCCGACCCCGCTGGGGGTGACGCTGAACCCCTCCGCCGGCAAGCTGTTCGACGACAACGGCCAGTTCCGCGACGAGGCCGCCGCCCGCCAGGTCGAGATGCTGGCCGGCCAGGTGGTCGAGTTCGGGCGGGCGATGCGCCCCAGGGCCTAGGGCGAATGCCGAGGCTCGGCCATCTGGCGGCGCGCGGCGATATCAGGCTGGCCTCGGCTCCTGAGTTGAGGCAGTCATAGAGGCGAGGAAGGCCGAAGCGCGCTTCTCGACAGCAGACGGCAACGAACCGGGGACGAAATGATCAGGACCAAAACGACGGAGATGTTTGGCGTCGAGACGCCGATCGTAATGGGGGGTATGACCGGCCTGGGCGCGGCCCCGCTGGTCGCCGCGGTGGCCAACGCCGGCGCCCTTGGCTTCATCGTGGCGCACATGTCGCCCACCGCCGAAGCGCTGCACGCCGAGATCAAGCGCTGCCGCGATCTGACCGACAAGCCCTTTGGCGTGAACCTGACCCTGCTGCCCTCGCTCAACCCCATTCCCTACGACGAGTACCGCGAGGCGATCATCGAGAGCGGCATCAAGATCGTCGAGACGGCGGGCCGCAGCCCCATCGAACACCTGCCGGGCTTCAAGGCCAATGGGATCAAGGTGATCCACAAATGCACCTCGGTGCGCCACGCGATCACCGCCGAGCGGCTGGGCGTCGACGTGATCTCCATCGACGGTTTCGAATGCGCCGGGCACCCGGGCGAGGACGATGTCGGCCTGATCGTGCTCTTACCGGCGACGGTGGACGCGGTGAAGATCCCGGTGATCGCCTCGGGCGGCATGGCGGATGGACGCTCCCTCGCCGCCGCCCTCGCCCTCGGCGCCGACGGCGTCAACATGGGCACGCGCTTCATGGCCACCGAGGAGGCCGCCATCCACGAGAACGTCAAGCGCAAGATCGTGGAGAACACCGAGCGCGACACCCTGTTGACCAACCGCACCTTGAAGAACACCAGCCGGGTGGCGCGCAACGAGGTGTCCGAGGAGGTGCTGAGGATCCAGCAGGATGCGACCAAGTCCATCGAGGACGTCCGCCATCTGGTGGCCGGCGCCCGCGGTCGGAAAAACGTCTACCAGGAGGGCGACACGGACGGCGGGGTCTGGACCGTTGGCCAGAGCCAGGGCCTGATCCACGACATCCCCACCTGCGCCGAACTGGTGCGCAACATCATGCGAGAGGCCGAAGCGGTGCTGGCCAGGAACGCGGGCCGGATGGTCGAACTGGCGCGGGCCTAAATATCCCCGCATGTCAGAATCCGAAAAGCCGCTGCGCGAGCAGATGACCGATGCGATGGAAAAGATTCGCCAACAGCTGGATCTTCTACGCTCGGGCCCGACCATAGGCGGGCCTTTGGACGATCGCAGCGTTATCGCCGACCTTGAAGCGGAATATCAGGCGCTCAAGGAGGCGCGGTCCAGCCTGGGCGCCGACGGCCGCTAGGGCCGCTCACGGATCGCCCTTAAGCCTTCTGCTTCGAGCCCTTGCGCTCGCTGGCTTCCAGGGCTTCGCGCCAGGCGGCTCTGGGGCCCGGCGGCGGCGGGGCCTCGCCCTTGCAGGCGGCCTCCTCGGCGACCTTGCGGCCGAGCGCCAGCACCGGCGGGATCTCGTCGTCGGCCAGCGGCTTCATCCACGCCTTGCGCTTGAACGCCGCCTCGACGAAGGGCGCGAGGTGTTCGGCCTTGGCCTTCACCCGCTCGGCCTCGCGCTCCTTGAACTCGCTCATCACCTCGCCGGCGAACAGCTCCAGCGCCTCGCAGATATGCTCGTGCCGATTGCGCCCGCCCTGCTGGATGAAGGCGACCTGGTCGACGCCGCAGTCGTCGAACTTGCGCAGATGGGCGCGCAGCTGATCGGGCGTGCCGATGCCGCCTTCCGCGGCCGCCTCGGCCGGCATGTTGGCCAGCGCGGCCTGGAACTTCTCCCAGATGTTCGTCCGTCCGGGAACCTGCTCGCCGAAGCCGTAGTGCCAGCCGAGCGCGAACTGGAAGAAGCGGAAACCGTCCTGGAAACGCCGGCGCGCCTCGGCCGCGTCCTGGTGCACGCCGAACGAGGAGACCATGCAGATATTGGGGTTCACCGCGTGGCCGATCGGCACGCACTCCTCCTTGAAGATGCGATAATAGTCGTCGACCCATTGCCTGGCCTCGGCCGGGTCGACGAAAGCGAAGGTCAGCGCGCCGATGCCCAGCCGCGCGGCCAGCTTGATGGTCTCGCGGTTGGAGCAGGCCACCCAGAGCGGCGGGTGCGGCTTCTGCACCGGCTTGGGCACGACATTGCGGCAGGGCATGGAGAAGAACTGGCCGTCGAAGCCTGGATAGGGATCCATGGCCATCATGTTGGCGCACTGCTCGACCGCTTCGCGCCAGGCGTTGCGCTTTTCCGCCAGCGGCACGCCGTAGCCGCCCAGCTCGAGCAGGGCCGAGCTCTCGCCGGTGCCCCACTCCACCCGGCCGTTCGACACCAGATCGAGCGTGGCGATGCGTTCGGCGACGCGGGCCGGATGGTTGTAGCCCGGCGGCATTAGCACGATGCCGTGGCCCAGCCGGATCTGCCTTGTCCGCTGCGAGCAGGCGGCCAGGAAGATCTCCGGCGCCGAGGAGTGGGAATATTCCTCCAGGAAGTGGTGCTCCACCTCCCAGACATTGTCGAAGCCCAGCCGGTCGGCCAGCTCGACCTGATCGAGCGCGTTCTGGAAGAGGGTCTGTTCGAGACCCTCGGTCCAGGGCCGGGGAAGCTGATGCTCGTAGAAAATGCCGAAACGCATGGAAATCACCCTTATCTAAATCACGCAGATCCTCATCCAACGGTCGCCGGGCGCGGCGCGATCGCGACCGCCGGGGCGTCTTCGTCCTCGTGCGGGTCCATCTGGGGCGTCGACAGCCCGGTGTCCGAGACCTGGCCGCTGGCCTCGGTCTCGATCATGCGCACCTTCCGCCAGCCGCCGAAGGTGAAATACAGGCCCGAGAGGACGGCGGAGGTCAGGGTTCCAAGCGGGAAGCTCCACCAGATGGCGTTGGCGCCGAAATGCGGGGTCATCAGCGCGGCGAACGGCACCCGGATCGCCAGCATCGAGAAGACCAGGATGATCAGCGGCGGCCAGACCGCACCGGTCGAGCGCACGATGCCGGTCAGGACGAAGGTGGCGTTGAAAACCACGAAAACCCACAGCACCGTCCGATTGATGTGCAACGCGATGGGAATGGTCGGCGAGCCGGCCGGCAGGAAGATATAGAGCGGCAGCGGCCCCAGAAGATAGATCAGCAGCGTGACCGCGCTGCACACGGTGATGCTGGCGACCAGGCCGACCAGGGCGATGCGCGTGACCCGGTCCCATCGGCCCGCGCCGACGTTCTGGCCGGCCATAGACGAGACCGAGGCGCCGATCGCCATGCCGGGCATCTGGATATAGTTCCAGACCTGCTGGGCGCCGACATAGGCGGCCGAGGTCACCGCGCCATAGGCGTTGACGAACCCGATCATGAAGATGGCCGATGCCGACATCACGAACATCTGCAGGCTCATGGGCAGGCCGCGCACCAAAAGGGGCCTTAAGATGCGCAGGTCCGGCCTGAGCAGTCCGATCTCGTGCGGCCTGAGCATCAGGACGCTGTTCTTGCGGTAGAGATGAACGAGCAGCAGGGCCAGCGACACGCTCTGGCCGATCAGGGTCGAGACCGCCGAGCCGGCGATGCCCAGCTTTGGAAACGGCCCGATGCCCGCGATCAGCAGCGGGTTGAGCATGATGTCCAGGGCGACCGCCAGAGCCATGAAATAGAAGGGCGTGCGCGCGTCGCCGGCGCCGCGCTGGGCCATCTGGATGAACTGGAAGAAGTACATGAACGGCATGGCCGCGAAGACGATGCGCAGATAGATGATCGCCTCGGCCCTGGCCGTCGGCGGGGTGTGCATCGCGGCGAGAATCTTCGGCGCGAAAGTCCAGCCCGCGAAGGCCAGGCACACCGACAGCACGAAGAAGAACGAGATCGCGGTGCCCATGACCCGCTTGACCATGCGGATGTCGCCAGCGCCCACCGACTGGGCGATCAGGATGTTGGCCGCCATGGTCGCGCCGAAGATCGCGCCCTGGGCCAGCATCCCGACGACGTTGGAATTGCCGATGGCCGTGATCGCGGTCACGCCCAGCATGTGGCTGACCCAGAACTGGTTGGCGCTGAGATTCAGCGACTGCAGGGCGTTGGTGCCGAGCAGCGGCAGCGAGAACATGATCAGCGTCTTGGCGATCGGCCCTTCGGTGAGATCGCGCTTCATATGCGGGGGCCCGCCGCGCCGTTGCGGCGGCGCCTCGTCGGGCATGACTTCGGAATCGGACATGACTCTATCGTAGCGCCTGAATCAGATCATCGCGCACCGACGAAATGCGCCGGCGGCCAGCAACAGGTGAACATTATTCATACACCGATAGCACCCGCACGACGGGGTGGCTACGCGGCGGCCCGCGAGTGCGCGCTGCTTTCTCTATCGGCCGGCGGGCTAAGCGACGGCGGCTGGGCCGCCCGGCGCTTCCAGACTCGCCTCGGCCCCCACAATCAGCGCCTCGGAATCCGCCAGGCGCCTGAGGTTGTCCTCATGTTCGCCACGCGTGATCCGGTAGAACATCAGCGCGCTGGTCGAACACAGGGTGAGCCCGGTGTAGATCGGCAGATAGATCACGATCAGGCGCCGCAGGATCTCCACGTCCACGTGTCCGGGCCTGGCGTGGGCGGGAAAGGCGACCAAGGCCAGCAACAGCCCGGGGATGAGCGCGGCGAAGCTGGTCGACAGCTTCTGCACCAGCGATTCGGCCGCATAGAGCAGGCCCTCGGACCGGCGACCGGTCTTGAGCTGGCTGGCCTCGACCACGTCGGAGATCATCGAGGAGACGATGATGAACCCGGTGGTCGCCAGGGCCAGGATCGCCATCCGGTCAATGATCAGGATCGGCAGCACCCACGGCGCGTGCGCGGGCATGAGGCCGAGCAGCCATCCGAGCAGCGGCACGACCGTCGAGGCGATGGCGATGAAGAAAACCAGCAGGCAGGCGCGCTTCTTGTCCAGGGTGCGGCCAAGCCACGGCGCCAGGACCACGCCCGCCAGGGCCGCGGGCAGCACCCACAGCCTCAGGGCCAGCAACGCCTTCGAACCCAGCTGGAAGACATAGGTCTCGAAATAGATGTTGAGGCCGCTGGATATGCCGACGGCGACGCCGAAAATAAGCGACGAGGCGGCGAGCGAGACGAAGTTGCGGTTGGAAAGCGCCGTCCCCATGGCGCGCGCCATGGCCAGGAACTGGGTTCGTCGCTGCGGCGGGCGATGCAGGAACGGAATGTAGCGCTGGGTCGCCAGGGCCGAGACCAGGATGGCCACGACGCTGATGACGGCGATGGAGGTCGCATAGGGACCATAGCCGGCGCGGTTGAACTGGCCGTAGGGCTCCAGCTTGGTGGCGCGCAGAAAATATCCGAAGCCGAGAAGCGCCGCGACCAGGCCGCCGATGACGGTCTGGAACAGGAAACGATAGCTCTGGATATTGGTCCGCTCGTCGTAGTTCCGCGTCAGTTCGGGGGCGAGCGCCTTGCCCGGAATCTCGCACAGGCTGGCGAACATCCGTGCGCCGACGATCATGGCGACCAGGTAGAGGAACAGGGCCGGGTTCGACCAACCGCGCGGCGGCATGAACAGCAGGGCGAAACAGATCCCCGCGGGGATGGCGGCGCCATAGATGAAGGGATGGCGCCGGCCCCAGCGCGTATGGGCGCCGTCGGACATCTGCCCGACGATCGGGTCCCAGAAGGCGTCGATGAGGATGGAGATGGCCAGCGCCGCGCTCACCCAGGGCGCGGGCAGGCCGACCAGTTGATTGTAGAAGATCAGCAAAAGGCCGAGCAGCTGAAGCTGGGCGGCGGAGGCGCCGCCCATGGCGCCCATCCCGTAAAGCAGCTTTGTCACTCTTGTCAGCGGCGGGCGCCCCGCTGGATCGACGTCGCCCTGATTATCGAACCTGGCGGCCGCCGTCACGAACCCATAGACAGGCGCATCGCCCGACCTCCTGTACGCGGTCCGGACAAGTTGAGCCCGGACCCTTCCTCCCGATGGCGCTGCGGCCCCGCTGCGTTGGCGAGGCCGTCATTGGATTTAAAGCCTGAGGTATGTTCTGCGCCGCGTCAATCGGTTGAGGCCGCGACCGCGCGGCTTTGAAATTAAGCTTTCGTCAGACCGCGAGGCGCGTGACGCCCGCCGGGCGGCGAGGCATAGTCGCGAAAGCGCCGCCCGCGAGCGGCGGAGAGATAGGGAGACGGCCATGACCTACGCGCCCGCGACGCGGCCCTATTACGACGCCGACAGCCACATCATGGAGCTGCCGGACTTTTTGAAGGCCTATGCCGATCCGGAGCTGCGCGAGGCGATCCCCGAGGTTAGCTATTCCGCCTCGATCGTCACCGACGAGGAGGTGGCCGTGATCATGGGCCAGGGCGGCCGGCACAGCGCCGAGCATGTGGCCGCGCAGGTCGCGCTGGGCGACCGCCTGATCGAGTCGTCCAAGGAGATCCAGGCCCTCGGCGCCTTCAACAGCGCCGACCGGACCCAGGCGCTCGACCTGCTCGGCTTCAAAAAGCAGCTGGTCTTCGCCACTCACAGCGTGGCCATGCCGTTTTCGCCCAGCTCCAGGCTGGACCCTGTGCTGCGCTACGCCGCCGCCCGCGCCCACAACCGGCACATGGCCGATTTCTGCCGCGACGACGATCGCCTGATGGGGGTCGCGGTCGCGCCGCTGGACGACCCGGACCGGGCGCTCGCCGAGCTCGATTTCGTGCTGGAGAGCGGGCTTGAGGCGGTCTGGGTCCCGCACCGGCCGTGCGGCGACCGTTCGCCCGGCCACGTCGATCTCGACCCGTTCTGGGCGCGGCTGGCCGAGAGCGGCACGCCGTTCGTGCTGCATGTCGGCGGCGCGCCGCTGCAGCTGGCCAAGGCGTGGATGAATAATGGCCGCGCGCCGACTAAGGACTGGCTGGGCGGCGGCGAGAACCTGCGCACCAAGGACATCGCTCTGCTGCACGAGGGGCCGGAGGCCTTCCTGACCATGATGGTGCTCGACGGCGTGCTGGAGCGGCATCCCGGCCTGCGCGGCGCCTGCGTGGAGCTGGGCGCCGGCTGGGTCCCGGAACTGCTTCGCCGGTTGGACTGGGTGGTCAAGCACTGGAGCCGCAACGACGCCAATCTCCAGGGCCTGACCCGCACGCCGACGCAGCAGATCAGCCAGCAGCTGGCCTTCACGCCCTTCGTCTTCGAAACGGTCGGCGCGCTGATCGACCAGTCGAACCCGGACCTCTACCTGTTCTCGACCGACTACCCGCACATCGAGGGCGGCCGCAATCCGATCGGCCGGTTCGAGGCCGCGCTCGGCGATCGCGGCGGAGCGGTGCGCGACAAGTTCTACGCCGAGAACTTCCTGCGCATCTTCCCCAAGGCGCGCGCCCATGCGTCGTTGCAGCAGGCCGTGTCGGCGTGAAATCAACTCGTATTCATCCGCGGGACCGATTTCCCCGTCCCTTCTCCCCTCGCGGGAGAAGGTGGCGGGTCGGAGACCCGTCGGATGAGGGGCCGCGCCGAGCCTTCCCCATTCAGCCCTAGGGAGCCCGTCCCAAGCGCCGGTGCGGCCCCTCATCCGACCCCCTTCCAGGGGGCCACCTTCTCCCGCGAGGGGAGAAGGAAGCTTTCTGCGGCTCGTTTGTAATACAGGCCTTCGCCAGCACCTCAGGTCGGCGAGAACGGATAGGGCGAGATCGACTTGGTGAAGTCGTCGACGGTGAGGGTGCGGTTGATCGGCTCGGCGGCGCGCTGCGGGCAGGCCGGGCGCTCGCAGATGCGGCAGGCCGGGCCGATGCCGACCGCGACCGGCGAGACCAGGTCGAGCCCGCGCGAATAGATCAGCCGTCCGGCGTATTTCAGCTCGCAGCCGAGGCCGACAGCAAGGTCGGAATCCTCCATGGCGTAGGGCGCCGAGGCGCGCCGCACGGTCCTGGACAGGGTGAAATAGCGCGCGCCATCCGGCGTCTCGACCACCTGGGTGACGATGCGGCCCGGCGTTTTGAAGCTCTGATGCAGGTTCCAGCGCGGACAGGTGCCGCCGAAGCGCGAAAACGGAAAGGCGGCGCTGGCGAAGCGTTTGGAGATGTTGCCGGCCGAATCCACCCGCAGCATGAAGAAGGGCACGCCGCGCGCGCCGGGCCGCGCCAGCGTGGTCAGCCGGTGGCAGGCCTGTTCGAAACTGACCCCGAACCGCACGCCCATCAAGCCGATGTCGTAGCCGCTGCGCTCGGCGGTGTCGTGGAAGGCCGCGTAGGGCATCAGGATCGCCGCGGCCAGGTAGTTGGCCAGCGAGACGCGCAGCAGCCCGCGGGTGGGCGCGTCCGGCGGCTCGGCGCGGTCGGCGATGGCGTTGATGATCTCGCCATGCTCGAGCAGGGCGAGCTGATAGGCCAGCGCGAAGGCGCGACCGGAGCCGGCCAGCACCTCGGACAGGAAGAGCCGTTTGCGGTGATGGTCGTAGCGTCGCAGCGCATCGGGCAGCACGTCCAGCGGCACCACGCGCACCTCGATCCGATGCCGCTCGGCCAGCCGCTCGCGCGCCGCGACGGCGAAGTCCTGCGGCTCGGCGCCCATGGCCTCGGCCATCCCCTCCCCGGCCTCCTCCAGCTCGGCGAAAAAGTTGCGCTGGCCCTGGATGAAGTCCCGCACCCAGTCGGACGGGGTCATCGCCGCCGCCGAGAAGGCCATGTCCTCCGGCCGGTCGTAGGCGTTCAGCCCGGCCAGGCTGCGGCCGTCGAGATAGGCGCGGTAGAGCCGGGTGATGGCCTCGGCGACGCCGGGCGCGTTTTCCGCCACCTCGGTCAGCTCATGGCGCGCCACGCCCAGGTCGCGGAACATCTGGTCGGCGAAGACTTCGCTCAAGCCCGTCGCGCCGCCGCCCTGCGCATCGGCGGACAGCGAGCGCAGGTCGAGATCGTAGGTCTCCGCCAGCCGCAGCAGCACCTGGGCGGTGACCGGGCGCTGGTTTCGCTCTAGAAGATTGAGATAGCTGGCGGAAACGCCCAGATCCTCGGCCATGCGCATCTGGGTGACGCCCAGGTCACGCCGCAGCCGCTTGAGCCGCGCGCCGAGGAACAGCTTCTTTTGACCGCCGATCGCCATCTGGTTGTCTTGTCACAAATTTACAAAACAGGATAGGTCCCATTTGCACAAAACGGCCTTTTCCGTCGTGTTCTCGGATGCGGAACCCCCACCTAGGGTCTAGTGACAGCGCCAAGTCCGGCTGCGCCGACAAGATGCGCCGCGTACGAATGCGGACTTTTTGACCGATCGAGGAACATGCAGATGTCCTATTCCGAACAGACCACCAAGCTCAGCCAGGTCATCGCGAGCAAGAAGGGGACCTGGGACGGCATCGACGCCGAGTCCGTGGCCCGCATGCGGCTGCAGAACCGCTTCCTGACCGGCCTGGACATCGCCCGCTACACCGCCGCCATCATGCGCAAGGACATGGCGGCCTACGACGCCGACCCCGCCAACTACACCCAGTCGCTTGGCTGCTGGCACGGCTTCGTCGCCCAGCAGAAGATGATCTCGATCAAGAAGCATTTCGGCAATACCGACCGCCGCTACATCTACTTGTCCGGTTGGATGGTCGCCGCGCTGCGCTCCGACTTCGGCCCCCTGCCCGATCAGTCGATGCATGAGAAGACCTCGGTGCCGGCGCTGATCGAAGAGATCTACACCTTCCTGCGCCAGGCCGACGCCCGCGAACTGGGCATGATGTTCCGCGAGATCGACGCCGCGCGCGAGGCCGGCGATGAGGTGAAGGAAAAGAAGTTGCTGACGGCGGTCGACAACTTCCAGACCCATGTCGTGCCAATCATCGCCGACATCGACGCCGGCTTCGGCAACGCGGAAGCGACCTACCTCCTGGCCAAGAAGATGATCCAGGCCGGCGCCGGCGCGCTGCAGATCGAAAACCAGGTGTCCGACGAAAAGCAGTGCGGCCACCAGGACGGCAAGGTCACCGTGCCGCACGAGGTCTTCCTCGCCAAGGTGCGCGCCTGTCGCTACGCCTTCCTGGAGCTGGGCGTCGAGGACGGCGTCATCGTCACCCGTACCGACAGCCTCGGCGCGGGCCTGACCCAGCAGATCGCCGTCAGCCATGAGCCGGGCGACCTGGGCGACCAGTACAACGCCTTCCTCGACTGCGAGGAAGTCACCGCCGACGCCGCCCATAACGGCGATGTGGTGATCAACCGCGGCGGCAAGCTGCTGCGCCCCAAGCGCCTGCCCTCCAACCTCTACCAGTTCCGCGCCGGCACCGGCGAGGACCGCTGCGTGCTGGACTCGATCAC
The DNA here is from genome assembly GCA_965277425.1 of Caulobacteraceae bacterium. Taxonomy (GTDB): domain Bacteria; phylum Pseudomonadota; class Alphaproteobacteria; order Caulobacterales; family Caulobacteraceae; genus Poindextera. The sequence goes on from CBDICR010000007.1 coordinate 1,456,015, forward strand.
CAGCTTGCAGAACGGCGCGGACCTTTTGTGGATCGAGACCGAAAAGCCCCACATCGAACAGATCGCCGGCATGGTCGACCGCATCCGCGAGGTCATCCCGAACGCCAAGCTGGTCTACAACAATTCGCCCTCGTTCAACTGGACGCTCAACTTCCGCCAGCAGGTCTTCGATGCGTGGAAGGCCGCCGGCAAGGACGTCTCCGCCTACAAGCGCGACGGTCTGATGAGCGTCGACTATGACAAGACCGACCTGGCGGTCGAGGCGGACGAACGCATCCGCACCTTCCAGGCCGATTCAGCCAAGCGGGCGGGCATCTTCCACCACCTGATCACCCTGCCGACCTATCACACCGCCGCCCTCTCCACCGACAACCTGGCGCGCGACTATTTCGGCGAGATGGGCATGCTGGGCTATGTCGCCAAGGTCCAGCGCGAGGAGATCCGCCAGGGCATCGCCACGGTGAAGCACCAGAACATGTCGGGCTCGGACATCGGCGACGACCACAAGGAATATTTCGCCGGCGAAGCGGCCCTGAAGGCCGGCGGCTCGAACAACACCATGAACCAGTTCGCCGCCGAATAGCGGATAAGACTGGAGACAAAACTGACGGCCCGGAGCGCCAATCTCCGGGCCGTTTTTATTTGGCGCCGGCTGTATTTTATCCGCTCATCCCCGCGAAAGCGGGGACCCAGGCTTATTGACACCAAGCACACCAAGCACACAAAGAGTCAGCGTCGACTTTTCTCTTCTTCGTGTACTTGGTATGCTTTGTGGTTCATCTTTCGAGCGCGTCGGAAACCACAGAACTTCAGAAAAAGCCTGGGTCCCCGCTTTCACGGGGATGAGCGGGGTGGGTTAACCCCCCGCCTTCGCCACCCGCCGCCACTTGTGCAACAGGGGTTCGGTGTAGCCGTTGGGTTGGGCGGCGCCGTCCAGCACCAGTTCGCGGGCGGCGGCGAAGGCGGGGCCGTCGAAGGCCGGGGCCATGGGGCGGTAGTCCGGATCGCCGGCGTTCTGCCCATCGACCACCTCGGCCATGCGCTTCAGGCTGGCCTCGACCTCGGCTGTGCTCAGCACGCCGTGGCGCAGCCAGTTGGCCAGCAGTTGCGAGGAGATGCGCAAGGTGGCGCGGTCCTCCATCAGGCCGACATCGTGGATGTCCGGCACCTTGGAACAGCCGACGCCCTGATCGACCCAGCGCACCACGTAACCCAGGATGCTCTGGATATTGTCGTCCAGCTCCTGCCGCACTTCTTCGGGCGCGAAGTTGCGGCCGGTCGCCAGCGGCGGCGTCAAAAGGCCGGTGAGGCCCTCGATCGGCCCGCCGGCCAGCTCGTCCTGGCGCTTCAGCACGTCGACCTCGTGATAGTGCAGCGCGTGCAGGGTGGCGGCGGTCGGCGACGGCACCCAGGCGGTGGTGGCGCCGCTTTTCGGATGGCCGATCTTCTGCTCCAGCATGTCGGCCATGCGGTCGGGCGCGGCCCACATGCCCTTGCCGATCTGGGCCCTGCCCTTCAGCCCCGAAGCCAGGCCGATCTCGACATTGCGCAGTTCGTAGGCCTTGATCCAGGGCGTGGCGCGCATCTCGCCCTTGCGCACCATCGGGCCGCCTTCCATGGCGGTGTGGATCTCGTCGCCGGTGCGGTCGAGAAAGCCGGTGTTGATGAACACGATCCGATGGCGCGCGGCGTGGATGCAGGCGGCCAGGTTGGCCGAGGTGCGCCGCTCCTCGTCCATGACGCCGATCTTCAGGGTGTTTTCAGGCAGGCCGAGAATGGCCTCGACGCGCGCGAACAGGTCGACGGCATGGGCGACCTCGTCGGGGCCGTGCATCTTCGGCTTGACGATATAGACCGAGCCGGCGCGGCTGTTCCTGAAGTCTCCGGCGCCGCGAAGGTCGTGCAGGGCGGCCGCGCTGGTCACCAGGGCGTCGAGCAGGCCCTCGGGGATGGGCGCCCCGTCCGCGGTCCGGACCGCGTCGGTGTACATGTGGTGGCCGACATTGCGCACGAGCAGAAGCGCGCGGCCGGGCAGGACGAGTTCGCCGCCGCTCGGGGCCGTATAGCGGCGATCCGGCGACAAGCGCCGAGAGATGACCTTGCCGTCCTTTTCCAGGTCGGCGTTCAGGTCGCCCTTCATCAGGCCAAGCCAGTTGCGATAGACCAGCACCTTGTCCTCGGCGTCGACCGCCGAGACCGAGTCCTCGCAGTCGATGATGGTCGAGACCGCCGATTCCAGGATCAGGTCGGCGACGCCGGCCGGATCGTCCTTGCCGATGCGGTGGGCGCGATCGATGACGATTTCCAGGTGCAGGCCGTGGACGCGCAGCAGGATGGCCGACGGCGAGGCCGCCTCGCCGCGATAGCCGACGAAGCGGCCGGGCTCGGCCAGACCGCGGTCGCCGCCAGCGGTCCGGACCACCAGCGCGCCGTCCTCGACCACATAGCCGGTCGCCTCGGCATGCTGGCCCGCGGTCAGCGGCGCGGCCAGGTCGAGCGCGGCCTTGGCGCGGGCGATCACCTTGGCGCCGCGAACCGGATTGTAGCCGCCGGCCCGCGTCGCCCCGTCGGCCTCGTCGATGGCGTCGGTGCCGTAGAGGGCGTCATAAAGGCTGCCCCAGCGGGCGTTGGCGGCGTTCAGCGCATAGCGGGCGTTGGTGATCGGCACCACCAGTTGCGGACCGGGCGTCTGGCTGAATTCCGGATCGACCTTGGCGGTGGTCACGGCGAACGGGCCGGGTTCGGGCGTCAGATAGCCGATTGATTGCAGGAAGGCCTCTTCCGCCGCGACGTCGAACGCTGTGTCGCGATGATCGCGATACCAGGCGTCGATCGCGCCTTGAATCTGGTCGCGCCGATCGAGCAGGGCGCGATTGCGCGGGCCGAGCTCGGCGACCAGATCGGTCAGGCCGCGCCAGAACCGCTCGGCGGAAATCTCCAGCCCCGGCAGGAGCTCGGTTTCCACGAAGTCGACGAGACGCGGATCGACGGTGAGATCGGCTCGGGTGGTCATGGGCGCTCCTGACGTAATCCAGCCAAGCGGATAAGGGCCATCGGCCGCTGCGTCCAGTTCGCCAATCGGCACCGCCTCGACTTATGGTCATCCGATGACTATAATTTCCCCATGTCGACCCACAGCGTCGCGGACGCCAAGGCCCACCTGTCCAACCTGATCGACCGCGCGATGCATGGCGAGGCCGTGGTGATTACGCGCCATGGCCAGCCGGTGGTGGAGCTTCGGTCGGTCACAAGAGCCGTCGAACCGATGAGCGACGCCGCCGTGGACCAGCTGATGAACAGCCGCGCCGTTCCGAAAAAGGCCGGCTGGACCTCCGCTGACCTGATCCGCCGTATGCGTGATGAGGGCGCCTAGCGTCTACTTCGACACGAGCGTGCTCGTCTCGCTTTTCGTTGTCGATGGTTTCGCGGATCGGGCTCAGATCTACATGCGGGACCACGAACCAATCCCGATCGTCAGCGACTTTGCAGCCGCCGAGTTTGCGTCCTCTATCGGCCGTCTCGTCCGGACCGAATTGCTCGATCTGGAACAGGCGCTTTCGCTCTTTGCCACCTTCGACGGCTGGCGCGGTCAGTCCGCGCTTGATTGCGCGGTTGAGACCAGCGACGTAGCGACGGCGACGGTCCTTCTGCGCCGGTTGGATGCGCCACTGCGCGTTCCGGACGCGCTGCATCTGGCGATGGCGCGCCGAACGGGCGCCGCCCTGGCGACATTCGACGCACGGCTCGCGGAGATCGCACTGCGAAACGGCCTCGATATCGCGCCGGCCTAAGGGCCGAACTCGCCTTGGCCATTGACGCGAGCCGCCCCGGCAGGGCCTATAACAGCCGTTTGAAAAGCGGGGTCGCGGGAGCGTTGCGACCCTTACCGCAGCAAGCTTCATAGGGAAAACGCCATGACCGCGATCAACGCCGTGACCGACTTTACCGTCGAGGGCGACGTCGGCGTCATCACGCTGAATTCGCCGCCGGTGAACGCGCTGTCGGCGGCCGTTCGCGACGGCTTGGCCGGCGGCATGGCCGCGGCCGCCGCCGACGCCGCGGTCAAGGCGGTGGTCATCATCTGCGAAGGGCGCACCTTCATCGCCGGCGCCGACATCACCGAGTTCGGCGGCGCCCAGAAGGGCGCCAGCCTGTACGACGTCCAGGAGGCCATCGAAGGCTCGTCCAAGCCGGTGATCGCCGCCATCCACGGCACCTCCCTCGGCGGCGGCCTGGAAGTCGCCCTGACCTGCCACTACCGCGTCGCCGTCCCCTCCGCCCGTTGCGGCCTGCCCGAGGTCAATCTGGGCCTCCTGCCCGGCGCCGGCGGCACGCAACGCCTGCCGCGCATCGTCGGCGTGCAGAAGGCGCTGGAAATGATGACCTCGGGCCAGCATGTGCCGGCCAAACAATGCCTGGAGATGGGGCTGGTCGACGAGCTGGTCGAGGACGGCAAGCTGCGCGACGGCGCGATCGCCTTTGCGAACAAGGTGATCGCCGAGAAGCGGCCGCTGAAGAAGGTCCGCGACCTGAACGACAAGGTCGAGGCCGCGCGCGGCCATCCTGAGATCTTCGCCGACTTCCGCAAGGCCAATGCGCGCAAGTTCCGCGGCTTCCTGGCTCCGGAATACAATATCCGCTGCATCGAAGCCGCCGTGAACGAGCCCTTCGATGCGGGCCTGAAGACCGAGCGCAAGCTGTTCGGCGAGCTGATGAGCGGCTCGCAGTCGGCCGCCCAGCGCTATGCCTTCTTCGCCGAGCGGCAGGCGAACAAGGTGCCGGACGTGCCGGACGACACCGCGGTGATCCCGGTGAACAAGGTCGGCATCATCGGCGCCGGCACCATGGGCGGCGGCATCGCCATGAACTTCCTCAACGCCGGCATCCCGGTGACCATCGTCGAGGTGAAGCAGGACGCCCTGGACCGCGGCCTGAAGGTGGTCCGCAGCAACTACGAGCGCTCGCGCACCGCCAAGCCGGAGGAAACCGAGGCGCGGATGAGCCGCCTGACCGGCTCGCTCGACATGAGCGCGCTGGCCGACTGCGATCTCGTCATCGAGGCGGTGTTCGAACGCATGGACATCAAGAAGGACATCTTCACCAAGCTGGACGCCATCTGCAAACCCGGCGCGATCCTGGCCACCAACACCTCGGGCCTGAACATCGACGAGATCGCAGCGGTGACCAAGCGGCCGGAAGCGGTGATCGGCCTGCACTTCTTCTCGCCGGCCAATGTGATGAAGCTGCTCGAGATCGTCCGCGCCGATCACACCTCCAAAGAGGTGATCAACACCTCGATGAAGCTGGCGCGCAAGATCGGCAAGATCGCGGTGCTGGTGGGCGTCTGTCCCGGCTTCGTCGGCAACCGCATCCTGGGCGCGCGCCAGCGCGAGGCCAACAAGCTGATCATGGAAGGCGCCCTGCCCTGGGATATCGACCGGGTGCTGTACGACTTCGGCTTTCCCATGGGCCCCTTCGCCATGAGCGACCTGGCCGGCCTGGACATCGGCTGGGTGAAGGAAAACTCCAAGGGCGAGACCATCCGCGACGTGCTCTGCGAAATGGACCGCCGCGGCCAGAAGACCGGCGCCGGCTGGTACGACTACGATGAGAACCGCGTCGCCAAGCCCTCGCCCGTCACCGAAAAGATCCTGCACGACTTCATCGTCAAGTCGGGCGCCAATCCGCGCCAGGTCTCCGACGACGAAATCCGCGAGCGCTGCCTCTATCCGATGATCAACGAGGGGGCCAAGATCCTCGAGGAAGGCAAGGCCATCCGCGCCTCCGACATCGATGTGGTCTGGGAGAACGGCTACGGCTGGCCGGTCTATGAGGGCGGCCCCATGTGGTATGGCGACAAGGTCGGCGCCGACAAGGTGCTGGCCAAGATGCGCGAATTCCAGGCCACGATGGGCGACGCCTTCAAGCCGGCGGCCTTGCTGGAAAAGCTCGTCGCCGAAGGCAAGACGTTCGAAAGCGTCAGATAGGAAATCAAATGCGCGAAGCCGTCATCGTCTCAACCGCCCGCACCCCGATCGGGCGCGCCTATCGCGGCGCCTTCAACAACACCAATGGCGCCACCCTCGGCGGCCACGTCATCGCCGAGGCGGTCAAACGCGCCGGCATCGAACCCGGCTCGGTGGACGACGTGGCCATGGGCTGCGCCCTGCAACAGGGCACGACGGGAAACAACATCGCCCGCTCGTCCCTGCTGCGCGCCGGCCTGCCCAACACCGTCTCGGGCATGACCATCGACCGCCAGTGCTCGTCCGGCCTGATGGCGGTGGCGACGGCGGCCAAGTACATCATCACCGACGGCGCCCCGATCGCCATCGGCGCCGGCATCGAGTCCATCTCGCTGGTGCAGAACGCCCAGATGAACATGGCCCGCTCGGGCGACGACTGGCTGCGCGAGCACGTCCCGGAACTCAACACCTCGATGATCGAGACCGCCGAGGTGGTCGCCGAGCGCTACAAGATCAGCCGCGAGGCCCAGGACGAGTACGCCCTGCAATCGCAGCAGCGCACCGCCCAGGCGCAAAGCGAAGGTCGCTTCGTCGACGAGATCGCGCCCTTGAAGACCACCATGACGGTGAACGACCGCGCCACCGGCGAAACCTCGGAACGCGAGGTCGAACTGACCAATGACGAGGGCAATCGCCCACAGACCACCCTGGCCGACCTGCAGAAGCTGGAGCCGGTGTTCAAGGGCGGCCGCTTCGTCAAGCAGGGCAAGTTCGTCACCGCCGGCAACGCCTCGCAGCTCTCCGACGGCGCCGCCGCGGTGGTGCTGATGGAGGCCAAGGAGGCCGAGAAGCGCGGCCTGACGCCCCTCGGCGTCTATCGCGGCATGGCGGTCGCTGGCTGCGGGCCGGAGGAGATGGGCATCGGGCCCGTCTTCGCCATCCCCAAGCTGCTCGAACGCAATGGCTTGAAGATGGACGACATCGACATCTGGGAGCTGAACGAAGCCTTCGCCAGCCAGGTGCTCTATTGCCGCGACACCCTGGGCATCCCGAACGAGAAGCTGAACGTCTCCGGCGGCGCCATCTCCATCGGCCACCCCTACGGGATGACCGGCGCGCGCTGCGTCGGCCATATCGTGCGCGAGGGCAAGCGCCGGGGCGCCAAATATGGCGTGGTCACCATGTGCGTCGGCGGCGGCATGGGCGCAGCCGGCCTGTTCGAAATCTACTAAAAGGGCCGCCTCAGCCGGCCCGGCGCAGTTCGTCCGCGTTCATCGAGGGGTTGTAGGCGCTGAGCAATTCGCCATGCTCGCGACGGCGCACGGCCGCGGTGATGTTCAGCCGCGTATAGAGGCCGCTCGCGCCGAAAGTTCGTTGCGCCTCGGCCCAACGGTCCTGGGCATGCTTGGCGAGGTTGTCGGTCTCGCCCACATAGACCACCTCCATCGCCTCGTCCTCGCCGCGCACATAGACGAAGTTGCCGGCCATGGGCGAAAGCGGCCGTCCATCCTTGAACAAGGCGAAGCGAAGGTGCTCGCCGGACGTGCTGCGGCAGTCGATCTGATCTTTCACGGCTTCCCCTCCGGTGTTCACTCGCCGTTCATGTGCCCCTGCCACCGAGGCCCGATGGTGGCCAAGTTCGGGCGGAATGAAGGCAATAGCGCAGCTGGCGCGAAAGCCGCGATCGTAAAATCCAGTTTTAGCGCAGCGGAAAGATTGATCGGGCGGCGACGGCGCCGGTAAGGCTGGGTCTCGGGGCGCGTGAGGCTCCGAACATCGACCTGAAAGGACGCCGGCCATGGCCGAGGCAGAGACCGCAGCCGCCAACAGCGACCAGATCACCTATTGGAACGCCACCGCGGGCGAGACCTGGGCGGCCCTGCAGGACCGGCTGGACAGCCAGATCCAACCGCTCGGCGAGGCCGCCATCGAGGCCCTGAGGCTAAAAGCGGGCGAGCGGGTGGTCGATATCGGCTGCGGCTGCGGCCAGACGAGCCTGGCCCTGGCCGAGCGCGTCGGCGCGGCCGGATCGGTGCTCGGCGTCGACATCTCCCGACCGATGCTGGCGGTCGCCCGCCGGCGCATCGCCGAACAGAGCTTGCCGCAGGCCAGCGTGATCGAGGCGGACGCCCAGACCCATGCCTTCGAGGCGGAGGCCTTCGACGCCGTCTTCTCGCGCTTCGGCGTGATGTTCTTCGCCGACCCCACCGCCGCCTTCGCCAACATGCTCAAGGGTTTAAGGCGCGGCGGCCGGCTCGGCTTCGTCTGCTGGCGCCCGTTCGCCGAGAACCCCTGGATGGCCGTCCCCCTGGCCGCCGCCGCCCATCACTTTCCCGACCCCGCGCCACCGCCCGATCCTCTGGCGCCGGGTCCCTTCGCCTTCGCCGACCCGGCCAGACTACACGCCATCCTGTCGGACGCGGGCTTTGCCGACGTCACCGTGACCGCCCAGGACAAGGCCATCGGCGCGCCGAACCTCGACCAGGCCGTCGAGACCGCCCTCAAGGTCGGCCCCCTCGGCGCGCTGTTGCGCGAGCATCCGGAAAAGGCAGAGATGGTCGTCAGCGCGATCCGCCAAGCCCTGGCGGCCTACGCCACGCCCGACGGCGTCCGCCTGGGCTCGGCGACCTGGATCGTCGCAGCGCGGCGGCCTTGAGGCGGTTGAAAAGGCGTGAGTGTCCCCGGTTTAAGAGCTGTCGCCGGGCTCTGAAACCTTCGTGAGTTTGAGCAGCTTGCTCAGCTGATCGGTTTCATCGCCCCGTGCGGCGAAAACGATGCGCTGTTCAAGGGCCTGATAGGCCGAGAGCACGCGTCGACCCATGTCTGTCAGCACCGCGCCGCCGCCGTTTTTGCCGCCGGGCGCAGCTTCAACGAGTTTCTCGATGAAGCAATGGTTCATGCTTTCGACCAGCATCCAAGCATATCGATAGCTCATGCCCAGGCTGCGGCCAGCGGCGCTAATCGAGCCTTCCTGGTCGATCGCCGCCAAGATGGCAGCGCGCCCGGGCCCAAAAGCGCGCTCCTCGCCGACGAACAGCTGCAGCGTGATCTTGAGCGGCCCGCACCGCGGCATGGCGCAATGTCCTCGACTGGCGCCCTCGACGGTCGATCAGAGATCGGCCCAGCGACGCAGCAGGTTGTGATAAACATTGGTCAGCTGCAAGCGGGCTGCGGCGGTTTCCTCGCTGACGGGCAGGCGTTGGATCGTGGTATCGATCTCAAAGAGAAGGCTCCGTTCGCCGTCGTCGCGCACCAGGCTCTGAATCCAGGTAAAGGCGGCCAGGCGAACCCCACGCGTCACCGGCGTGACCTGGTGGAGGCTCGACGCCGGGTAGAGGATCGCATCGCCTGCCGGCAGCTTGATCGAACGGCCTCCGGCCAGATCGATGATTTCGAGCGCGCCCCCGTCATAGTCCGCCGGGTCGCTCAGCATCAGCGTCATCGACAGGTCCGTGCGAATGCGCTTGGCGGCGCCATCGATCGGCCGGATCGCCCCATCGATATGCGGGCCGTAATGGCCACCGCCCTCATAGCGATTGAACAGCAGCGGAACCATCTCATGAGGCAGGGCCGCGGACAGAAACAGGGGATGCCGATCCAATCTGGCGCTGAGCTGGCCCCCCAGGCGTAACGCCAACGCGTCATTCCAGTGCAGCTGCAGGTTCTGCTTGACCGGTGCGGACAGATGGCCGGCCGTGCCGCGACCGTCCACCCAACTGGCCTCCTCGAGCGCCTGGCGATACTCGGCGGCCTCCTCTGCACTGAGGATTCCTGCAATGTGCAGCATCATGCCAAGGCGACCCCGTTCCGGCGCGGACAGATCCAGACTTACTGGCTGTAGGCGACCGTGAACAGAGCACTACGCCCCTCGCCAGGGACAACATGGAAGCCATGTATCTGGTCGAAATAGTATGCGTCGGTGACGTTATTGACGTTCACCTGCAGGCGAATGTGGTCCGTCGCCTGCCATTTCGCCATCAGATCAAGGGTCGTGTAACCCGGCACATAGGTGTACGGTTTGGTCGTCAGCGATGCGTATCGGCGTGACAGGTAGTTCAAGCCGCCGCCGACTTCGACGCGGTAGGGAAGCTTGTAGCTGGTCCACAGCGCGACGCTGTCGTCAGGGGCGTTAAACAGTGGCGAATTGAGCGGCGGACCGCCTGTAACGGACTTTACCGTCTTGCCGTCGAGATAGGTGTAACCGCCCGAAACTTGCCACTGGGGCGTGATCTGTCCGGCCGCCTCGATCTCGAATCCATCCACGCGCTGCGTGCCAGCGAGGATGTTGAACTGTGAATTGGCCGGGTCTGGGACCCGTGCGTTTTCCTTGTCCTCCCGAAAGATGGCGCCCTGAAGCTGAAGTCCGTTGGAGAGGAGGTTCCACTTGGTTCCGACCTCGAAGGTTTCGTTCTCCTCGGGGGCGAGCCCGATGTTGCCGGTGTTGAGCGAGCGCACCGCGGTGATCTGGGACAGGGATTCGGCCGACGGATCGAAGGAGGTGGAATAATCGAAATAGATCGATCCATTGGGGACAGGTTTGTAGATGAGGCTGCCGCGCCAGCTCGGCTTGTCATCGTTCTCGTGCACGTCCTGGCGCGTGGTGGGTTGGCCGAGCATCCCAGGCGTGGCCGAGAAAAACTGAGCCACATAATGGGATTGGAAATCATCCCAGCGCACGCCTCCCGATAGCTCCCAGTGCGGGCCGAACTTCAATGTGTCGATCACATAGGCGCCGACGGTAAAAGCCGTGGTGGAAACGGTTACGCGTCGGAAATCCGTACCTGAAAACGGCTGGTTCTCGTTCGGCGAGAGCAATGAGGTTGTGGGAATGTTGATGCCGTTGTCATAGGTCGGCTTAGAGGATTCCGGCCCGATCTCCCAGCCGGCGGCGAGAGTATGATCGACAAAGCCGGTGTTAAATTTGGCGACCAGGTCCATTTGGTTTTGCAGGAAGGTTTCCACGCTGTGACCGCCCTGGAGCGACCGGTTGACCGTGATCGCCGAAAGCGGCGTCGCGGCTGTCACACCTGTCGTGATGACCTGTGGTTCCATGTCGCGCCACTGGCGCCCATAGCTCGCATAGCGGAGCTGGTCGCGAAGGGTGATGTCGGAGGAGAAATCGTGCTCGAAGCGCACGGTGCCGACATTGGCCTGAGTCCGCAGGAAATCGCTGTCGAAGCCGTAGAAGTTGCTCCGGGCCACCGGCGCCGGCTGGCCGCGGAGATAGGGCAAGCCATAGTCGGGGATGTCGTTCTCGGACTGGTAGAAATAACTGATGATGAGTCGGGTATTGGCGCCCAGTCCATAGGCGAGGCTCGGGGCGACGCCTTCACGGGTGTCCTTGACCTTGTCCCGATCGGCGAAGCCCTGCGTGTGAGCCATCGCATCCAGACGGAACGCCGCGGTCGGCCCGAGTTGGGGAATAGGCGCCCCAACATCGATCGTGCCGCGGCCTAGATCGTCGGTGCCGCCGCTCGCGTCGATGTCGAGGAAACTCTGCAGCACCGGAACCTTAGAGACCTGGTTCAGCGCCCCGCCCGTGGATCCCCGTCCGAAAAGGATCGAAGACGGTCCTTGCAGCAGTTCCACTTCCTCGAGGTCGAACGGGTCGCGCGTGTAGCTGCCGAAGTCGCGCATGCCGTCCAGATAGATGTCGTTGCGGGCGTTGAAGCCGCGAATTGACAGATTGGTGCCCTGCCAGCTCGACTCCCCCGCGCCCAGCGAAATGCCGGAGCTGTTCCGGAACACGTCGGTCAGGCTTGTCGCACCGCGATCCTTAATGACCTGCAGAGGCGTAATGCTCAGCACCTGCGGGGTGTCGACGACCGACTGCGTCAGCTTGACTATGGAAGGCTCATCCGCCTTGTATCCTTTCACCGGATGACCCTTGACCACCACGTCGGGGCCGTTGGGCGCGCCCGACTGGCTTTGCTGGGCCATGGCGAGGCCGGGGGCGCCGAGAAACACGGCGGCCGCCACCGAACCGGCGAACACCGGCAGCTTCAGCGCGTCACCGCTCATCATTGTCCCCCCCGGCGTTGCCGGACCCGCCGCCCATGGGGTGGACATAAGCCGCTATGTTTGACCATTCAAGACGCATAATGCAGACCGGCAACAACAGGCATGATGAGAATTTCGGGCGCCGCTTCGCCGAAGCGGCCGAGCTGTTCCGGGCGCGGGACGCCGCGGCCGCGGCGCGGCGCTTGAGGCAAATTCTGGACGAGCGGCCTGACCACACGCCGAGTCTAAACCTGCTGGCGCTCATCGCGGGTCGCAACGGCGACGACGCCGAATGCGTGGCCCTGCTCGAGCGCGCCGTCGCGCACGGACTCGGCGAGCAGGCGGCGGCCTCCGCGCTGCTTCTGGGCGCCGCTCACGAGCGTTCCGGCCGCGTCGAGGCGGCGGAGGCGGCTTACCGGCGCGCCTTGCAGGCCGCGCCAGGGACCGCTGAGGCGCACTTGAAGCTTGGGCTCCTGCTGCATCGACACGGACGTCCCGGGGCCGCCGGGGTCCTTCGCGAGGCCATCGCGGCCGATCCTGGGCTGGCGCTCGCTCATGGGGCGCTGGCGAGCGCGCTGCACGCGGCGGGGGATTTGGCGGCCGCTGCCGAAAGCGCCGAGCGCTCCGTCGCGCTCGGCCCGGACGATGCAACCTTTCTCGCCAACTTCGCGGTCATCCGCAACGCTCAAGGACGCTTTGCGGACGCCGAGGCCCTGAGCCGCCGCGCCCTGATTCAGGGCGAAACGGCCGCCCTATTCAACACACTCGGCATCGCGCTCGCACACCAGGACCGGCTCGATGAGGCGGCGGCGGCATTCGAACGCGCCGCGCCGCGCCGTTCGAACTTCGTCGATGCGCTTTACAACCTCGGCGTGGTTCGCAAGGACCAGGGCCGCACGGACGAGGCGGTCAGCCTGTTGAACGAGGCCGTGGCGCTGGCGCCGGAGTTGGCGGCGGCGCGCCTTGCCCTTTGCATGGCCCATCTGCCGCCGCTGTACGGGTGTGAGGCCGAGATCGAACAGCGCCGGTCCGACTATGCGTCGGCGCTCGACGCTCTCGTTGAGCATGCCGACCGCGTCGGCGCCGCCGCCTTGGCTGCTGGCGTTGGCGCGGTCCAGCCTTTCTATCTCGCGTGCCAGGGGCGCAACGACGTCGCGCTTCAGCAGCGCTACGGGGCGCTTGTCTGTCGGGCGATGGCCGAGGCGTTCCCGGCCGTGCCAATAGCCGGCCGCCCCGTCAGCGGCGCCCGCATCCGTGTCGGCGTGGTCTCCGGGCATATCCGCGACCACTCGGCTTGGCGCCTGCCGGCGCGGGGCTGGGTCGAGCGCCTGGACCGCGCTCGCTTCGAGGTGACCGGCTACCACACCAGCCCGCAGCGAGACGCCGAGACCGACCGCGCCGAGGCCCTGTTCGAGCGATTTGTCCAGGGTCCGCTGCCGATCGGCGCCTGGCGCGAACGGATCGGCGCCGACCAGCCGCATGCCCTGATCTATCCGGAGGTCGGGATGGACCCGATGGTGGCGCAGCTCGCGGCCATGCGCCTGGCGCCGGTGCAGTACGCGTCTTGGGGGCACCCTTCGACAACGGGATATCCGACGCTCGATTATTTCCTCAGCAGCGACTTGATGGAGCCGCAAGACGGTGACAGCTGCTATAGCGAGCGCTTGGTGCGGCTGCCGGGCCTCTCCACGCCCGTGACGTGGAAGCGGTTCGTCGGCGCCGTCCCATCCCGGGCCGATTTTGGCCTGCCGCTGAACGCGACCGTCTACTGGTGCGGGCAGTCGCTCCATAAGTACCTGCCACAACACGACGCGGTGTTCGCCGCAATCGCCGCCAAGGCGCCGGGCAGCCGGTTCATCTTCATCGCGTTTCCCGGCAGCGCGGCCATCACGGCGCGCTTTCGGGACCGGCTCGCCAGCGCCTTCTCGGCCAAAGGGCTCGACGCAGAAGCGTCCTGCGTCTGGTTGCCGCGGATGGCGCCGGACTCGTTCCTGTCCGCCATGGGCTGCGCCGACGTGGTTTTGGACAGTATCGGCTGGTCCGGTTGCAACTCGCTCTTGGACGGCCTCGCCCACGGACTGCCGATCGTAACGCTCGCCGGCCCGACCATGCGCTCCCGTCACGGCGCCGCGATCCTCAGCCTGATCGGGCTGGAACACCTCATCTGTCCGACCCTGGACTCCTACGTCGAGACGGCGGTGCGCCTTGCCAGGGCCGGCGACCGCGGGGCCGTAAGACGGGCGTTGGACCTGAGCCGTGACAAGTTGGCTGGCGCTGACGCCGTATCGGCATTGGAGCGCCACATCACCGACTCGATTTTTGAGCTTGGCGCCGGCGGCGCGAATTCATGAGGCGCCAATCCGCCATCGGCAAACGAGGCTGTGATCAAGCCACGCAACGGAGCCCGCGCCCGACCGCATCGCAGGTCAGTGCTCGAGGATCGATTTGCGAAACAGGGCGCGCACGACTTCAGACCGCCCCCGGATTGATGAGTCGACTCCTGGTGCGGGCGGCCGGGGTCGAACCGGCACGGGGTTTCCCCCAACGGATTTTAAGTCCGTTGCGTCTACCTGTTCCGCCACGCCCGCAACGGCCGCCACCTTAGCCGCGCCGATCCGTCAAGCCAAAGCCTAGAGCCAGCCACGCCATTTGAACCAGGCCAACGGGATCAGGGTCGAGGCGGCGATGACGGCGATGCCGAACTGGTAGCCGTAGGCCCAGCTGTACTCCGGCATGTTGTGGAAGTTCATGCCGTACCAGCCGGCCACCAGGGTCGGGAAGATGCCGACCACGGAAAACACCGTCAGCACCTTGAAGATGTCGTTCTGCTCGATGCCGATGAAGCCGACGATGGCGTCGAGCAGGAACTGGACCTTGTTGGACAGGTGCTCCTCGAACTGGTTCAGCGATTCGATATCCAGGCCGACGGCGTGCAGCCGGGTCAGGAACTCCGGCGCGATCCAGGCCTTGGCGGTCTCCTGGGCGAAGCCGGCGATACGCCCGACACCCAGCATGCTGTCGCGGATGCTTGAGGTGCGCTCGCCGATGCGGCCCAGGCGCCGCAGCATGCCGCGCAGCTGCTCGTTGGAGCGGGCGACCTTCCTGAGCTGCTGCGGCGAGGCCTGGAAGACGCCGCGGGAGATCTCGTCCAGGTGCTGGCGCGCCCGCTCCAAAAGGTCGGCATGGCGGTCGACGAAGGCCTCGAGCAGGGCGGTGAACACCTCCACGGCGTTGTTGGCGCGGTCGGACGGGCAGGCGCGTTCAGCGGTGGCCTCGAAGGTCTTCAGTTCAGCGAAGCGGACGGTGACCAAAAGCTGCGGCGTCAGGATCATGCCGACGTGCGACAGCCAGGGGTGGTCGGTGTCGGCGTCGGCGAGCACCGGGCAGGACACGCGCAACTGCTGGCCCTGGACGATGAGCTGGCTGGAGCGCTCGATCTCGCTCAAGTCCTCGATCGTCGGCAGGGAAAAGCCGGTATGATCCTCGATCAGCCGGATTTCCGTCTCGGTGGGGTTGAGCAGGTCGATCCAGGCCGTCTCGGCGGAGGGCCGCTCGCCGGGCGGATGCTGGATGAGCATCAGGCGGCCTTTTCGGGAGGGTCGAGCAGGATTTCGGCGACGCCGACCGCTTTCAGCGCTGCGACCAGCGCCTCGACCGTCGCGGCCACCTCGCCCGCCTCGCGGCCGCGGATGACCAAGTTGGCGCCATAGCCGCCCTCGCCAAAGAAGGGATAGGAGCCGAGCGACAGGTCCGGATGGGCCTTGGCGACAGCCTCCAGCGGCGCGGCGATGACGCCCTCGCCCGTGCCGGTCACGCGCACGGTGCGGGCGATCACCACCCGGCCGGTGCGCAGGCGCGGGCCGACATCCTCCATCATGCCGCGCATGATCTGTGGCACCCCGGCCAGCACGAAGACATTGCCGATCTGGAAGCCCGGCGGGCCCTGCACCGCGTTCTTCACCAGGGCGCCGCCCTCGGGCACCCGCGCCATGCGCCGGCGCGCGGCGTTCAGCTCGCCCGCCCAGCGCGCGGTCATCATGGCGATGATCTCGGGGTGTTCGTAGAGTTTCACGCCGAAGGCCTTGGCCACCGAATCGGCGGTGATGTCGTCGTGGGTCGGGCCGATGCCGCCGGTGGTGATCACATAGTCGTAGCGCCCGCGCAGATGGTTCAGCGCCGTGACGATCTCGTCCTCGATATCGGGCACGACCCGCGCCTCGGCCAGATCGACCCCATAGGTGCCGAGATATTTGGCGATGAAGTTGAGGTTGGTGTCCTGGGTGCGGCCGGAGAGGATCTCATCGCCGATGATCAGCACGGCGGCGGTGACACGATCGCTGCTCGCCATGATTACCGCCTCTGGACGCCTGGAGCCTTTCAACGGCAATAGGGCGCCCATGCTTTTGCCGCAACCGATGCTGAGCGGGGTGCTGGTCAGCCGCTACAAGCGTTTCTTCGCCGACGTGGCGCTCATCGCCATTGCGCTTCGCCCCTTTTTGACTTCACACTCAACCGTCGCGGGTCGCGGCGCCGTCAGCCGATTTAACGATTGAGAACCTTGTGAATCATGGTGAAGCGGATCGTGCTGGCGAGATTTAGGGTTGTGCCGGCGCTGATGTTCTATGCGGCCATCATCGTGGCCACGGTGTTTGTCGCCGCCGCACCGAACCTGACAGGCGTCTCCATCAGCGTTATCTGGTGGGTAGCTGGATTGGTTGGCGGCCTTTACATTTCATACTACGCTGTACTTGGACTGGCTAACCTTATATTTCTGGGTGCGAACGCTTTATACGTCAAGAATGAGCGGCTGATATACGTTTCGCCCATGATTTTGAGTGTCAATCTCTCAAATATAGAGACGGTTGACGTAGACCAGACAAGGAAACAATGGGGCTTTGCGCCAACGGTTCGAATAAAGAAAAATCAGGGTCGCACGCGGTATATTCGCACCGAGTTTCTCGACAAACCGGCGGATGAATTGGCCGGTGAGCTTCAGCGCACGCTGGCAGCTAACAAATCGATAGCCGTCTAGTATCCGCCCATGCTTTTGCCGCAACCGATGCTGCGCGGGCGGCTGGTCAGCCGCTACAAGCGCTTCTTCGCCGACGTGGCGTTGGACGACGGGCGGACGCTCACCACCCACTGCCCCAATCCCGGCTCGATGCTGGGGATGAACGCGCCAGGGCTGACCGTGTGGGTCTCGCGCTCGGAGGATCCGAAACGCAAGCTCGCCCATACGCTGGAGCTGGTCGAGGTCGACGGCGCGCTGATCGGCGTCAACACCATGCTGCCCAACCGCCTGGTCGCCGAGGCGTTGCTTGAGGGCGCGATCCCGGAACTGGCCGGCTATGCGAGCACCCGACGCGAGGTGAAGTATGGCGAGAGCAGCCGGGTGGACTTTCTGCTGCAGGCGCCCGACCGGCCGGTCTGCTGGGTCGAGGTGAAGAGCGTCACGCTGAGCCGGAGCCGGGGCTTGGCGGAATGGCCGGACAGCGTCTCGGCGCGGGGCGCGCGGCATGTCGCCGAGCTTGAGGCCGTAGCGGCCAGAGGCGAGCGGGCGGTGGTGCTGTTCCTGGTGCAGCGCAACGACTGCGACCGGTTCGCCCTGGCGGCGGACCTCGACCCCGCGTTCAGCCGCGCGTTCGCCAGGGCGGTGGCGGGCGGCATCGAAACCTTGGCCTATGCGTGCAAGATCAGCAGCACCCACATCAACATCGACGCGCGCCTGCCTTGGCTGAACGTGTGAGTGCGCGTCGGTCCAGCGCAGCGCAGGTTATTTTTGCGAACAACCCGGCAGTTCCAAGTCGTAGCCGACCGTCAGCTCGGTGAGCTTAATATTGCGGAAAAAAGAGTGCGCAGCCTGATCGAAGCTCGTTGTGCAATTGAATTGGGTCTTCATCACAAAATCTTGGCTCCGATCAGCTTGGATGGCTGCCTGCCATTTTTCCGATGCGGCCACCGAAGCCCGGCTCACGAGCGCAGCCTCAACATTCACCTCGATAAAATTGGCCGCGTGGGGTCCGTCGAAATGCTCGTACACTGATGGATCATAAGCATTGCCGCATAGGTAGAGGCAGTCGGCGTAAAAGCGACCGCCTCCCCAGGCGCGGTCCAGGTCACCGAAGGTCATCTTGTTCGCGGACGGTAACTTGATACCGAGAAAGAGGCTGGGATCGAAGGTACATCGGTCGTTCAATCGCAGGCCGAGCGAACGAACCGCATTCGACTCAGCAACAACATCAACGATGCAGCCGGACACTTTATAAGTCCTGTACTTTCCATCGACCCTCCAAGCCGGTCCGGCGATATGTTCCAGGTAGGCAACCTGAGCATTGAGCATGTCGGGCTGAAATATCTGGCGCAACAGACTTGATCTAGCGGCGTGCGCCGGTGGCCCACAAAGCGTCGGACCCGCCATCGCAAGCGTGATCGCTAACAAAGCGATGAGCTTCATTCAGTTTCCCCGCCTTGGGCGCAATACGAGCGACTTCAGCGCCATTGGTCAAGCGGGCGCCCGTGCTGACACCCGCCCGTTGAACTTTTGTGCTAGGGTTGCGACATAGGTTGGGACAGCAATTGGGTGGTCGGAGGTTCGGCCGGCCCTGGGACCAGACGTATGACCGACACCGACGTGATCGCGACCCAGGCGGCCAACCGGCGCTCCTCGACGATCAAAATCCACACGGCGGACGATTTCGAAGGCATGCGCCGCGCCGGCCGCGTCGCGGCCGCGTGCCTGGACATGCTGACCGAGCATGTGAAGCCCGGCGTGGTCACCGACGATCTCGACCGGCTGGCGCGCGAGTTCACGCTGGACAACGGCGCCCTGCCCGCCTGCCTCTTCTATCGCGGCTATTCGAAAACGGTCTGCATCTCGCCCAACCATGTGGTCTGTCACGGCATTCCCGGGCCAAGAACGCTGCGCGACGGCGAGATCGCCAATATCGACGTGACCTGCATCGTCGACGGGTGGCACGGCGACACCAGCCGCATGTATCTGGTCGGCGACGTCCCGGCGCGCGCCAGGCGGCTGGTCGACGTGACCTATGACGGTTTCGAGCGCGGCTTGGGGATGGTCAAGCCCGGCGCCCATTTCGGCGACATCGGCCACGCCATCCAGACCTATGTGGAGAGCCAGCGCTGTTCGGTGGTGCGCGACTTCTGCGGCCACGGCGTCGGCCGCGTCTTCCACGACGCCCCGAACGTGCTGCACTTCGGCCGCCGCGGCGAGGGCGCCAGGCTGGAGGCCGGCATGATCTTCACCATCGAGCCGATGGTGAACCTGGGCAAATACCAGGTGAAGCTGCTCGCCGACGGCTGGACGGCGGTGACCCGCGACAAGTCGCTGTCGGCCCAGTGCGAACATTCGATCGGCGTCACCGAGACCGGGGCGGAGGTGTTCACCGCCTCGCCCGCCGGCCTCTTCCGGCCCGTCCCCCAGGCCTGACCGCAAAGGCGATGAGCCAGGCGCTGGACGAAGGTTCGGACGCGGCGCCGACGAAAGCGCACCATCTCGGCCACCGCGACCGCCTGCGCGAGCGGGCGCGCAAGGGCGGGCTGGCCGCCCTGCCCGACTATGAGCTTTTGGAGCTCTACCTGTTCCGCTCCATCCCCATGCGCGACGTCAAACCGCTGGCCAAGGCGATGCTGGCCCGGTTCGGCAGCCTGTCGGGCGTGCTGGCGGCCTCCGTGGCCGAGTTGCGCGGCGTCGCCGGCGTCGGCGAGAGCGTGGCGCTGGATCTCAGCCTGCTGCACGAGGCCGCCTTGCGCATCGGCCGCGAGCCGATCACCAAGCGGACGGTGATCTCGTCCTGGAGCGCGCTCTTGGCCTACGTCCGCCTCGCCCTGGCCAACGAGCCGCGCGAGCAGTTCCGCGTCCTCTTCCTGGACCGCAAGAACCAGCTGATCGCCGACGAGGTGATGAACCGCGGCACCGTCGACCACGCGCCGGTCTATCCGCGCGAGGTGGTGCGCCGGGCGCTGGAGCTGTCGTCGTCGTCGATCATCCTGGTGCACAACCACCCCTCGGGCGATCCGACGCCCAGCGCCGCGGACGTAGAGATGACCCGCCATGTCGTCGAGGCCGGGCGGCCCTTGCGCGTCGCCGTCCACGACCACCTGGTGGTCGGCCGCGAAGGCGTGGCGAGCCTGAAAGCGTTGGGGCTGTTCTAGGCTCTACCCCCCGCTCATCCCCGCGGGGGCGGGGCGCCAGGCGTTTTTGCCAGAGCGGCAACATGTTGGGGAAAAGGGCGACCGCCAAGGACGCCAAGGACGTTCAGACGCCTTGGCGATCTTGGCGGTAAAAAACTGGGTTCCCGCCTGCGCGGGAATGAGCGGAATAATGGCCGCACTGAGTGCGGAGGACGCGGCCCTCAGGCGGCGGCTAGGACGCCCTGTTCGACCAGCAGGGTCTTCAGCTCGCCCGCCTCGAACATCTGGCGGATGATGTCGCAGCCGCCGACGAATTCGCCGTTGACATAGAGCTGCGGAATGGTCGGCCAATCGGAAAAAGCCTTGACGCCCTGGCGCAGCTCGTCGCTCTGCAGCACGTTGACGCCGACGAAGTCGACGCCGAGGTGATCGAGAATCTGCACCACGATGGCGGAAAACCCGCATTGCGGCTGGTCCGGCACGCCCTTCATGAACACCGCGACCGGATTGTCGGCGATGGTGCGCGCGATGAAGTCGTGGGTGCGGGTTTCGGTATCGGCAGCGGTGTCGGTCACGGTTCGGGCTCCGCCCAATGAATCTTGTGGCCTATCAGCTAGGAAGCTTGCGCCGCCGGGTCAAGCGCGGCGCGCGGTTTGCGCGGCCGGCGGCGCCGGCGCGAAGCGCGCCATCTCGATCTGCGCTGGAACGCCGGATGGAAGCTCGCGCTCGCACACCGCCGCCATCAGCTCGACGCGGTCGATCCGGTCGGCCGGCACCTGCACGGTGCACAGCGACGGCTCGGTCAGCGCATAGGCCAGGCAGATCTCCTCGCCCGACCAATGCGGCGTGCGATCCAGGAAGGCGTAGGTGCCGGCCCCCGCCAGCGGCTGGGCCGCCGTTCGCGTCCAGGCGCCGCCCTTGGCCTGCGGTTCGCGAATGGCTTGCGGATGGTAGTCGTAGCCGAGCACGACCATGTCGCGGTCGATGGCCGCCTTCACGCGCAGCCGCTCTTTCCAGCCCGACATCAGGCTGAAGGGCGTTGCGACCAGGTCGAAGGAGCGGCTGGAGATGTAGGCGTCCATCGCATCGTCGCGGCCGGTGACGCCCAAAAGCCGGATGCGGCCCATGTCCTTCAGCCGCCGCAGCATATCCAGGGCCTGGGGCGAGAGTTCCGCGGCCTGCGGGTCGTCGAGGATGGTGGCGTCGAGATAGCCAAGGCCGGTGCGCGCCACGACGCTTTCGACGGTGCGGGCCAGGCCCTCGGGCGAGAAATCGCGCACCAGCGCGCCGGAGGTCGACATCGACCAACCCAGCCGCCAGGCCAGGAACACCAGCCGCCGATCGATCGCCTGCAGCGCCTGGCCGACGCCCTCGATGAGGGCCGGCTGGCTGCCGGTGACCTCGAAGGCGTTGATACCGCTCTCCAGCGCCGCGTAGATCAGGGCGATCCAGTCGGCGTCGCGCATCCGCGCGGTGGAATCCGACAGGACAAGCGACATGGCTGAGACCGACATGCCGGTATTGCCGAGCGGCCGGTAGCGCACGATCAGCCCTTCGCTTCCGTTGGCGCCGCAGTTTCCAGCGCCAGGGCGTGCAGCACCCCGCCGACCTTGCCCTTCAAAGCCTGATAGACCAGCTGATGCTGCCGCACCCGCGACAGGCCGACGAAGGCGGTCGATGTGATGCGGGCGCGATAATGGTCCCCGTCGCCGGCCAGGTCGTCGATGACGATATCCGCATCGGGAAAGGCCGCGCGCAGTTCGGATTCCAAGGCGGCAGAAGACATGGGCATGGCGAATCGGCGACCTATCGTACGGACGGGACGTAACTCACTTTACACCTAACAATACTTAAGATTTGCCGACGCCCGACGTCGCTGAACGCACCGGTCATCGCCATGCGCCGCGATTGGCGAAAAGTCCTGTGCCTTATGCAATTGCGTAGCTACAGTTTTGCGGTTACGATGCCATGGTGACTCTCTGGTTCAAGTGGGACGCCGCTAAAGCTCGGACCAATGAGCGAAAGCACGGCGTGAGCTTTGAAACGGCCAAATTCGTGTTCGCCGATCCGTTCGCCTTGGTCGAACAGGATCGCATTGAGGGCGGCGAACATCGGTGGCGCGCCATCGGCATGGTTCGCGGCATCGCCGTGCTGCTCGTCGCTCACACCCATGTCGATCATGAGGACGGCGATGAAACCATCCGCATCATATCAGCGCGCGCCGCGACATCCGCTGAAAGGAGACTTTATGAGCAGAAAAGACACGACTACCGATAAGCTAGATCCCCTGCGTCCACCCAAGCTCACGGCGGCCCAAAGGGCCGAGTTGAAGGCGCTTGCCGCCAAGCCGGACGCCGATATCGATGTGTCGGAAATCCTCGTCCTGCCCGATGCGTTTTGGAAGACCGCGGTTCGCAACCCTTTCTATAAGCCTTTGAAAAAACAGCTCACCGTTCGCGTCGACGCCGATGTGTTGGCCTGGTTGCGGGCGGCCGGCGCCGGATATCAGACCAAGCTCAACAGCATATTGCGACAGGCGATGTTGCAGGACGTCGCCAAACGGTAAGTGTTTGGCTTTTCAGCCCATATAGGCCGGCATCCAGCCTTCGTGAGCCTCGCGCAGAGCCGCCAGGGGCAGGCTGAACAGGCCCTGGTCGGAGGCGAGCGCCTCGCCGCCGGCGCGGCCGGCGAGCGAGGCGTGGACGCCGGCGACCTTGGCCTTGGCGATCAGGCCGTGGGGGTCGGCGGTGGCGATCAGGTAGCGGCCCTGGTCCTCGCCGAAGAGGTAGAAGTGGGCGTGCTCGTGCGAGGTGGCGTTCAGCGCGATCCCGACGCCTGAGGCCAGCGCCATCTCGGCCGCCGCCGCGACCAGGCCGCCGTCCGAAAGGTCGTGGACCACCAAGGCCTCGCCCGCCCGGATCAGGCCGCGAACGAAATCGCCCGCCCGCCGCTCGAGCATCAGGTCGACCGGCGGCGGCGCGCCCTCTTCACGGCCGAGGATTTCGCGCAAGTAGAGGCTCGAGCCCATCTCGCCGTGGGTTTCGCCGATCAGCACCAGGGCCTCGCCCGCTTTGCAGCCGCCGAAGCCGGCGCGGCGCGCATAGTCGGGGATCAGGCCCACCGCGCCCACCGCCGGCGTCGGCGGAATGCCCGCGCCATTGGTCTCGTTGTAAAGGCTCACATTTCCACTGACGACGGGGAAGTCGAGCGCGCGGCAGGCTTCGGCCATGCCGTCGATGGCCCGGACCATCTGGCCCATGATCTGCGGTCGCTCCGGATTGCCGAAGTTCAGGTTGTCGGTGATGGCGATCGGGTCGGCGCCCACAGCGGTTAGGTTGCGCCAGGCCTCGGCCACCGCCTGCTTGCCCCCCTCGTACGGGTCGGCCTGGACATAGCGCGGCGTGCAGTCGGAGGTGAGCGCCAGCGCCTTTTTCGAGCCGTGCACGCGCACGATGCCGGCGTCGGCGCCTGAGCCGCTCTCGGCCAGGGTGTCGGCCATGACGTGGCGGTCGTACTGCTCCCAGAGCCAGCGCTTGGAGGCCATGTCGGGGCAGCTCATCAGCTTCAGCACCGCCTGGCCATAGTCGGCCGGCGGCGGGACCTCGGCGGGGGTGAGCCGCCGCGGCGGCGGCGGCGCGGTCCACGGCCGGTCGTAGAGCGGCGCGTCCTCGGTCAGCGGCATGAGTGGCAGGTCGCAGACGACCTGGCCCTTGTGGCGCAGCACGATGCGGCCGGTATCGGTGGTCCGGCCGATCACGGCCGCGTCCAGGCCCCATTTCTCGAAGATGCGCGCACCGTCGGCCTCGCGGCCGGGCTTGAGCACCGCCAGCATGCGCTCCTGGCTTTCCGACAGCATCATCTCGTAGGCGCTCATGGCCTCTTCGCGCTGCGGCACGGCGTCCAGGTCGAGCTCGACCCCGACCGCCCCCTTGCCGGCCATCTCGACCGAGGACGAGGTCAGGCCGGCCGCGCCCATGTCCTGGATGGCGGCCACCGCGCCGGAGGCCATCAGCTCCAGCGTCGCCTCGATCAGGAGCTTCTCGGCGAAAGGATCGCCGACCTGGACGGTTGGGCGCTTTTCGTCCGAATCGTCGTCGAAGGCGGCCGAGGCCATGGTCGCGCCATGGATGCCGTCGCGGCCGGTCTTGGAGCCGAAATAGACCACCGAGAGCCCGGCCGACGGCGCGGCCGAATAGAAGATCTTGTCGGCGTCCGCCAGGCCGACGCACATGGCGTTGACCAGGATGTTGCCGTCGTAGCCGGAATGGAAATTGGTCTCGCCGGCGACGGTCGGCACGCCGACGCAATTGCCATAGCCGCCGATGCCGGCGACCACGCCGGCCACCAGCCGCCGGGTCTTCGGATGGGCCGGATCGCCGAAGCGCAAGGCGTTGAGCAGGGCGATCGGCCGCGCGCCCATGGTGAAGACATCGCGCATGATGCCGCCGACCCCGGTCGCCGCGCCCTGATAGGGCTCGATGAAGCTCGGATGGTTGTGGCTTTCCATCTTGAAGACGCAGGCCTGGCCGTCGCCGATATCGACCACCCCGGCGTTCTCGCCCGGCCCCTGGATGACGCGCGGGCCGGTGGTGGGGAACTTGGCCAGGTGCTTACGGCTGGACTTGTAGGAGCAGTGCTCCGACCACATGACGCTGAACACCCCGAGCTCCAGCGGGTTGGGCTCGCGGTTCAGGCGCTGGACGATAAGGTCGTACTCGTCGGCTTTCAGACCGTATTCACGGGCAAGCTCGGCCATCGACGGGGCGGGTTCGTCGCTCATGGGCGGCTTCTAGCGGGGAACGCCGGGCGAGGCGATAGGTCGAGCGGCGGGCTTGCGCTGTCGGCCGAGCGGTGGCCTGATTTCAGCCCTGTGGAAGCGATTTGAATGGCGTCATTCAATGAGCGCGCTAGCCGAAAGCCCTTGACGCACTATGCCGTCTATGGAATATTCCATAGACGGCATGCATCGTCGAGTACACCGACGAGTTCGGCGACTGGTGGAAGACGCTGAGCGGAAGCGAACAGGAGGACGTTGAGGCCTATATAACGCTCCTTGAAGAGCGGGATGTTCGACTCGGATTTCCTCATTCGTCGGCGATCAGCGGCTCGCGACATGGCCACATGCGAGAGCTTCGAGTGCAGAGCGCCGGACGGCCAATCCGTGTCTTCTACGCCTTCGATCCACGCCGCATGGCGATCTTGTTGATCGGTGGCGACAAGACCGGCGACGGTCGCTTTTACAAGAGATTCATTTCCGTCGCGGACCGCCTCTATGACGACCATATCGACACCTTGAGAAAAGAAGGATGGCTTCCATGACCGGCCGAAACCCATTCCAAAATCTGCGCGACGGAATGACGCCGGAGCAGCGCGCCAGGGCTGTAGCGAAGACCGCGGCGCTACGCGCGGAAATGACCTTGGGCGAACTGCGTCAGGCGCGCGAACTCACCCAAGAAACTTTGGGCGAGACCCTGCACGTCGGTCAGGCGGCGGTCGCCAAGATGGAAAAGCGCGCCGACATGTACGTGGGCAATCTGCGTCGTTTCGTCGAAGCCATGGGCGGCGAACTCGACATCGTCGCCCGCTTCCCCGATGGGGACGTGAAGATCAGCAACTTCGCGGCGATTGGAGAGCGGGAGCCGCAAGGCTAGCTCCTCAAGCGCTGGCCAGCGCGCTCTGGAACAGCAGAGCGCCGTCGGCGGAGCCCAGCTCGGCCTCGAAGGCGCGGTCCGGGTGCGGCATCATGCCGAGCACATTGCCGCGGGCGTTGACGATGCCGGCGATGTCGCGGGCCGAGCCGTTCGGGTTGCGGCGATAGCGGAACACCACCTGGCCCTCGCCGTCCAGGCGGTCCAGCGTCGCCTCGTCGGCGAAATAGTTTCCCTCGCCATTGCCGACGGTCATGGAGACGTCGCGGCGGCCCTGATAGGCGGCGGTGAAACGGGTCTGGCTGTTGACCACATCCAGCGCCACC
Organism: Caulobacteraceae bacterium; assembly: GCA_965277425.1. GTDB lineage: Bacteria > Pseudomonadota > Alphaproteobacteria > Caulobacterales > Caulobacteraceae > Poindextera. Next base: position 1,482,106 of record CBDICR010000007.1, read on the forward strand.
TGGGTGCAGACGTATTTCAGGCCGGCGTTGCGCAAAAGCGCGCCGGGCAGCATGCCGGCTTCGCACAGGATCTGGAAGCCGTTGCAGATCCCCAGCACCGCCGCGCCGCGCTCGGCCTGCGCCTTCACCGCCCGCATCACCGGGGACTGGGCGGCCATGGCGCCGCAACGCAGATAATCGCCGTAAGAAAATCCCCCAGGCAGGACGATCAGGTCCAATCCGTCGGGCAGGCTTGAATCGCCGTGCCAGACCATGGCGACGTCGGCGCCCGTGGTCCGCTCGATCGCCGTCCTGCAATCGCGGTCGCAGTTGGAGCCGGGAAAGACGATGACGGCGGCCTTCACCCCACCTCCACCCGGTAGCTTTCGATCACCGTATTGGCCAGGAGCTGCTCGCACATCGACTTGACCTCGCCTTCGGCCGCGGCCGGATCGTCGCCGGCGAGGTCGAAGATGATGGTCTTGCCCACCCGCACGTCGGACGCGCCGGAAAAGCCGAGCCCGTGCAAGGCGCCTTCGATCGCCTTGCCCTGGACGTCGAGCACGCCCGGCTTGAGGAAGACGTGAACGGTGGCTCTCATTCTTTATCGTCGTCGTTGGAGGCGCGCTGATCGTCGTCGTTGGACGGGCGACCGCCCTGAATGACCGTCGGCATCTCTTTCATGATCCCCAGACGCCGCGCGACCTCGGTATAGCTTTCGATGACGCCGCCCAGGTCGCGGCGAAACCGGTCCTTGTCCAGCTTCTCGTTTGTGGTGGAATCCCACAGCCGGCAGGAGTCCGGGCTGATCTCGTCGGCCAGCACCACGCGGGCGAAGTCGTTCTCCCACAGCCGGCCGAATTCGATCTTGAAGTCGACCAGGGTGATTCCGACGGCGCTGAACACCCCGCACAGGAAGTCGTTGACCCTGAGGGTCATGGCCATGATGTCATCGATTTCCTGCGGACTGGCCCAGTTGAAGGCGGTGATGTGCTCCTCGGCCACGAACGGGTCGTGCAGCTTGTCGTCCTTCAGGCAGAATTCGATGATCGAGCGCGGCAGGGCCTGGCCCTCGGGCAAGCCGAACCGGGTCGACAGCGAGCCGGCGGCGATATTCCGGCAGATAACCTCGAGCGGAATAATCTCAACTTCGCGAATGAGTTGCTCGCGTAGGTTCAGGCGGCGAATGAAATGGTTCTGGATGCCGATCGCGCTCAGCTTGGTCATCATATATTCGCTGATGCGATTGTTGAGCACGCCCTTGCCCTCGAGCGAGGCCTTCTTCTTGCCATCGAAGGCGGTGGCGTCATCCTTGAAATACTGGATAAGCGTACCGGGCTCGGGCCCCTCGTAGAGGATCTTGGCCTTGCCTTCGTAGATCTTCTTGCGGCGGGTCATGCGTTCAAGGTCTTCCCCGCGAGGCGGCGGCGCATCTTGGTTTGCCCAACGTCCGACTCGTCGTCGGCAATGTAGGGCGGCGCGGGCCTGAAAGAAATGGCGGCGGGGCCTTAAAACCCGACGGAAGGGGCGAGGTATGGCGGCTAAACCACGCAAAACAAGGCGCGCGGCGCGGCGAGTCGAGGCGGCCGAAGCGATCGCGTCGGCGTCCCGGCCGCGGTTTTCCACCGTCAGCGCTCGCCGCAAGGACATCCACATCGTCGGCGGGGAACGCGGCGGGCTGCGCGACTTCTACCACGGGGTGCTGACCATTCCCTGGTGGGTCTTCTACATCTGCCTGGTCGGGGTCTATCTGGGTGCGAACCTGATCTTCGCCACCCTCTACTGGCTCGATCCCGGCGGCGTGGCGGGCGCCCGTCCGCATTCGTTCATCGACAACTTCTTCTTCAGCGTCGAGACCATCTCGACCATCGGCTATGGCGTGATGACGCCGAAGAGCCTCTTCGCCAACGGGGTGATGACCGCCGAGGCCTTCACCGGACTCGGCATGGTCGCCATCGCCACCGGCATCATCTTCTCGCGCGTCTCGCGGCCGACCGCGCGGGTGCTGTTCAGCCGCGTAGCGGTGATCACGCCCTTCAACGGCGTGCCGGCCCTGATGTTTCGCGCCGCCAACCAGCGTGGCAATCAGATCCTGGAGGCCGAGGCCGCGATCCATCTGTTCGGCGAGGTGGTGACGCTGGAGGGGCACAATATGCGCCGTTTCGAACCCCTGGCCCTGGTGCGCGCCCGCCAGCCGATGTTCCCCCTCAGCTGGACCCTGATGCACCTGATCGATGAGACGAGCCCGCTGTTCGGCGCGACGGTGGAGTCGCTGATCGCCGGGTCGGCCGAGATCGTGGTGTCGCTGAGCGGCGTCGACGAGATTTTCGCCCAGCGCATCTATGCCAGATACTCCTACCTGCCGGATGAAATCATCTGGGATCGCCAGCTCGAAGATATTCTCACCGTCGACGAGCATGGAGCGCGCGTGGTGAACTATTATAATTTCCACCGGCTTAAGGCGGTCCCAGGCGAGCCGTCGCATTGATCCCGCCCTCGCGGTCACCTATGGACACGGACGATTAGGGGCTATTGGGCGTACGCATGACCACCTTCGACGATCGCGAACAGGGCTATGAGCGGAAGTTCGCCGAGGACGAGGCGCTGGAGTTCAAGGCCACCGCTCGCCGCAACCGGCTGCTCGGCCTGTGGGCCGGCGGGCTGATGGGGTTGGAGGAGAAACACCTGGAAGACTATGCGGCGGCCATCGTCCGGTCCGAGGTGACCGCGCCGGATGAGGAGGACGTGCTGCGCCGCGTCCTGGGCGACCTGGTCGGCGCCGGCCTGAAGGTCAGCGAAGGCCAGGTGCGCGGCAAGATGCACGAACTGCTCGCCGTGGCGCGCGGCCAGATTCAGGCGGGGGCCTAGGCCCCAAAGGCGCGCGCGAATAAGGCGTCCAGGTTCTTGAAATGGTAGGCGAGGTCGAACAGCTCCGAGAGCTCGACGTCGCTCAGGTGCGGGCGCACGTCTGGATCGCTCATGAGCAGCGCCGAGAAATTCCCCTCGCCGCGCCAGACCTTCATGGCGTTGCGCTGCACGGCGGCATAGGCGGTTTCGCGCGCCACGCCCTTTTGCGTCAGGGCCAGCAGCACGCGCTGGGAATTCACCAGCCCGCCCAGCCGCTCCAGATTGCGGCGCATGGTCTGCGGATAGACCACCAGCCGCTCGACCACCCCGGCCAGGCGGCGCAATGCGAAGTCCAGATGCACGGTGGTGTCCGGCGCGATGCCGCGCTCGACCGAGGAATGGCTGATGTCGCGCTCGTGCCACAGCGCCACGTCCTCCAGCGCCGGGCCCACCGCCGAGCGCACCAGGCGCGCCAGGCCGGTCAGGTTCTCGGTCAGGATCGGATTGCGCTTGTGCGGCATGGCCGAGGAGCCCTTCTGGCCCTGATCGAACGGCTCTTCCGCCTCCAGCACCTCGGTGCGCTGCAGGTGGCGGATCTCCACCGCCAGCCGCTCGACCGAGGCGCCCACCACCGCCAGGGCGGCGAAATAGGCGGCGTGGCGGTCGCGCGGGATGACCTGGGTCGAGATCGGCTCGATCTCCAGGCCGAGCTTGGCCGCCACGTGGGCCTCGACGCGCGGGTCGACATTGGCGAAGGTGCCGACGGCCCCCGAAATGGCGCAGACCGCGATCTCGGCCCGCGCGGCCTCAAGCCGCCGGCGGGCGCGCTGGAACTCGACATAGTGGCCGGCCAGTTTCAGCCCGAAGGTGGTGGGCTCGGCGTGGACGCCATGGCTGCGGCCGACGGTGGGCGTGAAGCGGAACTCGAAGGCGCGTGTCTTCAGCGCCGCCAGCACCAGGTCGACATCCTCGATCAAAAGGTCGGTGGCGCGCGCCAGCTGTACGGCGAGCGTGGTGTCGTTGACGTCGGACGAGGTCATGCCCTGGTGCAGGAAGCGCGCCTCGGGGCCGACGATCTCGGTCACATGGGTCAGAAAGGCGATGACGTCGTGCTTCACCTCGCGCTCGATCTCGTCGATGCGATCGACATCCCAGAGCGCGTCGCGGCCCTTTTCCCAGATGGTCTCGGCCGCCAGCTTGGGAATGGTCCCGATCTGCGCCATCGCGTCCGCCGCATGAGCCTCGATCTCGAACATGATTTTGAACTTGGCCTGCGGCGACCAGACGGCCGCGGCCTCGGGCCGGGAATAGCGAGGGATCATGGGCGTGGCATGGAAGCGCCCTTAGGCCCTGTCAACCCCGGCTAGGCCGTCGCCTGCCGCGCCGCCGCGGCGTCCAGGTCCTGGCGGATCCGCCGCGAGGCGAGCAGGTAATGCAGCGCGCCCCAGACATAGGCGACCATGGTCAGGACGATGCCGTATCGGGTGCCGGTGGCCAGGGTCGCCTTGCACGCCGGACCGAGGGCGGCGTGGACCGCGACGCCGCCGGGGCATAGGGCCGCGAAATCGCCCAGGCCTTGCAGGTGGAACAGGTGCTGGCTGAACAGATCGATCGCCAGGCCGGTGAAAAAGGGCCCGCCGCCAAGGCCGATCAGGTTCAGCCCGAAGAACAGCAGCGCCGTGGCCGAGGCCCGTGCGCGCGGCTCGACCAGGTTGTGCATCACCCCCCAGGTCGGGCCAAGATAGGTGTAGCCGAAGATGCCGGGCGCCAGGAGGATGGCCGCCGCCGCGATCCAGTTCTGTTGCAGATAGGCCGCCAGATAGATGGGCGCGGCGATGGCGACGCCGATGGCCGGGGTCCAGGCATACCAGCGCCGATCGCTGCGGCCGGCGCGGTCGGTGACATAGCCGCCAAGCAGGGTGCCGAGGCCCGACGAGACGCCGCCGATCACGCCGAACACCAGGCCCACCTCGGCATAGCTCAGCCCGAAACGGCGCACGAAATAAGGCGCCGAGAACTGGCCGATGCCGTAGCCGGCGAACGAGACCAGCGTCACCCCGGCCGCCATGTGCCGAAAGGATGGCGCGCCGAAGAGCTGCCTGCCGACGGTCCAGAGCGAGGGCGCCGGCGCGGCGTCCCGGGCGCCGCCGGGCTCGGAATGGCCGCGCGGCGGCTCCTTCAGCGTCAGCTTGACCAGGAGGGCGAGCACCACGCCGGGCAGGCCGACGATCATGAAGGCGGCGCGCCAGCCGAAATACTGCGCCATCAGCCCGCCGCTGACCGCGCCGATCATCGAGCCGAGCGGAATCCCGAACGAATAGATCGACAAAGCCGTCGCCCGCTTCTCGGGGGCGTAATAGTCGGAGATCAGCGATTGCGCCGACGGCGAGCAACCCGCCTCGCCGACGCCCACCCCGACCCGGCAGAGTATCAAGAGCGGAAAATTGGCGGCCAGGCCGCAAAGCGCGGTCATGCCCGACCAGAGGGTCAGGCAGATCGAGATGATCGTCACCCGGTTATGCCGCTCGGCCAGCCGCGCGATCGGGATGCCAAGGGTGGTGTAGAGCACCGCAAAGGCGATGCCGCCCAGAAGGCCGAGCTGGGCGTCGGAGATCTTCATGTCGACCTTGATCGCCTGGCCAAGGATGGCCACGATCGTGCGGTCGACGAAGTTGGAGGTGTAGACGATCATCAGCAGGGCCAGGACCCAGCTGCGATAGGAGTTCGGAAACAAGGGCGGGGATTGAAGGCCCAAGGCGCCGGCCTCGGCCACCGCCGGCGTATTCGCTTCGCTCACCGCGCTCCCCTGACAAACCTTGCTGTTTGTTCGCGGCCCGACCCTAGCGATGGCGCCGGACGCGCGCCATAAGCGTTATGCCCCCTCAAGGAGGAACGCTCATGGAAATCATTATCGGCGACAAGGTCTGGTCCAGCTGGTCGATGCGGCCGTGGCTTGTGCTCAAGCACACGGGCGAGGCCTTCACCGAAACCCTGGTCCACCTGCGCACGACGGAGACCCAAGCCAAGATCCGCGCCGCCGGTTCGCCGAGCGGCCTGGCGCCGGTGCTGAAGGACGGTGAGACGGTGATCTGGGATTCGCTGGCCATCTGCGAATACCTCGCAGACCGGTTTCCCAACGCCAAGCTCTGGCCGAGCGATCCCGCGCGACGCGGGCTTGGCCGCGCCGCGGCCGCCGAGATGCACTCCGGCTTTCCATCCCTGCGCGGCGAATGCCCGATGGACCTGTCCCTGAAGACCGAGGCCGAGCTTTCCGAGGCCACCCATGTCGACCTTCGCCGGATCGTGGCGTTGTGGAACGACCTGCGCGGCCGTTTCGGCGGCGACGGCCCGTTCCTGCTCGGCGCCTGGTCGATCGCCGACGCCTTCTTCACCCCCGTCGCCACCCGCTTGCGCAGCTATGGCATCCTGCCCAGCGACTACGGCGACAAGGGCGCCGCGGGCGCCTACGCCGAAGCCTTGCTGGAAACACCGGAATTCAAGGCTTGGGAGACGGCGGCCTTGGCGGCTAACCCGGCCTAGACCGTTTGAAACCGTCATGGCCCGGCCTGTCCGGGCCACCCATGATCACCGTGGAGCGTGGGTGTTCATGGGTCACCCGCATTTCGCGGGTGATGACGGCTGAATAAACTGCGCGAGCCCTTACGACGCGTAGAACTCGACGATGAGGTTCGGTTCCATCTTCACCGGATAGGGCACCTCGGCCAGTTCCGGGGTGCGGATGAACTTGGCCGACAGGCCCTTGCCGTCGACTTCCAGATAGTCGGGGATGTCGCGTTCCGACGATTGGATGGCTTCCAAGACCAGCGCCATGTTGCGCGAGCGCTCGCGCACCGAGACCACGTCGCCCGGCTTGACCCGGTAGGAGGCGATGTTCACTCGCTTGCCGTTCACCAGCACGTGGCCATGGTTGACGAACTGGCGCGAGGCGAAGACCGTCGGCACGAACTTGGCGCGATAGACAACCGCGTCCAGCCGGCTTTCGAGCAGGCCGATCAGGGTCTCGGCGGTGTTGCCGCGCTTCTTGGCCGCGGCCGCATAGGTGCCGGCGAACTGCTTTTCGGTCAGGTTGCCGTAATAGCCCTTCAGCTTCTGCTTGGCGCGCAGCTGCAGGCCGAAGTCGGAAATCTTCTGGCGGCGGCGCTGGCCGTGCTGGCCGGGACCGTAGGACCGCTGATTGACCGGGGATTTCGGGCGACCCCAGATGTTTTCGCCCATCCGGCGGTCGATCTTGTACTTCGCCGATTGGCGCTTGGACATAAGTCGTCACTTTCAAGTTCGATGCGGTCCGGCCCCTCCTCTATGGAGCGGCGATCTCAACGGCGGCGCGCGCATCACCCGTCATGCATTCCGCCGCCGCCGAGCAGGCCCGGCGACGGGAAGCGGGGTGTATGGTCACGATTGGGTTGAAAGTCAAATCACGCCAAGAGATTCAACCGGCATTTGGAGCGAGACAATCACAAGCGAATTTCGCAATTTACGGATCTCGAAGGGTGAAACATGGCCAACCCTCTAACGGTGCGAGCAACCAAGTTTTCTCGCAGCTTCTCACGCTGCCAGCGCGAGGCCGTTGAAGCGAAGCTCATCGTTGTGACCAGCCGTGGCCGAGTTGTCGGCGGCTATCTCTCAGCCGACGAACTCAGGCGCTACGAGACGCTCAAGGCGCGTGAGCGCGAGGTGCTCATTGTCGGCGAGTTGAGCGACGATGCCGTCACAGACATCTATGCAGCGAGGTACAACGCGGACGCTCAGTGAGCCGCGCGCCGGCGCGGTAGGAAATTCCAGGGTCGGTGTCGGAAAGTTGGATCGCCAGCCGTCCTGTGGTCCCAACGCACCTGAAAATACCCGTGAGGAGGCCTCATGCCCAAGATCACCCCGTTCCTCTGGTTCGACAACCAGGCCGAGGAAGCCGCCAACTTCTATGTCTCCGTCTTCAAGAACGCGAAGATCGGGGAGATCAGCCGCTATGGCGAGGGCGGCCCCGGGCCGGCGGGCGGCGTCATGGTCGTCGCCTTCGAACTCGACGGCCAGAATTTCGAGGCCCTGAACGGCGGCCCCATGTTCAAGTTCACCGAGGCCATCTCGTTCAGGGTCGATTGCGAGACCCAAGCCGAGGTCGACCATTTCTGGGACGCGCTCTCCGCCGGCGGCGAAACCAGCCAGTGCGGCTGGCTAAAGGACCGCTATGGCCTCTCCTGGCAGATCGTGCCGACCGCCCTGCCCCGCATTCTCGGCGATCCCGATCCCGTCAAGGCCAAGCGCGCCGTGCAGGCCATGCTGAAGATGAGTAAGCTCGACATCGCCGCGCTGGAGGCGGCGGCGGGGGGTTAAGGCGACGCCCTATTTGCGAAACCAGACGTCCAGGCCGATTGGCTCGGTCGTGATGTCGGCGATGTCGAAGGCCGCCGCCGCCGCCATGCGCTCGAAGTCCGCCTGGGTGTAGGCGCGCTTGCGCAAGGAATGCTTGAAGACGGCGTTGGTGATGAGCGAATCTATCGCTCGGAGCTTCAATCCCTCGACGCAGGCGTCGATGGCCGCGTCGGTCGCGTCCTTGCGCATGTCGATGATCAGCGCCTCGCCGCCGGGCTTGAGCACGCGGCGCATCTCGCGCAGCGCGCCGACCGGATCGCCGAAATTCTTGAACGCCGCCCGGCAGACGATGAAGTCGAAAGTGTCGTCGGCGAAGGGGATGTTGGCCGCGTCGCCGTGCTGGAAGTCGACCGCGGCGCCCGCCTTGGCCGCGGTCTCCGTGGCGATGCGGACGAAGGCGCGGCTGATGTCGAGGCCAGAGACCTTGAAGGACCCGATCCTGGCCAGGGCGACGGCCAGATAGCCCGGCCCCGGCGCGATCTCGAGCACGCGGCTTTCCGATCTCAATCGTCTGGCGATCCGCGCCGCATCGGCCTCGAATTCGGCCGCGGCGCCAGCTGTGTTCTTGGCGTACCAGGTGGCGATCATGCCCTCCATGGGCAGGCTCTTGTAGGCTTTCTTCCGCGGCTTGGAGGCGATATCCATGGTCAGATCCTTTCTTAGCCGTCATGTATCTTATATGATAAGATAATTTTCTGCTAAGATGAACAGCCCTGGATGTCAAGGCGGCGAACGTGAATCGAGACGAACTATCTGAGGCGCTCAACCACGCCATGCGCGAGACCAGCGGCCTGGGCGTGCTGCACAGCCAGATGATCGCCGAGCGGCTGGGCGTGAGTTCCACCGACCTGGAATGCCTCGACCTCATCGTCATGCGCGGCCCGGTGAGCGCCGGGGACCTGGCGCGCGCCACCGGCCTGACCACCGGCGCGATCACCGGCCTGATCGACCGGCTGGAGCGGGCCGGATTCGCCGCCCGCGAGCCCGACCCGGCCGACCGCCGCAAGGTGCTGGTGCGCGCCCTGCCCGCCGTCGTCCAGAGCACCGGGCCGCTGTTCCAGCCCATGGCCAAGGCCACGGCGGCGGCGCTGGCGGCCTATAACGACCAAGACCTCGCCTTTGCGCTGGATTTCCTGACCCGGATCAACGCCGCGGCGAAGGCGGCCATGGCCGTTTTGCGCGCCCAGACCGAGGCGACCGCCGGCGCAGGAGGCGGGCTGTGAAGCTCGGCATGATCGTGGTCATGACCCCGGCGTTCGAAGAGGCGCGGGGTTTCTACCGCGACCTGCTCGGCCTGAGCCTGACCGCGGAGACCTCCAACCAGCTCGTCTTCGACCTGGGCGCAGCCGAGTTTCACGTCTTCAGTTGCGCGGACGTCGCGCCGGCGGCCTATCGGCACGGCGCCAGCGCGGCCACGGTCTGCGCCTTCGAGGTCGCATCCATCGAGGCGGAAATGCGCCGCTTGCAGGCGGCCGGCGTCGTCTTTCTGCACGCCCAGCCGGCGGAAAACCCCTTCAGCGGCGTCCGCTACGCCGCCTTTGAGGCGCCGGGCGGCAATGTGCATGAGCTCATCGAACGGCGGATCGGATGATGCCGACGCGCCCGGCGACCGCGGCGGACGTTCCGGCCATTTCGGCCCTGGTGCGCGCGGCCTACGAAAAATGGGTTCCGCTGATCGGTCGCGAGCCCCTGCCGATGCAGGCGGATTACGACGAGGCCGTCCGCGAGCACACGATCGACCTGGTGTACCAGGACGGCGAACTGGTCGGGCTGATCGAGACCATTCCACATGCCGATCATCTGTTCATCGAGAACGTCGCGGTTGCGCCGGCAAGCCAGGGACGCGGGTTCGGCCGCCAGCTGCTGGCCCTCGCCGAGGACAAGGCGCGCTTCTGCGGCCTTTCCGAGCTTCGCCTGCTCACCAATGCCGCCTTCGCCGCCAATGTGCGGCTCTATCGGGCGCTCGGCTACCGCATCGAGCGCGAGGAAGACTTCATGGGCGGCGTGACCGTTCATATGAGCAAACGGCTATGATGACGCCGAAAGGAGCCTGACATGTCGGATGAGATCGTCCTTTACCGTTCGCTCGCCAGCCGTTCGTTCGCGGCGATCTGGATGCTGGAGGAGCTCGGCGCGCCCTACCGCATGGAGACGGTCGACATCCGCAGCGGCGCGCAGAAGGCGCCCGACTATCTGCGCCTGAACCCCATGGGCAAGGTGCCGACCCTGGTGGTCGGCGACAGTGTGGTCACCGAGGTCCCGGCCATCTGCCTCTTCCTCGCCGACCGTTACGGCTACGGCGGCCTGGCGCCGAAGATCGATGATCCCGACCGCGCCGCCTATCTGCGCTGGATGGTCTTCTCCACCGCCGTGTTGGAGCCGGCCGTCATCGTCCATGAACTGAAGCTGGAGGCGCCGGCCCATCACGCCGGCTGGGGCGCCTATGAGGACGCGGTCGGCGTCCTGGTCGGCCTGCTGCACGGCCGCGACTACGTGCTCGGCGAGCGGTTCAGCGCCGTCGACGTGGCCATCGGCGCCCAGGTCAGCGTCGGGCTTTTCACCAAGCAGCTGCCCGAAGACCCGGTCCTGGTCGCCTATAATGCTCGCCTGAGCGCCCGGCCGGCGCACGCCAAGGCGGTGGCGACCAACTGGCCGCCGGAGCTGTTCCCCCAGGGCTGAGCGCCTTGCCCGCCAAGACCCGGCGGCGCAAGGTCGTCGAAAATCCAGGGAGATATTGCGCGATGAAACTCTATTCCGGCGATCTCAGTCCGTATTCGGCCAAGGTCCGCATGCAGATCTACGCCAAGGGCATCGAGGGCATCGCCCTGGAGCGGCCGGCCGGCTTTGGCACGCAGGACTGGTGGAAGACCTCGCCGATCGGGCGCATCCCGGCGCTGGAGCTGGACGACGGCGACATCATCCCGGAATCGGAGGTGATCGCGGAATATCTCGAAGAGCTCTATCCCGAACCGAGCCTGCTCGGCGCCACCCCGCGCGAGACCGCCGCCATCCGCACGGTGTCTCGCCTGGCCGACATCTACCTGCTCAACAACATGTTCATGCTATCCGGCCAAACCCGGCGCTCGACCCGCAACGACGGCGTCCGCGACCTGCTGGCCGGCCAGGTGGTGCGCGGCGTCAAGGCGCTGGAGCACTATATCGGCGCGGACGGCTTCGCCGTCTCCGGCCGCCTGACCCTCGCCGACTGCACCCTGGTTCCGGCCCTCTTCCTGATCGAGAACGTCATCCCGACGGCGGACGTGGAAGACCCCATCCCCGGCCAGCCCAAGGTCGCGGCCTATTGGGCGGCGATCCAGCAAAACCCACACGCCGTCCGCATCCTGGTCGAGCTGCACCGCGGCCTGGCCGAGCGCCGCGAACTGATCCGCAAGGCCGCCGAAAAGGCCGCCGCGACGGCTTGAGATCAGGCCGGCGTCGGCGCGGCGTCCGGCGCGAGGGCGGTGACGGCGGCGTCGACGCTGTCGAACAACCGCTCTTCGCCCAGGGCCTTGAGCAGGCCCAGCCGCTCGAACGCGGCCTGCGCGTCGTAGGCCTCGAGGCGGGCGACGGCGAAGAGGACGCCGGCCGCGCGGGCGCGGACGATAACGTCCTTGACCGCCTGGGCGGCGGTGAAGTCGATGTCGATGATCCCGGTGGCCTCCAGCACCACCAGCTTCACCACGCCCGTTCCAGGGGCCATGGCCGCCAGCATGACGCCGCGAAAGCGGTCGGCGTTGAAGAAGGACAGCGGCGCCTGGAACCCGACGACGACCACGCCCGAGAGCGTCTCGCCCTTGGCGGCGGGGGTGGTCGGCCACCAGACCGTCGTGCCGGGGACGCGGTGCATCCGATAGCTGCGCGGATTGACGCTCGACCACATGCCGTGCAGCAGGGAAAGCCCGATGCCGACGGCGACGCCGCTCTCGATGGGCAGCACCACCATGGCCGCGGCCGTACCGAGGATGAGCAGGAACTCGGCCGGGCTGGTCGCGGCCACGGCGCGCATGTCCTTGACCCGGATGATGCGGATGGCGACGAACAGCAGCACCCCGGCGAGGGCCGCGTGCGGCACGTGGGTCAAGAGGCCGGTTCCGAACACCAGCAACAGGACCACCATCGCCACGGAGGCGAGCCCGGCCAGTTGCGAGCGCGCGCCGCTCTCCGAAACGATCCCGGTTCTGGGCGGACTGGCGTCGACCGGAAAGCCGCCGAACAGGCCGGCCGCGAGGTTGCCGACTCCCAGGCCGATATAGTCGCCGTCGATGTCCGGCGGCGCGTCTGGATCGGAGGGAAAGGCCCGCGAGGTCGCGCCGGTCTGCACCATGGCGACCAGCGCGATCAGCAGGGCCAGCGGCAGCATCCGCAGCCCCTGGCCGATCCCGATCGCCGGCAGGGCGAACACCGGCAGGCCGGCCGGGATGACGCCCAGCACCGCAACGCCGCGCGCTTCCAGCCCCAGGGCCGCGACGGCCCAGGTCGCCAGGGCCATGCCGATCAGCGCCCCGGGGATCCGCGCATTGACCAGATGCGCCCCGGCGGTGAGCGCCAGCACGCCGGCGGCGATGGCGACAGCATAGAGGCTGGCGTGCGGCGCGGCGCGCCACAGGCCGGCGAACTGCTGCAACAGGTTTCCGCCCGCGCCCGCGACGCCGAGGGCCGCCGGCGCCTGCGAGGCGATGATGTGCACCGCGATGCCGGCGAGGAACCCGGTGGTCACCGGAACCGACAGCAGATCGGCGATCCAGCCCATCTTGCCGAGACCCGCGCCGACGACGATCAACCCCACCATCAGGCCGAGCACGGCCGCCAGGGCCAGGTACTGGGGCGAGCCGGCGGCCACGAACAGCACCAGCCCGCCGGCGAAGATCGGCGCGATCGTGGAATCGGCGCCCACCGACATGCAGCGGTTCGACCCGAAGGCCAGGAAGGCCAGGCTGGCGGCGATGAAGGCGAAGAAGCCGAGCTGCGGCGGCAGGCCGGCCAGGCGCGCCGTGGCCATCTGCTCGGGAATGGCGATCGCCGCCAGGGTCAGGCCGGCGATCAGGTCCGGCGCGACGAAGCCGGGCCGATAGCCGGCCAGCGACCGGAAAACCGGCCAGCCGGGCCGCGAACGCCTCAACTCCACCGCGACCGGACGCTCCGTCATGGCCCCGCCCTCCCCTGGCAGGGCTTGAGCTTAGCCTGGCGCGGCCGCCCCCGCCACGTCGGGCCGCGCCCACGCCTCAGTCGAAATAATACCTGGTCCGTTTGGCCCACGACGAGTTGGGATAGCGCTGGTGCAGCACATCGAAAGCGCGGTGGCTGAGGTGGTCGTGACTGTGGCCGTAGCGGGCGACATGGACCAGCCAATAGAGAGCTTCCGGCGCGCGCGGATCGCGGGCGTGGGCGCTCGCATAGGCCAGCACCTCGTCCCAGACCGAGGCGCCGAGCTCCTCGCCGTCATGATAGGGCCGCGCCATGCGCTTTCGCTCCAGCGCGGCCTGGCCGACCAGGGCGGCGGCGAAATCGGGCCGGCGCAGCGGGAAGGCGCCCTGCCCGCAATAGGTCAGGCAGACCAGGTCGCTGGTCGCCCAGAGCGCCGCGTCGGAGACATCCTTGTGGTCCTTGTCGTCGCCGCAATAGCCATCGGGCGTGTAGGCGGTCAGGCAGGGCGGCGCGGAGTCGCCCCTAGTCGAGCCGGCCGGCAGGATCATCCAGTCGTACCAGGGCCCCTGAAAATCGGCGACCTTGCCGTCCGGCCGCGTGTAGGAGGCCAGATCCGTCGCCAGGCCGGGGACCTTGGCGAAGATGAAGAACTCGGCGAACCGCTTGGCCGGCCCAGGCGGCGTGTGGGCGACCCGCGCCCAGTCGGGGCCAAGTTGCGGCAGCAGCGTCTGAAGCCGCAGCGCCAGCGCGTCGATCCGGCCATTGTCCTGCATCAGCACCGCCCGCGTCCAACTGGTCAGAGCGATGTCGAGGCGCAGCGTCGCCGGCAGGCTTGGATCATCGGCCAGAGCGGTGCGCTCGGCGAGCGGCAGACGGTCGATCAGGGCCCGGGCATCGGGTCCCAAGCCCACCTTGCCGGCGGCGTCATAGAGGTCGCGGGGTTCTTCCTCGTCATTGAACTTGTCGCGCACGCAGCCATCGCCGCCGTTGTCGTCGGCGCAGAGGCGGGTGCGCAGCGCCAAGCGAGCGAAGGCGCCTTGATTTTCCGCCACCTGCATCCGCTCGCCCCTGAACAGGTTGCGGTCGCTGACCGCCAGGTCGCGGCGCGCCAGGATGGCGTCCAACGCCGCGCGGGTCTCGCGCTCCGGCGCGCTCGCCAGGGTCAGGCGAAGGCGGTGATAGGCCGCGGTCAGAAAAGCCGGCGAGGTGGGGCGGGTCGCCGCCGCGGCTCGCGTCAGGGCCGGCGCGGCGGGATCGGAGGGATCGGCCAGGCTCAAGGCCGCGACCAGCCAGGCGGCGTCATGGGTCGCGGTCCATCGCGCCTGCGCATGAGCCAGCGAATAAGCGTTCGCCCGCCGTTGGGCGGCCTGATGCGCAGGATCGTCCGAGGTCGGATCGACCGCCGGCGCGCCGGGCGCCGCGCCCTTCATCGTCGCGATCCAATCCAGGATTTCCGGCGGCCGACCGGCCTTGTCGTTCAGGTCGACATAGTCGCGGAAATCCACCGCCGCGTCGTCGCGCAGGCTGGGCGCCGTCATTTCCCGATTCAAGGCGATGCGGACCTGATCGGGATTTTCCTGCTCGTCGATAATCATGGCCATGGACCGCACCTGGTCCTGGGCGAAGGTCCCCGCCGGCGCGGCGGCCAGGGCGCCGATGGCGCGGTGGGCCTCGGCGAAGGCCTTGGGGGTGCGGGTCGCCAGCGCCTGGCGCAACAGGGCGCGCGCGGTCAGATAGGGCGCCATCCGGCGCCATGGCGATTGGGCGTCGCGGCCGATCGCGGCGAATCCGGCGGCGGCGCGCGCATTGTCGCCCTGATATAGGGCCAGCGCCGAAGCCTGATAGGCGCGGTCGGCCCTCAGCCAGGCGGGGGCCCTTGCGTCCAAGGCGGGCATGACCGCCGCCGACGCGCTGCAGCCCTCGAAGACGGCGTCCTGGCCGTCGACCCAGGCCTTCACCCAGGGCGAGACGGCGCCGTAGCGCGCGATGCGGTCCTTCAGGGTCGCGGCCGCATTGGCGAAGGCGCCGGCGAAGCAGTTGGGTTCGGTGGCGTTGTCGGCGACGGGCCGATCGGTCTGGATGGCGGCGGCCTGCGCGGCGACGCCAGGCACCGCCGCCCGCGCCGTGACCCAGGCCTGGGTCTGATCCCAGGTCTGCGGATCGGCGCTGTCGCAGCACGGGATGGACAGCCGCGCGCCCGCCGCCCGCCCGACCGGCAAGCCGTGCAGCAGCCGCCAGTCCATGAATAGCCGCGCCCTCGGCGACTGGGCCATCACCAGCGCGATGCGCCCGTCGTAAAAGGCGTTCAGGTCGGCCGCCTGGCCGCCGAAGGCGTCGATATAGGCCGGCCCCTCCGGCGACGGGCCGCAGGCCTCGGCCGGGCCGCAGGTCGCGGTCGCCAAGATCAGCGCGCTCGCCACGGCGATGCGGAGCCTGGACGATGTCATGGCTGGGACCTCTTCAAGACGGCGGCTATGTCGGCGGCCGTCCAGTTGTGGGGGTTGAAGACATAGACGCGCCGGCCGCCGGGGATGCGTGTCAGCGGCGTATCCATGGAAATTCCGATCGCGCTTCGACAGCGCCGATCGGCGAAGTCGCCGCCGGCCGCGAGCCTGGCCTTCAGCCGTTCGCCCTCAGGCCCCATGCGGAAGACCATGGGCACGATCTCGTCGACCTCGGCCTGGCTCAGCCAGGTTTCGGTTTCGCACCAGGAAGCCAGGGCGTTCATCGACAGCGGGGTGTGCGCGCCCAGGCCGCTGCGGACGTCGTGGATGAGATCCAGCAGCACCTGACGCTGCGACTGCCTGACCTCGAAGTCGATCTGCACCGCCTGGAATCCCGGCGTGCGGGCATAGGCCAGCACCGTCGCGGCGGCGCGCGCGCGCAGGGCGGGCGTCCAGGCGAGCGGCTGGCTGGGATCGATCTGGATATGCACCACCGCGATTCGCCGCGCGCCCGGCGCGGTCTTCAGCGGAAACCGCCGCCCGCGCGCCCAAAGCCCGGCGCCGGAAAGCTGCACGAAGCCGACGACGGCCGCGACCTCGACCTTGGCGCCGGCGGCGCGCAGATCCTCCGGTCGTTCCCACGCCCAGAGCACCAGGGCTGGCTGGGCCTTTGCCGGCGCGGCCGCGGCCAGCGCCAGAAGCAGGGCGGCGGCGATGGTCTGGGCTGAGGGTCGCATGACGGGTCTCCAGCCCGGACTTTGCAAGACGGATCGATCCGGCGCGAGCGTGATGATCGGCCCTTCCCCGCAACCGCCGCCTTGTCCGGCGCCGAGGTGTGAGCCAACCTGCGGCCTTGTGCGGATTCGTGAGGACTGGCGGCTTGACGCAGGGCGCTGACGCAGAGCTATCCGACGCGCAAAGCCGTCGCATCGCCGTGCGCGTGCGCGAGGAACTGGCGCGCCGGCGCATCTCGCGCCAGCGGCTGGCGGACGAGGCCCGGATCAGCATTTCCACGCTGGAAAAGGCGTTGTCCGGCCGGCGGCCGTTCACGCTGGCGACCCTGATCCGGCTGGAACAGGCGCTGGGCGCGTCGCTCAGGCCGGGCGAGGCGGCGGCGAGCAGCCAGGCGCCGGACACGCTGGGCGCCTATTCGCGGGCGGCCGTGGCCTGGCTGGAAGGCGAGTACCTGACGCTCAGGCCGTCATTCGAAGACTCGCGGGCCATCTACGCCTACCGCACCGAGATCGCCTGGAGCGACCCGGCGTCCTGCCTGAGCTTTCACGAGGCGGCGCGGTTGGACTCGGCCTTCACCCAGTCGGGTCAGGTCTCCCTGCCCCACCAGTCCGGCCACATCTACCTGGTCACCAACGACCACGGCCAGTTCCGCCTGATCACGCTCGGCCGCGCCACCATCACCGGCGAGATGTACGGGCTTTTGAGCACGCTGCGGTCCGGCGGCGGCGGCCACCTGACCCCGGTCGCCGCCCCGATCGCCTTCGTGCCGATGAAAAACGCGCCCGCCGCCCGGTTCGGCCAGATCGCGCCCGACGATCCCGTTCACGACGACTACCGCTCGCGGCTGGACCGGGGCGTGCGCGAGGGCTTCGTCCGCCTGATCGGCGGGGGTTGAGACCGGGCCTTGCGCCGGAATCAGCCGCCGGTACGCGCCGCCACCTCGCGCACGGCGGCCTTGGCCTCGGCCCACCAGCGCTGGACCAGGGCGCCGGCGTCGCCGGGTTCGGCCAGCGTCACCGCCTGGCCGGCCCAGAGCGACAGGACCGAGGCGTCATCCGACTTGGCGGCGGCGGCGCGCAGCGGTTGGGTCAGGCGGTTCTGCACCGGATAGGCGGGGACCTCGGCCTCGATCGGCCGCATCTCGCGCATGAAGTCGTTTTCGATGCCGCGCGCATAGCGGCCGGAAAAGGCCCGGCTCAGCCGCGTCGTGTCGTCTTCGGCCTCGACGATGGCGCGCCGCCAGGCCGGGCTGATCAGGCTCTGGTCGGCGAGCAGGAAGGCCGATCCCATCTGAGCCGCGACCGCGCCCAGGGCCAGGGCGGCGGCGACGCCCCGCCCGTCCATGATCCCGCCCGCCGCGATCACTGGGACCGCAACGGCGCGCCGGACGGTCGCCACCAGCGCCATGGTCCCGACCAGGCTGTCTTCGACCGGCTTGAGGAAGGCGCCGCGATGGCCGCCGGCCTCAAAGCCTTGCGCGCAGATGGCGTCGGCGCCGACAGCGGCCCAGGCCCTGGCCTCGGCGACCGTGGTGGCCGTGCCGATGACGAAGACGTCGCGTTCATGCAGGGCGGCGACCTGGGCCGCGGTCAGGATGGAAAAGGCGAAGCTGGCCGCCGGCGGCGCGGCGCGGATGACCGCCTCGAACTGCGCCGCGAAATCCTGCGCGTAGTCATTGGGCGCGGCCGGCAAGGGGATGCCGCGGGCGTCGTACCATGGCTGCAACCGGGCGAGCGCCGTCTGCACCGTGTCCGCGCCCGGCCGCGCCGGTTCGGTCATCAGAAAGTTGAGCGCAAAGGGCCGATCGGTCGCGCTCTTCAGCTCGGCGACCGCGCCGGCGATCTGGTCGGGGCCAAGGCCCGCGGCGGCGAGCTGGCCCATGGCGCCGGCGCGGCTGACCGCCAGCGCCATCGCCTGGGTGGAGGCGCCCCACATCGGCGCCTGCACGATCGGGATGGCGAGGCTTTCCAGCGGCGAGGGGCTCACTTGGCGGCCTCCTTCGCCGCCCGCTCGCGCGCCAGGCGGGCCAGCACCCGGCCGCGGCCCTTGGTCAGGGCGGTGACGACGCCGCGCAGGGTGCGCGCTTCTTGGGTCGACAGCCGGGCGCGCGAGAAGATCGAACGCAGATTGCGCACCATGGACGGCGTCTTTTCCGGCGGAAAGAAGAAGCCGGCGGCCTCCAGCTCGCTCTCAAGATGGTCATAGAAGCCGGCGACTTCGGCCTGGCTCGCCGGCTCGGCGGTGTCGGCGAAGGCCGCCGGCGCGCCCGCGTCGATGGTCGCGCGCCACTCATAGCCATTGATCGCCACCGCCTGGGCCAGGTTCAGCGAGCGGAACTTCGGGTCGATCGGAATGGTCACGATCGCCTGGCAAAAGGCGATATCGGCGGTCTCCAGCCCGGCCCGCTCGGCCCCGAACAACAGGCCCGTCGCCAGGCCCTCGGCGGCGGCCGAATGCAGTTCGCCGGCCGCCTCGCGCGGCGTGATGATCGGCACCCGCGCCTCGCGCGGGCGGGCGGTGGTCGCGTAGACGCGGGTAAGGTCCGCCGTCGCCTCGGCGATGCTGGCGAAGACTTGGGCGTTGTCCAGCGGCCAGTCGGCGCCCGACGCGCTGGCCCAGGCGCGCTCTTGCGGCCAGCCGTCGCGCGGCGCGACCAGGCGCAGGTCGGCAAGGCCGAAATTGGCCATCACCCGGGCTACCGCGCCGATGTTTTGCGCCAGCTGCGGCCGGTCCAGGATGACGCTGGGGGGGCGGAGCGTCTGGCTCATCGCGCCGCAATAGCGGGTTTCGCCGTGGGCGGCGAGCGTCTATAGCGGGGCTCGATTTTTCCGAGCCCGTCCAGGCCGTTTTCCGGAGTTCGCATGGCCAAGATCAAAGTCGCCAACCCCATCGCGGACCTCGACGGCGATGAGATGACCCGGATCATCTGGAAGATGATCAAGGACAAGCTGATCTTCCCCTTCCTCGACCTGCCCATCGAATATTACGACCTGGGGGTCGAACATCGCGACGCCACCGACGACCAGGTCACCATCGATGCGGCCGAGGCGATCAAGCGGCTCGGCGTCGGCATCAAGTGCGCCACCATCACCCCCGACGCCGCCCGGGTGAAGGAATTCAACCTCAAATCGATGTGGAAGTCGCCGAACGGCACCATCCGCAACATTTTGGGCGGGGTGATCTTCCGTGAACCGATCATCTGCAAGAACGTCCCGCGCCTGATCCCGGGCTGGACCGAGCCGATCATCATCGGCCGCCACGCCTATGGCGACCAGTACCGCGCCACCGACTTCCTGGTCCCGGGCGCCGGCAAGCTGACGCTGCGTTTCGACGGCGCCGACGGCCAGGTGATCGAGCGCGAGGTGTTCGACTTTCCCGCCTCGGGCGTGGCCCTGGCCATGTACAATCTCGACCAGTCGATCCGCGACTTCGCCCACGCCACCTTCACCTACGCCCTGGCGCGGCGGTTTCCGGTCTATCTGTCGACCAAGAACACCATCCTCAAGGTCTATGACGGGCGCTTCAAGGACCTGTTCCAGGAGATTTTCGACGCCGAATACACCGAGAAATTCAAGGCGGCCGGGATCACCTACGAACACCGGCTGATCGACGACATGGTCGCCGCCTCGCTGAAATGGTCGGGCGGCTATGTCTGGGCCTGCAAGAACTACGACGGCGACGTGCAGTCGGACTCGGTGGCGCAGGGCTATGGCTCGCTCGGCCTGATGACCTCGGTCCTGGTGACGCCCGACGGAGCGATCATGGAGGCCGAGGCCGCCCACGGCACCGTCACCCGCCACTTCCGCCAGTTCCAGCGCGGCGAGAGCACCTCGACCAACTCCATCGCCTCGATCTTCGCCTGGACGCAAGGGTTGAAGCACCGGGCCAAGCTGGACGGTAACGCCGACCTCGAACACTATTCGCAGGTTCTGGAAAAGGTCTGCGTCGACACGGTCGAATCCGGCTCCATGACCAAAGACCTGGCGCTGCTGGTCGGCGACCATCAGGGCTGGCTGACCACCGAAGGCTTCATCGACAAGGTCGCCGACAACCTGGCCAAGGCCCTGGCTTCAACCTGAGGCAACGTCACTATTATACCGCTCATCCCCGCGGAAGCGGGGACCCAGGCTTTTTTTGTTGCGGGCCTAGGAGCGTCGCCGGGTCAGCAAGATTGGCCACGAACCAATCGCGGTAGGGACGCGGGTTACCCCGCGCCCCCCGCACAGAACCGTACGTGCGGCTTTTCCGCATACGGCTCCCACCTTGGGTGTTTGACGGCGAAGCGCTGGTTGGGCCAGGGGTGGAGGATGCGCGGTGGGGGAAGCCAGTCGTTGGCGATCTTCTCCATTCGCGCCCAGGTCGTGCGGTCCCTGGAGCCGCGCCGCCGCAGCGCGCGCCGCCACAGGTTGGCGACCTGGTTGTGGAAGACCACGAGCGTGCGACTGTTGGTCGGCACGGCGTGATAGGCGAAGAAGCCGGTGACCACTTGCTTCAGCCATCGGCCTTGCTCGTCGATGGCCTGATGCCTTCGTCGCCGAGCGACAGTTCGAACGCCCCTAACCGCTCACCCATCGCCTCCTGGAAGCGCCTTGCATCGGCCTCGTGCTCGAAGCCCAGCACCATGTCATCGGCATAGCGCACGATGATCATGTCGCCGGACGCCTCGCGACGGCGCCATTGCTCGGCCCACAGGTCGAAGACGTAGTGCAGATAGATGTTGGCCAGGAGCGGCGAGATCACCGCGCCCTGTCCCGTCCCTGTCTCACTGACGCTTACGACCCCGTCTTCCAGGACGCCCGTCTTCAACCACTTCTGGATCAGGCGGACGATGCGCTTGTCGCCGATCCGATGCTCCAGGAAGCGGACCAGCCAGGCATGGCTGACCGTATCGAAGACGCTTCTGATATCGGCGTCCAGGATGAAGTTCACCGCCCTGGTCTCGATCCCGACCACCAGGGCGTCCAGCGCGTCGTGCTGGCCGCGCCTGGGCCGGAAGCCGTAGCTGAAGCCGAGGAAGTCTTCCTCATAGATGGCGTTCAGCACCCCGAGCACGGCCTTCTGGACAATCTTGTCCTCAAGCGCGGCGATCGCCAGCGGTCGCTGGCTCCCGTCTTGCTTGGGGATCATCACCCGTCTGGCCGGCTGAGCCCGGTACGCTCCCCGGTGGACCCGGTCGCACAGATCGGCGAGCCTCGGCTCGAGATCGGCCCCGTAGTCGCGCCACGTCATGCCGTCCACCCCAGGAGACGCATCTCGCTTGAGCGCGAGGTACGCCTCCCGCAGCCAGGCGTCGTCGACATGGTGCAGGAGCGAGATGAACCTCGCCTCCTTCCCTAGCCTTGCGGCTTGCCGTACGCGGTCCAGCGCCTGTGACACGCCGACCCGGCCCTGAGCCCGGGACGTGCTTTGCCGGCCCGCGTTTCCCTCGGCCCCCGCCCTTGGCTCCACGCCCTCCTCGGCCGGTCGCCCGGCTCCGTTCGCCCGCTTCCCAGCTACTATGGCGGGGTCTGACTTCTCGCGCCCGTTCATCCTCGGCTTCGGCTCCTCACCTTCCCAAGGCGGACCGGATCGGTGCAACCCGACCGGCCGGACGCGAGATCTCCCAGGTTCCGACGTGTTCCTTCCGTGCGTGATCGGGTCTTTGACCCCGGCAGAGCGTCAGCCCCTCGCATGACGGGACCGCACATGTTGCCTTCAGCGTTCGTGACCGCCTCGGCCTCTGCGACTTTGTGCATGTCGTGGCTCAATAGCCGACCCCACACGGTTGCTGTGTACGCTTCGCGACGGTCGTCGCCTTCCGCCCCGCAACACTCGCTAACAGGCGGGCGCTACCCCTTACCTGCACGGGACTCTCACCCGCTGGAACTCGCCAGCTTCGCCTGGCGCACCACGAAAATCACGAACGGGGCCGATCCAACCGCCCTGTCCGAACTGGAACGTTCGTGTTCGTGTTTTTCGTGGTTTGAAAAAACCTGGGTCGCCGCTTTCGCGGGGATGAGCGGATAAAAAGCTGGCGGTTCAGCTTAGCAGCAAACGCTCAGTCTGCCCTGAACTCAGCCTCCAGGGAAAGCTTGTTCTTGCTTCGTTCCGAAGAACGGATATGCTTGCCGCGACATTCGCGGGAGCAAACAATGATCGGCTATGTGACCATCGGGACCGACGACTTCGACACCGCCCTGCCCTTCTACGACGCGGTGCTGGGCGCGGTCGGCTGTGAGCGCAAATCCTTCGACAGCGGCTGGGCCTTTTATGGGTCCAAGGATGGCGAGGGCGACGTTGGCATCTGCAAGCCGTTCGACGGCCAGCCGGCGCGCGGCGGCAACGGGATCATGATCGCCTTTGTGGCGCCCTCGAAAGAGGCGGTGCAGGCCGCCCATGCCGCGGCCCTGGCCAATGGCGGCTCGGATGAAGGCGCGCCGGGCATGCGGCCGCCAGACGGGACCAGCTTCTACGGCGCCTATGTACGCGATCCGGCGGGCAACAAGCTCTGTCTGTTTCATGTAGCGAGCTGAGCGTGGTCGATCACGCCGTCGAGCTCGAGATCGCCCTGCCCTGCGCGCCCGAGGCGGCGTTCCGAGCCTGGACCGCACCTGAGGAGGTCACCGCCTGGTGGGGCGAGGCCGGCGTCTATCGAACAAAGGGCTGGAGCGCCGATCTGCGAACCGGCGGCGGCTGGCGCGCCGACTTCGCGGGCGACGACGGCCAACCCTTCAGCGCCGAGGGCCGCTATCTGGCCGTCAACGTTCCCGACCGGCTGGTCTGGACCTGGCGCGCCAGTTGGTCGCCCGAAGCCGAGACCACCATCGACATGAGGTTCGAGGTCGCGGACGGCGGGACCTTGCTGCGCCTGCGCAATTTCGGCTTCGCCGACGCCGCCGAGGCTGCGGACGCCCGGGAGGGCTGGCTGCAGATCACCGGATGGCTTCGCGACCACCTGCGGGCGGGCTAACGACGGTTGCGGCTAGGCGGCCGGGCGATAGGGCCTGGTCTTGGCGATTTGCTCTAGGTTCCAGTCAAAACCGTGAGTGGTGACCGCGCCGTCGGCCACACGGTTTTCGAGCACCCGCCACACCCCGGAAAGAACGCCGCCGAGCCAGAGACCGTCCAAGGCTGCGAGTTCGGCCGCCGAGAGGGTGGCGCGCTCGAGGTAACCCTCGACTACGGCGTCATGGTAGCCCCGGCGAGCGAAGGCCAGGTCGGCGGCGCGAACGTCCACGTGCGCCAGTTCGAAATCGATCAGGCCCGTCAGCCGACCACCTTGAAGCCGGAGATTCCACGGCGCGAAGTCTCCGTGCACGACAATTCGGGGTGCGCTGGCGAAGATGGCTGGAAGAGTCCGCGCTTCAAGCGCGTTAGCCGCCGCATCGAAGGCGTGCGCCATGCCTGCATCCACCTTGGCCAGGGCCTGCAACAGTTCGGCGCGGCGCTCGGATCCGCCGGCGATCGGCAAGGCCCCATCGACATTGCTGGTCCAGCCCGGTCGCTCGGTGGGATCGGCAGGTCGGCCACCACGGCGTGGTAGTCGGCGAGGCGCCGCCCAAGCTTGCGATAGGCGGTATCGTTGACCGATGAGGCGCCCAGAGCCCGCCCGAAGAGGTACGGCATGAGGATGTATACAGCGCCGTCGATCCTGCGCGGCGGTGCGATGGGCGCCGGGACCGGCAGGCCAAGCGCGGCCAGGCGGGCGACCAGCTCCAGCTCCCAGGCCGGCCCAGCTTCCGGCTCCAGCCAGGTCCCGAACCGGCGCAGGACGTAACGGCGCTCGCCCGCGCGCACCATCCAGTGAGTGTTGAAGCGCCGGTTGATCAGCCTGATGGCGTCTGGCTCGACGCCAAAGCCTCGAATGATGCTGGCGAGCGTCGTCCTCAAGCAGTCAGCGCCGCCTTCACCGCCGCCACGCCATCGGCGGCCTTGGCGCCGTCGGGGGCGCCGCCTTGGGCGAAGTCGGGCT
This sequence comes from Caulobacteraceae bacterium, assembly GCA_965277425.1. Lineage (GTDB taxonomy): Bacteria > Pseudomonadota > Alphaproteobacteria > Caulobacterales > Caulobacteraceae > Poindextera. The sequence goes on from CBDICR010000007.1 coordinate 1,506,595, forward strand.
TGCCGCCGGCGCCCTGCCCGCCCATCGCCGCCACGGCGGCGCGCGCCAGCACGGCGGCGTCGAAGCGGCCGAGCAGGTCGGGGGTAATGGCGATGGTGATCGCCGCCTTGCCTTCGTTCACCGCCGCATAGGCGACGACGCCGTTCTGGCCGAGGCGTTTGCGCGCCTCCTCGACCAGGGGCCGCATCTCCTTGGCCGAGACGCCCTCGACGAGGCGGCCGTCGAACTGCACGCCGGCCACCATTTCCGACGCCGCCACCGAGCCGCCGCCGCCCATGGCCAGCTTCTGCCGCGCCTCGGCGAGCTCGCGCTCGATCTTGCGACGCTCAGCGATCAGCGCCTCGACACGGGCCGGGACTTCGGCGATCGGCGCCTTGAACTGGTCGGCCAGGCCCTTGGCCACGGCCGCCTGGTCGAGCAGCCAGCGCCGCGCCGGCTCGCCGGTCAGGGCCTCGACCCGGCGAATCCCGGCGGCCACGCCGCCCTCGGCGACGATCTTGAACAGAGCGATGTCGCCGGTGCGCGCCACATGGGTGCCGCCGCAAAGCTCGACCGAATAGGCGCCCTTAGCCCCCGGCTCAAGCGTGTGGCCGAGTTCGAGCACACGGACCCGGTCCCCGTACTTCTCGCCGAACAGGGCCACGGCGCCGGCGGCGATGGCCGCCTCGGGCGACATCTCCTCGGTCCTGGCCGGCAGGTTCTGGCGGATCACCGCGTTCACCTCCGCCTCGATGCGATCGATCTCGTCGGCGCTCAGCGGGCCGGAATGGGCGAAGTCGAAGCGCATGCGATCGGCGTCGACCAGCTGGCCCTTCTGCGTCACATGCGGCCCGAGCACGTGGCTGAGCGCGGCATGCACCAGGTGGGCGGCCGAATGGTTGGCGCGGGTGCGCAACCGCCGCTCCGGATCGACGGCCAAGGCGACCCGCGTCCCGGCGACCAGCCTTCCCTCGGTCAGCTGCAGGGTGTGGACGTTGAGATCCGCGGCCTGCTTTTGGGTATCGAGCACCAGGCCGCGACCGCCGGGCCAGGACGCCTCGCCCTGGTCGCCGGCCTGGCCGCCGCTCTCGGCATAGAAGGGCGTGCGATCGAACAGGGCCTGGACGGTCTGGCCGGCCTCGGCCGCCTCGATCCCGGCGCCGTCGGCGACCAGGGCCAAAAGCTCGCCGACATCGTCGACCCGCTCGTAGCCGGTGAAGACGGTCGGGCCCAGGCGGTCGCGCAGGCCGAGCCATTCGGCGGTCTGGGCGGTCTGGCCGGAGCCGGACCAGTTCTCCCGCGCCATGGTCCGCTGGCGCTGCATGGCCGTGTCGTAGCCGGCGTGGTCGACGCTCAGGCCGCGGCCGCGGATGGCGTCTTCGGTCAGGTCGAGCGGGAAGCCGTAGGTGTCGGAAAGCTTGAAGGCGGTCTCGCCGGAGAGGACGTCGCCTTGGCGCAGGCCCGCCGTCGCCTCGTCCAGCAGCGCCATGCCGCGGCCGAGGGTGCGGCGGAAGCGTTCCTCTTCCTGGCGCAGGGTGTCCTCGATCGACGCCTTGGCGCGGACGAGCTCGGGATAGGCCGCGCCCATCTGGTCGACCAGGGTGGGCGTCAGCCGCCACATCAGCGGATCGGCCGCGCCCAGCAGGTGCGCGTGGCGCATGGCGCGGCGCATGATTCGGCGCAGCACATAGCCGCGGCCCTCGTTCGAGGGCGAAATCCCATCGGCGATGAGAAAGGCGCTGGAGCGCAGATGGTCGACGATGATCTGGTGGGAAAAGGCCGCCTCCCCGTTCGCCGGCCGCCCGGTCAGGTCGACGCTGGCGGCGATCAGGGTCTTGAACAGATCGGTCTCATAGATGGTATCGACCCCTTGGAGCACGGTGGCGATCCGCTCGAGCCCCATGCCGGTGTCGATCTGCGGCTTGGGCAGATCCGTTTGGCTGCCGTCGGCAAACCGCTCCCACTGCATGAAGACCAGATTCCAGACCTCGGTGAAGCGGTCGCCGTCCCCCTCCGGCGTACCTGGCGGCCCGCCCGGCACGCCCTCGCCGAGGTCGTAGAAGATTTCTGAATTGGTTCCGGTCGGCCCGGTGTCGCCCATCGACCAGACGTTCTCCTCCAGCCGCACGATACGGTCGTCGGAGAAGCCGGCGATCTTCTTCCACAGCTCGGCGGCGTCCTCGTCCTGGGGATGGATGGAGACCACCAGGCGATCCCGGGACAGGCCCAGGTTCTTGTTGACCATCTCCCAGGCGAGTTCGATCGCGCCTTCCTTGAAATAGTCGCCGAAGGAGAAGTTCCCCAGCATCTCGAAGAAGGTCAGGTGGCGGCGATCATGGCCGACATCGTCGAGGTCGTTGTGCTTGCCGCCGGCGCGCACGCATTTCTGCGCCGAGGTCGCCCGGGGTGCGGGCGGCCGCTCGGCGCCGGTGAAGACGTTCTTGAACGGCACCATGCCGGCGTTGACGAACATCAAGCTCGGATCGCTCTGCGGCACCAGGGGCGCCGAGGCGATGAGCTTGTGGTCGCGATCCTCAAAATAGGTCAGGAAGTCGCTTCGGATGGCGTTCAGGCTGGGCATGGCGCGTCCATATAGAAACGCCGCGCCGCTTAGCCAAGCTGGGTTTCAACCCCGGCCTGAAACAAAGCTGGTTTCGCTGGATTTCTGCGCGACCAAACACCCCCTCCTCTTGCTGGGAAGGGGTTGGGGATGGGGGTGTGGTCACCGTACGGGTGATCTCTTCCAACAAGCCGGGGAGGACGAGCCGGAGAGACGGCGAAAACACCCCCACCCTTACCCCGCCCCGCAACGGGGAGGGGAACGACGGAGCGGCGGTATCCTATTCGTCCTCTTCGGCGCTGGGCCCGACCAGGAGTTCCTCGACGATGACGCCGGCGTTGCCGCGCACGGCCTTTTCGATCTCGGCCGCCATGTCCGGATTGGCTTTGAGGAACTCGCGGGCATTGTCGCGGCCCTGGCCGATGCGCTGGCTGTTGTAGGAAAACCAGGAGCCGGACTTCTCGACCACCCCGGCCTTGACGCCGAGGTCGATGATCTCGCCGAGCTTGGAGATGCCCTTGCCGTACATGATGTCGAACTCGACCTCGCGGAACGGCGGGGCGACCTTGTTCTTGACCACCTTGACCCGGACATTGTTGCCGACAATCTCGTCGCGCAGCTTGACCGAGCCGATGCGGCGGATGTCGAGCCGAACCGAGGCGTAGAATTTGAGCGCATTGCCGCCGGTGGTGGTCTCGGGACTGCCGTACATCACCCCGATCTTCATGCGGATCTGGTTGATGAAGATGACCAGGGTGCCGGACTTGGAGATCGAGGCGGTGAGCTTGCGCAGCGCCTGGCTCATCAGCCGCGCCTGCAGGCCGGGCAGGCTGTCGCCCATCTCGCCCTCGATCTCGGCGCGCGGCGTCAGCGCGGCCACCGAGTCGATCACGATCACGTCCACCGCGCCCGAGCGCACCAGGGTGTCGGTGATCTCCAGCGCCTGTTCGCCGGTGTCGGGCTGGGAGACCAGAAGATCGTCCAGATTGACGCCCAGCTTGTGCGCATAGGAGGGATCGAGCGCGTGTTCGGCATCGATGAAGGCCGCGGTGCCGCCCTCCTTCTGCACCTCGGCGACGACGTGCAGGGCCAGCGTGGTCTTGCCGGAGCTTTCCGGCCCATAGACCTCGACCACCCGCCCCTTGGGCAGGCCGCCGATGCCGAGCGCCAGGTCGAGCCCGAGCGAGCCGGTGGAGATCGATTCGATCTCCACGATCTTGCCCTTGTCGCCCAGCTTCATCACCGAGCCCTTGCCGAAGGCCCGGTCGATCTGTGCGAGCGCCGCCTCCAGCGCCCTTTGCTTGTCCGCTTCGTCGCGTCCCACGAGCCGTAACACCGGTTGAGTCATTGAAGGCGTCCTTATTCCACGATTCTTCGAGCCCATGTCCGAGAACCCCCGTCGAAACCGGGAACGCCCCGCACAAGGGCAATGTACATGCTTTGTTCTTGGACGCAATGTTCTTTTTTCGTTCTTTTATACCCGGATTGTGGGATTAAGGCAGCGGCCGGATGAGCCACGTTTTAGGCACCACTTCGCCCCATAAGCGTCAGGTCAATGGACTGCCTCGGGTCACTAGAATTAAGCGGGCCTAACTGCTTGCGTTAGGGGCGACGTGACCAAGGCCTTCGCACAGGTCGCATACCAGCCAGAACTGGAGTGGTAGCTGTTCTCAGGTGGCGATGGGGGCCGCCGAAACAATCCGCAACCCCTTCAGCCGTCCGGTTCGGGACTCTATGGGGATGGCGATAATCTCGACGGTGTCCAATGCTGTGCGCCGAGAGCTAGCGTTCGCCGCTAAGCTCCGTGCAATTGCAGTAATAGTGGACGGCGTCCTTGCCTCAGTCAATATATCAAAGGAGATAGGTCTTTCGGTTTTGCCTAAATATACTCGGCCTTTAAATGTATTCACGTTATAGCTCGACACTCGACCCGAGAATCTAAACGGTTGCTCTCCGATAACTCCCTCCATCATGCCTTCGTAAGTGGTGCGCGAAAGTTGATATGGGAATCGACTCTGCCGCCCGTCGACGATCGAGGACAGCTGAGCTAATTCGGCTGTCTCAGAAAACACAATGGGTCTGTGCATATCCTTGATAGCTACCTCGCACTTTTCTACAGCGCTTTCGAATTGAGCAGGTCTGAGGTGCGGTATATGTTGTGTTTTTGGATTCAGTCCGTCGTATTGTTGTCCAAGTGACTTGTCATAGTCGACGTGAAATCCCAGCGTAGAAGCGACTACATAATCGTACGCAGATCGAACAAGATGTCCTATGGGACTTTCTTTAGGTGCCGTCCCGATTTTATATCCGGCAGCCAAAACGATGGAAATGACCGCTGGCAATTCCCAGCTGCCCGCCTGAGGCGGCGAGGCCAGTATTCTCGCCCCCTTGAGCGATGGCGCCTGAGTGATAATTTCAGCGTTGATCACAAGATGCGTGACAATCGCTAGTGAGCGTTGGAAGCCCAGCAGCCCGATTGCGGCATCGTAGAAGTCGAGCTGGTGTGAGGCGGCGTCCGCTCCCTCGTAGCTCAGAGTTATTTGAACGTCGCTCATTCATTCGTCCGGCACAGGATTCTGTGGGTTCTACGCACGGTAGAGCTAACACGGCCCGCCACGCAAATGCGAGACCGGGCACCACCAACCACGAACCGATCAGAACCGTCAGCGGATACGATGAATCTCAGCGGCAATATCGAAATTAGTTCCCGCACGGCACTCAGTGGCGAAGCACTCTCCGGGACCGAGCACATTGCGCAATAGCGGACGCTTAGCGACCCAGGCCTCATCACGGCGATTTCCCTTTATCATGCCGGGCGTTGCCAGTTTGACCATGGCGCCCTTGTCGCCGACCAATAAAACGTACCCAGTCCGTTGTAGATAAGTATTTAGCACACAATCGCTATCTACTAATGTTGTTAGCTTGTAAACGTCGCTAGATAAATTTACGGTCGTCATATGCCGTTTTATAAACTTCATCTCTACTGCCATTAATTGGTTTACATAAAAGAACACAAAGTCAATTTTCTTAAACGACCCCTTTTGTGACCAGCATCATCTTTTAATTTATGCTCAAATTTTACAGCCCAGTCGCGTGCTTGTGCGATTTCGATCGCCGGCAGTCGCAGAACATGTTCATATCCAATTTGATCTTGGTTCTTTAGCCGATGATATGCGACGTATGTGCAAGCACCACGCGCGACGGCTATTGCTGTAAGGTCGAATGCCTTGTGGCCTCGATTCCGCGATTTCACTGACAGCCGCCCCTATAGCTTGATAAGCTAAATCACGCCATCCACGCTGCGCGCTGCTCGGCAACCCTCGCATCGGCTTCACACGCCAGAGCCTTAGCCAGTTTTCCGGCGTTACGGTATTGACGTGCCGTAGCATTCGACTCTATTGCACTCTTGAGCCAGTCATGTTTCGACCAATGAGATTTAGTGCGTATGAACTCGGGATCAACATGACATTCTGCAATGACCCACTCTTCTAAATCCCACCGATCTACGCCTTGCGGCATGCGTTTTACCTTAGCCGCGAATGATACAATCTTTTCGTTGAGCGCTGCTATCTGACCTGGCAGCTCGACTAGCTTCTGTTTGAGCACTTTGTCTTTCATAACCGGGACCCTAGCAACCTGATTGCCCACAGAAAACACGAGACGACTAAGTCCCGAACTTAGGACGGTATCAGTTAGTGACGCACCGTATCGTAATCCTAGCGAATAGCACACCTTCCCAGTCTCTCGTAAGTGTCCGTTCTCATCTCCACATCAGGACCGCGAAGAAGACATTGCAAAGCCAGCCTCGATTGGGAACTCGTCCTGCGCATGCCGCAACCGATGGATCATTTCCTTCGTCATAGGCTTTTCACCCTTCAGCACGCGCCCAAGGTATGGCGCACTGACTGCAAGGATGACCGCCAGCTTGTTTCGACCTCCGGCTTGATCCCGAAGTTGCCCGCCAATCTGCCGCCAGCGCTCATGTTCGCCGGCGACCGGCTCGGCCTCAATTCTCAACTCCTCGGCGGCACGCGCAAGCTGGAGCAGCGACTTGAACGCCACCCGGCGACGGGCGCGGAGATCGGCAAGCGTGTGGTGGGATACACGAGCGCTCCGCAGCAATTCGGCGTCGGGAATTCGAGATTCGCGAAGCAGCCCTTCGATATCTGCAATGAGCTTGGCGACGTCGTGCCCCGGCAAGGTCCATTTGACCTGGTCGTCCTCGTTGTCGCCGCCCGCCTCGCGCTCCTCAAGATTGTCGGCCTCCTTGCCAATTGGCAGGACCGCCCAAGCGTGGACATGACGCCGTCGCAGGGTGCCACGGTCCTCTTCGACGCCCCCCAGGAATTTCAATTCCGAGTGCAAGTGGTGCCGGGTCAGCGTGCGGGCGTAGGATTTCAGCCAGTGCCACGGCACCGGTTCGCCGGACCTTCGGTCGAATACCGACGGCCGATCCGAGATCAGATCGGTTGAATAGCGAGACGCCGGATTGGGATGGCCCCGGTTCCACATCGGCGACGAAAGGGCAGCCTGATCGTCCTTGGCCATTTCCAGCCGCGACTTGGCTTGGAAAGTCAGCAGGAAATTGAAGGGCCAGACCTGCTGGTGTGGCTCGACGGTCTCGTTGTAACGACCAAACCACTTGATTAGGGTTTGGTTGGTCGCGGCGTATCGGCTTGCGGCCGGCTGGTCGAAGTTGTGAAGACTGGCATAGTCCACCTGATCGGGATGGCCGCCGTCGTGGGCGGCGATGATTTTCTCCCAAACATTTTGCTGCCAGAGGTCAACGCCGATCCGGTCGATGCGAGCCGCCCGTGCGTCGTCATCTTCCGTATAGGGTGGAAGCAGATAGCCGAGGCCGTGGCCGGACGCCTTGCGGACAACCGGCGTACCGCTGGCGTCGCGGTCGAACAGGACATAGCGCTTGGCCGAGATCGCCAGGCAGTTGATCGGCCGTAGCTGGTTCATCTGGCCATTCTGACCGATGGGAAAGTCGACCTTCTCCAGCTGGAGGATCGATTCCTCGGCGTCGTCGGGGCCTCGGTAGGGATTGAGCGGTTCGAACCATCCCCGCACCGCCGCGACACGCCGCTCGAATTCGTCATCGGTCAGCCCTGCGGTGTTGGCGATGGCCAGACTGTCGGTATCGCAGAAGGCCCAATCCAACCCTTGATCCAGCGTGTTTCGCTCGGCGAGCGCCAGCATCAGGCGGGCCGCGCCGGTGATCAGCGTCCCAAGCAGGGGATGGAAGTATCGCCCGGTGTCCTCAACCTTGCTGGTTCGGATTTTCCGCGCAGCGCCGCGAAAATCATGGAGGTTGACGGCAATCGGTGCGTCTAGCCGCCGGACGTTGATCTCGACGAAAATGCCATAGCTGGTCGAGTTGGCGAGAATTTTCAGGCCCTTTTGAGCTGCGGTCAGCGCGGGCTTGTCCTCCGCCGTCGCCTTGTCCTCCGCCTTCTGGATAACTCGGCGCTGGATGATCAGCCGCCTATAGAAGTCATCATCCTTCGGGCGAACGTCGACGCCCTCAAGGGCTATAGTTCGCAGTCGCTTTTGCGGTGCCATAGCTTCGAACCGGGTGGCGGCAATGATCTCCGGCGCCTTCCCGCCAAGCAGTTTCGCCGCCAGCACATCGGCGAGGGTGAACCACATGGGCTCGTCGGCGCTCAGACGATTTAGGCCGATGGTGGCGGACTCATCGGCTTCGTATTCGGCCCGCACCGGGAAGATGTCTGCGGCGGGTTTCACCTGAACAATGCAGGCCAGGTTGCGCCAAGTGTCCTGCGTTTGCAGATCATCGAGGGTGCAGTCTTGGACGAACTGGCGCACGCGCTCGGTGTCATTGGTCGCGGTCACGCCGTCCGCGATCACGTACCACCACAGCCCCATGAGGGTGCAGACGGTGGGGTACATGGACAGGAAGTCGCAATGGATCACCGGCGTAATTTGTCGGCGGATATGCACCTCGGCCCGACCGCCATAATAGGTGCTCATGATCTGGCCGATGATGCGCGGCGGGAACTTGGGCTGCGCCGTCCGCCACGGCCTGACGTTCATCTCGGCGAGAAAGGCCTTGCCTAAGCTGGCCTCGCTGTAGAGCTCGTGCATCCCGGCTTCAAGGTTATAGGCCCCATATCGCTCGGCGAGTTTGGCGAAACACTCCCAAGTGACCTGCACGTCGCGCATGCCATAGAGCACCATCATCGGCGTGACCGGGCCGCCGAAGGCGTCGAACTTGCCCTTGCGCCTGGTCTTCAGCAGCTTGGCCAGGCTCTTTAATGAATGGGACTGGCCGGTCAGCGCCGCCGCCAACATCTTAACATCGACGAAGAAGCCCCGATCGGGGTCATGATCGTCACCGTCTTTGCCGCCGAAGTTGATGAACGCGGCCCGCTGCGACAGGTGTTTGACGCGCACATTCGGCCGGTCCTCGCCCAGCGTGAAGCTGAAACCGCCCTTCATGTCCTTTTTGGCGTAGCTGTGCCTGGTGGCGATGCGGGATAGGTCGAACGGCAGGTTGAACCCGATGATGAGGCCGCCGACCTCAAAGCCCCATTCGAAAAAGACATTCTCAACGAACTCAGCACGGGTGCGCAGCTCCAGCTTTTCGCCAGCGGCCGTCGGCCTCAACCGGACAAAGGTGTCGCGCAACACCTTCAAGTCAGACGCCGGCATGTCGTCGGCGTGGAACAGGCCGCGCTCAAAGAGGATGCCTTTATCGCGAAGCTGATAGGCCCCGAAGCGTAGCCGCTGCGATGGGTCCGACATGGTTTCCGTGTCGAATGTCAGGGTGACACCCGACGTCCAGCGGTGCTCAGGGCGCCAGTCTGAGCCGGCCCCGGCCTCAACGTACGCCCGCAACTGCATGATAAGCCGATCGACGGAACCCTCCGCCGCCGCGTCGACTGGCTGCATTTCTTTCTAGGTCGTGGTGAGGATTTAACGGCTTAGCGGATTCACGTCGCAAGCGAACAGTGATTCAAAGGCTGATTTTTGGGGATCAGCCATGATGACCGAGCGTGATTGTGATCGTCTGACGGACGATCAGTGGGCTTGTATCGCGCCTTTGATGCCGGGCGGCTGCAAGGGCAAGCGCGGACCACGAACCAACAACCGGCTGTTCATGGACGCCATCTTGTGGATGGCCAGGAGCGGCGCTCGCTGGCGCGACCTGCCGGAGCAGTTCGGCGACTACCGTGTAGTCAAGCGGCGCTACTATGATTGGGTCGAGCGCGACGTGTTGACGTGGATTTTCAATGCCTTGAGTGTCGACGCCGACCTTGAGTGGGTCAGCATCGACGCCACGGTGGTCCGCGCTCACCAGCACGCGGCCGGGGCGCGCAAGGAAAAGGGGGGCCTGATGCCCAGGGGTTGGGTCGCTCGCGTGGCGGCCTGAGCACCAAGATCCATGCCGCCACCGACGCCCTCGGTAATCCGATGCGCCTGATCGGCGGTCCAGGTCAGCAAGGCGAAGTCCTGAGGGCGGCTGAGCTCATAGACGGCCTCGCTCCAGGATCGGTCATCGCCGACACCGCTTACGACGCCGAGCACTTCCACGAAGCCATCGTTCAGGAAGGCGCCCAGCCTGTCATCAAGCCACGGCCCAATCGCAAGAAGCTGCGTCCCTTCGACGACATCCTCTACAAGGAGCGCAACCTCATCGAGCGCTTCTTTAACAAGCTCAAGCACTTCCGACGCGTCGCAACCCGCTACGATAAGCTCCTCGCCAACTTCATGGGCTTCGTCATGATCGCAGCTATCGCCATAACACTGCGTTGACGGTTAAATCCTCACCACGACCTAGAGCCTAACCACGATCTTTGCTGAGGCTAGTGTGGACATCGGAACGGTGAGCAATCGTAAACCCGAGGCGACTAATCGCATTTCTCCGGCAATATCGTTGAAATCCCCGCCGAAGTCCCTCGTGCCCGGCATCGCGTCGAGAACCTGTCTGACCAGTTCCAGGCGAGCGGGCGCGAAGTCGAGATAGTCGGCGATGCCCAGGAGGCCGTTGTGCACACGACGGACAGGGTCATAAACCTCGATATTGGGAAACGCATTGCTAGGACTGAGGTTGATTCGGCGAACGCAGCTCTTGCAGGTGCCGAAATGCACCTCGGCGCGGGCTCGTTTTTCCACCGACCATGGGTCAAAACAAATTGGATTGGTTTCCTGGCAAACGCATGTGATCGAGTGCACGCGTAGCCGGTGTAGCGCCTCCTGACGGGCCACCAGTCGGCGGCGGTGGCGCTCGCGATCATCTATCAGTTCCACGCCGACGGATTTGAATACCAGCTCGGCGCGCTCTCTTAAATGGAGGGTGATTGGCCTCAGGTCTCCGCCCGCCGCCGCAATCGGACCTGAGGTTCGCGTGACGGCTTCGTACAGATCGCGGATTCGCGAACTTGGGGTTATCGCGGCGATCCGATCTGCAAATTGCCCTAGCCAATCGCCGCCAAGGTCCAGGTATTCGCTCGCACCGAGCAGGGCATGGCCCACCCACCGGTAGGGATCATAAATGTGAATCGGCGGCTGCTCCCGCAGCTGCCGCATGGTTATGCGGGCGTGGCAGTTGACACATAATCCCCAGCACACTGCGGAATAAGCCCGCCGTTCCGTGTGGTCTGCTTGGAGACACGGCAACTCGATCTCTCCGCAAAGACAACGCTCGTTTTCCACCCCCAGCCGACGCAGCGCCGCCAAACGACCATCAAACCAGCGGGTCAATTGCTCAAATTCATTGATTTGCTTCATCGCCGTCGCCTAGGCCACGCCGGAGTAGATTTCGATGAAGTTCAGCTCGCCGATGCTGTCGAGCTTGCGCAAGACGTTGGGCCTGGTTTCGAAGATCCAGAGCTTGTCGCGCACGTCGTACACGCCCTCACCGATGTAAGGTGCGAGGTGGTCAGCATCATTGCTGGCGAGGAACTCGTCGACCGCGTTCCAATAGTGGCCGACGCTACTGCCCTCATCGTTGGCTAGCGTGACGGATCGCATCTTGCCGGCGCTGGCGATCCAGAACGATTGCGGACGGCTGTCGAAGATCACCCATTGTCGTCCGCGGCGTTCCGAGGCGGTGTTCTGGAGCCGATAGAGCCGAAGCCGTTCAACGGGGATGCCGGCGATCTTCGCGGCGTCGCCTTGGCTTGCGCCATGCCTCATCATTTTCAAGGCCCGCTCGCGCGGGTCGTTGCGGTCAATTGGGCTTGGTGGCGGCCTGGGTAAATCCGCGGCGCGGGCGTGGCCGCGGGCAGTCGAACGGCTCCTACCAGCAGCCAGACCCTTTGCGATCCGCGCCGCATATTCAGCCCGATAGTCTCGACGAATGGCCATCGATCTCTCCCACGCCAACTGCGCGGGGCGATCACATCGACCGTGGCACTCGATTCCGAGTCGGCAAGTTCCCGCGGGAACTCAGGAAATCGCGAGTTACAAAATAACCTTTATTTTGCGTGCCTTAGCGACTTGATTGGCAAACGTCTTATAGGAGAGGCCTCGTTCGCCAGGAAACGCAGCCCGGTGTCTTGATAGGGCTTCGCTGCGCACCGCTGCGTGTGCTTCCTTGAGTGTGTGTCTGGTTTGAATCGTCTGATTGGCTAGTAGCTCGTCGTAGATCGAGACCAAAAGGTCCCCAGAGGGCTTTGGCCCTCGCCCGATGGAAACTGGTAACCGGTCGGGCGTTTGCGATGGGTTTGTCGCCGCTGGGTCCATCCCGAGCCACCGGACCTCAACCACCCTGACCTGGCGAAAATCAAAATGCTCGGATCGGATCGAATTTTTGCGCCACTCGATGAAACTCTCGTCGAATAGATGAAGCGGAATTCTGGAAGGTGGGTCGTCAGCAGAAGATTTGGCCGTGAACCCCAAACCCACCAACTCGCCTGCATAGATGCGGCGAAAGAATTCTCCCCGTCGCCGGATGCCCAAGTCGGCCGAAGCCGAGAACCTGTCCGCAGCATCCTTCAACTGGGCACCAAGCCTCAACCACATCTCCCGGCGTTCGGGGTCTTGGTTCTCGACCTGTAGCCAATTCGGAGAGAGAGCGCTCGTGACGGTGCGCTTTCTCCGAATTCGGCCCCTCGAAAATATCTCCGGCGCATCGGCCAACCATTCGCCTGCACGCCAAATTTCCAGATCGGTCTTCATTGCGATTCCGTGCAGCTAGGGATTCCGCGCGCTCAATTTTAGGTTAGAATTTCGTGACAACCTTCTAGGACCGAGAAATTCGGATGTCCTTGTCCGCCCAGTCGACAGACCACCGCTCTAACACCTCGATCGATGATTCAGACTGGGCTGAGCGGAATGAACATTGGATCAAGCGCTCCGGCCCGCGCCCGCGTTATCGCCGGCCTCGTGAGCGTCCCAAAGAACCGCTGATCCTGACGGGTCACGGCGTATCGCTGCGCGTCGAGCGCGACACGCTCTTGATCCGAAACGGCTTCACTCACTATCCGCAGGAGCGGGAGACGTTTCGCTTCTTCAAGGGCGAGCCAAACCTACCGCCCAAAATCATCATGCTGGACGGCTCCGGCGGTCTTTCGTTCGACGTAGTCAGCTGGCTGGCCGCGCAGAACATCGCGCTATTTCGGATCGACTATTTGGGCGACGTCGTCAGCATCATCGGCGGATCGGGAGCGGCCTACGATAGCGAACGTGTTCGATGGCAGATCGAGACGCGGGCCGATCCTGAACGCCGGCTGGATTTCTGCTGCGATCTTATCAGTCGGAAGATCGAGGCCACCGTTCAGACGATGAAATCGGCATTGCCTGAAACTCGAGCCCGCGGGGCTGCGCTCGAACAGGCCGCTAGATCGATCGAGCGGCTCGAACGTCGTGCAGTTCGATCGGTCAACGATGTGATGATTATCGAGGCGCAGACCGCGGCGCGTTATTTCTCGGCGTGGCGCGGTCTGCCGCTCCGATGGCGACGCCAAGCCAGATCGCCGGTTCCCAAAAGTTGGCAGCTCGCCGAGGGCCGCGGCTCAATGCGAGATCGCCGGGGAGCGTCAAATCGGCACGCGACGCATCCGGTCAACGCGATGCTGAACTATGCCTATGCCATCCTTCACAGCCAGGTGCAGATCGAAGCCATTGGCGAAGGCTATGATCCCCGGCTGGGAATTATGCACGAGAGCCGGCCAGAGGCTCAGGCCTTGATCTTCGATTTGGTCGAGCCGCGCCGTCCGATCGTCGACGCGGCTGTTTTGAAGTTTGTCGCCGCCGAATTGTTTTCAGCCGCGGACTTTGTGATCTGCGACGACGGGACGTGCCGCCTAGCGCCTCAGTTGGCGCGACGCCTCTGTGAAGCGATTGCGCCGGCTAGCACAACTGGCCGCAGTCAGCCGTCACCGTCTAGCAGCGATTAGAACCCTAACGCCCCTTCGGCCTTGGCTTTTGGTGCGACGTTCAGCAAGGCAACGTCGCAGCGAAGAATGCGGAAATCCATCAGCCTCAAGTGAAGCGTGAACGCCGTTCAGCGAGCACTCAACAAAGGGGGGGCGTCGAGTTCCTATCGGCCGGCGATCGGGGCGAAGGCGTTCGACTGATCGGACCGGAGCTATAAGCAGCGATACGGTCCATCCCACGGGCCTAGCCGACGATTGCTGAACGCGCTCAGGTTCGCAATCCGCGTCTTATCATGCCCCATATTACCTCAAATTATCGACCCCAACTTGCGCTACTTTCGTCGCTGAAAAAAAGGTCGCTGGGGCGACAATTTTAGCTTCATCCAAGCGAACCTCTCTTTGGGTTATTTATCGAAAATAATTTCCGGAATTTTTTGTGAAAATTTGACTAGATAATTTTTCGGTGTTATCGGCTCCCTACGCATAATGGAGGCAACGAATGAGCCCGCCCCCCGCCAGGGAAAAGACCAAGACTGGAGAGCCCTCTTCTGCTGGCCGGCGACAAAAATTTGTCAGCTTGGCCGAGAGCCGGACCGTGAATGCAATCAAGACCATTCGTGTGATCGGGAAGCTGGGGAACAAGGCCGCCTATGAATACAGCGAGGCGGACGTAGCGAAAATCGTTCGAGCCTTAACCAAGGAAATCGAAGCCCTGAAGGCCAGAATGCTATCCTCAGGTACGAAGGAGGTTGTCGATTTCCACCTATGAGGCAGTTGATATAGTTAGAGTCCGGCCGGCCGTTAGATTGCCGAGCGTCATGGGCTGCGGATTATCGGGGTGGGTGGTGACGAGGCCTCTTTTCAGCGCACGTATTGCCGATTTGGAGACTGCCTTCGACGATCGGAAAGGTGACGCACGGTTTGCGGCTGAACTTCTCGACGAACTCAAACACCGCTCGACACTCCGTGCTCGTCGCCTGATGGAGCGAGTGGCCGAAGAACATAAACCATCGCCTAAACTACCGACTGCAGCGGCTAACAGTCAGGTTACTAAGTCCCAACGAAAAGCGGCTACGATGGCGGCTGTGGCCACGCCCGCGTGGGACGGTCCTGTACCGTCCAGCGGCCCGAGCGCTCCCGCCGACGGCACTTCCAAACCGCCCCTAGCTCTTTCGATGAGGCTTGAGTCCATGGGTCTCTCAGGGCGAGCTCGTACGTTCATTTCGAGGCAACGCCTCGAATTCATCGGCGACCTGGTCGCGACGGACCCCCAAAAATTCATGGCCCTGCCCAGTGTAGGCCGCAGGACCGTCGCCGAGCTGTCCGCGATCCTGGCACGACTAGGACTTTCGGCTGGCAGGGACCACCCGGGATGGAATCGACTGGTGGCGAGAAGCGTCGCCCAACAGGCAGCGCGCCTAGCAGACAGACTAAACCACCCCGCTGAGCGCGCCGTTCACTTGGCTGACGCTCTCGTCGCAGACCTTCGTCTCGTCGAGCCGTCTGCAAGAAACGTAGAGATGATCGCTTCTCAGCTGGGCTTTGATGGGACTGGCGCCCACACTTTGGAAGAAGTCGGCGCGCCGCATAGTCTCACACGAGAGCGAGTAAGGCAGCTAGTCGCGCGTGCATGCAAGAGGCTCCGCGAGCAGCATTTAGCGCCTGAACCGCTTGTGCGTGCCATCTCCGTTGCGAGTAGCCTAATACCGACCACAGAAGCGCTGCTTACCCAGGCCCTTATGGATAGCGGGGTCGAGCCAAGTTCATTTAAATTTGAAGGGCTGCTCAATGCCGCGGAGGTTTGGAGCATTCCCTTTTCCTTCGAGCGTGTTCGATGGGGGGATGCCGAAGTAATTCTCCCGAAGGGAAGCGGTGCTCAGGTTCGCCGGCTAGCGACGCAAGCGGTGCGGACCAGCGGGTCGAAAGGGTGTGTGCAACTCGACAATCTCGCCGCCGATGTTCTCGAGTTCGATACGGCAGGTGGGCGCGCGGCAATTGGTGCGATAGTAAGCCAGCGCGACGGGTTCGAATGGCTGGACGAACAAACGGGCTGGTTCTGGTACGCTCCCGCCCCGGATTCCAACCGGAACAGACTGGTCAACACAATCAAGCGTGTCTTGGCCGTCGCATCAACGATCTCGCTAGGCGAGCTGAGGGCCGCTATTCGTCGTAATTATCGACTGGGTGGTTTTGCTCCGCCAACCCACGTTCTGCGCGCGATCTGCAACCGAGTGCCGTTCGCTAAAATTGATGGAAACAATATTATTCGATTTGAAAAAGCTCTGGACTGGCAAGGCTGCCTGTCCGGCACGGACCTAGCCTTTGCAAAGGTATTTGCGGAACATGGGCCAGTTCTGCAGCGGAACAAGCTTGTGCAACATTGTCATAACGCCGGAATGAACGATGCCTCTATAACGGTAGCCACAACCTATTCAACAGTCTTGTGGCGTCCCGCGTTCGGTTACTATGCGTTGGTTGGCGCAACCATTCCACCGGGTACTGTAGAATATCACCAACGTCAAAAGAATAATGTTTCAGGCCAAGGTACAATTGACAGCGGTTGGCTTGACGATGGAAGCCCCTACGTCTGTTGGCGCCTCACTCAATCAAACATCAATGGCGGAATATTTTCGATCCCCGCGGGCATTAAAGGCGTATTGAGCGGCCAGTTTACAATGCGCGACAGGATCGGTACCGAAATAGGTAATATTCGGGTCACGGATGGCACTTGCTGGAACGTTACGCCATTACTAAGGCAATCTGGCGCCGAGCCTGGCGAGTACGTTGCTATAAAATTTCTCATCTTGGACAAGAACTGTATCGGGGTGGTCGGGGGAGACGAGATAGCGGAGGCGGTGGACGAACGAAGGCTCGCGGACATATTTCACCGCCCGCCCGCGCAAGTTGAGAGCGAAAACCATGACGAAGATGATTTCAACGAACTTGAGTAATGAGCAAATCGTGATCGTGGCGCTCTGGTGGCTCCGAGGTGAGCACGAGTTGGCCGACATCGAGGATGTTGCCATGAGTGCTGACGCGGTTACGCCGGGCCGGTTTCGTTGGCGAAAGTATCCCGATCAGATCAACATTCAGACCGTCGGTAAGGCACTTCGAGATGCCAAGATGCACGGGATGGCCACTGGCACCTCCGCGCGGGGCTGGATGTTGACCGACGCCGGTACGGAGGTAGGCCGCGCACTGGCCGCGGATGCTCCGGAGACCCAGGCTAGGAGAGCGCTCACCAGTCAGCAAAAGGCATGGCTTCACAAAGAGAAGACGCGGCTGCTTGCTGAAGAGGCCTTCAAGAAAGTAGCCAGCGCGGCGGCGGACACGGTGACCGAGCGAGAACTGCTAAGATTTTTTCGCTTGGACGACTACATAGTCGGAGAAACTAGGACGGCGAGAATATCGCGAATAACGCACTCATTTTCTGATGATCCCGTGCTCGGCGTAGCCGTCAAAATTTTAGCTGATCGGATTCCAAGATGATTTCACAGTCGCGCTCCTTGAGAGTAACAAGCCACGTAGCCCGTGATTTGCTTCAGAGTGCGGCTCTATTCCAGCACGCGCCCAACGTGGTATGGGAATACGTCTCGAATGGTCTTCAGTATGTGGAGCCTGGGGTTCAGCCGCATGTACTGGTCCGCCTAGAGAGACGGCCTAAGAAGATCGCCATAGAAGACAACGGCCGAGGGATGGACCTAGGCGACCTTGAACGATTCTTCACAATGCACGCCGAAAACGTTGATCGTGCGCAGGGTCGCCCTGGCCGCGGCTATTTCGGAACCGGAAAATCCGCCGCGTTCGCGATTGGAAACCTGCTGAGAATTTCGACCGTCAAAAACGGATTGCGGTCCGTGGTTGAGTTGAGTCGATCCGATCTTGAGGCTGCGAGTTCTGGAGCTCCGGTTCCCATAAGGGAAATTGAGATTGAAAAGGCGGTCCAGCTCGCAAACGGAACGCGCGTCGAAATTGAGCAGCTGAAAAATCTCCGTTTAGATCAGGATGATATCATCCGAACGCTTGAACGCCACGTTCGGCACTGGCGCGGGGCGGTTGTCGAGGTTGATGGCGTAACCGTGGAGGCCACGACTCCCCCTGTATCGATTACCCGCGAGTTGATCGCTGGGGTTGGTGAACATTCCGCAATTCGCGGAGCGACCTTAGTCCTGCAAGCCGCAAAAATTCCGCTGCCCGAGCATGACAGAGGCGTTGCTATATTGGCCCACGGTGTCCTTCACGACACCACACTTGCAGGAGCGGAGCGGAAGGATTTCTCGAACTATATATTCGGCGAGATCGACGTTCCCGCTCTGTCAGAACCCTACGAGGGTGTCGATGCCTTCGACATGAGTAGGTCCGGGCGTCTCAATGTCGAGAATCCCGTGGTGCTAGCCACGTATTCGTTTGTCGGACGCCACGTCGAGGACCTTCGCCGGCACCTTGTGGAATTGGATAAAGAGAGGCGAGCGCAGGCGGAGTCCGCTCGCCTTCAGGCCCAGGCCAGGGAGATTGCGCGGATAATCAATGAGGATTATTCGGAGTTTAGGCGGCGGTTTAGCGGGGAGACGTCTGCCCGCGGCGGAGCAGAGCCCACAAGCACACCAACCCCAGCAGCCGAAGGTCCGACGAGCTTTGTCAGAGGCGGAACTGAGCCGGCCAAGAAGGTCGCTGACGAAGGTTCGACCCCGGATAAGACCGACCGTAACGATTCGACGATTGAACCCAGCACATCAGGCCCATCAGTTGAGCCATCGGGTCCCGAAGACGCGGATGATCAAGGCCATGATGAGCCGACCGTGTCCGGAAAGGCCAAGCGAGCAGGAGGGTTTGACGTTCAGTATAGAAACAGCGGCTACGACACACCGCGAGCGTTCTACGAGCGGGACAGTAAAACGATCTATATCAACCTAGACCACCCTCAAATCCTCGCGGCTCGTGGTGAGCGAGAAATCGAAGACCCGAACTTCCGCAGGCTGAGCTTCGAGGTGGCATTTACAGAATATGCTGTTGGATTTGCTCAAGAAATGGCAACGGCAGGGTGGTATCACGACTTCTTCGAGCCGCTTCAGGACATGCGAGATCGCATCGACAGCGTATCTCGAAAAGCTGCTGAAATGTTCCGGATTCAATGACAGGACATCGAGCTTAGGCAGCGTTGCAGCGGTTGGTGCCCAAAACGTGGCTCATCCGGCCCGTGGCTTTATCCCTTATACCCGGATTGTCACCGCGGCAGGAGCGTCGTAGCACCCGCAGACGACGCGCTGATCGACCGCATAGGGAGTTCACCATGCAACCCACAGCCCTGGTCACCGGCGCCGGCAGCGGGATCGGGCGGGCCGTGGCGCTGGCCCTGGCGGCCAAGGGCTACCGCGTGGCCCTGGCCGGGCGCCGGGTCGAGGCGCTGGAGGAGACGGCGCGGATGGCGGGCGGCGATGCGTCGGGCAGGCTGGTCGTCCCCGCCGACGTCGGCGACGAGGCGGCGGTCGAGGCGCTGTTTGAGGCGATCGGCGAGCGCTTCGGGCGGCTGGACCTGTTGTTCAACAACGCCGGGACCGGGGCGCCGCCGGCACCCATCGACGAGATGTCGGTCGCCCAGTGGAACCGGGTGGTGGCCGTCAACCTGACCGGCGCCTTCCTCTGCGCGCGCGGGGCGTTCCGGATGATGCGGGCGCAGGACCCGCGCGGCGGCCGGATCATCAACAACGGCTCGATCTCGGCCCACGCGCCCCGGCTCTATTCGGCGCCCTACACAGCGACCAAGCACGCCGTCACCGGCCTGACCAAGTCGCTGGCCCTGGACGGGCGGGCCTTCGACATCGCCTGCGGCCAGATCGACATCGGCAACGCCGAGACCCCGCTCACCGCGCGCATGGCGTCGGGCGCGCTGCAGGCCGATGGCGAGATGGCGCCGGAGCCGACCATCGAGGTGCGCCACGTGGCCGATGCGGTGCTCTACATGGCCGGCCTGCCGCTCGACGCCAATGTGCTGAGCCTGACCGTCATGGCCAGCAAGATGCCGTTCGTGGGGCGCGGCTGAGCGATCGTCGGGATTCATTCAAACCGAGCGCGCGATCGAAACAGGCCGCGCCATTGATTTATGAAGACCTCGAAGCGCTCCATCTTCCGTCATCGCCTGGCTTGTCCAGGCGACCTATGATCACCGTCGTGGATCCGTGTTCACGGGTTACCCGCATTCCGCCGCCTTCGGCGGCTCCAGCGGGTAATGACGGACGATTTGAGCGGACGGCCGGCGCAGACGGTCAGCCTGCCCTGGCGGCGGCGGCGAGCACCTCCTCCACCGAGCCGTCGGGGCTGACGCCCAGCACGTGATGACTGTGCCACAGGGCATAGAAGACCAGGCTCCAGGCGGGCTGGCCGCGGGCGGCGGCCTCGCCGATCACGGCGCGGACCTGGTCGGCGGGGAGGAATTCCGCCACGCCCGGCTGGGCGGCGACCAGGTCGGCGAGGCGGGGCGCGCGCGCGGCGATCCACGCGCCCACCGGCGGGTTGAAGCCCTGCTTCCTGGCGAAGGGTTCGGCGGCCGGGACGTTGCGCGCCAGCCATTCGCGCAGCAGCCATTTGCCGAGCCCGCCGCGCACCTTGGCCCGAGCCGGCAGGCGAAAGGCGAAGTCGGCGACCACCGGATCGAGATAGGGGGGGCGGCCCTCGAGGCTGTGGGCCATCAGGCAGCGGTCGAGCTTGACCAGGAGGTCGTTGGGCAGCCACTCGGCGCAGTCGATCGCCTGCAGCCGCTGCATCGTCGTGCGACCCTGGCCGGCCTGGGCCGACTCGGCGCGCGCCAGGCCGCCCCGCCAGCCCTTCAGGGCGGGCGCGGCCGCCAGGGGCCCGCGAAAGACGCCCCGGGTGCGCGAGCGGCCGGCCAGGGCGCCCAGCCAGCCGGCGCGGCGATAGCGGCTATAGCCGCCGAACACCTCGTCGGCGCCCTCCCCGCTCAGCACCACCTTCATCCGGCCCTTGGCGGCGCGCGCCAGCATCCAGGTCGGCAGGGCGGCGGCGTCGGCGGTCGGGTCGTCCAGCGCCGCGGCGACGGCGGGCGCGAAGGCCCAGAAGTCGTCTTCCGTGACCTCGACCACCTGGTGCTCGGCGCCGACCGCCGTGGCGACCCGGCGGGCCAGCGCGGTCTCGTCCGCCCCGCCGCTGCCCGGAAAGCCGGCGGTCAGGGCATGGACCGGCTGGCCGGTCAGCCGCGCCATCAGCGCGACCAGGACCGAGGAATCGATCCCGCCGGACAGGAAGAGGCCGTAAGGCACGTCCGAGCGCAGGTGGTGGGCGACGGTGTCGTTCAGCACGCCGTCCAGACGGCGCAGCAGCGCCTCGTCGTCGCCGGGGACCGGGCCGCCGGCGGGCAGGGCCGGCGTCGTTCGCCGCTCGACCACCGCGCCGGCGGACAGGATCAGCCGCTCGCCGGGCATCACGCGCTGGATATCGGCGAAGAGCGTTTCGCGCCCGGTGGTGAACTTCAGCTGCATCAACTCGGCGCGCGCGGCGGGACGCAAGCCCCGGCCGGCCAGACCGGCGGCGATCAGGGCCTGCGCCTCGGACGCGAAGGCGAAAAACTCCGGCGTTTCGACCGTGTAGAGCTGCTTGATGCCGAAGGGGTCGCGGGCCAGCACCAGCCGCCCCGTCCGCGGATCGAACAGGGCGATGGCATACATGCCGCGCAGGTCGCGCGTGAAGTCGGCGCCGTCTCGGCGATAGAGCCGCAGCGGCGATTCGCAGTCCGATCCGGTGCGATAAGCCGCGCCGGCGAGCGCGGCGCGGATCTCCGGATCGTTGTAGATCTCGCCATTGGCGACCAGCACCGCCCCCTCGGCGTCGAACAGCGGCTGGTCGCCGCCGGCCAGGTCGATGATCGCCAGCCGGGTGTTCAAAAGCCCGATCGGGCCGCTCACGAACCTGCCGACGCCGTCCGGCCCCCGGTGCGCCATGGCGCGGGCGAGGCCATCCAGCCGCGCCTCGTCGACCGCCCGGCCGTCCCGCATGACGATGCCCGCGATCCCGCACATGCGCTCAGGCCACCGGGTCGGAACGGAGAGCGGCGGCCGGGCGGCGGTGGGGCAAACGGGTCAAGCTTTAACGAGTCCAAAACCGCGTCTGCCTAATATGCCGCGGGGCCATGAATAAAGAGCCGATATGCCGGGGTTGAACAAGAACCGTCGCCAAGAGGCGACACGCCGCTTGCGGGCGCTCTCGGCGCTGCGCGGCTTTGCGCGCCGGTTCGCCGGCGACCGGCGCGCCAATGTGCTGATCCTGTTCGGCCTGACCCTGCCGATCCTGCTCGCCATCGTCATCGCCGGGATCGACTTTTCCTACGCGGAAGACGCCAAGGTCACTCTGCAGGACGCTTCCGACGCCGCCAGCCTGGCCGTGAGCGCCGAGGTGGTGAAGAACCCGAACGATTCGATCGCCACGCTGAAGACGATCGCGGGGGCGGCGCTGGCCGCCAACGATCGCGGCGGCGCGAACCTGTCCATCACCGATTTCCACGTCTGCGCGCCGGTTCAGGCCGACTGTACCGACGGCTCGAGGACCATGCCGAGCGATACGGTCATGGTCGCGGCCCAGGCCTCGGCCCCCTGCCTCCCGATCCCGATCCCGACCACGGTCTGCACGGGCAATCCGCCCAGCCAGACCGTCACCGGAACCACCACCACGGTGATCGGTTTCGGCCAAACGCTGCAGTTGAACGTCGTGATGGACTCGTCCGCTTCGATGATCGTCGGCTCGACCCAGGCGGACGTGACGGCGATCGCCAACTGGATGGGGGCCACGACCACCGTCACCGAAAAGTGCGGCTCTCCGTCGAAGAAACAGAAATGCACCCAGTACCCAAACTGGAACGCGATGATGCCGAATGACCAGGTGGCCGACTTCCCACTTGGCGGAACGCCAGCCTTCCCGAGCGACGCGCCTCCGTGCGCCTTCGCCTGCCACGACTTAGGCGGCTCGACCACGCCCGCGAACATCGTCGAGGGCTTGAACAACGCCCACACCGCGGGCGCCAAGACGCGTTTCGACGTGATGGTCTTAGCCGCGCAGCAGTTGATCAATTCCGTCCAGACGGAACTGGGCGCCAACAACAACCTGGCCAAGAACAACTACGTCTTCAACGTCTACTCGTTCGACAACAGCATCCACCAATACGGTTCCTCGAACATGACCTGCACGGCGACGGCGTGCAGCGGGCCGTTGAACGCCGTGACGGCCGTGACGCCGGGCATGGACACCTACCTCAACGCCGCCATGGCGAGCTTTTCGGCGGCGAGCGGGACCAACGCGATCGGACCCAACGGCACCGGCCTGTCCACCGCCTCACCGCTGAAGTTCATGATCCTGGTCACCGATGGCCTGCAGTCGGACCGAAACGCCAACTGGACCGCGAGCGGCGTCCAGCCCCCCAATCCCGAGCCGGAATGGGACTACTCGACCAACTCCAGTTTCAAGACGATCACCGGAGGCTTCGACGGACCGATCGACACGACCAATTGCGCCAAACTCAAGAGCGAAGGCGTGGTCCTGGCGGTGCTTGAAACGCCTTATGTCCCGCTCACCGGCGAGGATCCGCAGGTCCAACCCTACGAGCAGACGGTGCGCCACACGATCTATCCTGGCGGCCCCAACAGTCAGAGCACGATCAGCACCGCGCTTCAGGCCTGCGCCACCACCGGCTACTATTTCCAGGCCGTGAGCTCGTCCGACATCGCAACGGGTTTCCTGACCCTGACCAACCAGTTCATCCAGCACTCGGCTTACATTTCGCAATAGCCCTCTCGGCTAGAACTGCGCGTGCAGGCGCGCGGCGAGGATGGGGGCCGGGCCCCGGTCTCGGTTGTAGGCTGGGTTTCCTACAAGCTGGGCGTCGAAAGTCAGCGCCGTGTGGGGATTGAAGGCGATCTTGTAATAGGTCTCGACGATCTCTTCCGGACCGGGGTGCGGCAGCCTGCCGTCGCCGACCAGGATGCCCAGGCCGCCGTCGGCGAGATAGTCCTGGTGGATCTTCGAGATGGCGTTGAGGGTTGCGGCCAGGCCGACGGCGTCGTCCTTGCGTCCCCAGCGCGCGCCGCTCAGGGACAGGCCGGCCGAGACGGTCTGGTCGATGTCGGCGTATTCGTAGGGCTCCAGGTTCCCGTCGGCGACGCCGGCGCGCGCGAACAGGCCCAGGTCGCCGCTCAGCGACTGCTCCAGATCCAGGCTGATCCCGCCTCGGCCTTGATAGCGGCGCACATCGGCGGTGCTGGGCGGCTGGCCGGTCATCCGCGAGAGCGCGATGGCGTCGGCGAAGCTGCCCATGCGGCCACGGGTGAGGAAGCCGGTCAGCATCAGCCGCCCGTCCTGGCCGCCGATGCTGTGCCGCTCCTCAAGCTCGCCGACATACTGGTCCTGGCCGAAGGTGGGATCGAGCAGGGTTCCGTTGGGTTGGGCCGACAGGTCGAAGGCCCCGCCGCGCACCGCCCAGCGTCCCTGATACCATTCGACCGCCGCGCCATAGGTGTAGCCCCAGGCGTCGGCGGCGTAGTCGAAGCTGCCGGCGTCGATCATCGACCAGTTCAAAAAGTCGTTGGCGGCGTCGTGGGCGTATTTGTTGGTGTCGAAGATATCGACGACGGCGAGCTTGCCGATCCAGAACACCAGACGGTTGGCGCTTTGCGAGCCGCCGAGCTGGTTCTGGTCGGGGTCGACCTTCTGGCTGGAGCCGCCGAGATCGATGGTCTGGCGAAAGAACGCCCGTTGCAGCCGCAGGTAGGGGACGGTCCTGCCGACCTTGGCGCCCTGGCCGTTGGGAAATCCGGCGACGCCTTCCGTGCCGTCGAGACCGAAACCCTGGTCGATTTCCGGATCGATCCAAAGCTCCGCGCCGCGCCAGGGGCGCAAGCCGGCGAACAGCGTGGCCGTGAAGGTCTCGCGAGCCTGGGACGGCTTGAGGCTGTTGCGGCCGAGGTAGGGCGAGGGAAAGCTGGTCACGCCCTGGTAGATCAGGGTCGACTGGCCATGCAGGGCGAAGGTTTCATCGCGCGGCGGGCCGCCGCCGGCGTCATCGTCGGCGGCGCGGGCGGCGCGCGGCGCGACCAGAATCGCCAAGGCCGCGATCGACACCGCGGCGGCCAGGCGCGAGACGGTTCGGCCAACCGGCCTGGTGACGACGACAGCCATGCAACCCCCTCGGCGAGCCTGCCTGTAAACCGTGACAGTTGAACCATTGGCCTGGATGGCCTCAGGCGACCTGCGGGTTTCCACAGCCAACGATCACGTATACCATACTGGGGTATACCACAAGGAAGGCGACCGTCATGGCTCATGTCGCCCAGGAAAAGGTGAAGCTGCTCAATCGCCTAAAGCGAATGCGGGGCCAACTCGCCGCCATCGAACGCGCCGTCGAGAGCGACGGCGAATGTGCGCGCGTGCTGCAGCAGGCCACCGCCTGCCGCGGCGCGTTGGACGGCTTTATCGCCGAGGTGATCGAGGATCATATCCGCGAACACATGATCGATCCGAAGGCGCCCGATGGCGATCCGCGCGTGCAAGCCGCCGAGGCGCTGGTTTCCATCGTGCATTCGTACCTGACCTAGCGCACAATCAGCGTAGGTCGCGCCATAGAAACGCCTCTCCGCCGGGGGACGGATCGGCGAAGCGAGACCCAGCTTGACGGGTGTTATGTTATTACATAACAGTCCGGCTGCGCGTGTTGGACGCACCGGGAGACGAGCGATGCCCCCCAGACCCTGGCTGTTCGCCGCCGCCGGCGCCGCCTTGCTGGTCGCGAGCGCCGCCACCGCGCAGACCGCCCAGACGCCGGCCGCCAGCGCCGCGGCGGATCCATCGAGCACCATCGTCGTCACCGCCCGGCGGCTGAGCGCCGCGCGCGCCGCCATCCAGGCGCAGGTCGGCGCCTCGACCTACACCATCACGGCCAAGGCGATCGAAAGCCTGCCGGGCGGAGATAATGCGCCCCTCAGCCAGGTGGTGCTGCAGGCGCCGGGCGTCGTGCAGGACAGTTTCGGCCAGCTGCACATCCGCGGCGAGCACAATGGCCTGCAGTTCCGCCTGAACGGCGTCATCCTGCCCGAGGGCCTGAGCGTCTTCAGCCAGGCGCTGAGCCCCCGGCTCGCCGGCAGCGTCGAGCTGATCACCGGCGCCCTGCCGGCGGAGTACGGCCTGCGCACGGCGGGCATCGTCGACATCTCCACCAAGACCGGCGTGGACAATGGCGGCGAGGTGTCGATCTACGGCGGCAGCCACGGTGAGATCGAGCCGTCCTTCACCTATGGCGGCCATGCCGGAAACACCAATTTCTTCGTTTCCGGCAGCTATCTGCAGGACGATCTGGGCATCGAATCTCCGGACGGCCGCTCCGACCCGATCCACGACCACACCGAGCAGTACCAGGGCTTCGCCTATCTGGACCACATCATCGATCCGGCGAGCCAGGTGTCGGTGATCCTGGGCGCTTCGGACCAGCGGTTCCAGATCCCGGACGTCGCCGGCGAGCTGAACGGCGGGCTCGGGCTCAACGTCGACGGCCAGACCGATTTCCCGAGCCAGGACCTGGACGAAAGCCAGCACGAGACCACCGAGTATGGCGTCGTGAGCTATCTGCATTCGACCGACCGCGTCACCGGCCAGGTTTCGCTCTTCGCCCGCAACTCGACCCTGACCTTCACGCCCGACGAGACCGGCGACCTGCTCTATGACGGCGTCAGCCAGGCGGCGGACAAGACCGACATCTCCGGCGGCGTGCAGGCGGAAGCCTCCTATCACCTCAACGATCGGCATACCCTGCGCGCCGGGGTCATTGTCGAGGTGGATCGCGCGACCAGCCAGACCCGCTCGCAAGTCCTCCTGGTCGACAACAACCCGGCCGACGCCAATTTCGGCGGCCAGATCGGCGACCAGCCGTTCACCATCAATGACGACAGCGCCAACACCGCCGAGACCTACAGCGCCTACCTTCAGGACGAATGGAAGCTGGCTCGAAACCTGACCCTCAACTACGGCCTGCGCTTCGACCAGTTCAACGGCTTCCGCGACCAGAACCAGCTCAGCCCGCGCGTCAACCTGGTCTGGCTGCCCACCCCGTCGACGACCTTTCACGCCGGCTACGCCCGGTATTTCACGCCGCCGCCGTTCGAGCTGATCGCCTCGGAATCCATCGCCAGCGTCGTTGCGCCGACCGGAAGTCCGCTGGTCACCTCGACCGGCAGCCCGGTGGTCGGCGCCTGCGGGGCGTTGGTCGCCACCAAGGCCTGCCCGCTGGTGACCAAGGACACCACGCCCTCGGCCGAGCGCGCCAACTATTTCGACGTCGGCGCCGAGCAGAAGCTCGGACGCGATCTGACGCTCGGCGTCGACAGCTACGACAAGCTCTCCCAGGACCTGATCGACGAGGGCCAGTTCGGCGCGCCGATCATCCTGACGCCGTTCAACTACGCCAAGGGCCGCCAGTACGGCGTCGAATTCACCGCCTCCTATAACCGCGGGCCGCTGACGGCCTACGCCAACTTCGCCTATTCCAGGGCGCAAGGCCTGGGCTTGATTTCGAGCCAGTTCAGCTTCAGCCAGGCGGCGCTCGACTATGCGGCCACCCATTACATCTACCTCGATCACGACGAGACCTATGCGGCGTCGGCCGGGGCGTCGTACCTGTGGCTGGGCACGCATTTCGGGCTGGATCTGATCTATGGCAGCGGCCTGCGGGCCAACCTGCCGCTGAAGACCCCGATTACGTTCGCGGACGGCTCGGTGCTCGCCGCCATTCCGAACGGCGAGGAACTGCCGGGCTACACCCAGGTCAACCTGTCGCTGTCGCACAGGTTCGACAACGTCGCGACCGGCCCCTACGAGGTGCGGCTCGACGTGATCAACCTGTTCGACAGCGTCTATCAGATCCGCAACGGCGCCGGCGTCGGCGTATTCGCCCCGCAGTACGGACCACGCCGCGGCCTGTTTGTAGGATTAACGAAACAATTCGGCTGAGATTATGCAAGTTCGATTTCAGGATTGAAATATACTAGAGATAGCTTTTCATTTACCATTGTCCGGTAATAATGAATAGCTGTTTACTTGGGCATTTACCGACAGATTCACGATTGGTTAAATCAGATCGTGGAAATTTGGTCTCGCTTTCTGGCAGGGGCAAACAATGGCTTGATCCTCCAAGCTCCCTTGCATGACAATTGGAGATCAATCTATGCGGACACTCTTAGCGCGTTTCATCCAGGCGGATTCAGGCGCCACGGCCATCGAGTACGGGCTCATCGTCGCCCTGATCGCGGTCGTCATCATCGGCGCCGTCAGCGCCGTCGGCTCGAGCCTGAGCGGTCAGTTCAACACGGTCAACACAAGCCTCTGAGGCGCGACCTCGTCTCTCAGATTCCGCAGGCGGCCAGCAGCATCGCCTCGAACGCATCGACGATCGCGGCGACGGCTCGGTTCTTGTAGGCGAAGACGCCATCGTGCGCTTCCGGATGGACGAGCATGGTGGCGTTGGCCTCGAACATCAGCACGCGCCCATCGGGCAGGATCGAGAAGTCGATCCCGGCATAGTCGAGATCGAGCCTGCGGCCGACCTCGCCGAGCGCCGTCGTCGCCGTCTCGCCAAGCGCGGCGTGCGGATCGTCGACGAACCGCTGCTCCTCTGCGCGCCGAATCCCATCGTCGGCCATGCCAGCGCTCTGGTGGTGCACCAGCCAGTCGCGTGAAATCGCCAGATGATAGGGGTACGGCCGCCGATCGACGAAAACGACCCGATATTTGCGGAAATATCCGTCGGCGGAGCGATAGTCGTGGAACGCCGTCGCGTACTGGTCGCCGGCGCTCGCCAGCGCCGCGAGTTCCGCGTTCGTGGCGGCGAGGCGAATGCCCTTGCCGCCATGAGAGCCGGTGGGCCGAACCAGAACCGGCGGGGCGAGGCCCGTCCGCTCGACCGCGCTCGCCAAGCCATGCCGGTCGATCGCCGCGGCCGAAATCCGCGCCACGGCCGGAACCACAAGTCCCTCGATCCCACTCAGCAGGGCGGGCGCGGCATCGCGCCGGGTGCGCATCACCGCGTCCGGCGGATTGAGCACCGGCCGCTCGCAGTCGCCCAGGAGGCGCCGCATCGCCGCCGCCGTCGGGCCGGCCAGATCCGGGTCGCCGATGGCGTTGAAGACCAGGTCGTAGGCCGGCAGGTTCCGAGCCTGATCCTCGCCAGCGTATTCGACCACCCAGCGCAGGCGACTGAATCGCTCCCGCGGCATCAGGTGATCGAGCGGCACATTGCCGCTCTCGGCGGTGGTCGGCATCAGCACGGTCAGACGCGATCTCGGCGCCGGCTCGACGAAGAGGCTGCGCCCGGTATAGGCCAGATCGCGGTGGCGCCTGGCCTGGACCGATTTTCCTTGAGCGGCCAGAAGCGAAGCCAGGTTCTGGTGCGCGACCTGCATGTCGGGGTCGAGCGCGAGCGCCCGCCGGCTGTGCCGCTCGGCCGCCGCCTCGCGCCCGGCGCGCAGATAGACCGAGCCGAGGCTGGCGTGAGCCGCGGCCAGTTCGGGATCCAGCGCCAGCGCCGCCTTCAGGCATCGCTCCGCCGCATCGGCGCGGTCGGCCTCGGCATAGGCGCCGCCCAGGGTAAGCTGGGTCGCCGCGCGGCTGGGATCGAGGGACGAGGCCCATTCGAGGGCGACGATCGCATCGTCGGGCCGTCGCAGCGCCATAGATGCGGCGCCGCGCGCGAACCAGGCCTCGGCCAGGGTCGGGTCAAGCGCGAGCGCGGCGTCAGCCTCGGCCACGGCCGCCTCCGCCTGGCCAAGGTCCAGCAAGGCCAGGGCCAGGCCGGTGCGCGCGGCGCTCAGCCGGGGTTCAAGCGCGATGGCCATCCGATAGGCGCCGACCGCGGCGGCCAGTCTGCCGCCCGCGACCTCGGCCGCGCCGAGGGCGAGTTGTGCGGCGGCCTCGGCGGGAAAACGCGCCGCCGCGGTCTGGGCCGCCGTGCTTGCGCCCGCGATCTCGCCGCTCTCGCGCAGGGCGTTGGCGAGCCCGATGGCGACGTCGGCGCGATCCGCATCCAGCGCCGCCGCCCGCCGATAGGCCGCGATCGCCGCCGGATGCTCGCCGCGCCAGTGGCGAAGCTTGGCCAGCGTCGCCTGCGCCTCGGCGTGGCCGGGACGAAGCGCCACCACCTGCTCGATAAGATCGGCCGCCTGCTCGGCGCGGCCCGCCTCGAACAGCATCAGGCCGTACAGGTAGAGCGCCGTCGGCTCGCTCGGGTCCAGGTCGAGCGCCTGGCGATAAAGCCGCTCGGCATCGCCATGGCGGCCAGCCTGATGCTGCTCGAGCGCGCCGGCCAGGATATCGGCCGCATCAACCACGAGCCCTGCTGCGGACGCCATTCAGGTCAGCCGCCTAGGCGGCGACCGGCGTGGATGGGGCGACCGAGGCCGCGGCGCTGTCCGAAGCCGCCCCGGCCGTCGCGGCGTCCGGGGCTGTCGATGTCGTCGAGGCGCTCTGGTCGGTCGAGCTCGATGCGCCATCGGCATGGCGATGATGATGGCGCCGCCCGCCGGTCGCTTGCGTCGGATCGGTCTGCGCCTGCAACGCCTGCAATGCGCTCGCGAGTTCCCCCTGGCTGAGCGCGTTGTCGGCGTTGGCGTCCAGCTGGCTGAAGGCGTTGGCGATGGACGTCTGCTGCGGCGATGTCGTGGCCGAGCCGCCGGCCGGGGCTTGTCCAGCCTGAGACAGGCTCGGCGAGCCGTTCCCGTTCGGCTCGATCGCCGAAATCACCTGACCGGCGAGGCTCTGCGCCGAGGGCAGGCTCTGCTGCGCGGAAAGAAGGGCCGAGAGGAGGTTGGCGGCGAACTGACTGGCCGGCGTCGCGCTGAGCGGGCTTGGCGCGAGGCTGGACGCGGGAGAGCCTCCCGACGTAATCGTGGGCAGATTCTGCCCGGTCAACTGGGCCCCGAAGCTGCTGCTGGCCGCACTGCCGCTGGCCATCGCCTGCAGCTGCTGAAACAGCGAAGCGATTGAATTATTTGATACATGCACGACGGTCGAACTCCTGCCTGCAACCTGGGCGGCGGACGGAGTTTCGTGCGAAGCGCGAAAGAAGCCCGGCCCAGGTCAGGAATTGCAAACCTCGGGCCGGGCCGTTTCGATCACGGCGTTCGTCGTCGGCCTTGGCCTAGCACTCGTTCACCCAGATCTGACGATGGCGATAGGGATCCCACTGCCAGCCGCCGCAGGCATAGGCCGGCGAATCATAGTCATAGGCGTCGTCGTAATAGCCTGGGCCGCCGTCGTAGTAATCGTAGCCGGAACCGTAATAGTAGGGTGACGCCAGGGCCGCGCCGAGACCGAAGCCAAGGGCGCCCGCCGCGAGGCCGTAGCCGTAGCCGCCGCCGCGATAACCATAGCCGCCCCGGTAGCCATAGCCGCCGCCGTAGCCGCCGCCCCGGTAGCCATATCCGCCGGCGCGGTAGCCGCCGCCGCCGTGAGAGTAGCCGCCGCCACCACCATGAGAGTAGCCGCCACCACCGTGAGAGTAGCCGCCCCCACCGCCGTGAGAGTAGCCGCCACCGCCGTGAGAACCGCCGCCGCCGTGAGAGCCGCCGCCATGGCCTTCAGCCTGGACCTGGCCGGTCGTCATGCCCAACAGGCCCAGGGCCGCCGTCGCGGCCACCAAGAATTTACGCATCTTCATTCTCCAAAATCTCCGGGACGGGCCTTGCTTTGGGGGATGGGCCCACCGCGATCTTGGTTAACCAACGCCCATGGTCCCGAAAGGCTCCGCGAGCCGCCCGTGCACGCAAATGGGCGAAAGCGCTGCATGGGGACGAAACCCGCGACCGGCCTTGATCGTTATCGATGCAAGAGGAGCAAGGCGTTGACCCATAAGCATCTGGAGATCGCGCCGCACCTGGGGCGCTGGGAAGTGGTCCATAACGGCGTGGCGCTTTGTGATTTCGACACCGCCGAGGAAGCCGCCCGCGCGGCCGCCGCCGTCGCTCGCTCGCAGCCGCATGGCGACCAGGTGATCATCTCCTTTGATGTCGCCGGCAAGCGGCCTTCATCGCGATCTTGACGTCTTCTCAACTCCGCCGCCGATAGACTGCCTCTCCAAGGTGGGCGGGGGCGCTCGTGGCTGTAGAGACCTTTCGATTTTTAGGGTTGGCCTTCGCGGCCGCCGATCTGCTTTTTGAGGTCGACGACAAGGGCGTCATGACGTTCGCGGCCGGGGCGGGTCATCGGCTCGCCGGCCGCACCGACAAAAGCCTGATCGGCAGGCCGTGGCGCGAGCTGTTCGCCGAGGCGGACCAGGCGCTGGCCGAGGCTCTGATCACCAATCTCGAGGACGGCGAGCGCCGCGGACCGGCCGCGGTCGAACTCGCCGGCAGCGGCAAGGGCGCGGGCTTGCAGGCCAACCTCAGCGTCTTTCGCCTGCCCCAACTCGCCCCTCGCCTCTCCTGCGCCCTGACCCTGGCCAGCCGCGGCGCCGACGCGCGTCCGAGTTCGGCCGCATTGCGCGACCGCGCCGACTTCGAAACCCTCGCCAAGGCCCTGATCGACGCCGCCAGAACCACCGGGCCCGAACTCGAGGTTGGATTGGTCGAGTTCGCCGGCCTGGCCGAGGAACGCGGCCGGCTTGATCCCGACGCCATCCACGCCCTAGATCGCCGCCTGGCCGGCGCGTTGCGGGCGGAGGCCTATGGCGACGCGGCCGCCGATCTGGGCAGCGAGCGCTACGCCCTGATCCGCCGCAAGGGCGGCAGCCCCGAAGCGGTGGCCCGCCGTCTCGGCCGTGTGCTCGGCAGCGCCCTGAATCCGAAAGTGCACGCCGTGGCCATCGACGCCTCCACGACGCCAAGCCGCATGATGCGGGCGCTGCGCTATGCGCTTGATGGCTTCCTGGCCGACGGCGAAGCGCCGAAGGCGGCGAGCCTCATCGATGTCCTGAGCCATTCGCTGCACCGCACCGTCGCCGAGGCCAGCGCCTTCGGCGCGGTGGTCGAGGCGCGGCGCTTCAACCTGGTCTACCAGGCCGTGGTCTCGCTGAGCGACGGGGTCCCGCACCACCACGAGGCGCTGGTTCGCTTCGAAGGCGATGCCAGCCCCTTCGCCATGATCCGCATGGCCGAGGAACTCGACATCATCGAGGCGCTCGATTGCGCGGTAATCGACGAGGTGGTGAAAACGCTGCGCGCCGACCGCACGGGAAAGCTCAAGCTGGCGGCGAACGTCTCGGGGCGGACCATCACCAGCCCCAGCTTCATGCAGGCTGTAACCCGCCACGCCAAGGCGGGCGGGCTCGCCGGACGGCTGATGTTCGAGATCACCGAGAGCGCGGCGATCGACGATCTGGGCGTGGCGCAAAGGCATGTTCAAGCCCTGCAGGCTCAAGGCTTGCAGATCTGCCTCGACGACTTCGGCGCCGGGGCGGCTTCTTACGCCTACCTGCAGCAGCTCTCGGTCGATATCGTCAAGATCGACGGAGCCTATGTCAGGGAATCCACCCGGTCCGGTCGCGACAACGCCATGATCCGCCACCTGGTCGGCCTTTGCCGGGAGCTGAAGGTGGCGACGGTGGCGGAGATGGTCGAGACGCAAGGTGTCGAGGATTCGCTGCGCCAGGCCGGCGTCGACTACGCCCAGGGCTGGCTCTACGGTCAACCGACGCCGGATCCGAAAACCACGACATCGAGGGCCGGACCAGCCGCCGCCCGGCGCCGCGGCGTCGTCGAACAGTGGGGCTGAACGCCCCGATGTCCCTTCGCCCGCGAACAACCCCCTCGACACAGCTGCGACGCCCCGGACCGTTGACGAGGCTGGCGAACTCGACGTAGCGACCGTAAAGAACGCGCGCCGCCGCCCTTCACGACATCAGCGCGCCAGGAGACCCCATGCCCCCGCCCGCGCTCAAGCGTGATCCGGATGTCGCGACGCCTGCGCCAAGGCCGGACTCGCTCGAGCTGACCATATTGATGCCCTGCCTGAACGAAGCCGAGACCATCGAGGTCTGCGTGGCCAAGGCGGCGAACTATCTGCGCCGGACCGGGGTCGCCGGCGAGGTTCTGATCGCCGACAACGGCTCCAACGACGGCTCGCAAGCCCTCGCCGAGGCGGCCGGCGCGCGCATCGTCGCCGTGCCCGAGAAGGGCTACGGCGCGGCGTTGATGGGCGGGATCGCCGCGGCGCGCGGGCGTTTCGTCATCATGGGCGACGCCGACGACAGCTATGACTTCGAGAGCCTCGACGGCATGGTCGACCATCTGCGCGCCGGCGCGGACCTGGTCATGGGCAACCGCTTTCAGGGCGGGATTTCGCCGGGCGCCATGCCCTTCCTGCACCGCTATCTGGGCAATCCGGTCCTGTCCTTCATCGGGCGGCTGTTCTTCTCGATACCCATCGGCGATTTCCATTGCGGCCTGCGCGGATTTTCGCGCGACGCCATGCTGGGCCTGGGCCTGCAGAGCCCGGGGATGGAGTTCGCCAGCGAAATGGTGGTCAAGGCCTCGCTGCGGGGCCTGCGCATCGAGGAGACCCCGACCACGCTGCGCCCAGACGGCCGCTCGCGCCCGCCGCATCTGAAGACCTGGCGCGACGGCTGGCGACACCTGCGGTTTTTGCTGCTGCACAGCCCGAGGTTCCTGTTCATCTATCCGGGCGTGGCGCTCATCGGGCTCGGGCTTTTAGGATCGGCGCTGCTGGCCCGCGGCGCCGTGCGCGTCAGCCCGCGCATCGAACTCGACATCCACTCGCTGGTCGTGGCCTGTTTCGCCGTGCTGATCGGCGTGCAACTGGTCATGTTCGGCGCCCTGGCCCGGCGCTATCAGATGCTGGAGGGCGTCCTGCCGCGCGCGCAGCGGTTCGAGAAGTTCCTCATGGGGCTCAGCCTGGAGCCGATTTTGCAGGCCGCCCTGGTCATTTTCCTGGCAGGCGCGCTCGGCGCGGGCTGGGCCGTGTTCGATTGGGCGGGTTCCGGTTTCGGCCCCATCCACTACAATGGCGTGATGCGCGTGCTGGTCATGTCGCTGACGGCGGTCGCCGTGGCGATCCAGCTGGCGGCGGCGGGTTTTCTGGCGTCGGTGTTCGCGCTTCGGCGTTGAGGTGAAAAAGGCATTGATGCGTCGACTGGCGTGGCTCCTGCCCATCCTGGCGGGAACCTTGATGATGATGGCGGTTGTGGTGATCAACGGACGCCCGTCCGTGTTCACCGACACCGACGACTATTATGTCGAGGGCCGCACCCTGGTTCTGGGCGTCGCCCAGGCAATGGGGATCACGAAACCCGCGCCGCCGCCCACCGACCCGCAGGACATCGCCGACGCCCGGCAACTGGCGGCCGACCTGCATATGTCGCACACCGAGATCGGCGCGCGATCGCCCTTCTATGGCGCCTTTCTCTACATAACCCAGAAGATCGGCACGATCTGGCTGACCACCGCCGTGCAGGCCGTGATCGGCGCCTGGCTGATCTGGCTGATCTGGCGCACCGCCTGCCCGCGCGCCCCGCCCTGGACCGCCTACGCCGCCGAGGCCGCCGCGGCCGTCGGCTCGACCCTGCCCTTCTTCGCCGGCTTCATGATGCCGGACGTTTTCGCGGGCTATGCGAGCTTGGCGGCGGTGCTGATCCTGGTCTTCTGGGAGCGCTTGAAGATCCTGGAGCGGCTGGCCCTGGCCGGCCTGCTGGCCTTTTGCATGGTCATCCACACCTCGCACCTGCTCGACGTCATCGCGATCGCCGTCGTGGCGGTGGCCGGATTTGTTCTGTTCAAGGCGCCGCGCGAACGGGCGTCCGCGGCCATGTTCACGGTCATCGGCGCGATCCTGGCCACCTTGCTGATCAACGCCGCCTATAAGGAGTCGGTCCAGATCAAGACCGGCGACGAGCTGCGCCGCCCGCCCTTCCTGGCCATGCGCGTGATCGCCGACGGGCCTGGCCGGACCTATCTGCGCCAGGCCTGCGGCGCCGGAGCGACCTGGACCCTGTGCCGGTTCCGCAACCTGCCGAACACCGATTCGCAGGACATGCTTTGGTCCGACGACCGCTCCAAGGGCATCTTCAACGTCACCAGCTACGATAACCGGCTGAAGATGGAGCAGGAGGAGAACAGCTTCGTCCTGCACGCCATCGCCTCGGATCCGCTCGGTCAGGTCGTCGCCTCCATGAAGAACTGGGGCGATCAGCTGCTCATGGTCTATCTCGACGATCCCTTGCGCAATCCGCACTACTATCTGACCAACGCCTACTGGAGCACGACCAACCTTCCCTGGCTGATCAACCACGCTGCCGATTGCGGCCGCGATCAGTGGGGCTGCGGCGCAAGGCTGACCATGGACGGCTCGGTCTGGCTGCACGGCGGCCTCTTCCTGCTTGGGCTTGCGATCATCGGCTGGCGGGTGAGCCGATACGATATCCTCCAGGCGATCGGGTCCGGCGCGCTCACCTGGAAGGACGACCGCTCGCGGCTGATGATGACGCTCGGGCTTTTGCTGACGATGGTCTTGGTCAACGCCTTCGTCTGCGGCGCCCTGTCCGGGCCGTTCGCGCGCTATCAGGCGCGCATCACCTGGCTGGTCAGCCTCGGCGCGGCGCTGTCGGTGATTTCGGTGGCGCCGGCGAAGGTGACGCTGCCGGCCTGGGCGGTCCGGTTTCGCGGCCATCCCCTGGTCTCGGCGTTCGAGCGGCGGTTCGACTGGTCCTTCATCCGCTTCGGCCTGGTCGGGACCGCCGGGTTCATCGTCCATGCGTCGATCCTGAACCTCATGGTCTATGGGGTCGGCGCCAACCGCTATCTGGGCTGGCTGGCGGGGTTCGCCGTCGCGGTGACCACGACCCTGCTGCTCAATCGCGCCTTCACCTTCCGGCGTCCCAGTCATCACGGCCCCTGGCGGCAGGCGGCGCTCTACCTCATGGTTCAAGGCGCCGGCGCGGCGGCCAATTTCGCCACCTATGTCGCGGCGATCGCGCTCTTCCCGTCGCTGGGGCGGATGCTGCTGATCCCGCTCGCCATGGGCTCGATCGCCGGCCTGTGCCTGACCTTTCTCGGCTCGAAACACCTGGCCTTCCGTCCGGCCAAGGTGGTCGAGGCGCCGTCCGCCTGAATTTGCTTCAGGCCGACCGGCTCACCGCGAAGTCGGCCAGATCCTCGAGCGCGACGCGCCAGTCGCCGCTCGTGAACACCGACAGCGTCGCCTTGGCGGTCCAGGCATAGTCGGCGGCGAGGTCGAGCGTGGCCTGCAGCGCCCCGGCGCCGACGATCAGCTCGCGCGCGCGGCGGAAATCGGCCTCGGTCTGCTCGCGCCGGCCGATGGCGCGCTCCCAGAAGGCGGCCTCGCGCGGCCCGGAGCGGGCGATGGCCAGCAGCAGCGGCAGCGTCGCCTTGCCCTCGCGGAAGTCGTCGCCGGCGTTCTTGCCAAGGGTCTCGGCCACGCCGCTGTAGTCGAGCGCGTCGTCGGTGAGCTGGAAGGCCAGGCCCAGATTGAGGCCGTAGGCGCGCAAGGCCGCAACCTTGGCTTCCGGCGCGCCGGCCGACACCGCGCCGGCCTCGGCGGACGCGGCGAACAGCTCGGCGGTCTTGGCCTTGATGATCTCCAGATAGGTGGCCTGGTCGAGATTGAGGTCGTGGGCGCGGGTCAGTTGCAGCACCTCGCCCTCGGCGATCACGCTGGAGGCCCTGGCCAGGATGTCCAGCGCGCGAATCGAGCCGGCCTCGACCATCAGCTCGAAGGCCCGGGCGAACAGGAAGTCGCCGACCAGGACGCTCGAAGCGCCGCCCCAGATCAGATGCGCGGCCACCTTGCCCCGGCGCAGCTTGGAGCCGTCGACGACGTCGTCGTGCAACAGCGTCGCGGTATGGATGAACTCCACCGCCGTCGCCAGCTTCAGGCAGCTGTCGTCGCGGGCTTCGGCGAGCCTGGCGGCCGCCACGGTCAGAAGCGGCCGCAGCCGCTTGCCCTTGGCGCCGATCAGGTGATCGGCCAGCGCCGGGATGACCGAAACCGGGCTTTGCAGGCGCAGCGCGATCAGCCGGTCGACCTCGGCCATATCGGCCTTGGCCAGGCTGACCAGCCTCTCGACGGAGCCCCTTACGGGCGCGGCTGCCGCCTTGGCTGCATCCAAAACCTTGAACTCCTGCCACAACCGCCGCTTTACCCGGCGACAATGGTGGGGGGATAGGTCAGGGTCAAGGCGAGCACAAGCCACGGCAAGGGCTTTGATGGATCAATCCCCCGTTCAGGCCGATGTGAGCGAGGACCTGTTGCTCGGGGGGCGCCTGCGATTGCGCCAGCCGACCCTGGGTTATCGCGCCGGCCTCGACGCCGCCCTGCTGGCCGCCGCCTGCGACGCCAAGCCCGGCGAACGGGTGCTGGAAGCCGGCTGCGGCGTCGGCGCGGCGCTGCTGGCGGCGGCGGCGCGGCGGCCGGGCGCACACTTCACCGGCGTCGAGCGCGATCCGGCGGCGCTGGCGCTGGCCAAAGAAAACATCGCCCTGAACGGCCTCGGCGATCGGATCACGGCGATTGGCGGCGACGTCGCGGACGGGTTCCGGGCGCTAGGCCTGCCGCCGTTCGACGCAGCCCAGGCCAATCCGCCCTTCTTCGACGATCCCGGCGTCCTCCGCGGCCCGCACCCGGCGCGCCAGGCCGCCTATATCGCGCCCGAAGGCCTGGCCGCCTGGGCCCGTTTCCTGCTCATGGCGGTACGCGAAGGCGGGACCATCACCCTGATCCACCGCGCCGACCGGCTGGGCGACATCCTCAGCCTGCTCGCGCCCAAGGCCGGCTCGATCCGCATCCGCCCCGTGCAGCCCTTCGCCGACCAGCCAGCCAAGCGCGTGCTGGTCCGCGCCATCAAGACCGGCAGGGCCCCGTTGGTCCTCTTGCCGCCGCTGGTGCTGCACGACCGCACTGACGCCAAGCACACGCCGGCGGCCGAAGCCATCCTGCGCGGCGAGGCGGCGCTGGACTGGACCTGAGACCTAGAAATGTATAACTTGTGTAGCTACAGGAGGCCCGCATGACCGAGGCCAAGCTCTTCAAGGTCGGCGGCAGCCAGGCGGTGAGGCTGCCTAAGGAATTTCGCATGCCCGGCGACAAGGTGAATATCCGCAAGGAAGGCGATAGCGTCATCCTCGAGCCATTACCTGCCAAGCCGCGTCCAACGCTGG
Source organism: Caulobacteraceae bacterium (assembly GCA_965277425.1). Taxonomy (GTDB): domain Bacteria; phylum Pseudomonadota; class Alphaproteobacteria; order Caulobacterales; family Caulobacteraceae; genus Poindextera. The sequence goes on from CBDICR010000007.1 coordinate 1,545,645, forward strand.
AAGAGAGCCGGGCATGGCTGGCCGAAATCCACGCCCTTGTGGGCGGTGAACCTATCGAACGCGATCAGCCGCCTATGCAGGAGCGTGACTGGAGCAAGTTCGATTGAGCGTCAGGTTGCTCGACACCTGCGTGCTGATCGACCTCATTCCTGGGACGTGGCCGCTCATCGACCAGCGGTTCGGCGAAGCTCGACGAGCCGGTGAGGGCTTGATGCTTTCGACGGTTTCCGTCCTGGAGTTTCGTTTCGGCGCCGAGCGCTCTCGGCGCCGAGAGGGCCAGTTGGAGGGCCTTCGACGGATCATGACCGTCGTCGAAATCGCCGAGTTCAACGAAGACGACGCTATCGCGGCGGCGTCGACCAAGGCAGCTCTCGCCGCGCAAGGCCGTATGATAGGCCCCTATGACCTCATGATCGCCGGCCAAGCCCTGGCGCGGGGCTGGACCCTTGTGACCAGCAACGCGCGGGAATTCGGACGCGTTGCTGGCCTGACCTTCGAGGACTGGCGCGCGCCGGTCTAATTCTTCGCTTTGTCGACCAGGGCGTTCTTGCTGATCCAGGGCATCATGGCGCGAAGCCGTGCGCCCACCTCCTCGATCGGATGCTCGGCGTTGCGGCGGCGCGTGGCCTTGAAGCTGGGCTGGCCGGCGGCGCATTCCACCATCCAGTCGCGCACGAAGCGGCCGGACTGGATGTCCTCCAGGATGCGCTTCATCTCGGCCTTGGTCTCGGCCGTCACCACGCGCGGGCCGGAGACGTACTGGCCGAATTCGGCGGTGTTGGAGACCGAATAGTCCATGTTGGCGATGCCGCCCTCATAGATCAGGTCGACGATCAGCTTCACCTCGTGCAGGCATTCGAAATAGGCCATTTCCGGCGCGTAGCCGGCCTCGACCAGGGTCTCGAAACCAGCCCGGATCAGCTCGACCAGGCCGCCGCAGAGCACGCTCTGCTCGCCGAACAGGTCGGTTTCGCATTCCTCGCGGAAGTTGGTCTCGATGATGCCCGAACGGCCGCCGCCGATCGCCGAGGCGTAGGCCAGGCCCAGATCGAGCGCGCCGCCGGTGGCGTCCTGTTCGACGGCGATCAGGCAGGGCACGCCGCCGCCCTTGACGTATTCGCCGCGCACGGTGTGGCCGGGACCCTTGGGCGCGACCATCAGGACGTCGATGGTCGACTTAGGCTCGATGAGGCGGAAGTGGATGTTCAGCCCGTGCGCGAACAGCAGAGCCGCGCCGTCGCGGATATTGGGCGCGATGTCGTTGCGGTAGATTTCGCCCTGCACCTCGTCGGGAGCGAGCATCATCAGCATGTCGGCCCAGCCGGCGGCCTCGGCCGCGGTCATGACGGTCAGGCCTTCGCTGGACGCCTTCTTCGCCGAGTCCGACCCCGGGCGCAGCGCCACCGCGACGGCCTTTACGCCCGAATCCCGCAAGTTCAGCGCATGGGCATGGCCTTGGCTGCCATAGCCGACGATGGCGATCTTCTTGTCGAGGATGCGAGCGAGATCGGCGTCGCGATCGTAATAGACGCGCATGGTCAGGGTCTCCGGGGCGCGGGATGGGAGCGCACAGGCGAGGGGCCAGCGCGCGAGGGCCGCTTTCGACCGTTTTTTCCGCGCCCAGTCAAGCGCGCGCCCAAGCCCGCCCGCGACAACGAAACCCCCGGAGACAGGCTCCGGGGGCTGCGCTTAGGTCCTGGGATTCCGCGCTAGTAGAAGATGCCGGGGACCGACTCGACGACCGAGCCGTTGGAGGTGTCCACCAACAGCGCGTCCGGCCCGTTGCGGACCCACTCATAACCATAGGGCGGCACCGGCAGTTCGTAGTCATAATAGTCGTTGATGTACCACTGCGGGCCATACCATCCGAACGGCAGCACCTGACCGTAGAACCACGGGCGGTAATAGAAGCCCTGCGGCCCGTTCCAGGACCCGCCGCGCCAATGAAAGCGGGAGCCGGGGTTGAAGGTGTGCGGGAAATACTGCGCGCTGTAGTGCGGCCTGGCGCCGCCGGGACGGAAGCCGGGCGCACCGAAGCCCGGATGGCCTCCAACATTGCCGGAATAGCCGGGACGGCCGGAATAGCCGGGACGACCGGGCATGCCAGCGCCGCCAGGACCGCCGGGCCGGTTGAATCCGCCTGGGTTTACAGCACCGCCGGGACGACTGGCGCCGCCTGGAAAGGCATGCGGCGCGCCGCCGCCGGGGTGCATGCCGCCGGGCGCCCCCCCGGGCGCTCCACCGGAGTGCATGCCGCCGGGAGGCCCGCCAGGATGCATTCCACCGCCGGGCGCGCCGCCGTGAGGCGCGCCGCCATGCGGCGGACCGCCCGCGGGATGTGGAGCACCGCCCGGGTGGTCGTTGTGATGGTCGCCGGGTTGGGCCAGCGCGCTCGTTCCGCTCATCAAGCAGAGCACAAGCGCCGCCGCTGCAATCCTCTTCATGGGTCTCGCTCCTCTAAAGTCATGCTTGCGAATGCATGAGCTTTGATAAGGTGGACATTGGCGGCGCCGCCCTGAACGACACTTGAACGGTGCGCCCGACCGAGGTTCATCGTCCGCCAAGCCAGCCTGGAGCTTCACCATGGCCGCAACCCCGGCTGATGTCACCGGATTTTGGACCGCGGCCGGCCCGGCCAAATGGTGGACCAAATCCGACGCCTTCGACGAGGCCATTCGCCTGCGCTTCGAGCCCGTGCACCATGCCGCCGCGCGCGGCGCGTACGCCGCCTGGGAAGCGAGCGCGGACGGCGCGCTGGCGCTGGTGCTGCTGCTCGATCAATTTCCACGCAATCTCTGGCGCGGCTCGGCCCACGCCTTCGCCACCGATCCCCTGGCCAGGAGCGTGGCGAAACGGGCGGTGGAGACGGGCAAGGACAAGGCGACCGCGGCAGAGCTGCGCAGCTTTTTCTACATGCCCTTCATGCATTCCGAGGACCTGTCCGACCAGGACATGGCCGTCGCCCTGTTCGAGGCCTACGACGCCGAGACCGGCGATCTGAGCACGCTGAAATACGCCGTCGAGCACCGCGACATCATCCGCCGGTTCGGGCGGTTTCCGCATCGCAATCCCATGCTCGGGCGCGCCATGACCACCGAGGAGCGTGCCTTTCTCGACGGCGGCGGCTTTGCCGGATAGCCAAAACGAAGTTGTGGACGGGGGCTCGCGTTTCGGTGGCCGAAAGCCTGATTCTGCCGCACACTGTCCTGCTCATGAACGCCCATGCCGCCATCGCCGCCCATCCCGAGAGGCAATATCTCGACCTGCTGGCGGACATCCTGGCCAATGGCGTGCGGCGTGACGATCGCACCGGCGTCGGCACGCTGGGCGTTTTCGGCCGGCAGATGCGCTTCGACCTGGCTCAGGGCTTTCCGCTGCTCACCACCAAGAAACTGCATTTCAAGTCGATCCTGTTCGAGCTGCTCTGGTTCCTGCGCGGCGACACCAATGTACGCTGGCTGCAGGATCGCGGCGTCAGCATCTGGGACGCGTGGGCCGACGAGGCCGGCGAGCTTGGCCCGGTCTACGGCAAGCAATGGCGCTCCTGGGCCGCGCCGGACGGCCGGACGATCGACCAGATCGCCAATGTCGTCCGCTCCATCCGCCAAAACCCCGCCAGCCGTCGCCACATCGTCACCGCCTGGAACCCGGCCGATGTCGACGACATGGCGCTGCCGCCCTGCCATTGCCTGTTCCAGTTCTTCGTCGCCGAGGGCCAGCTGTCCTGCCAACTCTACCAACGCTCGGCCGACATCTTCCTGGGCGTGCCGTTCAACATCGCCAGCTACGCGCTCCTGACCCTGATGGTGGCCGAGGTCACCGGCCTTCAGCCTGGCGAGTTCGTGCACAGCTTCGGCGACGCCCACCTCTATCTGAACCACGTCGAACAGGCGCAGCGCCAGCTTCAGCGCCAGCCCCTGCCCTTTCCGAAAGTGAGGCTGGCGGCCAAGACCGACCTGTTCGCCTTCGCGTACGAAGACTTCGCCCTGGAGGGCTATGCCGCCCATCCGGCCATCAAGGCGCCGATCGCGGTTTGACGGCGCCCATCCTCACCCTCGGGCCGGTGGCGCGGGCCGCCAACGGTGTTATCGGGCGTGGCGGCGCCCTGCCCTGGCGCATCGCGACCGACATCGCCCATTTCAAGACGCTGACGCTCGGCAAGCCGGTGATCATGGGCCGCAAGACCTGGGACAGCCTGCCGCGCCGGCCGCTGCCCGGCCGCACCAACATCGTGCTGACCCGCGACGGCTCGTTCGAACCGGCCAAGGCGGTCCGTTGCGAGGACTTCTCGGAAGCCGTGCAGATCGCCCGCGAGCAGGCTTCGGAGGACGGCGTCGCCGAGGTCTGCGTCATCGGCGGGGCGGCCCTCTTCGCGCTCGCCCTACCCCGCGCCGGGCGCATCTACCTGACCGAGATCGAGGCGCAGGTTGCCGGCGACGTGAGCTTCCCGCCTTTCGACGAGAGCGGGTGGGTCGAGGTCAGCCGCGAGGCGCATCCCGCCGGCCAGGACGACGAGCATCCTTTCGTGTTCAGGACGCTGGAGCGGAGATCAGTCTGAGGACAGCTCGGCCCGATAGGCGATGACGGCCTCGAAAGTCAGCCCTGGCTGATTTGCAAAATCTTCGAGGCTCAAGCCCGTTTCGATCGCCGCGATCTCTTGGGCGTCTTCGCAGGCCTTGGCCCAAATCCGATCGAGCGCAGCCTTCAAGGATGGACTTTCGCCGAGCAGGTCCTGCAGCTCGCGCTGCTGAATCCGGATGGTCGCCATCCAGCTCCGCGACCGCATTTGCGGTTGGGCCTCCCCCTTGAGAATATGCGTCAGCAGCACGACCAGGCGGCTGCGCAGCTCACGCCGCTCGCTGCGTCCCAAATCCTCGACCTCCTCCAGCAGGTTTTCCCAGTCGAGTTCATTGGCGCTGCGACGCTTCAGCGCGTCGGCCTGATCCTGAGTCCAGGCAAAAAAATCGTGGTCGTAGAGCTTGTTCAATGGCTATGTCCGGGACGCTCGATCGCCATAATGCCTGAAAAAATTATCGGGAGTAACGTCCATGGATCTCGCCCTTGAACTCGTCGCCGAAGGCTTTCAGTTCCCTGAGGGCCCGATCGCCATGGCGGACGGCTCGGTGGTGCTGGTGGAGATCGAGCGCAAGACGCTCACCCGGGTCGCGCCGGATGGCCAGACCAGCCTGATCGCCGAGCTCGGCGGCGGCCCGAATGGCGCGGCGATCGGGCCGGACGGCGCGGTCTATGTCTGCAACAACGGCGGCGCTTTTCACTTTCAACAGATGAATGGGATGAACGTCCCCGGCGCGACGCCGCCCAGCCATACCGGCGGCATGATCCAGCGCGTCGATCTGAAGACGGGCGCCTTCACCACCCTCTACAGCGAATGCGAGGGACGCCGGCTGGTCGGGCCCAACGACATCGTCTTCGACAGGTCCGGCGCCTTCTGGTTCACCGACCACGGCTGCTCGACGCCAGAGGGCCGCAAATACGGCGCGCTCTACTACGCCCAGGCGGACGGCTCGAAGATCGTGCGGGTCCGCGACCACCTGATCTCGCCCAACGGCGTCGGCCTCTCCCCGGATGAGACAGTGGTCTATGCCGCCGACACCAATATCGGCCGGCTGTGGGCGTTCGACATCACCGGACCTGGCGCGGTCGCCGAGCTGGGCTTCGCGCCGGGCCGCGTGGTCTGCACCCTGCCCGGCTATCAGCTGCTGGACAGCCTCGCGGTCGAGGCCAGCGGCAAGGTTTGCGTGGCGACCATCCTGAATGGCGGCATCACCGCCTTCGATCCCGACGGCTCGACCGAGCATTTCGCTGTGCCGGACATGATCACCACCAATATCTGCTTTGGCGGCGGCGACATGCGCGACGCCTGGATCACCGCCTCGGCCACCGGCAAGCTCTACAAGACCCGCTGGCCACGGCCGGGCCTGAAGCTGAACTTCAACGCCTGAGGCGAGGCCTCTGTTCAGCGCTCGGCGCTGAGCAGGCAGAAGGATGCCCCTTGCGGGTCGCTGCCCTGGACGATCCAGTCGCCGCTGGGCACCTCCATCGGCCCGTTGTTCACGGCCCCGCCGGCCGCCTTGATCCGTTCGGCGGCCGCATCGACGCTGTCGACGCGGAAATAATAGTTCCACATGGAGGCGGGCAGAAAGGGCGGCTTGGTCATCATGCCGCCGGCGTCGGCGCCGCGCCCGTCGGTCCACAGCAGATAGCCGCCCATCTCGCCGCCCATGTTGTGCACGCCGGTCTTCTCCCAGCCGAACAGGCCGCAATAGAAGTCGAACTCCCTTGTGCTGTCGCCAGCCATCAGTTCATGCCAGCCGGCATAGCCCGCCTCGCCGGGCGCACCGGTCGGCGGGCCTTCGGGGCTGGACCCCTTGAACAACACGAAGGCCGCGCCGCCGGGATCGGCGACCACGCAAAAACGGCCGATGCCGGGAATGTCGGCGGGCGGCTGATGCACCGTCCCGCCGGCCTTTGTGAGCTTCTGCGCATAGGCGTCGACGTCGTCCACGCCGACATAGCCCATCCAGACCGGCCGGGCGCCGGCGGCCTGCATCTCTTTGGACAAGCTCAGCATGCCGGCCATGCCGTTGGCGTCGCCGACGTGGAAGGTGGTGTAGGGATTTTCCGGGCTGCCGATCTCCGTCGTCTTCCACCCGACGACCGAGCGGTAGAAGCCCCCCGCCGCCTTGGCGTCGGTGGTCATCAACTCATACCACATGAAACGTGCGGGCATTTTTCGTGTCTCCCTGGCCAAAGCGTCGGCTTGACTATTTAAGTTGATATCAACACACTTGTTCCTGTCAATGGCCGCCATCGTTCCCTTCGAAACCACCCTCGCCGTTCGCGACACCTGCCTGTGCTTCCACGTGCAGCGCGCGGCGCGCACCCTGGCGCGGCGCTTCGATGCGGCGCTGCGGCCGCTGGGCCTGACCAGCTGGCAGTTCTCGCTGCTGATGGCCCTGAACGCGCCGCAACCGATCGCCATGCGCGCGGTGGTTCAGCTATTGGCGATCGACCGAACCACGCTCACCGCGGCCTTAAAACCGCTCGAGCGGCGCGGCCTGGTCGCGATCGTCGCCGATCCGAAGGACGGGCGCGGCCGGCTGATGCGGTTGACTGAGGACGGCCGCGCCTTGCTGGCGACCGCCGTCCCGGTCTGGGCGCGGACCCATGCGGCGGCCGAGAGCCGGCTGGGCGAGGCCGATCCCGAGGCGCTGCGGCGCGGCTTGGCGGCCTTGTCGGCCTAGGACAGGGTCGCCATCGCGGAGCGGTCGAAATCCATCAGCTCGCCGTTGCGGCCCTCATGCACCTTCACCGCCCATTGCGGATCCTGCAGCAGGGCGCGACCGACGGCGACCAGGTCGAAATCGCCGCGATCCAGCCGCCGCAGAAGCTCGTCCAGCGAGGCCGGCTTCGACGCCTCGCCGGCATAGGCCGCGATGAACTCGCCGCTGAGGCCGACGGACCCGACGGTGATGGTCACCGCCCCGGTCAGCTTCTTGGCCCAGCCGGCGAAGTTGAGGTCGGAGCCCTCGAACTCCGGCTCCCAGAACCGCCGCTGCGAACAGTGCAAGGCGTCGGCGCCGGCGTCCATCAGCGGCTGCAGCCAGGCCTCCATCTCCTTGGGCGTATTGGCCAGCTTGACGGTGAAGTCCTGCTGCTTCCATTGCGAGATGCGGATGATGACCGGAAAGTCCGGCCCGACCGCCGCGCGCACGGCTTTCAGGATCTCGGCGGCGAACCGCGCCCTTTGCGGCAGCTCCGGGCCGCCGAACAGGTCGTCGCGCACATTGGTCCCGGCCCAGAAGAACTGGTCGATCAGATAGCCGTGCGCGCCGTGCAGCTCGACGGCGTCAAAGCCGAGGCGCTTGGCGTCGCCGGCGGCGCGCGCGAAGGCCGAAATGGCGTCGGCGATGTCGGCGTCGCTCATGCCCTCGCCGAACCGCTTGTCCGGGCGCGAGAGCCCAGAGGGGCTGTCATAGGGTCCCGGCGGCGACCAGGCCTCGCTGCGCGCGCGCACCGCGCCGACGTGCCAGAGCTGCGGCGCCATCAGGCCGCCGGCGGCGTGCACCTGGTCGATCACCGTCTTCCAGGCGGCCAGTTCCGCCTGGCCGTGGAAACGCGGCACGTCCGGGTCGTTCAGCGACGCCGGCCGGGCCGGGCCCGTGCCTTCGGAGATGATCAGGCCCACCTGGCCCTCCGCGCGCCGGCGGTAATAGGCGGCGACGTCCTCGGTCGCCACGCCGCCCGGCGAGTGCGAGCGGGTCATCGGCGCCATGACGACGCGGTTGGGCAGCTTCAGCCCCTTGAAGGTAAAGGGTTGAAAGAGGGCGTCGGCGGCCATGGCGTGCTCCGAGAGGCGGGAAAAGATGCGCCCGCGACGCTAGCCTCGCGGGCGCGGCATAGACAGTCCAGAAAAACTACTGACTGGATGAGCTGCGAGCTTCAGACGCCGTCGAGATATTCGATCTCCGGCCGGCCGCCCAGGCAAGGCCCCATCTTCGGCCCGGCGGCCTTGAAATGGTCGCTCTGGCCGTGGGCGGTCAGCGCCTCCTGGTCGGTATAGAGCTCGAGCACCTTGTAGGTGTTGGGGTCGGTGCGGCTCTTGGTCAGGGCGTAGGCGATATTGCCCTTCTCGTTGGCCCTGACCTGCTTGGCCAGGTCGGTGAAGATCGCCTCGAACTCCGCGGCCTTGCCGTCCTGGACCTTCAAGGTCGCGATAACGCCGATCATGCCGTTCTCTCCCGGATTTAAGAATTCAAACGGACGTTAGACAGTCAGACGGCGAGCTGGGCAAGCCGGACGTGGGGTCAATCGCCCTCAGGCTCCCTCAGGCGCCCTTGAACACCGCGGCGCGTTTTTCGAGGATGGCGTCGACGCCCTCCATATGGTCCTCGGTCAGGTGCGAAATAGCCTGGGCGGCCGCCGACATCTCCATGATCGTGTCATAGGAGGCCGACTGGCCCTGGCGCAGCAGCGACTTGGTCAGGCGCAGCGCGTGCGGCGGCTGGGCGGCGATCCGGTTCGCCAACGCCACGGCCTCGTCCAGCAGGGTCTCGGCCGGAACGGCCCGGCTGACCAGGCCCCAGGCGACCGCGGTCTGGGCGTCGATAACGTCGCCGGTGAACAGCATCTCGGCGGCGCGGCTCATACCGATGGCGCGCGGCAAAAGCCAGGCGCCGCCGTCGCCGGGGACCAGGCCGAGCTTGAGGAAGGTCACGCCAAAGCGCGAATTGTCGGCGCACAGGCGGATGTCGGTCATGCAGGCCACGTCGCAGCCCAGGCCGATGGCCGCCCCGTTCACCGCCGCGATGGCCGGAACCTCCAGCCCATAGATCGCCCGCACGATGCGGTGGATATTGCGTCGATAGCCGTCGCGGATGGCGACGCCGGATCCGGCGAAGGCCCCTTCCCGCGCCTTCATCGCCTTGACGTCGCCGCCGGCGGAAAAGGCCCGGCCGGCGCCGGTCAACACCACGCAGCGCACCTCCGGGTCGCCGTTCACCGCTTCGCAGGTCGCCGCGACCGCATCGCCGTCGCCCGGCGCGCCAAGCGCGTTCAGACTTTCCGGACGATTCAGGGTCAGGATCGCGACGTGGCCGCGCTTTTCCAGGGTGAGAAGGGTCATGGGTCGTTCCGCTTTCCGAAGGTCGCGGCGGCACAAGCGCAAAAACCGGCCGTCTCGACAAGTCGAAACGAAAGCGCCCTCCGGGGCCGAAACGAAAAGGCCCCCCGGATCGCTCCGGAGGGCCTTGCGTCGTGATGGGCCGAAAAGCCTACTTCTTCTTCGGTTGCGCGGGCGTCGCCGGGCGCGGGGCTTCGTAGCCACGCGGATGCGGCGCAAGCACGCCCGAGAAGGCGAAGGACATGATGGCCGTGTTGAGGCTCAGTTGGTTCATAGCGGCGTCTCCTTGACCAGCTTGGTTGCCAGAAAGAGACGCGTCGCCGGCTTCGTAAGGTCAGCCCTCGTAAGTCGTCAGCGCGTCGAGGGTGACTATGACAGACTTGTGACAAAATGCAAGAAAAAAGTCCGGGTTCGGACCATTATGTCGCAAAAGGCCCTGCAGAAGTTGCTGAAAAGGCTCTACAAATTAACAAATCTTGAAGGCGATACGGCGCCTCAACGCGGCTCACGTTAGCGCACGAACCATTCAAGTCGTTGAATAATCTAGAAAAATCCACTCAAGCAGCGCGATCGAAAGACAGGGCCTCGTAGCGGCGCAGGTGGTGATCGACCGAGCCGAAAAGGCCTTCCAGGATGGTGGCGCGCTTGAAGTAGTGGCCGATGGCCATCTCGTCGGTCATGCCCATGCCGCCGTGCAGCTGGATGGCGTTCTGGCCGGTGAATCGCAACGCCTTGCCCACATGCGCCTTGGCGGCGGAAACGGCCTTGGCCCGCTCGTCGTCGGGCTCGTCCAGCTTCAGCGTCGCCATATAGGTGATCGAGGTCGACTGCTCGACGGCGATGAACATGTCGACCATGCGGTGCTGCAGCACCTGGAAGGCGCCGATCGGCTGGCCGAACTGCTTGCGCTGCTTGGTGTAGTCGAGCGTGCCTTCGTGCAGCTTGGCGAGGACCCCCATGGCTTCGGCCAGGGCCGCCGCGGCCGCCTCGTCCATCACCTTCTCGACCAGGGGCAGGCCCGCATCGGCCACGCCGATCAGGGCCTCGGCCGGGACGGAGACGTTCTCGAGATAGACTTCCGAGGCGCGCTGGCCGTCCACGGTGGGATAGTCGCGCGTGACCACGCCCTTGGCGGCCTTGTCGACCAGAAAGACAGAGACGCCGTCCGCCTCGCGCTGGCCGCCGCCGGTGCGGGCGGTGACGATCAGGTGGGTGGCCCAGGGCGCGCCGACCACGACGGCCTTGTGGCCGTTGAGCACATAGCCGGCGGCGTCCTTTTTCGCCGTCGTCTTCAGGTCGGCCCAGTTGTAGCGGCCCTGCGGCTCGGCATAGGCGAAGGCGGTGACGACCTCGCCGGCGATGATCCCACCGATCAGCTCGGCGGCGCGGGCATGGCCGGCGTGTTTGAGAAAGCCGCCGCCGATCACCACGGTCCCGAGATAGGGCTCGACCACCAGGGCGCGTCCGAACGCCTCCATGACGATCATGTTCTCGACCGGCCCGCCGCCGAGGCCGCCGAGGTCTTCGGAAAACGGCGCGCCGAGAATGCCAAGTTCCTCGGCGAAGGCCTTCCAATAGTCCGGCCGCCAGCCCGCCTCGGACGTCACGATCGCCTTGCGCGTCTCGAAATCGTATTTGTCATTGAGGAAGCTGGCGACGGTGTCGCGCAGCATCGACTGTTCTTCGGTGAAGTTGAAATCCATCGGGAGGGCCTAGATCGGGAGGGTTGAAGCGGGAGTGTTGGACGAGATCAGACCGGCGATGCGCGAAGCGACGCCGGCGGGATCGAACAGGGCGTCCTGGTTGGTGATCCGGATCACAGAATAGCCACGCGACCGGAGCCAGTTCTCGCGTTCGGCATCGCGCGCGATAACGGCAGGGTGTTTGTGAATACCGCCATCGATCTCCACGATCAGCCGAGCGCGGTGGCAGATGAAATCGACGACGTACGGGCCGAACGGCGCCTGCCGACGGAAGTGCGTCCCGTTCAGGTCGAGCTGTCGTAGCGCGCCCCAGAGCTTTTTCTCTGCCGGGGTGGTGGCTGACCTTAGACGCGGCGCGAGCCGTTCGCCGCGCTCAGATGTCGGGATCGCTCCGCTGCGCCGCGGTCGAGCCCTTACCTCCAGGCTTGGCTCTGCGGGAGGCGCATAAAGCACTTCCCCTCCCCCTTGCGGGGAGGGGTCAGGGGTGGGGGTGTCGCGCCGACGTCTCCGGCTAGTCCCCTTCGACGCTCCAGAAAAATCACCAATGCTGGCGTCGGCGCCCCCATCCCCAACCCCTTCCCCGCGAGGGGGAAGGGGCTTTGAGTGCGCGCCGCCGTTTGCTGCGTTCATAAACCCGGCGGCGGCTTGACCCCCAGACCGCGGAAGGCTGCTGAGCTGTTCCCCTCCCCCTCGCGGGGAGGGGCTAGGGGTGGGGGCGTCGCGCCGACATCTCCGGCTAGTCCCCTTCGACGCTCCAGAAAAATCACCAACGCTGGCGTCGGCGCCCCCATCCCCAACCCCTTCCCCGCGAGGGGGAAGGGGCTTTGAGTGCGCGCCGCCGTTTGCTGCGTTCATAAACCCGGCGGCGGCTTGACCCCCAGACCGCGGAAGGCTGCTGAGCTGTTCCCCTCCCCCTCGCGGGGAGGGGCTAGGGGTGGGGGCGTCGCGCCGACATCTCCGGCTAGTCCCCTTCGACGCTCCAGAAAAATCACCAACGCTGGCGTCGGCGCCCCCATCCCCAACCCCTTCCCCGCGAGGGGGAAGGGGCTTTGAGTGCGCGCCGCCCTCTCCTGCGCTCACAATCCCAGCACCATCTTGGCGATAATGTTGCGCTGGATCTCGTTGGAGCCGCCGTAGATCGAGGTTTTGCGGCCGTTGAAATAGCTCGGCGCGGTGTCGTGGGCGTAGTCGGGGCCGATCGGATAGCGGTTGTCGCCGGCGGGGAAGCCGCGGAAATAGGGCGCGCCATAGTGGCCGGCGGCCTCGAGCGCCAACTCGTTCACCCGCTGCTGGATCTCGGTGCCCTTGATCTTCAGGAGCGAGGATTCCGGCCCCGGCCCCTTGCCGGCGCTTTCGGCCGCCAGGGTGCGCAGCTCGGTATATTCCAGCGCCAGCAGGTCGATCTCCAGCTCGGCGACCTTGCGCTTGAACAGCGGATCCTTCAGCAGCGGCGCGGAATCGTCGCCCAGTTCGGTCGAGGCGATATCGCGCACCCGCTCGATGCCGCGCCGGGAGCGGGCGACGGCGGCGATGCCCGAGCGCTCGTTGGCGAGCAGGAACTTGGCCGCGGTCCAGCCCTGGTTTTCCTCGAAGATGCGCTGGTCGACCGGCACCTTGACGTTGTCGAGGAAGACGTCGTTGACCTCATGCTCGCCGCCGAGCGTGATGATCGGGCGCACCGTGACGCCGGGCGACTTCATGTCGATGAGCAGGAAGCTGATCCCGGCCTGCGGCTTCACGTCCGGATCGGTGCGGACCAGGAAAAAGCCCCAGTCGGCGTACTGGGCGTAGGTCGTCCAGGTCTTCTGGCCGTTGACGATATAGTGGTCGCCCTCGCGCACGGCGCGGGTGCGCAACGAGGCCAGGTCCGAGCCCGAACCCGGCTCCGAATAGCCCTGGCACCACCAGATGTCGCCGCTGTAGGTCGGCGGCAGGAAGCGGGCCTTCTGCTCGGGCGAGCCGAAGGTATAGATGACCGGCGCGACCATCGCGATGCCGAAGGGCAGGATCGGCACGGTGTCGGCGCGGGCCAGTTCCTCCGACCAGATGTATTTCTGGGTCGGGGTCCAGCCCGTACCGCCGAATTCCTTCGGCCAGCTCGGCGCGATCCAGCCTTTTTCCGCCAGGATTCGATGCCAGGCGATGTAGTCTTCCTTCTGGAACGAATCTTCGTTGATCTGCTTTCCCCGCAGGTGGTCGGGATAGTTTTGATCAATGAAGGCGCGAACCTCCTCGCGGAAGGCGAGGTCTTCAGGCGAAAAATCGAGGTCCATGCGTCGTCTCCAGGCCGGTCTACAATGATAAGGCCCCGGCGCGGGCGCGCAATCATGACGTTAGCGTCAACGTCAGGGCGGCCATGCCCCGCATCCTGACCTACAATGTTCACGGCTGCATCGGCACGGACCGCCAGCTGCATGTGCGCCGCATCGTCGAGGTGATCGCCGCGATGGAGCCCGACATCGTGGCCCTGCAGGAACTCGATGTCGGGCGCGCGCGCAGCGGCGGCGTCGACCAGGCGCATGAGATCGCGCGCGGCCTGGACATGGCCTGCCACTTCAACGCCGCCCTGCGGGTCGAGGAGGAGCAGTATGGCGATGCGATCCTGACCTCCTATCCCGAGCGGCTGGTCAAGGCCGGCGCCCTGCCCGGCCTGAACGGACGCGTGCAGGTCGAACCGCGCGGGGCCCTGTGGATCGCGGTCGATGTCGAGGGCGTCGAGGTGCAGATCATCACCGCCCATCTGGGCCTGGTGCCGCACGAGCAACGCCGCCAGGCCGCCGCCCTGGCCGGCCCGGCCTGGCTGGGCCGCGCCGACTGCACGGCGCCCACCATCCTGCTCGGCGATTTCAACGCCACCGGCGCCTCCATCGTCTATCGCACCCTGGCGGCCAGGCTGAAGGACGCCCGGCGGCTCGCGCCGACCCGCCGGGCGACCTCGACCTTTCCGTCCGCCTTCCCGATGCTGCGGATCGATCATGTATTCGTCACGCCGGATATCGGCGTCACCGCCATCGATGCGCCCTACGATCCCCTGACCCGCATCGCGTCCGACCACCTGCCGCTGGTGATGGACTTCGAGCTGAAACGCTAGAGCTAGGGCGCCTCGCCGCGCACCACCGCCTGCACCTCGGCGTCCAGCACCTGCTTACGACGCCATGGCCGCCAGGCGTCGTCGACGCCGACGGGATCGCCAAGATGATAGGCGGCGATCAGGCTGGTGAAGGCGCCCATCTTCAACGGCAGGATGGGCTTGAGCCGGCCGTGCCGGTTCAACGCCTCGATCGCCGCGATCAGCCCGCCGTGCCGGGTGATCGCGGTCGCGACGTCCTGCGACAGCCGGCCGAGATAGTGGCCGACCAGCCGGTCGCGTAGACGCTCGATCGCAACGGCCGTCGCCTCGTCGGCGGCTTCGATGGCCAGCTCGCACTCGGTGTCGAGCTCGCACGAGCGGTTGTTCAGATTGGCCGAGCCGATCCGGACCAGGCTGTCGTCGGTGATGGCGAGCTTGGCGTGCACGATGATCGGCCGCCCCGCGCTCGTATCTGGGTGATAGGCGCGAAAGCGGCCGAAAACGTCGGCCTGGTGCAGGCGGCGCAGGACCAGGGTGCGGGTGCGGTCCATGGTCATGCGGTCGAACCAGCTGGGACTGTGCTCGGCCGAGATGAGCACGACTTCCGGGCCGTCCGGCTCGGTCAGGCGCTGGGCCAGGGCCTCGGCGATCACCGGCGAGGTGAAATACTGGTTCTCAAGATAGATCGTCCGCCGCGCGCGGGCGATGGAGGCCAGGGTCAGCCGCTTCCACTCGTCGACCATGGGCCGGTCGGCCCAGGCCGGCTCGGTGCGCACGATAGCGACGGCCGTGTCGGCGATGTCGGGCGCGATGGCCGTCGGCCAGGGATCGGCCTGCGCCGGCGGCGGCGGCGCGACCACCTCGTCCGTGGCCCGCCGCCAACGCTCGCGGGCGAGATCGCCGAGCGCGCGCGCGGCGGGGCCATCGACCATCATGCCCACCTCGTGCCGGGGCGGGTGCACGCTATAGCTGGGATCCAGACGCCGCGTGTCGGTGTCCAGGTGCGCCGGGCTGTCCCAGCGGTCGACGCCGAAGTCCGCCCCGCCGCAGAAGGCGACGGCGTCGTCGATGACCACCACCTTCTGGTGATGGCAGCCGGCCAGCGGCGTGGCGTCGTCCAGGCGGAAATGGATCGGCGTGTCGGCGAACCAGGCCCGCGCCCGGTGCGGGAAGAATTGCTGTGAGGCGGCGATCGGCAGGGCCGACCGCCAGATCAGCACACGGATATCGATGCCCGGGCGCCGCTTCTCCAGGTCCAGCAACATCTGGCCGATCCCGTCCGCCTCGTGGCCGGTTTCACTCCCGTCCGGCTGCAGCCGCGTGCGCGGATCGAACCCCCAGCCCAGCAGCAGCACCGAGTTTTGCGCGTTCGCCAAGGCCAGGCGGACGGCTCCGAAATAGTCCTGGCCATCGACCAGGAAGGTGGCGCGGTGCGCCCGCTCGATCCGCCAACAGCTCGCCCCCGGCTCCAGGATCGTCGATTCCATACTGTCCGGTGCTCCCCCGACGTCCGACTCGAAAGCTGGCTGCGCCAGGTCGTTCCATCTTGCCGTCCGGCCGGCAAAAGCGCGACAAGTCATCCATGCCGTCGACAGCGCCCGCTCCGATCGCCAGCCCCTGCCTGCGGGTCTGCATGGTCGATGGCCGCAGCCGCCACTGCGTCGGCTGCTACCGCACCCTGCCGGAGATCGCCGGCTGGAGCCGGCTCACCGACGCCGAACGCCAGGCCATCATGCAGGCCCTGCCGGCCCGCGGCGAGCGCATCCGCGCCGAGAGCCAGGCGCGGCCCGGCTGATTCACCGGTTGCAAACCGGTCCTGACGCATAGTCCCGCCAAGGGGTCGAGAAACGGCCTGACAGAGCCATTATGGCGGGGTGTCGATATGTTGAGGCTGGCCGCGATCGCCATGATCGGCGCGGTCTCCGCCGCGGCCAGCGCCGAGGCGGTGATCTCGCTCTCGCGCGACCATCCCGCCCCGCCGCTGCGGCAGGCGGAAACCGCGATCGCGCCGGTCCAGAGCGACGCCGCCCCGGCCACCGGCGAGGCCGCCTCGGTGGTCAAGGCCGAGGACGGCCATTACTGGGCCGAGGCCGCGGTCAATGGCGAGGAGGTGCGCTTCCTGGTCGACACCGGCGCCAGCGCCGTGGCCCTGACGCCCGACGACGCCCTGCGGCTGGGCTTCGACCCCAAGACGCTGAACTATGCCTATACCGTCACCACCGCGAGCGGCCAGGCGCGCGCCGCCCAGGTCAAGCTCGCCACCGTCGCCGTCGCCGGCGCCGAGGTGGACAATGTCGACGCCTATGTCATCGAAAGCGGCCTGAAGACTTCGCTGCTCGGCATGACCTATCTGGGCCGGCTGAGCCAGTTCGAGGCGACCCAGAGCGCGTTGATCCTGAGGCCCTAGACCAGCGCCAACCGGCGCTCGGCCGCGGCGCGCAGCGCCTCGAGCGCCCGATCGACCACCTCCAGCCCAGCCCCCGGCGCGGTCGACTCCACCGTCAGGATCCGCCGCCAGGCCCGCGCGCCGGGCGCGCCGTGAAAGAGGCCGAGCATGGGCTTGATCAGGCTGTGCAGACCGGTTCCGCGCGCCCGCTCGCGCGCGATGTGGGCGCGGTAGCGCTCCACCGCCTCGAGCCCGTCCACCTCGGGCGCGCCGGGATCGAAGAAGCGCCGATCGACCGCGCCGAGCAGGCCGGGCTCGTGATAGGCGGCGCGGCCCAGCATGACCCCATCGACGTGGCGCAGGTGCGCCTGGGCCTCGTCGAGCGAGTCGATCCCGCCATTGATGACGACGGTCAGTTCGGGCCGTTCGGCCTTCAGCCGATAGACCAGCCCATAATCCAGCGGTGGGATGTCTCGGTTCTCTTTCGGCGACAGCCCCTGCAACCAGGCCTTGCGCGCATGCACGACAAAGGTCGTGACTCCAGCCGCTGCGCAGACCTCGACCAGGCGGAACAGGCCCTCCTCGGCCGCCTGGTCATCGACGCCCAGCCGGCATTTGACGCTCGCGGGCACGCTCACGGCGGCCATCATCGCGGCCATGCAATCGGCCACCAATTCAGGCTCGCGCATCAGGCAGGCGCCGAACCGGCCGCTCTGCACGCGATCGGAGGGACAGCCGACATTCAGGTTGATCTCGTCATAGCCGAACCCCTCGCCGATCCGCGCCGCCTCGGCGAGCCGCGCCGGATCGGCCCCGCCAAGCTGCAGCGCCACCGGCCGGTCCGCCGCATCGCCCGCCAGCAGCTTAGCGCGATCGCCACGGATCACCGCCTGGGCGGTCAGCATCTCGGTATAGAGCCGCGCGTGCGCCGACAGCGACCGATGCAACCGCCGGCAATGCCGGTCGGTCCAGTCCATCATAGGTGCAATACAAAGTAAATGATGCTGTTTTTTCAACGGACTATCGTTATCTTTCAACATCATAGTTCGATGTCCTGGCCCGCCATTCTGCGACCTTCTACGACCCCGTTCGCCAGACTTCGATCGCTCACTGCACCCGTTTTGCACGCAAAAAAGATGGCGACGATCCTGAAGCAAAAGTCCGGCCGCTGGCGTGTCCAAGTCCGCCGCAAGGGCCAATACCTAAGCGAGACCTTCAGCCTGCGCAAAGACGCCGAAGCCTGGGCGCGACGCGTCGAGCGCGACCTGGACGTGGGGCGCAGGCCAATTCCTCGCAAGCTCGAGGGTGTGAGCACATTCTCGGACCTCGTCGATCTGCATGTTCAGGACATGAAAGGCGTGGGACGCGCGCCTGGCCGATCGAAGGCATACAGCATGGACTTGCTCGGGGAGAAGCTGGGACGCGTGCGCCTACCTGGTTGCGCGGTTAAAATCCGATAGCACCCTAACCTGAGCACCCAATAAAATAGTCGACCGAGCACTTAGGTGCTCGGTCGACAGTAACGCTCCGACCGGGGAGTTCTAGTCGTCGCGGAAAATTGACCAACGGCGCGCAACGCTCAAGTTGCTATCGGCCAACGACTTGCACCATCTCGCCTCGATTACAGGTCCGGCGTGGGCGCCAGGCCCAGCAGGTTGCGCCCGTGATGTTGCAGGCCCTGGTCGTAGTCCGAGCCCGTATGGAGGCGGACGGTGTGACCGTCCCGCCAAAATCGCTGCATAGGATTGAAGTCGGCGATCGCGCTGGAGCCGGCGCCCTCGAACAGCCGATCGATGACGTGGCCGGCCCGCGTGGTGATAAACGGGAACTTGGTCTGCATCTCGAGGAACTTGGCCTCGGTCAGGCGCTCCCCCTGCTCCCCGTGTCGCTGCATGACGTCCAGCAGATACCGGTAGTAAACCGACAGCGATTCCAGCTCATGCACCGACTCCGCCAATCGCATATAGCCGGCGGGGTTCAGGATGCCCTGCGCCCCAGTGTAGGCGTTCTTGCGCGAGCGCTGGCGCTTGGTGAACTCGGCCACCATGCCGTCGGCGCAGCCGAGCGCGATCGCCGGCAGAAACACGCCGAACAGCAGCGGGAACGGCACGCGGCTGATCCAGCTGTCCACCGTGCCCGCGCCGTGGCTGTAGTTGAACATCACCGCGTCCATCAGCTCCATGCGACGGGAGGGGACGAACAGCTTGTCGAAGACCAGGTCCTTGGACCCGCTGCCTCGCATGCCGGTGGAGTACCAAGTGTCGTCGATGACGTATTCGCTGCGGTGCGCCATGAACAGGAAGTCGCGATAGCGTCGCTCCGGATATTCGGAGTCGCTGGTGTCTGGGACCTTGACACCGACCACGGCCCACTCGGCGTGGTCGCACCCGCTCGACCAACGCCCCTTGCCCGAGACGATAATGCCGCCGTCCGCTAGCTTCGCCTTGATGGCCGGTGACCCCGACGAGCAGATGATCGTATCGGGACCGGTGGCCAGGATCTCTTTCTGCACGGAGGTGTCGTAGTGCGGTAGCGCGGCCTGGTGCACGTTGAGCACGCCGGTCACCCATCCCGTCGAGGGGCAGGCGCTCGCGAGGGTCCTGACGCCATCGCAGTAGTCCCAGAGATCGCGCTCGTCGCCTCCAAGAGCGGCGGGCAGCAACGCGCGGACGAACCCCGCCTCCCGAATGAGTTCGATGTTCTCGGCCGGAACGGTGCGGGCCGCCTCGGTCGCCGCGGCGCGCTTAGCGATCACCGCCAGGTGTGGCCGGATGCGCTCCGACAGGCTCTCGCGCCTGGCCGGCCTCGGGAAGGATTTGATCTGAGCGTCCATGTCCGCCTCCAATGTCAGAGGGCTCAAGCGGCCAGCCGAGCGACAATCGCCTCGGCGTTGCGGATGATGTCGAACGCTTCGTCGACCCGTTGGCGCACGCCCTCCGCGCGGATGAACGACACGTCGAAGACACCCATGAACATGAGCAGCATGCGCAGCAGCGGCTCCTGGAAGTCGAACGCGCTGAACGGCAGGTCTTTGTAGTCGCCACCGCGGGCCTCGATCACGAAGGCCTTCTTGCCGAACAAAAGTCCCTTGGCCACGCCAGGGGCCGAATATTGGAAGGTGCGTCCGACGATCGTCACATAGTCGAACCACGCCTTCAGCTGGGTGCAGATCGTGAAATTGATCATCGGCGCGGCGATAACGAGGATGTCGGCCGCCTCGAGCTGCGTGATCAGCCTGTCCGAGAGCGCCACCGCTTCACGCGTTTCAGGCGGGTATTCTTCGACTGAAAGAATGCCCGCCGCCAGGCTCGCCGCGCCGAAATGCGGAAGCGGATCGGTCGCCAGATCCAGAACCTCGACCTCGACGTTGGCGTGGCTGCTTGTCCAAGTCTCCACGAACCTTTCGGAGAGGGCCCTGGTGATCGAGTTGGTGAGATTGGGGCTGGACTGGATATGCAAGAGACGCGGCATGGTTCCTCCCGAACGCAGGCTTATTTGCCGGAAAGGTATCGCGCCGCGGACAATCAGGAAAATCGATATATCCGAACTTGTGCATCGTCCTGGCCGATGTAACCTACGCATCAGAAACCGGGAGGTCAGATGTGTCAGTTCGTTCGATCAATCTGAATCTGATCCCGATTCTTCAGGCGCTGTTGAGGGAAGAGAGCGTCGCGAGAGCCGCCGAACAGGTCGGCCTTTCCCAGCCGGCTATGAGCGGCGCCCTGTCGCGCCTGCGCGAACTCCTGGATGACCCGCTGCTCGTCCGCGTCGGCCGCTCGATGCGCCTGACGCCGCGGGCGGTGAGGATGCGCAAGCAGCTGGACGAGATCTGCGGACAGATCGAACAGCTGTTCCAGCCGGAGCGCTTCGATCCCGCGACCGCCAGCAATGGCTTCACCGTCGCAGCTCCGGACTATCTTGTACTGCTCCTGAGCGGGCCGCTCTTGACCCGGCTTCGGGAGGAAGCGCCGGGCATCCGTGTCCGCTTCGTGGATGTACCCGTCAACCTTCCCGACTGGATGCAGGACTCCGGCATCCATCTGGCGGTCTGTGGGAATTTCGATCTCTGGCCGAACTTGAAGTATGGGCAGCTTTTCCGAGACCGTATCGTGGCGGCGGTTGCTAAGGACCATCCCCTGATTTCGCGCGAGCGCGTCAGCTCGGCGGATTTGCTTGAGTTCCCGAGTCTTAACTACGATGTCAGTTTCACCTCGCCCCAACGAGACGCCAGGGTGGTGACAGGGCTCCCAAGCCTGGACTGGACGTCACAGGTCAGCACACCGCAATTCACCGACGCTGTCCTTCTGGCCGCTGGGTCAGCGACGGTCGCCAGGGCGCCCGCGTCCCTTGTGGCGCGGCTAGGCGAGGTATTGCCGCTCGTGGCGATCGAACTGTCTGGCGAGGAAACCGGATTCAACACAGGCATGTTTTGGGCGCCGATCCATCACGACGCCCAGGAACATGTCTGGCTAAGGACGGTGGTGAAGGAATGCCTCGCGCCCCTGTGTTCCTGACCCGCCTACGGCCTTGTCCGATCGTTAGAAGTGCGTCCGCAGCTCGACGCCGAACTCGCGAGGCCGGCCCGGGTCGAGCTCCGTGGTCCCGACCGTGTAGCCTTTGGCGAAATCGACGCCGCCGACGAGATAGAACGCGTCCGTGAGGTTGGTGGCGAAAGCCGCCACGCTCCAGCGGCCGCGCGGCTCGTCGTACTCGATCCGTCCGTTCAGCAGCCCGTAAGCCGGCAGTTCAACGGCGTCGTCGATGGTGACCGCGCTGCTCTGTTTGTCCGTCCAGGAATAGTCCAGACTTCCAACGAGCTTGGCGCCGTCCGGCAGAGGCTGGCTGTACGTTGCCCCCACGGCGAATTTGACCGGCGGCAGGCGCTGCAGCGGCGACTTCAGCGTGAGATTCGGCAGGTTGACAACCGACCCTGGGAGAACAAGCCCGGTCACAGGGTTCGGGAACGAGGCGAGGTAGCCGAACGGATAGATGGCCCGGGTGAGATCTCCCACGCGCGTGTAGTGGCCCTCGAGAAGCGACAGCGAGCCGTTCAGCGACAGCCGGTCGGTGACGGCGAACTGGCTTTCCAGCTCGAAGCCCTGGATCTGGGCGTTGCCGGCGTTCTGCGTCGCCGCGACGACCGTCGTTGGCGTTGGAATCAAGACGTTGAACTGGATGTCGTTCCAGTCGGTCAGGAAGACGGTCGGATTGACGCGGAGCCGGTTGTCGAGGAACTGCATCCGCGCGCCGGCTTCGTAGGTCCAGGCCGTCTCGGGCCCAAAGGCGAGCCCACCGCCCGGCAGGGCGGCGTTCGGCGTGATGCCGCCGGCGCGAAAACCTTCCGAAGCCTTCACATAGAGCAGGATGTCCGGGTCCACCTGGAAATTGACGCCCACCTGCGGCGATGTATTGGTGAAGGTGGCCGACACATGCGGCGTCTGACCGATCAGCCATCCCGTATTGGTTTCGTTCGAGTAGCGAACCCCGGCTGTCAGCGATAGCTGCTGGGTCAGCTTGTAGGTCGCCTGCCCGTAGACCGCACTCGCCAGCACGTCGGTCGCCGGATTCCCATACGGGTAACTCGGGGGGCCAAAGCCGAGAACGATCGCCTGGCCTGGATCCTGGCGTTCGTTGCTGTCGTACAGATAGCCGCCAACGGTCCAATGCAGGCGATCGGCCAGGCTCGCGCCGGTGAGCTGGATCTCCTGCGTCAACACCGCGATGTTGTCATGCGCCGGCAGGGCCGACAGGATCGAAAGCGGCGTGTCGTCGAAATCCTGCGCCAGCCGATCGAGAGATAGCGAATATGAGGTAATCGACTTTATATTGATCGAGTCTGTTAGCTTATACTGGACTATAGCCTGCACTTCTGAATAGTTGAAATGGAAATAATCTGGCGCGTTGAATCCTGGCGTATTGTAATGACCGGTCGAGAGGTAGCTGTTGTTCAGGGGTTGCGTCTCCCCGAACAGCTGAGCCAAGCCGACAAACTCAGCGTTGGGGTTAACGCCAGAGACGAGGACAGCGCGTCCATTGGTGCTTTCGTGGATGTACTGCCCCTTGAGATCGACCGTTAGCCGGTCGTTGGGGGTCCATCGCGCCTTCAGGCGCGCTTCATCGGTGCGATCCGCGCCGCGCTCGATGTCCGCGTAGTCATCGTGGACAAACCCGCCCTCCTGCGTCGACGCACCCGATATCCGCAGCGCAAATGTATCGCCGATTGGGATGTTCAGGGCGCCCTGGATATCCGCGCGATTGTAACTGCCGCCGATGACATCAAGGTATCCGCCGAACCGATTCTCCGGCTCGTTGGTCACATACTGGATGGCGCCGGCGATCGTGTTGCGCCCAAACAATGTCCCTTGCGGACCCCGCAGCACCTCGACCCGGTTGACGTCGAACAGACCGAGCAGATTGCCGGGCCCAGAGGGGAAATAGACCTCGTCAACATAGATGCCCACGGCGGCCGATGACGCCGTCGCGTCCACCCCCATGCCCCTGATCGCCACGGCGCCGTTCTCGGTGGATGTGCCCGAGCGGCTACCGATCGAAAGGCTCGGGACGAAGGCGCTGACGTCAAGCAGCGTCGCAACGCCGCGGTCCCTCAGCGCTTGCCCCGACAACGCCGTGACGGCGATCGGGGTCTTCTGGAGGTTGGTCGCCTGCCGCGTGGCGGTGACGACGACCTCCTGAAGCGCCGTCTTGTTGTCCGCCGGCGCTTGCTGCGCCCGCGCAGCCGCCGATGACATGAGGGCGATCCCCGCCACGCCACAGCACAACGCCTTCAACCCACAACCCGCCATCTTTTCCCCCCTGCCCGCACCTCTTGCGCAGTGCTTCGGCGACCCCCTCGGGTCATGATCAGGCTCGGCCGCGCGACCTGGGTTCGCGCCCCAACCCTGTTTCCCAGCCGCAAATCTAGATAGGACGGCGACCCCTGGGAAATAGATAGTTCGGATGACTAACATCGGTTTGGCCGATGATTTAGGTCACGATAGCCGAACTCATCAGTTGAATTCGTGCCAATCAGAGTTAGCTTGAAGAAGCGTCGGCCGCGATGTCCTCATGGAGAGCGAAGCATCGTTCGGCATCGGTTTGGCAACACTGTTGCCAAACTTGTACGACGCACCGCATAATCTCATTCCGACGCAGTCATTCACGCCGCGCGCGCCTTGTGATCCGCGCCGCGCGACGGTGCTGTGCCGCAGTGGATCCGCCCCCGATCCGCTTGGAACAGGGGTGCCTCGGCCCCCTACTCCGCCGCCGACTTGATCGGCTGCGGAGCGGGCTCCGAGGCCTGAAACTTATGACCGTAGGAATCGCGCGCGTAGTATTCGCTCTGGTGGGTCGCCGGCCGGGCGCCCCAGCCGATCTCACACATGAAGCCGGACGGGTTCATGAAGTAGAACGAGTACATCTGGTCGTTGGCGTGCCGGCCGGGCGTGATCGCGATCGGCACCTTGGCCGCGGTCACGACCTCATGGGCCAGCCCGACATCGTCGAAATGCTCGACCTCGAACATGACGTGGTTGATGCGCTTCTCGGTCGGCAGCCCAAAGGCGATGGAGTGGTCACGCTCGTTGCAGTGCATGAAGGCCAGCTCATGCGGGCGCGGAGCGCCGGTGGGCATCCTGTACTCAACGCCGCCTCGCATGCCGAGCAGACGGTAGAACTGGCAGCTTGTCTTCAGTCCAGCGTCGCGGATGATGCAGTGACCCAGACCGCCCGGGCCGGTTTTGAACCGGCCGTGCATGCGCCGTCCCGGATGGAACGGGCGGTCGTACTCCACCTGGGGCCCGTGAAAGATCTCGAGCGGCACGCCGGCGGGGTCTTCAAGCTTGATCAGCTCCAGGACCCGGCGATCGTCCGCCTCCGCCGCCGAACCCTGCCGAACCGCGACGCCGGCTTCGCTCAATTGCCGCTGCATCGCGATCAGTTCCTCGGGCCCCGCGACCCGCAGTCCGAGGACGGTCAGATCGTCTGACCCGTCCTCGTCGAGGAACAGGCGATGATGTTGATAGTCCATGCGCAGCCAGGCGCGCTGCGACCCCTCATCGACCACCTCGAGTCCGAGGATATCCGCCGCATAGGACTTCCACGCGGCGAGGCTGCTGACGCCGATTCCCATGTAGCCCAGCTCGGTTACCTGAACCATTGAAGAGCTCCTTTTGCTTATGGCTTCCGGTCTCACGCCCTGGCCGGCGCGGGCGTGTCGCGGCCGAACTGGCCCAGGGCTACGCGGCGGACGCCCTCCGTGTCGGTCGGCTGGTGTCCGATCTGATGAAGGGGCGCGGGAACCTCCTGCACGGTGTTCGACAGCCGGCCAATTCCCGTCACCTCGACATCCACCACGTCGCCCGGCTGCATCGGCCGGGAGTTTGCCGGCGTGCCGGTCAGGACGACGTCGCCCGGCAGAAAGGTGATGTGCCGCGATAGGTCCGCCATGATGTAGGCGATGTCGAAGGTCATCTCCGACACCGGCCCATCCTGCACGACCTTGCCATTGATGTAGGTCCGCACCCGCGACTCGCGGATATCGACGCCGCGGACGATGCCCGGACCGATCGGACAAAAGCCGTCCTGGCCTTTGACCCGCAGCATCGAGCCGGCGTCGGTGTCCCGAAAGTCCTGTGCGCCCACATCGTTCGCCGGCGCGAAACCCGCCAGATAGTCCCAGACCTCGTCACGCGAGACGTTGCGCATGGGCTTGCCGATGATGGCGGCGATCTCGCCCTCGTAGTTGAGGTACTGGCAGTTGGCTGGCCGATTGAGCTTGCCGCGGTGCGCGTTAAGCGCCGTCACCGGCTTCTGGAAATAGGTCGGGGTCGTCAGCGGCGGCGCGTGAAATTCCACCCGCCGGGACTCGTAGTTGAGGTGGATGCAGATGATCTTCGTCGGATCGCACGGCGCCAGGTAGATCGCTTCCACCTCCGGCGTGGTGCGGCCATCCCCCAGCCTGAGCCGTTCGCCCTGCGGCTTGACCCACTGCGGTGCGCCTTCGAACAGGATCCGCCGCCATTCCTCACGAGGGCCTTTGAGCACTGACACGGTCTTCACTCCCTGCTTTTTTCAAATTCTTCAGGCGGCGACATGCACACGCCCATACTGGCCGGCCAGATAGGCGAGCGGCGGGCCTTCGCGTCGCTCGAAGTGCTCGACCTGGCCGAGGAAGAGCTCGTGGTCGCCGGCGCGCGTCACGGTCACGATCGAGCACTCGAACACGGCCGCCGCGGCTTCGATCACCGGCGCGCCCCCCAGGCCTTCACGGATCGGCACGTTCTGCAGCCGATGTTCAAGCGGCCGAGACAGCGTGCTCAGAAGCGAGCGCTGATCCTCCGAAAGGATGCTCACCGCGAAGGCTGAGGCGGCGGCGAAGACGGGACGGGTGCTGGCGCCAAGCCCGAGGCACCAAAGCACCAGGGGCGGCGCCAGCGACACGGAGGTGAACGAGTTGATCAGCAGCCCGGCCGACCTCCCATCCGCCGCCCGCGCGGCGACAAAGGCGACGCCGGTGGGGAACCGCCCCAGGGCTTGCCGGTAGCCGCCGAGGTCTGTCTTCGGATCCATCGCCGCGCGGCCTTTGGCTCAAGCCGCCGAGCGCGCCGGCGCCGGTTCGAGCACGTCGAACCAGACATGCGCCTGGCCCGTGCCGGTGGCGTTTTCGTACTCGGACATCTGCCGGCCCGAAGCCCGACATTCGGGGCCGCCCAAGGCGCCGAGCATCATCAAATAGTGCCCGAAAAACCCCTCGGGATTGTGCTGCTGGTACTCCGGATAGAGCGAGGTGACGGCGGCGTGGTCGCCTGAGCTCCAGAGCTTGAGGATGCGCTCGTCCATCGCCCGCGCCTCCCCCGTGCGGACGTTCTCCGGCGTGTAGGCGACATGCTGGCGGATGACATCAAGGGGCCAGAAGGTATGGCTCATCCCGCCGGAGGCCAGCAGAACGACCCGCCCCTCGATCCGGCCAACCGCCTCGGCGACTACATCCCCGAAGTCGAGAAAGTTGTGCGCCTCGGCCGACTGGCAGACGCCGACCGGCATCACCTTCAGGTCGCTGCCCAGGTAGTGGACCAGGTTCAGCGTCGGATAGTGCAGGTGCAGATGCTTGTTGGTGGCGTTGAGCACGGGCACGCCGCGTTCCTTGCCCACCACCTCGGCGGCCGCGGCCAGATCCGGCGCCCCGGGAAAGTTGTACGGATGATCCTTGATCAGATTTGGCAGCTCCTCGGAGGTGTAGACGCCTTCGAAGCGCTCCCGGCCCGCCACGATGTGCTCGACCGTGGTGAACCAGTGGGTGTCGAAGATCACCAGCGTGTCGCCGCTGACGGCGTCGATCGCCTGGCGGAGCTTGCCGAAGCCTTCGACCATGCTCGTGTCCACACCACCGCCCATCCGCTCACGGATTGGCTTTGGCGCCATGACGCCCGGCTGGTGACAGACCACCGCCGCGCCAACGATTTCACCCATGACCGTCTCCCGAGTGGACGAACGAGCCCTTGCGGACCGCGATGTTCTTGATGTCGCAGTAGAAGTCGAAGCTCCAGGCGCCGCCTTCCCGGCCGATGCCGGAGTTGCGCGAACCGCCAAAGGGGGCGGCGAGCTCACGGATGAAGAAGCAGTTCACCCAGACCGTGCCGGCGACGACGCCCGACGCGATGCGCATCGCGCGGTCCTCGTCCCCCGTGAACAGGGTGGCCGCAAGGCCGTACTTGGTGGCGTTGGCGACCTCGATCACCTCGTCGTCGCTGCGGAAGGTGTTCCAGGTCAGCACCGGGCCGAAGACCTCGGACTGGAAGATCTCCTGGTCGCGCCGCGCGCCGGCGATCAGGGTCGGCTGGAAGTAGAGCTCGCCCTGGTTGTGCCGATCGCCGCCCCAGAGGATATCGACTCCCTCTTTGCGGGCCCGGTCCACGAAGCCCTGCACGCGCTCGAAGTGCTCCGGATGGATCAACGGGCCTACGCGCGTTGCGGGATCACGCGGGTCGCCCACCGTCATATGGGCGACGGCTTCGCGCACCTGGCCGAGGAAGTCATCGGCGATCTTCTCTTCAACAAGCACTCGTGTGCCGGCCAGGCAGACCTGACCCGCGTTGATATACTGGCTCGCCACGGTCTGCGCCGCGGCCTTCAGGTCCGCGTCCGCGCAGACGATGAAGGGCGACTTCCCGCCCAGCTCCATACTCGCCGGTGTGATGCTGCGTGCGGCGGCCGCGCCGATGAGCTGGGCCGTGTCCGTGGAGCCCGTAAAGCTGATCCGATCGATGTCCGGATGTTGCGTGAGCGCGGCGCCCGCCTCTTCGCCGATGCCCTGCACCACGTTGAGAACACCGGCCGGGACGCCGGCCGTCTCGGCGATGTCGGCCAGGAGCGAGCCGGTGAGCGGGGCCCATTCGGGCGGCTTCACCACGATCGTGTTGCCCGCGGCCAGGGCTGGACCGACCTTCCAGGTCGTCAGCATCAACGGCCCGTTCCAGGGCGTCACCAGCACGGCCACGCCGGCCGCATCGTAGCGGACGTGGTTGACGACCTCGGGCGAGTCGATGGTGTGCCCGCCCAAGGTCAGCGCATGCTCGGCGAAATAGGAGATGTTCAACGCCGCGCGCGGGACGACGCGGTGCTGGTTGCCGCTCAGCAGCGAACCATTATCGATCGTCTCCACGGCCGAGAGCTCGGCGACGCGCGCCTGGATGCCCTCGGCGAAGCGGCGCAGGATTGGCGCGCGGCCCTCGGGCCCAAGCGCCGCCCAGGCAGGGAAGGCCCGGCGCGCCGCGTCCACGGCCATGTCGGCTTCCGCCGCGCCGCCTGCCGAGACCTCGGCGAGCGCGGAGCCGTCCACCGGCGAGCGGTCGAGGAAGCGCTCTTTCGAGGCCACTCGGCGGCCGTCGATATAGTGATCGGTGGAGACCTCCACCCCTGCGACGTTCACGCGGCC
The DNA here is from genome assembly GCA_965277425.1 of Caulobacteraceae bacterium. Taxonomy (GTDB): domain Bacteria; phylum Pseudomonadota; class Alphaproteobacteria; order Caulobacterales; family Caulobacteraceae; genus Poindextera. The sequence goes on from CBDICR010000007.1 coordinate 1,574,379, forward strand.
TTCGGGCACGACTCGCCTCCATCTGTTTCGTCTTGCGGTTCGACGGTGAGGAACTGGTCAACCAGGCGGTTCGCCCGCGATTGATCGAAGAACATCTCGTGGATCTGGCGATTGCGCGGGCCGGACGCGAGGTAGAAGCGCTCGTACTGTTCGTTGCGGCTGGCGAGCGCGCTGCCTACGAAGTCCCAGGCCAGGCGGAACACCCGCACCCGCTCCTCGGCGCTCACGTCGCCGGCGCCGCGGAGATAGCGATCGATCAGCGGCTTCAGTTGGGGATCATTCATCTGCGCCTGCGTGGGCGCGGCGAACACGTTGTGCGAGCCCAAGAGGCGGATGATCTCGTTGACCCGCGGGAACCAGTAGGGAAGCGTCGAGCGAAGCGCGTGCAACGGGCGCACATCCGGGAACCAGACGCCGCCGGGGTACTCCTTGGCCTGCATCTCGGAGGCGTAGATCGCCGACCTCGCGAACTCGGAATAGGTCCAGATCTCGCCCAGCATCTCGGCGGCCGGCGGCTGCTTGCCATTGATGGACTGCAGCATCCGGTTGGCGACGCCCCAGGCGAACTCCAGCTTGGTCTGCGCCCGGATCATGGTCTGTTGCATGATGTTGGGCGCCCAGGAGCTTCGCATCACGGTGTTGTAGGCGGCGAGGTTGGCATTGATGAACACGCGGTCCTTCGGCACCTCGACGTCGTCGAAGATGACGAAGGCGTCCTGCTCGTCGAAGCGCCCCGATAGCGGGTGGTCATAGGCATGCTTCGGCTGCGAGAAGCTGTCACGGCATAGGATTTTCATCCCCGGCGTCGTCATCGGAATGCTGAAGGCGAGCGCGAAGGCGTCGGAGCCTTCGGGCAGCGGATACGACGGATAGACCGCCATCTCGTCGGCGAACGGCGCGAGGGTCGCCAGGATACGCGAGCCTCGAACGATGATGCCGTGCTCGGTTTCCCCCACCTTTTGCAGAGCCACGTCGTTGCCAGCGCGCGGGACGTCGCCGAGCGCCTTGTCGACGGTCGGATGGACGATGGTGTGAGTTAGCGACAGGTCCTTGCGACGCAATTCCTTCTGGAAGGCGACGAGGTTCTCCGCGCCCGCCTCGTTCCCGCCAAGCGACCACTCATCGGGTCGCGCCGCGAAGCCGGCGAAGGTGACGTTCATATAGTCCGGCGTACGGCCCATTAGGCCGACGCTGTGCTCGGCACAGACCTCGAGCGCGGCGTGGCGCTTGAACAGGTCTTCGCGGGAGCGCGGGATCAGATGGCTGGCGTTGATCAGCTCGCCGGTCTCGGGATCGGGGATCAGGCAGCGCTCGGCCTCGGCGTGCTGCAGGTCGAAGACAGCGGCGAGTTCCTCGGCCCCGCCGCGTAGCGCCGGATGGGAGGCGACGTCGGTGACCTTCTCATTGCCCACGTAGATTTCGCGGGGCGCTTTCAGGCCATCAAGGAACTGTCGCCCGGTTCTTGCCGGCATAGGGGGTTCTCCTGGCAGCTCCGAGCCGCCTTGCGTTGGTCGTGGATGGCCGGGGCGCGGGCCCGCTGTGGGTGATCAGCCCAAGCCGGTCAGCAGCAACCCGAGGTCGGTTCGCAGAGCGCGGTCGAACTGCGCTCGGTCGAGGTATCCGCTAAGCAGGCCGCCCAGGTGGAAGTAGTAGATCGCGAACAAGGCCCGGGCCGAAGGGACAAGCGGGCTCGCCGTCTCGACTTCGCCACCGTCCTTCGCGCTTTGAACGAGCTGCGCCAGCCGGCCAAGTAAACGGGTCATGAGTTCCGAGACGAGAGAACGCTGCTCAGCGCTGCCAACATAGCCGAGCTGCCGCATCAGGGCGTGGGCCAAAGGCAGGTCCCGCTCGTGATAGGCAACGAGCGTCTGAAAGAAGGCGGCTGCCTGGTCCAGCATCCCATCCGCGCCGCGCGCGGCGTCATAGGCGCGCTCGACGATCTCCATCATCTCGGCGTGGAACACCAGGATAAGAAGGTCATCCTTGGTCTTCGCGTAGGTGAAAATCGTGCCCCCGGCCACGCCGGCGGCGTCAGCGATCTCCTGCGAGGTCGTGGCCTCAAAACCCTTGTGCGTAAACAGGGCTCGCGCTGCGGCGATGATGCGGCCCCGCTTCTCGAGCTTGTTCTGCTCGCGACGTCCTAGCGCTGCGGCGGCCAAAGGTTCCTCCCACTCATCGCGGTCTGTTCTGAGGGTCAGCATCCGCCCGTCCGCCATATTCGTCAATAAAAAAATTGAGTGCACTCATTTTCTGTGATTTGGATATCCTCACCGTTTAGCCACCATGACTGCATGGAACGATAAGCACGGCGGCGCAGAAAGATGACTGCGCTCAAAACATAGAGGGAGGCATGATCCATGCGGGCCGTACAGGCGCGAGAACTGCTGGCGCAGGGGCGCATCGTCCTGAACGGCTGGTCCGTGATCCCCGGCGGCTTCCTCGCCGAGGTGATGGCGTCGCTTGGGTGGGATGCCCTGACCATCGACATGCAGCACGGATTGATCGGCCAGCCCGACATGGTGGCGATGCTGCAAGCGATCTCCACCACCGCCCTGACCCCCATGATCCGCCTGGCGGCCAACGATCCCACGCTGATCGGACAGGCGTTGGACGCTGGCGCGATGGGCGTCATCTGCCCTTTGATCAATTCGCCAGAGGAAGCAGCCGCCTTCGTGGCCGCCTGCCGCTATCCGCCCCACGGAATCCGCAGTTCGGGCGCGACGCGGGCGATGATCTACGCCGGCTTCGACTACGGCGCGGCGGCGGACGGCCAGGTGCTCAAGTTCGCGATGATCGAGACGGCGGACGCCTTGGCGCGCGTGGATGAGATCGCCGCGACCACGGGGCTCGATGGGCTCTACGTCGGCCCATCGGACCTTTCGCTCGCCCTCGGCGGCTCGCAAGGCTTCGACAAGGACGAGCCCCTGATGCTGGAGGCCTATTGGGCTGTGGCCGACGCCTGTCGGCGTAATGGTCTCACCGCGGGCATCCACACAGCGAGCCCGGCCTTCGCTGCGCGCATGGCCGAGTTAGGCTTTCGCTTCATTACCCTGGTCGGCGACTTCAACTTCATTCTCGCCGGCCGCGGGGTCGTCCGCCAGGCCCGCGATCTCCTAGCCGGCCTGACGGTTCCTCCAGTTGAGATATCGCGATGACCGAAAAGACTGAGATTCCGCGTGTGCTGAACGAGGGCTTGATCGCGGCCTTGAACACGATCTCCACCGCCACGCTCACCTATCAATTGCAGATGCGCGGCATACGCAGCACGTTCATGAGTGGCCTGAAACCGTTGCACCCGGACAAGCGAATGGTCGGCCGGGCGCGGACGCTTCGATACGTGGCCCTGCGAGAGGACCTGCAGCGCCAGTTTGGCGTCGGCCTCAACGCGCAAAAACGCATCGTCGAAAGCATCGAACCTGGCGACGTCCTGGTCATCGAAGCGCGCGGCGTGCCTGATGCGGCGACCATTGGCGACATCTTCGCCACGCGCCTATTCGCGCTCGGCGGCGTCGGGATCGTGACCGACGGCGCCCTGCGCGATACGCCCGCGATCGCCGCCATCGATCGGCCCGTCTATCACCTGTCTTCGCACGGGGCGACGTTGGGCCGCCAGCACATGCCGTTTTCAACGGATGACCCCATCACGTGTGCGGGCGTTTTCGTCGTGCCTGGCGACGTCATTGTCGGAGACGGCGAAGGCGCGGTGGTGATCCCGGTCGCCCTCGTTGAAGAGGTGGTCAGGGACTCTCTCGTCCAGGAAGAGAAGGAAACCTTTGCCCTGGAGAGGGTGGCGGCCGGCGAATCTACCGTCGACCTGTTTCCACTGGCGAAGGAACGGCTGCCAGACTTCGACGCCTGGAAAGCGGCGCGGGAGAAGCAGACCGTCGAGGCGCCGCAATGACGCTAAGAAAAAGCATTGCGATCGAGAGCCTGAGCCACCTCACGGCGATCCCTGTTGCGACTAGGATCGGTCCGCTTCTGATTTCCAGCGTGATCGCGCCCTTCAACCCGGGCGTCAGGGTGGTCCCCGATACGATCCAGGCGCAGTACGCCAACATCTTCCACCATGTCGGATTGATGTTGCGCGAGGCCGGCGCCGACTGGGGCCATGTGGCCAAGATGGAGTTCTGGACGCCTCCGGTGGAGCGCGACGCGCTGGACCCGTTCTGGATCGAGAAGTTCCCCGATGAAGCGTCGAGACCGTCGCGGCACACGCACGTGGGCGAAGGCAAGGTCGTGACCGCGACATTCATCGCCTACGTAACCGACTGAGGAAAGCATGCTGACCGACGCGCAAATGAAGCAGGCCGCCGAGAATTTGTGGCGGGCGGAACAGACCCATGAATGGGCGCAACCGCTTTCGATCCTGTTTCCCGACGCGGACATCGCAGACGCCTATCGCGTCAGCCTGGCGGTGCGAGACATCAAGCTCGCCAATGGCCGGACGGTCAAAGGGCACAAGATCGGCCTGACCTCCAAGGCCATGCGTGATCTCACGGGTGCCACCGAGCCGGACTACGGCTTCATCTTTGACAACTGGTTCACCCTCGAAGGCGAGACCGTCCAGCGCAGCGCCATGAACCGGCCACTGGTGGAGGTCGAGCTGGCCTTCGTGATGGCAAGGGAATTGAAGGGGCCGTCGATCAATGCGGCCGACGTCATAAGAGCCACGGATTTTATCCTGCCGGCGCTGGAGATCGTCGACTCCCGATATAAAGGCAGGGGAAGCAATTTGCTGGTCGACAGCATTTCCGACGCCGCAACCTGCGGGTTTGTGGTGCTGGGCGGAAACCCGGTGACGCTCACGGATGTGGACGTTCGTCGGCTTAGCGCTTCGCTCTCGATCAATGGTCAGGTCATGGAAAGCGGCGCTGCGTCGGCCGTCATGGGCAACCCGATAAACGCCGTCGTCTGGCTCGCCAACAAGCTCCACGAGTTCGGCGTCGCCATGCAGCCTGGCGACGTGATCCTGTCCGGCTCTTTTGTGAAGGCCATCCCGTTTAGCGCCGGCGACACGATCATCGCCCTCTACGATCAACTGGGCGAAATCACCCTGAGGGTCGCCTAGATGATCGATCTTTCCGGCAAGGTCGCGTTCGTCACCGGTGGCGGCAGCGGGATTGGAGACGCGGTCGTGCGCCAGTTCATTGAACTTGGCGCGAAGGTTGGGGTCGCTGGACGGCGCTCAGCGGTGCTTGAGCAACTGGCCGACGCCTGCGGCGCCCTCCCCCTGACTTGCGACGTCGGCGACGCTGGAGCCGTCGATGCCGCGATCACGAGACTGATCGAAGAGCACGGCGGGCTGGATATCGTCGTCAACAGCGCCGGCATCGCTCATCGAGGCAGTGCCGAAGAGGCGTCGCTGGAGGACTGGCAGCGGGTATTGGACGTCAATCTCACCGGCGCATTCAACGTCTGCAAGCGCGCCCTTCCCGAGCTGAGAAAGCGTGGCGGCGGCGCCATCGTCAATGTTTCCTCCGTCGGCGGCATAACCGCTGCGTCCTCCAGCGTGGCCTACAGCGCTTCAAAAGCCGGTATGCTGGGGCTCTCGCGATCCATGGCCAGGGACTTCGGCAAGCACAACATCAGGGTCAATACGGTTTGTCCTGGCTGGGTGGACACGCCGATGGTCCAGGGCGCTCTGGACGCCCTGTCGCATGTTCACGGCATCTCGCGAGATGACTCGAAGCGAATCCTCACCCGCTGGGCGCCGCTTGGCAGGATGGCCGAGCCGGTCGAACTCGCCAATTGCGTTACATTCCTCGCGTCGCCGGCAGCGTCCTTCGTCACGGGCGCCGTGCTGATAGCCGATGGTGGCCAATCCATCGTTGACCTAGGGCTGCTGCCGCTCGATCCAGAGTCCGGGATCCACTAGTTGGAGTAGGTGCGCCCTTGTGAGGGTGGGCGTCTGGCGAACGACGGCTTCAGCTACTGAGAGTCGGGACGTTGTTCGGCTCCTCGGGGCCGGTCCACTGATGGTAGCGATGAAGGCATATCGCCAACTCCGCTCGTCCGTCAGCGCCCGCGCTTGCAGCCAAATGAAGCTTTGCGACCACCTCGCGCCGATCGTCCACAGGAGCACACCGTCATGATCGGCGCGCAGAGCTTGGTGCGGACGCTGGTCGATTCTGGCGTCACGGTCTGTTTCGCCAATCCCGGAACCTCCGAAATGCGCTTCGTGGCGGCCCTGGACAAGGTTCCGGAGATGCGGCCCGTGCTGACTCTGGTCGAGGACGCCGCGACCAGCGCGGCCAACGGCTAGCCGTGTCGAGGATTAGCGTGCTCTTAGCCATCCTCGGGTCTCCGTCTCCTCAGCCTTGCCAACCTGACAAGACACCTCGGCCATCGAAGGCGAGGCGCTCGATCGCGACAGCGTTCAATCCTCAATCCGCCGACACCTGGGACTCGCCAGCGATCAACGCCGGGCCAAGCCGGCCGAACGCTCTCGTCGGTCTCGGCGCAATGCTACGAACTGGTGAGCACAAATCCACGCGCTACCGACTCGATATCGCGATCGATGAGATCCAATCCATCGATATCGCCGACCTCGGCTAAATCCCCCAAGCGGCGGACCTTCGGCAACGTAGCGACTTACACGTCGCCGACATGACGGCACGGGCGCTTTAGGCGGCTATGTCTGGCTTTGATCAGAACAGCCTCGCGATCATCGCGAGAAGCTGTGCAAAATGATTGTCGCGAGAATAGATCGATTGACCCGCGGTCGCGCCCGTGCGCGCGACGACCAACTGAAGCGATCGGCAACCGGCGACAATCTGGCCGCCAACCCCGCATTGCAGGAACAGATCGTCCGGCGATCCGGGGGCAAGCTTCCGATCCAGGCGAAGCGGCTGGACCATGTTCCGGAACCAGGCGCCCGCATTCAGGTGGTGGAACAGACCGAACGAAGGATTGTCGCCAGGATAGGGCGCCGTGACGAGGGCGCGACACAGATCCGCGTCCACGAAAGGAGCGCCGCGCCACAGGCCGTCGTCAATTATGATCTGGGCTGATTTCGCAAAATCAAGCGGTCTCATGCAGATGGACTGGTAGCCCTGGAACCGCTCCTGTTCACCCTGAGACCACCACAACAACCGCCAATAGGCCTCGCCAAAACCGAGCGGCTGGAACAGTTCCTCTTCGGTCAGTGTCTCCAGGCTCCGCCCCGTCGCCCGCTCAAGCGCGGTGAAGAGCAGGCGGTAGGCGGCGTTGTTGTAGTGGTACAGGCTGAAAGGGGCGGCCGTGATGTCCCGCGTCAGGGCGATTTCCAACTGCGTGAGACCGGTCTCGCCAAGGGCTTCGATTTCGGCGGACGTTTCCATTCCCGATTGCATCGCCATGACGCTTCTGAAGGTAAGCTGTCCGCGCGGGTCCGACAGCTCCGGCACAAGCTCCCTCACGGCCTGATCGAGCCCTTGCACGCTGCCGCGCCGGATCAGCCGCAGGATCAGCAGTGAAAACAGAGATTTCGTGCCCGAGAAGGTTTGTTGCAGGGACGAAGGCCCTCGCCCATTCCAATAGCGCTCGAAGACCAAGGCCCCGCCGTGGAGAATGATCAGGCTGTCAGCGCCGTGAGCCTCGGCAAAGGCGGCCGCCTCTTCCAGCGCCGCCGGGTCGACACCCACCTCGGCGGGACTTCGAACCGGCCAGTCGACGACCCCCGCGCCCCGATAGGTTCTGCCCCGTCGCTCCACCACCTGCATCCGTTCCAAACCCTCTTAAAGCACCGCCGACCACCGCCAGATCAGCCCGACGTCATCCCTGCTGAGCAGGGGACCATCGACAGATGACAACGACGTCAGTCTCCCGCGGCCTGCGCTTCGGCGCGGGTGAAGCTTTCCGCTTCCGCCACGGCCATAAAGGCGTTCAGGTCGACCAGGTCCTCGCGCCGCATTCATGAACCCAGACATGACACCATGTGGCTTATAGCGCCTAATCTTTGGCCTCGCTCACGCGTTAAGCCTTGAGGCCGACAGCTGGCCGCGAAGACAGCGAGGATGGCGATGAAGATCACAGGTTGCGGCTCGCAGCCCTCCGCAAAGGGACCGGAGGCGTATTTCACCGGCGCCGTCAGGATCGATGCGCCCTTCCAGGCGTCCGAGCCAGGACGCGTCGGCGGCGCCACGGTAACCTTCGAGCCGGGCGCGCGCACGGCATGGCACACCCATCCGCTGGGTCAGACGCTGATCGTGATCGCAGGCTGCGGCTGGGTGCAGCGCGAGGGCGGCCCGAAAGAGCAGATCCGCGCCGGCGACACCGTCTGGATCGCGCCCGGCGAGAAGCACTGGCACGGCGCGAGCGCCGCTACCGTGATGAGCCATGTCGCCATCGCCGAGGCGCTCGATGGCAAGGCCGTCGACTGGATGGAAAAGGTCAGCGACGCGCAATACGCCGCCTGAACATGGAGCGTGCGGCATGACCAAGACGCCGACCGCGCCGATGGCCGACCACGGTCGACGCGGCGGCCCGTGCGCCTCGAGGAGGCACGGGCCGCGCGCTTGTGGGCTCAGCGCCACGACGCTCGCCATGAGCTGGCGGCGCGCGCGTCCTTAGACCAGGCGTCGAAATCGGCATGAGGTCATGTCACCGCTTCATGAATAGGCCGGCGCGTTCGGCGTCGTCGAACGCGGTCGGGTGGATCGCGCTCATCCTCCGGCGGGTCTCGCCGGCCCGCCGACATCCGGATCCGGGTTCGCCGCGTCGCCGGCGTCGCGCGGCGGCGCCAGCAGATAGTCCAGGGCCGACTCGACCGCGGCGGCGGGCTGGACCACCAGGAGCCGGCGCTCGCCGATCTTGCGCACGGCGGCCAGGACCTGGCCGCCGTTGGGGCACAGGGAGAAGCAGCGCGTCTGCGCCAGCTGCACCCGGCCCCAGCGGCCGGTTTTGAGGGCCTGCCTCAAGGCCGTGCGGAGCGCCTTGCCGTTGGCTCCAAGCTTGCGGGCGCACTTGCCGCACATCAGCACGGTGTCGGCGAAAGGCGCTGGAGGCGCTGCAGCCATGTCGGGTTAACGCCGTGGCGAAGAGGGGGATGCGCCGGCCAGCCTGCCGATTTTGGGCGGGCTGGCAATGGCGCTCCCGGTTGGGCGAGGCCTAAAAGGCCCGAGGGGTTTGGAGCGCCCGGGAACCAGGACCCCGACTTGCGCGTCTCAGCAGGGCGGATGCTCGCGTCGCACGCGGCCGGCCGGGGATAATGCATGGCTGTGCAGGCGAAACCTCCAAGGGCCAAGGCCCGGCCGCCCGGACCCAAGAGCGCCAACGAGGCCGGCGCCAAATCTCCGCAAAATTTCAACCGTCGCGACAGCGAGGACATCGATGAGCGCCGCAAGCTGCGCGCGCCGATGATCTACGAGGTCCTGCGGCGGGAGGGCGAGGAGGAGATGAGCCGCCCCCTCCCTTCGCTCTGGTGGTCGGGCGTGGCGGCGGGGCTTTCGATCAGCTTTTCCTTGCTGAGCCAGGCGATTCTGCAGGCGCATCTGCCCGACCAGCCCTGGCGCCCGCTGGTGTCGGACCTTGGCTATTCGGTCGGCTTTCTGATCGTGGTGCTCGCGCAACAGCAGCTGTTCACGGAAAACACCATCACCGTGGTGCTGCCGGTCGCGGCCTCGCCGACCCTCGCCAATTTCGGCCGGCTTGGCCGCATGTGGGCCGTCGTGCTGTCGGCGAACATCGCCGGGACCCTGTTTGCGGCGCTGTTCTGCTGCTTCACGCCGGTGCTGACGCCGGACATTCGCGCGGTGATGTTCGACATCAGCCGCCATGCGGTGCAAGCCGGTCCCGTCGATCTGTTCTTCCGCGGCATATCGGCGGGGTTTTTGATCGCCGCCATGGTTTGGCTGATCCCCAGCGCCGAGAGCGCCAAGTTCCTGGTCATCACCCTGATGACCTATCTGATCGCCGTCGGTGGTTTCTCGCACATCGTCGCCGGCAGTTTCGAGGCCTTGATGCTGGTGGTCACCGCTCAACTCGACGTCTGGCGGGCGATCGGATTGTTCGCCGTGCCGACCCTGCTCGGAAACATCGTCGGCGGAACGGTGCTCTTCACCCTGATCTCGCACGTCCAGGTCGCTCCGGAGATGTAATATTTGTTAAGGCCAGCCTCGCGATTTCAGCAAATTTTAAGAAAAGCGCGGCGCGGGGGTGGAACCATCGATTATGATGTGAGCTTAATTTCAGGCCCCGACCCGCCAAATATCGCGGTCGCGATGCGCACGTCTTTTAACTGACGGCATTTGGAGGGGCTCGGCGCGCAGACAGGGAGTGCGCCATGGCCGAGACCAGCTCAGCGACAGACCTTCAACACGCCGTTCCATATGGCCGAACCCAGACGCAGCGCGAGCCTGCGCTCAAGGAGGTCCATATTCTGTGGATCACCGCCGGCCTCGGCTGCGACGGCGATTCCGTCTCCATCACCGGGGCGAGCAATCCGAGCATCGAAGACGTCATGCTCGGCGCCGTTCCCGGCCTGCCCAAGGTGCATCTGCACAATCCCGTCCTCGCCTACGAGGTCGGCGACGAGTTCATGGCGCCCTTCCACAAGGCATTGCGCGGCGAGCTCGACAACTATGTCGTGGTCGTCGAAGGCTCGATCCCCAACGAGAACCTGAGCGGCGAAGGCTATTGGGCGGCGCTGGGAACCGATCCGAAGACCGGCCAGCCGATGAAGACCACCGAGTGGATTTCCGGGCTGTCGAAAAACGCCCTGGCGATGATCGGGGCGGGCACCTGCGCGACCTACGGCGGCATTCACGCCATGTCCGGCAATCCGACCGGCTGCATGGGCTTGCAGGACTTTCTGGGCCACGGCTGGAAGTCCAAGGCGGGCCTGCCGATCGTCAATGTGCCGGGATGCCCGGTGCAGCCCGACAACTTCATGGAGACGGTGCTCTACCTGCTGCGCCAGCTCGCGGGCCTGGCCCCGATGATCCCGCTGGATGAGGAAGGCCGGCCAAGGTGGCTGTTCGACTTCACCGTGCACGAAGGCTGCGACCGCGCCGCCTATTACGAGACCAGCGATTTCGCCAAGGCGTACGGCTCGCGCAAATGCCTGGTGAAGCTGGGCTGCTGGGGCCCGGTGGTGCAGTGCAACGTGCCCAAGCGCGGCTGGATCGGCGGTGTCGGCGGCTGCCCCAATGTCGGCGGCATCTGCATCGGCTGCACCATGCCCGGCTTTCCCGACAAGTTCATGCCGTTCATGGACGAGCCGCCCGGCGCGCGCGTCTCATCGCAGTTGATCACGCCCTACGGCGTCCTGATCCGCAACCTGCGCAAGATCACCCAGAAGACCCTCAATAAAGAGCCCAAGTGGCGGCACAACGAACCACAACTGACCACAGGTTACCATTAAGCAATAACAAAACTCCGTTGCGACGGTGGGAGACAAGCGATGGCCGATTCAGCTGTTCCGACTCTGCCTAAGGACTCCGAGGGGGCTAAATCAGCCCCGACGCAACTGGTCGAGATGAACTGGGACCCGATCACCCGGATCGTCGGCAGTCTCGGCATCTATACCAAGATAGACTTCGAGAAAAAGGAGGTCGCCGAGTGTTACAGCACCTCGGCCATCTTCCGCGGCTACAGCATCTTCATGAAGGGCAAGGATCCGCGCGACTCGCACTTCATCACCAGCCGCATCTGCGGCATCTGCGGCGACAACCACGCCACCTGTTCGGTCTACGCCCAGAACATGGCCTATGGCATCAAGCCGCCGGCGCTAGCCGAATGGATCGTCAACCTCGGCGAGGCGGCCGAGTACATGTTCGACCACAACATCTTCCAGGATAATTTGGTCGGGGTCGATTACTGCGAGAAGATGGTCAAGGAGACCAATCCCAGTCTCTGGACCAAGGCCCAGGCCGCGCCGGCGCCGCACGCCGCCGACCACGGCTATGCGACGATCGCCGACATCATGACCGCGCTCAATCCGTTCACCGGCGACTTCTATCGCGAGACCCTGGTGGTCAGCCGCTACACGCGCGAGATGTTCAGCCTGATGGAGGGCCGCCACGTCCACCCCTCGACCCTCTATCCGGGCGGCGTCGGGACCGTGCCGTCGGTGCAGCTGTTCACCGACTACCTGGTCAAGCTGACCAAGTACGCCGAGTTCATGAAGAAGTGCGTGCCGCTGCACGACGACCTGTTCGACTTCTTCCTGGAGGCGCTGCCCGGCTACGACAAGGTCGGCGAGCGGCGCATCCTGCTCGGCTGCTGGGGCTCGTTCCAGGACCCCGATCATTGCGACTACGACTACAAGACCATGACCAACTGGGGCCGCAAGATGTTCGTCACCCCCGGCGTCATCGTCGACGGCGAACTGGTCACCACCGACCTGGTCGAGATCAATTTGCAGATGCGCATCCTGCTCGGCAGCTCCTTCTACGAGGGCTGGGACGACAAGGAGATCTTCGTCAAGGAAGACCCGCTGGGCAATCCGGTGGACCGCAACCACCCCTGGAACCAGACCACCATCCCCAAACCGCAAAAGCGCGATTTCAACGGCAACTATTCCTGGGTGATGAGCCCGCGCTGGCTCGACAAGCGCACCGGCGACCATCTGGCGCTGGATACCGGCGGCGGCGCGATCGCGCGCCTATGGTCGACCGCGCTCGCCAACCTGGTGGACATCGGCTACGTCAAGGCGACCGGCCACAGCGTCAAGATCTACCTGCCGAAGACCGCGTTGAAAGACGACGTGGAGTTCGAATGGAAGGTGCCCGAGCGCAGCAACACCATCGAACGCAACCGCGCCCGCACCTATTTCCAGGCCTATTGCGCCGCCGCCGCCTATCATTTCGTCGAGAAGGCCCTGGCGGAGCTGCAGGCGGGACGCACCCAGACCTGGGTGGATTTCAAGGTTCCCGACAACGCGATCGGCTGCGGCTTCCATGAGGCGGTGCGCGGCGTGCTTTCGCACCATCTGGTGATCCGCGACGGCAAGATCGCCAACTACCATCCCTATCCGCCGACGCCCTGGAACGCCAATCCGCGCGACATCTACGGCACGCCGGGCCCCTATGAAGACGCGGTGCAGGGTTGCCCGATCTTCGAGGAGAACGGGCCGGAAACCTTCAAGGGCATCGACATCATGCGCACCATTCGCAGCTTCGATCCCTGCCTGCCCTGCGGCGTCCACATGTATGTCGGCGACGGCAAGACGGTCTCCACCACCCACACCCCGATGTTCGGGGTTTCAGGACCCGAGCCCACATGACCATCGCCAGGGCGGAGGGGGCGCTTCGCCGGGTCGAGGACGCCATCGCCACCCTCGAGGCCCTACCCGAGACCCGCGGCCGCGAGGTGGCGCGGGAGCTGATGGAGGCGGTGCTGGATCTGCACGGCGCGGCGCTGGCCCGCCTGACCGCGATCGTGGCCATGAGCGGCCATGGCGAGGCCCTGTACGAGGCCTTCGCCGCCGATCATCAGGTCGCCGGCGTGCTGCTGCTGCATGGGCTGCATCCGGAGATGCCCGATGTCCGCATTCGCCGGGCGCTCGAAGCGCTGAGACCGAGCCTTCGCGCCCAGGGCGCCGAGGTGATGCTGGCCGAGGTCGCCGACGGCGTGGCGCGCCTGCGCCTGCGCATACCGGGCGCCTCGCGCGAGGACGCGGCCATGCTGCGCCGCGAGGTCGAGGCGGCGATCGTCGAGGCCGCGCCGGACCTGGACGAGATCGCGATCCTGAACGAGGTGGCGAATGTGTCCTTCGCGGCCTCGTGAACGCGATCGCCCGACAGCCGGACGGCCGCGATGAGCGGGAGCTACGCCGGCGTCAGAAGGCTGCGCAAATTCCTCGCCCCGGCGGTTGAGCGGTGCGACTTCTGCCGCGTGCGCCTGCCTGACGCGCACGCCCATCTGGTCGAGGTGGAGACCTTGCGCCTGTTCTGCAGCTGCCCCTCGTGCGCCAAGGACATGGCGGACGACGGGCCGGGCTTTCGCCGCGTCGCGCCGCGCCAGGACGTCCTGGAAGACTTCGCCCTGTCCGATTCCGACTGGGCGTCGCTGCAGATCCCCATCGACGTGGCCTTCCTCTTCCGGCCCGAAGACGGCGGCCCGCCGGTGGCGCTCTTCCCCGGTCCGGCCGGCGCCACCCGCTCGCAGTTGAGCGGCGATGTCTGGGCCGAACTGGCGCGAAAATATCCGCTGCTGGAAGATCTGGAACCGAGCGCCGAGGCGCTTTTGGTCAACCGCTCCAGCGGCCGGCGCGACCACTATCGGGTCTCGACGGACCACTGCTATGCCCTGGCCGGGCTGATGCGCACCCATTGGCGCGGCCTGGCGGGAGGCGAGCGGGCCTGGGCGGCCATCGACCTCTATTTCGCCGACCTGGACCGCACGGTCGGCCGGGAGCGCGCGGCCCATGCCTGAGCTGGACTTCAGGATCGAGGCGGTCGAGGCCGAACCCTTCGCGGCCGTGCCGACGCTGCTGTTTTCCTTGCGCATCCTCTCGGGGCAACCGATCCGCAACATCACCCTGCGCGCCCAGATCCGTATCGAACCCACGCGCCGCGGCTACAGCACCGGCGACCATGAGCGGCTGAGCGAGCTGTTCGGCGAGACCTCGCGCTGGGGCCAGACCCTGCGCAGCTTCCTGTGGGATCACGTCGACCTGCCCATCCCGGCGTTCGAGACCGAGTGCGTCGTGAAACTGCCGGTCACCTGCTCCAGCGACTTCGACATCGCGGCGACCAAGTATTTCCACGGCCTCGACGACGGCGACATCCCGCTGAGCTTTTTGTTCAGCGGCGCCGTCTTCTATGACGACAACGACGGGCGTCTGCAGATCGGCCAGATCGCCTGGAGCAAGGACGCCAGCTTCCCGCTGCCCTCGGCGACCTGGCGGGCGCTGATGGCGCGCTATTATCCGGACACCACCTGGCTGCGCGTCCGTCATGACCTGTTCGAACGCCTCGGCCGCTACAAGCGCCGCCATGGCTTTACCGACTGGGGCAAGGCGCTCGACAGCCTGATCCCCAAGGACGCGCTGGAATCCACGCCATGAGGACCGACGCGATCAAGGCCATCGCCGATGCGGTGCTCTATGAGGGCTATATCCTCTATCCCTATCGGCCGAGCTCGATCAAGAACCGCCAGCGCTGGACCTTCGGCGGCGTCTTCCCGCAGAGCTTCAGCATGCAGAGCGGCAGCGATCCCTGGGCGCTGCGGGCCGAGTGTCTGGCGCAGTCTGCGGGCGAACTGAGGCTCAGCGTTCAATTGCGATTCCTGCACCTGGTCGCCCGCGACGTCCTGGCCTTCGAGCCGGCCGCCGGCGACGAGGCCGACGAGGCGGCCTGGCGCTCCGTCGCCGCGCTGCAGATCGGCGCCCGGCAATTCGCCGCCTGGGAGGAAGCCGTCGAGCGCGAGGTCGAGGCGCCGGACCTGGACATAGCCGCCCTGGCCGACGCGCCGCATCGGCTGGGGTTCGCCTTTCCGGAAACGCGGGAGCGCGAAGCTCTGCGCGACGACGCCGGCGCGCTGGCCGGGGCTATCGTTCGCACCGGCCACGCCCTGGCCGGCGCGCTGACCGTCTCGGCCGCACAGACGGCGCCGCGGCGCTGGCGGCTGACGATCCGCATCGAGAACCTCACCGGCCTGACCCAGGACGAGTGCGGCAGTCGCGGCCACGCCCAGCGCAGCGCCTTCGCCTCTACGCACGCCATCCTGGGCGTCGTCGGCGGCGAACTGCTCTCGCTCACCGACCCGCCCGAGGCGGCCGCCGCCGACGCCGCGGCCTGCGTCAACGAGGGGCTGTGGCCGGTGCTGGTCGGCGTGCAGGGCGCGAGCAACGCCATCCTGGCCTCGCCGATCATCCTCTACGACTATCCGCAGATCGCGCCCGAAAGCGCCGGCGACCTGTTCGACGGCACCGAAATCGACGAAATCCTCACCTTGCGCATCCTGACCATGACCGATGCGGAGAAGGCCGAGGCCGCGGCCTCCGATCCGCGCATCCGCGCCCTGCTCGAGCGCACCGAGGCGCTGACCGCCGACGACATGGCCAAGATGCACGGCGTCATGCGCTCGCCGCGCGACTTTCCAAAGCCGACCCTGGCGTCGGTCTCGACCGGCGGGCCGCCCCTGAGCGTCGGCGACCGGGTGCGGCTCAATCCGAAGGCCGGCGGCGACATCATGGACATCGTCCTGGCCGGCAAGATCGCCATCGTCGAGGCCATCGAGCGCGATTTCGAGGATCGCACCCATGTGGCGGTGACCATCGAGGACGACCCCGGGCGCGATCTGGGCCTCGGCCGCTTTCCCGGCCATCGCTTCTTCTTCTCGCGCGAAGAGCTGGAGCCGGTCGGGGTGGAGGTCGTTCAATGAGCGGCATCCTGGTCGCCGGCATCGGCAACATCTTCAGCGGCGACGACGCCTTCGGCGTCGAGGTGGCCCAGCGCCTGACCGGCCGGCCGCAGCCCGAAGGCGTCACGGTCGTCGACTTCGGCATCCGCGGCATCGACCTCACCTATGCCCTGATGGACGGCTACGATGCGGTGATCCTGGTCGACGCCGCCGCGCGCGGCCACGCGCCCGGCACGGTGACCGTGGTCGAGCCGACCGCGCCCGACGCCCGCGAGCTGGATCCAGGCGACATCATGATTTCCGGCCACGACCTGGACCCGGCCAAGGTGCTGAAGGTGGTGGCGGCGCTCGGCGGCCAGTGCGGCCGGATCGTGCTGGTGGCCTGCGAGCCGCTCGACCTGGGCGGCGACGACGGCGTCATGGGCCTCAGCGCGCCCGTCGCCGCGGCCATCGAACCGGCCGTCGCCACGGTCGAAAGCCTGATCGGCGAATTTTTGAAACCTAGAACAGCAGTCGAGGCGGCCTGATGAAAAGGAGAAACGACATGAATGGATTGGAAATCGCCGGCGTGGTGATCGGCGCGATCGTGCTGGTCGGCGTGCTGGTCAACGCCAAGGACCTGTTCCGTTACCTCAAAATCTCATCGATGTGACGAGGTGACGACGGCGGCGACTTCGTCCGTCCGGCTGGCGCCGGCGGCGCTGCAGCGCACGGTGGAGATTCGCGTGCGCGGCCGGGTGCAGGGCGTCGGCTTCCGGCCGACCGTGTGGCGAATGGCGCGCAAGCTCGGCCTTGATGGCGACGTGCGCAACGACGCCCACGGCGTCTTGATCCGCCTCTCCGGCCGGCCCGCCGACCTCAACGCCTTCCAGGCGCTGCTCAAGCGCGAGCCGCCGCCGCTGGCGCGCATCGAATCCGTCGAGGTGGCGAACCTGCCCGGCGCGCTCCCCGAGGGCTTTTCCATCGTCGAAAGCGTCGGCGGCGGCGCCCATACCCAGGTGTCGCCGGATGCGCGGATCTGCGCGGCCTGCGAGGCCGAGATCGCCGATCCCGCCAACCGGCGCTTCGGCTACGCCCTGACCAACTGCACCCATTGCGGCCCGCGTCTCAGCATCATCCGCTCCATCCCCTACGACCGCGCCCGCACCACCATGGCCCCGTTCCCGCTGTGCGAGGCCTGCCTGGCGGACTATCGCAACCCGGCCGATCGCCGCTTCCATGCCGAGCCGGTCGCTTGCCCGGTCTGCGGGCCGCGCGTGCGCTGCCTGCCGCTCGGCAACAGCGCCCCGGAGGTTGCCGGCGACGACATCGCCTTCGCGGCGGGCCGGCTCGCCCAGGGCGACATCGTGGCGATCAAGGGGCTCGGCGGCTATCAGCTGGCCTGCGATGCGACCGATGCGAACGCCGTGGCGCGGTTGCGGGCCGGCAAGCGGCGCGACGGCAAGCCCTTCGCCCTGATGGCGCGCGATCTGGCGGTGGTGCGCGCCTATGCCGTGCTGTCGCCGCAGGAGGCGGCCGAACTGGCCTCGCCGCGGGCGCCGATCGTGCTCTTGCCCGCCAGGACCTCGCCCGCGCTTCCCGACGCGATCGCGCCGGGCCTGCGGACGCTCGGCTTCATGCTGCCGACCTCGCCGCTGCATGTGCTTTTGCTGCGGAGGTTCGACCGCCCCCTGGTCATGACCAGCGGCAATCTCTCCGACGCGCCACAGATCATCGACGATGACGAGGCGCGCCAAGGCTTGGCGGGGATCGCCGCCTGGATCCTGACCCACGACCGCGCCATCGCCAATCGCATCGACGACTCCGTCGTCCGCTTCATGGACAAGGAAGCGCGGGTCCTGCGCCGGGCGCGCGGCTATGCGCCAGCGCCAATAGCGCTTCCCGAAGGCTTCGAGGCGGCGCCCGAAATCCTGGCCATGGGCGGCGAGCTGAAGGCGACCTTCTGCCTAGTCAAGGACGGCCAGGCCATCGTCTCTCAACATCAAGGCGATCTGGAAAATCCAACCACGCTCGATGACTACCAGAAAAACCTCGATCTTTACCGCAGCCTGTTCGATCACAAACCGACGGTGATCGCCGCCGACGCGCATCCGGAATACCTCTCGGCCAAGCTGGCGCGCGCCATGGCCGAACCGTTGATCGAGGTCCAGCACCACCACGCCCATATCGCCGCCTGCCTCTGCGAGAACGGCGTTCCGCTGGACGCGGCGCCCGTGCTGGGCGTGGCTCTGGACGGGATCGGCTGGGGCGAGGACGCAACCTTCTGGGGCGGCGAGTTCCTGCTCGCCGACTATTTGGGCTTTCGCCGGCTGGCGGCGCTGCAGCCGGTGGCCATGGCCGGCGGCGAGCAGGCCATCCGCGAGCCCTGGCGCAACCTCTACGCCCATATCCGCGCCGGCATGGGCTGGGAGGCGTTCGCCGCCGCCTTCGGAGGATTGGAGGCCGCGGCCCTGCTTGAAACCAAGCCGCGCGCGACGCTGGACTCGATGATCGCCGCCGACATCAATGCCCCCCTGGCCTCGTCCTGCGGGCGACTGTTCGACGCCGTGGCCGCCGCACTGGGCCTATGCGCCGGCCGGCAGGCCTATGAAGGCGACGCCGCCGGCCGACTCGAAGCCCTGGCCGAGGGCGCCTCGGCCGAGGTTCAAGGCCGCTACCCTTTCACACTTTGCGCGCCGGATTCGAACGGGCTTCGCATTCTCGATCCCGCGCCCATGTGGGCCAGCCTGTTCGAGGATTGCGCCGCCGGCGCGGCCGCCAGCACGGTCGCCCTGCGCTTCCACCGAGGTCTCGCCGAAGCCATCGCGGCCGCAAGCCAGGCCCTCGCCGCCGACCACGGCTTCACCGCCGTCGCGCTCTCCGGCGGCTGCATCCAGAACCGGCTGCTGTTCGAGGAGACCGCCCGGCGCCTGCGCCTGGCGGGCTTCACCGTGCTCGCCCATCGCCGGGTCCCGGCCAATGACGGCGGACTTTCACTGGGTCAGGCGGCGGTCGCGGCCGCCCGGCTGATCCATGCCCGCAAGGAAACCAAGCCATGTGCCTAGGCATTCCAGGCCAGATCATCCAGATCGACGACGTCGAAAACCTTGTCGCGACCGTCGATGTCTGCGGCGTGCGCCGGCGGATCAACATCACCTGCATCGTCGATGACGAGCATCCGCCGCAGGCCTGCGTCGGCGACTGGGTGCTGGTTCACGTCGGCTTCGCCATGAGCCGGATCGACGAGGTCCAGGCCATGGAAACCCTGAAGCTGCTGGAGGAACTGGCCGAGATGCAGGACGAGCTGCGCGGCCTGACCATGCCGGTCGACGGCTTGCAGGCCGCGGAGTAGGCCGGTGTCCAAAGCCGCCAACCTCCAGGCCCTCTATCCCCATCTGGGCGAGACCCGGCGCGATCCGGCGAGCCTGGATGCGGCCCTGCTGGACTCGGTGCGGAGCAAGGCCGGGGAATCGCGCGACGCCAATAGCCGGTTCTTTGAGGACCAAGGCCCAGCCCTCGTCGCCGCGGCCCAGGCTCTGGCGGGGGTCTGGCGGTCCGGCGGTAAGCTTTTCGCCATGGGCAATGGCGGGTCGAGCTGCGACGCCGCCCATTTCACCGTGGAGTTCCTGCATCCGATCACCGCCGGGCGGCCCGCCCTGCCCGCCGTCAATCTCGGCGCGGACCTGGCCATGATCACCGCGGTCGGCAACGACGTCGGCTTCGACCAGATCTTCGCCCGCCAGCTGATCGCCCAGGCCTCGCCCGGCGACGGCCTGATCGGCTTTTCCACCAGCGGCAATTCGGCCAACCTGATCGCCGCCTTCGAGGTCGCCAAGGCGCGCGGCCTGACCACCTTCGGGCTATCGGGCGGCGACGGCGGCCGCATGAAGACCAGCGGGCTGGTGGACCATGGCCTGGTGGTCGAAACCAGCTCGGTGCACCGCATCCAGGAATGCCACGTCGCCGCCTACCACATTCTCTGGGACCTGGTTCACACCCTGCTGTCGGACACGCGCGGCGCACCGCCAGCCGGAGGGCGGCCATGAAATACGCCGACGAGTTCAGAGACCGCGTCAAGGCCGAGGCGCTCGGCGCCGAAATCCGCCGTGTGGTCGAGGTGATCGCGCCGAAAAAGCCCATTGCGATCATGGAGGTCTGCGGCGGCCACACCCACTCGATCTTCCGCTACGGCATCGAAGGCATGCTGCCGGACGAGATCGAACTGATCCACGGGCCCGGCTGCCCGGTCTGCGTCCTGCCCATGGGGCGGATCGACGACTGCCTGGCCATCGCCGAACGGCCAGGCATGATCTTCACTACCTTTGGCGACGCCATGCGGGTGCCGGGATCGCGCGGATCGCTGCTGCAGGCCAGGGCCCGCGGCTGCGACGTGCGCATGGTCTATTCGCCGATGGACGCCCTGGCCCTGGCGCGGCGCAACCCGGACCGCGAGGTGGTGTTTTTCGGGCTGGGCTTCGAGACCACCATGCCCTCGACGGCGCTCACCGTGCTCCAGGCCGAGCGCGAGGGCGTGCGCAACTTTTCGATCTTCTGCAACCACATCACCATCGTCCCGACCGTCAAGGCCATCCTCGACAGTCCCGGCATGCATATCGACGCCTTTCTGGGCCCCGGGCACGTCTCCATGGTCACCGGCATCGAGCCCTATCGCTTCATCGCCGACCACTATCATCGCCCGCTGGTGGTCGCCGGTTTCGAGCCGCTGGACGTGCTGCAATCGATCTGGATGGTGCTGAAGCAGATCGCCGAGGGCCGCTGCGAGATCGAAAACCAGTACGACCGCATCGTGCCGGACGGCGGCAACGCGCCGGCCCTGGAGGCCGTCGGGCGGGTCTATGAGCTGCGCGACTTCTTCGAATGGCGCGGGCTCGGCTCCATCGACCATTCCGGGGTCCGATTCCGCCAGGCCTATGCCGCCTTTGACGCCGAGCGGCGCTTTCAGGTGCCGAACGCCAAGATCGCCGACCCCAAGTCCTGCCAGTGCGGCGAGGTGCTCAAAGGCGCCATCAAGCCCTGGCAGTGCAAGGTGTTCGGCACGGCCTGCACCCCGGAAAATCCGCTCGGCGCCCTGATGGTCTCTTCCGAGGGCGCCTGCGCGGCCTATTACCAGTATGGCGGCGCCCCCAAGCGCGTTCCGGCCCCGGCGGTGGATGCATGAACGCGCCAACGCCGGAGCGCCGGTTCGCCACCACGACCGCGCGCATGGTCACCCTCGCCCACGGCGGCGGCGGCAAGGCGATGAAGGACCTGATCGACGACGTCTTCGCTCGCGCCTTCGACAATCCGCTGCTCGCGCCCATGGAGGACCAGGCGCGGATCGACCTGGCCTCGCTGGCGGCGCTCGGCGACCGTCTGGCCTTCACCACCGATTCCTACGTGGTCGATCCGCTGGTCTTCCCCGGCGGCGACATCGGCAAGCTGGCGGTCTGCGGCACGATCAACGATCTGGCGGTCGGCGGAGCCCGGCCGCTCTATCTGTCCTGCGCGGTGATCATCGAGGAGGGTCTCGACGTCGAGACCCTGCACCGGATCGCCGGCTCGATGGCGGAGACGGCGCGCGCCGCGAACGTCGCGATCGTCACCGGCGACACCAAGGTCGTTCCCCGCGGCGCCTGCGACAAGCTCTTCATCACCACCACCGGCGTCGGCGTGATCGGCAAGGGCCTCGACCTCGGCGCGGCCAAGGCCCGGCCCGGCGACCGCATCCTGGTCAATGGCCGCCTGGGCGACCACGGCGCGGCGATCTTGGCCGCGCGCGGGGATCTGGCGCTGGAGACGACGCTGGAGAGCGACTGCGCGGCGCTGCACGCGCTGATCGCCGTCCTGCTCGCCGCGGCGCCGGGGACGCGGTTCATCCGCGATGCGACCCGCGGCGGCGTGGCCACGGTGCTCAACGAACTGGCGCTGGCCTCGGCCGTATCCATCGAGATCGACGAGGAGCGCACCCCGCTCACCCCGCAGGTGCGGGGGGTCTGCGAGATCCTGGGGCTCGATCCGCTCTACCTGGCCAACGAGGGTAAGATCATCGTCGCGGTCCCGCCGGACGAGGCCGAGGCGGCGCTCGCCGCCATGCGCGGCCACCCCCTCGGCGCCGACGCGGCCGATATCGGCGTGGTCGCCGCCGGCGAGGCGGGCCGGGTGACCATGCGCACGGTCTTTGGCGGCTTTCGCATCGTCGACATGCTGGTCGGCGAACAGTTGCCGCGGATTTGCTGAGGCCCCATGCACGAACTC
This sequence comes from Caulobacteraceae bacterium, assembly GCA_965277425.1. GTDB lineage: Bacteria > Pseudomonadota > Alphaproteobacteria > Caulobacterales > Caulobacteraceae > Poindextera. The sequence continues at coordinate 1,596,900 of CBDICR010000007.1, forward strand.
GCCGTCGCCGAGAGCCTTTTGAGCATGATCGAGGAGACCGCCGCCGGTCGCCGCGTGGTCAAGGTGACGCTCGAGGTCGGCAAGCTCACCTGCCTGTCGGTCGAAGCGCTGAGCTTCAGCTTCGGCCTGGCGGCCGAGGGCACCAGCGCCGACGGCGCCCAGCTCGAGGTGCGCCGAACGCCCGGCGATGCGCTGAACCTGAAAAGCATGGAACTGGAGGAGGCTGGCTGATGTGCGCGACCTGTGGCTGCGGCGCTTCGGACACCACGCTCACCGACCTGCAGACGGGAGAGCGCCACGCCCTGGGCGAGGCGGCGGGCCAGCCGCATCGCCATGCCGACGGGACCTGGCACGTCCACGATCACGCTCACGAACACGACCATCATCACGATGACGGCCATGAGCATCACCACGATCATGCGCATGGCGGCGAACACGATCATCATCACGACCATGACCATGAGCCCGCTGAGCCCGCGACCACCGTCGTCGATCTGAACCTGCGCGTCCTGGAAAAGAACGACCGCGCCGCCGAGCGCAATCGCGCCTGGTTCGCCGGCCGCGAGGTGCTGGCGCTCAACCTCATGAGCGGGCCGGGCGCGGGCAAGACCACGCTCTTGGAACGGACCATCGCCGACCTGAAGAGCAGCCGCAAACTCTTCGTCCTGGAGGGCGACCAGGCGACCGATCGGGACGGCGATCGGGTCAAGGCGGCGGGCGCCGCGGCCGTCCAGATCAATACCGGCAGCGGCTGCCACCTGGACGCCGAAATGGTGGCCCGCGGCCTTGGCGTGCTGAAGCCGGACGTTGGCGCACTGCTGTTCATCGAGAACGTCGGCAACCTGGTCTGCCCGGCCCTCTTCGACCTGGGCGAGGCCAAGCGGGTGGCGATCCTCTCGGTCACCGAAGGCGACGACAAGCCGCTGAAATACCCGCACATGTTCCGCGCCGCCGACCTGATGCTGCTGAACAAGATCGATCTGCTCGCCCACGTCGATTTCGACCTCGAGCAGGCGATCGCCCATGCCAAGGCGGTCAATCCCGGTATCGAGGTGCTGCCGGTTTCCGCCCGCACCGGCGAGGGCATGGCCGCGTGGGAAGCCTGGATCGCCCGCGCCCAGCAAGAGGCGCGCGCCGGCGCCTTCGCGTGACTCCAGCCTGGCCCAGCTTGCGGGAAAAGATCGGCGCCTCACGCCGGCTCCTGGTCCTCTGCGCCCTGCTGCTGGCCGGAAATCTGGGCGCCTGGCTCTGGGCCCTGAGCGCCTTTCGAAGCAACCCGGTGCTGATCGGAACGGCCCTGCTGGCCTATGTTCTTGGCCTGCGGCACGCCGTGGATGCCGACCACATCGCGGCCATCGACAACGTCACGCGCAAACTGATGCAGCAGGGCCGAAAACCCCTGACCGTCGGCCTTTACTTCTCGCTCGGGCATTCCACGGTCGTGGGGCTCGCCTGCGCCGCGATCGCCGTCATGTCGGCGACGCTGCGATCGCGGTTTTCGCATCTGAGCGACCTTGGGGGCGTGGCGGGAACCGCGGTTTCGGCGGGGTTTCTGCTGCTCATCGCCGCGGCCAATGTCGGAACGCTGGTTTCCGCCTACCGGGCGTTCCGCGCCCAGCCCTCGTCGGGCGCGCCGCACGCCGACGACGTGGCGATGCCGGGCGGGGTGCTGGTGCGCCTGCTGCGTCCGCTGCTCGGGGTCATCTCCAGGCCCTGGCATATGTATCCGCTCGGCTTCCTGTTCGGACTGGGCTTCGACACCGCCACCGAGGTCGGGCTGCTGGCGATCGCCGCGACGCAAGCGTCCCATCTGCCGGTGGGGTCGATCATGGTCTTCCCGTTCCTGTTCACCGCCGGCATGGCCCTGATCGACACCGCCGACGCGGTGCTGATGGTCGCCGCCTACGGCTGGGCCTTCGTCAAACCTCGGCGCAAGCTGGCCTACAATCTGGTGATGACGCTGATTTCGATCCTCGTCGCGGTGATCGTCGGCGCTCTGGAAGCGCTCAACCTGCTCGGGAGCACGCTGGCGATGAGCGGCGGTTTCTGGCGTTGGGTCGGCGATCTGAACAGTCATTTCGGCATGGTCGGGGCCATGATCATTTTCGTCTTCGTCGTCTGCTGGGGAATTTCCCTTCTGGTCCACCAGCTGCGGGCGCTCAATCCGTCGAACGTCCAGATCCGCTATGACTAGAGCGCCGCATTTGGCGTTCGCCCGGCGGCGGACCGCCGCGTCCTGTGAACCCGAGACCCAGGAAATGCTTTAAAAATCAAAGTCTTCCGACGAGTTGTCGAATTCAATGCGTCTGGCCCAGCCGTATCGCGCCGGCGAACGGCGCATCGCCGCGCAAGGATAGGCGCCCATGCGCAATTCAGCCAAGGGTTGTTCATGCGGCGCAATCAGTTTCCTTAATCTCTGTCGATGGCGTGAGGCGGGCAACGCCGCCGATCCTATCAATCTCGACATCAAACATACGGCCTCGGTGTATTTGGAGGCGCATGTGGCCGTCGATATGAACCCATTACCTCAGCCGCGATATCATTCCGCACGCGGAATTCCGGATACCGGAATAACTTAAGTTTTGCCGCCCAAGAATCTTGCGGCGTGCTCTTGTATGCTGAGCTTCAGAATAAATAACTGTGGCGCAGTCGAGGGGGAACGTCGGCCGGTCATCGGCCATGAAATTCCAACTTGAAAACATGCGTTATCGACCGCGACGGCCCGATGTCTGGGTCGTCACGTTCCAGATCGGTGATGGCGGCCAGAGTGCGAATACGCGACGGCCGGACATCTACCGGCGTTGCAAGTGGGCAGAGGGAGGGTTGCAAATGAAACAGGCCTTGATCGCAGCGGCGTCTGCGTTGGTGATCGCCGTTGCTTTGGCGGGAAGCGCCAACGCTCAACAGTCGGGCGGCGCCAATGGGGCTTCCGCCACGGCCCAGGCCGGGGAAGGCGATGTCATCGTCTCGGCGCGCAAGCGGCCGGAACGGCTGCAGGATGTGCCGATGGCCGCGACGGTCATCAATCGTGACCAGCTCAACGACAAGGGCGGCTCGGTGGACGTCAAGAGCGTCTTCACCGCGGTGCCGGGCCTGGCCATCGCCGACACCAGCTCACCGGTGACCTCCGAGCTTTCGCTGCGGGGATCGGGCACCAGCCGCGGCACCACCGCCGAGAACGGCGTGGGCCTCTATGTCGACGGCGCCTTCATCGGCGGCGGCACTATCGGCGGCCGGACCTTCGCCGACATCGACCTGTTCGATGCGGGCCAGATCGACATTCTGCGCGGGACGCAAGGCGCGCTCTATGGCCGGGACGCCGTGGGCGGCGCGATCAACGTCCTGACCGCGCGTCCGACCCAGACGGCGTCAGGCCTGATCTCCGTGAAGGGCGGGACGGAAGACTATGGCGAGGTGCAGGCGATCATCAATCAGCCGCTCACCGACGACCTGTCCATGCGCATCAGCGGCGACCTGTCGGGCCAACAGAAGGGGTTCTACTACAATCCGGTGCTCAATCGCTATTTCGACGCCAAGGCCACTCAGAATATTCGTGGCCAGCTTCGCTATAACAAGGGTCCGCTCGACGTCAATCTGATGATCGAACACTCATCGGACAAGCTGCCGGCGCTGGACCTCGCGATAGATGTATCACCGCCGAACGCCAACTTTCCGAAGGGCTATGTTGAAAACCCGTTTATATTGCCGCGAAACTCCCCGGGGATAGACCGCGAATACCTGAATGTCGGCGAGCTTTCCGTCAGTTATGACCTGAATTTTGCGACCCTCTCATCGGTCTCGATGTATAGGGATCGAAAAACCATCCAAGGGTTTGACCAGGACGATTTTTCGCCAGCCCTCCTCGCCTCCTTGTTCGCCGCCGGGATCGTGTCGAAGAAAGAAGACACCACAGTCGATCCGAACGATTTCCAGATCAACCACGACGATACACAGAACTTCGATCAGGAGACCTATATCTCCAGCAAGAGCGGATCGAGATTGCAATGGTTGGCTGGTATCGAGTATCTATATATCGCCGACAACGACCAGATCCAAAGCACGACCGCTGTCACCGCCCTGCCCGAGCCGGGCACCCGAAGCGTCTCGACCCAGCACACATCGTCGTTCGCAGCCTATGGCAGCCTCGGCTACGATATAACGACCAAATTGAACCTGACCGGCGAACTACGCTATACGTACGACGACAAGACCTTTACCTCAAATCAGTTCAACAACGTCACAGGTGTACCGAGCGGCCCGCAGTTCTTGAACGACAACAGCACGAGCCCGTCGAATCTATCATATAACGTTACCGCAAACTACAAATTCGCGTCGGATTTTATGGCCTATGCCAAGGTCGGAACCGCGTTTCGCGGTGGTGGATTCAACAACAATCTTGGATCTCCTGGACAACCTACGCCGGTTCCGGTTTCGTACGGCAACGAAAATACGATTTCCTATGAGATCGGTACAAAGGGCAACCTGACCAGACACCTCTATTTTACCACGGCGGCCTACTACACCGACGTGAACAACCTGATCATCCAAAACGTCAATGGCTGCGGCATCAACGTCGCCGCTTGCCCGGTGACCCAGACCCTGTTCTCCGAAAACGGCGGCAACGCCTATGTCTGGGGCGTCGAGGTAGAGGCCACGGAAACGCGACACATACTTGGCGGCGACGCCGCGTTGACGTTAGCGGTCTCCCGTCAAGACGGCCGGATCACCAGCGGCGTGTTCAATCACGATGCGCCGCCGCAAGTTCCCGGCTGGATCGCTTCGGCCAGCTTGGATTACTCGCACCCCTTCTACTACGATACGAACCTGGATCTCGACGTCTCCTATACTGGCCGCTACGACGGCGTTCAGGAGATCGCCCAGACCCCGATCCTTTATCCCTACTCGCTTGTCGACGCTAAAATCGGGGTCAGGAAGGGCCGCTGGGAAGTGGACGGCTTTGTCCATAATCTCGGCAACGTCATGTACATCGAATTCGGCGCGGCTTCGGCGGTGCGCTATAACGAGCCAAGAACCGGCGGCGCGGAACTCATCTATAAGTGGTGACCGCGTCTGAACGACCCGCGCGCTGGAAAGAGCGAGCGGGTGATTGGCGAAGGATGACGCCGTCTTTGGTTGTCGCGCAAAGAGCCGGCGAAGGACCGATCGGGTTAAGTAAAAAGGTTTCGAACATGGCAAGTCTAACGCGCAGGACGATCGTCGCCGCCGGGGCCGCTGCGCCGCTGGCGCTGGCGGCGTTTCGGGCGCAGGCCGAGGGCCTCTACTGGCCCGACGCCGCCCAGTGGGCGAGCCTTTCGCCCAGCGCGGCCGGATTTGACCCTGAAGCGCTCAGCGCCGCGGTCGCCAGGGCGATCGCCGATCAAAGCGTCGGCGTCATCGTCTTGCGCGGCGGCCGGATCGCCGTCGAATCCTATGCGCCGGGCTGGGGGCCGGACAAGTCGCGTCAGCTCGCCTCGGCGGCGAAGAGCGTGGTCTCCGTCCTCGTCGGCATCGCCATCGACCAGGGCCATATCAAGGGAGTCGAGCAGAGCGCATCGGATTTCATTCCGCAATGGCGGGGCACGCCCAAGGCGGCGATCACCATCCGCAATCTTCTGACCATGACCAGCGGCCTGCACTTCGAGGGCCTCCAGGTCCGCAACGTGCAGGGCGACCAGTTCGCCATAAACGCGGCCGTGCCGCTGGACTACCCGCCCGGTACGCACTGGGCCTATGCGACGCCGATCTTTCACCTCCTCTATCATGTGCTCGAGAAGGCGACGGGCGAGCCGTTCGAGGTCTATGCCCAGCGTGAACTGATCGGTCCGCTCGGCATGCAGCACTGGACGTGGGACACCAATATCGGCCAAGGCGCGAACGGCCCGGTCAAAAACTACTACACGGCGATCTGTTCGACGCGCGACCTGGCCCGCTTCGGCCTCTTCGCGTTGCGCGGCGGGCAATGGAACGGACGCCAGCTGGTCAGCAAGAGCTATTTCCGCGCCGCGACCTCGCCGTCTCAGACCATGAATCCGTCCTACGGCTATCTGTGGTGGCTGAATTCGAAGTCGGGCTACAACGCCTCCGGCGCCGAAGCCGGCTTTCGTTACGAGGGCTCGCCGCCCGACACCTTCGGCGCCTTGGGCGCCAAGGGGCAGGTGGCGATCGAAACGCCGTCGCTCGATCTCGTGGTCGTGCGCCAAGGCGGCAAGCCCGGCGATCCCAAGGAGATCACCAACCTGCTGGCCTCGACCATCGCGGCGATCAAAGGCCCCCCGAAGGCTTAGCGGTCGCTCCCCGCGCCCGATCAGACCGCCGCAATCGACACGGCGATAGCCGCCGCCGTCGCGCGGGCCAGGGAGCTGGCGGCGTCTTCAGTCGGCCGATCGTCAAGACCCGCCATCAGCTCTTCATCCGCCTCGAATGACCAGCCTTATCGGTCGAGCGAAATGCTCGGCGTGCTTGGTGACGCATTGGCTGCTGAATAGGAGGCGATGAGCTGCGCTCGGAGCGCCGTTGCCAGGTCGCCATTCCAGATAATGAAACCAGTCAAGATTCACCGCCCAAACAGTTTGCGGCGTGCTCTTATACGTTGAGATTAAAAAATAATACCTGCGGTGCAGTCGAGGGGGAACGTCGGCCATCAAGTCCAGTTTAAAAAACAGACGTCGATAGGCTGCGATGACCCGCTGTCCGGGTCATCAAGTTTCAGCCGGCGACGTCGCCTATGTGCGAACAGGCGACGGCCAGACATCTTCCGAGATTGCAAGTGAACAGAAGGGGGTTGCAATGAAACATGCCTTGGTCGCAGCAGCGTCCGGGTTGGTGATCGCCGTTGCCTTGGCGGGCGGCGCCACCGCTCAACAGTCGGGCGGCGCGTCGCCAACCAACGGGGTTTCCGCCGCGGCCCAGGCCGGGGAAGGCGATGTCATCGTCTCGGCGCGCAAGCGGCCCGAACGGCTGCAGGATGTGCCGATGTCCGCGACCGTCATCAACCGCGACCAGCTCAACGACAAGGGCGGCTCGGTGGACGTCAAGAGCGTCTTCACCGGGGTTCCGGGCCTGGCTATCGCCGACACCAGCTCACCGGTGACCTCGGAGATCTCACTGCGGGGATCGGGCACCAGCCGGGGCACCAGCGCCGAGAACGGCGTGGGCCTCTATGTCGACGGCGCCTTCATCGCCGGCGGCAGCATCGGCGGGCGGACCTTCACCAATATCGACCTGTTCGATGCGGGCCAGATCGACATCCTGCGCGGGACGCAAGGCGCGCTCTATGGCCGGGACGCCGTGGGCGGCGCGATCAATGTCCTGACCGCGCGTCCGACCCAGACGGCGTCAGGCCTGATCTCCGTGAAGGGCGGGACGGAAGACTATGGCGAGGTGCAGGCGATCATCAATCAGCCGCTCACCGACGACCTGTCCATGCGCATCAGCGGCGACCTGTCGGGCCAGGAGAAAGGGTTCTACTACAATCCGGTGCTCAATCGCTATTTCGACGCCAAGGCCACTCAGAATATTCGTGACCAGCTTCGCTATAACAAGGGTCCACTCGACGTCAATCTGATGATCGAACACTCGTCGGACAAGCTGCCGGCGCTGGACCTCGCGCTCGATATACCGGCGCCAACCGCCAACTTTCCGAAAGGTTTCGCCCAAGATCCATATATATTGCCGCGGAATTCCCCAGGGACAGACCGTGAATATCTGAATGCCGGCGATCTTTCGGTCAGTTACGACCTGAATTTTGCAACCCTCTCATCCGTCACGATGTACAGGGATCGAAAAACCGAACAGGGCCTCGATCAAGATCTCTTTACCCCGAGCCTTCTCGCGTCCTTGTATGCCGCTGGCATTATATCAAAGAAAGAAGACACCTCTGTAGACCCAAACGATTATGAGATTAATCGGGACGATACGCAGAATTTTGACCAGGAAACCTATATTTCCAGCAAGACTGGCTCAAGGCTGCAATGGTTGGCTGGCGTTGAATATCTCTATATCGCCGACAACGACGGCGGTATGCAGACCACGGCGATAACGCCCCTGCCCGAGCCGGGCACCAGATCCACCTCGATCCAGGACACCTCGTCGTTCGCAGCCTATGGCAGCCTTGGCTACGATATAACGAGGAAATTGAATCTGACCGGCGAGCTGCGGTACACTTATGACCACAAGACGTTCATGGCAAATCAGTTTGATAACGTAACGGGTGTGCAAAGTGGTCCGTCGTTCTTGAATATAAACTCTATAAGTCCGTCAAATCTTTCGTACAATGTAACTGCAGACTACAAATTTGCATCGGACTTCATGGCTTACGCCAAGGTCGGCACCGCGTTTCGCGGCGGCGGGTTCAACAACAATCTCGGCACGCCAGGGCAACCCGTAGCGGTGCCGGTTTCGTACGGCAACGAGAATACGATTTCCTATGAGATCGGCACAAAAGGTAACCTGACCCGCCATCTCTATTTCACCACGGCGGCCTACTACACCGACGTGACCAACCTGATCGTCCAAAACAGCAATGGTTGCGGCGTCGAGGTTCGCGCATGCCCGGTGACCAAGACTCTGTTCTCCGAAAACGGCGGCAATGCCTATATCTGGGGCGTGGAGGTGGAGGCCACGGAAACGCGGCGCATCCTCGGCGGCGACGCCTCGATAACCTTGGCGGTCTCTCGTCAGGACGGCAGGATCACCAGCGGCGTCTTCAAGTCCGATACGCCGCCGCAAGTTCCCGGCTGGATCGCATCGGCCGCCCTGAATTACACGCACCCCTTCTACTACGATACGAACCTGGATCTGAATGTCTCGTATACTGGCCGATATGACGGCGTTCAGGAGATCGCCCAGACTCCGATCCTTTACCCCTACTCGATTGTCGACGCTAAAATTGGGGTCAGGAAGGGACGCTGGGAAGTGGACGGCTTTGTCCACAATCTCGGCAACGTCATGTACATCGAGTTCGGCGCCGCCGGGGCCGTACGCTACAACGAGCCAAGAACAGGCGGTGCGGAACTCATCTACAAGTGGTGATCGACGCGCGGACCGATGATCGCAACCGTTCCAGACAGTGGAATACGGTGTGGAAGCGTGTGGCCGACCGGCGGCAAGCGCGGCGCCCGTGCGTGTAAAGCCGGCGCACCGACCGACGGAAAGAAAATGAGGTCGTGTTGGGCGGCGCCCCAGGCGTCGGCGGATTGCTGATTAAGTAAGTTAAAGGGTGCGAACATGACAAGTCTAACGCGCAGAACGATCGTGGCCGCCGGCGCCGCTGCTCCGCTGGCGCTGACGGCGTTTCGGGCGCAGGCCGCGGGCCTCTACTGGCCCGACGCCGCCCAGTGGGCGAGCCTTTCGCCCGGCGCGGCGGGGTTTGACCCCGAGGCGCTCAGCGCCGCGGTCTCCGGTGCGATCACCGATCACGGCGTCGGCGTCATCGTCCTGCGCGGCGGCCGGATCGCGGCTGAATCCTATGCGCCGAACTGGGGTCCGGACAAGGGGCACCTGCTTTTCTCGGCGGTGAAGAGCGTGATCGCCGTTCTGGTCGGCATCGCCATCGATCAGGGCCATATCAAGGGCGTCGAGCAGAGCGCGGCGGATTTCATTCCGCAATGGCGGGGCACGCCCAAGGCGGCGATCACCATCCGCCATCTTCTGACCATGACCAGCGGCCTGCATTTCCAGGGGCTGCAGAACCGCAACATTCAGGGCGATCAGTTCGCCCTGAACGCGGCCGTGCCGCTCGACTATCCGCCCGGCACGCACTGGGCCTATTCGACGCCGATGTTCCACCTTCTCTATCATATCCTCGAAAAGGCGACGGGCGAGCCGTTCGAAGCCTATGCCCAGCGCGTCCTGATCGGCCCGCTCGGCATGCAGCACTGGAAATGGGACACCAATATCGGCCAAGGCGCGAACGGCCCGGTCAAAAACTACTACACGGCGATCTGTTCGACGCGCGACCTGGCCCGGTTCGGCCTCTTCTCGCTGCGCGGCGGGCAATGGAACGGACGCCAGCTGGTCAGCAAGAGCTATTTCCGCGCCGCGACCTCGCCCTCTCAGACCATGAATCCGTCCTATGGCTATCTGTGGTGGCTGAATTCGAAGTCCGGCTACAACGCCTCCGGCGCCGAAGCCGGCTTCCGTTTCCAAGGCTCGCCGCCCGACGCCTTCGGCGCCTTGGGCGCCTTAGGCCAGGTGGCGATCGAGACGCCGTCGCTCGATCTCGTCGTCGTGCGTCAAGGCGAGAAGCCGGCCAATCCCAAGGCGATCAGCATCCTGCAGGCCTCGACGATCGCGGCGATCAGGAGACCCCTGAGGGCTTAGCGACGCCGCCGCCAGCGCGGCGCCGGTCGCGAAACCAACCTGGGGTGTCAAAATTCGTCGGCGGGGTCTGTCGACGGCGCTCCGCCCAGATGCACGGTGGGCTGGCTCAGGAAGCCTTCCAGCAACGCCCGGACGAGATCGGGTCGATCGAGAATGGAGCCGTGGCCCGTCATCGGCATGGATACGAACCTCGCCCAGGGAATTTCGCGCGCAAGGCGCATCGCCCCGTGCAGGTTCGGATCCTGTTCACCGCAGGCGATGAGCGTTCGCGCCTTGATGGCGCTAAGGCCGCTCATCCAGTCCGGCTGGGCCTTCAGGGCGTTGCGGGCGTAGGCGCCGCCACTGCGGTCGCGGCGAAAGAACCACTTCGGATCTGGCGCGATGTCGGCGAGACCGGCGTCCTTGCGCAGGCGAGCGGCTTCAGCCCGGCCGGCGCTGCGCTCGGCTTCAGGCGCGGGCGGCCCGCCGGTGGCGTCGAAGAGAACCAGTCCGTCGACGCGCTCGGGCGCATCGCGCGCAAGATGCAAGGCCACGCGCGCCCCGAAGGCCATGCCGCACACCACCGCCGACCGGCATTGGCATCGATCCATCACCATCAGCGCGTCGCGCACATAGGTCGAAAAGCTGTGGCTTTCCTCCACGCCCGGGTCGCTGTCGCCGTCGCCGCGCCGATCGTAGCGGATCAGGCGCCAATGCGCGGAAAGCGGCTCGGCGAGGCTGTCCCAAACCGCCAATGCGGCCGTGCCCATCGAGCAGAAGAGAATGGCGGGACGATCGACCTCCCCATCGACGCGAAACGCGATGCGCACGCCGTCCGGCGCCGCCACATGTCCGGACTCGATGCTCAAGCGGCCGCCGCCCGCAGGAAGTCCCGCGCACCGCGCGCGACGGGCTCCAGAATCGCCGGCGTCGTCGCGACATCCGCCCGGTCGAGCGGGGTGTGAAACAGGGGGCCGAAGCCGACCAGCCCGGCCAGGGCCTCGTAACCGGCGTTTCGATAGATCGCCAGCTCACCCACCGCGGTTGCCGCGTCCAGCGCCCGCGGCTGTTCGTATCCCGCCTCACCCGCAAAGGCGCGTTGCGCGGCAGAAAACAGGTCCGCGCCGACCGTGAGATTTCGAGTGGCCACCGCCCGCCCCTTTCCGGTCGCCTGTCCACCCACGATGTCGACCTCTTGGACGGCGATGTTGGCGCCAATGTGGAACCAGAGCGCCACCTGCTGCGGTGAAGGCGCCTCAGTCCGCAGAAATTGAGCGCCGCCGATCTCATCGAGTTCGTGACCCGAGGTTGAGACGAACACCAGGTCGCGTTGGGTGTTGCGGACCAGCCAATCGGCCAGGGCGAGAAAGACCGCGATCCCGCTTCCCCGCTCGCCGGCGCAGTGGAACCAGCCGCTCTTCGGCGTGGACACCACGATGGTCTTGCCGCGCCCGGTTCGACGGGCGACGACGTTGGTCGCTTGTGCGAGCGGCGTCCGGGTCCCGGTCGATTCGAGCGTCGCCATGGATCCGGACGAAGCGGCCCGGGCGAGCGTATCGGCGGCGCCGCCACCGACGATGACCACCGGGACCGGCCAGTTGAGCCGGTCCGGCGCGGCGTTCAGCGCGATCACCTGGCCGGTCGGGCCCTCGGTGACGGCAAGGACCGCGGCGGCGTTGCGCTTGACGGCGCTCAGCACCGGATCGCCGAAGCGCGGCGCGGCCCAGGCTCCGCCCCGGCCGTAGGGTAGGCGAACCACGGCGATCTTTCCGGCGAGCGAGGCGACGTCGCTCGGGGCCAGCGGCGCGCGCAGCCCGCCCGCGGGCGTCTCGACAACCGGCCAGGCGGGAAAGGCTGGAATGGACGCGCCGGCCAGGCCGATCCGGCAAGCCCTCGGTTCAAACAAGGGCGACGAAAAAGGCTGCAGTGAAACCGTCATGCCGCAATCGGCCAGACGTTTCATGAGCCAGAGTGAGGTCGCCTGATCAGCCGCCGTCGCTGTGCGGTGTTCGCCCAGCGAATCGTAGAGGGCCACGTTCTTGTAGAGCGCGGCGCCGGCGAACGGATCCGTCGGCTGCGCGGCCGAAGACCCGGCGGCCAATAAACCGCCGGCGCCGGCGATCCATCCGATCGTCGCACGCCGGCTGATCCTCGATGATCGATCCGTATCGTCCGCCATGAAGATGGGCGCCTTCTCAAAAACGCCGCGAGACGTCGCGGCCCGCGGCTGTCTGGGACGGGGATCGCTCATGAGCGCTCATGTAATCAAGGCGTCCAGCCCGACAACGCCAAGGCCCTTGGCCCGGACCAGCAACGGATTGATTTCAACGCTCTCGAACGAGCCGGCGTGCGCGGCCGCGAAGTCGCCGAGCGCCACCAGCGCATCGGCGAGCGCATCCTTGTCGGCTGGCGGCTGACCGCGCACGCCGTCGAGGAGCGCCGCGCCGCGCAGTTCGTCGATCATGGCGAACGCCTCAGAACGCGAAAACGGCGCCATGCGAAAGCTCACATCCTTCAGCACCTCAACCAGCGTGCCGCCCAGACCCACCATGACCAAGGGCCCGAACACCGGGTCGTATTTCGCACCGAGGATCGCCTCAACGCCATCCTTGATCATCGGGGCGATCAACACGCCCTCGATCGGCGCGTCGGGGCGCGCGGCGCCGACGCGTTGAATGACCGTGTCGAACGCCGCCTCGACCGCGTCGGCGTCGGCCAGATCCAGCACCACCCCGCCGATGTCGGACTTGTGGGCGATCGCCGAGGAGACGACCTTGAGAACAACCGGGAAACTCAGGCCGCGTGTCGCCTCCCGAACTTCGCAGCGCTCCTTGACGACGATGCGGGGGGCCATGGAGATGCCGGCGCGGTCCAGAATGTCGGAGGCTTCGGCTTCGCTCTTCACCCCCGGCGCAAGCACGCGTTGCGGTCCTTCATAGCTCGGGGCCAGCGGCGCGATTTGCGCGCTTGTGAACCGACATAGGGCGGCGATCGCGCGCACCATGCGGGTTGGCTCCTCGAAGACCGGTATATTCAGCGCCTCCAGGGCCGTGCGAACCTCTGGGTGGCTCATCGTCGCCACATAGAACGGCACGTGCGGGTGTTTGGCGCGCACGGCCTGCCAGTTCTTGACGAAATGTCCTGCCGCGTTCGGGGCCAGGCCACTGAGCGCCTGGAAACACGCAACCGCGCCATATTGGCCGTCTTCGATCATGATATCGAGGAACTTGCCGGCCAGAGTCGGCTCGTTGGCGGCCTGTCCCGTCACATCGACGGGATTGCGGGTTCCGGCGTAGGGCAGCAGATCGCGCATCTGCGACTGCGAAGCCGCCGGCAGCGCCGGGACCTCGAGCGCGGCGTCCTCGGCCGCATCCGTCATGAGAACGCCCGCGCCGCCCGACCCGGTGAAAATACCAAGACGACGCGAGGTTGGCGGCAACCCGCGCAGGCAGGCGTAGCCGACATCAAAGAGTTCATCGACCGTGGACGCCCGGTGAGCGCCGCATTGACGAAAGACGGCGTCGAAGATCTCGTCCGTGCCGGCGAGAGCGGCGGTGTGCGACTGCGCGGCCGCCGCGCCGGCTTCGGTGCGGCCGACCTTGAGAAGCACGACCGGCTTGCGCGCCATTCGCGCCGCGTCGAGCGCCTGCATCAACTTGCGGCCGTTCCGGCAGCCTTCCATATAGCCGACGATGACCTTGGTGCCGGTGTCCTCGGCGAGCCAGGCGACGCAATCGGCGAAGTCGATATCAGCTTCGTTGCCGGTCGCGACCCAGTGGTTCATAGGCAGCCCGCGCATCGCCCCGGCCATGAAGGTGTATGTGCCAAACGCGCCGCTTTGGCTGACGATGCTGATGCCGCCGGCCTTGGGCAGGTCGAAGTTCGGCGCCGCGCTGAACGTGCACAAGACCTTCGAACCCACGCTCATGACGCCAAGGCAGTTGGGGCCCAGAACGCGCAGCCCGGTGCGCGATGCGAGTTCGCCTATGCGCGCCTGCGCCGCAACGCCCTCGCCGCCCATTTCGGAAAACCCCGACGAGAAGACGATGGCGGTCTTCACGCCCCGCTTTGCGCAATCCTCAAGTTTTTCCAGAACATTCGCGGACGGAATGGAGATCACCGCAAGATCGGGCGCTTCCGGAACGGCGAATATGCTTTCGTATGCGGCAAGCCCCTGCACTTCGGCGTGCTTATCGTTTACCGGATAGATTTTTCCAGCGTAACCATGCCGCTTCATATAGTAGATCGCACGACCGCCGATGCGCGCCTCATTCGCCGAGGCGCCGATGACCGCGATCGAGCGCGGCTCAAGCAAGAACTCCAACCCGCGCGTATTGGGGGTTGTTGGAAGCGGAATTTTGCTCACGGTTATTCTCTCTTTACGTAAATTCTTCGGAATGTATACTTTAGCGCTAAATATTATCTCGAATCATATTCAGGACTTCCCGCGGGACGCCTTCGGAGTCTTTTTGATCCATTGCGGTTTGATCGGCGAGAGTCCCGGCGCGGACCGGCGCCCGCTGGCGGCTTCAGATGCAGTTTGCCGCGGATGGTCCAGCTTCAACTGAACGCCAATAGCGTCAAAGGCCGCAAAGCGGCGACATGGCTTGAGACCGAGCGATACAAAACAAAAAACGCCACTCTTGTGAGGATAGCGGAAGGCGCGCGCCTCATACACATCATGCCAGCTTTGAATCGTCATGCAGGCCGCATTGCCGAGGCTGGTCGCCGCCGCGCAAGACATAGGCACACCTTCACAGGTTCTTATCTGTTGCGCGAAACCCATCGCTGAAGGGCTCGCGGCGCCGGCGATCGGCTAACGAACGATTGAGACCGAGGTTTTCATTGGTGCGCGATCAGCCTAGTCTCTCCCACCCGCCGCGCCGCCTTCGTTGTAGTCGCGGCTGAATACACAAAAGCACGCCATGGCCAACATGGGCGCTAAATCTTGAGTTGTTTCGGGATGTGGAATTTATAGGAGGGCGCTGGATGAGGGAAGACACGACCGTCCAATCCATCGTCCGGATTCTTGGCGTTATTGAGGTGCTGAACCAGCGGAGTGTCACAACTGTGGACATGATGCACCAAGCCACGGAAATACCAAAACCAACACTCATCCGTTTATTGGGCACGCTGGTCGAGACCGGCTATGTCTTCCATGTGTCGCGTCGTGACGGATACGCGCTCACGGAGAAGGTTTTGCGACTGTCCGCCGGCTTCCACTATCATGATGCGATCGTTGATTTCGCGCGGCCGCTGCTCGAAGCCTTCACCGAAAAACACAAGTGGCAGATCTCGCTGGGGACCTTGGACTCCGACGCGATGCTGGTGCGATTCAACACTCGCCGAATGAGCCCTTTTGCGCCGGACCAGCTCTACCTGAACAGGCGGGTCGGCATGCTGACCAGCGCCCTGGGCCGCGCCTATCTGGCCTATAGCTCCAAGTTCGAACGCGATTCGATCATGAGACTGCTGAAAGCGTCGAACGAGCGCACCGACGCCGCGGCCAGGCACGCCAAGCTGGTGGATACCCTGATCGAGACCGTCAGACGCCAAGGCTATGCGACGATCGAGCGTCCGCCAGGCGATCGGGTGCGAAGCATCGCCGTTCCCATTCTGAACATGGATCCAACGCGCTCGGCGATCGCGGCGATCACCATGTTCTATTTCAGCTCGGCGATGACGGAGGCGCAGGCCACCAGCCGATATCTCAAGGAATTGTATGAGATCGGGGATCAGATCGCGCGAGCTTTAGGCGAAATGCATGAGATCGAGACTTGCGCGGGGGACGCGCAACTCGCCCGACCGTCGAGCCGACCCTCCCATCCGTAAGAGGGCCGACCCCGGTTCCGGGCCTGACTAGATCGGCAAGGTGAACGGCGTCCCGCAGACGTCGAACTTGATCGGCGGCCGACCGCGTCGATCGAGGTTCACACGAAGGCCTGCAGAAAATCTCGCGATGCGCCGGCGACCGTTTCGAGCACCGCCGGCGTCGTGGCCACGTCGGCCCGATCCAGCTGAGTATGGAACAGCGGATTGGCCCCTAAAAGTCCCACCAGGGTTTCATAGCCGGCGGCGTTGAAGACCGAAAGGTCGCCGACGGCGTTGGCCGTGTCGATCGGCGAGGGGCTGACGTAGCCCGCCTGACTGGAAAACGCCCGCTGCGCTGCGGGAAGGAAGTCCCGGCTGACGGTCGCGAGGCGGCTTGGGCCGGAGGGCGGGCGGGCGACCACGGCTCCATTTTCGACTCCCAGACCTTGCATCGCCGCATTGGCCCCGATGTGGAACCAGACCCGCGTCTGTTGGGGCGCCGGCGCGCCGGTCCGAAGGAAATGGGCGGCGCCGATTTCGTCGAGCTCATGGCCCGAGAGGCAGGCGAACAGCAGATCGGCGTCGGTATGGCGCGTAAGCCAGCCCGCCAGCCCCAGAAAAAGGGCGATTCCCGTGCCGCGCTCGCCGGCGCAATGAAACCAGCCGCTCTTCGGCGTGGAGACGGCGATGGTCTTGCCGCGCCCCGGGCGGTGGGCGATCACGTTGGTTGCGCTGGCGCCGCGCGTCAGGGTTCCGGTCGACACCAGGCGCGCGGTCGCGCCGGACGCGGCCGCGCGCACGAGATCGTCGCCGTTTCGGCCGCCCGCGATCACCACCGGAATCGGCCAGGCAAAACGTGAGGGAACCGCGTTCAGGGCGATGACGTCTCCGGTCGGACCATCGGTGATGACGATGACGGCGGCGGCATTGCGTCTGACGGCCGCCATCACTGTATCGCCGAATCCGGGCGCGGCCCAGGATCCGCCCGGCCGATAGGCCAGCCGGATCACCGCGATCTTGCCGGTGATGGACGCCGCGTCGTGGAGCGCGAGCGGTGCGGTGACGCCGCCTTGAGGCGTCGGCGCGACCGGCCAGCCGGGGAAGGCGAAAATCGAGGCGCCGGCGAGGTCGATCCGATGCTGCGAGGGGACGAAAAGCGGCGACGGGAAGGCCTGGAGCGAGGGGCTCGCACCCGCCTCGCGCAGGCGCCGCATCAGCCATTGCGAGGTTGCATTGTCGGTCGTGGTCCCCGTGCGATGCTCGCCAAGCGCATCGTAGGATCGTACGTCCTGGAGCATCGCGGCGCCGGCGAGCGGGTCGGCTGGCCGAGCCGAGCCGGCGGCCAGCGCTCCGCCCGCGCCCGCCATCAGTCCCAGCGCCCGGCGCCGATCGATCCACCGTGACCGCCGCAGCCAGGCCGCACCGTCTTCCACCACATTCATGACAATCGCTCCAGTGTCTCGGCCCTCATGAGATCAGGGCGTCCAGCCCGATCACGCCCTGGCCTTCGGCGCGAACCAGCAATGGATTGATCTCGATGGAGTCAAATGAGTCGGCGTGAGCGGCGGCGAAGTCGCCGAGGGCCACAAGGGCTTTCGCCAGCGCGGCCTTGTCGCTTTTCGGCTGACCGCGCGGGCCGTCGAGAATCGCCGCGCAGCGCAGCTCGTCGATCATGCCGAGCGCTTCGGCCTGGCCGAAGGGCGCGGCGCGAAAGCTTACATCCTTGAGCAGCTCGACGAGCGTGCCGCCCAGCCCGACCATGATGACGGGGCCGAACGTCGGATCGTTCGTTGCGCCGAGGATCGCCTCGACGCCGCTCTTGAGCATCGGCGCGACCAGGACGCCTTCGATCCGGGCATCCGGGCGCGCCGCGGCGACGTGCTGCATAAGGGCGTCGAACGCCGCCTCGACGGCGTCCGCGTCCGGCAGGTCCAGCATCACGCCGCCGACCTCGGTCTTGTGAGCGATGTCGCGCGAAATGATCTTGAGAACGACCGGAAATCCCAGCCGGTTCGCCGCCTTGGCCGCCTCGGCTCCGGTCCTGGCGATAAGGCGCCGCGCCATGGCGATGCCGGCGCCCTCCAGAATGTCCGACGCCTCGGCTTCGCTCTTCGCGCCGGCCGCGAACGGCTCGCTCGGCGTCCCGCCGGCGCGCGTCTGTCGGCTGTCGGTCGCCTCCGCGCACCCGTTCGGCGCCGGCCCGGTCTGGCCGAAGCGGCACAGCGCGGCGATGGCCCGCACCATCCGCGTCGGCTCGTCGAACACGGGAATGTTCAGCAACTCCATCGCGCGCCGCACCTCGGGCGGGCCCATCATCGCCACGTAGAACGGCGTCGTGGGATGCCTGGCGCGGATATCGGTCCACCGACCGACGAACCGTTCGCCGGCCTGCAACGCGCCGACGCCGTTAAAGCATGCAATGGCGCCGTAGTCGCCGTCCCGGATCATCACGTCGAGAAATTGGCCGAACAGCGTGGGATCGTTCGCGGCCTGGCCGGTGATGTCCACGGGATTTCGCGTACCGGAAAAGGGCACCAGATCGTGCAGCTGCGCCTGCGCCGCGCTGGGCATGGGCGCGATGTCCAGGCCGGCGCTTTCCGCCGCATCGGCCATCAGCACCCCCGCCCCGCCGGATCCGGTGATCAGGCCCAGGCGGGCGGAGGTCGGCGCCAGGCCGCGCAGGCAGGCGTAACCGACATCGAAGAATTCATCGACCGTATTGGCGCGGTGGACGCCGCATTGGCGAAAGACGGCGTCGAAGATCTCGTCGGCGCCCGCCAGCGCCGCGGTGTGCGACCGGGCCGCCGCCGCGCCGGCTTCGGTCCGGCCGACCTTCATGATGACCACCGGCTTGCCGGCGGCGCGCGCCAGAGCGAAGGCCTGCATCAACTTGCGGCCGTCCCGGCAGCCTTCCATGTAGCCCATGATAATCTTGGTGGCGGGGTCGGCGGCGAGCCAGGCGACGCAGTCGGCGAAGTCGATGTCGGCCTCGTTGCCGGTCGCGATCCAGTGGTTCATGGGCAGGCCGCGCAGCGACCCGGCCATGAAGGTATAGGTGCCGAAGGCGCCGCTCTGGCTGACGATGCTGACGCCGCCCGCTTCCGGCAGGTCAAAATTCGGCGCCGCGCCGAAGGTGCACAGAACACGCGATTTGATGCTCATTACCCCCAGGCAGTTGGGGCCCAGAACGCGCAGCCCGGTGCGCGAGGCCAGTTCGGCTATGCGCGCCTGCGCCGCCGCGCCCTCCGCGCCGGCCTCGGAAAAGCCGGATGAGAAGACGATCGCCGCCTTGACGCCGCGCGCCGCGCAGCGTTCGAGCTGATCGATCACGTTTACCGCCGGTATCGACACGACGGCCAGATCCGGCGCCTCTGGAACCGCCTCTATGCTCTCGTAGCTTGGAAGGCCCTGCACCTCGCGGCGGCGTTCGTTGACGGGGAATATCCGCCCCGCATAGCCGTGCCGTTGCAGAAAATAGATCGTGCGCCCGCCGATGCGGGCTGAATCCGCCGAGGCGCCGATGACGGCGATCGATTGCGGCTCAAGCAGAGCGTCAAGGCCGCGAATATTGACCTGGCTGGTTTGGGGAAGGCTAGGCACTCGTTTCCTTTCCATGGCGAATGAAGAGATCGCCATGGGTCGGCGACGAGACATCACGCCCCGTCCGCAAGGCGCACACGCGGATATTGAACGACCCAGGCGCGGCGTTCCGGCGTCCTTGAGCGCGGCGGGCGCCGCGACAGGCTTGGGCGCCTGTCGCGGACAACCTTGGGCCTGGTCCGGCCCGCGCCTCGATCAGGCTACCACTTGTATTTCGCTTCCACCGACAAGGTCCGCGGAAGGCTCCAGCGCTGTTGCGTGACGACCGGATTCGAATTGATCGTTCCGGCCTGCTGGTACTGGGCGACAACGTGGGTCTCATTGGTCAGGTTCGTCGCGATGAACGCAAGCTCCAGGGCCTTGTAGTCAACCCCGAGTCTGAGATCGACGTTCTGGAAGGTAGCCAGATAATTGGCCGGAAGGCCCGTGGTGACGGGGTCCTGAATGCCGCCCCACTGGCCGTCGTACCTGAGGTTCACAAAGCCCTCCATGACGTCGCCGATGGCGTGGCGATAGTTGACGGTCGCGCCGGTGAGATAATGCGGATTTTGCGGCACCGAGGTCCCGATCAGCGGAAGTCCCGCGCGGTTGGGCTGGCTGATGTATTTCGACGTCTGATCCGATCCGTCCACTTCCAGATTCAGCACGCCGTCCGCGACATGCAGTGTCGAGTTGAGCGAGGCCTCGATACCTTGTCCGCGGGCCGTACCGGCATTGATCGTGTAGTTGGTGTTGGGCGTTTCGCAGGTGTTTACGTTGGTGCATCCGTCGCCCACCGCCGCCAGGGAATTGGACGTCGTCTGGGAGTAGGCATCGAAGGTGAAATAGACGAAGCGCGTGATGTCGCCTTTGAAGCCGATCTCATAGCTCGACGAGGTCTCGGGGCCGTATTCCGGGACCACCGGCGCATAGCTGGCGGGGGGCGGCCCGGACGAGAAGGGCGTCGGCGGCGTGTCGCCGAAGTTGAAGCCGCCCGCGCGATAACCCGTGCCGTACTTGCCGTAGATCAGGTCGTCCCAGGCCCACGGCAGCTTGTAGCTCAAGGTCGCCGTATAGCTGACGTTTGAGCTCTGATAGTTATAGTTGGTCGGATCCTTGACCGCCCCGCCCGTTTTGAACGGATAGGGGGTCGTCGTGTACAGTTCGTATACGTTTTGGACTGCGTTCTTGTTATCGTTTGTGTAGCGGACGTCGCCGGCCAGGGTGAAGCCGTATCCGATCTTGTAGGCCAAGGACCCGTAGGCGGCTTCCGAATTATAGGTCTCGTTGAAGGCGGCGTCGCTGCCGAAGGGGCTCGGGAAGGTCGCCGGGCAAGGCGCGGAAGTCGGTAACACCAGGTAGCAGAGATGCTGGGTGGGCGTTCCGCCGCATATGCCCGCGCCGACCACCGGGTTCGGCAGGGCGGACGTGGCGCAGGGACTGGCGTCGACGTCCGTGACGCCGTTGTCCTTCTGCTGCACGAATTCGCCGCCGACCAGCCAGTTCAGCCGATTGTCGAACGCCGCGCCCGCCAGATGCAGGTCTTGATAGACTTCGTTTTCCTGCTCGTTGGCGTTCGATTGGGCGAATACGTAGGTACCCTTTTCGCCCAGCTGCTGGAACATGGCCTCTTGGGCGAGGTCGATATAGCCGGTGTCGTAGTCTTGAGTGTTGTTGCGGACGCGGTAGCTGGTGGTCGAGGTCAGTTTGGCCCAACCGAAGTCGTAGTTCGCCAGCAACTCACCGCTGCTGATATCCTGCTTGACCTCGTCAAGGCCGCTGTGCGGGAGATCAAATTTCAGCTGGTCGAAACCCAAGGGAAGGGTCGCGAACACACCCCCGCCGGCGATGTGGTCCACCGAAGCGAAGGACGGCAGCTGCATCTGCTGCGTCTGGACCAGGAAATCGACGTCCAGATTTCCATGCTGGTAGCGGGCCTGGGCCCGCGCGAGGTATCCGTTTGTCGAGTCGTAATACTTGTCCTGGTCGGGATTGTAGATGAACCCGCCGGACTGCGTCTCGTCTTCGACGCCAAACCGCAGGGCGACATCATCGCTTACTTTGTAATTGACGATCGCCGTTGCAATGTTGTTTCGCGTTTCGAAGGTATAGACGTCGTCGACATAGCCTGAATTCGTGAAGGTCGGCTCGGCCGATATCAGGTTGACCACGCCGAACTCGGCGTTCCGCCCATAGAGCGCGCCTTGGGGGCCCTTCAGGATTTCGGCCCGTTCGAGGTCGAAGCTGTCGATCAGCGCGAAGTTGCGGCCAAAACCGCCGCCCCCGCCGACATAGACCCCGTTGGCGAACAGCCCGACCCCGGGATCGGCGCCGGTGGCCCGTTCGGTTCCGGAGCCGCGAACGGACACCTCGCTCAGAAGCGGGTTCTGAAGATTGTTGAACCGGACGCCCGGCACCGTCGCCAATATATCTCCGGTGCCGGTGATCGGCCCGACCGCCGCCAAGGCCGCGCCTGTGACGACGGAAACCGATGAGGGCACGTTGCGCACCCGTTGGCTGCGCTTTGTCGCCGTCACCACCACATCGCCCGCCGACGCCCCGTTCGCCGTGGCGCCCGGGTTCCCCGCCGCGGGCGCCGGGTTGGCGGCGGCGGTGGCCGCGCCGCCAGCCGAATTTGAGCCGGGCGCCGCGTCCTGGGCGTGCGCCGCGGTCAAGGGCAACCCTAAGATTAACGCACCGACGACCGCCATCAGCAGACCGACTCGTCTATCCGTCGCGTGATTTCGATTTTTGAACATTCATTTTCCCCGTCGCTCCGCGGCTAGCCCCGCCGTAAAGGGCCCGCGATATTGTTGCATCACGCCGGAGGCGCGACGCGCTTTAGCCTGGACGTGTCATCCAAAGCAGAATCGGCGGGGTTATTTGGGCTCTTAGTCTTGAATAAGCGCGTTAAAATTCAGCCTTTTCCGACATACGGAATTCAAACGCGCCGAACCCGGAGCCGGCGAGACGGCGACGCCGAAGCACGCGAAGCGCCAGCCGTCTTCGCCGCGACCTCGCCGCGATCGACCTGACCAGTGTCCTAGGCTCTGAACGGCCGGGCGGCGCCTAGCAGGCCGTGGCTTGCGCGTAGGATCGATCCAGGTCCGCCAGGAGATCGCGCTTTATTCGCCGATAAGCTTCGCCGTCGATGTCGGCGATCCGCAACAGGAAGTCGCGCGCCGCGATCCGCGACGGCGTCTCGTCCTCGAAAAGCTGATGCACGAAGCCGATCTCAGCCGCCCGTTCGCCGCTGATGATCTCGCCCATATAGGCCAGCGGCGCGACATAGGTCTGCCCGATAAGGCGCGGCAGCTTGTAGGACCAGCCCTCGGCGCCCCAAAGGGCCAGTCCGATGCGCGGATCGCCGATCTTGGCGCCGCGCGCGGCGAGCCTGAAATCGCAGCTGCAGGCATAGTCGTAGCCGGCGCCCAGGGCGTGCCCATGCAGCAGCGCCACGGTGGGTTTGGGACTGTTGCGAAAGGCCGAGGTGACCTCGTTGAGCAAGACGGGGCCGGCGCCGACGTCCAAGGCGACGCGGCGGTGCGCCAAGCGCTCGGGCCAGCCCTCCGCGCCGCTTCCCTTAATGTATTCGCCCGAGCAGAACGACCGGCCGTTTCCGGACAGGGCGATCACCCGGACGGCCGGATCGGCCTCCGCCTCGCGCAAGGCGCCCAGCAGCGCTTCGTGCTGGTCGTGACCGATCGAGTTGAGACGTTCGGGACTGTTCAGGATGAGGTGGAGGACGGGGCCGTCACACTCGACCAACGGCGATGGGTCTTCGGCCATGGTTAGCGACCCGTGAACCGAGGAGGCCGCCGCTCCCGCCAAGCGCTTACGCCTTCGGCCCGATCCTCGATCACATTGGTCTGGCGAACGGCCAGGCAATGCATCATCGCCGTCTCGAAACCGAGGTCAAGCTGGGCGAGGGTCATCTCCTTCTTCACCGCAAAGGCCCGGGTGGGCAGGTTGGCGAGGCGATCGGCGAGGACGCCCGCCTCTTCGTCCAGGGCCGCGCGGGCGCAGATCTGATGCGCCAGGCCGATACGCATCGCTTCGGCCGCGGTCATCGACTCACCGGTCAGCATCATCCATGTCGCGCGCGACTGGCCAATCAGCCGCGGCAACACATAGGTCAGCCCCGTCCCCGCATGACGCGCCTGAAGGATGCGGGGGTCGCCCAGCACCGCGTCGTCCGCGGCCAGGCGGAAATCACACACCGCGGCCAGGTCGAGGCCGAGGCCGAGCACCTTGCCCTTCAGCGCGGCGACGACCGGCTTGCTGGACGCCCGGACGATCCGAAGCATGGACTGCTCGACCAGAGAGGCCGGCCCATGCGCGCCGGCGGAATTGCGGTTAGCGAGCCGTTCGGGCCAGGGTCCGGGGTCCCAGGGCGTATCGCCGGCGCAAAAGTCGTCGCCCGCGCCGCTGATCAGGATGGATCGGACGGCTTCGTCGTTTTGGCCCGCGGCGACGAGGTCGGCCAGCGCCATCATCATCGCATAGTTGAGGCTGTTCTGCTCCTCCGGCCGGTTAAGCTCGATGTGGAGCACCGGGCTCGCCGACTTCAGGACCACCAGGCCCGAAGACGAGCGCAGGGTCATCGGCTCGACGCTCATTTCTGCAGCCCTTGCGCCACCCGCTGCACGATATCGGGGTGCGGGCGCTGCGGCTGGACCGCGAAGAACGGCCTGACATGGGTTTCCATCATCTCGTCCAGCACCGCGGCATAGGCCGGGTCGGCGATCTGATTGTGGTCCTCGGTCGGATCGGCCTCCATGTCGAACAGTTGCACGGGCAGGATGTCGTCCTCATAGACCACCAGCTTGTGGCGGCCGGCCAGGAACATGGCGAAGCCGTAGTTCTCGCTGACGATGACATCCTGCTTGGGCGCCTCGCCCGACTGCTCGACGACCTTGCGCAAGGACTTGGCGGCGCTGCCGGCGATGTCCCCCGCCCCGGCGATGTCGCGGAAGGTCGCCGCCAGATCCATCATCTGCACCGGCTCGCGTATCTTCTGCGCCGGCGAGCCGCCGGGCGGGCGAACCACCAGAGGCACGCGCACGGATTGTTCGAAGAAGACCATCTTGGCGATCATGCGGTGCTCGCCCATGAGCTCGCCGTGATCGGAGGTGTAGATGATCCAGGTATCGTCGAGCATCTTGGCGTCCTCCAAGGCCTCGACGATCCGGCCCACCGCCTGGTCGATCAGGGCGATGTTGGCGTAATAGGCGCGCCGCAGCCGCTCGACGCCCTGATCGGTCATGGTCGCGGAGTCGCTGTACTGGAAAAACCGTTCGAGAAAGACGCGCAGCGGACCGCTATCGGGCAGGGCCGGCAGCGTGTTCGAGTGCGGCATCGGCACCTCGCCCTTGGCGAAACGCTCGATCGCCGAACGGGGCGCGTCGTAGGGATCGTGCGGCCCGGGAAAACCCACCCACATGAAAAAGGGCTGGTCGGAATCGTAGTTCTTGATCCACGACACGGTCCGGTCGCCATGCCAGGTGTCGACATAGGCCTCCGGTTCGATCGGGCCGGGCTTTGCGTCCCAGGCCGGCGTCGATCCACCGCCGTGGCGTTGCTCGCGAATGAAGGCGCGATAGCCGTCCAGCATCCCCTGGCCGGACAGATAGTCGGTGTACGGCGTGCCGTAGCGCGCGCTGGCGAGCTTTCCGACCGTCTCGATCGGCTCTGCAAAGCCCAGCCTATTCAACTCGCCGCTCATCTCCTCGACGCGCTTCACCGGCGCCTGGCCATGAATCCAAAGATGCATCTTGCCGATCTCGGCCGTGTGATAGCCGGCCTCGACCAGGCGCTGGGTGAAGGTCGGCATCGGCGTGGGGATGACGGACGCATTCTCGAAGACGCCGTGATCGCGCACGAACCGCTCGGTCATCAGCGAGGCGCGCGCCGGCATGCACAGCGGCCCCTGACAATAGGCGCGCTCGAACAGAGCGCCCTGCTGCGCGAGCCGGTCGATGTTCGGCGTGTGCGCAAAGCCGTCGCCGGCGCAGGCCAGCATGTCGGCCTGATGCTGATCGGCCATCAGAAGCAGGATGTTCTTGGGTTTTGTCATAATCACTCCGGCGTTGGGTTGATTGGGTTCGCCCCCCACACGTTACGTCAGGCCCGCCCTCCCGGCGGCCTTGCCCGGCCATCGATCTGCGGCTCGGCCAGCTTGAGGCCCGCGATGAAATACGACGCCGCGGCGGCGAGCGCGAATAAGGACAGCGACGTCAGCGCGTAACGCAGGCTGTTCTTGCCGAACACCGGATGAAGGGCGTCGCTGATGAGGCCGACCAGGAGCGGTCCGATGCCGCCGCCGATCAGATTGATCAGGAACAGGGTTACAGCCACGGCGCGCGCGCGCATTCGCGGCGGCGTCAGGTTCTGCGTCACCGACGAGGTGGGCGCCAGATGCACGGCCGCCAGCATCGCATTGACGAAGGCCATGGCGGCGACCAGCGGCGTGCTCGGCGAATACAGGAAGGTCAGAGAGGAAATCGGCAGCAGCACAAAGGCCGCCGTCACGATCCACAAGCGCCAGCGCGGATCGCGCGCTCCGAAATGGTCCGAAAAATAACCGCCGATAAGCGTGCCGGAGCCGCCGCCTATGCCGGTCGCCAGCCCGAGCAGCAGGCCCGCATGAGCGATCGTCATGCCGTGGGAGCGGACGAGGAAGGACGGCAGCCACTGGCCTTGCGTCTGGGTGAACAGAGAGCAAAGCGTAATGCCCAAGAGCGTATAGCGGAGGGCGGGCGTGGCCCAAAGAAAGCCCAGCACCTCAAGAAAATTCCGGTATTTCAAATCTTCGTTCGGATCATGGTCGCTGGCGCCGCGCGCCGGCTCGCGCACGGTCAGGACGAAGAGGCTCGAAACCACGATCCCCGGCATGGCCATGACGAAAAACGTGTCGCGCCATCCGAAATGCTGGGCCAGATAGCCGCCATAGGCCAGGCCGATGATGATGCCGATAGAGATGCCGACCGAATAGACCGACAGCGCCCGACCGCGCTGTTCATGCGGAAAAAGATCCGAGATCATCGAGTGGGCGGGCGGCGTAAGGCCGGACTCGCCGACGCCGACCCCGACCCGCGCGAGCGCCAGCTGCGCGACGTTGCCCGCAAGGCCGCACAACGCGGTCATGATGCTCCAAAGCGCGATCGACACGGCGATGATGTTGCGGCGGCTAGTGCGGTCGGCCAGCACCGCCATGGGCACGCCGAAGAAGACGAAGAAGACCGCGAACGTCAGTCCGGACAGAAAACCCAGGCTCGCATCGCCCAGATGGAATTGTTGCTTAATCTGCGGAAGGACGACGCCGATGACACTGCGGTCGAGATAGGCGCAGGCATAGGCGAGCATGAGCATGAAGAGGATGTAGTACCGGCGAAAACCGGAAACGCTCGGCTCGCTCGACACGTCCTTGGCCTGCACGGTCTCCGTCATGACGGCCGCACGGCTGGCGAAGGCCGGCAGGCGTCACCGCGCGCCCGGGCTTGCCGCCCACCGGCGCCGGTCGACATTTGAAACGGCCTTTGCGGCGCTGAAAACCAGTTCGACAGGGACGGAACGGCTACTTTTTTTGTCATGATCCCGCTACTCAAGGACGCTTCGAGCAGGAAACGTCCTCGTCCAGACGCTACATCGCCTCATCATGGGGCAAGCCAACAAATCCTCGCAATTCCAAGGGGCGGAATTCGCGCCCGGCGCCAGAGCGTCCAAAACCGCGCCGGTCCCCGAGCGTCATGGGCGGAAAAGAAGTGGGATTGCCGGGCGCGACGCGGCGCGGATCGCGCGGGCCTTGCGCTGAAATCCGGCGGTCATCGGCCCGAAAGACCTGGAGCCTTGCCCTGCGCCGGATCGGCGCGCCAGGAGAGCGATAGCCAAGCTGCTGATACTCAAGAGTCTTTCGCGATAATGACGCTCTAGTCAGATCGCGCTGATTGAACCTCGACGATCTCATCACTACCTCTGAAAACCTTGGCGAAACTCGACCGATGACCACCGGCGCCGCTATGGCTAAAAAGCGGGGTCGAGTCGTTGCGTGGGGCATTGGAGAGGTGAATGTCTATCGTCCGAACCGCAATCGCGACCGGGGCCCTCATTCTCGCGATCGGGGCCGCGGCCGGATCGGCCGCGGCGGATGGCGCTCCCAAGGCCTGGAGCGCCGCCTGCCGTCACGACGCCTTCAGCTTTTGCCGACTCCAGGCGCTTGAGTATAATGTCCCCGGCGTGCGCGACTGCCTTGTGCGCAACCTCGAAAAGGTGTCGGACGCCTGCCGCGGCGTGATCAAGGCCGCCCAGGCGCTGCACGGCCAGCCGCCAGTGGCCCCAGCGCCACACTGACGGGCGCAAGCCCGGAGCCGTCTCTTCCTTCTCGACAGGCCGTCGCGGAGGCGTTTAGCTCAGGTCCGTTAGCGGAGCGACAGATTCAATGCCGACCAGCACACCGCTCCTCGACAGCGTCGGACTGCCCGGCGATTTGCGCCGGTTGCCCGCAGAACAGCTGCGTCAGGTCGCTGACGAGTTGAGGTGCGCGACCATCGACGCCGTATCGGTGACCGGCGGCCACCTCGGCGCCGGGCTTGGCGTCGTCGAGCTGACCGTGGCCCTGCATTACGTGTTCGAAACCCCCAAGGACCGGGTGATCTGGGACGTCGGGCATCAGGCCTATCCGCACAAGATTCTGACCGGCCGGCGCGACCGCATCACCACCCTGCGCCAGGGCGGCGGCCTGTCGGGCTTCACCCGGCGCGCCGAGAGCGATTACGATCCGTTCGGCGCCGCCCACTCGTCCACCTCGATTTCCTCCAGCCTCGGCATGGCCGTCGCGCGCGAACTGGACGGCGGCGGCCATCACGTCGTGGCGGTCATCGGCGACGGCGCCATGAGCGCGGGCATGGCCTATGAGGCGATGAACAACGCCGGAGGCCGCAAGACCCGGCTGCTGGTGATCCTGAACGACAACGAGATGTCGATCGCCCCGCCCGTCGGCGCGCTGAACCGGCACCTGACGCAATTGACCTCGAAGACCGGTGAGACGCCCTCGGGCGGCACGCTGTTCGAGGCGCTTGGCTTCCACTATCTGGGCCCGATCGACGGCCACGATATGGATCAGCTGGTGACGACGCTGCAGGCCATCCGCGACGACGGCGCCGAGCGGCCAGTGCTGCTGCATCTGATCACCGAGAAGGGGCATGGCTATCATGCGGCGCAGGCCTCGGCCGACAAGCTGCATGCGGTGGTCAAGTTCGACGTCGCCTCCGGCGTGCAGGCCAAGTCCGCCCCGAAGGCGCCGTCCTATACCCGCGTCTTCGCCGATTGCCTGATCGCGGAAGCCGCCGAAGACGATAAGATCGTCGCCATCACCGCCGCCATGCCCTCCGGCACGGGGCTCGACCTGTTCGAGAAACGCTTCCCCAATCGCATGTTCGACGTCGGCATCGCCGAGCAACATGCGGTGACCTTCGCCGCCGGCATGGCGGCCGAGGGCTACAAGCCGTTCTGCGCCATCTATTCGACGTTTCTGCAACGGGCCTACGACCAGGTCGTGCACGACGTCGCGATCCAGAACCTGCCGGTTCGCTTCGCCCTCGACCGCGCCGGCCTGGTGGGCGCGGACGGCGCCACCCACGCCGGCAGCTTCGACCTGGCCTATCTCTGCTGCCTGCCCAATTTCACGGTCATGGCGCCGTCGGACGAGGTGGAGCTGATGCACATGGTCGCCACGGCGGCGGCCCATGACAGCGGCCCGATCGCGCTGCGCTACCCGCGCGGCGAGGGCCAGGGCCTGGCCATGCCCGAACGCGGCCAGGTGCTGCCGATCGGCAAGGGCCGCGTGGTCCGGGACGGCAAGGACGTGGCGATTCTGAGCCTGGGCGGACGCCTGCAGACCTGCCTGTCGGCGGCCGAGCATCTGCAGAGCCGCGGCGTCTCGTGCACGGTCGCGGACGCGCGCTTCGCCAAGCCGATCGACGAAGCGCTGATCCGTCGACTGGTCCGCAATCACCGGATGCTGATCACCATCGAGGAAGGGTCGATCGGCGGCTTCGGCAGCCACGTGCTGGACTATGTGGTCAACAACGACCTGGCGCGGACCGGTTTCGTCATGCGAACCATGAAGCTGCCGGACGCCTACCTGGATCACGACGATCCGTTCAAACAATACGAGCGCGCCGGCCTGAGCGCGGCGGACATCGTGCGTACGATCGAAGATCGCCTGGCCCAATCGGCCTGATCATGGACCGGCGGGGAGCCTGGACGTGAACCTGACCTCGATCACAGCGGGTCTGGGCATTGTCGTGGTTGGCTTGGCGATCAGCGGCGCGATCTATTCCTGCCTGGCGACCTGGGCGGCCTGGCGCTTCCTGCGACGGCCGGCGGCGGCGGCGGCCGGGCAGCCCTCGATCACCGTGCTGAAACCCCTGCATGGCGACGAGCCGGAACTCTACGAGAACCTGGTCAGCTTCTGCACCCAGGCCTATGCCGGCTCGCTTCAGATCATCCTGGGCGTCCAGGATCCGGCCGATCCGGCTCTGGCGGTGGCTCGGCGCCTGAAGGGCGAACATCCGGACCGCGACATCGTTGTGGTCAGCGACCCGACCAAGCACGGGACCAGCGGCAAGATCGGCAATCTGATCAACATGGCGGCCAAGGCGCGCGGGGAGATCGTGGTCATCAGCGACAGCGATGTTCGCCTGGAGCCGGACGGGCTCGGCCGGATCGTCGCCGCCTTGGAGGCGCCCGGGGTCGGCATGATCCACTGCCTCTATCGCGGACGGCCGACCGCCAGCTTCTGGTCAAGGCTCGCCGCGCTTGACGTCAACACCCGCTTCGCGCCCAGCGTCCTGGTCGGCGAGTTGCTGGGGGCCAATCCATGCCTCGGACCCACCATGGCGCTCGGGGCCGAGACCCTCGCCTCGATCGGCGGGCTCGAACACCTGGCCGACTTCCTGGCCGACGATTTCGAACTGGGCCGGGCGGTGCGCGCAAAGGGGCTGCGGGTCGCCTGCCCGACCATGGTGATCGATCACGTCTTTCCCGAACGCAGCGCCGGCGAGATGTTGGCCCACGAACTGCGCTGGGCGCGGACCATCCGGCTGGTGCAGCCGGCCGGCTATGCGGGCAGCGTGATCACCCATGTCACCCCGCTCGCCCTCATCGGCGCGACCCTGACCGGGTTCGCCGGCTGGAGCCTGGCGCTGCTCGCGATCCTCACCGGACTGCGGCACGCGCAAGCCTATGCCCTCAGCCGATGGATGTCTTCGGACCGCGGCCTGCTATGGCTGATCCCGATCCGCGATCTGGTGTCGTTTGGCGTCTTCGTCACCGCGTTTTTCGGCGACCGGGTCCGTTGGCGGGGCAATCGGCTGCGCGTGCAGCGCGATGGCGTGATCGCGGTGACATGATCGATCCTCGCGCCCGGGCGCGGGCGGCGGCGATCGCGGCGGCGGTTATCGGCCTGTTCGTCGCCACCGCCGTGATCGGCTATTTCAACGTCGGCGACATATTGGCGGCGATGCGGCCGATCGGCGTGGCGGGTTTCATGGCCGTCATCGCCGCCCAACTCGCCCTGTTCATCCCGCTTGGGCTGGCCTGGTGGCTGGTCGCGCCAGGGGAGACGATCGGTCGCGCGCCGGTATTCGCCTGGGGCCGGCTGATGCGGGAGGCGGCCTCCGACGTCCTGCCCTTCTCCCAGCTGGGCGGCCTGGTGA
Organism: Caulobacteraceae bacterium; assembly: GCA_965277425.1. GTDB lineage: Bacteria > Pseudomonadota > Alphaproteobacteria > Caulobacterales > Caulobacteraceae > Poindextera. The sequence continues at coordinate 1,628,306 of CBDICR010000007.1, forward strand.
TCGCCGCGCGCGCCGCCGTGCTGGGCGGAACCTCGACCGCCGTCGCCTTCGGCTCCAGCCTGGTCGACACCACGGTCGAGATCGTCGCCCAGCTGATCTACACCCTGGTCGGCGTCGCCCTGCTCGCCCATCGGCTGGGGTTCGCCGCCCGCGGCGACCGGCTGTTGTTTTCGATCGCGGCGGGGCTGCTCGTCGCCGCGGCCCTGGTCGGCCTGCTGATCGCCTTGCAGCGGCGCGGGTTGAACCTCATGGAACGCCTGTTTCATCGGCTGGCGCCGTCCGCCGGCCACCACGCGACGGCGGTCGCCAAGGTGGTGGAGACCGCCACGGACGAGCCGCTTCGGCTGTGGGCCGGCCTTGGCCTGCACGTGTTCGCCTGGTTCGGCGCGGCGGGCGGAACCTGGCTGATCCTTCTGCTCATCGACCGGCCGCTGCCCTTTACGTCCGTGGCGGCGATCGAAAGCCTGATGTTCGCCATCCGCAATGCCGCCTTCGTGGCGCCGAGCGGGCTGGGCGTTCAGGAAGGCGCCTATGCCCTGCTCGGCCCGCTGTTCGGCCTGCCGGTGGAGGCGGCGCTGGCGCTGTCGCTGCTCAAGCGCGCCCGGGACATCGCCGTCGGCGTACCTATGTTGTTAAGTTGGCAGCTCGTGGAGAGCCGCCGGCGTTTGCGCGACGCATGAACCGGCGTAGAGGACAGAGTGGACGGGGGCGGACCGGGATCGGCGCCCTCTGGACTTTGATTGAGGTTAGATGATGCTTCGCACCCTGTTCCTTCAGGCGCCGTCCTTCGACGGATTCGACGGCGGCGCCGGCGCCCGCTATCAGGCCAGGCGCGAGGTCAAGTCCTACTGGTATCCGACCTGGCTGGCCCAGCCGGCCGCCCTGGTCGAGAACAGCCGGCTGATCGACGCCCCGCCGCACGACCAGGGCATCGACTATGTCGCGCCGCTGGCCAAGGACTACGACCTGGTGGTGCTGCACACCTCGACCCCGTCCTTCGCCTCGGACATCAAGACCATCGAAGCGCTGAAGGCGGTCAATCCGAACCTCAAGGCCGGCCTGATCGGCGCCAAGGTCGCCGTCGACGCCGACGGCTCGATGAAGGCCGCGCCGTGCATCGACTTCGTCGCCCGCAACGAATTCGACTTCACCATCAAGGAGGTCGCCGACGACCACCCGTGGTCGGAAATTCAAGGGCTTAGCTATCGCAATTCGTCCGGTGTGATCGTCCACAATCCGGACAGGGCGATGCTCGAGAACATGGATTCGCTGCCGTTCGTGACGCCGATCTACAAGCGCGACCTCACGATCGAGAACTACTTCATCGGCTATCTGAAACATCCCTACATTTCGATCTATACCGGCCGCGGCTGCAAGTCGCGCTGCACGTTCTGCCTGTGGCCGCAGACCGTCGGCGGCCACCGCTACCGCACCCGCAGCGTCGGTCACGTCATCGAGGAGATCGCCTGGGCGCAGAAGGCCTTCCCGCAGGTGAAGGAGTTCTTCTTCGACGACGACACCTTCACCGACGACCTGCCCCGCGCCGAGGCCATCGCGCGCGAACTGGGCAAGCTCGGTGTCACCTGGTCGTGCAACGCCAAGGCCAACGTGCCGCGCGAAACGCTGAAGATCATGAAGGACGGCGGCCTGCGCCTGCTCCTGGTCGGCTACGAATCCGGCGACCAGCAGATCCTCTACAACATCAAAAAAGGCATGCGGATCGAGGTGGCCGAGCGGTTCACCAAGGACTGCCACGAGCTGGGCATCGCCATCCACGGCACCTTCATCCTGGGCCTGCCCGGCGAGACCACCGAGACCATCCAGAAGACCGTGCAGTGGGCGACCAAGATCAATCCGCACACCATCCAGGTGTCGCTGGCCGCGCCCTATCCCGGCACCTTCCTCTACGACCAGGCGGTGGAGAACGGCTGGCTCGACGCCGACCATGCCGAGCTGGTCGACGAGCAGGGCCACCAGATCGCGCCGCTGCACTACCCGCACCTGAGCCACGAGCAGATCTTCGATTCCGTCGAGACCTTCTACAAGCGCTTCTATCTGCGGCCGCGGAAGATCGGCTCAATGGTCGGCGAGATGGTCACCGTGCCCGGCATGATGCAGCGCCGGCTGCGTGAAGGCGCTGAGTTCTTCGACTTCATGCGCAAGCGCCGCAGGGTCGCGGCCTAAAGCGACGCAGGCTCACGTGCCGGGCGGAGGCGATCTCACCCTGGTGACCGGCGCGTCCGGCTTCGTCGGATCGGCGGTCGCAAGAGCCCTGCAGGCGCGCGGGACCCCTTTGCGCCTGCTGGTCCGCGCATCGAGCCCACGCAAGAACCTGGAAGGCCTTCAGGCCGAGGTCGTCGTCGGCGACATGGCCGACCACGACGCCATGACCGCGGCCATGCGGGGCGTGCGCCACCTCTTCCACGTCGCCGCCGACTATCGGCTCTGGGCGCGGGACCCCGAAGAGATCGTCCGCAACAACCTGAACGGGACCCGCGCGGTGCTCGGCGCGGCGCTGGGCGCGGGCGTCGAGCGCGTCGTCTATACCAGCAGCGTCGCCACCTTGGGCTTTCGCAACGACGGCACGCCGTCCGACGAAACCTTGCCGCTCAAGCCGCAAGACGCCATCGGCGCCTACAAGCGCAGCAAGGTGATCGCCGAACGGGAGGTCGAGCGGATGGCCGCCGAGGGCCTGGCGGTGGTGATCGTCAGCCCCTCGACCCCGATCGGCCCGCGCGACGTCAAGCCGACCCCCACCGGCCGGATCATCGTCGAGGCGGCGCAAGGCCGCATGCCGGCCTTTCTCGATACCGGTCTCAACCTGGTTCACGTCGACGACGTCGCCGGCGGCCACCTGCTCGCCCTGGACAAGGGCCGCCAGGGCGAAAACTACATATTGGGCGGCCAGGACGTCAGCCTGGGCGCCATGCTGGCCGACATCGCCACCCTGGCCGGCCGCGCCCCGCCGACCATCAGCCTGCCGCGCGCGACGCTCTATCCGCTGGCGCTCGCCACCGAGGCGTTCGCCCACCTGACCGGCAAGGAGCCCTTCCTGACCCGCGACGCGCTGAAGATGTCGCGCCACCGCATGTTCTTCTCCTCGGCGAAGGCGGAGCGCGAGCTGGGCTATGCGGCGCGGCCCTATGTGCAGGGGCTTTCCGACGCGCTCGATTGGTTTCGCCAGGCCGGCTATGTCCGCTAGCCTCGCCATCGGCCTTGCAACCGGCCTGCCGCTGGCGATCTGGATCTACATGATCACGGCCAGGGGCGGGTTCTGGCTGGCGAACCAGCGGGACGATCGCAACCCGCCGCCCGATCCGCGGATCTGGCCGGCCGTCATCGCCGTGGTCCCGGCTCGCGACGAAGCCGACGTCATCGCCCGCTCGATCGGCAGCCTGCTCGCGCAGGACTATCCCGGGCCCTTCCGCATCATCCTGGTCGACGACAACAGCAGCGACGGCACCACCCGGATCGCCGAGGCGCTGGGCAGCCCGGGCGCCCTGACCGTCATCGAGGGCGCGCCCCTGCCCGCCGGCTGGACGGGCAAGCTCTGGGCGATGAGCCAGGGCGTGGACGCGGCCACGCGCGGCGAGCCCACGCCGCAATACCTGCTGCTCACCGACGCCGACATCGCGCACGCGCCGGACAACCTGCGCCGGCTGGTCGCCCGCGCCGAGGCCGGCGGCCTCGCCCTCACCTCGCTGATGGCCCGCCTGAGCTGCGCCAACGCCGCCGAACGGCTGCTGATCCCGGCCTTCGTCTATTTCTTCGCCATGGTCTATCCCTTCGCCAAGGTGAACGACCCCGCAAGCCGCATCGCCGGCGCGGCCGGCGGCGTCATGCTGGCGCGCGCCGAGGCCCTGGCCGGCGCCGGCGGCGTCGCCGCCATCCGCACCGCCCTGATCGACGACTGCACCCTGGGGGCGCTGATGAAGGGCCAGGGCCCCATCTGGCTCGGCCTGACCGACCGCGCCCAGAGCATCCGCCCCTATGCCGATGTTGGGGAGATCGGCCGGATGATCGCCCGCTCGGCCTACGCCCAGCTGAACTATTCGCCGCTGATCCTGGCCGGCGCCATTCTCGGCCTGATCGTGACCTATCTGGCCGCGCCGCTGATCGCGCTCTTCGCGCCCAATCCCTGGCGCTGGGCCGGCGTCGCCGCCTGGCTGCTGATGGCCTTGAGCTTCCAGCCGACCTTGCGCTTCTACCGCCGCTCGCCGCTCTGGGGCCTGGCCCTGCCGGCGATCGCGGCCCTCTACACCGCCTTCACCCTGCAATCGGCGATCGACGTCTGGCGCGGCCGCGGCGGCGCTTGGAAGGGCCGCGCCCAGGCCCTGGCGGGGCGGCCATGACCCAGGCCGATCTGGCGCCGCGCAAGGACCACAAACAGGAAAACTTCCCCGTCGCCTCCTTCATCATCAAGCCGGCGCACCGGGCGGCGATCATGGCCTTCTACCGCTTCGCCCGCACGGCCGACGACGTCGCCGACCACCCGACCCTGCCGGCGCCCGAGCGCCTGGCCCAGCTGGAACGGATGCGCGCCACCCTGGCCGGCGAGCGCGACGACGAGGCGGTCGCGCTGGCCCTGCGCCAGGCGCTGGCCGAGCGGGACTTAGGTCCCGAACACGGCCTCGATCTGCTGGGCGCCTTCCGCCAGGACGTGGGCAAGAGCCGCTATGCCAACTGGGACGAGCTGATCGACTATTGCCGCCACTCGGCCATGCCGGTCGGCCGCTTCGTGCTCGACGTCCATGGCGAGGCGCGCGCGACCTGGCCGGCCAACGACGCGCTCTGCGCGGCGCTGCAGGTCATCAATCACCTGCAGGACTGCGCCAAGGACTATCGAGACCTGGACCGGGTCTATCTGGCCGGCGATCTGATGGCGGCGGCCGGAACCGGCGTCGAGGCCCTGACCGCGCCGAAGGCCTCGCCGGCCCTGCGCTCGGTGATCGTCGAGATGGCGCACCGCACCGAGGCGCTGCTCGACGTTTCGCGGCCCCTGGCCAGCCAGATCCAGGACCGGCGGCTGGCCTACGAGGTCGCCCTGATCCAGCGGCTGGCGGAGGACCTGACCGCCCGGCTGATCGCCCGCGATCCGCTCAGCGAACGCGTGCATCACCGGCCGCTGGAGGTGCTTGGGCTTGTCATCCTGGCCGGCAAGGATCACATCGCCGGACGACGACTCACCACCGTCAAGCTGGCAGGGAGGGCCGAGTGAGCGAACAGGCGGCGCTGGATACCGGCGCGATCGAACAGAAGGTCTCCGGCTCATCCTTCTATGCCGGCATGCGCGTGCTGCCCAAGCGCGAGCGGCTGGCCATGTACGCCATCTACGCCTTCTGTCGCGAGGTGGACGACATCGTCGACGAGCCGGTGGGCACGGTGGAAAGCCGCCGCGAGGCGCTGAACCGGTGGCGCGCCGATGTGGACAGCCTCTATGCCGGCGGCGCGCCTGGCCAGATGGGCTTCCTGGTCGAGGACATCCGCCGCTATGGGCTCGAACAGGCCGACTTCATCGCCGTGATCGACGGCATGGAGATGGACCTGGACCAGGACATCCGCGCCCCGTCCATGGCCGAACTCGAACTCTATTGCGACCGGGTGGCCGGCGCGGTCGGCAAGCTGTCGGTCAAGGTGTTCGGCATGGACGAGGCGCCGGGTGTGGCCCTGGCCGGCCCGCTCGGCCGCGCGCTGCAGCTCACCAACATCCTGCGCGACATCGACGAGGACGCCGGCATCGGGCGCCTTTACCTGCCGCGCGAGGCGCTGGACGAGGCGGGGATCACGAGCAGCGACCCGAACCAGGTGATTGCCGATCCGCGGGTCGATACCGCCTGCAAAACTGTCGCCAAGCTCGCCCGCGACTATTACCGCCAGGCCGACGCGGTCATGGCCAAGCGGCCGGCCGGCAAGCTCGCGGCCCCGCGCCTGATGAGCGCCGTCTACGGCTCCATCCTGACCAAGATGGAAGCCGCCGGCTGGGCGCCGCCGCGCGAGCGCGCCAAGATCGGCAAGGCCGCCCTGCTCTGGATCGTGCTGTCGCGCGGCCTGATGGGATGAGCCTCCCGCCAAGCGCAGGAAGCGGCGGCGCGCACTCAAAGCCCCTTCCCCCTCGCGGGGAAGGGGTTGGGGATGGGGGCGCCGGCGGTTGTGTTGGTGATTTTTCGATGAGGTCCGACGGGATTGTCCGGAGACGTCGGCGCTACACCCCCACCCCTGACCCCTCCCCGCAAGGGGGAGGGGAATCACTTGGCCTCATCGGATGAGCGTGAGCCGAGCCGGCGCGTCGCCGGGTAAAGCCTATGTCATCGGCGCCGGGCTGGCGGGGCTGGCCGCCGCGGTGCGCCTGGCGCAGGCCGGGGTCGAGGTCGAGCTGAGCGAGGCCGCGGCCCAGGCCGGCGGGCGCTGCCGTTCCTATGTCGACGCCCAGCTTGGCCTGACCATCGACAACGGCAACCACCTGGTGCTGTCGGGCAACCCGGCGGTGCGGCAATACCTCGCCATGATCGGCGCGTCCGACAAGCTGGTCGGGCCGGACGAGGCGCGCTTCGTCTTCGCCGACGTGGGGACGGGCGAGCGCTGGGTCATCCGGCCCAGCGAAGGCGCCCTGCCCTGGTGGATCTTCTCGCCCGAGCGCCGGGTTCCCGGTTCCAAAGCCGCCGACTATCTCGGTCTGGCCGGCCTGCTTTTTCCGCGCGCCGACCAACGCGTCGACCAGGCGATCCGCGCCAGCGGCCCCGTCTGGGACAGGCTCATGGCGCCCTTCCTGCTCGCCGCCCTCAACACCGACCCGGCGACGGGTTCGGCCGCCCTGGCCGCCGCGGTGGTGCGCGAGACCCTGGCCAAGGGCGGGCGCTTCTACCGGCCGCGCATCGCCCACCCGACCCTGTCAGCGGCCTTTGTCGATCCGGCGGCGGACTTTCTGGCCGGTCATGGCGGCAGCCTGCGGCTCGGCCGGCGGCTGCGCGGTCTGGAGTTCGAGGGCGAGCGCGTCACCGCCCTGAAGTTCTCCGACGGGGACGGGCTCGTCGCCGCCGATCGGCCGGTGATCCTGGCCGTCCCGCCCTGGGTCGCCCAGGAGCTGGTTCCCGGCCTGGCCGCGCCCGATGACTTCCGCGCCATCGTCAACGGCCATTTCCGCATCGCGCCGCCGCACGCGATCGAGCCCATGGTCGGGCTGGTCGGCGGCACCGCGGAGTGGATCTTCGCCTTCCCGGACCGCATCTCGGTCACCGTCAGCGGCGCCGACCGCCTGCTGGAGACCGACCGCCAGGCTCTGGCCGAACAGCTCTGGGCCGACGTCGCCAAGGTGCACGACCTGCCGCCCGACCTGCCGCCCTGGCAGGTGCTGAAAGAACGCCGCGCCACCTTCGCCGCCACCCCCGAGCAGGCCAGGAAGCGCCCCGACGCCCGCACCGCCTGGACCAACCTGATCCTCGCCGGCGACTGGACCGACACGGGCCTGCCCGCGACCATCGAGGGAGCGCTGCGGTCGGGATTCCGGGCGGCGGATTTGGCGCTGGCCCAGCCTGCCGTGTAGAGTCGACCGCGAGATGGACGCGCCCCGATGAGCCTGGCTTTCGACGACCGCGACGCCGCCCCCGCCCAGCCGCTCAGCGCGCTCGACGGCGCCGTCGGCCGGGCGACGGACGCCCTGCTCAAGATGCAAAGGCCGGACGGGCATTGGGTGTTCGAGCTGGAGGCCGACGCCACCATCCCCGCCGAATATGTGCTCTTGAAACACTATCTGGGCGAGCCGGACGATCTGGAGCTGGAGCGCAAGATCGGCGTCTATCTGCGGCGCATCCAGGGCGCGCACGGCGGTTGGCCGCTGTTCGACGGCGGGCCGTTCGACATCAGCGCCAGCGTCAAGGCCTATTTCGCGCTGAAGATGATCGGCGACGACGTCGACGCGCCGCACATGGCCCGGGCGCGGGCGGCGATCCTGGACCATGGCGGCGCGGCGGCGACCAATGTTTTCACCCGGATTCAATTGGCGCTCTATGGCGCGGGGCCGTGGCGGACCATCCCGACCATGCCGGTGGAGATCATCCTTCTGCCGCGCTGGTTTCCCATCCACCTGTCGAAAATGTCCTACTGGGCGCGCACGGTGATCGTGCCCTTGCTGGTGCTGCAGGCGAAGAAGCCGGTGGCGCGCAACGGTCGCGGCGTGCGGGTGGACGAGCTTTACGAGGCGACCGTCCGTGTAAAGCCGAAGTCCAAGGCGGCCAACACCAAGCGGCTCTGGGTCTGGGGATTCGGCGCGTTGGACGTGGTGCTGAAGGCGGTCGACGGGCTGTGGCCCAAGGGCCTGCGGCAGCGGGCGGTAGACGCCTGCATCGCCTTCGTCACCGAGCGGCTGAACGGCGAGGACGGGCTGGGCGCCATCTATCCGGCCATGGCCAACAGCGTGATGATGTTCGACGCCCTGGGCTATGGTCCCGAGCACCCCGACCGGGTCCTCGCGCGCCAATCGGTGGCCAATCTGTTGGTGGTGCGCCAGGACGAGGCCTATTGCCAGCCTTGCGTCTCGCCGGTCTGGGACACGGCCCTGGCGGTGCACGCACTGATGGAGGCCGGCGGCGAGGTCGCCGAGGCCGAGGCTTTGCGCGGCCTCGACTGGCTGAAGCCGCGCCAGGTGCTGGACGTCAAGGGCGACTGGGCCGACCAGCGGCCGGACGTGCGGCCGGGCGGTTGGGCCTTTCAGTACAACAACGCCTATTATCCGGACACGGACGACACCGCCGTGGTGGTCATGGCCATGGACCGGGCGCGCAACCGATTGGGCTCGGGCGCGGTCTATGACGCGGCGATTTCGCGCGGGGCGGAATGGATCGAGGGGCTGCAGAGCCAAAACGGCGGCTGGGGCGCCTTCGACGCCGACAACACCTATCACTACTTGAACAACATCCCGTTCGCCGACCACGGCGCGCTGTTGGATCCGCCGACGGTGGACGTGGCGGCGCGTTGCATCTCCATGCTGGCCCAGCTGGGCCAGCCGAAGGACATCCCGCGCATGGCCCGCGCCCTGGCCTATCTGGAGCGCGAACAGGCGCCGGACGGCAGCTGGTTCGGCCGCTGGGGCGTCAACTACATCTATGGGACCTGGTCGGCGCTGTGCGCGCTGAACGCCGCCGGGGTGGATCGCGAGGCGCCGGTGATGAGCAAGGCGGTGGCGTGGCTGGCCTTGATCCAGAACGCCGACGGCGGCTGGGGCGAGGACTGCGAGAGCTACGCCCTCGACTATAGCGGCTACAAACCCTTCGCCTCCAACCCGACCCAGACCGCCTGGGCGCTGCTGGGGCTGATGGCGGCAGGCGAGGCCGGGCATCCGGCCGTGGCGCGCGGCGTCGCCTATCTGACGGCGACCCAGACGCCGGACGGGACCTGGGACCAGGACGCCTATACCGGCGGCGGCTTTCCGCGCGTCTTCTACCTGCGCTACCACGGCTATCCGAAGTTCTTCCCGCTCTGGGCGGTGGCGCGCTATCGCAACCTGACCCGCTCAAACGACCGCCAGGTCGCCTTTGGCATGTGATGATCCTGGTCGCGACCGGCCTGAAGCCGGAGCTGAACATCCTGAAGGGCGCGGGCGTGCTGGTGATCGCCGGAGGCGGCGACGGAGCCCGGCTTGAGCGCGAGCTTGAGGCTGCGGCGGGGGACGCCGAGGCGGTGATCAGCATGGGCTTGTGCGGGGCGCTGGCCGAGGGGCTGAAACCCGGGGATTGGGTCGTGGCCACTCATGTGAATCCTTCCCCCCTTGCGGGGGAAGGTGTCGGCGGAGCCGACGGATGGGGGGTGCGCGGCGAAGCCGCGTCGGAGGCTCTGGAAACACCCCCATCCGAGCCGCTCCGCGGCCCACCTTCCCCACAAGGGGGAAGGGAATTTGAGGGATGGCCGACGGACGCGAGATGGACCGAGGCGCTGGTTCAGGCGTTGCGCGCTCAATCCGGGCCCATGCTTGGCTCTAACACGATGATCGCGGATGCGGATGCAAAGCGGGCCGCTCATGCCCTAACCGGGGCCATCGCGGTGGACATGGAATCCCACATCGCCGCCGCCGTCGCCCGGCGTCACGGCCTGCCGTTCGCCGTCGCCCGAGTGGTGTCGGACGCAGCCAGCCGCAGCCTGCCAAGGGCGGCCCAGGCCGGGATGGCGGCGGACGGGAGCCTGGATATCGGCGCGGTGCTGCGCGCCCTGGCCGCCGACCCGCGCCAGTTGCCGGCGCTGATCCGCGTCGGGGCCGAGGCGGGCAAGGCCTTCCGCGAACTAAGACGTGGTCGCGACCTTCTTGGCCCGGGGCTGGGTCGTCTTGATTTCGGCCAGCATTTTCTCGACGTGCCCTGAAAAGACGAAGGCGGCCGGCCGCTGGTTGTCCAGCGGAATGTCCTTGGCCATCGGCCCGTCGGTCTTCACCCCGCGCATCGAGACGCTCATCAGCTTGAGCGGGTTCTTGCCCGCGTCCGCCGCCGCCGTGCCCTCGAAACCGCAGTGGACCATGCAGTCGGCGCATTTCTCGTACTTGCCGACGCCGTAGTCGTCCCACTTGGTGTCGTCCATCAACTCCTTGAAGGTCTTGGCGTAGCCTTCGCCGAGCAGGTAGCAGGGCTTTTGCCAGCCGAAGACGGTGCGCAGCGGCATGCTCCAGGGCGAGCATTCATAGGTCTGGTTGCCGGCCAGGAAGTCCAGGAACAGGCTGGAATTGGTGAAGGCCCAGGCCTTGCCGCCCTTGCCCCGCTTGAAGATCTCGCGGAACAGGGTCTTGGTCTTGGTCCGGTTGAGGAAATGCTCCTGGTCGGGCGCGCGCTCATAGGAATAGCCGGGCGAAACGGTGATGCCGTTGATACCCATGGCGGTCACGTCGTCGAAGAAGGCCGCGACGCGCTCCGGATCGGAACCGTCGAACAGGGTGCAGTTGATCTGGACCAGAAAGCCCTTGGACTTGGCCAGCCGGATCGCCTCGACCGCCTTGTCGTAGACGCCGTCCAGGCAGACCGACTTGTCGTGCATCAGCTGGTCGCCATCCAGATGGATGGACCAGGTGAAATAGGGGCTGGGCTCGTAGTCGTCGATCTTCTTGGTCATCAACAGGGCGTTGGTGCAGAGGATGACGAACTTCTTCTTGGCGATGAAGCCCTTGACGATCCGGGGCATGTCGCGGTGCAGCAAGGGCTCGCCGCCGGCGATGGAGACGGCCGGCGTGCCGCATTCGTCGATCGCGGCCATGCAGTCGTCATAGCTCATGCGCTGATTCAGGATCTCGTCCGGATAGTCGATCTTGCCGCAGCCGGCGCAGGCCAGGTTGCAGCGGAACAGCGGCTCGAGCATCAGCACGATCGGATAGCGCTTGCGCCCCGACACGACCTGTTTGGCGACATAGGCCCCGATGCGGGCGGTTTGGAACAGTGGCAGACCCAAGACGAAAATCCTCTCGGTCAGGTGGTGGGTTCGATGACCCGCTCGCGGAGCGCGGCGGGAAGGCGGAATTCGATATTCTCTTCGACGCCGTCCATCTGCAGGACCTCGACATCGGTGAGTTTGCGCAAGGCCTCGATGACGCCGACGACCAGGGCCTCGGGCGCCGAAGCGCCGGCGGTGAGGCCGATGGTTTCGACCCCGTCGATCCAGGCGGGATCCAGGTCGCTGGCGTCGGCGATCAGGTAGCTGGGCAGGCCCTCCTCGACGCCGATCTCGCGCAGGCGGTTGGAGTTGGAGCTGTTTTGCGCGCCCACCACCAGGATCAGCTCGGCGACCTTGCACAGGTCGCGCACGGCCGTTTGCCGGTGCTGGGTGGCGTAGCAGATGTCGGCGGTGTCGGGACCGACCACGTCGGTGAAACGCGCCTCGAGCGCGGCGATCACGCCCTTGGTGTCGTCGACGCTGAGCGTGGTCTGGGTGACATAAGCCAGCGGGGTGTCCAGCGGCACGTCGAGGCTGAGCACATCGGCCTCGGACGAGATCAGGTGCACGGGCCCGCCCACCTGGCCCATAGTGCCCTCGACCTCGGGGTGACCGGCATGGCCGATCAGCACCAGGGTGCGGCCGCGACTGACATAGCGCTTGCCCTGCATGTGCACCTTGGAGACCAGCGGGCAGGTGGCGTCGATCACCGGCAGCCTGCGATCGGCCGCCTCCTTGACCACCGATTGCGCCACGCCATGGGCGCTGAACACGGTGACGGCGTTGTCGGGGATCTCCGACACGTCCTCGACGAAGATGGCGCCCTTGCGCTTCAGCGTGTCGACGACGTGGCGATTGTGCACGATCTCGTGGCGCACATAGACGGGCTGGCCGAACTTCACCAGGGCGCGGTCGACGATGTCGATCGCGCGCACGACGCCTGCGCAGAAACCCCGGGGTTGAGCTAGGTAGACCTTGACCATCGAATCTCGCCGTCGACGCCGGTTCAAACGCCTTGTGGATCAAGGTAGTCCATCCAGGCCCGCTCCGAAAGGCGCGAGCCGTCCGCAAATCGCCGCGCGCGGAATTTTCTCGCACTGCATCATTCCGTGCTTTCGGGGCGGGCGGGGTCGCGGCTATCGTCCGCGGCATGACAATCCTGGATTCCCGACCCGCCCGACTGGAGGCGCTGGACGAGGCGCTGAAGCAGGCCGCCAACCTCATCGATCAGACCCTCGATGAGGTTCTGCCCCGGCCCGAGGGCCTGCACGCCCGGGTCGCGGAGGCCATGCGATACGCGGTTTTCGCCGGCGGCAAGCGTCTCAGGCCCTTCCTGACCCTGGCCAGCGCCGGCCTGTTCGACGTCGCCCAGGCGCGCGCCCTGCGGGTGGCGGCGGCCATCGAGTGCCTGCACACCTATTCGCTGATCCACGACGACCTGCCGTGCATGGACGACGACGACCTGCGTCGAGGCCGGCCGACCACCCACCGCCAGTTCGACGAGGCGACGGCCGTGCTGGCCGGCGATGGGCTGCTGACCCTGGCCTTCGGCATCCTGGCCGATTCGCGCACCCATCCGTCCGGCGAGGTGCGCGCCGAGCTTGTCGCCCGGCTGGCGATGGCGGCGGGATCGGAGGGCATGATCGGCGGTCAGATGATCGACATCCTGGCGCCGGAGCGAGCCTATGGCGAGGCGGAGGTCATCCTGCTGCAGGAATTGAAGACCGGCGCTTTGTTCGAATTCTCCTGCGAGGCCGGCGCGATCCTGGCCGGGGCCGGCGCGGACGACCGCAAGCGGCTGAACGATTTCGCGCGCGGCTTCGGCCTCGCCTTCCAGATCGCCGACGACCTCATCGACGTGCTGGGCGCCGTCGAGAAGGCCGGCAAGGCGGTCGGCAAGGACCAGGCGCAGGGCAAGGCGACCCTGGTCTCGCTCTATGGCGTCGACAAGGCCCGGGCCGAATCGGTCAGGCTGGCGACGGCGGCGGCCGACAGGCTCACGCCCTATGGCCCCGCCGCTGACGATCTGCGCGCCCTGCCCTTTTACCTGCTCGACCGGGCGTTCTGACCCTTTTCGGCCCTATTTGAGCGCCGCCAGGGTCAGGTCCAGATCGCCCTGCGTCTGTGGCGGCGGGCTTTCGCTTGGGCCGGCCGGGGGCGCCTCGCCGGCCAAGCCGGCTTCGGCGGCGTGAACGCCGCCCGCCGTGCGGCCGAGTTGCATGGCCCGGCTCAGATCGCCGCCTGGCTGGCTCAGCAGCGTCAAGGCGGCGGAATCCGCAAGGGCGCGCTTGAGCGAGTCGGATTGGACCGGGTCGTCCGACCCGAGGAAGGTGGTCGCCGCCGGGGGGACGCCGGCGACGGAGGGTGCGCCGATTTCCGATACGGCCGCGCCGCTCGGCGCGGGCATCGGCGTGGGATCGCCGATCGCGGGCAGATCGAGAGGCGCGCCCTCGCCCTCGATCTCGCTCTGCTTGTGCTGAAGATAGACCGAGCGCAGCGTCGCATAAGGGTCGGTGGCGTCGCTCAACAGGGCGTCCAGCTGCGGTCCCGCCGCCGCGCGGGCGTCGAGACTGCCGGCCCCGAACCGCGCCTCGCTGATCTGCGTGCGGGCCGCGTAACTGGCGAAGTGCAGCGGATCGATCACGATGTCGACGCCGGCGCCGACCAGGTCGCGCACCGTGGTCGGGCCGCCCAGCGGCAGGTAGATGTAGGGGCCCGCATAAAAGCCGTATCGGCCCAGCGTGACCCCGAACTCATTGTTGTGATGCTGCAGTCCCAGGCGGCCAGCGACATCGATCAGGCCGAACAGGCCGATGGTCGAGTTGGTCACGAACCGCGCGCCCGTGACGCCGGCCCGCTTGAGGCGAAGTTGCAGGACGTCGTTCACGAAGACGGACGGTTCCGACAGGTTGACGACCGCATTGTGGATGCCCCGGCCGATCGGACCGGGGGTGATGGCCTTGTAGAGCCGGGCGAGCGGCCCGATCAGGTCGCGGTCCAGGACGCCTTCAACGGCGTAGTTGAACCGGTTGAGCCGCTCCCAGGGATCGCCCGGCGCATGCGTGGCGGCCGGCGCGGGCGCCGGCGCGCTCTGCGCCTCCGACGCGCCGCCGACGACCATTGCGCCGAGCAAAGCAGCCAAGGCGTCGCGGCGCATGAGATCCCCCTACCAACGGCGACTCATATTAGTGCGCGCCAGCCCTTCCGCAACCGGGGCCGGGCTAGACGAGCCCGCCGCAGTCATGTTCAATCCACGCGGGTCGGAGTGGTAGGCGCGCCAATGATCAGTTGCGGATTTAGCGGTCCGTCGCCACGGACGGCGTGGTGACCGCGCGGCCTTCGCTCATCGGACGCCTGGTCGCGCTCTGCGCGGACAGGGCCTGGATCGTCCTTTTGCTCGCGCTCGCGCTCGGGATCGGCGCGGCGACCTATGCCGTCGGCCATTTCGCCATGAGCACCGACACCAACGCCCTGCTGTCGCCCAAACTGCCCTGGCGAATCCGCGAAGCGGCCTTCAACAAGGCCTTCCCGCCGACCGGATCGCAGATCGTCGTGGTCGTCGATGGCCAGACGCCCGAACTGGCCGAGCAGGCCGCGGCCTCGCTGGCGGCGCGGCTGAGCGCGCAGCCGAGCCTGTTCCTGGCCGTGCGCCGACCCGACGCCGGGCCGTTCTGGGCCCATGAAGGCCTACTCTACCTGCCGCTCAAGGACGTGCAGGCCAACATGGCCCAACTGATCCAGGCCCAGCCGTTCCTGGGACCCATCGCCGCCGATCCCTCCATCCGCGGGCTGATGGGCGCGCTCTCGACCGCGCTGCAGGGCGTCAGCCTCGGTCAGGCCTCGCTGGACGACATCCATAAGCCCGTCCGGCGGCTGGCCGACGCCCTGGAAAGCCTGCGGGCCGGCAAGCCGACCTTCTTCTCCTGGCGCACGCTGATCTCGAACGGAACGCCCGATCCGCGCGAGCTGCGCCACATCATCCTGGTCGATCCGAGCCTGGACTTCGCCAGGCTGGAGCCGGGTCAGGCGCCCAGCCAGGCCATCCGCAATACCGCCAAGGCGCTGCAGCTGGACCCCGTCCATGGCGTGCGCGTGCGATTGACCGGTCCGATCCCGCTGCAGGACGAGGAGTTCGGCAGCCTGGCCGACCGCGCCCCGCTGATCGCCACCCTGGCGGTCGCCGCCATCATCCTGATGCTCTGGCTGGCGGTGCGCTCGGCGCGGCTGATCGTCTGCATTCTCCTGACCACTTTCCTGGGCCTGGTCTGTACGGCGGCGCTCGGCCTGCTCGTCTTCCACCGGTTCAACGCCATCTCGGTGGCCTTCATCCCGCTGTTCGTCGGCCTGGGCATCGATTTCGGCATCCAGGTCAGCGTCCGCTATCGGGCCGAACACATGGGCGAGACCGGGGTGCGCGAGGCGCTGTTCGCCTCGGGCAGCGGCATGGGCCGTTCGCTGGCCCTGGCCGCGACGGCGATCGCGGCCGGCTTCCTGGCCTTCGCGCCGACCGACTATTACGGCATCTCGCAGCTAGGGGTGATCGCCGGGCTCGGCATGTTCATCGCCCTGGCGCTGAATCTCACCGTCCTGCCGGCCCTGATCCGCCTGACCCGGCCGCCCGGCGCGCCCGAACAGGGGACCCATCCCAGCCTGTCGCGGATCGACCACTTCGTGCTCGGCCATCGCCGGCTGGTGATCGGGACCGGCGTCGGCGCGGCGCTGGTCTCAGCCGCCCTCCTGCCGCTGCTGCATTTCGACTTCAACCCGATGCATCTGCGCAGTCCGAAGGTCGAATCGGTCGCCACCCTCTACGACCTGATGAAGGACCCGAACGAGGCGACCAACACGCTTGAGGTGGTCAGCTCGAACTTGGCCGCCGCCGACGCCATCGCCGCAAAGGTCAGGGCGATCCCCGAGGTCTCCGACGCGCGCACCCTTTCCAGCTTCGTGCCGTCCGACCAGCCGGCGAAGATCGCGGCCATCGCCGACGCCGCAAACCTGCTCGACCTGACCTTGAACCCGGTGGCCGTCGCGGCCCCGCCCACCGACGCCGAGGTGGTCGACAGCCTCAACCAGACCGCGGCGGCCCTCGGTCAGGCGGCGGGAAGCCAGGCCACGCCCGCGGCGGCCGACGCGCGCCGGCTGTCGGGCGATCTCGGGCGCCTGGCCAAGGCCAGCCCGGCCGCGCGCACCCAAGCCGCCCAGGTGCTGATGCCGGGCCTCGGCCTGCTGCTGACCCAGGTGCGGGCGTCTCTGCAGCCCCAGCCGATCAGCCTGCAGACCCTGCCGGCGGATTTGGTGCGCGACTGGGTGACGCCGGACGGGCGCGCGCGGGTCTCGGTCATCCCCAAGGGGGATTCCAACAATGATGCGGTGCTGACCCGGTTCATCAAGGCGGTGGTCCCGGTCGTCCCCGACGCGACCGGCGCGGCCCTTGGCATCCATGAAGGCGGCGCCACCATCGTCGGCGCCTTCGTCGAGGCGGGTGTGCTCTCCTTCATCGCCATCACCATCCTCTTGCTGATCGTGCTCAGGCGCGTGCGCGACGTGGCCATCACCATGGCGCCGATCGTGCTCACCGGGCTTTTGACCATGGGAACCTGCGTGGTGATCGGCCAGCCGCTGAACTTCGCCAACATCATCGCCCTGCCGCTGCTGTTCGGCATCGGCGTGGCCTTCCACATCTATTTCGTCATGTCCTGGCGGGCCGGCGGGGCGCATCTTCTGACCTCCAGCCTGGCGCGGGCGGTGTTCTTCAGCGCCCTGACCACCGCCACCGGCTTCGGCAGCCTTTGGGCCTCCAGCCATCCGGGCACGGCCAGCATGGGCAAGCTCTTGATGATCTCGCTGCTCTGGACCCTGGTCTCGGCGCTGCTGTTCCAGCCGGCGCTGATGGGTCCGCCGCCGGCCAGGCCCGAGCCGGCGCCCGAAGGTGAAGCGCGGCAGGGCTGAACCCGAAACGGATTCAGGGGGTTATGCGTTGACTATAAGAGATCGCCGCCGCGACGCGTTTCCACACCATGAAGGCCCAGACGCATGAAATTGGTTCTCGCCACGCTGGCCATGGTCTCAATGGGTGCGCTCGCCTCACCGGCCGCCGCCGAGGTGGCGGGATCGTGGCATGTGGCCGGAAAGGTCTCGGCCTTCTCGTTTACATTGAACTGCGATTTCAAGCCCGAGGGCGCCCGGCTCGGCGGGGTCTGCGTGGACGCCTCCACCAACGACCCGAAGATCAACACCGGCAAATCCCACACCCTGACGGCCGGGAGCGTAGACGGCGACAAGATCAGCTGGACCTACCAATCCAGTTTCCTGCTGTCCAAATTCAATGTGACGTTCAGCGGGACGCAGACGGGAAACCGGATGAGCGGTTCGATCACGGCCCAGGGCCGCGACGGGACGTTCACGGGGGTCAAGCAATGACCTTCCCCCGCGCCCGCTGACGACCTGCAACCGGACCGGCGGTCGCGCTCAGTTCATCAGCTTGTCGCTGAGCGTGTTGAGGTGGGCGATCAGCGCCGGCGCGCCGCCGGCGGCGATCGAGGCCGCGAAGTCGGACCTGCGCGTGGTCAGCTGGCTGATCGCGCCATAATAGATGTCGATGACCTTCCAGGACTCCCCGGCCGCCCGCATGCGGTAGATCAGGGCGATGGGCGCGTCGTGAGGACGGATCAGATGGGTCGTGACGATCTTGTCCGCACCGCGGGTGACGACGGCGGGATCGACATCGAACCGCTCTCCGTCAAAGGCGTCGAAATTGTGCGCGTAGCTGGCGATGGTCAGCTTGCCGAAGGCCGCGATCGCCGCCTGCTGCTGGGCCGGCGTGAAACTGGCCCAGGCCGGACCGACGGCGAACTGGGTCATGACCGGCAGGTTGAAGGTGCGCTCGACCACCGGGGCCAGTTTCCGATAGCGCTCCGCGACGCCGACGCTCGAGCCCGCCTTCATCGAGTCCAGCAGGGCCGCATCGAAGCCTTCCACCTTGGTCGCGCCAGGATCGACCGCGGCGTGGGCCGAGCCGGCGAGCAGGGTCGCGGCCAGGGTGAGCAGGAGCGATAGGCGTTTGGGCGTCGTCGGCATCGACGTTGTCTTCCTTCAAGGTCGTAACGAATATCAGTCTAGCAGCAGACCGCGCGAACGCGAACGGCGCGCGCCTGTCGGTCAAGTCTCGCCCTGCCGCCCATAATGGCTGAATGCGTCGAGCACGCGGCCCATTTCGGCCGAATCGAGCGTATTCGTCCCGCCGATCTGCAGGGTGATGATGTACTGGCGCGCCAGTTCCTCGACGTCCTTGGCCAGCGCGAAGGCCGCGTCGAGGTCGCCGCCGCAGGCGACCTGCCCGTGGTTGGCCATCAGGCAGGCGCGCCGGCCGCCGGACAGCGCCTCGGCGACATGGGCAGCCAAGGCCTCTCCCCCGAAGGTCGCATAGGGGGCGCAGTCGATGCTGTCGCCGCCCGCCACGGCGACCATGTAGTGAAAGGCCGGAATCGAGCGGCCGGTGCAGGCCAGGGCGGTGGCGTGGGTCGAGTGGCAATGGACCACCGCGCCGATCTCCGCCCGATCGCGATAGATCGCCTGATGGAAGCGCCATTCGCTGGAGGGCGAGCGCTGGGTGCCGGCGACCGCGCCGTCCATGCCGACAAACACCACGTCGCTCAGGTCGAGCTGCTCGTAGACCATGCCCGTCGGCGTGATCAGGAAGCCGTCCTTCCAGCGCGCCGAGATATTGCCGGAGCGATTGACGCTCAGGCCAGAGGGTTCGAGCATACGGGCGAAATCGATGATCTGGGAGCGCAGTTCGTCTTCGTCGATCATGGCGCGCGACGCTCCGGGTAAAGCGAAACCAGCCCGGCTTCGCTGGCCGCGCAGACCCCGCGCTCGGTGATCAGGCTGGTGACCAGGCGCGCCGGCGTCACGTCGAAGGCGATGTTGAGGGCGGGACTTCCGGCAGGGGCGATGTCGACGCTGACCACCTCGCCGCCGGCCGTGCGCCCGGAGATCGTCGTGACCTCCTCGGCGGCGCGCTGCTCGATCGGAATGTCGCGCACCCCGTCGCGCAGCGCCCAGTCGACCGTCGAGCCCGGCAGGGCGACCAGGAAGGGCACGCCGTTGTCGTGCGCCGCCAGCGCCTTCAGATAGGTGCCGATCTTGTTGGCCACGTCGCCTTCGCGGGTGGTGCGGTCGGAGCCGACGATGCAGAGGTCGACCTCGTCATGCTGCATCAGATGGCCGCCGGCATTGTCGACGATGAGGACGTGGGAGACGCCCTGCTGGCCGAGTTCGAAGGCGGTCAGCGAGGCGCCTTGGTTGCGCGGCCGCGTCTCGTCGACCCAGACCTGGATCTCGATCCCGGCGGCCTGGGCGGCATAGACGGGCGCCAGGGCCGTGCCCCAGTCGACCGCCGCCAGCCAGCCGGCGTTGCAGTGGGTGAGCACCTTGACGATCCCGTCCGCGCGCCGGGGAACGATCTTGCCGATCAGCTCCAGCCCGTGCGCGCCGATGCGGCGGCAGGTTTCGACATCCTCATCGCAGATCGCCCCGGCCCGCGCCCAGGCCGCATCGTAGCGGCCGGTCGGCGGCAGGGGTCGAACCACCCGGTCCATCTCGGCCAGGGCCCAGGCCAGGTTGACCGCCGTCGGCCGAGTGGCGAGCAGGGTGCGGATCGCTGAATCGAGGCCGGCGTCAGAGGCGTCGTCGCGCAGGGCCAGGCAGAGCCCGTAGGCCGCCGTGGCGCCGATCAGCGGCGCGCCGCGCACCTGCATGACGCGGATGGCCTTGGCGGCGTCCGCCAGGCTGGCCAGCCGCGCCACCTCGACCCTGTGCGGCAACAGGATCTGGTCGAGGATCTCGACCGCGCCGGAGCCGTCGGCGGCGGGCCAGATCGTGCGCGTTGGGCGGCCGGCGATCAGCATGCCGCCTCAGTGGCCGCCGAAGCTGACCAGGGTCGAGACCTCGATGTCCATCGCGCGCAGCTTTTCCGCGCCGCCCAGGTCGGGCAGGTCGACGACAAAGGCGGCCGCCGGGACCACCGCGCCGGTCTGACGCAGCAGCTGCAGCGCCGCGACAGCCGTGCCGCCGGTGGCGATCAGGTCGTCGATCAACAGCACCCGCTCGCCGTCGCCGCAGCCGTCCAGGTGCATCTCCAGCGAATCGACGCCGTATTCCAGGGCGTATTCCACCGCGATGGTCTTGTGCGGCAGCTTGCCCTTCTTTCGTAAGGGGATGAAGCCGGCGGAGAGCTGATGCGCCACCGCCCCGCCCAGGATGAAGCCCCGCGCCTCGATGCCGGCCACCTTGTCGATCCTCTGGTCGGCGAAGGGCGCGACCAGCGCATCGACGCACTGCCGGAAAGCCTTGGCGTCGCCGAGCAGGGTGGTGATGTCGCGGAACATGATCCCGGCGATCGGGTAGTCGGGAATGGTGCGGATGGCGTCCTTCAGATCCATGCGGTTTTCAGGTCTCCGGTTCAGCTTTTGAGGGCGCGGCCGGCGATGGTGCGCAGCCTGGCGATCATGGCGGGGTCGCGCGCGGCCGGCGCGGTGATGATGGCGTCGTCCAGGCCGGTGTCGATCGGCGAGGCTGGCCGCGCGCCCGAGAGCCTGGCCGGCAGCCGCGTCACCAGCCCGACCGCCTTGGCGGCGTTGGCGTTGAGCACGGCGATGATCTGGGTCACGTCGACATGGGCGGTCTCCTCGCGCCAGCAGTCGTAGTCGGTGACCATGGCGACGGAGGCGTAGGGCAGCTCGGCCTCGCGGGCGAGCTTGGCCTCCGGCATGTTGGTCATGCCAATCACGTCGCAGCCCCAGGAGCGGTAGAGTTCGCTCTCGGCCTTGGTGGAAAACTGCGGGCCCTCCATGGCCAGATAGGTCCCGCCGCGCACCACCTGCGCGCCCGCCTCGACCGCCGCATCGGCGACGAACCCCGACAGGCGCGGGCAGACCGGATGGGCCATGGAGACGTGGGCGGCGAGCCCTGGGCCGAAGAAGCTCTTCTCGCGCGCGAAGGTGCGGTCGATGAACTGGTCGACGATGACGAAGGTCCCCGGGCTGAGGCCTTCGCGCAGCGAACCGACGGCCGAGAGCGAAATCACGTCGGTGCAGCCGCTCTGCTTCAACGCGTCGATATTGGCGCGGGCGTTGACCGCCGTCGGCGGCAGCGGATGGCCGCGGCCATGGCGGGGCAGGAAGACCAGCTTCAGCCCGTCCAGCTCGCCGCTCAGCAACTCATCGGACGGATCGCCCCATGGGGTATCCACCTTGGTCCAGCGCGCATTGGACAGGCCCTCGATCTCGTAGAGACCCGACCCGCCGATCACGCCCAATACCCACGCGCTCACTCAAAACCTCCGCGGAACTCAGCCCGGCACATAGGCGCCGCCATTGACGTGGATCACCTGGCCCTGGACGAACTCAGCCGCCGGGCTCTGCAGGAATTCCACCACCGCCGCATAGTCGCGGCCCTCGGTCAGCCGGCCCGAGGGGTTGGCGCGCGCGGCCCGCTCCAGGAGCCTCGCAGCGCCCTCGACGCCGCCCACCATGCCAGCGACCGAGGTGGTGTCGACCAGTCCGGGCGCGACGGCGTTGATGCGGACGCCCCTCGGGGCCAGTTCGGCGACCAGATAGCGGACCAAGCTCTCGGCCAGCGCCTTGCCGACGCCGAGCGCCGCATAGTTGGCCTGGGAGGTGCGCGCCCCGGCGCTGGTGATGAAGGTGACGGTGCTTCCGCGGCCGAGATGCGGCAGGGCCTTTTGCACCAGATAGAGCAGGGAAAGGCCGTTGACCTGGATGGCCTGGGTGAATTTGTCCAGATCCGCGTCCAGAAGCGCGGTCGGATAGATCATCGCCGCCGCGTGGACGATGTGCAGCGGCTCCTCGCCGGTCACCGCGTCCATCAGCGTCTGCGCGCCGGCGATCTGGCCGACATCGGCGCGGACCGTGGTGACGACGGCGCCGGTGGGCGCCAGCCGGGCCTTGGCGTCCGCCGCGGCGGCTTGGTCCGCATTGTAGCCGAGGATCAGCGCCTCACCGGACCGCGCCAGGCGCTCGGCGATGGCGAGCCCTATGCCTTTGACGCCCCCCGTGACGACGACGGTCATCGGCTAGAGCGAAGGTTGGAGCTGGGCGAGGACGTCGTTGGCGACGCGTCGGGCGGAGCGGTCGGCGTGCATGGCGATCTCCACGGCGCCGTCGGCGTTGGCCCCGGCGCGCAGGTCGCCGGTGCGGTCCATCCGCTCCAGGGTGTCCGCCACCGTGGCGGCAATATCCAGAAAGCCGATGCGCCGGTCAAGGAAGGCGGCCACCGCGACCTCATTGGCCGCGCTCATGGCCGCCGGCGCCAGGCCCCCGGCGTTCATCGCCGTGCGGGCGATGCCGATGGCCGGGAAGCGCTCGGCGTCCGGCGCGGCGAAGGTCAAGGCCCCCATGGCCGCCAGGTCCAGCGGCGGCGCCGGCCAGTCCAGCCGGTCGGGCCAGGCATAGGCGATGGCGATCGGCGTCTTCATGTCCGGCGCGCCCAGCTGGGCCAGCGTCGAGCCGTCCCGGTACTCGACCATGGAATGGATGATCTGCTCGGGATGAATCAGCACCTCGATCTGCTCGGGCAGAACCCCGAACAGGTAGCGCGCCTCGATCATCTCAAGGCCCTTGTTCATCATGGTGGCGCTATCCACCGAGATCTTCGCCCCCATGCGGAAGTTGGGATGCGCCACCGCCTGTTCCGGGCTGGCCCGGCCCATGGCCGTCCGGCTCCAGTCGCGGAACGGCCCGCCCGAGGCGGTGATGACCAGCTTGGCCACCCGATGCACCAGGGCCGGGTCCAGCACCTGGAAGATGGCCGAGTGTTCGCTGTCCACCGGGATGATCACCCCGCCCGCCGCCTTCGCCGCCTCCAAGAGCGCCGGCCCGGCGCAGACCAGGCTCTCCTTGTTGGCCAGGCCCACCACCGCACCCGTGCGCACCGCCGCCAGCGTCGGGGCCAGGCCCGCCGAGCCCATGATCGCCGACATCACCCAGTCCGCGCCCATCCCCGCCGCCGCGATCACCGCCGCCTGGCCGCCGGCGCACTCGACGCCGCTGCCCGCCAGCCGCTCGCCAAGCTCGTCCAGCAGACGCTCGTCGGCGATCACCGCCAGCCGCGGACGCCAGGCCAGCGCCTGCTCGGCCAGCAGCGCCACGTTCGACCCCGCCGTCAGCGCCATCACCTCGACCTCGGCCGACCCATGCGCCACCGCCCGCGCCGCCAGGTCCAGCGTCGAGGTCCCGACAGACCCCGTCGAACCCAGAACCGTGATCGTCTTGGCCTTGCTCAATGCCTCACTCCACCTTCAGCGAACGGCCTCGCCCGAGCTTAAGCCTTTTCAGCGCCTTGCCGACCAAAAAGCACCGATGTCCGTCGATCGGACGGGGGCGGATCAAAGCGGCGCGCAATGCGGCGCCGAGCCATTGGAACGTTTTCATGGCTTACGGCGCTTTGCGAGTGATCCCATGCCGGTTAGTATTTGAACGGGGATTGGAGCAGGCGCGGACATTTTGATGAACGGGTCCGATCAGTTAAGTCCTCGGCGCGTCCTGTGCGTATCGCCGCGTTATGCGCCGTCCTTCGGCACATTCGAATACGCCTACGAGCTCATGCGGGACGTCAAGGCGTTCATGCCGCCCCAGGGCCTGTTGGTCATCGCCGCCGCCCTGCCCGCCTCCTGGCCGGTCCGCTTCATCGACGAAAACATGAACCCCGCCACCGAGGCGGACTTCGCCTGGGCCGAGGTGGTGTTCGTCAGCGGCATGCATATTCAGCGCCAACGGATGCACGACATCTGCGAGCGCGCGCACAGGGCCGGCCGGGTCGCGGTGCTGGGCGGCCCATCCGTCTCCGCCTGCCCGGACTACTATCCGGACTTCGACTATCTGCACATCGGAGAGCTCGGCGACGCGACGGAGGCGCTGTTCGCGCGCTTGGCCGAGGACTGCTCGCGGCCGGCGCGGCAGGTTGTGCTGACCACCAAGGACAAGCGACCGCTCACCGACTGCCCGCCGCCGGCCTACGAACTGGCCGAGATCGATCGCTATTTTCTGGGCAGCATCCAGTTTTCATCCGGCTGCCCCTATCAGTGCGAATTCTGCGACATCCCCGGCCTCTACGGCCGCGTGCCGCGCCTGAAATCGCCGGAGCAGATCATTCGCGAACTCGACAAGCTGCTGCGGCAGGGGGTCAACAACGCCGTCTATTTCGTCGACGACAATTTCATCGCCAACCGAAGGGCGGTGAAGGAGCTGCTGCCGCACCTGATCGCCTGGCAGCAGCGCAACGGCTACGCCATCTCCTTCGCCTGCGAAGCCACCCTCAACATCGCCCGCTCGACGGAGCTCCTGGCCATGATGCGCGAGGCGGGCTTCGACACCATCTTTTGCGGCATCGAGACGCCCGAGCCCGAGGCTTTGAAGGCGATGTCCAAGTCGCACAACATGATGGTGCCGATCCTGGAGGGCATCCAGACCCTGAACAGCTATGGCATGGAGGTGGTCTCGGGCATCATCCTCGGCCTGGACACCGATACGCCGCGGAGCGGCCAGAGCATTCTCGACTTCATCGAAATCTCGCGCATTCCGATGCTGACCATCAATCTGCTGCAGGCCCTGCCGCAGACGCCGCTATGGGACCGGCTGGCGCGCACCGGTCGGCTGATCCACGACGAGGATCGGGAATCCAACGTCGACTTCGTGCTGCCCTATGACGAGGTGGTCGCCATGTGGCGCGACACCATGGACCGGGCCTACGATCCGGCGACGCTGTTCGCCCGCTACGAGCATCAGGTCGTCGCCACCTACGCCAACCGCTTCCCGCGGCCGGCCAGCCCGCAACGGGTCTCCTGGAAGAACATCAGCCTGGGCCTGAGCCTGCTCGCCAAGATCATCTGGAAGGTCGGCGTGCGCAGCGACTATCGGCGCGCCTTCTGGGCCTTCGCCTGGCCGAAGCTGAAGCGCGGCCAGATCGAGCCGGTGATCCAGGCCGGCCTGGTTTCGCGCCATCTGATCCGGTTCGCGCGCGAGGCCGCCTCGGGCGCGATGAACGCCTCGCACTATTCGGCCAAGCTGCGCGATCCGATGAAGATCGCCGCCGAATAGGGCGCCGGGCCGGCGTATCGGTCTGCCGCAGGTCAGTTCGGCGTCAAGCGGCGCCGCGGTGAAGCTTAGGTTGAACCATGCGTCGGTTAGGCATTTGACAGTTCCAACTGCTAATCCGCCTCAGCAACAGAGATGTGGAATCGCGATGCCCCCTATCCATCGAGCACCGCTCACAGCCGAACGCGCCGTGAAAAGCGCCGGTCTCCCCGTCGCGACGCCGGCGTCCGCGGATGCGTAGCCTTCCCAAGCTCGCTCTGCTGACATCCGCCCTGGTCGTGGCGATCGGTCTGCCCAAGGCATCGAAAGCCGATATCGTCGACGAGGTTTCCGTGGCCGGCCTGGCCCACGACCTCAGCGACGTCGGCGGCGGCAAGGAAAGCGACACCGAAGACGTTCAGTTCGAGGTGGACACGACACGCCCGCCCATCCTGCGGCTCCTGGGCGCGCCGCGACTCAACGCCTTCATTTCGGTGAATTCGGCGGGCCACACCAACTCCGCGGGCGGGGGCTTGGTCTGGGATCACCGCCTGTTCGGCCCCGTCTTCGTGCGGCTCGACCTGGGCCTGGCCCTGAACGACGGGGTCAGCACCGCCGCCCTTGGGCCGGCTGGTGCGGTTGATCGTCAAAACAGGCTGTTGCTCGGCTCGAAGGTGCTGTTTCGCGAAGCCCTGGGACTCGATTGGCGTTTTGCGAGGCGATGGGCGATCGGCGCCGAATATGTCCACGAATCCAACGGCCAGATCCTGGCTCGCGGGGTGAATGAAGGCATCAACGACGCCGGGCTCAGGCTGGCCTATCGATTCCATTGAGTCGCCCGATGACCTGACGGCCCTTCCCGCCGCGCGGCGCCGCCGCTAGCTTGACCGCAAAATGGGCGGAGGCGTGATGAGCGGGGCGAAGATCGGCAGGACCATCGCGGACTCGACACCCTGGTGGCCGCCAAGGCCCACGGCGCCGAAGGGCGCGCCGAACATCCTGGTGGTGCTGTTCGACGATGTCGGCTTTTCCGATTTCGGCTGCTACGGCTCGTCGATCGCCACGCCGACCATCGACGCACTGGCGGCGGGCGGCCTGCGCTATACCGGCTTCCACACCACCGCCATGTGCTCGACAACGCGCGCGGCCTTGCTGACCGGCCGCAACCACCACTCGGTGGGCGTCGGCTGCCTGGCCAATTTCGATTCCGGCTATCCAGGCTATCGCGGCAAGATCGCGCCAGAGGCCGGGACCCTGGCCGAGATGCTGCGCGCCGGCGGCTATCGAAACTACATGCTGGGCAAGTGGCATGTGACCTCGCTGACCGAGACCGGGCCGACGGGGCCCTTCGACGGCTGGCCGCTGGGGCGCGGCTTCGACCGCTTCTATGGCTTCATGGACGCCGAAACCGACCAGTACGCCCCGGAACTGGTGCGCGACAACACGCCGATCGAGCCGCCGAAACCCTATGCCGACGGCTATCACCTGACCGAGGACCTGACCGACCAGGCAATCCGCTTCATCGCCGACCACACCGCCGACGCGCCGCAGACCCCCTGGCTGACCTGGCTGGCCTATGGCGCCTGCCACGCCCCGCATCAGGCGCCGCGCGACCTGATCTTGAAGTACGATGCGATCTTCGCCGACGGCTGGGACGCAGAGCGCGAACGACGGCTGGCGAAACAGAAGGCGTTGGGCGTCGTGCCGATCGACACCCGCCTGCCGCCGCGCAACGACTTCGTCCGGCCGTGGGCGGAGCATACAAGCGACGAGCAGCGCCTGTTCACCCCCTTGCAGGCCGCCTTCGCCGCCATGCTCGACCATGCCGACCGCAGCCTGGCCCGGCTGGTCGCCTTCCTGGACGAGGCCGGCCTGCGCGACGACACCCTGATCCTGGTGATGAGCGACAATGGCGCCAGCCAGGAGGGCGGCCCACTGGGCATGGTCAACGCCATCGGTCCCTACAACGCCAAGCCCGAGCCGATCGCCGAGAAGATCGCCCGCATCGACGACATCGGCGGGCCGGACACCCATTCCAACTTTCCCTGGGGCTGGGCCATGGCCTCCAACACGCCCCTGAAACGCTACAAGCAGAACACCCACGGCGGCGGCATTCGCGACCCGCTGGTGGCGAACTGGCCGAACGGCATCAAGGCCCGCGGCGACCTGCGCCACGGCTTTCGCCACGCCAGCGACGTCACGCCCACCTTGCTCGACCTCATTGGCGTCCCACCACCGCCGATTATCGCCGGCGTGACCCAGCAACCACTCGAGGGCGTCTCCTTCGCCGCCAGTTTCGGCGATGCCGATCCGCCGCGCGGCGCGCCGCAGTATTTCGAGATGTTCGGCCATCGCGGCCTGTGGAAGGGCGGCTGGAAGGCGGTCGCCTACCACCCGCCGGGGACAGCTTTCGATGCGGACGTCTGGGAGCTCTATCATCTGGACCAGGATTTCTCCGAGACCGAGAACCTGGCCGAGACCCACCCGGAAAAACTGGCCGAACTGATCGCCGAATGGTGGACCCAGGCCGAGCGCTCCCAGGTGCTGCCGCTCGACGACCGCTTCGCGCCGCGCTTCGCCGAGAACGCCACCCGCTTCCATGGCCCGCGCAAGGCCTTCGTCTTCCACGCCGGCATGGGCCACCTGCCCACCGACGTCGCCCCGGACGTTCGCTCGCGTTCCTTCGTCATCGAGGCGCACGTCAGGCTAGCGGACGGCGACCAGGGCGTGCTGATCGCCCACGGCGACGCCACCTGCGGCTATTCCCTGTTCGTGCGCGACGGACGGCTGGTCTACGACATGAACGTCGGCGGCCAGCACGCCCAGATCATCAGTGATCGCACCATCGCACCGGGCCATCGCCGCCTGGGCGTCGCCGTGAGAAACCAGGACAAACGCTTCATCAGTCTACTGATCGATGGTAAATCGGCCGGCGACGGCGAGACGGCGCTCGGCTTCCATAACTTCATCTCCTGGACCGGCCTCGATATCGGCCGCGACCGCGGCAGCCCGGTCGCCGACTACGCGTCTCCCTTCGCCTTTTCCGGGACGCTGAAAAAGGTCACCGTCACCATGGACCCAGGCCAGGTGCTGGACGGTCATGCGATCGGCGAAGCGGAAATGGCGCGGCAGTAGAGACCAGGACGGCGCAGCGTGGCCCGACGCGCCTCGTCAGAGGTGCGTCGGGCCTAGCCCTTGCCGATGGACGCCTCCATGGGAGGCGTCGGACCCTGCCTAGCGGTAGCGCCAGCCGCCATGCCAAGCGTAGCGATGCAACCAATAGCGATGGCCATCCCAATAGCCTCGGCCAGGATAGAACACGCCGATGCGGACAGCGCCCGGGCCGACGACGACCGGTCCATGACCCAGGTTGGCGCGGCAACCCCCATAGGGGCCTCGATGGAAGCCAGGGCCGCATCCGCCCGCTGCGTTAGCTGAAGACGCGCCAGCCAGCGTCAATCCTGCGGCGATCGTTGCAAGCAAAACTTTCTTGAACATCTTAAACCTCTTAGTGGTTTTGTGTGGAAGGAATTCGGGCTCGGACGAGCGCCGCGGCCTGACCAACGGCGCTCTGCGGTCGCTTACCAGCAGCGGTTGTCGCGAACATAGTGGCCCAGATCAGGCGCCCAGCGCCAATAGCTACGGCAGCCGCCGTAATAGCCCCAGTAGCCGGGGCCGGCATAGTATGCCGGAGGAGCGCCATAGTAGGGGCTGGCCAGGCTGGCCCCAATCGCCACTCCCAGCACGCCGGCGGCGAACACGCCGGGCCGTGGACCCCACCCTCCGCGCCAATAGCCGGGACCGCCCCGCCAACCGCCATGCCAATAGCCCGGACCGTGCCAGGGCCATGCCGATGCGGTGGTCGGCGCGGCGACTGCGGTCGCCAGGGACAAGACCGCACCGATGGCCAGGAGCGTTTTCTTGGCCAAGCCTCGCCGCTGCGGGGGTGCAGCGGTCGTGTCGATACTCAGCGAGGGGAAAAATGTCGATTTCTGCATAGGATTTCCTCGTCGTTGTTCCGCCGTCGGGAGGCGAACGTGGAATTGCACGAACGGAAGAAACGGACCCGGCGGTGACATTATAAAATATTTCTTTTCTACATTCACCCACGGTTCATCTTGATCCGAGATGCGATAATCTGCGGCAGCAGGGCCGCATATCATGGTCGCCGCCGCGGCGCGCTAGGGCGGAGTCGCCCCGCCCGCCGATGCTCGCCGGGCACTCCGGGGCGCCATCGCCGGACCGGTCGCCAATCTCCAGCCCGTGCTTCACCAGACCCGTCGAGCGCGCGATGATCGTCTCTGCTCAAGGCGGACGGGCGCGATCGCGTGGCGATTCGGCCAGAGGCATCGCGACCCGCTGAGCCGACGCGACCGATTCTGTGATTTCACCGCTGCGCAGCGAGCGATCCAACCTATGGGCTGGCGGCCCCGTTTTCTCTCAGCTTACCCTGGCGTCCTTTCGGCTGGCGCAGCGGGCCGCCTCGGCTGAGCCGACGGGCGAGGATCACCCGATCGGCCTGAGGAAGATTTTGGGCGAAACTCACCATCGTCGCTTCAAGACGAGCGCGCAGCGCGAAATCCGCATTGCGCGCTCGCTCAAGCGCTGCGGTCACCGCCGCAGCGTCGAACCTGGGCTGAACGAACAGCGCCGCCGCCAGCCGCCTGTTCTCCCGGGCGGCTTTCTGGATCGGACGCGCATCCACGACGGCGGCGCGAAACACCGCCAGATATTGCGCCCGCTCCGCCGCCGGCAAGGCGTCCGCCGCATTGCGCAGGGGTCGTCCCCTCCCGGCGGCCGGCGGATG
The DNA here is from genome assembly GCA_965277425.1 of Caulobacteraceae bacterium. Classification (GTDB taxonomy): domain Bacteria; phylum Pseudomonadota; class Alphaproteobacteria; order Caulobacterales; family Caulobacteraceae; genus Poindextera. The sequence continues at coordinate 1,658,609 of CBDICR010000007.1, forward strand.
TTTGAGGCTTAGCCACATGACCGCGCCGCCGCCCACCGCGCCGATCGCGAACAGGTTGAGAACCACTGAGGCGGCCAGCGCCGCGCGAAGTGTGCGCTGAGCCATTTTAGGCCCCTTTCCCCGCGACGCCGGAATCGTCGACGGGCGCCAGATCGCCAAAACTGCTCTGCTCGTAAAGTGGACTTGCGGTTTCGCCGTTGGGCGCATTCGCCAGTTGGAGATAGATCAGCGACATCGCCGCAACGCCCGTGGCCGCGCCAGACCCCAGGGCGCCCAGCATCCCGAACCAGGAAAGCCAGCGCCCTCGGCTCTCCCGCGCCGCCCGATGCCGATGCAACGTGGTGACGACCTGGCGGCGCCTGTCCGCGGTGGGCGGGACGGCTGAGCTGGCGGCTAAGGCGACGTCGAGCTCGCGCTCTCGCAAAAGGATCGCCATCGCGTCTGGCGCCTCGGCGAGGTGGCGTCTGGCGGCGTCGCGGTTCGCGTCGGGCCAGCGCTCCAGGTCGCCCCCATAGGCCGCCGCCAAGGCGGCGAAGCGATCTGGCTTCATGGCGCTACTCCTTGCAGCAGGGCGCGAAGGCCGCGCCGTCCTCGAGTCAGCAGGCTTTCCAGCGCCTCGACGCTAACGCCCATCACCCCCGCGGCGTCGATATTGGAAAGGTCCTGGTAGTGGTGCAGCACGATCGCTTCGCGTTGGCGTTCCGGCAGTTTCGCCAGCGCCGCCAGGACTGTGTCGGAGGTCTCTCGCCCCTCCAGCCGGCGATCAGCGGGCGTCGCCGGATCGATCTGTTCGGGCGGTTCGGCGGTCGGCCGTTCGCGGCGCCGGCGCAGGCGGTCATAGCAAAGATTGAGGACGACCCGGTGCAGCCAGGTGTCGAACTTGGCGGGGCCGCTCACGCGCCAACGCGGGGCGTGCCGCCAGGCGCGCAGCAAGGCCTCTTGGGCGACGTCCTCGGCCTCGGTCGGATCAGCGAGCATCCGCAGCGCCAAGGCCAAGATGCGGGGAAGCTTTCGCGCGACCAGGGTCCGGATCGCGGTCGAATCTCCCTCGGCAATGCCGCGGACCAGGTCCTCGTCCGGATCGGCGCCCGTCAATCCACTTGCTCCGTTGTTCCATAATCCCAAGATCCTCCCCTTGGAATGCAAAGGGCGCCTGTCGCGAATGGGGTTGCGCCTGCGCATCGCCGCCCTGACGCATGGCGGCCTGCTCGTCAGGCGAAATCATCCGGTCGTGATGGCGTCCAACCGCGTGAACGGCGCGACGACAGGGCGTCAAGACCGGAGCCTCTACCCGATCCTCCTCCACCGATCCCTTCCCTCCCCGACACGCCTTCCACGGCCGGCCGCACCGTTCCCGGCGGGAGCTGAAACGAATAATCGTTCGTCTTTCCTATCGAGCGACTGGCGCCAGGGCGCCTCGGTCAGCGGCCAGGGGTTTGGTCAAGCCGATGTCAGACGGCGACCTCCCAGGCCAGCGCCCTAAAGCGGCGCCGAGACCATCGCCGTGCATCCCGTCGCCTCAAGCACGAATCCAACGGCCAGATCCTGGCTCGTGGGGTGAACGAAGGCATCAACGACGCTGGGCTCAGGCTGGCCTATCGATTCCACTGAGTCGCCCGATGACCTGACGGCCCTTCCCGCCGCGCGGCGCCGCCGCTACGCGGCGAGCGGCGGCGAGACGGCGCTCGGCTTCCGAAGCTTCATCTCGTGGACCGGCCTGGACATCGGCCGCGACCGCGGCAGCCCCGTCGCCGACTACCAAGCGCCGTTCGCTTTTTCCGGGACGCTGAAAAAGGTCACGTCACCATGGCCCCCGACCAGGCGCTGGATGGCGCGGCGATCGGTGAAGCGGAAATGGCGCGGCAATGACCGGCCGTTCTTAATCCGCTCATCCCCGCGCACGCTGACGGCCGGGGGTCAGGCAGGCGCAATCGATCCTGCGATCCGCTAGACTAGAACGAGCGAAAGGAGGCCCGGACGAGTCCGGACCTCCTCTGGAGCGGCGCCGTGGATGGCCGCCGAAGCGGCCGCTCCGATCGGCGCGAGGCTTCGATCAGTCGTGCGGCGTTGAGGCTGCGCCGGCGACGGCGCCCGTGCCGCCACCCACGGCCGCGCCAACCGCCGCGCCAGGGGCGCACCCAATCGGGAGCGTCACAATACACCCGATTGCCGCGCCGATACCGGCGCCCGTCGCTCCGCCCGCCAAGGCGCGCGCGCCCGGATCCGCGTGCCAACTCCCATCCCGGTCGTAATACCCACGGTCAGTCTCCGGGTCGGGGCGCCAGTGCACATGCTCGTCACCTTGGTGGGCGGCATACCAATCGGAATTGTAATAGGTGATCGGCGTGTCAGGCCCGTAAGCATACCTCTGGTGTACTCGCCAGCAGTCGCCGTACTGATTGCAGGCGACATAGCCCCGTTCGACCGACTCGGCGCTCGCCGCCGCCGGCATTATCGAGCTTCCGCCCATAATGGCGAGAAACGAACTAAGTCCGAACGCAGTAAGAAGCTTCATGGTATCACCTTTCTTGGAGATGGGCCCAGGCCCGCTAGCCGTCCATTCTGCGACAAACGAGGCGGGAAAGACCTTGGTTCCAGCTATGGACGGCGATTTAGGAGAACCCGCGACGATGATCCCCGTGGCGGGAGCGTCACTGCACTGCGCCACGCCGGGCGAATTTAAACGCGCTGTTTGAGAGTCCGCCATAGGTCGAGATCCCCTAACCCCCCGCGCACGCGGTGATGAGCGGATGTTGAGACAAGAGTGCTAAGCTGCGCTCGTCAGCTCATCCCCAAACAAGCCCGCGCAGCCTGTCGCCTCAAGCACGCGATCCACCGCCGCGCGGCTGGCCGCCGGCAAGGTGGCGTGGGACTGGCGCAGCCACTGGAGGCACTTGGCCTGGTAGGGAAAAGGCGGCTGGCGCCAGGGCCGGCCGTCGACCTCGGCGACCACCTCGGCCGCGCCGGCGGCCACCGCGTGCGCATTGGCCAGCATGACCGGCGGATAGACCCGGCCGATCTCGCTCAACAGCGCCATCAGCGTTTCAGGCAGGCCGTCCAGGGCGACCCAGCCGTCCTCGGCGGGCTCGAGGCCGGACTGGTCCTCCATCAGGCTGACCCAGGCCAGGACGCGCGGCGCCGTGGCCAGGGTGAGCGCGGCCGGCGTTGGATCGAACTGGGCGAGCTGGGTCAGCTGGCCGAACGCGGCGAAGTCGCAGGCCGCCGGCCGCGCGCCCAGGATGAAGGGCTGGCGGGCCAGGTGCGCCTCGAAGACGGCGAGGAAGCGCGTGTAGCTGGCTTCGATCACCGGCCCGGTCGCCGCATTGGAGCCGACCACATAGAGCCGCTCGATCTGGCGCGCGCCGATGGTCGCGGCCCGGTCGGCCAGGACCGTATCGGGGATGGTGTAGTGCTGCCAGAGCGGCAGCATCTGCGAAGCCTTGTCGATGTCGTCTTGATAGGCCCAGCGGTAGTGGAGACATGGCCTTGGTCAGCCACTCGTCGGCATAGTCCTCGATCAGCTCATCGAGGAAGGCCAGGGCCGGATCGGCGGGGATGACGCTGCGCCCCGCATGCTCGGCCTCCAGCCGGCGGATGATCGGCGAGGAATCGACCACCGCCTCCAGCTCGCCGTCGGCGCCGGGCAGGTAGAAGGTCGGCAGGAGCGCCACCTTGGGCGCCGGCATGCCCGCCCTGGCCGCGCCGTTGCGCGACAGGAGCCGGTAGGCGATGCGCCGGTAGCGCAGCACGCCGAGCATCTTGCGGGTATAGGGCGAGCCGGGCGCGCCCATCAGGGCGATCGATGTCTCGGCGCTCACGGCTTGTCACCTCCTGCGTTTGCACGAACACTAGGCCGAACCCGACGTTTGGCTAAAGCCCGTGAGACCTGAAGACCCGCGATGACCCTCACCTACGACCTCTACTGGTCCTTCCGTTCGCCCTATTCCTACCTGATCACCCACAAGCTGGTCGAATTGGAGCGGGACTACGACGTGCGCGGTCAGATCCGCCCAGTCTATCCGCTGGCCGTACGCACGCCGGAGTTCTTCGACGGCCGCGACCCGCTCTGGTATTCCTATCTGCAGGCCGACATCCGCCGCGAGGCCGAGTTCCTGGGCCTGCCGATTCGCTGGCCCAGGCCCGATCCGGTGCGGATGGACATGGCCACCCGCACCTATCCGAAGGACCAGCCCTACATCCATCGCCTGACCCGCACGGGCGTCGCCGCCGCCGAACGCGGGCGAGGCCTGGCCTTCCTCGACCAGGCCAGCCGCCTGATCTGGAGCGGCGATGTCGACAACTGGCAGGAGGGCGATCATCTGGCCGACGCCGCCAGGCGCGCCGGCCTGGACCCGGTCGAACTCATGGCCTGCGTCGACAACCAGGCCGAGCGTCTGAACGCCGTGATCGAGGCCAGCCAGGTCGCCCAGCGCGCCGCCGGCCACTATGGCGTGCCGATGATCGCCTTCAATGGCGAGGCCTTCTTCGGCCAGGACCGCTTCGACCAGTTCAAATGGCGTCTGCGGCAGCAGGGGCTGATGAGACGGACGGACCAAAGGGACCGCGAACAGAAAGCCTCGGCGCCCGGCGCCGCAGCGCCGTGGAAATCCTATCTGGCTTTCGCCGTCGTGGCGCTGATCAGTGGAATCTTGGGCGTGGCCACCTTGCTGGGCTATGTAGCGGATAGCAAAGTCGGGCATGCGCCAGGATTTCCGCCCGGCTGGACCTGCACGACCTATGGCGTCGGCGGTGCACAGGTTTGCGAACCGCCCATGCCAGGACAGCCCGACGGCCGTTCTGGCTCTCAGGCGCGAAGCTAGACCTGGCCTTCCGGCCGAGTCGCGGTCACAAGGCCGGCTATGCAGGCGGCGGCTGAGCTTTTGGATGCACCCTACGCGGCGGTCGTGGCCATGCGCGCGGCCTGGCGGGAGCCGGCCGAAGTCTTGTCGGCCTTTGCGGACGAGGCGTGGGCGATCGGGTTTTTGTCGGGCGGCGGTGGAGCGGACGGGCGATGGTCCTATCTGGCGCGGGCGCCGGATGCGACGCTGACCTGTCCAGCCGACGATCGCGGCGATCCGTTCGCCGCGTTGGCCGGGCTGATCGGTCCGCCCTCGCCGCGCCTGGCGGAGGGGCCGCCGTTTCAGGGCGGGGTCGCGGGGCTGGCCGCCTATGAGCTGGGCGATCATGTCGAGCCGCTGGGTCTTGAACGCCATGCCGATTGGCCGGACCTGGCCTGCGCGCGCTATCCGGCGGTGCTGGCCTTCGACCATGAGCGGCGCGAGGGGCTGGCGATCGGGCGAGGCCGCGACGACGCCGGGGCGCGAGGCGCGGCCGGGCGGGCGCTGGACTGGTTGGACGCCGCACCGGTCGCCGCCCATCCGGGCCGGCTCGCCGAGTCGCTGAGCGCCAGCTGCGGATCGACCTATGAGGCGGCGGTCACCGATGTGGTGGCGCGGATCGAGCGTGGCGAGATCTTCCAGGCCAATATCGCGCGGCGCTGGACGGGGCGGCTGCAGCCGGGACGACGGCCGTTCGACCTGACGGCGCGGCTGGCGCGGACCAGCGCCGCGCCGTTCGCGGCCTATCTGCGGCTGGCCGATCGCGCCCTGGTCTCCAACTCGCCGGAGCGGTTCCTGCGCGTGTCGCCGGACGGGACCGTCGAGACCCAGCCGATCAAGGGCACGCGGCCGCGCGGGCGCGATGCGGCCGAGGACGCGGCGCTGGCGGCCGAACTCATGGCCTCCGCCAAGGACCGGGCCGAGAACCTGATGATCGTCGATCTGATGCGCAACGACCTGGCCCGCGTCTGCGAACCCGGCACGGTGGCGACGCCCGCCCTCCACCGCATGGCCAGCTTCGCCAATGTGCACCACCTGGTCTCGACCGTGACCGGGCGGCTGGCGGCGGAGCGGTCCGCCATCGACCTCTTCCGCGCCGCCTTTCCGCCAGGCTCGATCACTGGCGCGCCCAAGGTGCAGGCGATGAAGACGATCACCGGCCTGGAGCCGCCGCGCGGGCCGTTCTTCGGGGCGCTGTTCTGGGCCGGGTTCGACGGCGCGTTCGAGTCCAACGTGCTGATCCGCTCGGCGGCGTTTTGCGCCGATGAGAAGGGTTGGCGGCTGGAGGCGCGCGCCGGCGCCGGCATCGTCGCCGACAGCGACCCGCGCGAAGAGCGCCTGGAGACCGAGGCCAAGATCGCGGCCCTGGCCAATGCTTTGATCTGTGACTCCTACCCCGCTCATTCCCGCGAAAGCGGGAACCCAGGCTTTTTTGCTGGAAACGCGGCGCTCTACGATAAAACACCTGGGTTCCCGCTTTCGCGGGGATGAGCGGATGAAAGACGGATTTGCATGGCTGAGGCGCGGCTGATCGATGGGCGGGCGTTCGCGGCGGGGTTGCTCGCGCGGGTGGCCGAGGAGGCTACGGCGCTGCAGCGGGACCACGGGATCAAGCCGGGCCTGGCCGTGGTGCTGGTCGGCGAGGATCCCGGCAGCCAGATCTATGTGCGCAGCAAGGGCGAGCAGACCCTGGCCGCCGGCATGCATTCGCTGACCATCCGCCTGCCGACTTCGACCACGCAGGATGAGTTGCTGGCGCAGGTGGCCGCCCTGAACGCCGATCCGGCCATCCATGGCGTCCTGGTGCAGTTTCCGGTGCCCGCGCCCATCGATCCGCTGGTCATCCAGGCGGCCATCCACCCCGACAAGGACGTCGACGGGCTGAACGTGATCAATATCGGACGCCTCGCCAGCGGCCAGGCCGGGCTGGTCCCGTGCACGCCGCTGGGCTGCCTGATGCTGCTCAAGGACGCGCTTGGCGAGCTTCGCGGCCGTCGCGCGGTGGTGGTCGGCCGCTCCAACCTGGTCGGCAAGCCGATCGCCCAGCTTCTGCTCAAGGCCGACTGCACCGTCACCATCGCCCACTCGCGCACTATCGATCTGCCCGACGTCGCCCGCGAGGCCGACATCCTGGTCGCCGCGGTCGCGCAAGCTGAGATGATCCGCGGCGACTGGATCAAGCCGGGCGCGGCGGTGATCGACGTCGGCATCAACCGCGTCCCATCGCGGCGTCCGAAAGCGGCGGCGGCCGGCAAGACCATCGTGGTCGGCGACGTGGCGTTCGAGGAGGCGAAGACCGTCGCCGGCTGGATCACGCCCGTGCCCGGCGGGGTCGGCCCGATGACGGTCGCCTGTCTGCTGCAGAACACATTGACCGCCGCGCGCCGCCAGGCCCGGCTGGCGGACTGAGGCGAGGCGGAGCGCCGCCTGCGTAGACGCTATTTTAAGGCGATCCCGTCACGATGATTTCGTCTTAGGGGTGGGATCGGCCGATGGCGAACGAGGATCAACCTCGCGAGAATGGCGGCCGCGGATTTTCCGCGAACGCCGTCGATCCCGAGGAAAGCCGCGCCATTTTCGAGCGTATCGCGCGCCTGGCCCTGCGCATGGCCGAAGCCTCCGGCGCCTATATCGCGCTGGCCGGCCGCCGCCGCATGTGGATCGCCGGGGCTGGCGCGAACCAGCCGACGGAAGACTCGCGCGCCATCGCCCTGGCCCAGCTGGCGGTGCAGTCTTCGGAGGTCCTCTGGATCGAGGACATGGCCGAGCAGCGCTGGAGCGGGGCCTATCCGCTCGCGTTCGGCGAGGCGGACCACCAATTCTACGCCGCCGCGCCCATCCTGCTGCCAAACGGCCGGCGCATCGGCGTCCTGGCTATCTTCGACGACCTGCCGCGGCGTTTCGACGCCGATATGGCCGAACGTCTGGTCGACCACGCCGCCTTTGTCGCCGACGAATGGCAGCGGGGCCGCGTGGTGCAGGCGCTGGCCCGGTCCCAGCAGCGGCTGAGCCTGGCCACCGAGATCGCCAACATCAATGTTTGGGAGATGGACTACCGCAACCGCCAGTTGGCCAGCGACGGCGTGCGGCCGACCACCGGCGCCGACGCCACCTATGAATCGCTCAATGCGGACATCTGGCAGGGCGTGCACCCGGCCGACCGCGAACGCGCCCAGGCGCTCTGGGACCAGCATGTCGAGAACGGCGCGCCCTATCGCCTCGTTCACCGCATGATGCGGCCCGACGGCCCGCACTATTGGGTCGAATCCGCCATCGAGGCGATCAAGGACGATCGCGGCCGCATCGTCCGCACCGTCGGCGTCATGCGCAACATCGATCACGAAAAGCGCGCCGAGCTGGCCCTGGCCAAGGCGCGCGACGACGCCGAGGCCGCCAACCGGGCCAAGAGCCTTTTCCTGGCCACCATGAGTCACGAGATCAGGACGCCGCTGAACGGGGTTCTGGGCATGGCGCAGGCCATGGCCATGGACGAGCTGTCGACCCTGCAGCGCGAGCGGCTGGGCATCGTGCACGCCTCGGGCGAAGCCCTGCTGGCCATCCTCAACGACGTGCTCGACCTGGCCAAGATCGAGGCGGGCAAGCTGGACCTTGAGGACATCGAGTTCGACCTGGACGAAGTCGCCCGCGGCGCCCACCAGGCCTTCACCGGCCAGGCCAACAAGAAGGGGCTGTCCTTCGCCCTCGACATCGAAGACGCCCAGGGCGTCTATCGCGGCGACCCGACGCGGCTGCGGCAGATCCTCTATAACCTGGTCTCCAATGCGCTGAAATTCACCGATCGCGGGGAGATCCGCGTCACCGCGCACTGGAAAGACGAGCGCCTGGCCTTTGCGGTGACCGACACCGGGGTCGGCATTCCCGAAGACCGCCTGCAGGCGCTGTTCGGGCGTTTCGACCAGGCCGACGCCTCCACTACCCGCCGCTTCGGCGGCACCGGCCTGGGCCTGGCCATCTGCCGCGAACTCGCCGAGATGATGGGCGGCGCCATCGCGGTCGAAAGCACGCTCGGCTTCGGCTCCACCTTCACCGTGACCCTGCCGCTGCGGCGGGTCGGCGACCCGCGTCCCGTCATGCCGCTGCCCGCCCCGCCCGCGCCCGACGACGAAGCCTACGCGCTCAAGCTGCGGGTGCTGGCGGCGGAGGACAATACGGTCAACCAGCTGGTGCTGAAGACCCTGCTGCACCAGGTCGGCGTCGATCCGGTGGTGGTCTCGAACGGGATCGAGGCGGTTCGGGCCTGGGAGGACGGCGACTGGGACGTGATCTTGATGGACGTCCAGATGCCGAAGATGGACGGGCCGACGGCCGCCCGCGCCATCCGCGAGCAGGAGCTGGCCACCGGCCGGCCGCGCACGCCGATCATCGCGCTGACCGCCAACGTCATGTCCCACCAGCTGGCCGAGTACCTCGCCGCCGGCATGGACGGCCACGTCGCCAAGCCGATCGAAGCGGCGCGGCTGTTCGAGGCGCTGGAAGCCTTGCTGAACGACGAGCCGTGCGCGGACGAGAAGGCGGCTTAAAATAGACTTCTCCCGTGGGGAGAAGGAGGGGCCCACGCGCTTGGCGCGTGGGAAGATGAGGGCGTTCGGCGTTTCAGGATAGTCCGAGAGGCTATAACCCCTCACCGTCCCATTCGCTTCGCTCTGGGCCCCTCCCTCTCCCTTTGGGAGAGGTTTTCTTACCGACCCTTGAACGCCGCGGGACGCTTCTGCAGGAAGGCTTGCACGCCTTCGGCAAAGTCTTCGCTGCGGCCGGCCTGGTTCTGGGCCAGGCGTTCGTGGTCGAGCTGGTCGGCGAAGTCGGCGTCGAGCGAATCCCAGAGCAGGCGGCGGATCAGGCTGAGCGACTTGGGGCCCTGCGCCAGTTCCCGCGCCAGGCCGAGCGCCGTCGCCATCAGCTCGGCATCGGGAACGCAGCGGTTGATCAGGCCCCATTCCAGCGCCTTGGCCGCGGGCAGCCGCTCGCCGAGCAGGGTCATCTCCATGGCCCGCGCCCGCCCGATCATGCGCGGCAAGAGGTAGGTCGAGCCGCCGTCCGGCACCAGGCCGATGCGGCGGAAGGCCTGCAGGAAATAGGCGCTCTCGCCGGCGACGATCAGGTCGCCCATCAGGGCGAAGGAGCAGCCGATGCCGGCCGCCGCCCCGTTCACGGCCGTCACGATGGGGATCGGCAGGTCGCGGATCATGGTAATCAGCGGATTGTAGACCGTTTTCAGCTGGTCGCCGGCGCCGGGACGCTCCCCCGCGGCTGGCGCGGCGCGGGGTCCGACCGCCGTCAGGTTGGCGCCGGAGCAGAAGCCGCGGCCCTCGCCGGTCAGCACGATGGCGCGGGCCGGGGATGCGCTTTCGACGGCGCTCTTCAGCGCGGCGGTCAGATCGGCGGCCATGTCGACGCCGGCCGCGTTCATCGTCGCCGGATCGGACAGGGTCAGGACAGCGACATCGCCGTCGCGCGTGATCTTCACCTTGGTCTCGGCCGCAACCTCTGTCTCGGACATGACACCTCTCCCTAAGTCGAGCGGCCCGCTCGCCGCATCGCTTTGCGAGGGTTTTAGGCGCGTGCCGCCGCGTCAGTCACGAGGCAAGGCGAAAAACCTCGAATCCGGCCTTGATCCGCATTCTATTCCGCGGCGGTGGCGGGGATCGGGGCGTCCGCATAGCGATCGGCATGCGACGGCTCCAGCCGCTGCAGCAGAGCCTTGTGCTCGCGCCAGAGTTCGGCGGGCAGCCGGTCTTCGAACATCTCATAGAAGGCCGGGATGAGCGCGGCCTCCTCGGCCCAGACGGCGCGGTCGACCTCGAACAGGGCCTCGATTTGCTCCGGGGCCATGTCCAGGCCCTCGACATCCAGAGCGCCCTCGGCCGGCACCAGGCCGATCGGGGTTTCGCGCGCCTGCCCCTCGCCTTCCAGGCGCTGGAAGATCCATTTCAGAACCCGGACATTGTCGCCGAAGCCCGGCCACATGAACTTGCCGCGCTCGTCCTTGCGGAACCAGTTGACGAAGAAGATGCGCGGCAGCTTGGACGCCTCGTGGCGCTCGCCGAGTTCCAACCAGTGGCTGAAATAGTCGCCCATGTTGTAGCCGCAGAAGGGCAGCATGGCGAACGGGTCGCGGCGCAGCTCGCCGACCGTGTTCTCGGCCGCCGCCGTGCCTTCCGAGGCGACGTTGGAGGCCAGGAAGACGCCGTGGCGCCAGTCGAAGGCCTCGGTCACCAGCGGCACCGCCGTAGCCCTGCGCCCGCCGAACAGGATGGCGGAGATCGGCACGCCCTTGGGGTCCTGCCATTCGGCCGCGACGCTTGGGCACTGGTCGCAGGGCGCGGCGAAACGGGCGTTGGGATGGGCGGCGGGTTCGGGCGAGGCGGGCGTCCAGGCGCGGCCCTTCCAGTCGGTCAGGTGCGCCGGCGGCTGCTCGGTCAGGCCTTCCCACCAGACGTCGCCGTCCTCGGTCAGCGCCACATTGGTGAAGACGGTGTTTTCGCCGAGCGCGGCGATGGCGTTCGGATTGGTGGCGCGGCCGGTTCCCGGCGCGACGCCGAAGAAGCCCGCCTCCGGATTGATGGCGTAGAGCCGCCCGTCGTCGCCGAAACGCATCCAGGCGATGTCGTCGCCGATGGTCTCGGCCGTCCAGCCCGGCAGCTTGGGCTGCAGCATGGCCAGGTTGGTCTTGCCGCAGGCGCTGGGGAAGGCCGCGGCCATGTAGCGGACAGCGCCCTGCGGCGAGGTCAGCTTCAGGATCAGCATATGCTCGGCCAGCCAGCCCTCGTCGCGCGCCATCACCGAGGCGATGCGCAGCGCGTAGCACTTCTTGCCGAGCAGGGCGTTGCCGCCATAGCCGGAGCCGTAGGACCAGATCTGGCGGCTTTCCGGAAAATGGACGATGTATTTGATCGGGTTGCAGGGCCAGGCGACGTCGGCTTGCCCGGGCTCCAGCGGCGCGCCGACCGAATGGACGGCGGGCACAAAAAAACCGTCCTCGCCGAGCTGGTCGAGGGCGGCCTGGCCCATCCGGGTCATGATCCGCATCGATACGACCACATAGGGGCTGTCGGTGATCTCGACGCCGAGGGCGCTGATCTTCGAGCCGAGCGGACCCATGCAGAACGGGACCACGTACATCGTGCGCCCGCGCATGGCGCCATCGAACAGGCCGTTCAGATCCGCCCGCATCTCCGTCGGATCGAGCCAATTATTGGTCGGCCCGGCGTCCTCGGCCTTCTGCGAACAGATGAAGGTGCGGCTTTCCACCCGCGCCACATCGCTCGGATCGGAGGCGGCGTAGAAGGAGTTCGGCCGTTTCTCAGGATTGAGCCGCTTGAGCGTGCCGGCCTCGACCAACTCGGTCGTCAGCCGGTCCCATTCGGCTTGCGAGCCGTCGCACCAATGGACACGGTCGGGCTTGGTCAGTTCGGCGATTTCCCGCACCCAGGCGATCAGCCCGGCGTGGCGGGTGGGCGCGCTCTTGAGCCCCGCGATGATGCTGGCCGTACTCACAAACGCTCCCTATCGCTGCCCCGTCTCACGCGTCCCGGCGGGATTCGCGCCATGACAAATGCACAACCGAAGCCTCGGCTGCAAGGATCGTCGCCAAGCGGACGCGAATATGCGGGATTGTCGACAGGAAAAGACCGCTCAGCTCGCCGTGCCGGCCGCGACCGGCGCGGCAAGGCCATAAAAGCGGATTTTGAACGGTTTCCACCACAGAGTCTTGCCGAGCCCGCGCGCCGCTCTGTCGAGCGAGAAAGCAAAACTCGGCGAGCGCAACACCCATTTGAGCCCGGCGAAGGCGCCGAAGGCCAGCGCCTGGGCGACGCCGAGAATCATCCAGCGCGCCACCCCCAGCCGGTCGCCGGCCGCCGCACAATGGGCGCTGGCGCCCTGGCCGAACGCGAAGGCGCGCAGGGCGGTGTAGCGCAGGGTGAGCCGCTCGGGCGCCGGATCCTCCCACACCCAGGCCTCGGCGGCCCAGGCGAACCGGGCGCCCGCCTGCTCCATCGCGCCGAACAACAGGTCGTCCTCGCCGCCGATCTGGTTGCGGATGGCCGAGAACGGCCGGTCGGGATCGGGCAGCGCCGCGCGCCGCACCAGGCTGTCGCCGCAGCCGTAATAGTGGTCGATCGGCCCGCTCTCGGCCGGTCCGAGCCGTGAAAAGAAACGTTCGAAATAGACGCGGTTGCCTATTCTGTCCCAGTCCGCCCGCGCCCGCACCGGCCCGAAGACCACGTCGGCGCCATAGGCAAGCTGAGCGGCGATCAGCGCGGCCAGCCAGCCGCTCGGCGCCTCCTCGTCGTCGTCGAGAAAGGCGATCAGCCCGCCCCTGGCCTCGGTCAGGCCGGCGTTGCGCGCGTTGGCGACCCCGGCGGCCGGCTCGTGCACATAGCGCACCGGAAAGGGCGCCGCCTGCGCGAGCATCCTGGCCGTGGCCGCGGCCGACGGCGTCTGGTCGTTGTCGACCACCACCAGCTCAAGCGCAGCCGCCTCGACCCCGGCCTGGGCGAACACCGAGTGGGCGGCGCGGGTCAGGCCCTGCAGGCGCCGCTGGGTCGGGATGATGATCGAGATCTGCGCCGTCATGCCGGACGGGTCTCGACGGTGAAGGTCTCCGGCAGCACCGGCGCAGCCTTGCGCCGCGCGGTCCAGGCCTTGTGGGCGCTGGCGACCAGGAGCTTGGCCGCCAGAGCCGGACCGGCTCGATCCTGCACCTTGGGGGTCCAGCCGAGGCCGCCGCGCAAGACGCCGTTGGCGTGCAGGACATTGGCCCGGATCCTGGCCGCCGGGGTCATGAATTCCATGGAGACCGAGACGTTCATCATCGGCCCGTTGTCGACGCGGTGCGGCATGTTCTGCGGCCAGGTGACCATGTCGCCGGCGGTCATCTCGAAGGTCTCGGCCCGCGCGTCCCACTCGGCGCTGAACGGCATCTGGCCCTCGGCCGCGCCATGCACGCAGCGCTCCAGCCAGGCCGGATCGGTGAAGGGCTCGCCGCGCGGATAGAACCATATCCGCTTCACCCCGCGCACCTGCCAGAGCGAGGAGAGCGGCACGTCGAGGTGATAGAAGACCCGCGCGTTCGGCGAGGAGATCAAAAGGCCCAGATCGCGATTGAGGATCCGCGTCTTCAGATGCTTTTCCTTCTCGGCCGAGATCTCGTCGCAGAGGGCGGCGAACTGCGGCAAATGTTCGTTGGCGTGGCGCAGGTTGAGCCAGAGCCGCCCCGACTTGACCGCCTCCAGCAGCGCCGCGCCGTCCAGGCTGTCAGCCGTGCCGCGGCGCCAGGACCGCCAGTCCTCGAGGTCCTCGCCCATGGTGAAGACGCCCATGGCCTGGCGCGGATAGCGGTCGAGCACGCCGATCAGGCCGGCGTCGGAAAACAGCGGCCGTTCCGCCAGCGTGTGGCGGAAGCGCACGATCGCCTTCTCGAATCCCTCGATCTGCTCTTGAGACCAGTCCGCGATCACGCCGCCCATTGTCGCCTCCGTTGCGTGGTCAGGGCATAGGCCGCGCCCTGCATGCGTCCGCCCAGCGTCAGCTCCAGCGCCGCGATCTGATCCAGCCGATTGCGCACCCGCCCGACCAGCGCCGCGTTGCGCAACGGCGGCAGCGCCCAGAACCGGTCGGAAGAGCTGGCCAGCGCTCCGGCGAAGTTGGGCGCGACGGCCAGGCCCGCGCCGATGGTCTCCTCGCCATGGGTGAACGGCGACTTCCAGTGGTCCTCGCCGGGGCCGAGATCATAGGTGTGCAGCCCAAGGCCGGTCATGGCGCCGATGGCCTCGACCTGATGCACCGTGCCGGGCGAATGGGCCCGCAAGTCCGGATCGAAGGCGCTGATCCAGGGGTGGAACCAGCCGCCCTGGCGCGCCCCGAAATGGGCGGCGACCAGCCTCTCGCCGGCATAGAGGCTGATCATCTGGCCGCCGAAGGCGTCGGTGCGGCTTGCGAACAGCCCGCGCATCAGGGCGGCGGCCCAGGGGACGGCCAGGAAATCGTGCAGGCCGGTGCGCACGAACTGTTCGCGCTTCCAGCCGATCAGGCGCTCGAAGGCGCCCGGATCGCGATCGTCGCCGACCACGCGGACGGGGCCGCCCGCCTTTTCCAAGGACCGGCGATAGCGGCGATGGTTCTTCAGCCGGTTGCCGCTGCCGCGCCAAAGCGCCGCCAGATAGGCCTCGGAGGTCCCGTCGAGCACGATCCGGTAGGTCGGGATCCGGCTTTTGACCGCATCGCCGAAGCTATCGAAGGGATCGACCAGGCCGGTCAGGCGAAGCGCGCCCAGACGGGCGGCCTGCAGGGCTTCGGCCGCGTCAAGGACGGCGTCGCGACGGCTGATCAGGGCGTGATAGTCGCAGAACGGCGCGCCGATCGGCCGTGCGAACCCGCCGGGCCGGCGGTGATGGGCCAGGAATCCGACCGTCCGGCCGCCGCGCCGATAGACTGCGACCCGCGCGTCCTTGCGCACCGCCCCGACGGCCTGGGCGAAATCCACCCCCAAGAGCGGGCTGGCGAAGGCGGGCTCAGCGCCTTGCAGCGCTCGCCAGTCCGCGACGTCGGCGGACGTCAGGGCGCCTGGATGGACAAGCTCCGCCTCAAGTCCCGCCGTGGCCGCCGCCTGTCGCATTCGCGCTTTCATACTGGTCTTCGGTTAGCGAAGGTTTTCCACGGGGCTGTTCCGATCTGGCGCGGCCGCGTTCGCTTGTGAGGCGAAGCAGCAAGCGCGGCGCCATGGGCCGAGCCCGACCGTCGGCCGACTTCGCGCCATCGCGAGCGGACCCGCTACAGCCAAGCCAGGCCGTCAACATGTCACATGGCCGAATCTCAGCCTATGAACGTGACCCATGTCAGGCACGATCGTGATTACCGGCTGTGACGTCGCTCACCATCATCTTGCGGGCGAGCTTTTGGCGTCGCTCGGCGCGGCCGGTTCCCGAGACTTCGCCCTCGGTTTCGTGCAAGTCGGCGCCGAGCCGACGCCGGCCACGATTCATCGTGAAGTCGATCTTGTCGTGCGGACCGAAAGCGACGAGTTTCAGTCCAGCGGTCTGCACGGCTTCCGGCTCGCCTATCTGGGCGTCAAGGCGCGGCTGCCCGAACTCTTTCCCGGCTTCGACACCTATGTCTGGCTCGACGGCGATACCTGGCTGCAAAATCGCCTCGGGCTCGATCAGATCGTGAAGGCCGCACAACTTGCCGACCTGGCCATTCACCCCCAGATCGACCCGAACTATTTGCAAGCCTCGTTTCCCGACGACTACACGCTCAAGGTCTATACCGACATGTTCGGCCATGAAGACACGCAGCGATTTAGCCGCTTCCCCATGTGCAACGGCGGCGTGTTTGGCGCCCGCGTGGGGTCCAAACTCTGGCCGATCTGGCGCGAGGCGCTGGCAAAGGCTCGTGACAGCGCGGCCGCAGGTGGATTCCTCTCCGACCAGATACCCCTGCATCGGCTCATTGCGTCCGGACAGCTGACGATCCATCCTCTTCGGGCTGTCAACAACTGGCTGGTGCTGCACGCGCCGCCAGCGATCGATTTCGTCCGTAAACGGCTTGTCGCCCCCAGCATCCCCTACGAGGAGATAAATATCATTCACCTGGTCGGGGCGGCAAAATCCCATCGCTATCCCCTGGGAGCCGACGGCGCCGATATCGGCTTCAGATACCCCGAGATCAGCGCGCTATTTCAGCGATGAGCGACGACAAGACCGAACCGGAAGCAATCCGGGTTCTTTGCGGGCAAGGAGATTGGCGACATGGCGAAACAGAGCGAAAAAAGCTCCATCACCATCTTTCACAACCCTAATTGCGGAACCTCGCGCAAGGTTTTGGCGGCGCTGCGCGAGTGGGGCGCCGAGCCCAGAGTGGTGGAGTATCTGAAGACCGGCTGGACCAGGGCGCAGCTCGATGGGTTGTTGAAGGCCATGAAGGCCAGGCCGCGCGACATCCTGCGCACGCGCGGCACGCCCGCCGAGGCGCTGGGGATCACCGCGGAATCCGGCGACGACCAGATCCTCGCCGCCATGGTCGCCGAACCCATCCTGGTCGAACGCCCGATCGTGGCGACGCCCAAGGGAACGGCGCTCTGCCGCCCGGCCGAGCGGCTGGAGGCGCTGCTTTAGACGGCCTCTCCGCCGATCACATCGAGCGGCCGGGTCTCGCCCGGCGGCAGCATGATCCGGAGCGGCCCGTCCGGCGGCCGGCCGCCCAGGCGTTCGACATGGCAGACGATGCGGGCGGCGGTGCAGACGACGCGCAGGCGCCAGAAGCCGTGGCTGTCCGCCGCCAGGATCGATTCCCCGTCGTCCTCGAAACATTCGGCGGTGAATTCACCGTTCGCCGGATAGGGAAAGAGCAGAAAGGCGCGCGCATCGGCCGGCTGGCCGAAATGCTGCTCGGCGGCGTTCAGCGGGATGGCGCAGCCTTCGCGGGCGAGCAACACGGGGCGTTCGAGCGGCGCATCGCGCGTGACGGTCTGGCCGCCGGCGAAACGCTCGCCGGTCCGGAAGTCCATCCAGGCGCAGCCCGCCGGCAGATAGACGTCGCGCACATGTTGGCCCGGCTCGACCACCGGCGCGGCGAGCAGCGATGCGCCCACCATCAGCTCGTCAGTCTCCGCCAAGCAGCGCGGATCGTCGGGGAAATCGTAAAAGGTCGGCCGTGTGATCGGCGCGTAATCGCGGGCGTAGCGCCAGGTCAGGTCGTACAGATAGGGGATGAGGCGATAGCGCAGGGCGATCAGGCCGCGGACGTGGCGCGTGACCTCAGGATGCATCCAGGGCTCGTTGGCGCTGGCGTCGTCGTTCCAGGAATGGATGCTGAAGCGCGGCATGAAGACGCCCGCCTGCACCCAGCGAACGAACAGCTCGGCGTCCGGCGCCGGGCCGGAAAAGCCGCCGATGTCGTGCCCGGCGCTGGAGACGCCCGACAAGGCCAAGCCCAGCCCCATCTTCAGGTTGAACCTCAGCGTCGCCCATGAGGTCGAATTGTCGCCCGACCAGGTCTGGGCGTAGCGCTGCAGGCCCGCCGGCCCGGCGCGGGTGACGACGAAGGGGCGGACGTCAGGCCGATGCGCGATCTGCGCCGCCCGCGAGGCGCGCATCATCAAAAGCGTCTGCAGCGGCCGCGCCGCCCGCGCCGCGAACGGCTGGCCGAACCCCATGGCCTGGGCCTCGGGCGAGCGGATCTCGAACTCGTTATTGTCGTTCCAGGTTGCGTCGACCCCATGGGCCAGCAGGCTTTCCGCAACCTGCGCCTTCCACCAGGCCGCGGTCGCCGGGTTGGTGAAGTCGAGATAGGCGCCCAGCCCGTCCCACCATTGCACCCAGGCCGGTTCGCCGTCGGGTTCGCAGATCAGCAGGCTGGCGCGCCAGGCGGCGTCGAACTGCGGGTGATCGGCGAGCAGGCAGGGCTTGATATTGGCGCACAGATGCACGCCGCGTTGGGCGTAGCTGTGCGTGAAGGCGCGTGGATCGGGGAACTTGTCGCGGTTCCAGGTGAAGACCTGCCGGCGCGCGCCGATCGAGGTGTAGCCGGACGACAGGTGGAAGGAGGAGCAGAGGATGTCGTTGGCCGCGCAGCCGTCGAGGAATTCGGCCATCCGCGCCTGGGCGTCGGGGGCGTCGGTATAGGCCATGGTCGAGCCGGAATAGCCGAGGCTCCAGCGCGGCAAAAAGGCGGGCCGCCCGGTCAGCCAGGTGAAGCGCCGCGTGACGTCGGCGACCTCGGGTCCGGCGATCACATAATAGTCGAGGTCGCCGTTGGCGGCGGAAAAGCCGCGGAACAGGCCGTGGTAATTGTCCCGCGCGCCGCCGAAGTCGAACTCGCAGTCCGACAGGGTGTCGTAGAACAGGCCGAAGGCCGCCGACGCCTTCTGGTTGAGCGTGATGTAGAAGGGGATCGACTTGTAGAGCGGATCGGAGGTCTCGGCGTCGTAGCCCAGCGCGTCGGTCGGGCTCAGCCGATAGCGCCGCCCGCGCCGGTTCATCGGCCCGGCGCACTCGCCAAGGCCGAAATAGCGCTCTTCCGGACGCTGGACGAGAAAGTGGCTGACGCCCGGTCCCCACCAGCCGAAGTTATAGGCCTGGGTCGGCCGGTCGCGGGCGATCTGGACCCAGTCATCGCCGCGCTTCATCTCCCAGCGGCAGAAGAGCCCGGCCAGGACGACGGTCAGCCGCAGCCGATCCGTCTCGACCACCAGCCGGCCCTCCGCCTCGCTCAGCCGGAAATCCGCCGCCGCGAACCCCGCCAGGTCGAACCGGTCGCGTCCCGCCTCGGCCACGTCCTCGGCGCCGGGCGCGATCGCCCAGCTGCGCCCCATCTCGAACCGCCCGTTCGGCAGCACGGCCACGCGGATGATGTCGGCTTCCAGGACGAAGATGTGGACCACCGCCGCGCCGTCGCTGGCCAGGTCGAGGCGCGCGCCGTCGCGGCCGGCGATGTGGAAGACTGGCGGCCGGTCGAGCCTGGCCACGCCTACCAGTTCCACATGGTCCCGTCCTCGAGACGGGCGACCGGCAACTGTTTCGGCTCGTAGGGGAAACGCGCGGCCAGCGCCTCGTCGATGTCGACGCCGTGGCCGGGCGCATCGCCGGGATGGAGCAGCCCGGCCTCGAAGCGATAGGCGTGCGGGAAGACGGCGTCGGTCTCCGGGGTATGGCGCATATATTCCTGGATGCCGAAGTTGGGGACCCAGCTATCGAAGTGCAGCGCCGCGCCCATGGTCACCGGCGAGAGGTCGGTCGCGCCGTGGCAGCCGGTGCGCACCTGCCAGACCGAGGCGAAGTCGGCGATCCGCCGCAGATGCGTCAGCCCGCCGGCGCCGACCACGGTGGCGCGGATATAGTCGATCAGCTGCTCCTGGATCAGGTCCTTGCAGTCCCACAAGGTGTTGAACACCTCGCCCACCGCCAGCGGCGTGGTGGTGTGCTGGCGCACCAGTCGAAACCCCTCCTGGTTCTCCGCAGGCGTCACGTCCTCCAGCCAGAACAGCCGGTGCGGCTCCAGCGACTTGCCGAGCTGGGCCGCCTCCAGGGGGGTCAGGCGATGATGGACGTCGTGCAGCAGGTGCGGCGCGAAGCCGAACCTGTCCCTCAAGGCGTCGAACAGCTTCGGCGCATGGTCGAGATAGTGCGGGGTCGACCAGACCGTCTCGGTCGGCAGGGCCGCATCGGCCGGCTCGTAGAACATCTGGCCGCGCCCGACGCCGTAAGCCCCTTTGACGCCTGGCACGCCGCTCTGGGCGCGGACGGCGCGGTAGCCGAGCTCCAGATAGCGCTGCACCTCGTCGGCGGTCTCGCCGATCTCGTCGCCATTGGCGTGGCCATAGACCATGACCCCCTCGCGGCTCTTGCCGCCGAGCAGGTCATAGAGCGGCACCCCCAGCGTCTTGCCCTTCAGGTCCCAGAGGGCGGTGTCGACCGCGGCGATGGCGCGCATGGTCACCGGTCCCCGCCGCCAATAGGCGCCGCGATAGAGGAACTGCCAGATGTCCTCGATGCGGCGCGCATCGCGGCCGATCAGGGTCGGGACGACGTGCTCCTCCAGATAGGCGACCACCGCCTTTTCGCGGCCGTTCAGGGTGGCGTCGCCGATGCCGTAGGCGCCGTCCTCGGTCTCAACCTTCAAGGTCACGAAGTTGCGGCCTGGGCAGGTCACGATCACCCGCGCGCTCGCGATCCTCATTGTCGTTTCCATCCCTGTCCGAAAGCCCGGGCTTCAAGGCGATATAGCGCGCGGCGGCGGACCTAGGCCATAAGGCGGCTCATGGGTGACGCCCTTTGAGCCTTGAGCGCCTGAACGAGGTCCTGCTCGGCCGGCTGCCGGCGGCGATCGGACGGCTCGCCTATGACCGGACCAAGGTCGCGGCCGGCGTGGTGCATATCGGGGTCGGCGGCTTCCACCGCGCCCACCAGGCGGCGTTTCTCGACGAGGTGCTGGCCTCGGGCGATCCGCGATGGGGCATTCGGGGTGTTTCGCTGCGCTCGCCGAAGGCTGAGCAGGCGCTCCAACCCCAGGACGGCCTCTACACCCTGGTCGAACGCTCAGTGGATGGCGAGACGGCGCGCGTGCGCGGCTCAATTCTGGGCGTGCTCACCGCCGCCGGCCGCGAGGCCGAGGCGGTCGCCGTCCTGGCCGCGCCGCAAACCGGCCTGGTCAGCCTGACCGTCACCGAAAAGGGCTATGCGCCGGAAACCGCCGATCTGCGCCACGGCGTGCCCACGACCGCCGCCGGGTTTCTGGCGCGCGGGCTTGATCTGCGTCGCGCGGCGGGCCTGGCGCCCTTCACCGTGCTGTCCTGCGACAATCTCGATGACAACGGCGCCCGCATCCGCGCGCTTGTGTTGGAAGCGGCGGCGCGGATCGATCCGGCGCTCTCGACCTGGATCGAGCAGCAGGGCGCCTTTCCCTCAAGCATGGTCGACCGGATCACGCCGGCCACCACGCGCGAGGACAGGGCCGCGCTCCAACGCCAGCTTGGCTACCGCGACGAGGCCATCGTCACCACCGAGCAGTTCCGCCAATGGGTGATCGAGGACCGGTTCGCCGGCCCGCGCCCGGACTTCGCGGCGGTGGGCGTCCAGGTGGTCGCCGACGTCGCCCCTTGGCAGGCGGCCAAGCTGCGCCTGCTGAACGCCGCCCATTCCGCCCTCGCCTATCTCGGCGCGCTGGCCGGCTTCACCCATGTGCACCAAGCGATCGGCTGGCCGCCGCTGCGCGCCTATGTGCGGCGGCTCTGGGACGAGGCGGCGACCACCCTGACGCCGGCGGCGGGGCTCGATCTCGACGCCTATCAGGCGGCGCTGCTCAAGCGTTTCGACAATCCGCACCTGCATCACCGGCTCGCCCAGATCGCCATGGACGGCTCGCAGAAACTGCCGCCGCGCCTTTTGGCCACGATCGAGCAAAGGCTGGCCGCCGATCGGTCGATCGAGGCCTTGGCGCTCGCCGTCGCCGGCTGGATGCGCTGGCAGCAAGGCGTCGACGAGGCCGGGGCTTCGTTCGCGGTCGAAGATCCCCGCGCCGCCAGCCTGGCCGAGGCCCTGAAGGGCGCGAACACGGCGGCCGAACGAGTCGGCGCGCTCGCGGCCGACAGAGCCATCTTCAGCCCCGCCCTGGCGGCGGATCGGCGCTTCATGGTCCCTGTCGTCCAGGCGCTGGACAGCCTGTTGCACAAGGGCGCGCGGGCGACCATCGCGACAAGTTGAAGGTGAGTTTCGCACGTGGCTTGCCACCAATCGCGCGTTGAAACATTATTTCAGAAAGACTTCATAAGCGGAGGATCTGAAATGCCGGCCAAGCCTGGGCTTCACAGACCCCTTTTTCATTGGTCGGGAGACTGGGTGGCGACCGCAGCGCTGCCGATCGCACTGGCCTCTCTCGCCGTTATCGTTGGGGTCCTGTGCGCCGTGATCCACTGGAACTGATCCGGCGCGGCGCCTGAGTCGGCGCAGTCGCCCCTCGCAAGCCGCCGCCGCCAAGGCTAGAGGAAAGCTTGGCGACAAGGCGAGGGAGAATGCCGGTGGCGCAAGGTAAGGGATCGCTCGACCTTCGCGGGCGCGACGGTCTTTTCGACGCCCTGAGTTCGCGCGCCTTCGACGTCATCGTGATCGGCGGCGGCATCACCGGGGCGGGCGTGGCGCGGGACGCGGCCATGCGGGGCCTGAGCGTCGCCCTGATCGAGGCGAAGGATTTCGGGTCGGGAACCTCCAGCCGCTCCTCCAAGATGATCCACGGCGGCCTGCGCTATCTGGCCATGGGCGACATCGCCCTGGTGCGCGAGGCGGCCTCGGAGCGCAAGATCGTCCAGGCCATCGCCCCGCACCTGGCGCGCGAGACCCCCTTCGTCATCCCGGCAAAGACCGGCGGCGCCATCGCCAAGCTGCGCGCGGGTCTTTGGACCTTCGAAAAACTCGGCGGCGTGCCCAAGAGCCGCAAGCACGAGGTCTGGTCCAGGGCCGAGTTGGAAGCCAATGAGCCGGCCATCGCCGCCGGCGACCTGACCGGCGCGGTGGTCTATCCGGAATATCTCACCGACGACGCGCGGCTGACCCTGGCCAATGTGCGCAGCGCCGCGGCCCATGGCGCGGTGGTCGCCAACTACTGCGCCGCCGAGGCCATCGTCACCGAGACCGGGCGCGCCACAGCCGTCACCGTATGCGAGACCCTGCCCGGCGCGCCGGCGCGAACGGCGCGGGTGAGCGGGCGGATGATCGTCAACGCCGCCGGGCCCTGGGTGGACGCGATCCGCGCCCTGGAGGCGCCCGGCGCCGCTGGCCGGCTGAAGCTGACCAAGGGCGTGCATCTGGTCATGCCCCGTGAAAAGCTGCCGGTGTCGCGCACGGTCATCTTCCCGGCCGCCGACCGGCGCAGCGTCTTCGCCGTGCCCAAGGGGCAGACCACCTATATCGGCACCACCGACACCTTCCACCCGACCACCGAGGACTGGCCGCAGATCACGCTCGCCGACACCGACTATCTGCTCGCCGCCGTCGCCGAGCGCTTCTCGGTCCCCGCCCTGACCCGCGCCGACATCGCCTCGGCCTGGTCGGGCGTGCGGCCCCTGGTCGGCGAAGAGGGCAAGTCGGCCTCGGACATCTCGCGCAAGGACGAACTCTGGACCGGCCCGGCCGGCGTGCTCTCCATCGCCGGCGGCAAGCTGACCGCCTATCGCAGGATGGCCGAGCGGGTGGTCGACCAGATCGAGGAGGCGCTGGGCCGCAAGGTCGGCAAGTGCCGCACCGCCAAGGAGCCGCTGCCTGGCGGCGACGTCGATGGGGTCGCCGCAACCGCCGCGCTGGTCGCGAACGGGCTTTCGCCAGAGGCGGCGGCGCGCAGCGTCGGCCTCTACGGTTCGGAGGCCGAAACGGTCGGCGACGGCGCGGCGGCGGAGGCGGCGCACGCCGTCCTGCACGAAGGCGCGCTGACCCTGGAAGACTATTGGGTGCGGCGCGGCGCGCGGGCCTGGTTTGATCTCGACCCGGCCTTCCCGGCCTTGGGCGCCGCCGCCGACGCCATGGCGCCGCTGCTGGGCTGGTCGGCGGACGAGCGTAGGCGCCAGATCGAGCATTGCCGCGCGCTTCGCCAAGACGCCCTGTCGAATCTGCGGGCTGGCCAGCCCCTGGGAGCCTGAGACCGCATGACCAGCCCGATCATCGACGCCTTGCGGGCCGCCCTCGGCGAGGCCCAGGTGCTCACCGACCCCGTGCGCCTGGACGAACGGCGCCACGACTATTGGATGGTCAGCCATCTGCGCGACCGCGGCGCCGCGCCCGCGCCGCGTCCCGCCTGCGTCGTGCGGCCCCGCTCGGTCGCCGACGTGCAGGCGGCGCTGCGCCTGGCCAATGAGAGCCGCACGCCGGTCATCCCGTTCGGCCTGGGCAGCGGCGTGGTCGGCGGGGTCATTGCGCGCACCGACGCCATCCTGCTCGACATGTCGGCCATGGACGCGGTGCGCTTCATCGACCCGGTCAACCTGCTGGCCGGGTTCGATGCCGGCAAGAACGGCGCGGAGGCCGAGGCCGCCGTGGCCGCGCAAGGCCTGACCATCGGCCATTGGCCGCAGTCGGTGGCGATCAGCAGCGTGGGCGGCTGGATCGCCACCCGCGCCTCCGGCCAGTTCTCCACCGCCTACGGCAATATCGAGGACATCGTCCATTCCATCGAGGCGGTCTTGCCCAATGGCGAGTTCGTGGTCCTGGGCAAAGGCCCGCGCGCCTCGGCCGGGCCGGACCTGCGCAACCTGATCATGGGCTCGGAAGGAACGCTCGGCGTGGTCACCGGCGTCACCTTTTCGCTGCGCCGCGCGCCCGAGGCCCGCGCCCTGTCGGCCTTCGAGGCGCAGGACATGGCGACCGGCTTCGAGCTGCAGCGCCAGATGATCCATTCCGGCTGGCGCCCGCCCGTGGTGCGCCAGTACGACGAGCGCGAGAGCCGCCGGCTGGATGGGCGGCTCAGCCAATGCGTCATCCTGATGGTCCACGAGGGCCCGAGGGCGCTGGTCGAGGCCGAGGTGGCGGGCGTCGCCGCCCTGGCCGCCAAGGCGGAGGTTCCGGCCGCGCCGACGGATATCGTCGAGCACTGGCTGGACCATCGCAACAATGTGCCGCCCTGGGACGCCATCCTGGACCGGAACATGGTCGCCGACACGGTCGAGGTCTCGGCCGACTGGGACCGGATCAACTCGGTCTATGTCGATGCGGTGACCAGTTTGAAGGAAATTCCGGGGTGCCTGGCCGCCTCGGCGCACAGCTCCCACGTCTACCGCAGCGGACTCAACCTCTACTTCACCTTCGCCATCCTGCCGCCGGATCCGGCCGACATGGAGAGCGCCTATTTCGAGGCCTGGCGGCGCATCCTGGAGGCGACCGGACGGCACGGCGGCAGCCTCTCGCACCACCACGGCATCGGCCGCGCCCGCCGCGACTACATGAAGCGCGAACTGGGCGCGGGCGGACTTTCCCTGCTGCGCGCCGTCAAGCAGGCCCTCGATCCGAACGGGATCATGAACCCCGACGTGCTCATCCCCGATGCCTGAGCTGTTGCTGGCCATCGACGCCGGCACGACCACGGCCCGCGTCTGCCTTTTCTCGCTGGACGGCAGGCTGGTGGCCCGCGCCGCGTCGCCCGTCCGCACCGCCTCGCCCGCGCCCGGCCGCGTCGAACAGGACGCAGGGGCGATCTGGCGCGGCGTGCGGCGACTGATGCGCACGGCCTTGGGCCAGGCCGGGCGAGACCCGGCCGATGTCGCGGCCATCGGGATCACCACCCAGCGCACCAGCCTGGTCGCCTGGGACCGGAAGACCGGTCGGCCGCTCGGCCCCATGGTGGTCTGGAGCGACCTGCGCGGGACCGAGCGCGCGCGCGAGCTGATGGCCAAGGGCTTCGCCATCGCC
The DNA here is from genome assembly GCA_965277425.1 of Caulobacteraceae bacterium. Lineage (GTDB taxonomy): Bacteria > Pseudomonadota > Alphaproteobacteria > Caulobacterales > Caulobacteraceae > Poindextera. The sequence continues at coordinate 1,684,353 of CBDICR010000007.1, forward strand.
CCGCAGCAGGCCGCCGCCAAGCTGGAGGCGCTGGTCGCGGCTCTGCCCGACGCCAAGACCCTGGCCGCCAGCAGGCGGCTGGCGGTCGGCAATATCGACGCCTTCCTGGTCTTCAAGCTGAGCGGCGGCGTCCACGCCACCGACCGCAGCCAGGCCTGGCCGATGGGCTATCTGGACCTGGCCAGCCTGGGCTGGAACCGGACCCTGCTGGAGCTGCAAGGCATCGACGAGGTCCTGCTGCCGCGCCTGGTCGATACCTGGGGCGCCATCGGGACCACGACGGCGGCCGCCTTTGGCGCCGAGGTCCCCATCGCCGCCATCGTCGCCGACCAGCAGAGCGCCCTGATCGGCCACGGCGCGGAGCAAGCCGGCGCGGTCAAGGTCACCTACGGCACCTCGGCCACCCTGGACGCCGGCACTGGCGGCGGTTTCGTCTTCGCCGGTATGTCCACCCCGCCCTTCGTGGTCTCCCACGTCGCCGGCGAGACCCGCTTTTGCCTGGAAGGCATGGTCTTTTCCGCAGGCGCCGCCATCGACTGGCTGCGCCGCACGATGCGCCTCGGCGACCACGCCCGCTTCGAGGCCCTGGCGGCCTCGGCCAAGGACGCCGGCGGCGTCAGCTTCCTGCCGGCCCTGCAGGGCCTGGGCGCACCCCACGGCGACCCGGCGCGGCGGGCCGCCCTGGCCGGCCTGAGCGGCGCGACAGGGCCGGCCGAGATCGCCCGCGCGGCCCTGGAAGGCGTCGCCTTCCGGGTGCGCGAGATCCTCGACCACATCACCGGCGCCACGCAGCTTCCCGCGCCGGCGGCGCTCAAGGTCGACGGCGGCCTGGCGGCCAGCGACACGCTGCTGCAGATCCAGGCCGACATCACCGGCCTGCCCGTCGCGCGCCACGCCCTGCGCGACGCCGCCGCCTGCGGCGCGGCCATCGGCGCCGGCCGCGGCGTCGGTTTGCTGGCCGACGCCGACCTCGCCGCCTTCACTCTCCACGACCGGGTGTTCGAGCCGCACATCGGCCCGGATGAGGCCAACGCCCGCCACGAGGCCTGGCGCGCCCAGGTGCATCGCTAAATGGTCATCGACTGGCTCACAAACGCGCGCCTGTCGAGAACCAGATCCAGCGCTCGATCCACGGATCGAAAAGTTCAGTTGCCATCACGATTCACAAGCCTCCAATTCTTCTCGAAGGCGCGGGAATCGCGCGCGTTCGGACTTGGCGAAAGGTTGCGGCGTCGCATGCAGGACGTGAGATGTTCCGGAGTCATGATCGAAAACCCCGTCAAGCTGGTTGTCTGGGACCTGGACGACACCTTCTGGACCGGAACCCTGTCCGAAGAACCCATCACGCCCATCGCTGGGAACATAGACCTGGTGAAGAGGCTGGCGGCCCGCGGCATCGTCTCCTCGGTCTGCTCCAAGAACCAATACGCCCCGGCGGTGGAAGAACTCCGTCGGATGGGCGTGCTGGAGTATTTCGTGCTTCCCAGCATAAGTTTTCAGCCCAAGGGCCGGTCCATCGCCAAGCTGATCGAGGCCTTGCAGCTGCGGCCGGAGAACGTCGTCTTCATCGATGACAATCCCTCGGTGCTGGCTGAAGCCGCGTTCAATTGCCCGGGCCTGGTCTGCCTGGACAGCCCCGCAAGGCTCGCCGCGCAAATCGACAGCGACACTCTGCGCGGTTCGGCCGACGGCGAGCTGAAACGCCTGGCGCAATATCGGATGCTGGCGGCCCGCTACGACAGCCGCCAAGGCGTCGGGGCGAACGACCTCAGCTTTCTTCGGCAAAGCGATATTCGCATCGAGATCGACTACGCCGTCGAGGCGCATATCGATCGCGTCATCGAGCTGGTCAATCGGTCAAACCAGCTCAACTACACCAAGGTTCGGATCGAAACCGAACAGGATCGTTGCAACCTGCTGGAATCGATCAAGGCCTTCGGTTTCAACGCCGGCGTGGTCCGGGTCTGGGACAAGTATGGCGACTATGGCGTCGTCGGCTTCTTTATGACGCTGGCGACCTTGCGGGAATACAGATTGGAGCACTTCGTCTTCTCTTGCCGCATCATGAATATGGGCGTCGAGCAATATGTCTTCGACTATCTCAACCGCCCCGAAATCAGGATAACCGAACCGGTCGCGAACCCGATCGTCAGCTATCCGGCGGTCGACTGGATCGCAAACGGACCGAAGGCCCCCGCGATCTCGGCGCTTCGCCAGCTCAAGCTGGTCCTGATCGGCGGCTGCGACATGTTGCAACTGTCGACCTACTGCTCGAACAACTCCGTCGAATTCACCAATCGGGACGAGCGGGGGCTGATCAAGCGGCTGGACGACCCGTTCCTGGTTCTGGACGACCCGGACTCGGTGGGGCGCAGCCCGCTCAGGGACCAGATCCCCGCGTTCAACGCACGCGACATGCTGGAGCTGCGCGCCGCGGTCCAGGACGCCGACCTCTTGGTGCTGTCGCTCTATCGCATGATGGAGATCAACTATTTCCGGGGCCGCGACGGGCTGATGGTGCGCCTCGACGAGGACGCGGTGACCGGCCTTTTGCGTTCGGATCGGGGCCTGTGGTTCGTGCGCAACTTCAGCTTCGTGGAATATGCGCACGCCGAACGCAACGAGCTCATTCGTCGGTGCCTGGAACGGCTGTCGGGCACGGTCAAGCCGGGCTGCAAGATCGTCGTTCTTTTGGAAAACACGCGAAAGCTTGAGAACAACCACGACGAGCGGCGTCTGCGCGAACTCTACAACGATTTCATCGTCGGCGAATGCCATCGACTCCCCAACCTGACCGATGTCGATGTGAACACCGTCACCAATATCGACTGGCTTTTCGACGACGGGTTCCACATGAGCCGGCAGGGCTATTACGAACTGGCGCAGGCCGTTAACGCGGTCGTCGACGCTCGCTGAGACCGGGACATCGTGGCGGGCTTGGCGGTCGTCTTCCGCCGCCGGGCCAGGTTGCGGGACGAAGCGTCCTTCCATAAGACCACAGCCATGCCGCGCCCCGCCTTCATGCTCGCCCTGTTCGGCGCCGGCCGCATCGGCAAGATCCATGCGCGCAACGCGACGGACCATCCCGGCCTGAGGCTGAAATACGTCATCGATCCGGTCGCCGAGGCCGCGCAAGAACTGGCCGCCGAGGTCGGCGCCGCGGTCGCCACGGTGGACCAGGCCCTGGCCGATCCGGAGGTGGCCGGCGTCATCATCGCCAGCGCCACCGACACCCATCTCGACTACTGCCTGCACGTGGCGGCCGCGGGCAAGGCGATCTTCTGCGAAAAGCCGCTCGATCTGGACCTGGACCGCGCCCGCGCCGCCGCGCCCAAGCTGGCCGGCGCGCGCCTGCTGCTCGGCTTCAACCGCCGTTTCGACCCGCATTTCCAGGCGTTGAAGGCCCGGCTGGACTCCGGCGCGCTGGGCAGGCTGGAGACCCTGAACATCACCAGCCACGACCCGGCCCCGCCGCCAGTGGCCTATATCAAGGTCTCCGGCGGCCTCTTCCGCGACATGGCCATCCACGATTTCGACATGGCCCGCTGGCTGTTGGGCGAAGAGATTACCGAGGTCTTCGCCGCCGCCAGCTGCCTGGTCGATCCGGCCATCGGCGCGGCCGGCGACGTCGACACCGCCAGGACCCTGCTGCGCACGGCTAGCGGCCAACTCTGCCTGATCAGCAACAGCCGCCGCAGCGGCTACGGCTACGACCAGCGCATCGAGGCTTTCGCCTCCGGCGGCATGGTCCGGGCCGGCAACGTCACCGAAACCACGCTGGAGACCTGGACCGAGGCCGGCGCCGCCGCCGCCGCCTTCCAAAACTTCTTCCTCGACCGCTACGCCGAGGCCTACCGCCTGGAGATGGCCCACTTCGCCGAGGTGTTGGCCGGAGCCGAGCCGAGGGTTGGGCTGAGCGACGGCCTGGCGGCCCTGGCGCTGGCCGAGGAGGCGGCGGAGTCGGCGCGGACGGGGGTGGTGGTGCGGATCTAGGGGCGAGGTCGCCTTTCGGAATTGGGGGAATTGGGGGACACGTACGAGTTTTGATTCCCCTCGCCTAAGTCGCGCGTGTCCTCAATTTCCGGAGCCCTCTTGGATGGTCCTGAAGTTCGAAAATAGGCTCTCAGACTCGCCGTTCATCGAACGGGTTTGGCGGTCGTACAGCACCATGGGCGGACCGTTCTACTCGATGGCCGAGCCGAACATCGAGCTGGTCATTGCGCGCGCAGGCGGGCTCGCGCAGGTGATCCTTCGCGGGCCCGTGACGAGGGCCTCGGTCGCTGACTGCCCCGCCGACGGTGAATGGCTCGGCATCCGCTTTCGGGTGGGGACACACCTGCCGGGGCTGCCCACGTCCAATCTACTCGACCACCGAAGCCTTGCTCTGCCGCGGGCCGGCGATCGGATGTTTTGGTTTTGTGGTCAGCCTTGGGAGATTCCGACCTTCCACAATGCCGAGACCTTTGTGGCCAAGCTGGCCGCCGCTGGCGTGATTGCACGGGACGGCGTCGTCGAGCTGGTGTTCGAAAGTCGCCAGCTGGACGTCACGCTGAGGTCGGTCCAGCGCCGCTTCCTGCAGGCCACCGGGATGACCCGAGACGGTTTCCGCCAGATAGAACGCGCCCGCTATGCCACTCATCTGCTCCGAGGCGGCATGTCCGTTCTGGACGTTGTCGATCGGGCCGGCTACTTCGATCAGCCCCATCTCAGCCGCGCTTTGAGACGCCTCATAGGCCCGACCCCAGCCGGCCTCCTCCGCAGCGACGCTCAGTTGTCGCTTCTGTACAAGACAACCCCTCCCGTCTGGTTGTAACCGAAGCCTGAATTCAGACGTTTTCCAGGGAGGACGACATGTCGTTCCAGGCCTACCTCGACAATATCCGGTCGAAGACTGGCAAATCACCCGAGGACATCGCCGAGATGGTCCGCGGACGTGGCTTGTCGAAGCCTGGCGAGATCGTCGACTGGCTGCGGGCGGAATTCGGCCTCGGCCACGGCCATTCGATGGCGATCGTCGGCGTGATGCGCCGCGAGGGCCAGCCGGCCCGATCGATTGACGACAAGATCGCGCAGTACTTTTCAGGCGCCAAGGCAAGGTGGCGCGCGATCTATGATCAGCTCGCCCGGGAAGCGGGCCATTTCGGCCCGGACGTCCTCGTGTCGCCAGGCACGACCTACCTTAGCTTGGTCAAGGGTGGACGGAAGTTCGCCATCGTTCAGGCTGTCGGCGAGCGGCTGGATCTCGGGCTAAAGCTCAAAGGCGCGCCAGCAGCGGGCCGTCTGGAGGAGGCCGGCTCCTGGAATACCATGGTGACGCATCGCGTCCGAATCACGGACGCGGCGGATCTCGATACGGAGATCCTGGGCTGGCTGAAGCTGGCCTACGCAAAGGTTTGAAGCAGATGCCGGCTGTTGTTTCTAGATGGAGGCTTTGGGCCGGATGGGGATTGTCCGGCCTCATGATCCTGTTCTTGCTATTCGACAGCCTGTCGAAGCTTGCCCTGGAGCGCCACGTCGTCGAGGCCACCACTCGGATCGGCTATCCCGCCGACGTCATCCGCCCGCTCGGCGCCATCTGCCTTGCGTGCACTATTCTCTATGCGATCCCGCGCACGTCGATATTGGGAGCGATGCTGCTGACGGCCTATCTTGGCGGCGCGGTCGCCAGCAAGGTGCGCATCGAGGATCCGCTCTTCAGCTCGATTCTGTTCGGCGTCTACTTCGGCGTCCTGGTATGGGGCGGGCTCTACCTGCGGGACGAGCGGCTTCGCTCGATCATCCCGATTAGACGCAAACCCTGAGCTGCGCAGAACACACGAAGCGAGGATTGTCTCGGCCTGACTCGGGAATTGGGGACACGTACGAGTTTTGATTCCCCTCGCCTAAGTCATGCGTGTCCCCAATTTTCTCCGCACGGCCTCCAAGCCCGCCCGGCCACGGCCGCCGGTTGAAACTTCTTCCTCGACCGCTACGCTGAGGCCTACCGCCTGGAGATGGCGCACTTCGCCGAGGTGCTGGCGGGGGCCGAGCCGAGGGTGGGAGTTGAGGACGGGTTGGCGGCGTTGGCGCTGGCCGAAGCGGCGGGCGAGTCCGCCCGGACGGGGGCGATGGTGCCGATAGAATTGGGGGACACGTACGAGTTTTGATTCCCCTCGCCTAAGTCGCGCGTGTCCCCAATTTCCAAAGTGAAGGCCTCTTGTCGGAACGCCGGCGGTTCGGACGTCCTATGGACGACGCGGAGAAGGCTGCCGCGGGCGGTCTGGGGATCGGGGAGTTGAAAATGAGGCTGTACGGAAGGTCGACGGATCGCAGGGTATCGACATGGCGAGGTTCGGCCTCGGCGCTCGGCATGGCCTTAGGCCTAGCGTCCGCTTGTCTGGGGCTGGCCGGCGTTGGCGCGGCGCAGGCCGCGACGCGCTACCCCGCCATGGCGCCGGTCGGCGCTTACCTGATGGCCAATCGGGGCGCCGAGATCGCCCTGGCCCGCAGCGCGGCGCCTGCATCCGTATCGAGCGGGGCCGAGGTGCTCGTGCTCGGGCCGCATGGCTACGTCTCGGCCGCCGCCGGCGGGAATGGCTTTGTCTGCATGGTGCAGCGCGCCTGGTTCAGCGGCCTGGCCGATGACGGCTTCTGGAATCCGAGGTTGCGCGCGCCGATCTGCTTCAATCCGCAGGCCGCGCGCTCGGTGCTGCCGACCTTCCTCACGCGCACGACCTGGGCGTTGGCGGGCCTCTCGCAGGCTGAAATCCTGACGCGGACCCGCGCCGCCGTTGCAGCCGGACAGGTCCGCGCGCCCGAGGCAGGCGCCCTCACCTTCATGATGTCGAAGGACGGCTACCTCGGCGACGATGCAAACGGCCCATGGCATCCGCACCTGATGTTCTACATGCCGCCGATGGCGACGAAAGATTGGGGTGCGAACCTGGCCGGGACGGGGGTGATGGGCACGGGCGCGGGCGTCGATCCCTACACCATCTTCTACGTGCCCGTGGCCGCCTGGTCCGATGGAACGCCGGACGGAAACCCGGGCGCGCGGCGCGATATGTGAAGCGCGAGCGGTCGTCACACGGCCGCCAGTCAACAAGGCGCCGGGAGCGGAAGTTGGCGCCCGGCCGGAAAGCGACATTCACGGCGGCGCGCGAACGGGCGCGAACGGCCCAAGGCCGACCAACACTTGGCTCCAAAAGGGCGCTAAACCGCTGGAGCGGGGCTTCGGAAAAGTGCGAAGTCGGCTCCGTGATCTCGAACGGATGATCGGTGCGAGAAGACGCCCCCGCGCCGCTCGCCGCTCACAACAGCTTATCCAAACTTATGGGGAGATCGCGCACGCGCTTGCCCGTTGCATTGAACACCGCGTTGGCGACGGCCGCACCGACGCCGGTGATGCCGATCTCGCCGACGCCTCGGGCGCCCATGGGCGTGTGGGGATCAGGCTCGTCGCTCCAGATCACGTCGATCTCTGGGACGTCCAGATGGACCGGAATGTGATACTCGGCCAGTGAGGGATTCATCACCCGGCCTGTTCGCTCGTCGAACTGGGTTTCCTCCATCAGCGCCAGGCCGAGGCCCATGATGATGCCGCCGCGAAACTGGCTGGCGGCGGTCTTGGCGTTGATGATGCGACCACAGTCGAACGAACCGAGGAAGCGGCTCACTCGGATTTCTCCGGTGACGGCGTTCACCCGGACTTCGCAGAAGAGGGCGCTATGGCTGTGCATCGACCAATGCTGCAGTTCCATCGGCATGGGCGCCTCCGCCTCGACCGTCACCTCGTCTTGCTTTGCGCGGGAAAGGATTGAGACGTAGCTCTCGCAGCGGCTCTCATCCTCCAGGGCGCAAAGACCGCCATTTAGGCCGCCCACCTCATCGGGCTTCAGACCCGCGAGGGGGGAGTCGTTGCCGGCGAGCCTCAGCAGCTCTTCAACCAGCTTGTGGTGAGCGGCGATCACCGAAGCGCCGATGGCCGCCGTCTGCTGCGAGCCGCCCGCCAGCACCACGCCCGGCAATTTGGTGTCGGCGTAATTGAACGTCACGGCGTCCATGGTCAGGCCGAGGCGTTCGGCGGCGATCTGGGTCTGGGCGGTGGACGTGCCCATGCCCATTTCGTGCGCGGCGATCCCGACGATGGCGCGGCCATCCTTGGTCAGGGTGATCCGGGCCGCGCCGCCCGGCATCCGGTAGTAGGGGTAGGTTCCCGTGGCGCAGCCCATGCCGACGAGCCAGTCGCCATCGCGCCGGGCGCCCGGTTTCCCGCGCGCGTCCCAGCCGAACCGCTCGCGGCCGACCTTCCAGGCCTCGACGATGCCGCGCTGTGAGAATGGCAGTCCCGTCGTCGGGTCCGTCTCGGGCTCGTTTTTGATGCGCAGCTCGATGGGATCCATGCCCATGGCGTGGGCCAGCTCGTCCATGCCGGATTCCAGGCCGAAGGTGCCGACGGCCTCGCCAGGCGCCCGCATGAAGGTGTTGGCCGTCATGTTCATTTTGACGGTTTCCAGGTCGAGCAGGAAACTTCTGCAGGCGTAGGCGCTCTTCGCGGGCAGGATGAACGGTTCCGGCATGTTGTTGTGCGGCGTCATCGCGACCGTGCCGGTATGGATCAAGGCGTCGAGCGTCCCGTCGGCCTGGGCGCCGAGCGCCACGCGCTGCTCGGTGAGGGTGCGTCCCCCGACGATGCGGAACACGCCTTCACGCGACAACATGATCCTGACCGGGCGCTGCGCCAGCTTGGCCGCCGCGGCCGCCAACACCTGATGTTGCCATAGCGTCTTCGAGCCAAAGCCGCCACCGACGTAGGGCGAGGTGACGTGTACCGTCTCCGGGTCGATCCCGAACACCTGGGCGATGGTCCATGCCTCGTGGGCGACGCCCTGCACGGCGTCGTGGATGCGCAGCCCATCACCCTGCCAAACCAGCGTCGCCGCATGCAGTTCGATAGGGTTGTGGTTGTGTCGAGGCGTGGTGTAGCGCACGTCGATCTTGTGCGGCGCGGCCGCGAGCATCGCCTCGGCGTCATCGATCTCCAGTTTCAGCGGTTCGCCCTGGAACAGGCCCGGCTCGGAGCCCTTCGCCTTGGCCGCCTCCAGCGACGTGACCCCGTCGCTGGAGGCCTCATAGGCGACCCCGATCAGAGACTGGGCATGGTCGGCCTGCTCCTGCGTTTCGGCCAGAACCAGGGCGACCGGCTGGCCGTTCCAGTGGATCTGGTCGTCCTGCATGATCGGCACATCGTCGCCGCCGGCGGCCTTGGGCTGCGTCATGAATGGCGGCATGGGCTTCAAACGGGGCGCGTTCTTGTAGGTCATCACCAGCGCAACACCCGGCGCCGACTCCGCGGCGGCGGTGTCGATCTCGACGATGCGGCCGCGAGCGATGGTCGAATATTTGAGCGTCGCGTACGTCATACCCTCCATGGGGAATTCCGCCGCGAAGGTTGCCCGGCCAGTAACTTTGAGCGGACCATCGATACGGCTGATCGAAGCGCCGATCAGGCCGTGCTTGTGACGGATCAGGGGATCGGGCTTGCCGCCAGGGATGAAACTGTCAGGGGCGAGCGCGATCGCCGTCTTCATCACCGCCTGCAGGGCGTCCTGGATGATAGGCATCAGGCGGTCTCCTCGAGGGCGGCGAGCTTAACCAGTGTGTCAGTGATCAGCCGTTCGGCCAGTTCGATCTTGAAGGCGTTGCCGGGCAGCCCCCGGGCGGGCGCAAGCTCCGCCGCCGCCGCCGCGCGGAAGGCGGCTTCCGTGGCCGGCCGGCCTATCAGCGCCGCCTCGGCCAAAGTGGCCCGCCAGGGTTTGTGGGCGACGCCGCCCAGGGCGAGACGCACGGTCTTGATCGTCCCGTCTTCGATCTCCACGCCCGCGGCAAAAGAGACCAGGGCGAAGGCGTAGGAGGCGCGGTCGCGCACCTTGCGATAATCCGACCGGGCGGCGAACCCGTTTGGCGAAATGGTGACGCCGGTAATGAGCTCGCCGGGCTGGAGATGCGTCTCGATGTGGGGCGTCTCGCCGGGCAGGGCGTGGAAATCCACCAGGGGAATGTCGCGCGATCCGCCCTGCCCTTCGACGGTAGCCGTCGCATCCAAAGCCGCCAGGGCCACCGCCATGTCCGAGGGATGCGTCGCCACGCAGGCGGACGAGGCGCCGAGGATGGCGTGATAGCGGTTGAAGCCCTCGATGGCGTCACAGCCCTCGCCCGGCGCGCGCTTGTTGCAGCGCGCGGCGTCGTCATAGAAATAGCCGCACCGGGTGCGCTGCAGAAGATTGCCGCCAACCGTGGCCACGTTGCGGATCTGAGCTGAGGCGCCAGCCAGGATGGCCTGTGAGAGTATCGGAAAGCGCTGGCGCACCCGCCGGTCGGCCGCAAGCGTGGTGTTCTTCACGCCCGCCCCGATCTTCAGGCCACCGCCCTCGGTCTCCTCGATCGTGTCGAACAGGCCTGTGACGTCGACAAGCAATTCGGGCCGCTCGATCGTCTCCCGCATCAAGTCGACCAGGTTGGTGCCGCCGCCGAGATAGCGGGCGCCCGTCCTTGCGCCGAGGGCGAGCGCCGACCTCAGATCGCTGGCGCGTTCGTAGGCGAAGGGGGTCATCAGGCGGCCTCGCGCTTGCCGGGCTCGGCCTTCGCATCGCCGAAGATTTCCAGAATGGCTTCGACGATGCCGTTGTAGGCGCCGCAGCGGCACAGATTGCCGCTCATCCGTTCGCGCAACTCGTCATGGGTGAGATCGAAGGTTTCGGCGGCCACATCCTCGCTGACATAGCTCGGCACGCCCTGTTCCAACTCCTTGGCCATGGCGATGGCCGAGCAAATCTGGCCAGGCGTGCAGTAGCCGCATTGGAAGCCGTCGTGTTCGACGAAAGCCGCCTGCAGGGGGTGCAGAGCGCCCGGCGCGCCGAGTCCTTCGACCGTGGTGATCGCCCGCCCCTGGTGCTGCACCGCCAAGGCCAGGCAGCTGTTGATGCGCACCCCGTCGACCAGGACCGTGCAGGCCCCACAGGCGCCTTGATTGCAGCCCTTCTTGGGGCCGAACAGATGAAGCTGCTCTCGCAGCAGGTCCAGGAGCGAGGTCCTGGGGTCGAAATCGACATCGACCGCATCGCCATTGACGACAAAATGCATGCTCGCCTCCTGAAATGAGCGGATCAGATGGCTAACGCATAGGTGCGGCTTTGCTTTCCCGACCTTCTTCATCGCGCGTGACGCCCCTGGCTTGACCGACCCCGGCCCGCGCCCTTACGGGTCGGTGGTTTTTCCAAGTCCCCGCATATTGGTTTGAGGTTTTTCAAATGACGACGACGACCGAGGCGAACGCCGCCGATGCGCCCGCCTTCGACAAGAAGGCGCTGCTGGCCAAGTACATCGCCGAGCGGGACAAGCGCCTGCGCGCCGACGGCAATGGCCAGTACCTGCAGCTGAAGGGCCAGTTGGCGCATTATCTGGACGACCCCTACACGGACTTCGTCGAGCGGGCGCCGAAGAGCGACCATGTCACCTTCGCCTTTGTCGGCGGCGGCTTTGCGGGTCTGGTCACCTGCGCGCGGCTGGTCGAGGCGGGCATCACCGACGTGCGCATCGTCGAGAAGGGCGGCGACTTTGGGGGCACCTGGTACTGGAACCGCTATCCGGGCGCGCAGTGCGACACGGCGTCCATGGTCTATATGCCGCTGCTCGAAGAGACCGGGCACCGGCCGACCGAAAAATACGCCCACGCGCCGGAGATCCTAGGCCAATGCCGGCGCATCGGTGAGCAGTACGGCCTCTATGAGAATGCGCTCTTCCACACCGAAGTCGAGGATCTGAGCTGGGACGAGGCGGGCTCGCGCTGGGTGATCAAAACCAACCGCGGCGACCGCTTCACCGCCAGCTTCATCGGCCTGGGCACCGGCCCGCTGCACGTGCCGAAGCTGCCGGGCATTCCGGGCATCGAGACCTTCAAGGGCCATTCCTTCCACACCAGCCGCTGGGACTACGGCTATACCGGCGGCGACGCGGGCGGCGCGCCGATGGACAGGCTGGCCGACAAGCGGGTGGCGATCATCGGCACCGGCGCGACCTCGGTCCAGGCGGTGCCGCACCTGGCGCGGGCCTGCAAGGAGCTCCTGGTGGTGCAGCGCACGCCGTCCTCGGTGGACGCGCGCGCCAATAGTCCCATCGATCCCGACTGGTTCGCCTCCATCGCCACGCCCGGCTGGCAGCGGCGCTGGCTGGAGAACTTCACCGCCAACCAGGCCGGCGGCTCGGCGGACGAGGACCTGGTCCAGGACGGCTGGACCGACCTGTCGCGCCGCATCCGCGGCAAGATCATGCTGCTGCCGCCCGAGGACCGCGTGCCGCAGAAGATGCTGGCGGCCTACGAGGACAGCGACTTCGAGAAGATGGAGGAGATCCGCGCCCGCGCCGAGACGATCGTGAAGGACCGCGAGACGGCGCAGAAGCTGAAGGCCTGGTATCGCCAGCTCTGCAAGCGACCCTGCTTCCACGACGCTTACTTGCAGGCCTTCAACACACCGGGAACCCGCCTGATCGACACCGATGGCCAGGGCGTCGAGAAGATCACCGAAAAGGGCTTCGTGGTCGCCGGCGTCGAATACGAGGTCGATTGCATCATCTACGCCTCGGGCTTCGAGGTCGGCACCGAATATACCCGCCGCGCGGGCTTCGACCTGACCGGCCGCGACGGACTGAAGCTGTCCCAGGCCTGGGGCGAAGGCATGAAGTCCAAGCACGGCATCCACGTGCACGGCTTTCCCAACGCCTTCTTCGTCCAGCCGACGCAAGGGGCGAACCTGATCTCCAACGTGCCGCACAACCTCACCGAGTCCGGCCGCACCATCGCCATGACCGTCAAGCACGCGCTCGACGGCGGCCATAAGGAGGTCGAGGTCACCGAGGCGGCGCAGGCCGCCTGGGTGGAGCTGCTCTTGACCGGCATGGGCCGCATGATGGGCGCGCCCGACTGCACGCCCGGCTATTACAACAACGAGGGCCAGACGCCGGGCCCGGCGGCGCGGCTGAACGTCGGCTATCCGGCCGGGGCGTCGGAATACTTCAAATATATCGACGCCTGGCGAAATTCCGGCTCCTTCGAGGGTCTGTCCTTCCGCTGAGCCGCGCAAAGGCGCCCTTGCGCGCGCCGGCCGATGGCCGCACGCTGATCAAAACGATCAGGGAGAACGGCCATGGAAGAGCCGACGGGCGCCAGCGGCGTCGAGCAGGCCTATTATGACGCCATCAAGGACCGCTTCGCCGAGGCGCGCGACCTGCGGCTGAAATACCGCCCGCAAGGGACGGCGCAGTACACGTCCGACTTGACCGGAGAGCTGGCCCGGTACGAGGTCGATCCCTACGCCGACGACGGCGAGCCACGCGCGCCGATCACCGACACGGTCGAGTGCCTGTTCATCGGCGGCGGCTTCTCCGCCCTGCTCACCGCCGCGCGGCTGCGCGAGCGCGGCGTCGAGAGCATCCGCATCGTCGAGCGCGGAGCCGACGTCGGCGGCACCTGGTACTGGAACCGCTATCCGGGCGCGGCCTGCGACGTGCCGGCCTATGACTACCTGCCCCTGCTCGACGAGATGGGCGTCGTGCCCTCGCGGCTCTACGCCAAGGGCCCGGAGATCTTCGCCCACTGCCAGGCGATCGCGCGCCGCTACGACCTCTATGAGCTGGCCGTTTTCCGTACCACGGTCACCTCGACGACCTGGGATGATGCGGAAAAGCTCTGGACCCTGCGCACCGATCGCGGCGACGTCCTGAAGGCCCGGTTCGTCATCTGCGCCAACGGCACACTGTCCAAGCCCAAGCTGTCGAAGATCGCCGGCATGGAGAGCTTTGCGGGCCATGCCTTCCACACCTCGCGCTGGGACTACGCCTATACCGGCAGCGACCTCTCGGGCCTGGCCGACAAGGTGGTGGGCATCATCGGCACCGGCGCCTCGGCCGTGCAGGCCATTCCGCGCCTGGGCAAGGCGGCCAAGGGCCTCTACGTCTTCCAGCGCACGCCCTCTGGCATCGACCTGCGCAACGACCGGCCGACCGATCCGGCCTGGATCGCCAAGCTGCGGCCCGGCTGGCAGCAGGCGCGGCGCATGAAGCACCTGAAGGGCCGCGACATCGACCTGGAGAAGAAGGCCGAACTCGACATGCTGTCGCGCGAGGAGAAGATCCGCCGCCAGGAGAACGACAATATCGACCACATGATGCGCATCCACCGGCGCATCGAGGAGATCGTCCAGGACAAGGCGACCGCCGAGGCGCTGAAGCCCTGGTACATGTTCATGTGCAAGCGGCCCTGCTTCGACGACGACTATCTGCCGGCCTACAACCTGCCGAACGTCCATCTGGTGGACACCAAGGGCAAGGGGATCACCGAGATCGCCCCTGAGGGGCCGGTGTTCGAAGGCAAGACCTATCCGCTCGACCTTCTGATCTACGCCACCGGTTTCGAGGTGCAGAAGACCGGCATCTATAATGAGATCCGCGGCAAGGACGGCCGGGAGATCAACGAGACCTATTCGGGCGGCCTGCGCACCCTGTTCGGCGTCCACACCCACGGCTATCCCAACCTCTTCATCATGGGCGGCTACCAGGCCTCGTTCCAGTTCAACCTGACCTTCATGCTGCAATGCCAAGGCGACCACATCGCCGAGTGCATCGCGCTGGCCCGCGAGCGCGGCGCGGCCGAGATCGACGTGTCGCCGCAAACCGAGGAATGGTGGGTGCAGGAGGTGATCGCCCATCGCGGCAAGACCAGCCGCAACAGCGACTGCACGCCCGGCTATTACAATTTCGAAGGCGAGTTCAACCGCCGCCAGGACGGCAACTACAATGGCGGCTTCCTGCAATACTACACCCACATGCAGTCCATCCGCGGCGAACTGGACAAGCATTTCGTGTTTTCGAAGGGGTGAAGGCTGTGTCGCCGGTGGTGAAGAAAAATGACGCCCACTCAACGCGATCCTTCTCCCCTTGCGGGAGAAGGTGGCCCCGCAGGGGTCGGATGAGGGGTCGCACCAGCCCATCCGCCTATGCCCAGCCGCAAACCCGCAATCGCCGTGAGACCCCTCATCCGTCAGCTGCGCTGACACCTTCTCCCGCAAGGGGAGAAGGGAGACGTTTGCCACGCCGCGCGAGGAGAAAATAATGACCGATCACCTGCTTGAAAGCTTCGCCGATGGCGTCGCCACCTTGACCATGAACCGGCCGGAGTCGCGCAATGCGCTGACCGGCGAGATGCAGGCGGCGCTGTCGGAGGCGATTCCCCGCCTGGCCGCCGATCAAAAGGTGCGGGCGGTGGTGATCACCGGCGCCGGCCGCGCTTTCTGCGCCGGCGGCGACGTCAAGGGCTTCGCCCAGGCCAACGCCAGCGGCGCGACCTCCAGCAGCGGCGGCTTCAACCTGGAGGCGCGCGCCTTCGGCCTGCGCCAGTCCACCGACATCTGCCGCTGGCTGCACGAGATGCCCAAGCCGACCCTGGCGGTCATCCCCGGCCCCGCCGCCGGCGCGGGCCTGTCCATCGCGCTCGCCTGCGACCTGCGCATCGCCGCCGAGGACGCCAAGCTGACCACCGCCTTCTCCAAGGTCGGCCTGGCCGGCGACTATGGCGGCTCGTTCTTCCTGACCCAGCTTGTCGGGGCGGCCAAGGCGCGCGAGCTCTATTTCACCGCCGACGTCATCACCGGGCGCGAAGCCCTGGCGCTGGGCATCGTCAACAAGGCGGTCCCGGCCGATGAGCTGGAGGCCGCGGCCGGCGACTATGCCCGCTACCTGGCCGGCCTGCCGACGGTGGCGATCGGCTATATGAAGCGCAACCTGAACGCCGCCCAGACCGGCTCGCTCAGCCAGGTGCTGGACCTGGAATCGACCCACATGGTGCGCACCATGATGACCGAGGACCACAAGGGCGCCGCCGCCGCCTTCGTCGCCAAGTCCAAGCCGGTGTTCAATGCCCGCTGAGTTCGCCGCCGACTATCGCACGCTGATCTGCGACCAGCCTCGCGCCGGCGTCGCCCGGATCACCCTGAACCGGCCCGGCGTCATGAACGCCTATTCCGACCGCATGTGCGAGGACCTGCTCGCCGCCATCGCCGCCTTCCGCGACGACGACACCTTGCGCGCCCTGGTGCTCACCGGCGCCGGGACACGCGCCTTCTGCACCGGCGGCGACCTGTCCGGCGGCGACCGCGATAGCCAGGTTCGTCCGCCGGTCGCCGCCGCGCCCATGGGCCATGGCCGCCAGATGCGCGAGGGCATGCAGGCGGTGGTCTTGGCCCTGCGCCGGCTGGACAAGCCCTCCGTGGCCATGATCCGCGGTTATGCCGTCGCCGGGGGCCTCGCCCTGGCCATGGGCTGCGACTTCCGCTTCGCCGCCGCCTCGGCCAGGCTGGGCGACACCAGCAACAAGGCCGGCCTGCTACCGGACGAGGGCGGCGCCTGGCTCTTCCCGCGCGCCATGGGCCTGGACCGGGCGCTGAAGATGACGCTGCTGCACGAGATCTACGATGCGGCGCAAGCCGAGCGCCTGGGCCTGGTCACCGAGGTGGTCGCGGACGACGCGCTGGAGACCCGCACCCTGGCCTTCTGCGAGGCCCTGGCCGCCAAGGCGCCGCTGGCGGTGCGCCTGACCAAGATGATGATGGAAAAGGCCATGGACACCGGAATCGAAGCCTCCATGGCCGACGCCCAGATGGCCGTCATGATCACCAACCCCAGCCACGACGCCCGCGAAGGCATCGCCGCCTTCCGCGAAAAGCGCGTGCCAAAGTTCGAGGGGCGGTAGGGCCGCCCCCCGCTCATCCTCGCGCGAGCGGAAACCTGGGCTTTTTCAACCACAAAGCACACAAAGGTCACCAAGGGGCCGAGCTTGGCTCTGCGCAGCGGCCAACGATCTCTTCTTGGTGACCTTTGTGTACTTTGTGGTCGACCTTTCAGACTTGCCGGTCACGCCATGCCCCGGAATAAAAAACTTGGGTTCCCGCGTTCGCGGGAATGAGCGGAGGTGGGAGCGCTTGCACGCGGCCCCGGCAGCCCGCAACGTGGCGAAAACTTTTCTAGGGAGTGTTCGTGTTCAAGCGTGTGCTGATCGCCAACCGGGGCGAGATCGCCATCCGCATTGCGCGGGCCGCGGCCGGGCTGGGGGTGGAGAGCGTCAGCGTCTATGCGCCGGCCGATGCGCTGGGGCTGCATGTGCGGGCGACGACGCAATCTTACGCGCTCGCCGCCTCGGCCGACCCGGTGGCGGCCTATCTCGACATCGCCGCCCTGGTCGCGGCGGCGAAGGCGAGCGGCTGCGACGGCGTGCATCCGGGCTATGGCTTCCTGTCGGAAAGCGCCGTCTTCGCGCGCGCCTGTCAGGAGGCGGGGCTGGTCTTCATCGGCCCGGACGCCAGGGCCTTGGCCCTGTTCGGCGACAAGACCCGGGCGCGCGAGCTGGCCCGATCGCTGGGTATATCCATCGTTCCGGGCAGCACGCCCCTGGCCAGCGCCGAAGAGGCCGCGGCCGACGCCCGGATGCTCGGCTATCCGGTGATGCTGAAGGCCTGCGCCGGCGGCGGCGGGCGCGGCATGCGGATGGTGGCCGGCCCCGGCGAGATGGCGGCGGCCTTCGCCCGCTGCCGCAGCGAGGCCAAGGCCGCGTTCGGCGACGGCGCGGTCTTTCTCGAAAAACTGGTCGTCCGGCCGCGCCATATCGAGGTGCAGATCCTGGCCGACGCCAACGGCGATATCGTCCACCTCTATGAGCGCGACTGTTCGGTGCAGCTCAGGAACCAGAAACTGGTCGAGATCGCGCCGGCGCCGGGCCTCGATCCCGCGCTGCGCCAACGGATCCTGAGCGACGCGGTTCGGCTGGCGCGCGCCGCCCGGTATCTGAACGCCGGCACGGTCGAGTTCCTGGTCAGCCCCGAGACCGGCGAGCACTATTTCATCGAGTGCAACCCACGCATCCAGGTCGAGCACACCGTCACCGAACAGGTCACCGGCGTCGACCTGGTCGAGGCCCAGTTCCGCATCGCCGCCGGCGAGAGCCTGGAGGCCTTGGGGATCGCAAGCCAGGCGGCTGTCGAGCCGCCGCGCGGCTTCGCCGTTCAGGCGCGCGTCGCGGCGATCGGTCCGGGAACGATCACCGGCTACAAGGAGCCGACCGGGCCCGGCGTGCGGATCGATTCCTGCGGCTATCTGGGCTTGGCGCCCCCGCCGCAGTTCGATCCGATGTTCGCCAAGCTGATCGGCCAGTCCAACTCGACCCACAGCCTGGCCTCGGCGCTCGACCGGACCTTGCGGGCGCTGGACGAGTTCCAGATCCAGGGCCTGCCGACCAATCTCGCTCAGCTGCGCGCCATCCTGGCCCATCCCGCCGTCCGCGCCGGCGACGCGCGCACCACCTTGCTGGCCGAAGACCCGGAGCTGGCGGCGCCGACGGGCGCCGGCCCGACGGCGTCCGGGTCGCTCGCCCTGTTCGAACAGCAGGCCGCGGCCTTGAACCGCGGCCGCGCCGGGCCAGCGGCCGTCCAGCCGGCGCCGGTCTCGCTCATCGTCCCGGACGGCGAGGACGGCGTCGAATGCCCGATGCCGGGCGCCATTATCGAGGTCACGGTCAAGCCCGGCGCGGTGGTCGCCGCCGGCGATACCCTGATGGTGGTCAGCGCCATGAAGATGGAGACCGCGGTCACCGCGCCCTGCGCCGGCGTCGTCAGCGCCATCGAGCCGCGCGAGATCGGGGCGAGCGTCGCGGCGGGCCAGATCGTGGCGAGCATCGCGCCCTCGGGCGACGGCGCCGCCGCGCCGCGCGCCTATGGCGAGGACTCATGGGCGCCGATGCTGGCCGAGGTCGCGGCGCTGCAGGCCATCGCCCATCGTCGGTTCGCGGCCGGATCGAGCGATCCCGGCGTGGTCCGCCAGCGCGACCGCGGCAAGCTGACCTGCCGCGAGCGCATCGACCTTCTGCTCGACGAGGGCAGTTTCCGCGAGGTCGGCAGCCTGGCGGGGTTCGCCAGCTATGACGACGAAGGCCGCGTCGCCGACTTCACCCCCGCCAACCATGTCGGCGGATGGGGCCGGATCGAGGCGCGCCCGGCGGTGGTCTGCGCCGACGACTTCACCTCGCGCGGCGGCCATTCCGATGGCTCCATCGGCGCCAAGAGCGGCTATCTGGACCGGCTCTCGCTCACCATGCGCTGCCCCTCGCTGCGCCTGCTCGACGGCTCGTCCGGCGGCGGCAGCGTCGCCTCCATGGTGCCCGCCCAGGCGCGAACCGGCGAAAGCGCGGCCAAGGAGAGCGCCGGCGCCATCACCGCCGGCCGGCCGCGCGTCTCCGGCGGCGGCGGCTCATTCCTGCCCGGCCATCTCGGCTCGTCCATGTTCGCCGAACAGCTCGGCCAGGTTCCCGTGGTCAACCTCCTGCTGGGCAGCGTCGTCGGCATCGGCGCCGCCAAGGCCGTGCTCGGCCACTTCTCGGTCATGGTGCGCGATATCGCCCAGCTCTTCGTCGCCGGCCCGCCGGTGGTCAGCCACGCCATGGGCTACGACATCACCAAGGAGGACCTTGGCGACTGGCGCATCCACTGCCGCAACGGCTCGGTCGACAACCTGGCGGAGAGCGAGGAAGACGCGGTCGCGCAAGGCAAGCGCTTCCTCTCCTACCTGCCCTCCAGCGTCTTCGAGGCGCCGCCGGTCGTCGCCCAGGCCGCCGACGACCCCGCCGACCGGCGCGAGGAGGCGCTGTTCGCCATCGTGCCGCGCAAGCGCACGACCACCTTCGACATGCGCCAGGCCATCCGGCTGATGGCCGACCGCGGCTCCTTCTTCGAGATCGGCCCCTTGTGGGGCGCGGACCAGATCACCGGTTTCGTGCGCTTCAACGGCTATCCGCTCGGCGTCATCGCCTCGGACAGCCGCCACCTGAACGGCGGCGCCCTGACCGCCGACGGCTGCGACAAGCTGAAACGCCACCTGGACGTCTGCGATCTCTTTCACATCCCGGTGCTCAACCTGGTCGACAATCCGGGTTTCGCCGTCGGCCTTGAACACGAGATGGCCGGCACCATCCGCAAGGGCGGCGAATGGATGATCGCCTTCGCCCAGACCCGCGTGCCGATCTTCACCGTCATCATGCGCCGCAGCTTCGGCGTCGCCGGCAACAACTATGCGACGCCCCGCGCGGACGTCAGCCCACGCGTGGTCTGGCCGGCCGCCGACGCCGGCGGCATCCCGCCCGAGGGCGGCATCGAGGCGGCCTACAAGCGCCAGCTCGCCGAGGCCGCCGATCCCGCCGCCCTGCGCGCCGAGATCAACGCCCGCATCGAGAGCGCGCGCGGCCCCGTCGGCCCACTGAACCGCTTCCAGATGGAAGAGATGATCGACCCGCGCGACACCCGCCGCCTTGTCTGCGAATGGGCCGAAAACGCCTTCCGCGTCGTCTCGCAACCGGCCGCGCTGACGCCGCGCGCGCTGCAGTTCAGGCCGTAGATCACGATGATTTTGGATTGAATCAATCCAAAATCATAAACGTGATCGAGTCTAAAGAGTTAGAGCGGGTTGCGGGCGGAAAACCGCTTCGCACTTTTCCGCAGGCCCGCTCTAGCGGGCGCGGGAGGAACAAGGCGGCGGCCTCTGGGTTAGCTTAGCAGCAACGACTGGAGCGCGTCACCATGCAGCGGGCGATCATAACCGGCCTGGCCGCGATCCTGGCGATCGGCTGCGCCGCCAACGGTCAGGCGCGCGAAACGGCCCCCTCCTCCCAGCCGCCGACGCTCAGCGCCAGCATGGCCCAGAGCGCGGGACAGGCTCTGCACGTGCATCGGGAGCGACGGCGCCTGAAGCCCGGCATGGTGATCAAGGATCGCCAGGGCGCCAGGATCGGCACGATCACCGAGATCAACCGGCTCAGGGACGGCCGGCCCGCCGTCGTGGTCGACGTCAACGGAACGCCGATCAAGATTCGCGCCTCCCTGTTCAGGATCGCGCGCGACCGTGACGAGGCGGTGGTTTCCCTGACCCGGTCGCAGATCCGCACCTCGGCGATCCTGAACACCCCGTGAGCTTGCCCTGGTCAGCCGAAGGCGCCGATCACCCCGCCCATGACCAGCAGGACGCCGAGCCAGTGCCATGAGGCCACCGCGACGATGGCGAGGCCGTCGCGGGCATAGATCGTATTGACGACCAGGCTGGTCAGCACAAAGCCCAGCCAGCACATCCCGGCCGTCATCAGGCCGGTGAGAACGCTGACCTGTCCCATGATCGGGACGAGATAGGCCAGGACGGCCGCCGCGACCAACTGCGCGACGAACGAGACCGCCATGGCGCCGAACCGCCACCGGCCGCCGGGCAGGATCTGTTCCCGCGTCTTGCCCAGCGCATCCATCCAGCGGGTAAGGAAAACCCGGAACCAGATCGCGTCGAAGACCCACGCGGCCAGCGCCGCCACGAGCACGGCGACAGGGTTCACCGAACCGATCATCGAGCGCCCTCGCCTTGCCCGTCCTCGCGCGCCGCCATTCCTTTTCCGGCTAGCGCCTTGATCGCCTGCGCACGGGCCTTGCTGGGTTCGGGCATGCAGCCTCCTGATGACGCTCGCGCCCTGCAAACGGCCGAGCGCAGACTTCCAACGCCCGGCGCGCGTCGGTGATCCTTCGCGGCGAGCGGGTTGAACGCGGGCCGCCGGCCCGTCAAAGGCCGTTTCAGCCGGCGAGCGCCCCGCGCCTCAACACCATGCCGGCCCGCGCGCCCGTCGACTGGTCGTCGCGCACATTGACCTTGCCGTTCACCAGCGTGGCCTTGTAGCCGCGCGCCCGCTGGGTGAAATGCGGCGCGCCGCCGGGGAAGTTGTGCGCGATCTCGGGCTGGAGTTGGGTGACCCGGTCGAAGTCGAACACGTTGATGTCGGCGCGCTGGCCGACCCGCAACGAGCCTCGATCCTTCAGCCCCATCACCCGCGCCGCGTCCGAGGTCATGCGCTGGATGCCCTCGGGCAGGCTGTAGACCTGGCGCTCCTTGATCCAGTACTTGAGTACGAAGGTCGCCCAGTCGGCGTCGATGATCTGCGAGACGTGGGCGCCGGCGTCGCCAAGGCTGGGCAGGACATGGCTTGAGTGCCTGAACAGGTCGCCGAGTTCGTCCATGTCCTGGCAAAACAGCCGATAGTTGAACAAGGCCCGGCCGTCGGTTTCGCGCGACAGCCGCAGGAAATAGTCCGCAAAGCTCTCACCGCGCGCCGCCATCTCGGCCTTGACGCTCTGGTCGCGCGGCGCGGTCAGGTTCGGGGTCTCCGCATCGCCGATATAGTAAGTGTGTTCGAGCGGCAGGCGCGTTTCACCCTCCGCGACCAGGCTCGTCGCGAAGGCCGCATCCTTCACCGCCGCGACGCGGCCCTTCAGGTCGAGCGCGCGCACCTTGTCCCAGGCCGGCCCGCGGAACGGCAGGCTGCACTGCAGCCCGAACATGTAGCCGGTGCCCTTCACTTGGCAGAGGGCGGTCAGGTCGCGCTGTTCGACGAGCCGCTCCAGGCCTTCGGCGGACTGGCGCCCCGCGCCCTTGTCGGCGCCGACCCCATAGGAGAACAGCACGCGGCTGCCAGGCTGGTCGGCCAGGGTCTTCAGCACATCGCCCGACGCGCCGACCGCCTGGACCAGGCCGCCCCGCTCCGCCACCGCCCTGCCGATCTCCACAAGCTCCGACGGATCGGCGAAGGTGCCGGGGATGGAGCGGCCGTCCGGCGCCTTGTGCGGGGCGAAACGGTTGGTGGAAAATCCGATCGCGCCGGCATCCAGCGCCGCGCCGACGAGGCCCGCCATCCGGCTCTTCTCGCCGTCCGTCGCCTGATCGGAAAACGAGCGGTCGCCCATCACATAGTAGCGGACCGCGCTATGGCCGACGAGGCCCGCCAAATTCAGGCCCGGCCGCAAGGTTTCGATGGTCGAAAGGTAGTCGCCATAGCTTTCCCAGGTCCAGGGCAGGCCGCTCATGATCGCCTGGGCGGGAATGTCCTCGACCGACTCCATCATCCCGGCCAGGAACGCGCGATCCTCGGGCTTGCAAGGCGCGAAGGTCACGCCGCAATTGCCCATCAGCGCCGTGGTCACGCCGTGCCAGCTGATCGGCGTCAGGTCTGGATCCCAGCCGATCTGCGCATCCAGGTGGGTGTGCAGGTCGATGAAGCCCGGCGAAACGGTCAGGCCGTCGGCGTCGATCTCTTCGGCCCCGCCGGCGGCGATCTTGCCGATCTCGGCGATGCGGCCGTCCTTGATCCCGATGTCGCCGCGGAACGGCTCGGCGCCCGTGCCGTCGACGATGTCGCCGCCGCGAATGACGATGTCATGGGTCATGATGCGTTTCCTTAAGTTTTGGCTTTGACCGTATTTTGAACGCTGATCGGGCGCCACGCCACAACCGGCTATTTCGCCGCGGCGATCCAGGCGTGCGCCGGGTCGTTGTGGAAGATCCACGCCCGCTTCGGCCCCGCCATGACGTTGAGGTAATAGAGGGTGTAGCCGTGCGGCGCGCCGACCGGATGATAGCCGCGCGGCACCAGCACCACGTCGCCGTCCTCGACGCAGACCGTCTCGTCCAGGCTGCGGTCGTCGGTATAGACGCGCTGGAAGGCGAAACCCTGCGGCGGATCGAGGCGATGGTAATAGGTCTCCTCCAGCGCCGTCTCCTTGGTCGGCACATCGCTATCGTGCTTGTGCGGCGGATAGCTCGACCAGTGGCCGGCGGGCGTCACCGCCTCGACCACCAGAAGGCTCTCGGCCGGCTCGGTCTCGGGCAGGATGTTGCGCACGAAGCGCTGGTTGGTCCCGCTCCCGCGCACCTCGCGGCTCATGCGGTCGGGGCTGATCAGCCGGGGCGCGCCGGCGCCCGAGCCCGGGGCGGTGCAGATGGCGACCTCGGCCTCGGTCGTGGCGGCGACCGTGATGGAAAGCCCGGCCGGGACATAGACCGCACCCGGCGCCGCATCTTCGAACACCGAGGCCCGGCCGCCGACCCCGGCGAACCGCTCGCCGCCCGCCTCGACATCGGCGGTCCCGGCGAGAATGAGCACGCAAGCCTCCCGGTCAGGAAATGAAAAGACGACCGTCTTACCCTTGGCAAGGCGGCGCATCTGGAAGCCGACATAGCGCCAGCCGGCGCTCTGCGGCGTCACGTCGATGACGCGGCCTTCGGCGTCGGGTTTGACGGGCCGTACGCGCAGATTGGTCATGGCCGAGGCTCCGCGGTCGCCGAGCCCGAGGAGATTTCCTCTTGAGGCGCCGCTACAAAATTCCCCTCCCCCCTGCGGGGAGGGGTCAGGGGTGGGGGTGTCGCGCCGACGTCTCCAGCTCGTCCCCTCGACCGTCTCCGCGAAATCACCAACGCCGGCGCCCCCATCCCCAACCCCTTCCCCGCGAGGGTAAGGGGCCTTGAGGGCGCCCCACCGAACTATACAACATCATTCTCGGAGATGAATGCGTCCCCTGGCGCCGGCGCGGGGATCAGCCCCGCCGCCGTCGCCGCTGATTTAAGGGTTTCCAGGCCGAGCCGGCTATAGACGCGCGGATCGGCCAGCTTGGGATCCTGTTCGGCCTCGATGACGATCCAGCCGCCATAGCCGATCTCGGCCAGGGCGCGCATCACCGGCTCGAAATCCAGGTCGCCGTCGCCGGGCGCGGTGAACATGCCGGCCAGCACGCCGTCGAGGAAGCTGCGATCGTCGGCCTGGATACGCGCGAACACCGGGCCGCGGATGTCCTTGGTGTGGACGTGGGCGACGCGCTCGGGATGGCGGCGGATCAGGGCGGCGGGGTCGATGCCGCCCAGGGCCGCGTGGCCGGTATCGACGACGAAGCCGACGTTCGCGGCGGTGTGGTCGACGAACCGCTCCAGATCCTCCGGCCGCTCCACCACCGTGCCCAGGTGGAAATGATAGGCGAACCTCAACCCCTGGCTTTCCACATGCTCCGCCAGCGCGTTCAGCCGCTCGCCGAAACGCGGCCAGTCCGCCTGCGCCAGCCGCGGCGTCTGGCGCAACGGCCGGGCGCGGTCGCCGTGGATGGCGTTGCTGCATTCGGCGGCGATGAAAACGGTCGAGCCCATGGCCTTGAGCAGCTCGAGGTGAGCCTGCATCGCGGCGATCTCGTCCGCTGCCGAGCGCGCCAGCAGCTGGATCGACCACCAGCCGCCAATCAGGCCCAGGCTGTAGCGGGCGAGCAGCGCCTTGAGCGCCTCAGCATCGCGCGGAAACTTGCCGCCCAGTTCGACGCCGGCGAAGCCGATCGCCTGGGCGTCGGCGCAGATGGTCTCGACCGTGGTCTCGCCGCCCAGTTCGGGCATGTCGTCATTGGTCCAGGCGATGGGGCTGACGCCAAAGCGGATGGTCATAGGCTTTGCTCCCGCCGTGTCTTGAGATGGGCTTCGTAGGCCGCGCGCGCCACGCCGACCGCCGGCCGTTCCGAGATTTCCGCGACAGCGACATCCCACCAGGCGCCGCCGGCCTCCGTGCTGATGTCGGGATCGGTGTCGATGACGATGGCATAGGTCCGATCCGAGGCCCTGGCGCGCGCCATCGCCGCCTCCAGGCCGACGATGTCGTCGACCTTTTCCGACGCCGTGCCGAGGCTGGCGGCATGGGCGGCGAAATCGATCTGTGGCATGGCCACGTGCCGGGCGTCGGCCAGCAGGTTGTTGAACGGCGCGGCGCCCACCGATCGCTGCAGCCGGTTGATGCAGCCGAAGCCGCGGTTGTCGAGCACGACGATGGTCAGTTTCAGGCCCAGCATGACCGAGGTGGCGATCTCGGAATTCAGCATCAGGTAGGAGCCGTCGCCGACCATAACGATCACGTCGCGCCCGGGATCGGCCATCTTCACGCCGAGGCCGCCGGCGATCTCATAGCCCATGCAGGAAAAGCCGTACTCCAGGTGGTAGCCGCCCGGGCTGCGCGGCCGCCAGAGCTTGTGCAGCTCGCCCGGCAGGCCGCCGGCGGCGCAGACCACCACCGCGTCGTCGCCGCTCGTGCGCCAGACCGCGCCGATGACCTGGGCGTCCGACGGCAAGACCTTGTCGCTCGGCGCGGCGGTGACCGCCTCCCAGTCGCGGTTCCAGGCGCTCACCGATGGGCCGACGGCGTCGGTCCAAGCCTGAGGCGCCCTGTGGCCCGCCAGCCGCGCCTGCAGCGCCTCGAGCGTCGCGCGCGCATCGCCGACCACGGCCAGGGCGCCCTGCTTGGCGGCGTCGAAGGCGCTGACGTTGATCTGGGCGAGATCGCCGGCGAACAAGGCGCGCGAGCCGGTGGTGAAGTCCTGCAGCCGCGTACCGACCCCGATCACCAGGTCCGCCCGAGCCGCCGCCGCGTTGGCGGCGCTGGTTCCGGTGACGCCGATGGCGCCGAGGGCCATCGGGTGGTCCCAGGCGAGAGCCCCTCGGCCAGCCTGGGTCTCCGCGACCGGAATCCCCGCCTCGCTGGCGAACCGCGCCAGTTCGGCCTCGGCGCCCGAATAGATCACCCCGCCCCCGGCGACGATCAGCGGCGCATGAGCGGCGCGCAGCCGCGCAGCCAGGTCGTCGACCTCGCGCGGATCGGGCGTCGGCCTGCGGATACGCCAGACGCGCCGCTCGAAGAAGCTGGCCGGATAGTCGGCCGCCTCGGCCTGCACGTCCTGGCAGAAGGCCAGGGTCGCGGGGCCGCAAGTTCCCGGGTCGAGCATGGCGCCGATGGCGCGCGGCAGGCTGTCGAGGAGCTGCTCCGGCCGCTGGAGACGGTCGAAATAGCGCGAGACCGGGCGGAAACAGTCGTTGGCGGTGACGGTCGCATCGGCGAAGTCCTCGACCTGCTGCAGCACCGGGTCGGGGCGGCGGGACGCAAAGACGTCGCCGGGCAGGAAGAGCACCGGCAGGCGGTTGACGTGCGCCACGCCCGCGGCGGTGACCATGTTCAGCGCGCCCGGCCCGATCGACGAGGTGCAGGCCATGGCGCGACGGCGGCGCGAGGCCTTGGCGAAGGCGATGGCCGCATGCGCCATCGCCTGTTCGTTATGCGCCCGAAAGGTCGGCAGGGCCTCGCCCGCGGCCTGCAGCGCCTCGCCGAGACCGGCCACATTGCCATGCCCGAAAATGGCCCAGACCCCGGCGAAATAGGGCGTCTCGGTCCCGTCGATCTCGACATACTGGGCGCCGAGATAGCGCACCAGCGCCTGGGCGGCGGTGAGACGGATAACGGGCGCCATCCTAGTTTACCAGGGCTCGAACTATAACCCGCTCATCCCCGCGAAGGCGGGGACCCAGGCTTTTTTGAACCAAGAAAAACACGAACGCACACGAACGGTCCAGTTCGGACAGGGCGTTGATGCAGCCCCGTTCGTGTTCGTTCGTGTTTTTCGTGGTTCGATCTTTCAAGCGTGGCCGCGCGCACAGCGGTCCAGAAAAAACCTGGGTCCCCGCCTTCGTGGGGATGAGCGAATTGGGATTCATCGGCTCTCGCTTTCCAGCAGAACCGGCGCCGAAACAGCGCCTTTGGCCGCGCGCCAGGCCTCAACCAGCGCGCTGAAATTGCCCGCCAGGGCGTCGACGGCCGCCGCGTCGTCGATGGCGCCTGTGAGCCAGGCCCTGGCCGGCTCGGCGAAGAGGGTGCGGCCCACGGCGAAACCCTTGACGATCTTGAACGGCGTCGCGGCGCGGAAGGCGGCGACCAGGGCCTCGGTTTGCGCCGCCAGGCCGAGCAGCACAACGCCTCGACACATCGGGTCGCGTCCCTGGATGGTCCCGGCGATGGCGCGCCAGACGGCCGGGTCGGCGTTCGGCTCCAGCTTCCACCAGTCGGGGCGGATGCCGAGGTCATAGATGCGCGACATCACGCGCGCGACGGTGGAGGCGTCCACCGGGCCGTTCGGCGCGGCGATGATCTCCAGCAGCAACTCGTGGCGGGTCTTGCGGCAGGCGTCGAACAGCCGAAGCAGCTGGCGCTCCTGACACTCCCTCAGCGCCACATTATCGTCCGGGTGATAAAACACCAGGCACTTGACCGTCTGGCGCAGCGGCCATTCGCGCAAGGTCGCGGCCACGTCCGCGCCGCCTTCGAATTCGACCGGTCGCGAGCCCGGAACCTCGATCGGCCGGCCGACCCAGTAGGGATAGTCCGCCGCCCGCGCCAGGGCCTCAGCGCCGAAACGGCCGTCGAGCAAAAGGCCGAACCGCGGATCGCCGCCCGCAACGCGATCGACCGCCGCCAGGGCGAGCGCCTTGAAGCCCGCGACGCGCGCCGCATCGACGCCGAGCTCGGCGGCCATATCGTCGAACTGGCTGCGGTGGTCCATGGCCAGAACGTAGAGCGCCGGATAGTCCGGCCGCCGCGTGCTCGCCCAGTGCAGGTGCTCGAGCGCCGCATCCTCGCGCAGCCGATGCGGGCGCGGGCCGCCGGTCAGGAAGGCGTCCAGCTCCCACCAGCTCGGCATGGCCGGGGCGCAGCCATGGCGCGAGACGACGAGGGCGCCGCAGGCATTGGCGTAGTCGCAGGCGACGTCGAGCGGCTCATCGCGCAGCCAGCCGAGCAGAAAGCCGCTCATGAAGGCGTCGCCCGCGCCCAGCACGTTGAACACCTCGATCTCGAACCCGGCGCGGGCGACGCCGCCGGTAAGATCGGCGCCCACCTCGCCGGCGAAGGCGACGCAGCCCTGCGCCCCGCGCTTGCAGACCAGCACCGCCTCGGTGGCGCGGCGCACCGCCCGCAGCGCCCCGACCGTGTCGGCCTCGCCGCCGAGGATCTGGAACTCCTCCTCGGTGCCGACGATCAGGTCGCAGAGGCCGACCACCTGGCTTAAGCGCGCGGTGACCCCGGCGTCGGCGACAAAGCGGTTTTCGCCCAGGTCCGGCGCGGTCAGGCCCCAGAGCACCGGACGATAGTCGATGTCGAACACCACCTTGCGTCCCGCCGCTTTCGCCAGGATCGCTGCCCGCAGGCTGGCCTCGAAGACGTTGGGCGCCGACAGGTGCGTGCCGTTGATCAGCACCGCCCTGGCCGAGGCGATGAAGGCCGGGTCGATGTCCGCCGCCTCGATCGCCATGTCGGCGCAGTCCTGGCGGTAGAAGAGCAGCGGGAACTGCTCGCGGTCGCGGATGCCGAGGATGGCCAGCGCCGTCAGCCGCTTCGGATCGGTGGCCACGGCGCGCACGTCGACGCCTTCGCGGGTCAGCTCTTCGAGGATGAAGCGGCCGAAATGGTCGGCGCCGACGCGGGTGATCAGGGCCGCGGCCAGGCCCAGCCGCGCCGCGCCGACCGCCGTATTGGTCGGGCTGCCGCCGATATATTTGGCGAACGAGCCCATGTCCTCCAGCCGCCCGCCGACCTGCTCGCCATAGAGGTCGACGCTGGAGCGCCCGAGCGTGATCAGGTCGAGATCGGCGGGCCCTTCAATCACCGCAACGCTTCCCCAGTCCGCGCCGGACGTTCACCTCCCCTCCCCCTTGCGGGGAGGGGCCGGGGGGGGTGCGCCGCCGAAGGCGGCGACGGGCTTGCGAAGGGTTGTCCCAGCCGAGTCCTCCGCGACACCCCCATCCCCAACCCCTTCCCCGCGAGGGGGAAGGGGTACTGGGCGGCATCTTTCTCCGTGCACAGACGAACCGGCGCAGCGACTTGCAGCTGGCCAGCCGGGAGCCACTACGCCGCCGCCTCGAGCTTCAGCGTCTCGCGCAGGTCGCGCTTGAGGAACTTGCCGTTGGCGTTGCGCGGGATGGGCGCGCTCAGGAGCCAGATGTAGCGCGGGATCTTGTGCCGCGACAGGCGCGTGGCGAGGTGCGCGCGCAGGGCCTCGGCGTCGAGCGTCCGGCCCGGATGCAGCACGACCGCCGCCGCCACCTCCTCGCCCAGGCGCGCGTCCGGCACGCCGAAGACGCAGCATTCGGCCACCGCCTCGTGCTGGTAGACGCTCGCCTCCACCTCGGCGCAATAGACGTTCTCGCCGCCGCGCAGCACCATGTCCTTCTTGCGGTCGACGATGAAGATGAAGCCGTCCTCGTCGACCCGCGCCACGTCGCCGGTGTGCAGCCAGCCGTCGGTGATCGAGTCCGCCGTGGCTTCCGGGCGGTTGATATAGCCCTTGATCACCGGCGCGCCCTTGACCCACAGCTCGCCGACCTCGCCCGCCGGCACGGTCTGGCCGTCGTCGTCGACGCACTTGACCTCGAAGCTGGGCATGGCCGGGCCGACGCTGGCCGGCTTGTCGACGAAGAAGTCGGCGGCGACGGCGGTGATGATGCCGCAGGTCTCGGTCATGCCATAGCCGGTGTTGGGCCGGGCGGTGGCGACCTGGGAGTCGATCTTGGCGACCAGGTCCGGCTGCAGCTGTGCGCCGCCGCCGCCGAGCGTCATCAGGCTGGAGGTGTCGATGGCGTCGAAGTCCGGATGGCTGAGCAGCTCGCGCGCCATCACCGGCACGCCGCTCATCACCGTCACCCGCTCGCGCTCGATCAGCTTCAGCGCCTCGCCGGCGTCCCAGCGGTACATCAAGATCATCTTGCCGCCGGCGGCGCTGACCGCATAGGCGCCGCAATTGTTGGCGGTGACGTGGAACAGCGGCGTGGTGATCAGCGCGATGGGCACAGGCAGCGGCGCGTTCGGATCGGGCGCGACGCCGGTGGCCCGCGCGGTCGCCAGCGCCTGCACCTGGCCGGAGAACATGATGTTGAACAGGTTGGCGACGCAGCCGCGCTGGGTCAGCTGCGCCCCCTTCGGAAAGCCGGTCGTGCCGGAGGTGTAGAAGATGCAGGCGTCGGCGTCGGGATCGACGCTCACGTCCGGCATGGCGCCGCTCTGGGCGACGACCTCGGCCCAGGGCGTGACCCCGGCCGGCGCCGCGGCGCGCACCGCGACCAGCTTCGAGCGCGCGGCGGTCTCCGGCCGCTCCAGGATGCGGGCTAGCCGATCGGCGTCGGCGAACACCACCTTGGGCGCGGAGTCCTTCAGCGCGAACGCCATCTCCTCGGTCACCCACCAGGCGTTCATGCCGACCGCGGCGACACCGATCGAGACGCAGGCCCAGTAGATCAGCATCCATTCCGGATAGTTGCGCATGGCGATGGCGACACGGTCGCCGGGCTCGACGCCCTGGGCCATCAGCCAATTGGCCACCGCCGCGACCTGGGCGTGGGCCTGGGCGTAGGTCAGCCGCTCGTCCTGATAGATGATGTACTCACGGTCGGCGAACTGGGCCGTGGACAGCCACAGCGCCCGGATGTTCGGCGGCGCGGTCCTGAAGCTGCGGATCTTTTGCCCGCGAACCTCGATCTCCTCGATCTCGAACATGGCCCCCGGCGCGATCAGCTCCGCCCATGCCGTCTTCAACTCCTTGTAGTGCATTCCTCGCCGCCTCTTTCCGTGCGCGCCCGTATGCGGCGCTAGAGCGGGGAGCGGGGGTTGTCAAATGGTGGGTGGGGATGGCCACCGTACGAGCCTACCGCGGGCCGAGAGGCAACCGAGCCAGCACGACTCGTGCTACCTTAAAAATCGAGGGAGACAGAGTCGTGCTGGAGCCAGCGCTTAGGTACCGGGGAGCCACGTCTGCAGCGGGGTTAGCTTGGGGCGAAATCTCCCAATGATCAATTTCGACTCCGCCACTAAAGTCTTCGACAGTTACTGGAAGTTTGCAGCTGAGCGGCTCGGCATCTATTATAGGCGCCTTGTTGACCCTGGAAATGGGGGCACACACCAACTCGACTATCGACCAATCGCTGGCCTGATCAGAAGTCGTACGCGTCCCCATTTATACACGGCGGCCACTGCACGGAATAAGCGGTTAGTTCGGGTCGATCGAAAGGTGAGAGCCGGCGGCGATGCAGGCTTGCTTTAGACCATACCTGTTGTGGTCGGCGGGGATGGGGCAGGCTTCGAACAGTCCACGAACGTGCGTTTCGACTTGTCCTGTTTTGTCTATCGCCCTCACCATGACTCTGCCGACGCTGTAGGCGATGTCTTGGCTGCTGTGAGGCGGCGGTCGAACAAGAATCCACGGCCGGTGACCATCGGGGACGAGTGTCAGCCACGCGTCCACGGAAAGGCCCAGACTGCCGCGAATCCATCGGCAGTGACCGATCAAGCCGGGGTTTGTTTTGCAGCCCGGGTCGGCAGCCCACGCGTGTAACGGCGCCAGAAATGCAAGGATCGCCAAGCTGTGCGCTTTCACCAGCCTTACCTGATGTTCTCGCTATGTTCCTGCGCGACCATATCCGCTTGGTCGGCTGGAATTGCAAGGGGCTTTCACAAGCGAACCAATCGGGCGGGACGATCTCGGGCCACGTTCGTGTGGCCGTGTTACCTCCAAGGATTGACATGGGCTCGCTCTCTCGGGCCCGATGAGCCCATAAAACAAATGGAAGCGCGCACCTTGTCGGTAGCCGTTTAAAGCAAAACTCTGACCATCGAGAGCCGCCCGTGACCCAGGACCCCCCGCCCGACGAAATCATCCGCCTCTGGCCTGACGGGCCGCCGTCGGCGCTGGAGGGCGTTGGGCCCGAGGTCGAAATCCGCGCGCCCGTCGGCGTCGCCGGCGAGGCCACGATCCTGCGCAACGTGTCGGAGCCGACGCTGGGCATGTTTCGGCCGACGAACGGCAAGCCGAATGGCGTCGGGGTGATCGTCTGCCCGGGCGGCGGCTGGCGCATGCTGGCCTGGGAGCACGAAGGGACCGAGGTCGTGCGCTGGCTGACGGCGCATGGCTACACCGCCTTTCTGCTGAAGTATCGCGTGCGCGGCACGCCCGCGGCGCAGGCGGACTATGACGCCGAGATGCTGCAGCTCTATGCGCAGATCGATGCGACCCGGAAGGCGCGCACGGCGTTCCGCGCCATGGGCGAGGTCGTGCCCTATGAGACGATCCGCGCCGCGCGCGAAGCGGCGGCCGATGACGGCCGCCGGGCGATCGCGATCGTCCGCGAGCGCGCCGGCGAATGGGGTCTGGAGCCCGGCAAGATCGGCATGATCGGCTTTTCCGCCGGCGCCTTCCTGGTCGCCGACGTGGCGGTCGACCCGCGCGCAGCGCCGCTCGCCTTCGTGGCGCCGATCTATGGCGGCGAGACGCTGGGCCGGCCCGTGCCGGACGATGCACCGCCGATGTTCACCGTGATCGCACAGGACGACCTTTTGCTCTACCGGGTGGTCGAGCGCCTCTATTCCGACTGGACCGACGCCGGGCGCTCGGCCGAACTGCACATCTATCGTCGCGGTCAGCACGGCTTCGGCATGGTGAAGCAAGGGCTGCCGTCGGATAAGTGGATCGATCTCTTCAAGGACTGGCTCGCCGATCAGGGATTTTGCTGACAAGGGCCGGCCGAGCGCGACGGCTTAGCGACCCTGGAGGTTGACAACCCGCGACTTCCCCCGCCCGATGCCGAGCTCACCACGGGAGGCGCCCACCATGGCCACAGCAGTTCAATCAAAGGCTCCGGCGGCCGTGCAGGCCCAGGGCGACGAGGTGCTCTATGCGGTCGCTGACCGCATCGCGACCATCACGCTGAACCGGCCGGAGCGGATGAACACCATCTCCCGCGCCATGCTGAGCCAGCTCACCGAGCGGCTGCTCGAGGCGGACGCCGACCGGGAGGTGCGGGTGGTGATCCTGACCGGGACGGGGCGGGCCTTTTGCGCCGGGCTGGACCTGACCGAGGTGACGCGGCCGTCCGAGAGCGGCGGCATCACGGCGGGGGCCAGCAACGCGGTCGATCTGGACCTGCGCAATACGCCGCCGACGGTGTTGTTCAACATGGGCAAGCCGACCATCTGCGCGCTGAACGGCTCGGCGGCCGGTTATGGCATGGATACGGCGCTGGGCTGCGACATCCGGCTGATGGCCACGGGCGCCAAGATGGCCGCGGCCTTCACCAAGCGCGGCATCGTGCCTGAAAGCGGCGGCACCTGGTTTTTGCCGCGGCTGATCGGCTGGGCGAAGGCGGCCGAGCTGATCTTCACCGGCCGCACCCTGAGCGCCGACCAGTGCCTGGAGATGGGCCTGGTCTCGAGCGTCGTCCCCGAGGCCGACCTGGCGAGCGCCGCCCGCGCCCTGGCGCTGGAGATCGCCGCCAACGCGCCGCTGGCCGTGCAGGCCTCGAAGAAAATGATGCGCATGGGGCTGAACGAGACCTTCAACGACCACGTCCACCACGTCTTTTTGCAGCTTTTGCCGCTGATGCGCTCGAAGGACGCCGCCGAGGGCATGCGCGCCTTCATGGAAAAGCGCCCGGCCGAGTTCACCGGCCGCTAGCCGCCTGCACGAGCCACGTCGATGAGCCTCGCCGACCGTATCCGCGTTCAGGCCGTGCGCGTGCTGTCCGACGACCACTATGTGCTGAAGAAGACCACCTTCGAATGGCGGCGCGACGACGGCAGCTGGCAGACCCAGACCCGCGAGACCTATGACCGCGGCAACGGGGTGACGCTGCTGGCCTATAACCGGGCGCGACGCAGCGTGATCCGGACGCGGCAGTTCCGCTATCCGGCCTATGTGAACGGTTATGACGGGCTGATGATCGAGGCGCCCGCGGGGTTGCTGGGCGAGGCTGCGCCCGAGGCGCGCATTCGCGCCGAGGTCGAGGAGGAGACCGGCTATCGGCTGGGGGCGATCGAAAAAATCTTCGAATGCTTCATGAGCCCGGGGTCGGTGACCGAGACGCTGCACTTCTTCATCGCCGAGTACGAGCCGGACATGAAGGTCGGCGACGGCGGCGGGGTGCATGACGAGGGGGAGGATATCGGGGTCATGGAGCTGGGCTTCGACGAGGCCCTGGCCATGATCGCCGACGGCCGCATCCGCGACGCCAAGACGGTGCTGCTGCTGCAGTATGCGGCGTTGCACGTGTTCAAGGAGACGACCCCGTGACTAGCCTCGGCGCCGCCACCGCGCCCCTTCTCCCCTCGCGGGAGAAGGTGGCGGGTCGGAGACCCGTCGGATGAGGGGCCGCGCCGCGCTCTCCACATTCAGCCTGCGGGCGCTCGTCCCAAACGCCGGCGCGGCCCCTCATCCGACCCCCTTCCAGGGGGCCACCTTCTCCCGCGAGGGGAGAAGGCGCGCGCGGGATCGGCAGGCTCAAAGCTCCGCCCCCGGGTCGCCCTAGATGCACCTAGGCGTCGTCGACTGGGCCGTCATGGGCCTCTACCTGGCCTTCGTGCTGGGCATCGGGATCGTCGCGGCGCGGCGGGCCAGCAGCGGCAATGAGTTCTTCCTGGCCGGGCGGGCGATTCCGGCCTGGGTCTGCGGCCTGGCCTTCATCTCGGCCAATCTGGGCGCGCAAGAG
This sequence comes from Caulobacteraceae bacterium, assembly GCA_965277425.1. Taxonomy (GTDB): domain Bacteria; phylum Pseudomonadota; class Alphaproteobacteria; order Caulobacterales; family Caulobacteraceae; genus Poindextera. Next base: position 1,719,600 of record CBDICR010000007.1, read on the forward strand.
GTGATCGGCATGGGCGCCTCGGGCGCCAAGTACGGCATCGCCACCGCCCACTTCTATTGGATCGGCGCCATACCGGCGATGGTCTTCATCGGCGTCTTCATGATGCCCTTCTATTACGGCTCCAAGGCCCGCTCGGCGCCCGAATACCTGCGCATGCGCTTCGACGAGAAGACCCGGGCGCTGAACGCCATCACCTTCGCTTTGATGACCATCGTCTCGTCGGGAATCTCGATGTACGCCATGGCCAAGCTGATCCAGACCCTGCACGTCTTCGACGCGCCGTTCGCGCGGCTGGGCCTGCCCCAGGCCTGGATCTTCCACGTCGCGGTGGTGACGGCGGCCCTGGTGGTGCTGGTCTATATCTATATGGGCGGCCTGCGCGGGGCGATCTACAACGAGGTGCTGCAGTTCTTCCTGATCGTCGCCGGCTTTGCGCCGCTGGTCTGGCTGGGCCTGCGCCAGGTCGGCGGCTGGCATGGGCTGCAGACGAGCCTGGGGCCCAGCTACACCCACGCCTGGGCCGGCATGGCGCACGCCTCGACCAACCGGCTGGGGGTCGACTGGTTCGGCCTGACCATGGGGTTGGGGTTCGTGCTGTCGTTCGGCTACTGGTGCACGGACTTTTTGGTGGTCCAGCGCGCCATGGCGGCCAACTCCATGTCGGCGGCCCGGCGCACGCCGCTGATCGCGGCGGGGGTGAAGATGTTTTTCCCCTTCCTGGTCATCCTGCCCGGCCTGATCGCCGTCGCCCTGACCGCCGCGCCGGATCGCGCGGCCAAGGCCGCCAGCCCGCCGAGCGCGGTCGGCGCCGTCGTGCATCACCCGCCCGGCGTCATCCCGATCAAGATCGATTCCGCCACCGGCAAGCCGATGCTGGATGCGCGCGGCCGGCCCGAGCTCGACTACGACCTGGCGACGCCGAACCTCCTGCTGCGCGACTTCCCGACCGGCATGCTGGGCGTCGGGCTGACCGCGCTTTTGGCCAGCTTCATGTCCGGGATGGCGGGCAATGTCACCGCCTTCAACACCGTCTGGACCTACGACATCTACCAGGCCTACTTGAGGCCAAGCGCGCCGGACCGGCACTATCTGAGGGTCGGGCGGCTGGCGACCGCCTTCGGCATCTTCGCCTCGGTGGGCGCGGCCTATCTGGCCAGCCAGTTCAACAACATCATGGACCTGGTCCAGCTGCTGGCCGCCTTCGTCAATGCGCCGGTCTTCGCCACCTTCCTGCTCGGCATGTTCTGGAAGCGGACCACCGGCCATGGCGCCTTTACGGGCCTAGCCGTCGGCACGCTGGTTGCGGCCCTGCACCACGGCCTGACCCTGCCGCTGGACGAGGTCGCCGGCGTCAAGGGCGGCTGGCTGGCCGTGATCCACACCTATCCCAGCGAGATGGCCCAGAACTTCTGGACCGCCATCTGGGCCTGGAGCGCCTGTTTCGTCGTCACCATCGCCGTCAGCCTGATGACGCGTCCGAAGCCGCAGGCGCAGCTGGCCGGACTGGTCTATTCGCTGACGCCCCGGATCGGCGCCGAGCGCGGGCCTTGGTTCATGAGCCCCGTCACCCTCGGCGTCATCATGCTGACCGCCGCCCTCGCCCTCAACATCATCTTCCGCTAGGAGCCGGCCATGGCCTTTGAGCTAGCAGCCGATCTCGGCACCCCTTCTCCCCTCGCGGGAGAAGGGAGGTGGTGGCGGCGCATCGGGCTAAACAATACTGAGCTAGGAGCGACCATGGTTTTCGACGTGCGCCTGCCCATCGGCCTGCTCTTCCTGGCCATCGGCGTCCTGGTCGCCGGGTACGGCCTTACCGGCGACGCCGCGGCGTCTTCGGCGCGCACCGCGGGCGTCAACATCGACCTGGCCTGGGGCGCAGTCATGGCGGCCTTCGGGGCCGTCATGCTAGGGCTCGTCGTCACGGCCAGGTTCAAACGGCCGTCCACGCAGAGGCCGCCTCCTCCGCCCCCTTCAGGCTAGCTCCATGTCTACTCGACCGGCCTCTGCCGGATCTGGGTGAGGCTCGACGCGGATTGTTATGTGGCCCCCCAGCTTGGCGATGGCGTCTAAAAGTTTGTCGGTCGACATTCCGGCAATCTTGCCACTGTAGAGCTTGGAAAGACGAGGCTGCGGAATGCAGACAAGCCGGCTGAATTCAACTTGGCTGAGATTGCGCTCCTGCTGATAGCGATAGAGGACATTGACGAGTTCCGCCTTGTGCGTGAGTCGGTCAGCGGTCGCCGTATCGAAGGCAATATCCTCAAAGACGTTGCCGCCGCCGTCTTCAAATTCGATGAGTTGAGCATCCGTCATGGCTTCGTCCTTGAGGTAGCCGCTCGACATGGCGATCTATATCAGATTTGACCTAACGAGACTTGTCGGGGCTTCCCAACAGGAGTCGAGCGCAGGCCCCTGCTAGAACCCGCTCGGAACCCGTCCCCCTCAATGGGGGAAGGGCAGGGTTGGGTGCAATGGCTGCTCTCGATCAGTTGCCCGAGGCGGTCAGCTAATCATAACCGCCCATCCACCGGTACAGGGGTGTTGGCAGTGCGCGGATGAGACGGCGCTGTCGGGCGCCGGCGCCCACTTGCGTTCATCGTCATACCCGGCGGCCACACCCCCACCCAACCCTCCCCCATCGAGGGGGAGGGCCTCTGATACGCAGCGCCAAGCCCCTGCGCGCCGATCAAGCCTCGAGAATCTCGATGCCGACGCTGCCGTCCATGGCGGTGAAGGCGATGTAGCGATAGGTGATCCCGAATTCGGCGACGAACTCCTTCAGCGCCCGCGCCTCGTGCTGGCGCCAGTTCGGATAGTTGAAGTACTCGTCGAACACGATCACGGTCCCGACCTGCAGGCGATCGCGCAGCGACCACAGCACGTCGTGGGTCGACGAGTAGAGGTCGCAATCGACGTGCATGAAGCCGATCTTGTCGGGGTTCTCGGCCCGCCAGGCGCCGATGGTGTCCTTGAACCAGCCCTTGTGCAGCCGGACATTGGCCGGAACCTGGGGCAGGACGCCCTTCTGGCTGAAGGCGCCCTTGCGCTCGACGTGACCGGCCCAGTCCTCGGGCAGGCCCTCGAAGGAATCGAAGCCGTGGACGATCTGGCCGGCCGAGGCGTTGGCCAGGGCGGTTATCGAACGGCCGGAGGCGACGCCGAATTCCAGCACCGCGCCGGCGGGCGCGCGGCTCAGGCAATGCAGGCGGAAATCCTCGCCGTTCTCGAACACCACCGCCTCCGGCATGTGCGCCTCGACATAGTCGGCGGAGTCGGCGCGGGCGCGAACCTGCAGTTCGAACAGCAGGTTGCGGGCATAGTATTTATAATAGACCCGGCGAATAAGGCGCTGAACGAAAGGGCCTTTAACGGCCATGGCTGACCCCCGATGGATGATGAGACCTTTGGGTCGGCCTGGTGCGCCCGATATATTCGGCTTGCCCGACGCGCGTCAACGCGCCGCCCGCTCGAGGTGGAAGACGGCGATGGCGCCGGCGCGCAGGATCGGCAGGGGCAGACCCAGGGTCTCGATCATGCGGCCGCTCGCCTCGACGACCGCGCCTGAGGTCAGCGCCGGCGCGACCTTCATCCCAGAACCCGGCGGGCGCGGCGGGTTGAGCAGGCGCACGCGATAGAGGCTGTCCAGATCCAGGCCGACCAAGCGCAAGGGCTCGGGCGTGGCATAGGCCGGCGTGTCGAGCTGGGCGAGGCTGGCCAGTGCGCCTGTGTCATCGACGATCATTGTCGCGACCGCGTTCGGGTCGGCATAGGCCTGGCGCACCACCTGGCCATGGTGGAGCAGCGCCCTGTGCGTCTTGTAGACGCCGATCCAGCCCTGCAGCGCGGCGAATTCCGCCGGCGAAAAGGCCCGCACATCGGCCTCGATGCCCATGTGCCCGAAGAGGGTCGTCAGGGCGCGCATATCAAGGCTGGAACGGCGGCCGGTGGTGTGGTTGACGCCCGACGCCACATGGGCGCCCATGACCTCCGGCGGGAAGAAGATCGAAAAGCCGCGCTGGATCGGCTGGCGCTCGATCGGGTCGTTGCAGTCCGAGGTCCAGATGCGGTCGGTGCGGCGCAGGATCTCGTAATCGGCCCGGCCGCCGCCGGAGGCGCAGGACTCGATCTCGACGCCGGGATGGGCGGCGCGGATGCGGTCGATCAGGGCGTAGACCGCTAGGGTCTGGCGATGGCTGGCCGGGCGGCCGCCGCTGGCCGGGTGGGTCAGGTCGCGGTTCATGTCCCATTTGAGGTAGCCGATGGCGTGGTCGCTCAGCAGCGCGTCGATCTGGGCGAAGAGATGCTCGGCCACCTCCGGCCGCGTCAGGTCGAGCACGTACTGGCCCCGGCCGAGCGGCTGCTCGCGGCCGGCAACGCCGAGGATCCAGTCGGGATGGGCGCGCAGCAGGTCGGACTCGGCATTGGCCATCTCCGGCTCGACCCAGAGCCCGAACTCCAGTCCGAGACCGCGCACATGGTCGACCAGCGGACCCAGGCCACCCGGGTATTTGACCGGATCGGCGGTCCAGTCGCCCAGGCCCCTGGTGTCGTTGGGCCGGCCCTTGAACCAGCCGTCGTCCAGGACATAGCGCTCGGCCCCGACCTTGGCGGCGGCCTCGGCCAGGGCCTTCAGCTCTTCGAGATCGTGGCGGAAATAGACCGCCTCCCAGGTGTTGAAGTTGACCGGCCGCGGCCTGGCGCTCAGCCGGTCGCCCAGGATGCGGCGGCGCACGAAGGGATGCAGCCGCGCCGAAAGACCGTTCAGGCCGTCCGCTGACCTGACGGCGTAGAGGCTCGGCGTCTCATAGGTCTCGCCCGCGCCCAGCGTCATTTCGCCCGGCCAGAACAGCTCGCCCGCCTGGACCTGCAGCCGGCCGTCGCGCAGTCGCTCGACCAGCAGGCGATGATCGCCGCTCCAGGCGAAATGGACGCCGAGCACATCGCCGTGGTGCTCCCCGAAGCCCGGCGCGCCGACCACCAGAAAGGGCGGCGAATGGTGCGAGGTCCGACCGGTGCGGTTCTCCTTGACCAAAAGGCCGGTGGCCACCCTCTGGCGCACGGTGCGGAATTCCTTCGCCCAGCGCCCGTCGAAGACCAGCGCCTCGTCATGGGCGGACGGCAGGGCCGCGGCGGCGACCCAGTCCAGATGCAGCGGCGTCGCGGCAAGGTTGCGGACCCGGCCGCGGAAGGCGACGACGCCGGTCTCCGCGTCCATCTCGATGGTCAGGGCGACCTCGAGCCCGGCCGCGGCGTCGGCGAGCCGGATCTCGACGCCATTGGGGCGCGGCGCGGCCTCGATCAGGGCAAGCTGGGTGACGAACTGGCCATCGTCGCGATGGCATTCCAGCGCCGGATGGCCGGTGAAGCCGCGCCCGGCTTCCGGAAAAAGGTCCAGCCCCTCGCCGCCGTCCAGCATGCCGTGCGGGGTGGCGCGCTCGGCCAGGACAGCCAACCCGGCCTCGTCGAGCGCGGCCGGCAGCCGCTCGCCCCAATAGACCGGCCGCGGCGGACCGGTCCGCGCCTGCAGAACGAGCGTCTGCCCGCCGCCGTCGAGCCGCAGCCAGCCGCTCACGCGCCCCTCCCCTCGACCACGGCCTTCAGCCGCGCGGCGGCGTCCTCGGCCGTCAGGTCGCGCTGCGGCATGGCCAGCATCTCGAAGCCGACCATGAACTTGCGGATCGTCGCCGAGCGCAGCAAGGGCGGATAGAAGTGCGCGTGCATGACGAAATGGGCGTCCTCCTCGGCCTTGGACGGCCGCTGGTGAAAGCCCATCGAATAGGGGCAGGCCGTGGCGAACAGGGCGTCATAGGCGCCGGTCAGCCGGCCGAGCAGATCGGCCAGCGCGTCGCGTTCGGCCTCGTCCAGCCGGTCCAGGCCGCTCACCGCGCGGCGCGGCAGGACCAGGGTCTCGAACGGCCAGGTCGCCCAATAAGGCACGAGGCCGACGAAGGCCCCGTTCTCGACCACGATCCGTTCGCCGGCCTCCAGTTCGCGGCGCAGATAGGCGCTCAGCAGCGGCTCGCCATGCCGTTCGAACCAATCACGCTGGCGGGCGTCTTCCCGCGCCAGTTCGTTGGGAAGGCTGGAGGTGGCCCAGATCTGCCCGTGCGGGTGCGGATTGCTCGCCCCCATCATTGCGCCGCGATTTTCAAAGAGAGTCACCGCGCCGATGTCCGGCCGAGCGTCGAGCTCGATCGACTGGGCCGTCCAGACGTCGACGACGGCGCGGATGGCCTTGACCGGCATGTGCGCCATGGTCTGGCTGTGGTCCGGCGTGTAGCAGACGACGCGGCAGACACCGGATTGCGGCTCCGAGACCAGCAAGGGATCGGGTGGCGCCGCCGCGCCGTCGCCGGGCGGCGACAGGGCCGGGAAGTCGTTGTCGAAGACGTAGACGCCCGCATAGTCCGGGTTCTTCGCGCCGCCGACGCGGGCGTTGCCGGGGCAGAGATAGCAGTCGGGATCGTGATGCGGGCCGGGGCCCGTCGCGGTCGCGCCGACGTCGCCCTGCCAGGGCCGCACCAGCCGCTGCGGCGAGACCAGCACCCAGTCGCCGGTGAGCCGGTTGAGCCGCCGCTCGGCGCGCTTGCCGCTCACGCAACGATCTCGCCGGCGCCGGCGACCGCGCGACAAACGAAGGCGTCCGGGCGCTTGCCGATGGCCTCGCCATAGGCGCCTTGAATGGCCTCGCTAGCGGCCTTCGCCTTGGCGGCGTCGACCAGGGCGATGACGCAGCCGCCGAAACCGCCGCCCATCATGCGCGCACCGAACACGCCTGGCGTCGCCTGGGCGATCGCCGCCAGACGGTCGACCTCGCCTGTGCTGACCTGCATGTCGTCGCGCAGGCTGGCGTGGGAGCGGTTCATCAGTTCGCCGAGCGCCACGAGGTCGCCGCGCCCCAGCGCCTCGGCGGCCCGGCGCACGCGGCCGTTCTCGCTCACCACATGGCGGCAACGCCTGGCCGGCCCCGGCGGCAGGCGCTTGAGCGCACCGGCAAGCGCGGCCTCGGTCACCTCGCCCAGACTGGCGACGCCCAGCAGGCGGGCCGCCGTCTCGCAATCCTTGCGGCGGGCGCGGTATTCGCCGTCGACATGGGCGTGGCGGACCCTGGAATCGACCAGCAGAAAACTCGCCGCCTCGGGCAGGCGGACCGGCTCGGCCTTCAGCGTCGCGCAGTCGAGCAGCATGGCGCCGCCGGCCACGCCATTGGCCGAGGCGAACTGATCCATGATCCCGCACGGCATGCCGACGAAGTCGTTCTCCGCCGCCTGGGCCCAGCGCGCGATCTGAGCCCCGTCGGCGGTGCGCCCGGTGAGGGCCAGGAGGGCATGGACCGTGGCCACCTCGATGGCCGCGGAAGAGCTCACGCCCGCGCCGATCGGCACGTCGCTCTCGATCCAGAGGTCGGCGCCGGGGACGGCCACGCCATCGGCCATCAGCACCGAGGCGACCCCCGCCACATAGTCCATCCAGCCCCGCCCCGGCGCCAGCGCGTCGAGATCGGCCCGCGCCTCATCGGCGAAGACTCCGGCGACCACCGTCAGTCGGCGCGAGCCGTTGGGCGCCGCGGCGATCAGGCAGCGCCGGTCGATGGCCGCCGGCATGACCAGGCCGCCGCTATAGTCGGTGTGTTCGCCGATGATGTTGATGCGTCCCGGCGCCTGGAAGAGGCGCGGAATCCCGCCGAACCGGTCGCGGAAACGCCGGCCGATCTCCTCCGGCGAGATGGGCCTCCGGGACGACGCGGCAAGGGTCGAAGAAGCGCTGGGCATGCGCGCCGACCAAATACGAGCCTTGACGGCGAGACAAGCCGCCGGCTTCAGCTTGACGATGAGCGCGGGCGCGAATTGATGGGCGGCATGGAGATTTTCGGAACCCTGCCCGACGGCCGCGCCGTCGAGCGGCATCGGCTGCAGCGGTCCGGCGGCATCGCGGTCGACATCCTGACCCTCGGCGGCGTCATCCAGCGGCTCTTCGCGCCTGACCGGGACGGACGCGTGGCGGACGTCGCGCTCGGTTTCGCCGACCTCGGCCCCTATGTCGTCAACCGGCCGCACCTGGGCGCCCTGATCGGCCGCTGCGCCAACCGCATCGCCGAGGGCCGGATCGTCATCGACGACGTCACCTATCTTTTGGCGCGCAACAGCGGGCGCAACACCTTGCACGGCGGCGATGGCGGCTTCCACGGCCTGCTCTGGACGGTCGAGGCCGCCGCGCCGGACCGCCTGCACCTGTCGCTGGAAAGCCCCGACGGCGACCAGGGCTTTCCCGGCGCGGTCCGGGTCGATGCGCTCTACGGCCTGAGCGCGGCCAACGCCCTTCGCCTGAACTTCGAAGCGACCACGACCCGGCCGACCGTCATCAACCTGACCAGCCACGCCTATTGGAACCTGGCCGGCGAAGGCGCGGGCGAGGCGTTGGACCATCGGCTACGGGTCGAGGCGGACGCCTTCACGCCGGTGGACGCGAACCTACTGCCGACCGGCGAAATCCGTCCGGTCGAGGGTGGGCCGCTCGACTTTCGCTCAGCCAGCCGTCTGCGTGAGCGCGTGATCGATGCGGCCGATCCGCAGATCGCGCTGGTCGGCGGGCTCGACCATAATTTCGTCCTGCGCGGCTCCGGAGAGGGTCTGGCGCGCGCCGCCACGCTGTCAGAGCCGGTGTCCGGCCGAACCCTTGAAGTCTTCACCACCCAGCCGGGACTGCAGGTCTATACCAGCAATTCCCTGGCCGGCGGGGCGGCGGGCAAGTCAGGCCACCCCTATCCGAAATGGGGCGGGATCGCGCTGGAGACCCAGCACTTCCCCGATGCGCCCCACCACCCCGCCTTCCCGTCCATCCTGCTCAGGCCCGGCGAAGTCTTCCGGTCTTCGACAGAGTTTCGATTGGGGCTGTCCGCAGGCTGACAGCGCTCACCACCGGCTCAGGCGAATGCAACGCGCTCGCCGGGCGCGGCGCTCAAAGCCCCTTCCGCTTGCGGGGACTTGTTGCATAATTCGACGGGTGATCTCCAAGAGCCCCTTCCCCCTTGCGGGGAAGGGGTTTGGGGATGGGGGTGTCAGCGCTGGAGCGTTGGATTTTGAGATAGGCCGGCCATGCCCGTCGCCGCCTTGAGGCGGCGCACCCCCGCCCCTAACCCCGCCCCGCAAGGGGGCGGGGAATCCCCTTATTCGGCAAGGATTTAGCGTCTCACCCCAGCTCGTCGATCTGCACCAGCCGGCGTTCCCGAGCGCTGAGCTCCGCCGCCGCACCCATGATTACCGCCTTCAGCCCGTCCTCGGCGCTCACCTGCACCGGCCCGCGGCCGTGCACGGCGTCCAGGAAGGCGGCGAGCTGATAATAGGTCGCGCCGTGGTGGCTGCCGGCCCTCAGCGCCGCCTCGTCGACGGGAACATGGGTCCGCCGCGTCTCTTTCGGCGCACGCAAGGCCACCCTCGGCGACAGGACGAGATCGCCGGCGGGAATGGTCACCTCCAGCTTGGCCTTGTCGCCAACCGCCGCGACCGCCTCCTGCTGCGCCTCGCCCTCGGCAAACATGCAAAGATCGAGCATGGCGCGCGCGCCGCCGGCGAAATCGACGATGGTGAAGCTGTTGTCGATGATGTCCGGCCGCTCGCCGTCATAGCGCTCGTCCAGGTAGTTGACGTCCATGGCGCCGGAACAGAAGACGCTGACCGGCTCGGCCTCGACGATCAGCCGCATCAGGTCGAAGAAGTGGCAGCACTTCTCGACCATGGTGCCGCCGGTATTGCGGTTGAAGCGGTTCCAGTCGCCGACCTTGACCAGGAAGGGGAAGCGATGCTCGCGGATGGTCAGCATGGCCAGGCGGCCGATCTCGCCTTGCTGCAGCGCCTCGACGAAGCGCGCGACCGGCGGCATGAAGCGGTATTCCATGCCGGTCCAGAACACCGCCCCGTGGGACGCGGCGCGCTCGGCCGCCCAGCGGGCATCGGCGACGGTGGTGCAGAGCGGCTTTTCGCACAGGATGGCGACACCGGCGTCGAACAGCGGCTCGAGCACGGCGCGATGGGTGAAGTTGGGCGAGGCGACGATCACCGCGTCCACCTCGGCCTTGGTCAGCAGCGCCTCGGCGGTCTCGAACGCCTGCACGCCGACGGCGGCCTCGCCCAGCGTCTCCAGCGCCTGTTCGATCGAGCGCGGCGTCGGGTCGGCCAGGGCGGTGACGCGCGCCTCTGGGAAGAGTTTCAGGTTGCGAATATGTTCGCGGGCCATCAATCCGGCTCCCACGATCCCGAAACGAAGCGCCTGCGCCATGACCGATGCGTCCTCGATTCCGTCAGCCCGCCGGCTGGGCAAGACCGATCTGGTGGTCTCGCCCATGGCCTGGGGCCTGTGGCGTTTCGCCGGTGAGGACCTAAACGCCGCCACCGCGCGCGTCGAGGCGGCTTTGGGCGCCGGACTCAACTTTCTCGACACGGCCGATATCTACGGGCCGGGCGATGGCGGGGCCGCATCGAGAGGAGAGCCCCTGCCATGACCGCCCTGCCGCCTTGCGAGGTTTCCTGGTTCAGCGCCCTCTGCGACGACGACTATGAGTTCCTCGGCGCGCCCGATCCCGGCCTGCTGGCCAGCTGGGAGCATTGCCGCGACATCGCCCTGACGGCCGAAACCGGCGGCTTCGACAATATCCTTTTGCCCTCCGGCTACGCGCTCGGCATCGACTCGCTGGCCTTCGCCGCGGCCATCGCGCCGCGGCTGCGCCGCATGCGCCTGCTCGCCGCCACCCGCTGCGGCGAGATGTGGCCGCCGCAGCTCGCCCGCCAGTTCGCGACCATCGACCAGATGCTGGGCGGGCGGCTGACCATCAACATCATCTCCTCGGACCTGCCGGGCGAGACCCTGGCCAGCGCGCCGCGCTATGCGCGCACGCTCGAGGTGATGACCATCCTGCGCACGCTGCTCGACGGCCAGGCGCTGGATCACGACGGCGAAGTCTACAGGCTGAAGCTGGCGCCGCCGCGTATCCGCACCGTCTCCGGCCGCTGCCCGCCGCTCTATTTCGGCGGCCTCTCGGACGACGCGCGCGAGACGGCGGCCAAGGCGGCCGACGTCTATCTGATGTGGCCGGACCAGATGCCGGCGGTGAAGGCGATCGTCGACGACATGAGCGCGCGGGCCGCGAACCATGGCCGCAAGCTGAAGTTCGGCTACCGCGTCCACGTCGTGGTGCGCGAGAGCGAGAGCCAGGCGCGCGCCGCCGCCGACCGGCTGCTGTCGCGGCTGGACGACGCCGAAGGCGCGGCCATCCGCAGCCGCTCGCTGGACAGCCAGTCCGTCGGGGTGCGCCGGCAGGCCGAGCTGCGCGAGGCGGCCAGCGACGACGGCTATGCCGAGGACAATCTCTGGACCGGCATCGGGCGCGCCCGCTCAGGCTGCGGCGCGGCGATCGTCGGCGATCCGGACCAGGTGCTGGCCAAGCTGAACGCCTATCGCGCGCTCGGCATCGAGGCCTTCATCCTCTCCGGCTACCCCCACGCCGCCGAAGCCGACCTCTTCGCCCGCCACGTCCTGCCGCGCCTGGACCACGGCCCGCTGGCCATCTAGTACCTGGCCAGTCCCTCCGCTCATCCCCGCGCAAGCGGGACCCCGGTTTTCTAATTGTATAATGATGCGTGGTGATACGGCCGAAGAATTGACCACAAAGGACACCAAGCACACCAAGAAGAGAAGAAAAGGCCAGCTCTGACCCTTGGTGATCTTTGTGTGCTTGGTGGTCAAAAACCCTGGGTCCCCGCTTGCGCGGGGATGAGCGGATTAGAACTCACGATCGCTTACTCTTGAGAGCCTCTAATTATCGCCAAGCGCGTCGAAACGTTCAAGCAGAACGTGGCCGTCCGGTTTGGCCTTCAAGCAGGCCGCGATCAGCTCGCGGCTGGCCTTGCGCTGGGCTTGCGGAACCTCGTCGGCGCCGGAGGCGACGATCTTGGCCCAGACCGGATCGATGAAGGTCTTGCCCTCGACCAGGCCGTCGGCGGTCTTGAAGTGCAGCGGCCGCAGTTCGGAGATGAACAGCTGCAGATAGGCCACGTGGCTGGCCTCGTCCTGGCGGATCTGGTCGACGATGGCCGCGGCGCGCTCGGCGTCTTCACGTCGGTCGGTGAAGGCCTCGGGGTCGCGCATCAGCTCGACATTGAAGGCGAAGCCGCGCTCGGCGCGGATCTCGATCAGCAGCACGTTCATCAGCTGCTTGACCAGCGCCTCGTGACCGGCGGGAATCTGCGGCATCTCGCGGCCTTCGGCGCCGGGCCGGCCGCCGCGCTCGGGGATTTCCGGGACCGGATGGGCGTTCTCGCCCAGGACCAGGTCGCGGGCCAGGTACCACATCTGGTCATGCGCGCCGATCGCCGGGGTTCCATCGCCGCCCTCGTCCAGCCCATGGGCGACGAAAAGGCCGCGGTTCAGGTGCGCGGTCGCGGTCTGCGAAATATCCTCCTCGACCAGGGGCTGGAAGTCGGGCGCCTGGATGGTGGCCAGCATGCGCCCGCGGCCCTCGATGATGCCCGTCGTGGTCAGGGTGTTCCACAGCGGCAGGGTCACCCCATTGGCCAGCAGGAACTTCATCTGGGCCAGGTTCGGATAGTGGGGCGCGTGCATGATGCGGGTGGAGGCGTCGATCAGCGCGCCGCCGTTCTTTTCGAAGTTCTCGCGCCAGGCCTGGATCGCCGGCCAGCGCTTGAAGGTGCGCGGCGAATAATAGGCGCCGTCCGCCCCATAGCCGCCGTGCAATCGGCGCGCGCCGAACAGGTTGGGCTTGGCGTAAGGGTGGTCGGCGAGGATCTCATCGGAAGAATAGCGAAGTTGCATAATGACGTTTCCTTCAAAAAATCCGTGTCTTAAAGCAGCGATTGCGGCGGTGAGGGCGAGCGCAGGCCGGCGATGTCATCGAAGCGCCGTTTGACGCCTTCCATATTCTCGGCATGGGTCAGGACATAGAACTGGTCGTTGAGGATGGCGTCCGCCACCTGCTCGCCGACCTCGCGCGGCGCCATGCCCTGGCTCTTGAAGCGCGCGTCCATCGCCGCCAGCGCCTGGCCGCGCGCGGCGTCGGGTTCAGCCTCGTCCTTCAGGCCGTCGGGCCGGTTGCGCGACGAGGTGATGATGTTGGTGGCGATCATGCCGGGGCAGAGCAGCGTTACGCCGATCCTGGCCTTGGCCGCCTGCAGGTCGTGATAGAGCCCCTCGGTGAGCCGGGTGACGGCGTGCTTGCTGACGCCGTAGATCGACCCCGCGCCGGTCGTCAGCCCGAGGATGGACGAGGTGTTGACCACATGGCCCGCCTCGCCGTGCACGATCATGCCCGGCACGAAGGCGCGCAGGCCGTTGACCACGCCCTGGAAGTTGACCCCCATCACCCAGTCCCAATCGGCCTGGCTCAGGGCCCAGATCGGCTTGCCGCCGCCGGAGCCCGAGACGCCGGCATTGTTGCAGAGCACATGCACATTTCCGAACCGGGCCCTGGCCGTGGCGGCCAGCCGCTCGACGCTGTCATAGCTTGAGACGTCGGCCAGTTGCGGATCGACCTCGAAATTGGCCCGGGTCAGCCGCTCGGCCTCCCGCATCAGCGCGGCCTCTTCGACATCGGCCATGACCACCTTCATGCCGCGGCTGGCCAGGGCCTCGGCCATGCCCAGCCCGATGCCGCTGGCCGCCCCGGTGATCACCGCGACCTTGCCCTGGAAAGCCTGCATGAATTGAACGCTCCGATCTGACGATGCCCAAAGGCCTTGCGAACTTTCGACGTCCTCGGCGTAAAAGCCAATCCGAAAGCGCATGGCCTTCAAGGAGCACCCCATGGACGACGACGCCGGCCAGAGCTTTCCCGAGGTGCGCGAGGGGGTGCGCAAGCTGGTCGCGCGCTTTCCCGGGCCGTACTGGCAGGCGCTGGATCGCGAGCGGAACTATCCGACCGCGTTCGTCACCGCCCTGACCGAGGCCGGCTACCTCGCGGTGCTGATCCCGGAAGACTATGGCGGCTCGGGCCTCGGCCTGGCGGCGGCCGCCGCGGTGCTGGAGGAGATTCACCGCTCCGGCTGCAACGGCGGCGCCTGCCACGCCCAGATGTACACCATGGGCACCATCCTCAACCACGGCAACGCCGCCCAGAAGGCCGAGTACCTGCCCAAGATCGCCTCGGGCGAACTTCGCCTGCAGGCTTTCGGCGTCACCGAGCCCGACGCCGGCACCGACACCACCCGCATCACCACCTTCGCGCGCCGCCAGGGCGACAAATACGTCGTCTCGGGCCAGAAGCTGTGGATCTCCAGAGCCGAGCACTCCGACCTCATGGTGCTGCTCTGCCGCACCACGCCCCGCGACCAGGCGGCCAAGCCCTCCGATGGGATGAGCGTTCTGCTGATCGACATGCGCCAGGCGGTGGGAAACGGCCTGACCATCCGGCCGGTGCGCACCATGCTGAACCACGCCACCACCGAACTCTTCTTCGAGGACCTCGAAGTGCCGGCGGCCAATCTGATCGGCGAAGAGGGCAAGGGCTTCCGCTACATCCTCGACGGCATGAACGCCGAGCGCATCCTGATAGCCGCCGAGTGCATCGGCGATGCGAAGTTCTTCATCGACCGCGCCTCGGCCTATGCCAGGGACCGCAGCGTCTTCGGCCGGCCCATCGGCCAGAACCAGGGCGTGCAGTTCCCGATCGCGCGGGCCTATGTGCAGATGACCGCCGCTTCGCTGATGGTCGATCGGGCAGCGGCGCTGTTCGAGGCCGGCCAGCCGTGCGGGACCGAGGCCAACATGGCCAAGCTGACCGCCTCGGAAGCCTCCTGGTTCGCGGCCGACATGGCCTTGCAGACCCACGGCGGCTTCGGCTTCGCCGAGGCCTTCGACATCGAACGCAAATTCCGCGAGACGCGGCTCTATCAGGTGGCGCCGATCTCGACCAACCTGATCTTGTCACACGTCGCGACCCACGTTCTGGACTTGCCCAAGTCCTTTTAAGAGGCGTTGCTGATTGCGATGACCGAGACCCCCGCCCTCACCGCCGGCGATATCGACGCCTGGCGCGGCCATATCGGGCGCAGCGAGACCCGCCGCCAAAGCCTGGACGTGGAGACGGCGCGCCGCTTCGCCGCCGCGGTCGGCGCGGACCTGGACGTGGAGCGTCAGCTCCCGCCGCTGGCGCATTGGGCCTTCTTCCTGGATGTCGTCGGGCCGGATCAGATCGGCCCGGACGGCCATCCGCGGCGCGGCATGGGGATCATCCCGGCCGTCAGCCTGCCAAGGCGGATGTTCGCTTCCGCCGCCCTGCGCTTTGCCGAGCCGCTGATCCTGGGGCGTGAGGCCGAACTCGTCCTGACCGTCGCGGACATCAAGCATCGCATCGGCAAGACCGGAGAGCTGGTATTCGTCGAGGTCGACCGCGTGCTCGCCCAGGAGGGGCGCGAGCGGCTTTCCGAGCGGCAGACCATCGTCTATCGCGGCGCGGGCGAGGCGACGCCGGCCGTTCAGCCGACGGATTTGGCCGAGCGGGCGGGCGAGGCGATCTGGCGGCCAAGCCCGGTGGACCTGATGCGGTTTTCCGCCGTCACCTTCAATTCGCACCGCATCCATTACGACCAGGCCTATGCGCGCGACGAGGAGGCCTATCCGGGCCTGGTCGTGCATGGCCCGTTCACGGCCGTGAAGCTGGCGGCACTGGCCGCACGCGGGCGCCCGGAAAAGCCCATGAAGACCTTCACCTTTCGCGCCCTATCGCCGCTGTTCGTCGATCAGCCGGTGCGCCTGGCGCCCGGCGCTGCGGCGGGCGAGGTGGAAGCGACCCGCTGCGACGGAGCTCTGGCCATGTCGGCCAGCGCCACGTTCGGATGAGCGGCGCGCAGATCGATAGCCAGGAGACGCTGCGGCTGGCGGCCGAGGCCGTCGAAGCGGCGCGGCTTTACGTGCATCGCGCGCGCGCCATCACCCTGGTCGCGGTCAGCGCCGAAGGCCGCATCGACGCCGGCTTGATCGAGACCGAGCAGCGCCGGCTGCACGGCTTCGCCTGGGTGGCCACCGTGGTCGAGAGCCTGGCGCAGTTGCGCGCCTGGGCGGAGCGGCTGCGGGCCGCGGGCCGCCTCGGCGAGGGCGAGGCGCAGCTGGTCCGGATCGGCTTCGGCGAATACCTGGCCCAGATGATCGGCGGCCTGCCGATGAGCCAGAGCGAGCTGGTGCGGCCGGGCGATCTGGGCGCCGCCGAGGCCGCCGCCGACCTCTCAGCCGACAGCGCGGTCCGTTGGTTCCTCGACCACGGCAATACCGCGCCCCATCGCGCCGCGCTGGCGGCCAGGCTCGGCGAGGGCTGGCGGCCGGACGAGAGCCTGGGCGACGAGACCCTGGACCTGGTCCGCGAGCAGTTCCGCCGCTTTTCCGACAACCGCATCGCGCCCAACGCCCACGCCTGGCACATGGCCGACGCACTGATCCCCGACGCGGTGGTGACGGAAATGGCCGCGCTGGGCGTCTTCGGCGTCTGCATCGCGCCGGACTACGGCGGCCTTGGCCTGGGCAAGCTCGCCATGTGCGTGGTCTCCGAGGAGCTCAGCCGCGGCTGGATCGCGGCCGGGTCGCTCGGCACCCGCTCGGAGATCGCTGGCGAGCTGATCCGCGCCAACGGCACGCCGCAGCAGAAGGGCCGTTGGCTGGCCCAAATCGCCTCGGGCGAGGTGCTGCCCACCGCGGTCTTCACCGAACCGGACGTCGGGTCAGACCTCGCCTCGCTGACCACCCGCGCGCGCCGGGCCGAGGACGGGCGCTGGCGCGTCACCGGGGCCAAGACCTGGATCACCCACGCCGCGCGCAGCGACCTGATGACGCTTCTGGCGCGCAGCGATCCGGACAAGCCCGGCAACGCCGGCCTGTCCATGTTCCTGGCCGCCAAGACGCGGGGGACGCCCGCCGAGCCCTTCCCCGATCCCGGGCTTTCGGGCGGCGAGATCGGAGTGCTCGGCTATCGCGGCATGAAGGAATATGTGCTGGCCTTCGACGATTTCGCGGTCGATGCCGACGGCCTCCTGGGGGCCGAGGAAGGCGCGGGCTTTCGCCAGCTGATGGCGACCTTCGAGGGCGCACGCATCCAGACCGCGGCCAGGGCGGTGGGCGTGGCGCGCAAGGCGATGGACCTGGCCCTGGCCTATGCGCTGGAGCGGCGGCAGTTCGCCAAGCCCCTGATCGCCTTCCCGCGCATCTCCGACAAGCTGGCGCTGATGGCCGTCGAGACGGTGATCGCCCGCGAGCTGACCTATTTCGCGGCCCGGACCAAGGACGGCGGCGACCGCTGCGACATCGAGGCCGGCATGGCCAAGCTGCTCGCCGCCCGCGTCGCCTGGAGCAACGCCGACGCCGGCGTGCAGATCCACGGCGGTAACGGCTATGCCCTGGAATACGAGATGAGCCGCATCCTGTGCGACGCGCGCATCCTCAACATCTTCGAAGGCGCCGCCGAAATCCAGGCCAACGTCGTCGGCCGGGGCCTGCTGGCGCGGCAGGTTTAGAGGTGGCGGTCGATCTATCGATTCCTTCTCCCGCGAGGGAAGAAGGGACGCAGGTGGCGATGCCGGGACCAATCTGGACAGTTACGCCTCTATCCCCAGAACGGCTTCAGCCCTTCCGCCATGCGGCGGCCCTGATCTAATCCGGCCTTGGCGGCGGTGGGACGATGGCGCGGGTTCATCAGGTTGCCGCCGAAGGCCTGCATGGAGGCGTCGTCCGGCAAGATCAGCTCCACCGCGCCGCCGGCGCCCCGCAGGGTCGCAAGTTCGCGCTCCAGCGGCTTCATCATCCGCTCGCCGAGGTCGCCGCCGGCCAGGCGCACCGCGACCACCAGGGTCTTGCCATAGGCCTTGGCCAGGTCGGCGTTGGTCGCCGAGCGCATGCCGCCGTCCATGTATTTGCGGCCGTTGATGGTGATGGCGGGAAAGACGCCCGGCACCGAACAGCTCGAGGCGACGGCGCGCGACAGCGAAACCTTGGACTCGGCGGTCCAGACGACGAATTCGCCGGTCTCGCAGTCCACCGCCGTACAGGCATAGGCATGGCCAGGCCAGACCCCCTCGCCGGCTTCCGCGAGCTGACGGCCGAAACCGCCGATGAAGGCGGCCTCGTCGACGGTCTGCGCCTCGAGCGAAAAGGCGCCGATCTCGCGGCGGACCTCCTGCGGATCGCGCTCGCCGGACGCGGCCTCCTGCATCTTCTGGAACAGCAGCATCATGTTCGGCGCGCCAGGGCGATTCTCGGCGACCTGTTGCGGGATGGGTCGCGGACGCTCGGCCTCGGCGATGATCGGGCCGGCGATCTCGCCGGGCGGACGGCCCAGGGCGATCAGGGCGCCGACCACCGAGCCGGCGGAGGTGCCGGTGATGAAGTCGGCCTGCGCCGCCGCGAGGCCACCCTCGGCCAGACCGGCCAGCAGGCCGGCCTCCCAGGCGATCCCCACCGGACCGCCGCCGCCCAGCACCAATGCGCGCGACATGGCGTGTCTCCCCATCTCTCTATTTGATCTCACCTTATCCCCAGCGCCGAGGCGCGCAATCGCGGAAGGCTGAACGGCTAGGCCGGCGCGTCCGTCGTTCCTAGGATTTGTTGCAACGCCAAGGCGTCTTCGGCGGCGGCGCCCAGCGCGGTGTTGTCGAAGACGATCCAGGTCTCCAAGACCGCGGGTTTGAGGGTTTGCGCAACGGCGGCCAGCCGATCGGCGCCATATTCGGAATAGTAGATCCGCGGCGAGCCGTGCAGGCGGATGTAGGCGAACGGCGTCCAGCCGCCGGGCGACGCGGCGCGTGGGTCGGGCGCCGGATCGGCCGCCACGCGCGCGATGCGATGCATCGCCAGCAGCCGATCGGCCTTCGGCTCAAACCAGCTCGCATGCCGCGGCTCGCAGGCGACCAGACCGGAGAACCCGCGCCGCAACGCATCGAAGAAGGCCTCCGCGATCTTGGGCTCGAAGGTTAGGCTGGGCGGCAGCTGCACGAGAACCGGCCCCAGCCGCTCGCCCAGCGCCTGAACCTGGTCGATGAAGGCCGCAAGCTGGGACTCGCAATCCGCCAGGCGCCGCTCGTGGGTGAGGGTCCGCGGCGTCTTGACCGAAAACCGAAAGCCCTCCGGCGTCGCCGCCGCCCAGCGCTCGTAGGTCGACCGGCGATGCGGCCGGTAGAAGGTGGAGTTGATCTCGACCGCATCGAACCGCGTCGCATAGCGCTCGAGGTGGCTGCCGGGCGCTGGAAACCGGTCGGCTGCGCGCTTCGGTATGGCCCAGGCCGCCGTGCCGATCCTAATCGTGGCGGCTCTCCTTCCGTCCTGGCTAAAATTCGCCGATGCGCCTTGGCGGCCGAGCTTGGCCGTCCCTATTATCAGGCCATGGCAAACTATCTCCTCAAGCTTTTCGGCCCAAGGCGAGACAAGTCGCTCGGCGAGCTCGACATTCCCGCCCACGACGATCTGTCGGCGATCCGGCGCCTGAAGGAGACCTATCCCGAGCGCCTGTCGGAATGCGATTGCGCCGAACTCTATGGGCCTGACGGCCGGCTGGTCTGGGAAAAGCACGACGAGCCCTGACGTCCCGCCGGCCTTTCCCGCTCAGAGGCGCAGCCCGAGCGCGAGGGCCGCGAACGCGACGTAGGCCAGCGACATGCAGGCCAGATAGGTGCGCGTGATCCAGCCGCGCCAGAAGCCGAAAAACAGGATGCCGACCGACAACAGGGTGACCGCGCCGGCCACGACCAGGGCCGGGTCCAGCACCCAGGGCGTTGCGAACAGGCCGAATGCGGTCGGCACCGTCGCCTGGATCATCATGGCGCCGCTGATGTTGGCCAGCGCCAGGCGGATCTTGCCCTGCCGTATCCAGATGATCGCGTTCAGCGTCTCCGGCAGCTCGGTGGCGATCGGGCTGACCAGCAGCGACAGAAGCTGCGGCTTGAGGCCCAGATAGGGTCCCAGCGCGCCGAGCTGGCCGACGAAAACACGCGAGGCGATGAAGATCGCCGCGAGCGCCGCCAGGGTCTGGACGATCGCCGCCAAGGCCGTCGGCGTCGCGGCCTTCGGCGTCAGCTTCAACGGTTCGAGCTCGACCGCCTCGGCGTCCTCCTCTCCGGTCATTTCCTTCCAGGCATAGGCGCCATAGGCGGCCAGAAAGAGGACGCCCAGCCAGGGTTTGAAGGCGAAGGCCGCCAGTCCGACGGCGACCTTGACGATCGAAAGCACGATGAACCAAGCCTGGTCGCGGCTGAGGCCGACATAGAGCCTGCGACGCTCCTCGCCGTCCGGCAGCTTGCGCCTGCAGATCAGCAGGGTGACGCCGACCACCGCATAGGCGACCGTTCCGAGCGCCAGCGGGCCGCCCATCGCCGCGCCGATGCCGATATCCTTGTCCGCCACGGTGCGCGGGAAGGTGACGGCGACGAAGGTCACCACGCTTTCGGGCAGGGCCGTGCCAAGGGCCGCCAGGACGGTGCCCGTGGCCTTCTGGCCGATGGCGAGCTTCTGGCCGACCCACTCGACCCCGTTCACGAAGAACTCGCAGGCGAGATAGATCAGGACAGCCGAGCTGAGCAGCAGGCCGAGGGCGAGGGCAAGCGGGTACACGGCGATCTTCGGGGCCGGACGACACGAAACCACGGGCCGGCGCTCTCGCCCGACCCCCGGTGCGAACGCCGATCCCCATGGTCTCGCCAAGTCGAACTGACCGTGCGCGCCACGGCCGAAGCCGAGCATGTTGGCGCGCACCCCTCTCGCAAGCGAGGGCGGCTACTCCCCAAAGAGCAACATTAGTTAGCGAGCACGCCGCGTGCGGTCAACGAAGACAGACGCTGCGTTGCGTGCGTTTGGGCGGCATTCGGCGTTTGAAAGGTGTTCGCGCCTCGCCAGGTGAACCTTCACTCCCGACACGCGCTTCAAGATCGCCTGGGCTCGCTCGTTTCGCTCGCGGCACGGCCGGCAACGTAAAGGGACAAGCTGTGCAAGATCAGACCGTGCGCTGGCTGCACTCCGGCGCCGATCGAAAACCCCGGGAGCTGACCGGCTACGACGAGGCTCTGGCGCACCTGCTCTCGGCGGCTCCCGTCACGGGCGCGGAAGACATCGGTCTGGAAACCGCCGCCGGACGGACATTGGCCGCGCCCATCGTCGCGCCCCGTGATCGTCCGACCCGCGATCTCGCCGCGATGGACGGCTATGCGATCCGAAGCGCGAGCCCGCCCTGCGTCGGGGCGCGGTTTTCCATTCTCGGCGAGGCCTATCCCGGCAAGCCGTTCGAGGGCGCGGTATCGGACGGCGAAGCGGTCCGCGTAACGACCGGCGCGGCGCTGCCCGCTGGCGCCGGGCGCGTGGTGATGGACGAGATCGTAAGCGCCACCGGCCGGACGGCGACTATCATCTCCGCGGTTGGTCCAAAGCCGCACGTGCGCCCGATCGGATCGGATTTTCGCCGCGGCGACGAGCTTGTTCTCGCCGGGGCGCGCCTGACCGCGACGACCTTGATGGCGGCCGCGGCCGCGGAAGCCGGCCTTGTCTCGGTGATCCGCCAGCCTCGCGTCGCCATCATGACAACCGGCGATGAACTGGCTGCGCCGAGCGGACCCGTCGGCCGAGACCAGATCCCGGACAGCGTCAGCATCGCGCTTTGCGCCATGGTCGCCGATTGGGGCGGATGCGTCGCGGGACTCGGCCGCAGCGGCGACGAGACGGAAAAAATGTCGACCGCCCTCGCCGCCCTGCTCGAAGGCGTGGATGTCGTTGTCGTGATCGGCGGCGCCTCGGGAAGCGAGCGCGATCAATCCAGGGCCGCGAGCGCATCGGCGGGCGCCGAGCTTGTCTTTGATGGGGTGGCGATCAAGCCGGGAAAGCCGGCCTGGGCCGCCCGCCGGGGCCGTCAACTTGTCGTCGGCCTTCCCGGCAACCCTATCGCCGCCCTGGTCGCCGCACGGCTGTTCGTGGCTCCGCTCATCGCGCGCATGGCGTCGGGTTCGGCCCAAGCTGCGCTGGGTTGGCGCACCGCGCCGATATTGACCGCCCTTGAACCTGGCATCGACCGCGACGTGATCCTAAGCACCCGCGTCACCTCAGCGGGCCTGGATGTGCTGTCCAGGCAGGAAAGCGCGTCGCACCGCCAACTCGCGGAACTGAACGCCTTGGTTCGCCGCCGCCCCCATTGCCCTGCCGCCGCCGCCGGGGACCAGGTCGATTATCTTGAACTCTAAGCCCTCCAGCGTTGGCGCGCTGCGTTCAGATCCTCCTGGGTGTTGAGATTCGCGAAGCTCGCCTCGTCGGCGAAATCGACGAAGCGCCCACCCAAGCCCTCGATGATCTGCTGGAGCGACGGTTGGTCGATCCGACGCGCGATCGGCGCCAGCTGGTCCAGGACGTCGACCCGCCAAAGCGCACAAAGCGCGTGCACCCGCGCGGCGCGGGCCGCAACCACGGCTCGCTCGCCGATCGCGCCGGCCAGCCTTGTCGCGAGGTCCGCGGGCAAGAAGGGCGTGTCGCATGGCGCGGTCAAAACGTGGGAACAGGTCTGAAGTCCGCCCCAGGCCAGTGCGGCCAGGATGCCGGCCAACGGCCCCGGCTGGGCGCCCGGAAAATCCGTAACGGTCGGCAGGTCCAGAATTTCGCCGAGCCTCTTCGGCCCATTGACGGCCAGGACGTCGGCTCCGTTCCGGATCGCCCCGACACTCCAGTGGATCAAGGGCTGGCCGCCGAGAGGCTCAAGCGCCTTATCGCGTCCAAATCGACGCGAAAGGCCACCCGCGAGCACCACGCCCGCCAGCTTCATGACCATGTCGCCGAGCGCCTATCGCGAACCGGAGCGATCGACCGCACCGAGGCCAAGCCCGCTGTTTGTAACGATGCGGACCGGCACGCTTTTCGACGCCGGCGTCTTGCTTTCCTCGGCGTGGTGGCCGACGGGCACCAGGACGTTGCATTCGGGATAGTAGGCGCCGATACAGCCGTCGGGGATATCGTAGGCCGTCACCCTCAGGCCCGACAGCGACCGGCTCACACCGTCGTCCGCCACGGTTTCCAGCCCGACGCTCTGTCCTTCCGCCAGGCCCAGACGGGCCAGGTCGGAGGGGTTGATGAACAAGACGTCCCGCGTGCCGCTGACGCCTCTGAAGCGATCCTCGTATCCGTAGACCGTCGTATTGAACTGATCGTTGGAACGCAGGGTGATCAGGCGAAAAACCCCGTCGGCGTCGTCGAAGCCGGTTGCCGACAGGCTCGTGGGTTTCATGAAATTCGCCTTGCCGCCGGGCGCCTCGGAGAAGTCCCGCGAGATCGCCTTATTGGGCCGATGAAACCCGCCGGGCTGGTGAAAACGCTGGTTGAAGTCCTTGAACCACTGAGGATAGGTGGCCTCGATGGCGTCGCGCACCTTGGCATAGTCGCCGACCCACTCGGACCAGCTGACATTCGGGTTGTGCGCCAGCGTGGCCTGCGCGATCCCGGCGACGATCGCCGGTTCCGATTTCAGCCTGGTACTGGCCGGAGCCTTATCCCCAAACGAGGCGTGGACCATGCTGGAAGAGTCCTCCACGGCCACGGTCTGTGGCCCGCTCGCCTGCTCGTCGCGCTCGATGCGGCTAAGACAAGGAAGCAGGTAGGCGACCTCGCCATTGATCAGATGGCCGCGATTCAGCTTGGTCGCGATTTGCACCGTCAGCCGCTGACGCCGCCATGCCGGCTCCATCTGGCCGCTGTCGGGAATGGCGCGCAGGAAGTTTCCGCCCAGTCCGACGAAGGCCTTGACCTCGCCCTTCAATAGGCCCTGACAGGCTTCGACCGTGTTCAGCCCCTTGTCGCGGGGCGGCTCGAAGCCGTATTGCGCCTTGAGGATATCGAGCGGCGCGAGTTCCGGCTTTTCGGTGATGCCGACCGTTCGCTGGCCTTGCACGTTCGAATGGCCGCGCACCGGGCACGGCCCTGTACCCGGCCGCCCGACATTGCCGCGCAGCATCAAAAGGTTGCAGAGCATGTGGACGTTTTGCACCCCCAGCACATGCTGGGTGAGCCCCATGCCATAGACGCAGATTACGGCCGGGGCCTTGGCATAGGTGGACGCCGCGGACTCGATGTCCGCGCGGGGCAAGCCGGCGTTCCGTTCGATTTCGCCCCAGTCGGTCGCGCGGCAGAAATCGGCGAAGGCCTGATAGCCCTGGGTATGCTCGGAAATGAAGGCGTGGTCGAGAACAGGCGGCGCGCCGCTCAGCCCGGCGGCGTCGTCCGTCTCGATCAGCCATTTGCAAAGGCCGGTCAGCACGGCAAGGTCGCCGCCCGCCTTGACCTGGTAATATTCCGTCGAGATGCGCGTCGAACTGTTGGTCGCCATCTGGAACGGACTCTGCGGATTGGTGAACCGCTCGAGCCCGCGCTCCTTCAAAGGATTGAAGGTGACGATGGGCACGCCGCGTCGCGAGGCTTTTTGCAGGTCGTGCAGCATGCGCGGGCTGTTGGAGCCGACGTTCTGACCGAAGAAGAAGATCGCGTCGGTCTCTTCGAAGTCCTTGAGCAGGACTGTGCCGACGGGCGTGCCGAGGCTTTGCTTCAGGCCGACCGAGGTCGATTCGTGGCACATGTTGGAGCTGTCGGGCAGGTTCTGGCTGCCGTACATCCGCGCCATCAGGGCATACATGTACGAGGTCTCCAGGGACGCCCGACCCGAGGCGTAGAAGACCACCGACTTGGGATCGAGCGCCTTGAGCTCCCGGCCGATCGCCTCGAAGGCCTCGTCCCAGCCGCATTCGACATATTTGTCGCTGGCGCGGTCGTAGCGCAGAGGCGCGGTCAGGCGGCCGGTCTGCTCCAGGTCGAAATCGCTCCAGTCGAGAAGTTCACTCAAGGTGTGCTCGGCGAAGAACGCCGGCGTACAGCGCCGCCGGGTCAGATCCCAGGCCGTGGCCTTGGCGCCGTTCTCGCAAAACTCCGCCGGGTGGGACTTGGCCGGTTTCGGCCAGGCGCAGCTGACGCAGGCGAAACCGCCGGTCTTGTTTTGCCGCAGCAGCTGGCGCAGCGCACCGCCCGCCGGCGGCGCCTCGCGCGCGATCACCTTGCCCATGCCCTGCATGGAACCCCATCCGCCCGCGGCCCCTTTGTAAGGTTTGATCTTGACCGTCCGGGTCTTTCTATCGCGGTCGGTCATGGTCGACGCCTATACGGGGTGGATGATTGACAACGCCCCGCGGACGGCAAGGTTCGGCGCAGGATGTTAAAGGGCCAAAGCGCCATGTCGCCGTCAAGCGTCGTCGATAGGCTGAGGGTCCGCGACGGGTGCGCCGCGCCCGGCTCGCGGACGGTTGCCAACGAAATCCCGGTCGCCATCGTCCATGACGCGTCCACCTATGCGGTGATGATGGCGACGCCGCAGGACCTGGAGGATTTCGCGATCGGCCTCAGCCTGACCGAAGGGGTCATCGCCACGGCGGACGAGGTGCGATCGATCGAGACGGTCGAGACCGACCTAGGGATAGAGCTGCGGCTTTGGCTGACAGCTGGACGGTCGGCCGCCCTGACCACAAGGCGGCGCACCATGGCCGGGCCGACGGGCTGCGGGCTTTGCGGCATCGAAAGCCTTGAGCAGGCTCGCCGGTCGCCGCGCCGGTCGGTGTTCGATATCCAGCCCCTGACCGCGGCGCAGATCCAGGCGGCGATGGCCTCGCTTGAGCCGGCTCAGGTGTTGGGAGAGAAGACGCGGGCGGTCCACGCCGCCGGGTTTTGGACGCCGAGCGCGGGATTGATCCTGGCCCGCGAGGACGTCGGCCGTCACAACGCGGTGGACAAGCTGATCGGTGGGCTGGCGCGCGGAAACCTCGACGCCGCCGGCGTGCTGGTCTTGACCAGCCGCGTCTCGGTCGAGCTGGTGCAAAAGGCCGCGGCAGTCGGCGCGCCGATGATCGTCGCGGTGTCGGCGCCGACGCAGTTGGCCATTCAAACCGCCGATGAAGCGGGCGTCACGCTCATCGCCGTTGCGCGCGCGGATGGGTTTGAGGTGTTCACCCACGCCTGGAGATTTGCCGGTTAGGCGCTGCCGTCTGGCCGCGATCGGCCAGGTTCAGCAGGGCCGGATCGCCACCCTGAGCGGCGATATTGATGCTGACCGCGCGCTTGAGGACGCCATGCCGTCCCGCCTTTTCATCGGCTGCGCTTCGATCCCCGTGATCGCCGCGCGCGCATGCTAGCATCGGCCGGCAGCGTTGCCGGGAGCGAAAACGCCAGATGCGGGTGATCGGACGCGAAGAGGTCGCACGGCGGCTGACCTACGAGGTCTGCATCCCGATCGTGCGGCAAGCCATGATCGCCTTCTCGCAAGGCGAGACCCGGCAGCATCTGCGTTCGATCCTTCCGCTGGCCGACGGCCGCGCCTTCGGGATCATGCCCGGAGCCATGGGCGAGACCGCCCCCTTCGGCGCCAAGCTGATCAGCGTCTATCCGGAGAACCCCGCCAAAGGCCGGCAGGCGCACCAGGGGCTTGTGGTTCTGTTCGAGCCAGGAACGGGAGAGCCGGTCTGCGTTGTCCATGCCGGCGAGATCACCGCCATCCGCACGGCGGCGGCCAGCGCGGTCGCCACCGACGCCCTGGCGCGCCCCGACGCGCACCGGCTGGCCATCCTCGGTTCCGGCGAGCAGGCCCAGACCCACGCGCGGGCTATTCCCAAGGTGCGCGACATCCGCTCGATCGTGGTCTGGGGCCGTTCGGTCGCCAAGGCCCAGGCCTTCGCCGATCGCATGGGCGCCGAGCTCGGCCTGCCGGTCACGGCCGCGCCGGACGTGGAAGCGGCGGTGGCCGAGGCCGACATCGTCTGCACCATCACCGCCGCGCGCGAGCCGATCCTCAAGGGCGCCTGGGTGCGGCCGGGGACGCACCTCAATCTGGTCGGCTCGAGCGTGGCCGGGCCGGCGGAGGTGGACGGCGACCTGGTGGTCCGCTCGCGCTTTTTCGCCGACAGTCGCGAAGGGGTGCTGCACCAGGGCGCGGAGTTCCTGAACGCCGTGGCGGCCGGCCTGGTCGGCGAGGATCACCTCATCGGCGAAATCGGACAGGTCCTGGCCGGCGAGGTCGAGGGGCGGCGCTCGGCCGACGAGATCACGGTCTACAAGTCGCTCGGCCACGTGGTGCAGGATCTTGCCAGCGCCTGGGCGCTCTATTCGCAGATCGAATCGTCAGGCTGACAGCGTGCGGGTCAGCGCTTCGGGGTCAGGATGTCGTCGAGCCGGGCGGGCGCGCCATCGATCCGCACCAGGTGCGGGTAGCGCAGCCCATTGTGATAGTCGATCGAGACCGTCCGATAGCGGCGGTTTTCCTTGACCAGCAGCTGGATCGGGCCGCTGCCCGGCGCGCTGGCCGCCTTGACCGCATCCTTCAGATCGTCGGCGTCGTAGGCTTCGCCGTTGATCGCCACCAGCTCGGCGCCGACGGTCAGGCCCGCCTTGAACGCCGGCCCGCCCCACAGGACTTCCGAGAGCGCGCCGTCCTTGCCGATGGTGAAGCCCAGCGAGAAGAGCAGGTCGGTGGACTTGCGGCCCATGTCTTCGCTCTTCTGGTAATCCGACGGCGTGTCGGTGAAGGCCAGCCGGTAGCCGCCGCGCGCCAGCCCATCCAGCGGCGCGGCCGGCGCGTGGCTGTAGAGACGCTGCTCGAGAAAGCCTTTCCAGTCATAGGGCAGCACGCCGTTCAAGGCCGCGACCACGTCGTCGAAATCGTAGGTCAGGGTCGGGTTGCGGCCATCGCCGCTGACCCCGAAGAAGGCCTTGGCGAAATCGTCCAGCGACCGCGCGCCGTTGGTTTTCTCCCGGATCAGCGTGTCGGCGTCGAGCCAGATCAGCTGGCCTTCGGAATAATAGTCCTCACTGCGCTGCCAGCTGCGCCAGGGGATGGGCTGGCGCATGGCGATGACCGGATCGTTGGTGGTGTCTTCCAGATCGCGCCAGGTGCGGCCGGGCCGGGCGTCGCCATAGACGGCGGCGACCTGCGCGATCGCGTCCAGGGCGTCCTGCTTCGACATCAGCCCCGAACGCGCGGCCAGCACATAGCCCCAGTACTGGGTCTGGCCCTCGTAGACCCAGAGCAGGCTGTCGCCCATCGGCACGTTGAAGTTCGGGGTCCACAAGTCCGCCGGCCTGCGGAACTTGCCGTTCCAGGAATGGGTGTATTCGTGGGCCAAAAGGTCGCGGCCGGCCTGGGTCTTGTCCCAATCGGTGAAGTATTTCGGCGTCGCCTGGTCCTCGCTGGACTGGTGGTGTTCCAAGCCGATCCCGCCGAGCTGGTCGCTCAGGCTGACCAGGAAATCGTAGTGGGCGTAGTGGTGCGAGCCGAACAGCCTGTAGGCCTGCTGCACCAGGGCGCGATGGGCGGCGATCTGCGGCTCGGTGGCCGCCAGCAGGCTCGGCCGATCGGCGAACAGGTCGAGCTTCACCGGGGCCGGTCCGCCGGGATCAAGGTCGATCACCCGTGAATAGCGCCCCGCCAGCAGTGGGGAATCGACCAGTTTGTTCAAGCCCACGGGCTGGAAGGCGATGTCGGGGCCGCTGGCCGAGACCGGCTCCAGGGCGTCGGCGTACCGAAAGCCTTGCGGCAGCTTCACCGAGGCGGCCACCATGATCTGGCGCGAATAATAGCCCGCCGGGTACAGCACCACGGCGTCCCATTGCAGGCGCAGAAGGTCCGGCGTCATGACGATAGACCCCTCGTCGCGATCCACCGGCGAGAGGAACTGGAAGTCCAGGTCGAGCGTCTTGACGCCGCCCGGAACCGTGACCTTGAAGGCGAAAACGTTCACCGGGTCTCGCGTCCAGTCCAGCCTCTGGCCGCCGGCGTGAATCACCAGCCCGCCCAGATCCTCGATCTTCCCGGTCGGCGAATGGTTGCCGGGCAGCCACTGGGGATAGAGCAGGATCATCGGGCCGGGGCCGCTGATCGGCACGGTCTCATGCACGGTGAAGACCTTGCGATCGAGGTCGGTCGCATCCACGGCCAGCCGGATCGTCCCCGGATAGGCGACGTCCCGCGGCGCTGGAACCTCCGCCGCCGCGATCGCGGGCGCCGCGACCATCAGAAAAGCCAGGCCGAGACTCAGCGGCGTCATCACGCTCTCCGTTCACTCAAGGATCAACACGATCGCCATAGGCCCGCTCGCTTGGCCCCGCCAGCCCGCACGGCCGGGCGAAGGCGGGCCGCCGTGACAAAGACGTCGATTCGGGTTTGCATACCGCCAGGCCGGATAGAGAGAGGGGATAGTCGATGAGTTCGACAAGCCTTGGCGGCGGAACGGCGGACGAGCCCTGGACTCTCAAGACGCCATCCCTGACATCGGCGTATCAGGCGTGGCGGGACGGCGAGACGCTGTTCGTGCAGGTCGGCGGCGCCCGCCTCTCCTATCAGGCTCGGGGCATCGAGGACCTTCACGTCATGCTGAAGTCGCGGCGCGATTGGGTCCCCCTGGGCAACGCCGACGAAGGCAAGCCCGTGGCTGAAGGCACGGTCGAGGCCTGGGCGCGCGCAGGCGACAATCCGGTGGGCGGATACTATGGCTTGCGTAAAGGCTACCGCGGCCGGTTCGCCAACTATGTCGCGCCGATCCTCGAGCTTTTGGGACTGGCCGAGCTCGAGCACGGCCCGCGCAACAATCGCATCAGGGCGCTGGACCCCGGCTGACCCTCGAAACGGCCTTCACCGCTGGGACGGACGGGCGCGCCGGGGATGGGCTCAGCTTTCGAAATAGGCCGGGTGATCGATGTCGGCGAGGAGGCCGGGCTGTTCGGGCGTCCATCGAGCCATGATCGTGTCCGCTCGCTCGAGGCCTGGCCGTCCATGGCCGCGAACATTGTGAACCAGCCGAAATGCGCTTCGGCCTCTTGCGGCGAGTTCGAGACGACCGGCATGTTCAGGCGCCGGCCGATCACCTCGGCGATCGCCTTGAAGAGCACGCCTTGCTCGGCGACCGCATGGAAGGGTCCGCCTTCCGCGCCACGTTCGAGCGCGAGCCGATAGACGCGGGCCGCGTCCAGCCGATGGACGCCTCCCAACCTGGCGCGATCACGTTTTCTAACGGCCGTTAGTTTGTTTATTGACTCCCGCGCCCGGCTGGCCGCGTGATGCGGCCACAAGGTGTCGGCATGACCTACCGAGGAAACGTCGTGGACGCAGGATCGCGGAAGAAAGACGGCTCGCGCAGCGACGAGGCGAAGGCTCGGTCGGCGTGTGCGGCGCCGGAGTTTGGCCTTGCGGGCTATCCGATGCGCCAAGCCAAACCCCACCTAACCAAGGCGAGACCCTAAGACATGGATTTGGGCATTTCCGGACGTCGGGCCATCGTCTGCGGCGCCAGCGCCGGCCTCGGACGTGGCGTGGCGACGGCCTTGGCCGCCGAGGGTGTCGAGGTGATAATCGCCGCCCGCGACGTCGAGCGGCTGCAGGCGGCCGCCAAGTCGATCGGAGAGGAAACCGGCAACGCGCCCAAATGGGTCTCCGCCGACGTCACCACGGCCAATGGGCGCTCGGCGCTGTTGGCCGCCTGCTCATCGCCCGACATCCTGATCAACAATGCCGGCGGTCCGCCGCCAGGCGACTTCCGCACCTGGACGCGCGACGACTGGATCAAGGCCTTGGACGCCAACATGCTCTCGGCCATCGAGCTGATCCGTATGACCATCGACGGCATGATCGAGCGACGCTTCGGGCGCATTGTCAGCATCACCAGCCACATGGTGAAGGCGCCGATGGGCATGCTCGGCCTCTCCAACGGCGCGCGCTCCGGGCTGACCGGATTCGTCGGCGGCGTGGCCCGCGACGTCGCCCAGCACGGCGTGACGCTGAACAACGTCCTCCCCGGCCAGTTCGACACCGACCGGCTCAAGTCGAACCACCGCGCCTTCGCCGCGGCCCGCGGCCTCGACCTCGAGGAGGCGCGTGGCCAGTTCATGCGCCAGATCCCGGCCCGACGCTTCGGCGATCCGCGCGAGTTCGGCGCGGCCTGTGCGTTCCTGTGCAGCGCCCACGCCGGCTTCATCACCGGCCAGAACCTGCTGCTCGACGGCGGCCAATTTCCGGGGCTGCTCTGATGCGCCCTCTGATCTCGGGAGACCGCGATGACCCTTCTTGAGCGCACGACCGCGCCGACGGCGGTGCGCACGGGCCTGGTGGTGGAAGACCGCGAACGCTTCCTCTTCCGGGTGGGCCGGCGGGCCTTCGCCGATGAGGC
Organism: Caulobacteraceae bacterium; assembly: GCA_965277425.1. GTDB lineage: Bacteria > Pseudomonadota > Alphaproteobacteria > Caulobacterales > Caulobacteraceae > Poindextera. The sequence goes on from CBDICR010000007.1 coordinate 1,750,796, forward strand.
GATCCTCGAGGAGGAGCGCCGTCAGATCTTCGACCGCTGCTGGCTCTATCTGGGCCACGGGTCCGAGATTCCGGAAAAGTGCGATTTTCTCACGCGGTCGGTCGGCGGGCGCGAACTGGTGTTCAACCGCGACCGCGGCGGCGCCGTCCACGCCTTCCTGAACAGCTGTCCGCACCGTGGCGCGACGCTGGTGCGCGAGGCGCGCGGCAACGCCATGTCTTTCCAGTGTTTCTATCACGGCTGGGCGTTCAACGTGAACGGGCGCTTCGCCTCGCGCTATGCCGACGGCAACTATGGCGAGGGCCACTATTCCGGCGGCTGCGCTGACCTGGTCGCCACGCCCCGGCTGGAGCACTACCGCGACTTCTACTTCGTCAATTTCGACCGCGACGCCATCGGGCTGTCGGATTACCTGGCCGGCGCCAAGGAATTCATCGATCTGGCCGCCGACCAGGGCGAAGCCGGCATGGAGATCATCGGCAATGACCAGAAGTATTTCATCGACGCCAACTGGAAACTGCTGGCCGAGAACAGCGTCGACGGCTTTCACGGCCTGCCGACCCACAGCACCTATTTCGACTATCTGAAGAATGTCGGCGGCTTGAGGCCGGACAACTTCTCCTACGGCTTCAAGAGCGTGACCGACCTCGGCAACGGTCACGCGGCGATCGAATACCCCTCGCCGTGGGGCCGGCCCGTGGCGCGCTGGACGCCCGCCTGGGGCGAGGACAAGCGCGACATGATCGAGGACGGCCGCGCCCGCCTGGTCAAGGCGTTCGGCGAAGAGCGCGGCCTGCGAATGGCCGAGCTCAGCCGCAACATGATCATCTTCCCCAACCTGGTCATCAACGACATCATGGCGGTCACGGTGCGCACCTTCTTCCCCATCGCCAGCGATCGCATGGCGGTGAGCGCCTGGGCGCTCGGCGTGAAGGGCGAGGACGAGCAGCTGCGCGCGCTGCGACTGTTCAACTTCCTGGAATTTCTCGGGCCCGGCGGGCTGGCGACGCCGGACGACGTGGAAGCGCTGGAGTCCTGCCAGCGCGGCTACAAGAATCTGCGCGAGGCCGCTTGGAACGATATTTCCAAAGGCATGCCCCGGGGCGCGGAGGCGAGGACCGACGATGAGGAGCAGATCCGCTGCTTCTGGCGCGAATGGGACCGCCGCATCGGCGCCGGCGCGGCGGGGCCTCGCGGATGAGCCAAGCGCCCGCCCGTGCAGAGGTCGAGGACTTCCTCTATGCCGAGGCGGCGCTGCTCGACGCGTGGCGCCTGGACGATTGGTTCGCCCTGTTCGCCGAGGGCGCGGTCTATCAGCTGCCGACCACCGGCGCGCCGGAAGACGACGATCCGAACACCTCGCTCTTCTACATCGCCGACGACTATGTGCGCCTGCGCGAGCGGATCGGGCGGCTGAACAAGAAGGAAGCCCACGCCGAATATCCGCGCTCGCGCCTGCGGCGCATGATCACCAATGTCCGCATCCTCGGCGCGGAGGGCGGCTGCGGCGACGTGGCGTGCAACTTCGTCGTCTACCGGTCCAAGAACGGCAAGGTCGATACCTATTTCGGCCACAGCCTCTATCGGATCGACTGGTCGAACGCGGCCTGGAAGATCACGGCGAAAAGAGCCGTCCTGGACATGGACGCGCTCTACCCGGGCAAGATCAGCATCATCATCTAGGAGGCTCCCATGACCCGCAAAGCCCAGGCGATCCGCTACGCCCAGCTCGGCTATGTCGCGCTCAATGTTTCCGACCTCGAGCGCTCCGCGAGCTTCTATGAGTCCATCGTCGGGCTGACACCGGTCGGCGGGATCGAGGATGGCCAGGCCTTTTTTCGCTGCAGCGCCAAGCACCACGATCTCTTGCTTAGCCAATCGCCCAATCCCGGGCTGAAGCGGGTCGGCTGGCAGATGGAGAGCTCGCAGGCGCGAGAGGCGGCCTTCGACCACTTTGCGGACCTCGGCCTCGATCCGCGGCCCGTGGCCAGCGAGGCGGCGGCAGGCCTGGGGATCAGCGACGACGCCTTCCGGATCCGCGAGCCTAACTGCGGCGTGGTGTTCGAATTCTATTCGTCCATGCGCCCGGCCGCGGCGCCGTTTTCGCCGACCCTGGCCAAGATCCAGCGCCTCGGCCACCTGGTCATCGCCGTGAAAGACCTGCCGGCGGCCGAACGGTTCTGCCTGGAGGAGATGAATTTCCGCGCCTCGGACAGGATCGAGGGGGCGGTGACCTTCATGCGCTGCTTCCCCAACCCGCTGCACCACTCCATGGGGCTGTCGCAGTCGAAGACCAACAATTTCCACCACATCAATTTCATGGTCACCGAGGTCGATGACATCGGCAAGGCCATGTACCGCATGAAGAAGAACAAGGTGCCGGTGACCTTCGGGCCCGGGCGTCACCCGCCGTCGGACTCGATGTTCTTCTACTTCGCCGACCCGGACGGGATGTGGGTCGAATACAGTTTCGGCATGGAGGAGTTTCCCGAGCGCGAGGCGCGCGCGCCGCGTCTGATGCCGCTCGGCCTTGAGTCCATCGACTATTGGGGCGGCGCGCCCGATCCCAACTATCCCAATCGCGGCGAGATCGAGTCGAGGCTTTAGGGCGTGGCGCAACCGAGGCTCGCTGGCCGGACCGCGATCATCACCGGCGCGGCGCGCGGCATCGGCCGGGCGATCGCCGAGCGCTTCGCGGCCGAGGGCGCGGTGCTCATGCTGGCCGACATGGACGCCGAGGCCCTGGTCGAGGCGGCGAAGACGCTCGCCGTATCGCATCACGCGGCGGATCTCTCCACCGAGGCCGGGGCCAACGGCCTGGTCGCCGCCGCGCTCGATGGCCTGGGGCACATCGACATCCTGGTCAATAACGCCGGCGGCGGCGTCATCCTGCCCTTTCTCGAACACACGCCCGAGACCCTGAAGCGGACCATCGACGGCAACCTCTGGACCTGCCTGTGGGCCTGCCGCGCGGTGCTGCCGCACATGGTCGAGCGCAACTATGGCCGCATCGTCAACCTGGGCGGCGATTCCGTGCGCAACGGCCTTTGGATGCACGCCGCCTACAACGGGGCCAAGGGCGGGGTGCATGGACTGACCACGGGACTGGCCCGCGAGTTCGCGCCGCACAGCATCACCGTCAACGCCGTGGCGCCCTGCATCGTCTCGACCCCCGCGGTCGACCGCGCCCTGGCCGGCGGCAATGCGATGGCGCAGCGCATGGTGGATATCGTCCCCATCGGCCGACCGGCCGGCATGGAGGAAGTCGCGTCCGCCGTCGCCTATCTCGCCGCCGACGAGGCCTCGTTCATCACCGGCCAGGTGATCAGCGTCAACGGCGGGAGCACCATGCTGTGAGCCCGCCGCGCCAGGAGCTGATCGACGTCCATTCGCACGTGGTTCCGAAATCGCTGCCGGGCGATCCGACCGGCGGGACGATCGGCGCCTGGCCCTCGGTCCACTGCGAGGCCTGTGGCCGCAAGGCCGTGGTACGGATGGGCGAAAAGCCGTTTCGCGACATCGATGAGCGCTCCTGGGACGTCGATCGGCGGATCGCCGACATGGACGCGGACGGCGTCTCGGCCCAGGCGCTCTCGCCGATGCCGGAACTGCTGTCCTACTGGCTCGACGCTCGCGGCGCGCTCGAGCTTGGCCATCACCTCAATCACGCCATCGGCGAGATGGTGGCGCGCCGGCCCGACCGGTTCTTTGGCCTGGGGACCGTGCCGTTGCAGGACCCGAACCTGGCGGCGAAGGAATTGGGCGACCTGCGCGCCAGGTTCGGCCTTGTCGGCATCGAGGTTGGCAGCAATGTCGCCGGCGCCTATCTCGGCGACGCCCGGTTCGATCCGGTCTTCGCCGCCGCCGAGGAACAGGACATGGCGATCTTCGTCCACGCCCTGCACCCGCTGCAGGCCCGCGACCTCGCCCGCCATCCGATGCTGACGCCGTTCGCGGGCTTTCCCGTCGATACTGCTCTTTGCGCCGCCAGCCTGATCATGGAGGGCGTTCTCGAGCGTTTTCCCCGCCTGAAGCTGGCCTTCAGCCATGGCGGTGGCGCGCTCGCGCCGATTCTGCACCGCATGGAGTTCGGCTGGCGAAGCACCGGCGGCTTCGACGGCAAGCTGCCCCAGTCGCCCAAGGCCTATGCGCGGCGGTTCTTCTACGACAGCCTGGTCTATGACGAGGCCTATCTGGGGCATCTGGCGACCGAGATCGCGCCCGGCCAGATATTCCTGGGCACCGACTATCCCTACCTGATCCAGCAGCCGGAGCCGCGCGCCTTCATCCAGTCCGCGGCCGCGCGGCCGGGCGTGGGCGCCTCGCTGTGGAGCGACGCGGCCAAGCGGTTTCTGGGGGTTGCCGCAAACGTCGCGCCTTCGGCTCAGGAGCTGCGTCATGGCTGACGGCGAGGCCCTGCCCAAGACGATTTCGAAGTCGCAGACCACCCGGCGTCTGATCCTCGAGGCGGCGGCGGGTCTGTTTCGGCAGAAGGGCTACGCGGCCGTGTCCTTGCGGGACATCGCCGAGGCCGTCGGCATGAAGACCGGCAGCCTCTACTACCATTTCGACAGCAAGGAGAGCCTGGTCGAGGAGATCCTCACCCTCGGCACGCAGGGGGCGCTGGCGGCCTCGCGAGCGGCCGTGGACGCGCTGGGACCGGGGGCCGACCCCGTCGATAAGCTCCAGGCCGTCTTGTCGGCGCACACCCAATTCCTCCACGAAGAAGCCAACTTCGCCAGCGCCAACCTGAAAATCCTGCACCAGGTGCCCCCCTCGATCCGGGAGCGGCACGTTCAGCAGGATCGCGAATACGGGCGCTACGTCGCGGTGATCATCGACGAGATCGCCGGGACGCACGGCCTGGCGCCGGGTGTGGATCACACGGTCCTTCGACTGCTTTGCTTCGGCGCGCTCAACTGGTCGATCTCCTGGTTCGACCCCAAGGGCCACAGCCCTGGCGAGATCGCCGCCCAGCTCATGACTCTGGTCCGACGCGGCGCTCTGGCGCCGGCAAATCTTGGGCGCCGACGGGCGAGGACAGCGAGGACAAGATGACGAATGTCGCGCCCGAAGGGGCCTTGAGCGCCGACCGCCTACCGGACGAGCTTGCCAGGGCCGTTGCCGACCCAAAGGCCTATGCGGATCTGGACGCCTTGCACGAGACGTTCAGGATCATCCGCCGCGACCATCCGTTCGCGCGGTCTGATTTGCCGGACTACGAACCTTTCTGGGTCGCCTCGAAGTTCGACGACATCCAGTCGGTGGCCCGGCAGAACGAGGCGTTCCTAAGCGGCATGGGCGCCCTCATCCCCAAGGCGGCGGCGGCGCGGATGGGCGCGACAGCCCAAGGCTTTCGCAGCGTGGTCGGCATGAACGCGCCCGATCACGTCAAGTATCGGCTGCTCACCCAAGCCTGGCTCGCGCCCAAGAACATCCGCAAGCTGGAAGACAGCATGCGCGCGCTGGCGCGGCGCCACGTCGACAAGATGGCGGCGGCGGGCGGCGAGATCGACTTCGTGCGGGACGTCGCGGTCCACTATCCATTGCTGGTGGTGATGTCGATCCTGGGCGTTCCGGCGCGGGACGAGCCGATGATGCTGCGCCTGACCCAGCAATATTTCGGCAACAACGACGCCGAGCTGGCCCGCCGCGGCACGCTGACGCCGGAGGAAGTCCAGGCCGGTTTGATGGAGACCATCGCGGAGGTCAGCGCCTATTTTCGAGCCATCACCGAAGACCGGCGCCGCCGGCCCGCTGACGACCTGGCCAGCGTCATCGCCAACGGCCGCATCGACGGCGAGTTGATGCCCGAGGCCGACTCCCTTGGCTATTACATCACCATCGCTTTCGCCGGCCATGACACCACCTCCTCGTCCACCGCCGGCGGCATCTGGGCCTTGGCCGAACGGCCGGACGAATTGGCCAAGGTCAAGGCCGACCCCGCCCTCATCGCCGGCCTGGTCGAGGAGTCGATTCGATGGACCACGCCGGTCTACCAGTTCGTGCGCGTCGCGGCCCGCGACACCGAGGTGCGCGGCCAGACCGTGCGCGAGGGCGAACAGGTGGCGCTGTGCTTCCCGTCCGGCAACCGCGACGAGGACGCCTTCGAAGACCCCTTCGCCTTCCAGGTCGATCGGAAGACCAACCGCCATGTGGCCTTCGGCTACGGCGCCCACCAGTGCCTCGGCATGCACCTTGCGCGCATGGAGATGTCGATCTTCTTCGAGGAGCTGCTGCCCCGCCTCAAATCGCTGGACCTCGCGGGTGAACCCCGCCGGACCACAACCAATTTCGTCGGCGGGCCGAAGACCCTGCCGATCCGGTGCTCAATCAGCTAGGGCGGGCTGCGGGGCCCCTTCGGCCGGTCGCGTCAGACCGCGCCTTTGGCTCGCAGCCCCGCGACCACGACCGCATCCAATCCCAGCCAGTCTGCGAGGACGGTCTCGGTGTGCTCGCCCAATTCCGGCGGCGGCAGGCGATAGGCCGCCGGCGCGTCGGACAGCCGAAGCGGGCTGGCGGCCGCGTGCACCACCCCCAGGCTCGCGTGATCCATCTCCACGATGCCGCCGCGCGCCCTCACCTGCGGATCGTCGGCAAGGTCAGCGATCTCGTTGATCGGACCGCAGGAGACATTGGCGGCGTTCAGCCGCTCGACCCACGCCGCGCGCGTGCGACCGCGCAAGGCCTGGGTGAGCCGCTCGCGCACCACATCCCGGTGCGCGACGCGCGGCCCGTTGGTGGCGAAGCGGGGATCGTCCGCCCATTCGGGATGGTCAACCGCCGCCGCCAGCCGCGCGAAATCGCGATCGGTGAAGGTGGCGATCAGAATCTGGCCGTCATCGACGTCATAGACGCCGTAGGGAACGGCGCTCGGGTGGTCATTGCCGGTGCGTCCCAGGGCCGTTCCGCCGTTGAACCAGCCGGAGAAGGCGTTCAGCAGGATCGCGATCTGCGCCTCGAACAGCGAGATATCCACCAGTTGGCCGCGGCCGGTGACGGCGCGGTGGTTCAAGGCCGCCAGGACGCCCATCGCGGCGTAGTGCCCGGCGCAAATGTCGGCGATCGGAATGCCGAGCCGCGTCGGCTCGCCGCCGGCCGGCCCGTTGACGCTCATCACCCCCGACATCGCCTGGGCCAGGTAGTCGTATCCCGAGCGTCCGGCATAGGGGCCGGTCTGCCCGAACCCGCTGATGGCGCAATAGATCAGCCGCGGGTTGGCCGCCCGCAGAGTCTCCTGATCCAGGCCGTATTTGGCCAGGGTTCCCGGCCGGAAGTTCTCGATCATCACGTCGGCTTCAAGCGCCAGTTCGCGCAGCAGCGCGGCGCCTGCCGCGGTCGTGTAGTCCAGGGTGATCGACCGCTTGTTGCGGTTCACCGACAGAAAATAGGTGGAAAGCGCGTCCGGCTCGCCGGCGGCGGTCAGCGCCCAGGGCGGTCCCGTGCGGCGGCTGTCGTCGCCCTCCAGCGGACGCTCGACCTTGACCACGTCGGCGCCGAGATCGCCCAGGATCTGGCTCGCCAGGGGTCCGGCGATGATCCGGGTGAGGTCGAGCACCTTGATGCCGGCCAGGGCGCCGGAGGGGGGTTGATCAGACGTCATGGTCGGTTCTCGGTGCGCGGTCGCCGAGGTGGTCGAGGAGCGCGAAAGGCCCGCCCAGATAGGACGGAAAGCCCAGCCGGGAGACCAGGGCGTAATCCAAAACGCGACGCTCCGTTGCATCCGTCGTCGCCCTATAGGGCCGCACGGCCTGGGCGCCGGCGATGATGAAGGCGGCGGCCCATCTCTCCAGCGGCGTCGTCAGCGGGCGCTCGAACCAGAGTTCGCCGCTCTCCCGATCGGGACCGGCTCCGCGCCCGCTCGGCAGCGACGGGGGGGCGTCGGCCTCGGGTCCATCGAGCGGAGCCGTAAAGCCGGCGTCGCGATAGGCTTGGGCGATCTCGGTTTCGCGGCCTCCATTGGCGCGAGCGCTTTGGCTGACCTCCGTCAGGGCCGCCCGCACCAACGCTTCGATTTCCGGCAAGGCCGGGGGCAATTCAGCCTTCGCGGCGCGGCGGTCGTGGTCGAGCTTTCCGAGGAACAGGGTCTGGATCATGTTGCGGGGTTCCGGCCTTTGGATAAGGCCCGCGAAGATGGTCATCTCGGTCTCGATAGCGCGGTCCATGGGCTGCGCCAGACCAGCCTCGATACAGTCCAGGATCGCCAGCGGCGCGGGGTAATGGCCGTGGGTTTCGGCGAGCACGCGGGCGCGAACCGGCGCGATCGTTGCGCCGACCAGAGCCGGGGTTTGATTTCGCCAGTCGGCGCGGTCCCACGGCTGTCGGCGTTCCGTTGCCGCCAGCACCCAGCGCTCGGCGACGGCGACCTCGTCTCCAGCGACGACCACCGCATGGACGGCGCCGCAGGCGAGCGCCTCCGCCGGCGCGAGCCGCTTGCCGTCCAGCAACACCGGAAGCGCCGCCTCGATCCCGATGAGGCGCGGCAGGCGCTGGGTCCCGCCCGCGCCGGGCAGCAGGCCGACCAGGGATTCCGGCAGGCCCAGCGCGGCGCGGGGGCTGTCGGCCATCACCCGGTAGTGGCAGCCCAGCGCCAGTTCGCAGCCGCCGCCCAAGGCCAGGCCGGCGATCGCCGCGGCCACCGGCTTGCCGCTGGTCTCCAGGGCGCGCAGCGCGCGGCTCAAGGCGAAGAAGTGGTCGAAGGCCCGCTGGAAGCGATCGGCCTTGGGCGCGGCCATGATCATGTCGTAAGCGACGCCGAGCTCGGCCAGATCGGCCCCGGCGCAGAAGGCCGGCTTGGCCGAGCGCACCACCACGCCGGCGACATCCGCCGTCTTCAGCCAGGCGGCGAACACGCCAAGTTCCAGGATCGCCGCGTTCGAAAAGACGTTCATCGAGCGCCCGGGACAGTTGAACACCAGATGAGCGACGCCGCTTGCCGCCAGCTCGAGGCGGAATTCACGCAGATCGGGAAGCTCGGTCACGTCGGTCGTCATTTTCTTGTTTGGCGCGCGCCGGGTGGCCGGCGCCGCGGCTCAAAGGCCGCGACTGACCATCTCCATCATGATTTCGGAACTGCCGCCGTAGATGCGCCGGACACGGCCGTCGCGCCAAAGCTTGGCGATCGGATACTCGTTCATGTAGCCGGCGCCGCCATGCAGCTGCAGGGCCGCGTCCAGGATCTCCCACTGGGTTTCGGTGTGCCAGAGCTTGGCGGCGGCGGCCTCGCTGGCGGTAAGCGCGCCGGCGACATGCCGCTGCAGCGCCCAGTCCAGGTGCGCCCAGCCGACCTGCAGCCGGGCGGCCATCTCCGCCAACCTGAACCGGGTGTTCTGGAACTCGAACACCCGTTGTCCGAACGCGGTCCGGTCCTTGGTGAACTTCACCGCCTCGTCGAAGGCCCGTTGCGCGGCGGCCTGGGCGCTGATGGAGATCGACAGCCGCTCCTGCGGCAGTTCGCTGACCAGATGGATGAAGCCGCGGTTTTCCTCGCCCAGCAGGTTTTCCGCCGGAACGCGCACATCGTCGAAGAAGAGTTCGGAGGTGTCGGCGGAATGCTGGCCGATCTTGTCCAGGTTGCGGCCGCGCTTGAAACCCGGCCGCTCCGCCTCGACCAGGATCAGGGAGGTTCCCTTGGCGCCCAGGTCCGGCGAGGTCTTGGCGACCACGATGATCAGGTCGGCGTTCTGGCCGTTGGTGATGTAGGTCTTCGAGCCGTTGATCAGATAGGCGTCGCCGTCGCGGCGCGCGGTGGTCTTCACCCCTTGCAGATCCGAGCCCGCCGACGGCTCGGTCATGGCGATGGCGGTGATGACCTCGCCGGCGACCATCCTGGGCAGCCAATGCCGCTTCTGCGCGTCGGTCCCGTAGCGGATCAGATAGCCGACGGTGATGTCAGACTGCAGCGTCAGAGTGTCGGTGCAACCCGCATAGCTCAGCTCCTCGTTGATGACGGCGTTGTAGGTGAAATCGAGCCCGACGCCGCCATAGGTTTCAGGAACCTGCGGACACAGGAAACCCGCCTCCCCGGCCGCGCGCCAAAACCGCCGGTCGACAAGCCCCTCGGCCTCCCAGCGGTCGATGTGCGGCGCGAACTCAACCGCGAGAAACCGGCGCACAGCCTCGCGGAACTGCGCGTGCTGCTCGCCATAGGCGCTGCGTCCCTGGGTCTGGAGCATGGAATTGTCCCGTTAGTTGGGCTGCGCGGAGGGCGAGATCGGCGTCATGGCTAGAAGGCCACCTTGTCGGCGCCTTTGAGCGCCAGGATTTCGCGCGCCTCGTCGGGGGTGGCGACCTCCAGGCCGAGACCCTCGATGATTTGGCGGACCTGGCGGACCTGGGCGGCGTTGGACTGCGCCAGCCTGCCCGGTCCGATCCACAGGCTGTCCTCCAGGCCGACCCGCACATTGGCGCCCATCGCCGCGCCCATGGCGGCGATCGGCATCTGGCTGCGGCCCGCGCCCAGCACCGACCAGTGATAGGCGTCGCCGAACAGCCGATCCGCGGTGCGTCTCATGTGCAGCACCTCCTCCGCATGCGGACCGATGCCGCCTAAGAGGCCGAACACCGTCTGGATGAACAGCGGCGGCCTCACCAGGCCCTCCTGCAGGAAATAGTGCAGGTTGTGCAGGTGGCTAGTGTCGTAGCATTCGAACTCGTAGCGGGTTCCGGTCTCGTTCAGCGTCTCCAAGGCATAGCGGATGTCCTTGAAGGAGTTGCGGAAGACCAGGTCGTGCGAGCCTTCCAGCATCGCCGGCTCCCAGTCGTAGCGGAACGACTTGAAGCGCTTCAGCATCGGAAAGAGGCCGAAGTTCATCGAACCCATGTTCAGGCTCGCCACCTCGGGGCGCCACACCGCGGCGGGGCGGACGCGCTCCTCAACCGACATGTAGGGCGAGCCGCCGGTGGTCAGGTTCACCACCACGTCCGAGCGCTGCTTGATGACGCGCAGGAAGCGCTCGAAGGCCTTCGGCGACTGGTCCGGCCGGCCATCCTTGGGATCGCGCGCATGCAGATGGACGATGGCGGCGCCCGCCTCGGCCGCGCCGATGGCCGCCTCGGCGATCTCCTCGGCCGTGATCGGCAGGTGCGGCGACATGGACGGGGTGTGGATCGACCCCGTCACGGCGCAGGTGATGATCACCTTTCCAGCCATCGCCTTCTCCTCCCCTGGCGCGAGCGACTATTCCGCGACCGCTCGCGTCTTATCGTTCCGTGGGAACATTTGCCGCGCGATGATCGTCTTCATGACCTCGATCGAGCCGCCGGCGATCTTGACCACCCGCGCATCGGCATAGGCGCGCGCGATCGGGTAGTCCCACATGTAGCCCCAGCCGCCGAACAGCTGCAGGCACTCGTCCACCACGCGGCAGTGCAGGTTCGAGGTGAACATCTTGGCCATGGCCGCGTCCACCGGGTCGAGCTTTCCCCGCATGAACAGCTCGATACACTTGTCGGTATAGACGCGGGCCACCGTCGCGTCGGTCTTCAGATCGGCGAGCATGAACTGGGTGTTCTGGAAGTCGGCGATGGTCTGGCCGAAAGCTTCGCGCTTGGCGGTGTAGTCGACGGTCCATTCGATCACCGTCTCGGCGACCGTCGCCGAGCGGATCGCCTGGGCGAGCCGCTCCTGGGCGAGATTGGTCATCATATGGCCGAACCCGCCGCCCTCCTGGCCGAGCCGGTTCGTCGCCGGCACGCGGACATCCTCGAAGAAGAGTTCCGAGGTGTCCTGGGCAAGCATGCCGAGCTTCTCCAGGTTGCGCCCGCGTCGGAAGCCCTCGCGGGTCGCCTCCACCAGAAACAGCGTAATGCCCTTGGCGCCGGCGGCGCTGTCGGTCTTGCAGGCCAGCACGACGACATCGCAGAGCTGGCCGTTGGAGATGAACACCTTCTGGCCGTTGATGACGAAGTCGTCGCCATCACGAACGGCGCGGGTGCGGATCGCCTTCAGGTCGCTGCCGGCGTGCGGCTCGGTCATGCCAATCGAGCCGATCGCTTCGCCGCTCACCATCCTGGGCAGCCAGCGGCGCTTTTGATCTTCCGTGCCGAAAGACAGGATGTAGGTGGCCACCAGATCGGTGTGGATCAGGAAGCCGGGACCGCTGGCGCCCACCCTCCACAGCTCCTCATAGACGATCACGTCGAAGAGGTAGTCCAGGCCGAGGCCGCCGTACGCCTCGGGCGCCGTGCAGCAGAGCAGACCCTCGGCGCCGGCCTTGAGCCAGAGATCGCGCGGCACGACGCCATCGCGCTCCCACTGGGCGTGATAGGGGACGATTTCGCGCTGCATGAACCGGCGCACCGACTCGCGGAAGATGTTGTGCTCTTCGCGGAAGAGCGTGCGCTCGATCATTCGGCCGCCCGGCTATAACCATACATATTGTTCGCTAGCGTATCACTATCGCGCCTCAGATGGGTAGGCAAGCCGCTCAGAGGCGCGCCTCGACCTCCGACCAACGGCGCGACAGGTCCTCGCGATGATCCGGATGGGCGATCTCGATCAGCGCCTGGGCTCTGGCCGCGTGGGTCTTTCCGCGCAGATCGGCGACGCCCAATTCGGTCGCCACCAGGTCGACCTCGAACCGGCCGAGCGAAACCGGGCCGCGGCCGGCCTGGGGCGGAACGATGCGCGTCGCGCCCGTCGCCGTCGACGGCAGCACCACGATGCTGAGGCCACCGCCCAGACGCGCGCCACGGGCGAAGTCCGAGCCGCCGCCCGGCCCGGACATCAGGCCCCTCGGCGTCAGCTCGGCATAGGCCTGGCCAAAGAGGTCGACCTCCAGCGCGGAGTTGACCGCCACGAAGCGGTCCAATCCGGCGATAACCTCGGCCGCATGGGTGTGGCTCACCGGTTCGAAGCGGAATTCCGGCTCTCCGATCGCGGCGTAAAGCGCCGGCGATCCGATGGCGACGCCGGCGGTGATCGACGCCCCGGGCGCTAGCGCGCCGGCCTCGCGCAGCGCCAGGACGCCGTCGCCGATCAGGCCGGAGTGGATGCGCAACCGCCGCCGGTCGCCCAGCGCCCGCAAGATCGCGCCGGGAATCCGGCCAAGCCCGGTTTGCACCGTCGCGCCGTCGGGGATCCAGTCGGCGAGGTGGCGCGCGACGGCGAGAGCGATGGGGTCGGCCGCCGCGTCCGGCAAGGCGATGGCGCCGGCCGGCTGCTCGATGACGGCGGTGAGCTGGTCGAACGGCACGCCGCGATGCCCGTGGGTGCGTGGAAGCTGGGGATCGATCTGGGCGATGCGGATCGGGATCCGCGGCCAGAGCTCGGCGAGGAAGTCGACCACCGGCCCGAAGCTGCACCAGCCGTCATCGTCCGGCGGCGTCACCTTGAATAGGGCCGCAGCGATCGGTTGCGTCCGCAAGTGACGCAGAATATCGCCGTAACACAGGGGCAGGAACTCGACCCGATCGCCGGCCGCCCGCAGTTCCGGGGTCAGGAAGAAGGTCCGCACCCGGCAGCGCTCGCCCACCAGATAGGTCGAGCGGTTGAGACCGGGCACGAAGATGCCGGTAAAGGTCATCTCGCCCCAGGCGTCGGGGGTCCGATCGAGCGCCTCCAGCCACAGGGCCGATTCCGCCGAGCAGCCCTGGACGTAGGTCAGGCCGTCCGGCGGCAGCACCCGCGCAAGCTCACCGCCGGAAAGCCGCAAGGGCGGCATGGAAAAGGCCCGCGCTAGCCGACGAACTTCTGGAAATCCGGCGTGCGTTTTTCGTTGAATGCCGCAACGCCCTCCTTGGATTCCGGCGTATCGTAGAACAGCTTCACCGCATGCAGCGCGAAGTTGCTGATCCCGCGAATGGAGTCGGAATCGGCGTTGAACGCGCGCTTGAGGAAGGCCAGAGCCGTCGGCGAGCGTTCGGCGATCTTGTCGGTCCAGTCGTTGACCATCGCGTCCAGCTGGCCCTCCGGCGCGACCTTGTTGACCAGCCCCATCTCACAGGCTTGTTGGGCCGTATAGCGGTCGTTGATGAACCAGATTTCGCGCGCCCGCTTGTCGCCGACGTGGCGGGCGAGAATGCTCGTGCCCCAGCCGGCGTCGAAGGAGCCGACCTTGGGACCTACCTGGCCGAACTGGGCATGCTCGGCGGCGATGGTCAGGTCGCAAAGCGTCGCCAGCACGTTGCCGCCGCCGATGGCGAAGCCGTTGACGCGGGCGATCACCGGCTTGGGGATGTCGCGGATCAGGCCCTGCAGCTCGTCGATCGGCAGGCCCATGACGCCCCGGCCGTCATAACTGCCCTCGTGGGCCGACTGGTCGCCCCCGGTGCAGAAGGCCCGGTCGCCGGCGCCGGTCAAGACCACGCTGGCGACGGACTTGTCGTTGGCGGCGCGCTGGAAGGCGTGGATCAACTCCTCCACCGTACGGCCGCGAAAGGCGTTGTAGACCTTGGGTCGGTTGATGGTGATCCAGGCCGCGCGCGCGCGAACCTCATAGAGGATGTCTTCGTAGGTCATCTCGTCCTGCATGGTTCCACCTGGTTGTCAGATCATGTTCATGCCACCGGAGACGGAGATCGCCTGGCCGGTGATGTAGGCGCCGTCGTCCGAGGCCAGCATGGCGACGATGCCGGCATAGTCTTCCGGCTCGCCCATGCGCCGCAGCGGAATGCCGCGCACCATGGCGTCCTTCCACTTCACGGCGTCTTCGCTGGCGCCCAGCGCCGATTGCATCATCGGCGTGTTGGTAGGGCCCGGGCAGACGGCGTTGAGCAGGACGCCCTTGCGGGCGAGTTCGCGCGCCATCGACTTGGTGAAGGAGATCAAGCCGCCCTTGCAGGCGGAATAGACCGCCTCGTCGCTGGTCCCCACCCGCGCCGCATCCGAGGCGATGTTCACCACCCGCCCGCCGCCCGCCTCCACCATTCGCGGGCAGACCGCATGATGCAGGTTCAAAGGCCCGTAGAGATTGATCCGGATGATCTTGTCCCAGAGCGCGGTATCGGTCTTGAGGAACGGCATGGGCTGGTCCCAGCCCGCATTGTTGACCAGCAGCCAGATCGGACCGAGGTCGGCATCCACCTTGGCGACCGACGTCTGAACGGCCTCGTAGTCGCCGACATCCACCGCATAGACCTTGACCTCGGCCTCGCCCGCCAGCGTCACGGTCTCCATCGCCGTTTCGGGTTTGAGATCCAGGATCGCGACCTTGCAGCCCTCCTTCGCCAGGCGAAGGCTGATGGCCCGGCCAATGCCCTGGCCGCCGCCGGTCACGATCGCCGTCCTGCCGCTCAATCCCTGCACCGTCATCTCCCACGTTGTATTTCAGATTTCCGTGTCGACGCCGCCCGCTGCGCCGGGCCGGTCCGCGCCCAGCTCCCGAAGCAGGTTGGCCTTCATCCCGCGTAGCGCGCGCACGGTCGCCTGCAGGTCCGAGTCATCGAGGCCGCCGAGGATGAGGTGCTCAGCCTCGGCGCTGCTGGCGCGGATTTCCTTGATGAGCTTTGTCCCTGATCTAGTCAGAAAAACACGCTTCACACGGCGGTCGACCGGATCGGGCCGGCGCTCGACAATACCATTCGCCTCCAAACGATCGATCAGTCCACCGAGGGCGACCTTGCCAAGGTCGAGCTCTTCGGCGAGCGCCACCTGGGGCATCCCGTCACGGCGCGAAAGGAAGGCCAGAACCCACCATTGCGAGCGCGTGACATTCAGCGGCTTGAGGAACCTGTCGATCAGGCTTCGCCTCAGCCGCGAGACATCATGAACCAAAAATCCGAGACGGAGCTCAAAGTTCAGATCGCGCGGCATTCGGGTCTCTCCGGCCGTAACGGCCAAGTCCCCTGTAACGCCTTCAACTGACCGGTCCAATACTGGGCTCACGCATCTTTATCGTATGCTTGCGTACGATATGCAAGTGGGTTACCTCCGGGTTTCGGTTGGAATGCGAACGCCGTCGCGGCCTATAACCGTGTCGCCGCGGCTGCCGGGCGGGCCGGCTGGACTGATCGGAGGACTCAAAGGTGGGCGGACGCTATTTCGAGGAATTCGAGGTCGGCCAGACCTTTGTTCACGAGGTGCGCCGGACCGTCACCGACATGGACAACATCCTGTTCTCGGCGCTGACGCACAATCCGGCCGCCATCCACCTGGATGTCGAATACGCCAAGACCACCGAGTTCGGTCGCCCGCTCATCAACAGCATCTTCACCCTGGGGCTGATCGTCGGGCTTTCGGTCTACGACACCACGCTCGGCACCACGGTGGGCAATCTGGGCTGGGAAGAGGTGCGCTTTCCCAAACCGGTGTTCAGCGGCGATACGCTGCGCGCCGAGTCCGTCGTCTTCGGCGTCCGTGAAAGCCAGTCGCGCCCGACGCAAGGGATCGTCACCTTCGAGCATCGCGGCTTCAACCAGCGCGACGAGGAGGTGGTCTTCTGCCGCCGGGTCGCGCTGATGATGCGCAAGCCGGCATGAGGCTCTGTTCGCTGCTTTTCGTACCGGGCGACAGCGAGCGAAAGTTCGCCAAGGCTTCGGCTTGCGGCGCCGACGGCCTGATCCTCGACCTCGAGGACGCGGTCGCCCCCTCGCGCAAGGCCGAGGCCCGCACCCTGGTCGCCGGGCTGGTCCAGTTGCCCCAGCCGCGGCCCTGGTCGTTCTGGGTGCGGATCAACGCCTTCGACACCGGCCTGACAGCCGACGACCTCGCGGCCGTGGTGCGGCCAGGACTGGACGGGATTCTGCTGCCCAAGGCGAACAACGCGGAGGATGTCGTCCGTCTCGGCGGCGAGCTCGATGCGCTCGAGGCCCGGGCCGGGATGGAGGTCGGCCGGACGCGCATCCTGGTGGTGTCGACCGAGACCCCCGCGGCGATGTTCAATCTGGGCGGCTATGCCCCCGCGCACCCGCGCCTCGCCGGTCTCGCCTGGGGCGCGGAGGATCTGAGCGCAGCCATCGGGGCGACCACCAACAAGGGGCCGGACGGCGATTGGAGCCACCCCTACCAGCTGGCCAGGTCCCTATGTCTCTTCGCCGCCGCCGCCGCCGAGGTGGCGCCGATCGAGACCCTGTTTTCGGATTTCCGCGACACCGACGGACTGATCGAAAGCTGTCGGCTCGCGCGCCGGGACGGGTTCACCGGGCGGATCGCGATCCATCCGGACCAGGTGGCGCCGATCAACGCCTGTTTCTCAGCCTCCGCGGACGACCTCGCTCATGCGCGGCGGGTGGTGGACGCCTTCGCCGCTCAGCCTGGGGCTGGGACCATCGGCATCGACGGCAAGATGTACGACATCCCGCACCTGAAGGCCGCCCGGCGTGTACTTGCATCCGATCAGGAGGCCTGACGATGAGCGCCAGCGCGATCGATCAATCCGAAGACCTGGACGCGCTCCGCCAGGGTGTCCGCGCGGTAGTCACCCGCTTCGACGACGCCTACTGGCTGGCGCGCGACGACGACGGCGAGTTCCCGTTCGCCTTCCACAAGGCGATGGCCGAGGCGGGTTGGCTGGGGATCACCATGCCAGAGGCCTATGGGGGCTCCGGCCTGGGCGTCACCGAGGCCGCGGTGATGATGCACGAGGTCGCCTCGCACGGCGGCGGCATGACGGCCGCCTCGGCGGTGCACATCAATCTGTTCGGGCCCCACCCCATCGTCGTCCACGGCACGCCGGGGCAAAAGGCCCGCTGGGTGCCGCGCCTGGTGGCGGGCCGGGACCAGTGCTGTTTCGGCTTCACCGAGCCGGACGCCGGCCTGAACACCACCCGGATCAAGACCTTCGCCGAGAAGGTCGACGGCGGCTATGTCGTGCGCGGCCAGAAGGTGTGGACCTCGACCGCCCAGGTCGCCAACAAGATCATGCTGCTGACGCGCACGACTCGTTTCGAGGACGCCAAACGCCCGACGGATGGCATCACCATCTTCTATACCGATCTGGATCGCGCCAAGATCGAGGTGCGGCGCATCCCGAAAATGGGCCGCAAGGCGGTCGATTCCAACGCCATCTTCATCGACGGCCTGTTCATCCCCGACGAGGACCGCATCGGCGAGGAAGGCAAGGGTTTCGCCTATATTCTCGACAGCCTGAATCCCGAGCGCGTGCTGGTCGGCGTCGAAGCGATCGGCATCGGTCAGGACGCCCTTGGCCGGGCCTCGAAATATGCCCGCGAGCGCATCGTCTTCGACCGCCCGATCGGCCAGAACCAGGGCATCCAGCATCCGCTGGCCGAACGCTGGATGTATCTGGAGTCGGCCTATCTGATGGCGATGCGCGCGGCCTGGCTCTACGACCAGGGTCGGCCCTGCGGCGCGGAGGCGAACAGCGCCAAGTTCCTCGGCGCGCGGGCCGGCCACGACGCCTGCCTTCAGGCCGTCCTGACCCACGGCGGGTTCGGTTATGCCCGCGAATACCATGTCGAGCGCCTGCTGCGGGAAGTCATCATCACTCGCATCGCCCCCATCACCGAGCAGCTGATCTTGTCGTTCATCGCCGAGAAGGTGCTGGGCCAACCGAAATCCTATTGAGGCGAAGCGATGGGCGACAGGCTGGGATCGCCGGCGACGACCGCGGGGTTGGCGGCGCGGCTGCGCCTTCCGGTGATGGCCGGCCCGATGTTCATCGCCTCGACCCCGGCCCTGCTGATCGCACAGTCCAAGGCGGGCATCGTCGGCGCCCTGCCCGCGCTCAACCCCCGCTCGCCGGCGCTGCTGCGGCTTGCCTTGGCCGAGATCGCCGAAGCCCTGGCCGGCGACGAAAAAGCCGCGCCCTTCGCGATCAACATCGTGGCCCACCGGACCAACGATCGCCTGCAGGACGACGTCGCCGCGGTGCTCGACTTCAAGGTCCCGATCGTCATCGTCAGCCTGGCCGCCTCGGACTGGATCGTGCGCGGCGTGCACGCCTATGGCGGGCTGGTGTTCAACGACGTGATCAGCGACCGTCATGCGCGCAAATGCGCCGAGGGCGGGGCCGACGGCCTGATCGCCGTGGCGGCCGGCGCGGGGGGTCACACGGGCGCCGTCTCGCCTTTCGCGCTGGTGCAGGACATTCGCCGCTGGTGGGACGGGCCGCTGGCGCTGTCCGGCTGCATCGCGACCGGCCGCAGCGTGCTGGCGGCCCAGGTGATGGGGGCGGATTTCGCCTATATCGGCTCGCCCTTCCTGGCCTCGGACGAGGCCGACACGGCCGCTGAGTTCAAGGCCATGATCCTCGCCGGCGACGCAGTCGACATCATGGTCACCGACTGTTTCACCGGCATTCCCGCGACCTTCCTGCGCCCCTCCATCGAGGCCAACGGCCTTAAGCCGAACGCTCTGGTTCGCGATCGGTCGATGCCGATCGACATCAAGGACGGCGGCGCCAACCCCAAGGCTTGGCGGGATATCTGGAGCGCCGGTCAGGGCATCGGGGCGGTGACGCGGGCCGAGCCGGCGAAGGCCTATATCGAGCGCCTGGCCGAGGAGTACGCCGCGGCCAAACGCGCGCTGGCGCTCATCGCCGCGGCCTAGGCAGAGGTTCACTGGCCCCCAACGGATGTCGAGCGGTCCGTGGGCGGCAAGATCGAAATCGAACCGATGATCACCCATACCCCACCGCTGGAGCGCACCAACGAGGCGGGCCATACGCAACAACGACTTTTCCAACCCAATCTTCCACGACGAGGACAAGGCCCCGCCCGTGGCTTGAAGCTCGGCTCTGGCAAGGCCCGATCTGCCCGAAGTACGGCGTCGTTGACCAAGCCACGGCCATGAAGGGCAAGCGCCTGATCTATCGGCGAAATGGTGGACGCGCCGAAGCCGTCCAAGGCTAGCCATCGGTTCGCCGGGTTCACTCCGCGTGAGCGCGCCGAGGCTCAACCCGGATCAGTTGGAATTGCCGTTTGAGTTGCCCAACTCGGACCCATAGCGGGCCGTTCATCGTTCTCTCGGTAGGATACCATCCGTTGACCTAGCCCCCCGAAACACCCCACTTAGGGAATGGGGATGCTGGGTGGGGAAGGAGCCGGTGGAGATGACGCAAGCGCAGCGTGACGCGATTCGTGAGGCGCTTACTCGTTGGACTGAGGAGGCGACGGTTGACCGCAAGACGGCCCGTGAGCACCTAATCCGCGAGGGTTTCTACGACGCAGACGGCAATCTAACTACACAGTACGGCGGCAAAGCCCCCGTCGAAAGTTGAGCAAACTCACCACATCCTTCGTTCTCGGATATCACGGGTGCGGCAGGGCTACGGGCGAGCAAGCACTTCTCGGAACGGAACTGCTGAGCAGCACGGAGCCTTGGCACTGGCTCGGCAAGGGAATCTATTTCTGGGAAGCGGACCCGAGGCGCGCTCTAGGTCGTGGTGAGGATTTAACCGTCAACGCAGTGTTATGGCGATAGCTGCGATCATGACGAAGCCCATGAAGTTGGCGAGGAGCTTATCGTAGCGGGTTGCGACGCGTCGGAAGTGCTTGAGCTTGTTAAAGAAGCGCTCGATGAGGTTGCGCTCCTTGTAGAGGATGTCGTCGAAGGGACGCAGCTTCTTGCGATTGGGCCGTGGCTTGATGACAGGCTGGGCGCCTTCCTGAACGATGGCTTCGTGGAAGTGCTCGGCGTCGTAAGCGGTGTCGGCGATGACCGATCCTGGAGCGAGGCCGTCTATGAGCTCAGCCGCCCTCAGGACTTCGCCTTGCTGACCTGGACCGCCGATCAGGCGCATCGGATTACCGAGGGCGTCGGTGGCGGCATGGATCTTGGTGCTCAGGCCGCCACGCGAGCGACCCAACCCCTGGGCATCAGGCCCCCCTTTTCCTTGCGCGCCCCGGCCGCGTGCTGGTGAGCGCGGACCACCGTGGCGTCGATGCTGACCCACTCAAGGTCGGCGTCGACACTCAAGGCATTGAAAATCCACGTCAACACGTCGCGCTCGACCCAATCATAGTAGCGCCGCTTGACTACACGGTAGTCGCCGAACTGCTCCGGCAGGTCGCGCCAGCGAGCGCCGCTCCTGGCCATCCACAAGATGGCGTCCATGAACAGCCGGTTGTTGGTTCGTGGTCCGCGCTTGCCCTTGCAGCCGCCCGGCATCAAAGGCGCGATACAAGCCCACTGATCGTCCGTCAGACGATCACAATCACGCTCGGTCATCATGGCTGATCCCCAAAAATCAGCCTTTGAATCACTGTTCGCTTGCGACGTGAATCCGCTAAGCCGTTAAATCCTCACCACGACCTAGAAAGGGCTGAGCAAAAACGAGACCGGGGCGAGTGCAATGATCCGTTCGTGGTCGGCGCGGTAATAGATCTCGGAAGCTGCCTCGACCTTTTGGTGCGAGAGAATCTAGAGCTCGTCGCTGCTGCCCACACCAGCTTTGAGGCTGCGCAGAAGGAGTCCGGCCTCAAGATGCCCGTGAACAAGAAGGCGAGGAACGATCCAAGCGAAGACAACGTGTTGAGGTACTTGGATTGCGCGGTGATCGACCACTTATGCAGTCAGGCGGAGACAGCCGGTCCGGCATTCGACAGCGTTAGAGGTCTTTTCGAGGAAAAAGAGCGACTATTCCCCGGAAGCGGAATTTCGAAAAAGGCGCACTCTCAAATCGCCGTCCGCAACCCCGCGTGTATTAAGGGCGTTTTCCTTCCCAACGCAGACTTCTAGCAAGACGGCTTTGGGGGCTGTCTTTTAGCCGGTCTCGACTCCGGCTTGTCTTTCAGTTTCCGATGCTGCGCAGGCGGGTGCAGCGCCACGTCAACGGCGCGCTCAAAGCGCTGCCAGGCGTCCTGGTCGTCGTATTTGGGGGATCGGCCATGGTTTCGGGCCTGTTTGAAAGCCCGCACCAGTTGGCGTTCGACTCCCGTTGGGGAACCCCAACAAGTCTGCTAGGCGGGAGCGCTGACCAGCACACTGTCCAACCACGCGATCAGTTCGGTTTCGACCTGGTCGCGGCAGGTCTCGTTGAACATCTCATGGCGGCCGCCCGGATAGATGCGGTGCTCGATATGGGTCAGGCCGGCCTCCCGGTAGCTGTCGATCAGCGCTTGCGCGAAGGTCTGGTCCGGCCCGACGACCGGGTCGAATTCACCCGAGATCACGTAGATCGGCAGCTCATGACGAACTTGCGTCAGGCGCCGATCGCTGCGCGCGCCGCCGCCGAGCGCGAACAGCGAGCCCATGGCGCTGTCCGGCAGCTGGAATCCGCAGAGCGGATCGGCGATATAGGCGTCGACCTCCGCTTCGTCACGCGACAGCCAGTCGAACTTGGTCCGGCCCGGCTCGAAGCCGGCGTTCAGCAGCTCCAGGGTGACAGGCCCGCCGCTGGCGAGCAGGGTCTCGAGCAGCTTGTCCAGCGCCGCGGTCCCCGTCAGGACCAGGGCGGCCAGATCGCTATGGTGTTCGAGCAGATAGAGCTGGGCCGCGAAAGAGCCCATGCTGTGGCCCAGCAGCACCAGCGGCTTGCCGGGCGCCTCCCCTTTCGCAACCTTCGTCAGCGCCGCCATGTCGTCGACCACGGCCTGAAAGCCGCGCGGGCCGAAGTCGCCGACGCCATGCGCGCCGGCCGATCCGCCGTGGCCGCGATGGTCATTGCCATAGACCGCATAGCCGGCGCCGGTCAGCCGGTCCGCCAGGCGACGATAACGCTTGAAATGCTCCGCCATGCCGTGGGCGATCTGAACGACGCCTTTGATGTCCCCAGCCGGCACAGAGCGGTAGGCGGCGATCTCGACGCCATCGGGCGCCTTGAGCGCGAACTGATCGATGCTCCGAGATCCCATTGCACCCTCCCAAAGGCCCAGCCTTGCGGAACAAAAAGGCCAGGATCATCCGATTAGTCAAGTAGCGAACTATAAGTTAGGGGCTGATCCGGCTTTTGCGAAAGCGTGCGTCGTGTTAGTCCGGCCCTGCACGATAAAGGCGACCTCGGGTGGCGGCGGCACCGGCGAATGCTTGAGACGGCGGAGGCGACCACGGCGCAGTCCGCGGGAGGGTGGAGCACCCGGCTCTCGCCCGAGCATCAGGAAATCCTCGACCAGGCGGACCGCTTTGCGCGCGCCGAACTCTACCCGCTGGCGGCGCGGATGGATCACGAGGAGTGGTGGCCGGACGCGGCGTTCCGCGGTCTCGGCCAGCAAGGCTATCTCGGGGTCACGGCGCCGGAGCGCTTTGGCGGCCTCGGCGCCGACGTCTTCACCTCCGGCCTGGTCGCCCAGGCCTTCGCCCGCTGGAACCACGCCCTGGCGCTGAGCTGGGTCGTTCACGAGAATCTCTGCCTGAACAATATCGACGCCAACGCCAGCGAAGAACAGCGGGAACGGTTCCTGCCGAAGCTCTGCAGCGGCGAATGGATCGGCGCGCTGGGGCTGACCGAGCCCGGCGCAGGCTCCGACGCGCTGGGCTCGATGCGCACGACCGCGCGCCGAGACGGCGACGACTATGTGCTGAACGGCCAAAAGCTCTACATCACCAATGGCCCGGTGGCCGATGTCGTGCTGGTCTACGCCAAGACCGATCCGGGGCTGAAGGCGAAGGGCATTTCCGCCTTCGTCGTCGAGACGGATCGTCCGGGCTTCGCCGTCGCTCAGAAGCTGACCAAGATGGGTTTCCGGGGCAGTCAGACCGGCGAGTTGGTCTTTACCGACTGCCGCGTGCCCGCCGCCAACCGCCTCGGCGAGGAAAACGCCGGCGTAGCGGTGGTGATGAGCGGGCTCGATCTCGAGCGCGCGATCATCTCGCCCATCTGCCTTGGCATCTGCGAGCGGGCGCTGACGCTCACCATCGACTACGCCAAGACACGCCGGCAATTCGACCAGCCGATCGCCAGCTTCCAGATGGTGCAGGCGAAGATCGCCGACATGTACGTCTGGATCGAGACGATGCGCGGTTTCACCTATCAGGTGCTGGCCCAGTGCGCCGAGCTTCAGCATGGGGCGGGCGGCCGCGGCGCCATCCACGCCCTGACCGCCGCCTCGGTCATGTACGCGGCCGAGACCATGAACAAGGTGCTGAACGAGGCCGTACAGATCCACGGCGGCCTCGGCTACATCTGGGACAGCGAGATCAACCGGCTGTACCGCACCGTCAAGCTCTTGGAGATCGGCGCGGGCACCACCGAGGTGCGCAAGCTGATCATCGCCGGCGAGTTGCTCCGGTGACCGGCCGTTGGGTTTCGGCGCGGCACGCGCTGGCCGCGGACCTCTACGCCGAGCGCCACGTTCTGGTGAGCGGCGGCGGCAGCGGAATCGGCGAGGCCATCGCCTGGCTGCTCGGTCGGCTGGGCGCCAACGTGGTCATCTGCGGCCGCTCGGCCGAGAAGCTGGAAACCGCCACGCAGGCGATGCAAGACGCCGGCCTGTCGGCGGCGGCCCTGTCCTGCGATATCCGGGACGCCGAGGCGATCGAGCGATTGTTCGATTTCGCGACCGAACACTTCGGCGGCCTCGATCTTCTGGTCAACAATGCCGGCGGCCAGTACGCCCAGGCGGCGCTCGACATCGTCCCCAAGGGCTGGCGCGCGGTGGTCGACGTCAACCTCACCGGCTCCTGGCAGATGATGCAGGCGGCGGCGCGACGATGGACGGCCAGCGGATCGGGCGGGGCGATCGTCAACATCGTCGCCGCCTGTGCGCGCGGCATGCCTGGCATCGCCCACACCAGCGCCGCGCGCGCAGGCGTCATCAACGTCAGCCAGACGGCGGCGGTCGAGTGGGCGCCCCATGGGATCCGCATCAACTGCATCGCACCGGGCCTGGTCGATACCTCGGGCCTGGACGTCTATTCGGACGAGGCGCGGGCCGGCTTCGCTTACGCCAATCCGCAGAAGGCGCTCGGCGATCCCTGGGACATCGCCCAGATGGTCGCCTTCCTGGGCAGCGACGCGGCCAAGTTCATGACCGGCGCCACCGTCGCCATGGACGGCGGCGGCGCCTTGTGGGGCGATCTGTGGGCCATCGGCCGCCCGGCCTATTTCACGCCGCCGGCGTCGTGAGCACCCCTCCGTTCGGCAGCGTCCTGGTGGTGAACCGCGGCGAGATCGCGGCCCGGGTGCTGCGCACGGTGCGCAAGCTCGGATCACGCGCGCTGCTGGTCGCCCATGAGGTCGACGGCCGCACGCCGGCGCTGGATATGGCCGACGACGTGCGGACGATTTCCGGCCCCACCCCGGTCGCCGCCTTCCTCGACGCCGACCAGATCCTGGCCGCCGCCCGTGAGATGGGCGCCGAGGCGATCCACCCCGGCTATGGCTTCCTCTCCGAAAACGCCGGCTTCGCGCGCGCGGTGCGGGACGCCGGTTTCGCCTGGGTCGGGCCCTCGCCCGAGACCATAGAGCTGATGGGCGACAAGGTGCGCGCGCGCGCTTTCGTCGGCGAGAGGGGCTTTCCCCTGGCGGCCTCGGCCGTCGAGGACGACGATCCGGCGACCTTCGCCGAGCGCGCCCGGGCGTTGGGCCCGCCGCTTCTGATCAAGCCCAGCGCCGGCGGCGGCGGCAAGGGGATGCGGATCGTGCGCGACATGGCGCTGTTCGACGAGGATCTGGCCCGCGCCAGGTCGG
This sequence comes from Caulobacteraceae bacterium, assembly GCA_965277425.1. Lineage (GTDB taxonomy): Bacteria > Pseudomonadota > Alphaproteobacteria > Caulobacterales > Caulobacteraceae > Poindextera. The sequence goes on from CBDICR010000007.1 coordinate 1,776,265, forward strand.
AAGCGCAGCGCTATTTCGGCGACGGCCGCCTTTACGCGGAGCGCTATGTCGAGCGCCCGCGCCACATCGAGGTGCAGGTGCTCGGCGACGCCCACGGCGCGGTCGTGCACCTGTTCGAACGGGAATGCTCGCTGCAGCGCCGCTTCCAGAAGATCGTCGAGGAGGCGCCCTCGCCGTCCCTGTCCGATCCGGAACGCGCCGAGATCTGCGCCGCGGCGGCGGGCATCGCCCAGGCCTGCCGCTATCAGGGCGCCGGGACGGTCGAATTCATCCATGGCGCGGACGGATTCTACTTTCTGGAAATGAATACGCGGCTGCAGGTCGAGCATCCGGTGACCGAGATGATCACCGGCCTGGACCTGGTCGCCGAGCAGCTCTGGATCGCGGCCGGACGGCCCCTGTCTTTCGCCCAAAAGGATGTCCGCCGGGACGGCCATGCCATCGAGATGCGCATTTGCGCCGAAGATCCGGCGCGGGACTTCGCGCCGACCACCGGGCCGATCCTGCGGCTGCGGTCGCCGGCCGGCGACGGCGTGCGCTTCGACTCCGGCGTCTTGCAAGGCGGCCGGGTCACCGCCGCCTTCGATCCCCTGCTGGCCAAGCTCATCGTGCACGGGCGCGATCGGGCGCAGGCGCTCGAGCGCGCCAGGGCCGCGCTCAGTGAACTGATCCTGCTCGGGCTGACCACCAATATCGCCTATCTCGGCCGGCTGCTGCCGCACCCGGATGTGACGGCCGGCCGGATGCACACCGGCCTGATCGCCGAGACGCCGCACCTGGCCGCAGAGCCGCCGCTCGATCCGCAGGTGCTTGAGCTGCTGATCGCGGCGGCGGCGCTCTCGTCGCCCGATGTGCGCCAGGCCCTCGACGCCATTCCAGACCTGCAGGCCGCCATGGGCGGCTGGAGGAACTGATGCAGGGCTATCTCCTCATCGCCGGGGAGCCCTACGCGCTGGTCATCCATCGCGCGGCGGGCGGCGGCTATCGCCTGCCGGACGGCAGATCCATTGGCCTCATGGCCTCGGATGGTCAGGCGCCGGCCCGTCTCCAGATTGGCGAGACCCGCTATGATGTCGAGATCGCCTGCGCGGGCGACCGTGTCTGGATCCATTTCGACGGTCGCGCGCACGAGGTCGTTTGGCGCAGCGCGGTGGAATATCATGCCCAGGACACGGGCGCCGCCCAGGACGGCGTGGTTCGCGCCCCCATGCCCGGCGCCGTGGTCAAGGCGCTCGTCCAGCCGGGGGACGCGGTTTTGCCCGGCGAGCCGGTGATGGTCATCGAAAGCATGAAGCTGGAAACCACCCTTCGGGCCCCGCGCGGCGGCGTCGTCGAAGCGGTCTGTGCGCGGGTGGGCGAAACCTTCGAACGGGACGCGGTTCTGGTCCGGATCGGCGGCGAGGCGAGCCGATGAGACCGATCCGCAGCCTCATCAGAACCGAGAGCGCCGAATTTCGCGAAAACGCGGCCCGCAACCGAGCCCTCGCCGCCGAGCTGCGCGAGCGCCAACACGCCGCGCGCCACGCCCGGCCACAGCGCGATCTCGATCGGCTGGCGCGCCAGGACAAGCTGCTGGTCCGCGACCGGCTGGCGCTGCTGCTCGATCCCGGGACGCCCTTCCTCGAACTCTCCACCCTGGCCGCCAACGGCGCCTATGACGGCGACGTCCCGGCCGCCGGGCAGCTGACCGGCATCGGCATGGTGATGGGCCGCGAAGTGCTGATCCGCGCCGACGACGCCTCGGTGAAGGGCGGCGCCTGGTATCCGCACTCGGTCAAGAAGATCGTCCGCGCGCTCGACATCGCCATCGAAAACCGGCTGCCGGTCATCCATCTGTGCGACAGCGCCGGCGGCTTCCTGCCGCTGCAGGCGGACTTCTTTCCCGACCGCTATCATGCGGGCCGCATCTTCCGGAACCAGGCTGTGCTTTCGAAGATGGGCGTCCCGCAGGTCGCCGTCGTCATGGGCCATTGCACGGCCGGCGGCGCCTACATCCCGGCGCTCTCGGACTATTCCGTCATCGTGCGCGGCACAGGGGCGATCTTCCTGGGCGGACCGCCGCTGGTGAAGGCGGCCACAGGCGAAGAGGTGAGCGTCGACGAGCTCGGCGGCGCCGACATGCATACGAGCGTCTCCGGCGTCGCCGACATCGCCGCCGACTGCGAACACCACGCCATCGCCATCGCGCGCGAGACCTTCGGGGTCCTCTCGACGCCCGGCAAGACCAGGATCGACTGGGCCGAACCGGAGCCGCCCGCCTACGACCCGGAAGAACTCTACGGGCTCATTCCCGTGGACCCCCGCGTGCAGTTCGACATGCGCGAATGCATTGCGCGGATGGTCGATGGCAGCCGCTTCCACGAATACCAGCCGCGCTTCGGCCCGACCCTGGTCTGCGGCTATGCGCGGATCTGGGGCTTCAAGGTCGGCATCCTGGCCAACAATGGCGTCCTGTTCTCGGACTCCGCTTTGAAGGGCGCCCACTTCATCCAGCTCTGCGACAAAGACCGCACCCCGCTGCTGTTTTTGCAGAACATCACCGGCTTCATGGTCGGGCGGGACTATGAGCGGCAGGGCATCACCAAGGACGGCGCCAAGATGATCATGGCGGTGGCCGGCGCGAGCGTGCCGAAGTTCACCGTCAACGCCAACGCCAGCTTCGGGGCCGGCACATACGGCATGGCCGGGCGCGCCTTAGACAGCCGTTTCCTGTTTTCCTGGCCACAGGCCCAGGTGGGCGTCATGGGTGCCGAACAGGCCGCGGCCGTGCTGACCGAGGTCAAGATCCGTCAGTTGGCCCGGGAGGGTCAGACCTTGTCGGAGGAGGCGATCGCGGCCATCCGCGACCCGGTGATCCGCGATTACCGGCAGCAGTCCAGCGCCTGGCACGCGACCTCGGAGCTTTGGGACGACGGTGTCCTGGATCCGGTCGATACCCGCAATGCGCTCGGCCTCTGCATCTCGGCGGCGCTCAATGCGCCCATTGCCGATACGCCGCACTATGGCGTTTTCCGGATGTAGGCCCCCGCTAAATTGACAGCGCGGCGCACGTTTCGTACGCATGTGAACCAAGTTTATGTCATCCCTGGGCCAGACCGCCAGGGACGGGATTGGTTAGTCGGCGAGCCGCCTTAAGGACAGTGCGTCATGTGGGTTTATCCGGAGATCCGCACGCTCGGCGAGGTGACGGCCTACTGGGCGCGCCACGACCCCGGCCGGCCGGCGCTGACCGACGCGGGCCGCACGATCGACTTCGCGACCTTCGACCGCGTCGCCAACCAGGTGGCGCATTGGCTGCTCGCCGAGGGCGTTCAGCCTCATGACCGTGTGGGCTTCTTCGGCAGAAACTCCGCCGACCTCTATTTCGCGATGTTCGGCTGCGCGAAGACGCAAGCCTGTTTCACGCCGCTCAACTGGCGGCTCTCCGCGCCCGAGATCGCCGAACTGATCGAAGACAGCGGCGTGCGCCTGGCCATCGTGGATCACGACTGCGTTCCGCTCTGGGAAGACGCGTGCCGCGTGGCGAACCGCGACCCGACGACCGTGGCGATCGGGCCTGAGGCTACGCTGGAGGGGCGCGTCTCAACCTATCCGGTCGACCAAACCCCGCTTTTCGTGAGCGAGGAGGATGCGGCGATCCAGCTCTACACCTCCGGCACGACGGGACGGCCGAAGGGGGTGATGCTGACCCACGGCGGCTTCAACCGCATGCGCCTGTGCGAGCATCTGGAGCCGGCCTATGATTGGCGGGACGGCGACAGCTTCATCTGCGCCCTGCCCAACTTCCATCTGCTGCACATCGGGATCGCCGTGCAGTGCCTCTACAACGGCGTCCGGGTCGCCCTGCTGCGCCAGTTCGATCCGCCGCAGATGTTGGCGGCCATCCAGAACGGTCGCCCCACCCTGCTGACCCTGACCCCGACCATGATCCAGATGCTGCTGGATCATCCCGCGGCCGAAACCACCGACTTCTCCTCGCTGCGCCTGACGCTCTATGCCGGATCGGCGATCTCGCTTGGCCTGATCAAGCGCGCGATCGAGAAGATGCCCGGCCAGTTCATGCAGTTCTACGGCGCGACGGAGGCCAACGGCGCCTTTTCCATCCTGCGCCCGGACGAGCACGACCTTTCCGACGAGCGCCGGCTGCAGTCGTGCGGCCGTCCCCTGCCGCTGATCGAATTCAAGGTGGCCGCGCCGGATGGCGAACCGGCGCCGGACGGGCAGCCGGGCGAACTCGTCGTTCGCACCCCCGCCATAACCGCAGGCTATTGGCGCCAGCCCGAAGCGACGGCGGCGGCCATCACCGACGGCTGGTATCGCACCGGCGACGTGGCCTATCGCGACGCCGAGGGGCTCTACTACATCGTCGACCGGGTCAAGGACATGATCGTCAGCGGCGGCGAAAACATCTATTCGGCGGAGGTCGAGAACGTCGTTTCGACCCATCCCGCCGTCGCCGGCGTTGCGGTGATCGGCGTGCCCGACCCGCGCTGGGGCGAGGCGGTCAAGGCGATCGTCATCCTCAAGCCGGAGGTCGCCTGCACGGACGAGGCCCTGTCGGCCCACTGCCGCGCCCGGCTCGCCGCCTACAAGGTTCCGAAGAGCTTCGACTATGTGGACTCCTTCCCGCTGGTCGGCAGCGGCAAGGTTTCAAAGAAGGCTCTGCGCGCCCGCTACTGGGCGAGCGAGGACCGGCGGATCGCCTGAGGACGCACGAGCGCAAAGCCATGGCGAGCGATCGGTCATGGCTGGAGCGCCCTAAGGCGCTGATGCTGACCCGGGCCTTGGGCCTGCGTCCATTTTGCCCCCTACGGACGCCGGATGGTCGGCTCGGCTGGACTCGCTGGTCGTTGATTCCCAGTATCTACCAGCGGACATATCAACACCGCAGACGCTCAACATCGGTCGACTTCGATGGAGAGGCGGCCGCCAATCGGAGTTCTGGCGCACTATATCAGCGCCGGACGGGCGCGGACCTTCCAGACTATGTCGCCTTGCGTGAAGGCCGTATAATAACGAAAGTCTGCAGTTGTGGATCGAAGACCTTGACGACCAACACGCCTTCGATTTCGACGTTCGCCGATCCGGGCGTCACTTCGCCGATCGATCCGGTTCAGAACCCATCGAAGGCGGCGGCCTACTGGCTGCGGCGTGACATCGTACGCGGTGTCTTTGAACCCATGGAGCGGCTGAAGGTCGAGCATCTGGTGGGTTTTTACGGCGTCGGCCATAGCCCGGTGCGCGAAGCGATTCTGTTGCTGTCCTCGACGGGGCTCGTCGTTCACGAGCATCAGAAGGGCTATCGGGTCGCGCCGGTGTCACTGGCCGACTATGATGACGTTCTCGCCGTCTACCAACGCCTCTACAAGCTGGCTCTGACCATGGCGATCGACCTCGGGGACGACGCCTGGGAGGAACGCGTCGTCGTGCGCCTGCATCGCACCGTCAAGGTGCAGAAGGTGCTGCCGGACGGCGACCCGCAGCTTCGTGAACGCTGGCAGCGCGCTTATTGGGAATATCACGCCGAGCTGCTTTCCGGCTGCGGTTCGCCTTTGATGATGCAGCTGCTCGGCGACATTGGTTTTCGGCTTGAACGCTACGTCAACCTGTTCGCGGACCTCGAGATCGATCGCGAAAGCGACAATCAAGACGAGCACCGCGAGATCGTCGAAGCCGTGATCGCCCGCGACAAGAACAGGGCGCTGGCCCTTGTCGAACGCTATTTCGCGACGGCTCAGCCGATGCGGAACTCGATCATCGAAACCCTGAGGCGAAACGAGGCTCAGGTTTCGCGCCGGCGACGGAGCGTGGTGGATACCGCCCAGACGCCCACTCGCCGCGGAAGCCCCGTGTCCGAAGCCGCCGAGTGATATTCAGTCACCCGGCCTTGGCGGTTCGAGGCTCAGCCATGCTGGCCCCGACGCGAGCGCCAGCACGCAAACCCGTTGCTGCGCGTCCAGCGGGGTGATCTCCGCCGGCACGCCCTCGAAGCGTACGATGAAGCCCTCCGGAAACTGGATACGCGGTACATAGATGTCCGTGGGCGCATCGATCTCTGCGTCGGCGGCGAAGTCGAGACGGAAGCTTCGGGTTCGACGATCGAAGCGGACAGCCCCGATGCGCCCCTGCACCCGGCGGGCATAGGGACGACAGAAGCCTTCGACCGCGCGGCCGCCCGAGTTCGGATCGGCCGGCTCGACCTGCTGATCGAGCGAGAAAATGGAGAGATCCTCCTGGTTCCAGCCGTCGCCGATGCGCGGATCGTTGCGATTGGTGGCGGTGTAGTTCCACTGGGCGGAGTGCAGCCCAAGCGCGTCCATGGCGTCGTACATCAGCGAAAGCGCGGTGATGTGAGGGTCCCAGACCCCGTTACGCTCACCACGCGCCCAGGCGGCATAGGCTTCACCATGATGCAGGTCGAAGGGGATGCCAAACTCGCCGACCAGGCTGGGCGAGCCGCCGAGAAAGTCATTCGCGGCGCTGGCCAGCCCGCGGAGCTCACGTTCGAACCGTTCGGCAAGCGCGTCTTCGCGGCCGGTGGCGTCGAAGGCTTTCAGATAGAGGGTGGCGACGTCATACCAGTGACTGGCGTTCACCGACCGCTCGGGAAGGCCATCCGGGAAGCGATAACCCGTGGCCAGCGCGAAGGCGTCCATCTCGGCAAAGACCGACCAGGCCGGCTCGCGCCGTCGAATGGTGGCCGCGACCTGGCGAAAGAACGGGCCATACCCATCGGCCCGCGGCGAAAGGAGCCGGCCCTCGGCGACCTCGAAGAAGGTTTCCGCAAGCGGAACCACGCTCGTGCCGTCGACGCGATAGGCGCCGGCTCGTTCGAATGGACAATCGACGTCGTCGCGCCAAATCCTGACCGCCCTCCCATTGAAGGTCCGGGTCTCGGTCGGCACGGCCGCGCCGCTCGGATCGCGGGTGAGCACCGGGACCGAGACCGGCAGCCCCTGGGCCATGGCGAGGCTGTCGAGCGGCGCCAATGCGGGGCCGATCCGCGGCCTTTCAGGGTGTTCCGCGCAGGCCGCCAGGTGGCGATAGCTCAGCGGCTGGCCAATCCACCCGCCGTTCGGCTCGTTGAGCGTATCGAAACCCATGACGTTCGGCAGGCCGGCAAGCCGCCGCGCCACCTGATCCATCGCGCCCAGATAGCGGTGCTGCAGGAAATCCTGGACGTTCTCGCCGGCGATCTCGAACGCTGGCGTCAGCAGCCGCCCGCCCCAGAACAGGCTCCACATGATCCCGTTGGCCGGCAGCCGGTAGTTCGATCCCCAACTCATCTGCGGATAGGCGGCTTGGCGCGGCGTCGGGTCTGAATAGTCGTAGCGCGCCTGCATGACGTGGGCGGCTTGCGCCTCGTCAAACCGCGTGAAGTCCAGCCCGACAGCCTCAAAGGTCCAGCCGGGCGCACCGTCGCCGCCGCTCATGCGGCTCCAGGCGTCCTGGTGGAAGTCGATGAAGACGTGCAGATCGTACTCGCCGGCGCGTCGGCAAATCTCGGTGAAATAGTCGAGGTACTCGGTGTCGTACTCACCAGGGCCGCGATGCTCGACAGCTTCCCAACTGGTCAGCAGCCGCAGCGTGTTGAAGCCCCAGTGAGAGAGCCGAGCCAGATGCTCGGCCGCGTCCTCCAGAGGAAAGGGACGGCCGATGAACGAGACGTCGCGGTGGTCGGCGAAGTCGCTCGGGTGCTGGGTCCCACCGTTTGGCCAGGGCGTCTTGCTGTCGCCGCCAAGATTGACCCCGCGCAACATGACCTGCCGGCCCTTGGCGTCGAGGAACAGCGATCCGTACTGGCGGATGTCGGGGCCGCCCATGGCCTCAGCGGACGCTTTTGGGAATGATGCCCAGCCGTTCGGCGCGTTCTCGCCATTCCAGGCCCATTTCGGGCCAGGCCACCGGTTCCGGCAACCGGCCGTCGGGGAGCGGCCAGACGATCGGCGTCGCGCCGCCGTCGATCACGGCGCCATCGGCGATCGCATCGCGGTCAACCGAGGGATGCGCGCGCTCGCCGCCACGTGTGCAGCCGTCCCGGAAATAGATCGCGGTGTAGACGCGCCGCGTCTCTAGGGACCGGTTGGCCTTGGCCATATGCACGGTGGCCCCGTGGTGGAAGATCACGTCGCCAAGGGCGCAGTGCACGAAGACCGGCGGCGTCTCGGCGTATTTCGCTTCCAGCGCCTTGCCGGCGCCCGGAGTTTTGAAGATGTCGATGAATTCCGCCACATCCCGGTGCGAACCGGGCACATAGCCCATGCAGCCGGACAGGTCGTCGACCGCGCCAAGCGGAATCCAGACCGTGGCGTTGTCGTGCTCGGCGATAGGCCAGTAGGGTTGGTCGGTGTGGGCCTCGGTCTCGCGCCCGCCGGCTTCCTTGTAGAGCGCTTGGTCATGCCACAGCCGGATCCGCTTTGCGCCGATCACCGCCGCGGCGATTTCGCCGATCTTGGGATGAAAGGTCAAAGGCCGCACGCCGGGAAAGTCCTCCCAGATATATTGGCACTGCAGGAACGACTGCTCGTAGGGGCTCTTTTGGTCGAGGCGGCGGGTATCGCCACGCTTGCGCACGGCCACCGCCTCGTCCACCGCCGCGCCGCAGCGCTCGATCTCCTCGTGGGTCAGGACGCCAGGCACGTGAAGGAAACCGTCACGGCGGAAGCGCGCGGCGTAGTCGGCGAGCGTTGCGGCGGCGATCATGGCCGGCTCCCGTCCCGCAGGATGGAGAACTGCCGCTCGGGATCGGTCTGCGGTATGCGCTCGCCCTGCGGCGTCACGGCTTCGGCGCCATCGGGCGCATATTGGAGAATATAGGCCTTGCGGACGGTGCCGAGCTTCAGGTTGGGACCTGTCCGGTGCGGCGCGAGGGAGGAAAAGACGATCACGTCTCCAGCTTTGGCGGGCGCGGGCACCGCCCCCGGCGCGTCTTCCAGGCACTTCAGCCCGATCGGCGTCGCCCAGTGCTCAAGCGTGCCGAGCCTGTGCATCCCGGGCGCGATCCACGGGCAACCATTGTCGATATCCACGTCGACCAGCGGAATCCAGAAGGTGAGATACTGCTGCGGCTCGACGTAGGTGTAGCCGTTGTCCTGGTGCCACGGGAATTCCTGCGGCATGCCCGACTTCTTGTAGACCGATTGATCCCAATAGAGCCGCACGTCGTCGCCTATCAGGTCGTGGCAGACATCGGCGATCGCCGGGTGAGCCGCAAAAGCGCGCAGCACTGGTGATTTCTTGACGATGTGGACGGTGAAGGTGATCGCGTCGGCCGAGGAGATGGCGCTGGGGCTCTCCTTCGCGCGCAACAGAAGTTCATGTTCCTGCTCGAGCGGGTCGATGGCGGCCTCGACGGCGGCAAGCTCCTTGGCCGTGAAGGCGTTCCGCAGGATAAAAAAACCCTCGTCATCGAACTGCCGCTTCTGGTCGGGCGTCACGCGCCGCGGTCCGTCCGCGGGGCCCGCCCCCCAGATGAAATCGCGATTGCGCGGATGCAGGCGATAGGCGGGCGCGGTCATGCGGCCTCCCGGCGGCGGACAGGGATCCAGCGATTAACCTGAGCGAGCCTCTCTTCGACTTCGGGTGTCTCGGCGCGGGTGCCGGCGCGGGCGTAGTGATAGACCATCGCCGCGCGCCGCTCGTCGGCGACGTTGTCGGTCGACATGTGCATCAGGTAGCTGTGGAAGAAGAGCACGTCGCCGGGCTCCATCAGGGCGGGTTCGCGGGCGGAATCGTCCTGGTCGACGATCTCGGTATAGGCGCGGTTGGCCGCCGGGCGCCGGTCCGGGACGTGGGCGTGGATCGGCCCCTTGTGCGAGCCAGGCAACACCCACAGGCAGCCGTTCTGCAGCGTCGCCCTGGACAGCGCCACCCACACGCCCACCTGGGGCTGGCGGTCGAAACGGAAATAATAGGAGTCTTGGTGCCACGGCTGGCCGATCACGCCCGGGTTCTTGAAGATGAACTGGCTCTGGAAACAGTCCAAGTCGGGGCCTAGGATTTCCGCTACACGGTCCACAATGGCGTCGCGGCCCGCGATTTCGCGAGCCAGCCCCTCGGCATGGCAGTTGAACACCTTGGCGATGCGGTCTTCCGGATTGACCGCCGTCGAACTTGGCTCTCGCTCGGGGAAAATCCCATAGTTGGGGCCGGCGGCATAGAGCGTTTCGCCGGGATGGTCTTGCGGCGGGTGCTGGCGAATCCGGGCGATCACCTCGTCCTCGACCGCCTTGGTCTCGACGGTTGAGACGAGCCCGCGCAGCACGAAGAAACCATTCTCGTTCCACGCCGCTCGGCGCGCGCTGGCGTCCATTTGCGATCCTCCTCGGGATTTTCAATAATATATCTAGATATACGTTCTGTGTCTATTTTCGATCTAATTTTTATTTTCAGCCGACCAATTCCGGATTGAGGGTTTCAGGCTCGGCAAGACGGCGGGCGGCCAGCTCTTCGACGATCGTATCGTGGCCACCCTTTCGCATCGGATAGAACAGCATCGCCAGTCCCGCGAGCAGCAACCCGGCGGCAGGGAGGCCGACCATGACGACCTTGATTCCCGCCAGCGTTGCGGGCGACTGCATAACATTGGACACATAGCCGACGGCGCCGAGCAGTGTCCCAAACAAGCCGGCGCCCAGCCCAAGCGCAACCTTCAAAAAGAGCTGGCCCAGCCCGAAGATGAAGGATTCCGTTCGCGGCCCGCCCGACCATTCCCCGTACTCGACGGTGTCCGGCAGCATCGACCAGAAGGTGAAGGCGAGCCCGGTGGAGGCGATGTTGATCGCCGCCAGCCAGACGATCATGGCCGCCGAGCTGCGGATGTCCACCACGGCGAACACGGCCAGCATCGCAAGTCCCCAGCCGGTGGCGGCGAACCAGACGTTTCGTTTGCCGATGGTTTTGGTGACCAAGACCCAGGCCGGAATCGCCGCCAGCCCGACCGCCGACATGGCGACAAGCGCATAGCGCGCCGACGGCTCGTCCCTGAGTTCGTATTTGAAATAGTAGAGCACCGACTTACCAAGGGCGGTGGAGCATACGAAGGCGCAGCAGGTCGCCAGCATCAGCACCCAGAAGGCCCGGTTCCTGGCGACCGCGCGCCAGCAGCCGGCGAGGTCAAGCCGGTTCGTCTGCGTCTCCGCTTCCACCGGCTCACGCGTGGACAGATAGACGACGGGAAAAATCGCTGTCGCCAGCAGGGCGAACACGGCCGCCGCCCAGGTAAACCCGCTCGACACCTTGCCGTGCCCCAGGGCGCCGATCAGCGGATAGGTGAAATAGGAGACGGTGAGCGCGGCCAGCATGCCGAACACCATGCGCAGGCCGGCGATGGTCGAGCGCTCGTCCGAGTCGTCGGTGAGGCGCGCATTGAGCGAGGTGTAGGGGATGCTGAGCGCGGTGTAGGCGAAGCGGAAGACGATGTGGCTGGCCATCAGCCAGACCGCCAGCCAGACGCCCTCGATCGGCGGGCGGTAATAGAGCAGCACGAAGCACAGAGCCAGCGGTATGCAGCCGAACAGGATGTAAGGGCGATATCGCCCGCGCCGCGTCCGCGTGCGGTCGGCGATACTGCCCATCAGCGGGTCCGAAAGCGCATCGACAATGGAGGCGATCATGTAGATCAGCCCCGCGGTCACCGCCGAAAGACCGACGGCGTCGGTGTAGAAGAACAGCAGGAAGATCGAGACGCTCTGCCAGTAGAGATTGCAGGCGTAGTCGCCGAGCGTGAAGCCCACCTTCCTCGCCATGCTGAGCCGGTGTCGGGGTATGGCGGGATCCTCCGGCGCTCAGTGTCCGTGGGCCGCGGCGGCCCGCTCAATGGCGTCGAGCCGTTCAGTGTCGCGGCCGCGTTCGGCCAGGGCGCCTTTGTCGCTGAACAGGAGGACCGGATCGCCCGCCGCCTGCCGCGGCCATAGCGGCAGTCCACGGGCGTTCGGATCGCCGGTCTTGGCGAAATTGGTCCAGTAGTCTCCCATCAGGCGCGCCGTCGCCCGGTCCGCCGGCGTGGCGGAAGCTGACAGGTTGCCGAACAGGAAGGCGAGCTCGGAGGCGTGCGCCGCCCCCGTCCGCCGGCTACGCTCGGCCTCGGCGACATAGTTGAAGACGTAGCGGTAGACCGGCGCGCCCCTGGCCGCCATGAACCTCGCATAGCCGCGGGCCGCCTCGGTGAACAGGTAATCGTCGATCAGAGCGGAGGCCGGCGGGTCGCCATAGACGCGTTTCAGGTCGGCCAGCGACTCCCGACCAAGCTGCGCCTTGATCGCGTCCATCAACTGCGGGGTGAAGGCTTCCTGGCTCAGCTCGGCGCCGTTCGAGCCGACGATAAAGGGCACGGCCGGCACGGCGCCCGCTGCGAAGCGCTCGACTGGATCGGCCAGCACGATCGCACCATCGATCACCGGAGCGGTAAACCTGTCGTACTGCATGTCGGCTAGGCCGAGGCCGCCCTGCACGACCTCAGCCGGCAGCGCTCTGAGTTGGTCCGCGTCCGGGTCGCGAAGCCCCGCGGCGGTCGCGAAGGCGACCCCCGCCGCCTCCGCCGATATCTGACCCGGCCGGCCCGTTCGCGGCCGCGCATAGGCCAGGCGGCTGGCGCCGGACTGCACGATCGCCTTTTCGAACAGGCCCTGGGCCGCCGGCGACGCCATCAGGACATCGACCGCCGCGCCGCCAGCCGATTCCCCGAAGATCGTCACATTCGCCGGATCGCCGCCAAAGGCCGCGGCGTTCACCTTCACCCAACGGAGCGCCGCGATCATATCCAGCAGAGCGAAGTTGACCGCCGGCTCGCCGCCGACCTCGGCGGTGAGCGCCGGATGGGCGAAGAAGCCAAAGCGGCCGAGGCGATAGTTGAAACTGACAAGGACGACCCCGCGCCGCGCCAAGGCGGCGCCGTCGAGCGCAGGCGCGGCGCTCGATCCCATCACGAAGCCGCCGCCGTGGATCCAGACCATGACCGGCAGCGCCCTTGCCGCCACCGGACTCCACAGGTTGATCGCCAGGCAGTCCTCGCTCATTGGCTGGTCGGAGGGAGTCGCGTCGCCGGCCAGGCGCTGCTGCGGACAGTCATTGCCGAATTCGGCGGCCGGACGGATGCCGGTCCAGCGCGCCGCCGGTTGCGGCGGGCGCCATCGCAACGGCCCGACCGGCGCCGTGGCATAGGGAATGCCGACAAAGGCCTCGACGCCGTCCCGCGCGCGGCCCTCCAGACGTCCGGCCGGCGCATCGACCACGGTCGGAGCGCCGTCGATCGACCGAGCGCATGCCGGACCAGTCATCGACAGCAGCACCAGGGCGGCGGACAGGGCAAATCGCAGCGCCCCGCGCGCCGATCGCACGAAGCGCTCAACCACGACGCGTCTTCTCGGCCTCCGCGAAACATTCGCGCGCCACCTCGATCAGGAATACGGATTCGGTCCAGCGGTCACTTTCTTCGCGCAGGGCGCCGTCAGGACCGGGGACCATCTTTGGATAGAAGGCCCGCGCCGGCAGCAGTTCGGGATGGACCGCAAAATAATCGCCCGCCTGGGCCGCGGCGAGAAAGCCGGCGAAGCTCGCGGTCCACATCCGCCGATAATAGTTCAGGTGGCGCGCCTCCGCCGGGTCGCTGGCGGTGAGCTGGCCGAAGGCGTTCGATGAGACTCGCAGATGCATGAAGCGCGTTCGCTGAAAGATGGGACGCATCTTCTCGAACTTCATGTCCATGTCGCCGTAGGTCAGTTCGTGGCCGATATACCAGTGACCGAAGTCCCCGTTGAAGCGCAGCTCCGGGAAACGCGCGACGAGGTCCAGGGTGCGCCGGATATCCTGGGTCAAGGTCGCCCGGTGCGTCTCGAGATAGAGCGGGTGCTTTTCGCTGGAACTGATCTCCAGCAGCGCCTCGGCCAGCCGCGCCATCTCGTCGTCGCTCTCGAGGCCCGTGCCAAGCTGAACCGTCGTGCAATCGCAGCCTGCGTCGCGTCCCTTCACGGCCGCCGCGCGCATGGCGTCCGCGTCGTCGAACACCCGCGCCAGCCCCGTCGGGATCAAGCCGGCCGCCAGCGCCGCGGCCGGATCGAGGGTCTGGATCGCCTCGTAGCCCGCGGCCCGGACGGCGTCATAGATCTCGGCGGTCGTCCCCCGCGGCCCTTGCGACCAGTCCGGAAGGTCGGCCGGGGTGAGAAAGCTGATGCCGGCGAGCAGACGCGGAGCCCGCCCGGAGCCGTCGTTCGTATGCGCCGGCGCGACGCCCGCCATCAGATCAAGCCCTCAGAACCGTCCGTCGAGCGTAACGCCGACGACGCGGTAGCTGTCGATGGTCAGGAACTGATAGGTCGAATACCGGGTCCCGACGACTCCGCCGTCATAGGCCGCATAGCCATCCGGCGCGGCGCTGATGGGATAGCGCTTGTCCAGGCAGTTGCGGCAGAAAAGCGCCACGCTCCATCGGCCGCTGTCGTTGCGGACTCCGCCGCGCGCGCCCAGCAGATAGCGCGGCGGCGAGCCTGGAAAACCCGGCGCGGACGCGTAGGGGTAGGGTCCGGAATAGGCCAGGTCCGATTGGAGAAAGCCGACGAGATGCCCGCCGATCGGGTGGTGGTAGTCGCCGGACAGCGTCGCCTTGAAACGCGGAGCAAAGGGTAGTTGATGCAAGGCGGGGCAGGGTCCGGTGCTGCAGCTGACCAGGAAGCCTTTGTTGAATTCCGCGTCGTTATAGATCGCGCCGGCGTTCACGCTGAGATCGTCGGTCAGATCGCCGAACAGACTGACCTCCACGCCTTTGGTGATGGCGTACGGCGCATTGCCCTGGATGAAGTTGGCGACGGCCTGGGCGCTGCTTGGCGGGATATAGATGGTGGTCTGGAAGTTCTGGACGTAGTCGTAGAACAGGCTCGCATCGAGCGCGAAGCGGTTGATCGTCGCCTTCACGCCCAGCTCGACGTCGGTCGGATACTCCGGCTTCACCAGCAGCGGCGTCTGCGGCAGGGTGGCGACATAGGTCGCCGCTTCGTTGAGGAAGGGTCCCTTATAGCCGTGGGACAGGGTGGCGAAGACCATCAACCGCCGGTCGACCTGGTACTGCGCCCCGATCGTGCCGCTCAGCCCTGTCGTGCTGAGCCGTCCTGGCGCGTTGACGCTGGTTCCGGCCGGGCACGCCTTGTTGATCGTGTCATAGGGCACGCCGCCGGCGAGCGTGCAGGAATTGACCGGCAGCACCGAGAAGAAGCCGGTATTGCCCGTATAGATGTAATTGCCGTTGGGGTAGGAGTCCGGGAAGGAATTGAAGCTGAGGTCGCTCAGGTCATCATGGGTGACCCGCCCCCCAGCAAACAGCTTCAGCTTCGAAGTCGCCTGCCAATTGACCTGCCCGAAGCCGGCGTAATTCTGCTGGCTTATGGAGATGTTGATAAGCCTGCGGTATTCCAACGGGCCGAGAGCAATTCCGAACTGGCCCGTCTGGTCGATTTCGTCGTGCGTCGATGTCTTCGAATAATAGAAACCCGCCACGAAGTTGACGGGGTCGGACACCGGCGAAGCGATGCGCGCCTCCTCGCTCCAGGTGCGGTCGAAATAGGGGACGAGATTGCGGTCGAGTATGTTCTGCGGAAGGGTGTCGGCGAATTCGCCGGCGACGTCGGCGTGGACGCCAAAATCCTCGTTGACCGTCTCGCGGAGGGCGCTGATCGAGGTGAACGTGAAGCCATGCGGCAACTCGTAGTCGATCTGGACCGAGCCGCCGGCGTTCCAGCGCCCATAGGTGTCGCCGATGTTCACGCCGCGGGCATAGAGGCTGTTGGCGCAGACGCGATTGTTGGTCGGGCTCGCGACGATTCCGCAGGCGGCCAGGGTCTGTTGCAGCGCCGAGCCGGGCGGGGCGTAGGTATAGACCGCCACGCCGGCGAAGTCGGACACGCCGTTGACGCCGTTGCTGCCGAGTTTTTGGTAATCCGCCGAAAGATTGACGGTCAGGTTACTGGTGGGCCGCCATAACAAGCGCGCCCGAACACCATCGTCCGTATTGTAATCCCATTTGTCGTAGAGTGTATTGAAGACGATATGCCCGGTCGTATCGTGGTGATAGCTCAATCGGAGCGCGGCATCGTCGCCCAGCGGCAGGTTGGCGATGAAATAGGAGTGGACATAGTCGTGGGAGCCGACATCGGCGTGACCGATCGCCTGGTACTGGCCTAGCACCGGCGCATTGGTGACGATGTTGACGACGCCAGCGGTGGCGTTCTTGCCGAACAGCGTGCCTTGAGGCCCCGACAGCACCTCGACGTGATCGAGATCGTACAGCGCGTTGGTCAGGGCCCGGCCCAGTACGACGCCGTCGAGCACGACGGAGACCGATTGCTCGGCGGAGCGTCCAAAGCCCTGTGTGCCGATGCTGCGGATCTGAAAGACGCCCTCGTCGGAGGTCGTCAGGGACGGGACCGCCCTCACCAGATCGGTCGTTGTCTGGATGTTCTGCCGATTGAGTTGCTGCGGCGGGATCACCGTAAGGGTGATCGGCACATCCTGGGCCTTTTCCTTGCGGCGCTGCGCGGTGACCACCACGTCGGCGGCGTCCGCCGACCTGGCCGTCTGCGCCGTGGCGGAAACAGCAAAGAGGCTGACCCCAAAGGCCAGCGAAAGCGACAAAGCCAGTGTCCCGGCAACCTGCCTGCGGCGCATCACCCTAGCCCTCCCCCGGCGCCAACTCTATCGCGGATGACGCTCGGGCAAAGGATTCGACCGAATATGGTTAGATGTCAACTTATCGATTTAATATTGCACTCGCGCGCCGCGGCAGCCAAACTGCGCCGCGAACCTGGTGAGGCCGCGGATGGACAAGGCGACAGTCGAGCAGTTTCGGCGCGATGGATTTCTCGCCATCCCGCGATTGGCGGACGCCGCCACGGTGGCGCAGCTCGGCGCCGTCTACGACGCCATGCTGCGACACGAGATCGACGTCAGCGCGACGGATAACCCACTGGGCATGACGACGCGGCAGATCATGATGCCGTCGGCCTACCACCCCATCTTCCGCGACAATCCGGCCCGGACAGAGGCCCGCGAGATCGCCAAGGCCCTGCTGGGTGTCGAGGATCCGCGTCCGCGGTTCGACATGCTCATCTACAAGGAGCCCGGCCAGCTCGCGACGACGCCATGGCACCAGGACTTTTCCTACTCGGTCATGCCGACGGCGTCGGCGGGCAGCGCGATCCCGGTCGATGAGGTGGTGCAGTTCTGGCTGGCGCTCGACGATGTCGACGAAGAGAACGGCTGCATGCATTTCGTGCCGGGCGCGCATCGCCAACCCCTGCTTGAGCACTACATCGCCGGCGGCGCGGCGGACTATACCCAGAGACTGCTGGCGATCCGCGATGCGGACCAGGCGCTGGACCTGGACGGGGCGGTCGCCTGTCCGCTCAAGGCGGGCGGCGCCACCGTCCACAACTACGGCACGCCGCACTTCACCTCGGCCAACCGCAGCGCCGACCGGCCCCGCCGCGCCTACATCTTCAATTTCGCGCGCCCGTAGCGAGCGAATGGTCGCCGCCCGCGGACCCGCCGACTTCCTTTGGGGAACCGCGACCGCCGCGCATCAGGTCGAGGGCGGCAACGTGAACTCAGATTGCTGGGCCCTCGAGCACGCCCGGCCGTCTCTGTTCGCCGAGCCGTCCGGCGACGCCGTCGATCACTATCATCGCGTCGCCGAGGACATCGAGATCGCCGCCGGTCTCGGCCTCAACGCCTACCGATTTTCGGTCGAATGGGCCCGGATCGAGCCGGAGCCCGGGTTTTTCTCGACGGCGGCGCTCGATCACTATCGCCGCTGCATCGATCTCTGTCGCGCGCGCGATATGGCGCCGGTCATCACCTTCCACCACTTCACCCAGCCGCGATGGATGGCGCGGCTGGGCGGCATGGGGGCCGCGAACTTCCCGCACCGCTTCGCCGACTATTGCGGCCGCGCCGCCAGGGCGCTCGACGGCATGGCCATCGCCTGCACCTTGAACGAGCTCAACCTGCCGATCATGGCCGGAAGCTATTTCCGCGATCGCGCCAGCCCCGAGGCGCGCCTCGCCGCCGAGCGCGCGCTGGGTGCAAGCCTTTCGAGCTTCTTTCTGTTCGCCGAAGACGCCGCCGTCCTCGGCAATGGCCTTGCCGCGCACGCCGCGGCGCGGGACGCCATCCGGGCGGCGCGGCCCGGCGTTCTGGTCGGCATGACCCTGGCGATCTCCGACGAGGCGGCCGAACCGGGGGCCGAGGCGCTGCGCGACAGCCGGCGCGAGCGGCTCTATGCGCCCTTCCTCGATGCGGCGACGGACGATGATTTCGTCGGCATCCAGACCTATTCGCGCAACACCGCGCGCGCGGACGGCGGCGCCGGTCCGGCGCCGGGCGCGCCGCTGACCTCGATGGGTTGGGCGGACTGCCCCGAGGCGCTGGGCGGCGTCTGCCGTTGGGTCGCGAGTCGCTGGCGCACGCCGATGATCGTCACCGAGAATGGCTATCCGGGCGATGATGACGATCGGCGCGCGGCCTTCATAACCCAGGCCGTCGCGGGGTTAGCTGGCGCGGTCGCCGACGGAGCCGACGTGCGGGGCTACTTCTATTGGTCGCTGCTCGACAATTTCGAATGGCTGATGGGCTATCGCCAGCGCTTCGGTCTCGTCAGTGTCGATCGGACCACGCAGACGCGGACCCTGAAGAGATCGGCGGAAACGTTGCGCGCCCTGGCGACGGCGCGCGCGCCGGAAAGCGTCACTCGTTCCCCTCGATAGTCGAGTTCAGCGTCGAGCCCAACAGGCGGGACGGAGCCCGCATTCCCCCACGGGCGTTCGGCTTGAAGCCTGTCCGACATTGGTAGGCCCGGCTGGACTCGAACCAGCAACCAGACCGTTATGAGCGGCCGGCTCTAACCAATTGAGCTACGGGCCCTCCGTTTTTTCGGAGTGGGGGCGGGTTAGCACGGGCTGTCACGCGCTTAAAGGCCGCGTTCAGCTTGAGCCTTGTAGGCGTTGCGCGTCATGCTCGCGGCCTCGGCCGGGCCGCTGTTTGGAGACGACACGATGAGACCCCTGATCCGCGCCGCGGGCCTCGCCTGCGCCCTGCTCGCCGCGACGGCGGCGATCGCCGACGCCCAGGCGACGACGGACGCCGGGCGCCTGTTCGACGCGACCACGCTCAGCCTTTCGGCCCATGGCGAGACCAAGATCGTTCCCGACGAGGCGACCATCACCCTGGGCGTACAGACCACCGCGCCCGCCGCCGCCGAGGCCATGGCGCGGAACGCCGAACAGATGACCGAGGTCACCGCCGCCCTGCGCCGCGCCGGGGTGGCGGACAAGGATATCCAAACCTCCAACCTCAGCCTGAACGCCCAATATGTCTATGTCGCCAACGAGCCGGCCAAGCTGACCGGCTACCAGGCCTCCAACGCGGTGCGGATTACGGTCGAGGACCTGGCGCGGCTGGGGCCGGCCGTGGACGCCGTGACCGCCGCCGGCGCCAACCAGATCGACGGGATCAGCTTCGGCCTGAAGGACCCGACCGCGGCCGAAGACCAGGCCCGCCTGGCCGCGGTCAAGGCCCTGCGCGCCAAGGCCGACCTCTATGCCGGCGCCACCGGCTATCATGTCGGGCGGCTGGTCAGCCTTTCCGAGGGCGGCGGCTACGTCCCCGGCCCGGTTCAGCCGATGGCGATGGTCCGCATGGCCGCGGCCAAAACCCCCGTCGAAGCCGGCGAACTCACCGTCGGCATCGACGTCACCGGCCTCTATGAGCTGGCGCGCTAGACCCTAACCCTGCGGCCAGAGGCCGGCATTGGCGAAGGTGTCCTTCAGGGTCTGTTCGATCTCTTCGCCCGGCGGGGCGTCGGCGGCCACCACCGAGGCGGCGAAGACTATGTCGCGGTTGGGGGTCTTCAGCCGGCCCACCGTCCAGCCGACGCTGCTGGAGCCGTCGGCCTGGCTGGGGCAGCTGCCGGTCTCGGCGCTCATCCGATAGCGGCCGCCGTCGCGGGCCTCGTTGGCCATCAGGGTCTGGACGAACTTCGCCGTCGCCGGCTTGACCGGCAGCTTGCCCATGTAGAGCCGCCGCAGGAAGTCCACCTGCTGGCGCGTGGTGATGGTCAGGCCGCCGCCGGAGTGCGGGCCCTGCCAGAACAGCGGCAAGGGGCCGGCCACGGTCCTGTCGCCATAGTCGAATCGCTTCAGGGCTGAGACATAGCGATCGTGGCCTATGGCGCCGGCCAGGCGCTGAAACCACCAGTCGATCTGGTTCTTGGTGGCCTTGGTGATGTCGGCGTCGGTCTGCCAGGCCTTCACCGGCTGCGGCGAGCCATCCCATTTGGCGACGCTCGTCGGCGTGACCAGGCCCTGGTCGAGGCCGATCAGGTCGGTGACGATATCGAAGGTCGCGCACGGCGGCAGCGGCGCCTTGCAGGCCTTGTCCGAATTATACTGGTAGAGCACATCGCCCGTGCGCATGTCGGCCAGGATGACGCAGGTGCCGACGCCGCCCATCTGCCTGTCGATGGCGCTCTCAAGCGTGCTCTGGTTTCGGATCGGCGCGGACCTCGGCGCGCAGGCGACCAGCGACAGGGCCAGGAGGAAGGAGCCGAGGCGGGCGCGTTTCACGCCGCGCGCTTGATGTGGTTGCCGTGCTCCAGCAGGACCACGCTCGGCGCATAGTTTCGCGCTTGGTCGGCGTCGATCTGGCCATAGGCGACCACGATCACCTTGTCGCCGGGCTGCACAAGCCGGGCCGCCGCGCCGTTGACGCCGATGACCCGCGAACCGCGCGGCGCCTCGATGGCGTAGGTGGTGAACCGCGCGCCGGTGGTGATGTTGAGCACATCGACCTGCTCGTGGGCGAAGAGGCCGGACGCGTCGAGCAGATCGCGGTCGATGGCGATGGAGCCTTCGTAGTCGAGGTCGGCCTGCGTCACCGTCGCCCGGTGCAGCTTGGCCCGCATCATGGTCACCAGCATCAACAAAACCTTTTGCACTGCGGCCCAACGCACGGGGGCCGAAAAGGAGCCGCGCATATACCCACTTGCGAAGGGCGGTTCAATCGTGGTCACGGCTTGTTGAGACGGGGGAAAATCATGAATTCCGAGCACGCCGCCCTGCTGGCTGAACTGCGCAAGGCCGCCCGGCCGACAAGGCGCGATGCGGCGGCGCAGAACGACTCCTACGGCGGCAGCGGCCGGCCCTTCTACAATGTCTCGGTTCCGGGTCGCCGGGCCATCGCCAGACGCTGGCTGGCCAGCCGCAAGGCCCTGAGTTCGGAGGATTCTTTCGGCGTCGTCGACAGCTTGACGCAAGGCGACTCCCACGAGGAAAAGACCCTGGCCGGGATGCTTCTCGCCCTGAACCCCAAGGCGCGGCGTGAGGTGACGACCGGCGATCTGGACCGCTGGCTGGGACGCCTGAACGGCTGGGCCGAGATCGACACCTGGTGTCAGAACCTGTTCACCGCCGACGAGATGCTGGCCGACTGGCCGGCCTGGAGCGCCCTGATCGAGCAGCTTTCGCGCGATCCGGACATCAACAAACGCCGCGCCGCCCTCGTCCTGCTCAACGGCCCGGTGCACTATCGCCCCGACGCCCGCTTCCGCGACCTGGCCTTCGCCGTCCTCGAGCGGCTGAAGCCTGAGCGTCCCATCCTGATCACCAAGGCCGTCTCCTGGCTGCTGCGCTCGATGGTCACGCAGCACCGCGACGCCGTGGCGGCCTATCTGGCGGCGAACGCGGCTTCGCTGCCGAAGATCGCCGTCCGCGAGACGACCACGAAGTTGAAGACCGGGACCAAGTCGGGGCGTAAGGCGTCGCAATGACCCTGCGTCCGCTCTTCGTCACCCAGATCTACGAGGCCTCGCTGGCCGGCGAGCGCGACTTCACCGCGTTCAACGCCGAGCTGGACGAGGCCTGTCGAATGCTGGCGGCGGAGGACGCGGCCGGCCGCGCCTGGTGCGCGCAACATGCCTATGGCGGCTACACCTCCTATGCCTCGCTCGACGACCTGCCGCGCCGGGCCAGCATTTTCGACCTGCTCAAGCGCAAGCTGGACCGGCACGCGGCAGCCTACGCCAAGGCGCTGGACTTCGACCTTGGCCGCGGGCGCCTGCGGCTGGACAGCCTGTGGGCCAATGTCCTGGACCCCGGCGCGGCGCATTCCGGGCACATCCACCCGCACAGCGTCATCTCCGGCGCGGTCTATGTGGCCATGCCGGCCGGCGCGGGGGGCCTGCGCCTTGAGGACCCTCGCCTGCCCCTGATGATGGCCGCCCCGCCCCGGCGCGCGGACGCGGCCGAGACGCAGAAGAGCTTCATCTATCTGGCGCCGGAAGCCGGAACCATCCTGATGTGGGAAAGCTGGCTGCGCCACGAAGCCCTGCCCAACGCCGCCGAAGACGAGCGCATATCCTTGAGCTTCAACTACGGCTGGCGATGATCCTCCCCCGTTGGGGGAGGGGGACCATGCGAAGCATGGTGGAGGGGGTTCGCCGCGCCTCGGCGCCGGAAGGTATCTTCAGGTCATTCTTGAAACGGGCGCGGCCGGCATCGCACCGCCTCCACCGCGTTGCACGCGGTCCCCCTCCCCCTACGGTGGAGGAACAGACATGTAGGCCATCGGCGAGCGCCTTATGAACCCCGCGCGGGCGTAGATCGCCGACTGGGATTCGCCTGCCGCCGACAGGAAGGCCATGGTGCAGCCGGCGCGGAAGGCCTGCTCGGCCAGGGCGCCGGTGATCGCCTGGGCCAAGCCGCGCCGGCGGAAACGCGGCGCAACGGCTATGCCCACCACCTCGGTCACCCCGTTCTGCGGCGGCGTGAAGGCGCCGGCGCCGGCCGTCGCGCCGCTCTGGTGGTGATAGGCGGCCAGAGCGTAGCCGCCGCGCCGAACCGAGCGCCGCAGCGCGGCGACGTCCGTCTCGTCCGCCGGCGCCGGATCGTCGAACGCGTCCTTTTGGACAGCGGCAAGGTCGAGGATCGCCTGGTCAGTCTCGGGCGTGGTCAGGTTGAAGCCCTCGACCGCGAGCGCCGCCATGGCCGGCGCCGGTCGTCGCGTCATCAGCGGCGGGCGCATCTCCACGGTGAAGCCGGCCAGGGTCAGGGCCGGTTCGACCTTCGGCGCGGCCGACGGCGCGAACTCCAGCCGAGGCTGGCGATCGCGCGCCTGGAAGGCCGCGATCAGGGCCGCGACCTCGGCCGGCGAAGGCTCAGTGAAGTCGAGCGGGATGGCGTAGTTGCTGTAGGGGCTTGGGCTGTGGTCCGAGAACAGGACCGCGAACGGCCCAATCCTGTTGTCGCCCGATCGCTCGGTCATGGCTCTGGAATAGGCATGGACCAGGAGGGCGTCGGCCAGATCGGCCGCCGCGTCGTCTGTTTTGGAGTTCATCTGCGCCTCGTGTCGGGCGCACGATCGCGCCCGTCGGTGAATCAGGCCGCACCAAACGGCGGCGGCGGTGAGATCGGCGGGCGCTTCGGACTGGACCCTTAGGTCGCCGGACCCGGACGCGCCTCGCCGTTCCGCGCGAACGCGGTTGGCGGGTGAGGGGGGATCATGGCGTCTCCATCGGTCTTGCGCGCGCCTGACGGGCGCGGCGACGGCATCATCGCGGGATCGAACCGCCGGGTCAATCAACAGCCGAAAAGCGCGGTAGAACCTTAAGAGCGGTTCGGCGGTTGATAGGCTGCGTCGTCGCTAAGGGAGACGTCATGCGAGTCTTTGCAGCCATCTTGCTGGTGGGGCTCGCGGCCTCCGCCTGTGGGGGCGCTCAACCGACAAAGGAGACCGCCGTGGCCCACCAACAGACCCCGCAACATTCGCCGGAGGCGCTGACGCTGGGGCGCATCGCGCCGCGCACCGGCGAGGGCGTCGGGCTCAGTTCCACCGCTTTCGCCAGCGAGGGCGCGATCGACCTGCGCCATACCGCCTATGGCGACAATCTTTCGCCGCCGCTGCGCTGGACGCCGGTCGCGAGCGCCGGAACCTATGTTCTCGTGCTGGAAGACCCCGACGCGCCGATGGAAAAACCCTTCGTCCATTGGATGATCTGGAACATCCCCGGCCAGGCGACATCTCTACCCGAGGGCGTGCCGAACACCGCCAGGCTGGTCAGCCCGCAAGGCGCGATCCAGGGAAAGAACGACAACGGCTCAGCCGGCTATTTCGGGCCGCGGCCGCCGCAGGGTCACGGCGTGCATCATTATCACTTCCAGATCTTCGCCCTGGACGGCCCGCTCGGCCTGCACGCCGACGCCGACCTGCGCGCCCTGACCAACGCCATGAAGGGCCGGGTCATCGCCGACGGCGAACTGGTGGGAACCTTCGAGGCGCCGGTCGCGCACTGACGCCGCCCGGGGCTTGACGCCACGGCGCCATAGGCCGGCGGCGAAATCGTCGCTATCGTTTCGGGTAAAGTTTTCGAGGAGGCATTTCCATGGACGACGGCGCGGTCAAGGTGAGCGGGTTTTCCCGCGAGAAACTGGCCAAGATCGGCCCGGCCATGCAGGGCGTGGTCGACCAGGGCCTGCTCTCCGGCGTCGTCACCCTGCTCTGGCGCAATGGCGAGGTCGCCCAGGTCATCACCAACGGCCAGCGCGACATCGAGGCCGGCAAGCCGATGCAGCGCGACACCATCTTCCGCATCGCCTCGATGACCAAGCCGATCACCTCGGTCGCGGCCCTGATGCTGATGGAGGAAGGCAAGCTGAGCCTGGGCGACCCGATCACCAGATGGCTGCCCGAATTCGCCGACATGGTGGTGCTGAAGGACGCGCAAGGCCCGGTCGACCAGACCTATCCCGCCCCCCGGGACATCACCGTCGACGACCTGATGACCCACCGCGCGGGGCTGGCCTACGGCTTCACCTCCATCGGGCCGATCGCGCACGCGCATCAGAAGGCGCTGGGCGACGTGCTGAACGCCGACATGCAGCCGGACGCCTGG
Organism: Caulobacteraceae bacterium; assembly: GCA_965277425.1. Lineage (GTDB taxonomy): Bacteria > Pseudomonadota > Alphaproteobacteria > Caulobacterales > Caulobacteraceae > Poindextera. The sequence goes on from CBDICR010000007.1 coordinate 1,801,193, forward strand.
CTGAAGGCGCTGGGCGGCCTGCCGCTGTCCTATCCGCCGGGCGAGCGCTTCCATTACAGCCATGCCACCGACGTGCTGGGTTTCCTGGTCGGGCGCATCGAAGGCAAGCCGTTCCGCGATGTGCTGTTCGAGCGCATCTTCGCGCCGCTCGGCATGGTCGATACCGACTTCTGGATCCCGCCGGCCAAGCGCGAACGCGCGGCGGTGGTCTACAAGATCAACGCCGAGGCGGCCGGCCGGCTCGATCCGGTGGCCTTCAAGGCCTATGCGCAAGCCCCCGCCTTCACCGGCGGCGGCGGCGGCCTGGTCTCGACGGCCGACGACTATCTGAAGTTCGCCCGCATGCTGCTGGGCAAGGGCGAGGTCGACGGCGTGCGGCTGCTCAAGCCTGAAACGATCGAACTGATGACCACCAACCGGCTGACCCACGCCCAGCGCGAAATCCCGTTCATGGGTTTCCCCTTCTGGATGGGCCAGGGCTTCGGCCTGGGCCTGTCGGTGATCACGGATGCGGACAAGCAGGCCTGGATGGGCGCCGGCTCCAACGGCGCCTTCGGCTGGCCCGGCGCCTTCGGCACCTGGTGGCGCGGCGATCCTGCGGAAAACATGGTGATGATCTACCTGATCCAGAACTCCATGTCGCTCGAGCCCGAAGCCGTCTCCCAGCTCGCCACCGGCCAGCGCATGGCGGCCCAGGCGACCTTGCCGATGTTCCAGAACCTGACCTACGGCGCGATCGAGCGGTAGGGTCACCGGACCTCCACCCTTCCCGTCATGGCTTATCCGGGCCACCCATGGTCGCCGACCTATGTGAGCGTTCGCGGGCGCGGTTCACCCGCTCTTGATTGCCGTCAAACGCAGGCGATCATGGGTCCCCCGCATTCCGCGGCTTCGCCGCTCCAGCGGGGATGACGGAAGAGTTGATCATCAATAGACTGATTGACAATCAATCAATCTGTTGATTGAAATGGCCCATGGGCCTTGCTCTCGCCACGCCGCTCGATGCGGATACCGACCGTCTGGACGCGGTCTTCTTCGCGCTCAGCGACCCGGTGCGCCGCTCGATCCTGGAGCGGCTGGACGGCCAGGCCTTGCTGGTTTCCGAGCTGGCCGAGCCGTTCGCCATCTCGCTGCAGGCGGTGTCGCGCCACATCCAGGTGCTGGTCCGCGCCGGCCTGATCACCCAGGCCCGCTCCGGCCGCATCAGCCGCTGCAGCCTGGACGCCGAGCCCCTGGCGGACGCGGCGGCCTGGCTGAATCGTTACGCCAAGTACTGGCAGGCCCAGTTCGAGACCCTGGCCCAGCACCTCATCCGCATCGAAGAAGAACGGGAGAAACCATGAGCTATGCCGACACCATGTCCGCTCTCAAGGGCAAGCGGAAGCAGTTGCTGAGCATGCACGACGAGATCCGGGCGTTGCAGCAGGGCGTCGAGCCGCAGCCCGTCGAGGATTACCAGTTCGAGGGCTGGGACGGCCCGGTCAAGCTGTCGGTGCTGTTCGGCGACAAGCGCGACCTGTTCGTCATCCACAACATGGGCACGTCCTGCCGCTACTGCACCCTGTGGGCTGACGGCTTCAACGGCGTCTACGACCATCTCGCCGACCGCGCCGCCTTCGTGCTCTCGACGCCCAATACGCCCGAGGTCCAGAAGCAGTTCGCCCGCGCTCGCGGCTGGCGCTTCCCGATGGTGAGCCATGCGGGAAACACCTTCGCCAAGGACATGGGCTATCGCCTCGACAGCGGCGACGAGGTTGGGGAGAACACCAGCCGCTGGGTCCCCGGCGTCTCGGCGTTCCAGAAGCGGAACGGCGGCGTGGTCCGTGTCTCCGACACCGATCTCGGACCGAACGACGACTTCTGCTCGGTCTGGCATTTCCTCGACCTGCTGCCCGAGGGCCCGGCTGGCTGGGAGCCCAAGTTCCGCTACGCCTGAGCCGCGGTCAGCCGGGGAAGCGTTCGAACGCCGGGATCCCCTCGGGGATGTGGTGGAAGCTCTGCTTGTCCGCCGTCTGGATGGCGATGGCCGGGCCACCGAACGCGCTGGGGTCGTCCAGCGTGCCCACCTTCAAGATCACGCCCGGAAAGCCGTGGGCGCGGGTCAGGATGTGGGTGCCGCAGGTGGCGCAGAACTCGCGCTTGGCCGGATGCCCCAGGTCGGCGCGGGCGAAGGTCTTGGGCGTCCCCTTGGTGTAGGAAAACCCCTCCGCCGGCATGCCCATCACCACATTGGGCGAGCCGCCGGAAATGTACTGGCATTCGCGACAGTGGCACTGGGCCTTCATCATCGGCTCGCCCTCCGCCTTGTAGCGCAGCTCGCCGCAATAGCATCCGCCTTCGAGCGCCATTGGAATTCTCCCTTGTTGAGCCGCCCCTTCGCGAGCGGTCGGCTTTGGCGTCACCCTAACGGCTTCGCCGTGCAAATGTCGACGAGCAGCCGGCGCCCGCTAGCGGCGCTCGCGGCCGTGAAAGACGCGAGTGATAATGACCTGTTCGTCGATGACCCGATAACGGATGACGTAGATGCTGCGTCCGAAAGCGGCGTTCAGTTCGCGCGTCCGCGCGCCTCGCGGCCGACCGCGATCAGGCAGCTCGGCAAGCGAGGCCATCGCTGCCTTAAGCACCGCGCCGACTCGCGATGCGGCCGAAGGATTTTTATCAAGGAGCCAAAGCTCCAAACGATCGACATCGAGCGCCGCTTTCGGCGAAACGATAATGCGATATTTCACGCCTTGCGCTGGCCGAATGACTTGAAGCGCTCGCGGTATTCCTCCCACGGAATACCATCGCCCTGTCGCAGGGTCTCCTCCGCGATCTTCTCGTCGATGGCAGGATCGGGGTCTTCCGACCACTCGATCTCATCGAACAACTGACCGGCCAGGGCATCGCGCACGAACATCTCGACCGAAACGCCCTTGGCCGCCGCGGCCGCCTTCACCTCGTCGGCGAGGTCGCTTTCGATCTGAACCGTGAAACCATCGTCAGCCATGGCGCGATGTTCTCTTTTTGACCCAGCGACGTCAACTGTCATCAAGCCGCGCACGGCTTCCACGACGCAAGGTCAGCACCGTATAGGGAGAGGATGAGCAACGAACCAATAGCCTCCGAAGCCGCCATCGGCGATGCGGCGCCCAGTGATCTGGCGGCGCGGGGCACCCCGCTGTCGCTGGCGATGGGGTTCGAAACTTTGAGCGACCGAGCCTGCGGCATGCGCGTCGGGTTTCGGTCCGATCTGGTGGGCGATCCGGCGCAGGGCGGGCTGGCCGGCGGGGTGGTCTTCGCCCTGCTCGATCAGACCTGCGGCATGGCGATCGGGATCGCGCTGCGCGATCGCGCCGAGGGGCAAGGCCGCATGCCGGTCATGGGCGGCATGGCGACGCTGGACTTCCGGCTTGACCACATCCGCCCGCCCCGCGCCGGCGCGGCGGTGATCGGCGAGGCCGAATGCGTCGGCCTGACCGGCGATGTCGCGGTGGTGCGCGGCTGGGCCTATGACGACGATCCGGCCGACCCGATCGCGATGGCGCAGGCGGCGTTCATGATCATGAGCGCCCCGCAGGTGAGCGTATGAGCGCGGCCCTGCTCGACGCCTGGCCCTACGCCCGCTGGCTCGGCATGCGGCTGGAGGCGGGCGAAGCCGGACCGGTCGCCGTCTTGCCATTCGCCCAGGGCCTGATCGGCAATCCGGTGCTGCCGGCGCTGCACGGCGGCGCGGTGGCCTCATTTCTCGAACTGGCCGCCATCGCGCGCCTGGACGCCGAGGGCCATCGCGCGCGAACGATCGACTTCACGGTCGACTATCTGCGCTCGGCCCGCCCGCTGACCATGTACGCCGAAGCGCGCATCGTCCGGCTGGGGCGCCGCGCCGCGAACCTGACGGTGGAAGCCTGGCAGGACGACCGCACAAAGCTGACCGCCGCCCTGCGCGGCCACTTCATGATCCTGGGCCCGAATGCCTGAGTATCGTCAGCGGCCAGCATCAATAATCCGCTCATTCCTGCGCAGGCGGGGACCCAGGTTTTTTGCCTGACGCGAAGAAGCGCCGAGAGCGGGCATGTTTTGACACAAAGGACACCAAGCACACGAAGAAGAGTAAGGATCAGTGCTGACCCTTCGTGTCCTTCGTGTCCTTCGTGTCCTTCGTGTACTTCGTGGTGAAAAGCTGACGTTCCGCTTCGCGAGACCTCAGAAAAAACCCGGGTCCCGCTTTCGCGGGGATGAGCGGTTTTCCTAGCTGTCCAGGAAGCTGCGCAGCTTTCGGCTGCGGCTCGGGTGCTTCAGTTTGCGCAGGGCCTTGGCCTCGATCTGGCGGATGCGTTCTCGGGTGACGGAGAACTGCTGGCCGACCTCTTCGAGGGTGTGGTCGGTGTTCATGCCGATGCCGAAGCGCATGCGCAGGACGCGTTCCTCGCGCGGGGTCAGCGAGGCCAGGACGCGCGTCGTTGTTTCGCGAAGATTGCTCTGGATCGCCGCATCGATCGGCAGGATGGCGTTCTTGTCCTCGATGAAGTCGCCCAGGTGGCTGTCCTCCTCGTCCCCGATCGGGGTTTCGAGGCTGATCGGCTCCTTGGCGATCTTCAGGACCTTGCGCACCTTTTCCAGCGGCATGGCCAGCTTTTCGGCCAGTTCTTCCGGGGTCGGCTCGCGGCCGATCTCGTGCAGCATCTGGCGCGAGGTGCGCACGATCTTGTTGATCGTCTCGATCATGTGCACCGGGATGCGGATGGTGCGCGCCTGGTCGGCGATCGAGCGGGTGATGGCCTGGCGGATCCACCAGGTGGCGTAGGTGGAGAATTTGTAGCCGCGACGGTACTCGAACTTATCGACCGCCTTCATCAGGCCGATATTGCCCTCCTGGATCAGGTCGAGGAACTGCAGGCCGCGGTTGGTGTATTTCTTGGCGATGGAGATGACCAGGCGCAGGTTCGCCTCGACCATTTCCTTCTTGGCCTGGCGGGCTTCGCGTTCGCCCTTCTGCACGGTCTGCACGATGCGGCGATAGTCGTCGATGGGCAGGCCGGTCTCGGTGGCCAGGGCGCCGATCTCGGTGCGGATGTCGATGATCTGGCCGGAATCGTTCTCGGCGAACTTGGTCCAGCGCACGCCGAGCGCCTTGACCGAATCCTGCCAGAGCGGATTGAGCTCGGAGCCGAAATAGGCCTTGAGGAACTCGGCCCTGGAGATGCCATAGCTGTCGGCCAGGCGCAGCAGCCGGCCTTCCAGCCCGATCAGGCGGCGGTTGATCGCATAGAGCTGGTCGACCAGGGCCTCGATGCGGTTGTTGTTCAGCTTCAGCGTCTTCAGGTGCTGGACGATGGTGGTGGTCGCCGTCTCGTAGGATTTGCGGTCGGCCTCAGCCAGGTCCTCGCCCTTCAGGCGATGGCGGACCAGGCGCTCCTGCAAGCCGCGGAAGGCTTCGAACTCGCTGGCGATGGCGTCGAGGGTGGCCATGACGCCTTCGCGCAGCTCGCCCTCCATGGCGCTGACCGTGGGGCCGGCGCCGTCGTCGAAATCGTCGTCGTCGTCACCGCCCTCGCCCTCGGCGCGGCCTTCCTCGCCCGCGGCGGCGGGTTCGGGCTCGACCGGTTCGATCGGCGCGTCGGCCGGGGCGATGGAGGCGCCGCCAAGGCCGCCATAGGTCTGCTCAAGATCGATCACCTCGCGCAGCAGGATGCGGCCGCTTCCCAGCTCCTCGCGCCAGACCATGATGGCTTCGAAGGTGAGCGCGCTTTCGCACAGGCCGCGGATCATGGTGTCGCGGCCAGCCTCGATGCGCTTGGCGATGGCGATCTCGCCCTCGCGGCTGAGCAGCTCGACCGAGCCCATCTCGCGCAGATACATGCGCACGGGATCGTCCGTGCGGTCGTAGGCGCTTTCCTTGGTGGCGGCCTCGGTGACAGCGGTCTCTTCGCGCACCGCGACCTCGCCGCCCTCGGGTGTCTCGGCGTCTTCTTCCGCCTCGACGACGTTGACGCCCATTTCGCTCAGCATGGCGAGGGTGTCTTCGATCGCCTCGGAGGTGACTTCCTCCGACGGCAGAACCTTGTTCAGCTCGTCCATGGTGACGTAGCCGCGGGTCTTGGCCTGCTTGATGAACTTTTTGACGCCCGCGTCGGTCAGGTCCAGCAGCGGGCCATCGGTGGGGGCTTCGGGGGCTTCAACAGTATCGCTCATTCAAATCTCCGATCCCGACCGTCGCCCAAAAGCGCCCGAACGGAAAATATCCATGCAAACATCCGGCCAGCCTTAACCATTAAGACCCGCCGGCATCCCAAACCGTTCCCGAACCGATGGACTTACGTAATGCGTCGCGTTCGGTTTTCATGCGCTCGATCGCTTCCATGCCTCCCCGATCGGCAAGATTGCTCTTGGCCAGATCGATGGCGTCACCCAGAGCCGCCATTCGAGTTATCGCCTCGAAGGCGTGCGACCACTGGGATCTGGCGAGCGTGAGCGATACATCCGAACTGAGGAAAGGCGCGCCTGACTGAGAGGCCGCCTTGTCGATCTCGCCTAGCAACGCGCCGAATCCTTCAGCCGCCAAATGGCGTGCGAGGGCTTCGGAGTCAAGGCAATCGGCGTCAAGTCGCAGCCGAATGATTTCCTTGGCCAATTGATCGAGCGCCGGGTCGCCGAAACCGTGCGCTTCCATGACCTCCAGATGCACGTCCAGACGCAAGGGATCGGTGAGCGCCGCCTTGGCCAGGGCGGCGGGGACCGGCTCCGGCGCGCGCCGCAGCAACCGGCCGGCCGCGCGGCCCTCGGCGGTGAGCGGCGCATCGGCATAGGCGGGCCTGCGCAAATCGCGACGCCATGCCGCACGGGCGGGTTTCTGCGCGCTTGGCGTTGGGCCGAACAGGGCCTCGAAGCGTTGATAAAAATCGTCGCGGTAGGCGCCGGCCAGCTCCTTGTCGGCGATCGAGGCGGCGGCGTTGCGCAGCCGCGCCTTGAAGGCCGAGCGGCGCTCGGGCGTATCCAGCGGCTCGACGTCGCGCTCGCGGGTGAACAGCGCCTCGACGAAGGGGGTGGTCTTGCCGAGCTGGGATTTCAGCGCCCCGGCGCCCTGGTCGCGCAGCACGTCGTCGGGGTCCTTGCCGCCGGTCAGGACGGCGAACTTGAACGAGCGGCCCGGTTTCAGCATCGGCAGGGCCCGATCGATGGCCCGCGAAGCCGCCCGCTGGCCGGCGCCGTCGCCGTCGAAGCAGAGCACCGGCTCCGGATCGAGCCGCCACAGCGCCTCCATCTGCTCCTCGGTCAGCGCCGTGCCCAGCGGCGCAACGGCCGGCACATTGGCGCGCTGGCAGGCGATGGCGTCCATATAGCCCTCGACCACAACGACGCTGGTCCCCTGTCCGCCGGCGGACAGGAGCCGCCGCGCCTCGCCGAGGCCGTAGAGCGTGCCGCCCTTGTGGAAGAGCCCGGTCTCCGGCCCGTTCAGGTACTTGGCCCGCGCCTCGGGATCCATCGCCCGGCCGCCGAAGGAGATGACCCGCCCGCGCGCGTCGGCGATCGGAAAGATGATGCGGTCGCGGAAGCGATCGTAAGGCGCGCCGCCGCCCTCCTCCGGCGCGACCAGCAGGCCCGCCTCCACCAACGCCCCCGGCGCCGCGCCCTTGGCCACCAGATAGTCCTTCAGCGCCGTGCGGCCCGACGGTGAAAATCCGAGGCGAAACCGCCCCCACTCGGCCTCCGGCAATCCGCGCCGGGTCAGATAGGCGCGCGCCTCGGCGCCCGCCGGCCGGCGCAGCTCGCCCTCGAACCACTTGGCGGCCAGCTCCAGCCAGTCGGACAGGGTCTGGCGCTCGCGCTCCTGCTCGGCGGCGCGCGGATCGGGCGCCGGCAGCGCCACGCCCGCCTCCGCCGCCAGCCGCTCGACCGCCTCGACGAAGCTGAGGCGTTCGGTTTCCTGCAGAAAATTGATCAGGTCGCCGTTCTTGCCGGAGGAGAAGTCGTGGAAGAAGCCCTTGTCGTCATTGACGAAAAAGGACGGCGTGCGCTCCTTGGTGAAGGGCGAGAGGCCGACGAATTCGCGGCCCTGGCGGCGCAGCTTCACGCTGCGGCCGATCACGTCGGACAGGCGCAGGCGCGACTTGATCTCATCGAGGAAGCGTTCATCGAAGCGCACGCCCCTAGCATAGCGCGATTGGCCGTGAGTCGATGCGCCCTATCCGCGCGCCACGTGGCCGAGCTTGTCCGGATTGCGCACCATGTAGACGGCGGCCAGCTGGCCGCCCTCGCTGGGCTCGAAAGCGATGGTGATCACCTCGCCGTCGGCCTGCAGAACCACACCGAACGCGCCGTTGATCCGCGCCAGGCGGATTTCGCCCGCCATCGGGATCGACCCGCGCCAGGTCAGGCCGGCGATCAGGGCGACGACGTCGTCGCGGCCGACCATGGGCCGCAGCGCCGCCTTGCGCTTGCCGCCGCCGTCGCTGATCAGCACGGCGTCCTCGGCCAGCAGGTCCTTCAGCGCGGTCAGGTCGCCCCGCCGCGCCGCGTCCATGAAGGCCAGGGCCAGCCGCGCCGCGTCACCTTCCGAGACCGCAAACCGCGGCCGGGCGTCACGGACATGGGCGCGGGCGCGGGCGGCCAACTGGCGGCAGGCGGGCTCGCTGCGCTCCAGGGTCTCGGCGATCACCGCATAGTCGGCGTCGAACACGTCGTGCAGCAGGAAGACCGCCCGCTCCAGCGGCGACAGCCGCTCCAGCGCCAGCAGGAAGGCGACCGAGACCTGCTCGGCGCGCTCCAGCGGATCGGTGGCGATGTCTTCGATCAGCGGCTCGGGCAGCCAGGGCCCGCGATAGGCCTCGCGTCGGGCGCGGGCGGCGCGCATCCGGTCGATGCAGAGCCGGGTGGTGGCGCGCACCAGCCAGGCGGCGGGATCGTCGATCGTTTCCGGACCCGCGCCGCGCCAGCGCAGCCAGGCGTCCTGCACTGCGTCCTCGGCCTCGGCGACCGAGCCCAGCATGCGGTAGGCCAGCCGCGCCAGCCTGGGCCGCTCGGCCTCGAAGGCGGCCAGATCGCTCATGCAGCCCGACCCAACGGCGGGTAAAACGGCGCGGCGTCGCCGGCCACCAGCACCCGCGAGCAGCTGCGGCCGTGCCCCAATGCGTATTTCACCGTCGGGTACATCCGCGCCGTGGTCAGGGCGAGCGCCAGGGCGACCAGACCCTTCTGTCCCCAGCGGCGCACCACCTCCTCGCGCAAGGCGTCGGCCTCCTCCAGGCGCCGTTCCAGCGACGCCTTGGCGAAACGATAGGCCAGGGCGGCGGTCTCGCCCATGGCCGCCTCGTCGCCGGCCAGGATGGCGCGCAAGGTCTCGGGCTTCACGCCGCCCTTGGCCGCCATGTCGACGCCGATCTGGGTGCAGGGCCCGCAGTCCTCGGTCAGGGTCCCGACCAGGCTCGCGGCCGCCAAAGCTTCTGCGGGCGCGTCGCGGCGCGGAACCGCCGCGGTCAAGATGGCGAACTTGAGGAAGGTCCAGGGACTGGTCGCCAGGATCTCGCGCATATAGCTGGCGTCATAGGCCCACGCCTTTTCCATTCGGGTCAGGTAGGCGCCGAAAACGGCTCTAAGCATGGCGAGATTCCTTCGCGGGATTGAGATGTGAGGCGACCAGGCCGAGGCTGATCAGGGCCGGCAGGAAGATGTCGGGAAGGTCGCGGACCAGGTCGTGGCCGCAGGTCGGGCTGGCCAGGGCGTCACCGATGTGGATGGCGCCGTGCAGGGTCAGGAAGGCGGCGGCGGCGATCAGGGCCGAAAATGCTCTTGCCGGCCGCCAGGCGAAGGCGCCGAGGCTGGCCCCGACCACCAGATAGGCCGCGCCGATATCCTTGACGAAGTGCGGGTTGAACGGCCCGGTCGCGGTCACGCCCGGAACGACGCCGTACCACCACGGCCCGGCGAACAGCATGATCAGCCCGTTGGCGCCCATCACCAGGGCCAGCGCTGCCGCCAGCACCGCCTCGATCGTCCACCGCATCGCCGCGTCTCCGTGGTCATGCAGCCAGGACGGCCGGCGGCGTCGATCTGTGACATCGACGTCGGCGATTGCCCCTTACGGCGGCGAATCGGACCTTGCGGCCTGTTCGCATGACTCCAGCCACGCCGGCAGTTCGGCGATCGAGGCCAGCTCTGCAAATCTCGGATGGTCGCTCGGAGCATCGGCATGCTCATGAGCCCAGGTCATGGCGTAGGGGATCAAAGCGGCGAAGGCGCCGGCCTCGAGCGCCGGCAGGATGTCCGACCGCACCGAGTTGCCGGCCATCGCCGCCCGGCCAGCGCCGTCGCCGTGGCGGCCGAACAGGCGCGCGTAGACCTCGGCGGTCTTCTCGCTGACGATCTCGACGCCCGCGAAGAGGTCGCCCAGACCCGAGGCCGCCAGCTTGCGCTCCTGGTCGAGCAGATCGCCCTTGGTGATCAGCACGAGCCGATAGCGCTCGGCGACGGCGGTCAGGGCGGCCCGCACCCCCGGCAGCGGATCGACTGGATGGGTCAGCATCTCACGGCCCGCGGCGAGGACTTCCCGCACGATCGGCGCCGGGTCGACCCCCGAAGCCAACTCCATCGACGTTTCGATCATCGAGAGGGTGTAGCCCTTCACACCGTAGCCATAGAGGCGGAGATTGCGCGCCTCGACCTGGCTCAGCCGGGCCTGGGTCGTCGCCGCGTCGGCGAAAGGCGCCAGCAGCGCCGCGAAGCGCGCCGCGGTGATCTGAAAAAGGCTTTCGTTGTGCCAGAGGGTGTCGTCGGCATCCACGCCGACGACCGTCAGGCGCGCCGTGGCGACGTGGTCATTGGACTGGGTTTGGCGCATGCTGCTGCTTAGCGCCGTCCGCGCCGTATCGGAACCGCCGTTGACCGGCCCCGGCCGCATCGTTACCTACGCCGCCGTTTGCCCGCATCCCTAAAAAGGAGTCGCCCTTGTTTCCGCCTCTGATCCCTGGCGCGACCGGCGTGCTGGCCCTGGCCGACGGGACGGTCCTGCAAGGCCATGGCGTCGGCGATATCGGCGAGGCGGTGGGCGAGGTCTGTTTCAACACCGCCATGAGCGGCTATCAAGAAATTCTTACCGACCCCTCCTACATGGCGCAGATCGTAGCCTTCACCTTTCCGCACATCGGAAACGTCGGGGTGAACCTGGAGGATATCGAGCAGTTCGGCCAGGGCGCCTCGACCTCGGCGCGCGGCGCCATCTTTCGCGACCTGCCGACCGCGCCGGCCAACTGGCGCGCCCAGAGCGACCTGGACGGCTGGCTGAAACGCCGCGGCGTCATCGCGCTCGCCGGCGTCGATACCCGCGCCCTGACGCTCAGCATCCGCGAGAGCGGCATGCCGCACGCGGTGATCGCCCACCATCCGGACGGCAAGTTCGACCTCGACGCCCTGGTCGCGCAGGCGCGGGGCTGGAGCGGCCTTGAGGGCCTGGACCTGGCCAAGGACGCCTCCTGCCTGCAAGCCTTCACCTTCGAGGAGGGCCTGTGGCGCTGGCCGGAAGGCTATGCCAAGGCGGGCGAACCGAAATATGAGGTTGTGGTCGTAGACTATGGAGTGAAAAGAAATATCCTTCGCGCCCTCACCAGCGTCGGCGCGCGCGCCACCGTGGTCCCGGCCACGACCAGCGCCGAGGCCATCCTGGCCCGCAATCCCGACGGCGTCCTGCTTTCCAACGGCCCCGGCGACCCGACCGCCACCGGCCAGTACGCCGTGCCGCAGATCCAGGCCCTGATCGATAGCGGCAAACCGGTCTTCGGCATCTGCCTCGGCCACCAGATGCTGGCCCTGGCCATGGGCGCCAAGACGGTCAAGATGGACCGGGGCCACCATGGAGCGAACCATCCGGTGAAGGACCTGACCACCGGCAAGGTCGAGATCGTCTCGATGAACCACGGCTTCACCGTCGATCGCGACAGCCTGCCCGCGCCGGTGACCGAGACCCACGTCTCGCTGTTCGACGGCACCAATGCCGGCCTGGCGCTGAAGGACCGGCCGGTCTTCGGAATCCAGCACCATCCGGAGGCCTCGCCGGGCCCCACCGACAGCCTATACCTGTTCGAACGCTTCGCCGCCCTGATGGACGCCGCACGCTAGTCTTGCGCCTCGGCGAGTCCGCCTCTAAACGAGCCGCTTAGCCTGAAATGGTCGGCGGCGGACGCGCCTTTTGCGCGGCCTTGAGCCTTTGCGCGCGAGACGGAATGCCCAAACGCACCGACATTTCATCGATCCTGATCATCGGCGCCGGGCCGATCGTGATCGGCCAGGCCTGCGAGTTCGACTATTCCGGCGTCCAGGCCTGCAAGGCCCTGCGCGCCGAGGGCTACCGGATCGTGCTGGTCAATTCCAACCCGGCCACGATCATGACCGACCCGGACCTGGCCGACGCCACCTATATCGAGCCGATCACCCCGGAGATGGTTGCCAGGATCATCGAAAAGGAACGGCCGGACGCGCTTTTGCCCACCATGGGCGGCCAGACGGCGCTGAACACCGCGCTCGCCCTGGAGCGCATGGGCGTGCTCGCCAAGTACGGGGTCGAGATGATCGGCGCGCGGGCCGAGGTGATCGACAAGGCCGAGGACCGGCAGAAGTTTCGCAACGCCATGGACGCCATCGGGCTGGAGAGCCCGAAGTCCAAGGCCGCCCACAGCCTGGCCGAAGCCCAGGACGGGCTCGATTTCGTCGGCCTGCCGGCCATCATCCGCCCCTCCTTCACCCTGGCCGGCACCGGCGGCGGCATCGCCTACAATGTCGAGGAGTTCGTCGAGATCGTCGAACGCGGCCTGGACCTCTCCCCCACCCACGAGGTGCTGATCGAGGAAAGCGTCCTGGGCTGGAAGGAGTACGAGATGGAGGTGGTCCGCGATCGAGCGGACAACTGCATCATCATCTGCTCGATCGAGAACATCGACCCGATGGGCGTGCACACCGGCGATTCGATCACGGTCGCGCCGGCGCTCACCCTCACCGACAAGGAATATCAGTGGATGCGCTCCGCCTCGATCGCGGTCCTGCGCGAAATCGGGGTCGAGACCGGCGGCTCCAACGTCCAGTTCGCGGTCAATCCGCGCGACGGGCGCATGGTGGTGATCGAGATGAACCCGCGGGTGTCGCGCTCGTCCGCCCTGGCCTCCAAGGCAACCGGCTTTCCCATCGCCAAGGTCGCCGCGCGGCTGGCGGTGGGCTATACGCTGGACGAGCTGATGAACGACATCACCGGCGCGACCCCCGCCTCGTTCGAGCCCTCGATCGACTATGTCGTCACCAAGATCCCCCGCTTCGCCTTCGAGAAATATCCGGGCGCCGAGCCCCACCTGACCACCTCGATGAAGTCGGTCGGCGAGGTCATGGCCATCGGCCGCACCTTCGCCGAGTCGCTGCAGAAGGCGCTGCGCGGCCTGGAAACCGGCCTTTCGGGGCTGGACGAGATCGAGATCCCGGGCGCCGAGGATGCCGAGACCGGCCGCGCGGCGGTGCTTCGCGCCCTGGGCGCGCCGACGCCCGATCGGCTGCTGGTCATCGCCCAGGCCTTCCGCCATGGGCTGAGCGTCGAGGAGATCGAGGCGGCTTGCGCCTACGAGCCCTGGTTCCTGCGCCAGATCGAGGCCCTGGTCGCCGAGGAGACCAGGCTGCGCCGCCACGGCCTGACCACCGAGCCGACCGCGCTTCGCCGGCTGAAGGCCATGGGCTTTTCCGACGCGCGCCTGGGCAAGCTGACCGGCCAGGGCGAGATGGACGTCCGGCGCGTGCGCCACGAGGTCGGGGTGCGGCCGGTGTTCAAGCGCATCGACACCTGCGCCGGCGAATTCCGCGCCACCACCCCTTACATGTATTCGACCTACGAGACCGGCGCGCTGGGCCAGGCGCCCATGTGCGAATCCGAGCCCACGAGCCGGAAGAAGGCCATCATCCTCGGCGGCGGCCCCAACCGGATCGGCCAGGGCATCGAGTTCGACTATTGCTGCTGCCATGCGGCCTTCGCGCTCGACCAGATCGGCGTGGAGTCGATCATGGTCAACTGCAATCCCGAGACCGTCTCCACCGACTACGACACCTCCGACCGGCTCTATTTCGAGCCGCTGACCGCCGAGGACGTGCTGGAGCTGATCGCGGTGGAGCAATCGCGCGGCGAGCTCATGGGCGTCATCGTCCAGTTCGGCGGCCAGACGCCGCTGAAGCTGGCCCAGGCGCTGGAGGATGCGGGCGTGCCGATCCTGGGCACCTCGCCGGACGCCATCGACCTGGCCGAGGACCGCGAGCGGTTCCAGGGCCTGCTGCATCGCCTGAAGATCACCCAGCCGATCAACGGCATCGCCCGCAGCTGGGCCGAGGCGACCCAGAAGGCCAATGAGGTCGGCTTCCCGATCGTGATCCGTCCCTCCTACGTCCTCGGCGGCCGGGGCATGGAGATCGTGCGCGATCACGAGCAGCTCGATCGCTACATCGCCAATGCCGGCGCCATCTCGATCGAACATCCGGTGCTGATCGACCAGTATCTCAGCCGCGCCACCGAGGTGGACGTGGACGCCCTGTGCGACGGCGAGCAGGTCTTCGTCGCTGGGGTCATGGAGCACATCGAGGAAGCCGGCGTGCATTCCGGCGATTCAGCTTGTTCGCTGCCGCCCTTTTCGCTGACGCCGCGGATCATCGCCGAGCTGAAGCGCCAGACCACGGCCATGGCGTTGGCTCTGGACGTGCGCGGCCTGATGAACGTGCAGTTCGCCATCGAGGAGCCGGCGTCGGAGCACCCGCGCATCTTCGTGTTGGAGGTCAATCCGCGCGCCTCGCGCACCGTGCCCTTCGTGGCCAAGACCATCGGCAAGCCGATCGCCGCCATCGCCGCCAAGCTGATGGCCGGCCGCAAGCTTTCCGAGTTCGACCTGAGCGAAACCCCTTACGACCATATTGCGGTGAAGGAGGCGGTCTTTCCCTTCGCCCGCTTCCCCGGCGTCGATACCGTGCTCGGCCCCGAGATGCGCTCCACCGGCGAGGTCATGGGCCTGGACTGGCGCCGTCCCGGCGAGGACATGGGGCCGGCCTTCGCCCGCGCCTTCGCCAAGAGCCAACTCGGCGGCGGCGTGGTGCTGCCGGCCGAGGGCTGCGCCTTCATCTCCGTCAAGGCGGCCGACAAGCCTTTCATCCTCGAGCCCGCCCGTCGCCTGCTCGCCGCCGGCTTTCGCGTCATCGCCACCGGCGGCACCTGCGAATTCCTGCGCGAGCAGGGCCTGGAGGTCGACCTAGTCAAAAAGGTGCTGGAAGGCCGGCCCAACATCGTCGACGCCATGAAGAACGGCGAGGTGCAGCTGGTCTTCAACACCACCGAGGGCCGCCAGTCGCTGGAGGACTCGTTCTCGCTGCGCCGCACCGCCTTGATGATGAAGATCCCCTACTACACCACCGCCGCCGGGGCCCTGGCCGCGGCCCAGGCGATCACCGCGCAGGGCGAGCTCGAGGTGCGCCCGCTGCAAAGCTACCAATAGCCGCCGCGGCGGGTCGTGATTAGTGACCTTCCCCCTCGATGGGGGAAGGGAAGGGTTGGGGGCGTTCGCTGGGCGGCGAAGGCTGAGGCGCCGGTGGGCGCCGAGCCCGATAGCGATCACCTTTCAACTCAGCGGCCGCACCCCCACCCAACCCTCCCCCATCGAGGGGGAGGGCTATTTTGGTCCGGCGAATTCCGTCGAAACAGCACCTCTTGTGACGTTGGGTCAGGCTTGGCGCGTCGTCCTTGCGGTGTAGAACCCAGCCAAACAAAATCTGAAGGAGAACAGGCGTGGGACGGGTCGAAGGCAAGGTGGCGCTGGTCACCGGCGGCGCGAGCGGCATCGGCCGGGGCTGCGCCGAGGTGCTGGCGCGCGAAGGCGCGGTCGTGGTCATCAGCGACATCCAGGACGACAAGGGCCCCGGCATCGCCGCCGAGATCACGGCCGCCGGCGGCCGCTGCGAGTACCTGCATCACGACGTCACCAGCGAGGACGCCTGGATCGAGGTCGTCGGCGAGATCGATCGCCGCCACGGCCGGCTGGACATCTTGGTCAACAATGCCGGCGTTGGCGTCGGCAGCGCCTCGATCACCACCATGAGCCTGGCCGACTGGCGCCGGCAGCAGGCGATCAACGTCGAGGGCGTCTTCTTAGGGATCAAGCACGGCCTGCTATTGATGCGCAAGGCCGGCAACGGCGGCTCGATCGTCAACATGTCGTCGGTCGCGGGCCTGAAGGGCTCGCCGGGCCTGGCCGCCTACTGCGCCACCAAGGGCGCGGTGCGGCTGTTCTCCAAGGCCGTGGCGCTCGAATGCGGCCAGGCGAAGGACGGCGTGCGGGTCAATTCGGTGCATCCGGGCATCATCGAAACGCCGATCTGGGAAGGCATCATGCCCGGCGGCCCCGGCGCCAACGCCCCGCCCGATCTGGACGCCATCTCGACCATGGCCGTGCCGATCGGCGTCAAGGGCCTGCCGGCCGACATCGCCAACGGCGTGCTCTGGCTGGCCTCCGAGGAGTCGCGCTACGTCACCGGCGCCGAACTGGTCATCGACGGCGGCCTTTCGGTGCGCTGAGGCGCTGGAGTGTTCATCTATCCGCTCATCCCCGCGAAGGCGGGGACCCAGGCTTTTTTTGTTGCGGGCCTAGGAGCGTCGCCGGGTCAGCAAGATTGGCCACGAACCAATCGCGGTAGGGACGCGGGTTACCCCGCGCCCCCCGCACAGAACCGTACGTGCGGCTTTTCCGCATACGGCTCCCACCTTGGGTGTTTGACGGCGAAGCGCTGGTTGGGCCAGGGGTGGAGGATGCGCGGTGGGGGAAGCCAGTCGTTGGCGATCTTCTCCATTCGCGCCCAGGTCGTGCGGTCCCTGGAGCCGCGCCGCCGCAGCGCGCGCCGCCACAGGTTGGCGACCTGGTTGTGGAAGACCACGAGCGTGCGACTGTTGGTCGGCACGGCGTGATAGGCGAAGAAGCCGGTGACCACTTGCTTCAGCCATCGGCCTTGCTCGTCGATGGCCTGATGCCTTCGTCGCCGAGCGACAGTTCGAACGCCCCTAACCGCTCACCCATCGCCTCCTGGAAGCGCCTTGCATCGGCCTCGTGCTCGAAGCCCAGCACCATGTCATCGGCATAGCGCACGATGATCATGTCGCCGGACGCCTCGCGACGGCGCCATTGCTCGGCCCACAGGTCGAAGACGTAGTGCAGATAGATGTTGGCCAGGAGCGGCGAGATCACCGCGCCCTGTCCCGTCCCTGTCTCACTGACGCTTACGACCCCGTCTTCCAGGACGCCCGTCTTCAACCACTTCTGGATCAGGCGGACGATGCGCTTGTCGCCGATCCGATGCTCCAGGAAGCGGACCAGCCAGGCATGGCTGACCGTATCGAAGACGCTTCTGATATCGGCGTCCAGGATGAAGTTCACCGCCCTGGTCTCGATCCCGACCACCAGGGCGTCCAGCGCGTCGTGCTGGCCGCGCCTGGGCCGGAAGCCGTAGCTGAAGCCGAGGAAGTCTTCCTCATAGATGGCGTTCAGCACCCCGAGCACGGCCTTCTGGACAATCTTGTCCTCAAGCGCGGCGATCGCCAGCGGTCGCTGGCTCCCGTCTTGCTTGGGGATCATCACCCGTCTGGCCGGCTGAGCCCGGTACGCTCCCCGGTGGACCCGGTCGCACAGATCGGCGAGCCTCGGCTCGAGATCGGCCCCGTAGTCGCGCCACGTCATGCCGTCCACCCCAGGAGACGCATCTCGCTTGAGCGCGAGGTACGCCTCCCGCAGCCAGGCGTCGTCGACATGGTGCAGGAGCGAGATGAACCTCGCCTCCTTCCCTAGCCTTGCGGCTTGCCGTACGCGGTCCAGCGCCTGTGACACGCCGACCCGGCCCTGAGCCCGGGACGTGCTTTGCCGGCCCGCGTTTCCCTCGGCCCCCGCCCTTGGCTCCACGCCCTCCTCGGCCGGTCGCCCGGCTCCGTTCGCCCGCTTCCCAGCTACTATGGCGGGGTCTGACTTCTCGCGCCCGTTCATCCTCGGCTTCGGCTCCTCACCTTCCCAAGGCGGACCGGATCGGTGCAACCCGACCGGCCGGACGCGAGATCTCCCAGGTTCCGACGTGTTCCTTCCGTGCGTGATCGGGTCTTTGACCCCGGCAGAGCGTCAGCCCCTCGCATGACGGGACCGCACATGTTGCCTTCAGCGTTCGTGACCGCCTCGGCCTCTGCGACTTTGTGCATGTCGTGGCTCAATAGCCGACCCCACACGGTTGCTGTGTACGCTTCGCGACGGTCGTCGCCTTCCGCCCCGCAACACTCGCTAACAGGCGGGCGCTACCCCTTACCTGCACGGGACTCTCACCCGCTGGAACTCGCCAGCTTCGCCTGGCGCACCACGAAAATCACGAACGCAGCCCATGGCCGCGCGGAGCTGTTAGCCGCGACGTTCGTGCTTTTCGTGTTTTTCGTGGCCTAAAAAACCTGGGTCCCCGCCTTCGCGGGGGATGAGCGTTTTTCTGGTCTACCAGGTGAGCGCCATCACCAGCATGTCCTCGGGCTTGCCGCGCAGGTTGATCGCCTTGACCATGCGGCCTTCGGTCTTGAAACCAAGGCTCTCATAGAGGCCGATCGCCGGCGCATTCCAGGCGACGCATTCCAGCTCGATGCGGCAGAAGCCCGGCCAGCCGTGGGCCTCGTCGATCACCCACTGCAGCATCCGCCGTCCGACCCCGCGCCCGCGCCAGGCCTTGGCCACCGACATGCCGAACGATCCGGCGTGGCGATTGTCCGAGCGCTCGCCGCCCCAGAAGTCCAGAATGCCGATCACCGCTTCGCCGGCCTCGGCCAAAAGGATCAGGCCGCGCTCGGCGAAGGCCGCCTGCAGCACCCAGTCGCGCTCGTCCTCGACGCTGGGCGCCTCGCGCGGCGTGATGGTCTCCAGGTGCTCGGCGGTCAGCGCCGCCATGTAGTCGGCCATGGCCGCGGCGTCCGCCTCGCGGGCGCGGCGCAGGACGACGTCATCGGTCTTGATTGGTGTCGACATGCACCCCAGCCGCAACCCCTTGAAATTTCCGGCCCTGACCTTTATCCTGTCAGCCCCCCGGACGCCACCGCCCGCGGCCGGACCACTCCACCTCCCTAAGGGCGAACCGAGCTAAACTCCGCAATGGAAAAAGTGCCGATGACCGGCGAGGGCTATGCCGTCCTCGACGAGGAACTGAAACGTTTGAAGACCCAGGAACGGCCGAGCGTGATCGGCCAGATCGCCGAGGCGCGCCTGCACGGCGACCTGTCCGAGAACGCCGAGTACCACGCCGCCAAGGATCGGCAGGGCTGGATCGAAGGCCGCATCGCCGAGATCGAGGACAAGATCGCGCGCGCTCAGGTCATCGACGTCTCGAAACTTTCGGGCGCGCAGGTGAAGTTCGGCGCCACCGTCAGCGTGGTCGACGAGGACACCGAGGACGAGGCTCGCTATCAGATCGTCGGCGACCACGAGGCCGACGTGAAGTCTGGCAAGCTCTCCATCTCCTCGCCGCTGTCGCGCGCCATGATCGGCAAGGAGGTCGGCGAGGTGGTTGAGGTCAATACGCCCGGCGGCGTCAAGGCCTACGAAATCCTCAAGATCGAGTGGGTCTGACGCCGGCCATGGGCCAGGCCGGAGGCTGGGTCGCGCCCGGATACGAGGCCGTCCGCGACGCCTTCGCCGCCGCGCAGGCCGAGGATGAACGGCGCGCGCAACTCTGCGTCTATCGCCATGGCGAGCCCGTGGTCGACCTCTGGGCCGGCCCGGACTCGCGCTGGGTCGGCTGGACCAAGGCGCTGAAGGATGTGGCGGGCGCTGATTAGCCGACAAACGGATTGAAAGTCGGCGACCTGAAGCGGACGAAATCGCGGACGTTCCGGGTCACCACCGTCAGATTGTGCGCTATCGCCGTCGCCGCGATCATCGCGTCTTCATAGACGGTGTCGGACTGGCGATGCACCAGGCGCGCCCACAGTCGGAAAATCCGCGCATCCATAGGCAGGATGTTGTGGCTGGCCGCGACCTGGTCCGTCCAGGCCTCAAGCTCCGCCGCCTTGGCTGGATCCTGCTCGCGGGTAAGCTCGATTCCCACCTGAATCTCACCGAGGCTGACAGCCGATATGTGCAGGTCGACTTCGGCGGCCTGACGCAACCAACTCAGCACCGCGCCGTGCGGCCGAGGCTTGCGAAGCTCGGAAATCACATTCGTGTCGAGCAAATACATGCCGGTCAGACCGCGACAGGCTTGCGGCGTTTGGCCGTCCCGCGCCGAGGCAGCAGCAGATCCGCCCTGCCCTCTTCCGCCAAAAGCAACGCTTTCAGCGAAGGCCGCGCGGCGTCTGATAGCCGGCGCCATTCCTCCACCGGCACCAGCACGGCCGCTTCCGCGCCGCGTTTGGTCACCATTTGGGGTCCCTCGACAACGCAAGCGGTGAGCAGTTCGCTGAAGCGCGCCTTGGCGTCCTGAACAGGCCAGATTTTCACGAACGCCTCCTAGACTAGTTAGATGACTAGTCTATTGTGATGAACCGAATATCGCAAGTTCAGGCGCGCCAAGGGCGGGATTTCAGAAAGCTCCAATGGCTCACGCGATCCTGCAGGCGCGGATGTCCTCATCGAGGCTGCCGGGCAAGGTGCTGCGGTCGCTGCTGGGCGAGCCGATGATCGGGCGGCAGGTGGAACGGCTCAGGCGGGCGAAGCGGCTGAGCGGGCTGACCATCGCCACCAGCATCGACGCCTCCGACGATGTCATCGCGGCCTATGCCGCCCAAATCGGCGTCGACTGTTTTCGCGGGTCGCTGGACGATGTGCTCGGCCGCTTCATCGGGGCGCTGGAGGCGGCGGGGAACCCGAAGACCTTCGTGCGGCTGACCGCCGACTGCCCGCTGGCCGACTGGCGGCTGGTGGACGCCTGCATCGAGGCGCACGCGGCGGCGAACGCCGACTACACCTACAATTCGCTGAACTGGACCTATCCCAAGGGCCTGGACGTCGAGGTCTGCGAGACGGCCGCCCTGCGCCGCGCCGACGCGGAAGGTCGTGGCCCTTACGACCGCGAGCACGTCACCCCCTTCATCTACGGTCATCCGGAGTTGTTCAAACTGGAAGCCGTCACCCGCGAGCCGCCGCTGCGCTATCGCTGGACGGTCGACACGCCGCGGGATTTCGCCTTCGTCAGCGCGGTCTATGCGGCCCTCTATCCCGCAAACCCCGCCTTCACCTCCGAGGATGTACTAGACTGGCAGGCGACTCACCCCGACCAGGTGCTGCCCAACGAGGTCGATTGAAGAAGGCCCTATGACCGTCGCCTTAAGAGTCATCGGACCCGGGGACCGCGAGCGCCTGCTGGACTGGCGCAATCGGCCCGAGGTCTCGGCCTATATGTACACCGACCAGCTGATCTCGCCGGATGCGCACGCGCGCTGGTTCGCCGCCGCGCTCACAGCTCCGGATCGCCGCTACTGGATCATTGAGATGAACGCCGAGCCGGTCGGCCTGGCCAATCTGGCCGGCATCGACAATGCGAGCCGCCGCTGCGAATGGGCCTATTACCTGGCCGAGCCCAGCGTGCGCGGGCGCGGCGTCGGCGCGGCGGTCGAATTCATCGTCATCGACCATGTGTTCGCGGACCTGGGGCTGAACAAGCTCTGTTGCGAAGTGCTGATCGAGAACGAGGCCGTCTGGAAGCTGCACGAGTCCTTCGGCTTCGTGCGCGAGGCCCTGTTCCGCGAACACGTCTGGAAGGCCGGCCGCTACCAGGACGTGGTCGGCCTGGGCCTGCTCAGCGAGGACTGGGACAGGGTGCGGCCGGCCTGCGCCGGCCGGCTGCGCGAAAAGGGCTATTTCGAGCGCGATCTGGTGCTGACCAGCCCATGACCGCCCCGATCGCCATCGCCGGCCGCGCGATCGGGCCGAACGAGCCGCCCTATCTGATCGCCGAAATGAGTGGCAACCACAATGGCGACATCGGCCGCGCTCTGGCCCTGATCGACGCCGCCAAGGCCGCCGGCGCCGATGCGGTCAAGCTGCAGACCCTGACCGCCGACACCATCACCATCGACCACGACGGCCCTGGATTCGTTATCGAGGGCGGTCTCTGGCACGGGCGTCGGCTCTACGAGCTGTACCAGGAAGCTCACACCCCATGGGACTGGCACGAGCGATTGTTCGAGCGCGCGCGCGAGGTCGGGATCACGATCTTTTCCTCGCCCTTCGATCCCACGGCGGTGGAATTTCTGGAAAAACTCGGCGCGCCGGCCTTCAAGGTGGCCTCGTTCGAGATCGTCGACACGCCGCTGATCGCCTGCATGGCGCGCAGCGGCAAGCCGCTGATCATCTCCACCGGCCTGGCCTCGCCGGAAGACATCGCCGACGCCGTCACCGCCGCGCGCGAGGCCGGCGGGCGCGAAATCATCCTGCTCCATTGCACCAGCGGCTATCCGACCCCCGCCTCGCAGATGCACCTGCGCACCATGCCGGACCTGGCGGCGGCGCACGGGACCCTGGTCGGCCTCTCCGACCACACCATGGGTACGGCGGTGGCGGTGGCGGCCGTGGCCCTGGGCGCCTGCGTGATCGAAAAGCACTTCACCCTGGCCCGCGCCGACGGCGGGGTGGATTCAGCCTTTTCGCTGGAGCCGGGCGAGCTGGCCCGGCTGGTGGCCGACTGCCGCGACGCCTGGTCGGCGCTCGGCTCGGTGCATTACGAGGAGGTCGAGGCTGAGAAGGCCGGCCGCGACCACCGCCGCTCGCTCTATGTCGTGGCCGACGTGAAGACGGGCGAGACGCTGACGCCACAGAACGTCCGGTCGATCCGGCCCGGCCATGGCCTGGCGCCCAAGCACCTGTACGAGGTGCTGGGCCGGCCGGCCGCGCGCGACCTCAAACGCGGCGAGCCGCTGGCCTGGGACCAGATCGCCTCGTGAGCGCCGACCTGTTCGACCTTTCGGGCAAGATCGCCCTGGTCACCGGCGGCAGCCGCGGGCTCGGCCTGCAGATGGTCCGCGCCTTCGCCGAGCACGGCGCCGACCTCATCATCGCCAGCCGCAAGCTGGACGCCTGCGAGGCCGCCGCCGATGAGGTCCGCGCCATGGGCCGCCGCGCCATGGCCGTCTCGGCGCACGTCGGCAAATGGGACGAGGTCGACCGGCTGATCGAGGCCGCCTATGCCGAATTCGGCCGCATCGACATCCTGGTCAACAATGCCGGCATGTCGCCGCGGCAGCCGTCGCACGAGGTGAGCGAGGCCCTGTTCGACAGCGTCATGAACCTGAACTTCAAGGGCCCGTTCCGGCTCGCCTCGCAGATCGCCAAGCGCATGGCCGATGGCGACGGCGGGGTGATCATCAACATTTCCTCGTCCGGTGCGCTGACGCCCCTGCCGGCCGTGGTGCCCTATAGCGGCGCCAAGGCGGCGCTGAACGCCATGACCGTCTCCTTCGCCCACGAATACGGGCCCAAGGTGCGGGTGAACACGATCTCGGCCGGGCCCTTCCTCACCGACATCGCCAAGGCCTGGCCGGAAGAGGCGCGCCAGCGGTCCGACAACGCGCTCGGCCGCCCCGGCCGGCCCGAGGAGGTGGTGACCACCGCCCTCTACCTGGCCAGCCCCGCCTCCTCCTTCACCACCGGCGCCATCGTTCGCGTCGACGGCGGGCAGTAGCGGCTAGTCCTGGTTCCTGGCGGACATCCTCATCAGCACGCCGAGCAAATGGGCGTAGCCGCGCGCGTCGTCGATGGCGCGGTGGGTGTGTTCGTGATCGCCAAGCCAGCCCGGCGGGAACGAGGTGGGTTGGCAGTCCCAGGGCGCGCGGCCGGTCACCGCCGCGGCGAATGAGCGGAGGCAGAGGCCTGAGCTGTCGAAGAGGCGATCGCCGGCATAGTGCCCCTGCACCACCGCGTACAGCGTGAAGCGCCTGAGATAATAGTCGATCCACGGGCCGTCGAAGGCGATCGGAAAGGCGGTAAATACGCGCCCGACCGCGAAGGCGCGGATCCAGGCCACATAGTCCGCCATCACCTGGTCGGCCGGCCGCGGATCAGTGGTCGCCGCCGCCCAGGCCTGCGGCTGGGTCTGGAACCAGGCATAGGTGTCTGGATCGTGCTCGGCGCCCGGCAGCGGCGCCAGCACCGCCTCGAAGACGCCCTTCTCCACGCCATCCGCCGTCACGGCCACCGAGGCGAACGAGATCATCGAATTTCGGCCCGGCGTCGGCCCGTCGGCCTCGATGTCGGTAACGATATAGACGGCCCCGGCCATCGGGCGCTGGGTGTTCACGCGAGCAGCCTTTCGGCGACCCGATCGGCGCCAAGCCCGTCGCAAAGCGCGGCGGCCGAGACGCTCATCGCGGTTCGGAGCGCGGTGTCGGACGCAAGCTGGACGAACGCCGCCCGCAGCCGCGCGTCGAAGTCGCCCGAGGGCGGGGCGATGGCCAGGGTCGCGCCTTCGCGGGCCAGCGCCGTGGTGTTTTCCCGCTGGTTGTCGGCCACGATGACGGTGAGGCTGGGCAGGCCGAGGCAGCAGCGCTCCCAGGCGCTGGAGCCGCCGGCGCCGACGGCGATGTCGGCCGCCGCGATCAGCTTGGCCATGTCGAGAGCATCGACCTGGACGCTGACGCGGCCGTCGGCTTTGGCCAGGGTTTCAAGCTCCAGACGGCTGGGCGCCTGCCCGCCGACCACCACATCGAGCCTTGCCTCGCCAAGGGCCGGCAAGAGCGCGCGGACCACCCGGCCGGTGATGGCGCCGGCGTCGGTCAGGCCGAGCGAGATCAGCACCCGCCTCGGCGCGCCGCCGGCCTCGCGCCGCGCCAGCGTCGCCGCCCGCAAGCCGGCGAAGGCCGGACGAACCAGAGCGAATCGCGGCCCGGCCAGCACCTCCCGGCCCGGATAGTCGGCGGTGGTGCGACCGATGTTGGAATCCAGCACCAGGCCGCAGTCATGTCGGCGGCGCAGGTCGTCGACGATCAGCAGCCGGTCGCAGGCTGCATCTAAGGCCGCATCGTCCTGGGGTCTCAAGCCGTAGTGGTCGGCGACGATGGCGGTCGCGGGCCAGGATCGCGCGCGCGCCGCGCCGGCCGCCGCCAGCTCGCCGGCGCTTGGCTCCTCATCCAGGGGGACGACCTCGACCGCATCCCTGGCGAAGGATTCGATCACGGCGCGGGCGGCCGGCCCGGCCACGAATCCGCATTCGGCCCCCGCCCGGATCAGCGCTCCGGCCAGGGTCAGGCAACGCATGATATGGCCGCCGCCCACTTTCGCCCCGGCATCGGCCAGGAATAGGATGCGCCCACCTTGCGTCATTGACCTTTTGGAACACCCATGCCCGACCGTCCCGACTTCATCGCCCACTGGACCGAGCTGGAGGGCGATGACGACAGCCACTATCCGGGCGACTCGGAGCTGATGTCCATCGGCGCGCCGCTCGGCCGGGCGCTCGGCCTGACCCGCATCGGCATCCACCACGAACGCCTGACGCCCGGCCGGCGCACCTCCTATCCGCACGCCGAGAGCGCGGAGGACGAGTTCGTCTTCGTGATCGAAGGGCGGCCCGACGCCTGGATCGACGGCCATCTGCACGCCTTGAAACCGGGCGATTCCGTCGGGTTTCCGGCCGGGACCGGCGTCTGCCACACCTTCCTCAACAACACCGACGAAGAGGTGCGGTTGCTGGTCGTCGGTGAGGCGAACAAGGACGAAAACCGCATCCGCTATCCGCTGAACGACGTCTACGAGGCGACCCGCGAGGACCGCTGGGCCGATGCGCCCGTGCGACCGCTCGGCCCTCACGACGGCAAGGCGCGCCGGCCGGAATGATCGGGCGCCTTCACCGCGGCCGGGGAATAGCTACATAGTGACGCCAAGACTCATGGCCGCAGTCCACGGCCGCATCTGAAAGTCCGTCCATGTCCGAGCCGCGTTCCGTTCGTTGCGCCATCATCGGCTCCGGCCCCGCCGGCTATACCGCCGCCGTCTATGCCGCGCGCGCCCTGCTCGAGCCTGTGCTGATCGCGGGTCTCGAGCCCGGCGGCCAGCTGACCATCACCACCGATGTCGAGAACTATCCGGGCTTCGCCGAGGTGATCCAGGGCCCCTGGCTGATGGAGCAGATGCGCGCCCAGGCCGAGCATGTCGGGGCGGAAATCCTCAGCGACATCGTCATCGAGGCCGACCTCTCCAAGCGCCCGTTCCGCCTCATCTGCGATTCCGGCGCGGTGCTGCTGGCGGAAACGGTGGTCATCTCCACCGGCGCCCAGGCCAAATGGCTGGGGCTGGAGTCGGAAAAGGCCTTCCAGGGCTTCGGCGTTTCGGCCTGCGCCACCTGCGACGGCTTCTTCTATCGCGGCAAAGAGGTGCTGGTGGTCGGCGGCGGCAATACCGCGGTCGAGGAGGCGCTCTTCCTCACCAACTTCGCGTCCAAGGTCACCGTCGTGCATCGCCGTGACGAGTTCCGCGCCGAGCGCATCCTGCAAAACCGGCTGTTCGCGCACCCGAAGATCGAGGTGATCTGGGACACCGCGCTCGAGGCGGTGCTGGGCACGGAAGCGCCGCGCGGGGTCACCGGCGCGGCCCTGCGCAATCTGAAGACCGACGCTCTGACCGAGGTGCGTTGCGACGGCGTCTTCGTCGCCATCGGCCACGCCCCCGCCTCCCAGCTCTTCCAGGGCCAGCTGGAAATGAACGCGGGCGGCTATCTCAAGGTCAAGCCCGGCACGGTCTCGACCGCCATCCCCGGAGTCTTCGCCGCCGGCGACGTCACCGATGACGTCTATCGCCAGGCGGTGACCGCCGCCGGCATGGGCTGCATGGCCGCGCTCGAAGCGGTGCGCTTCCTGGCCGAGGAGGATCACAAAAAAGCCCATCACCCGATCAGCCACGCCGAGGCGGCGAAGATCGGCACGTGGTGAAGGTAAGGCCGGCCAAGGCCGACGATCACGCCGCGATCCGCGCCGTCACCCGGGCCGCCTTCGACAAATCGACGGGCGACGAAGCCGGCATTATCGAGGGCGTCCGCGCCGAGGGCCGGGTCCTGGTCGAGTTGGTCGCCGAGATCGACGGCGAGGTTGTCGGCCATATCCTGTTCAGCCGTATGCGCTGCGATCCAGCCCGCGCCGTCGCCGGACTGGGTCCACTGGGGGTGGCGCCGGCGAAGCAGGGAACCGGCGTCGGATCGGCCCTGGCGCGGGCAGGCATCGAGGCCTGCCGCGCGGCCGGCATGGAGGCGGTCGTGGTGCTCGGCCATCCGCCCTACTATCCGCGCTTCGGCTTTTCGGCGAAAGCGGCCGCCCAGATCGCCTCGCCCTTCGCCGGACGCCCGGCCTTCATGGCCCTGGCGCTGACGCCGGGCGCGCTCGACCGCCCCATCCGCGTGGATTACCCGGCCGCCTTCGGCTGAGGCCCGGTCCAGATCGCCTCGGTGTAGAGCAGCACCAGCCCCTTGCGCTGCATGTTGCGGCTGCTGGCCGAGAGGACGTCGGCGCCGGAATAGAGGCGAGTCGCGCCGGCCGCCCGCGCATCGTCGCAGCGGCGATCCAGCAACGCCCGATGCACGCCCCGGCGGCGAAAGCGCGGATCGACGGCGCTATCGGCCAGATAGGCGTCCTCGCCGTTCAAATAGCCGATCGCCACGCCGGCCGGCGCGCCGTCGCAGCTGGCCAGATAGAGCGACCAGCCGGGCGCGGTCAGCCAGGGCGCGACCGGCACGCGGAAACCGGTAATGGCCCAGCCCAGATGATAGACCTCGGCGAAGCTCCTGATGTCGTCCTCGCTCTCGACTCGCCGAACCTCGATGCCGGGCGACGGCGCGTTCGGCAAGGCGGCCGGCCCGGCAAAGGTCGCGTGGAAACCCGTCTGCGCATAGCCGGCGGCGGCCAGCAGCCGGGCGGTCCTGGCGATCTCGCGGCCGGGCGCGAGCTCGAACGCGCCGCCGGCGGCGTACCAGTCGATCAGCGCCGGGATGTGCTCGATCTGCTCGTCGCAAAATCCGTAGGCGCGGTTGAACAGCGACGCCGGAAAGCCCGGCGCGCGCAGGGCGACCGCCTGGCCGATCTGGCGGAACACCGCGCCAAGCGGATTGCCTGGCCGCGCGGCGATGATCTCCAACCGCGTGCGCATATAGGCCCCGATCACCGCCTGGGCGCGGCGGACATCGTCAAGATCGGGAATGAAGATGGATGAGGTCATGGCCTCCCCAAAACAACCGAAGCGCCAGTCTAGAGCAAACACCATGGCTGTTTAGTCGGCCGTCGATCGAGCATTTCCTTCTCCCCTCGCGGGAGAAGGTGGCGACGCCAAGCCTTTTAGGAGGCTGATTTAGCCGTGGCCAGCGTCGTGACGGGGGGCGCGACAACCGGAACCTGCGGCGGGGTCATCGCAACGGCGGGCGCAGCGGCCTGGGCGGCGCTGGGCGCGGCGACAACCGGCGGCGCGACCTCGAAGACGCCCGAGACCCGCGTGCGCACCCCGCCCGGCGTCGAATTGTCCGCGACGGTGAAGGTGTGAACCTGG
The DNA here is from genome assembly GCA_965277425.1 of Caulobacteraceae bacterium. Lineage (GTDB taxonomy): Bacteria > Pseudomonadota > Alphaproteobacteria > Caulobacterales > Caulobacteraceae > Poindextera. Next base: position 1,829,692 of record CBDICR010000007.1, read on the forward strand.
GCGATCATGCCGCGATCCAGCGGGTGGTCGTCGGGACGGGCCACGCGGGCGTCGCCCCCGGTCAGCACCGCCGGCGACAGATAGGCCTCGTGGCCGGCATAGCGGCCGGTGAAGGCGGACGGCTCGCCCCATGGCCCGGTCCAGCGATAGAAGATGTGCGCCCCGATCTGGGTGATCTTGACCAGGCTGGGGCTCCAATAGGGCTGCACATAGTCGGCGTGATAATGGGTCGCCTCGCCCACCGCCGCCATGACGTAGCCGCCAAGCGCTCGCTTGGCGACGCCTTGCGCCTGGGCCCACACCGCCGCAACCAGCGGCTGGTTCAGCGAGCCGTCGCAGGTGAAGGAAAACTGGCAGCCGGTCTTCAGGGACGAGCCCTGATAGACCACGCCGCAGACCGACTTCGGATAGTCGGGATGGCGCAGGCGGTTCAGCACGGTCTGGGCCACGGCCGCCTGGCCGTCGGCGCTCTGCCGGCCGGCCTCGAAATAGACCGCCTGGGCCAGGCATTGCACGGCCTTGGCGCGATCGGGCGCCGAGGCGTGCAGCACGAAGGGCTGGGCGGGCGGATTCAGCACCGACGAGGCGGGGATCAGCGCATTGATCGCCCGCGCGTCGTTGAAGGACGGATCGCGCAGGTCGAGCGAGGGGACCTTGTCCAGCTCATAGACCGCCCAGCCGACCGGGCGGCCGGCGAGCCTGGTGTGGCGGGCGGGATCGAGCCGCGCGGCGAGCGCCTGGGCTGCGGGATCGAGGCTATGCAGGTCAAGATCCAGCGCGGCCTGGGACAGGCCGTTGGACAGATAGGAAAGGTCTGGGTGGGGAGTCGGATGGCTGGCCTGCGCTTCGTGCGTCCAGACCGCAAGGCTTGCCGCGGCAAGCAGCAAAACAGCGACAAAAGTCGCCCACAGGGGTTTCGAGTGCGGGACCGTCAAATCGTTCTCCAGGCCCCGCGCGGGGCTCCTAGCCTGCAAATGGGGCGAAATATTGCGCTGCAACCGCGCGGCAGCCGCGCGCGATTGTGATCGCCGGTTACAAAAAGCCCCTTTTCAGGCTGGCTCGGGCGGACTATATGACTGGGTGGCTTATGCTCAGATGAAGCATAAGTTGAGGCCGCGCCGGCGTCCAAGCGTGATGCACGGCGTTTTTACGGCCCCTAATAATGCTCAAAGTGAGCAAAAGAAGGAGTGGGGAGCATGGCGGACGGATCCTTACCACTGACATTCACCAGCGACGTCGAGATCGCCACAGGCCCGGTCTGGGAAAAGATCAAGGCGCGCGTCACCCCGCTGGAATGGCGGCTGCAGGCGCCGCTGGTCGCCGCGATCAATGCGCTGAAGCGCGAAAAGAACGCCGTCATCCTGGCGCACAACTACATGACGCCGGAAATCTTCCACGGGGTCGGCGACTATGTCGGCGACAGTCTTGGGCTGGCGCGCGAGGCGGCCAAGTCCGACGCCGCCGTCATCGTCCAGGCCGGCGTCCTCTTCATGGCCGAGACCTCCAAGGTGATCTGCCCGGACAAGACCGTGCTGATCCCCGACCTGCGCGCCGGCTGCTCGCTGGCCGCCTCGATCACCGGCGCCGACGTGCGGCTGATCAAACAGCGCTATCCGGGCGTGCCGGTGGTCGCCTACATCAACACCACCGCTGAGGTGAAGGCCGAGATCGACATCTGCTGCACCAGCGCCAACGCCGTGCAGGTGGTCGAGCACATCGCGCGCGAATGGGGGACGGACCGCGTCATCCTGCTGCCGGACGAGTTCCTGGCCCGCAACGTCGCGCGCCAGACCCCCATCAAGATCATCGCCTGGCAGGGCCGCTGCGAGGTGCACGAGCGCTTCGACGCCGCCGACATCGCCGAGCTGCGCCAGGCCTATCCGGGCGCCGAGATTCTCGCCCATCCGGAATGCCCCGCCGAGGTGCTGGAGATGGCCGATTTCGCCGGCTCGACCGCGGCCATGACCGACTATGTCATGCGCCGCAAGCCGCGCCAGGTGGTGCTGATCACCGAATGCTCCATGGCCGACAACGTCGCCTGCGACGCCCCGGAGACGGAGTTCGTGCGCCCCTGCAACCTCTGCCCGCACATGAAGCGCATCAGCTTGCAGAACATCTACGAGGCGCTGCTGAACCACCAGTTCGAGGTCAAGGTCGAGGCGTCCGTCGCCGCCCGCGCCCGTCTCGCGGTCCAGCGCATGATCGACATGCCGCCGCCCTTAACCCCCGCCCGCTACGACCTGGTCAAGGCCCGCCACCATGTCGACGTGGAGTTGATCTAGCGATCTTCCGAATGGATGCTCTCGCCAAAATAAGGCCTGCTCCCCAAAAGCCCTCCCCCTCGATGGGGGAGGGTTGGGTGGGGGTGTGGCCGCTGAGACCAGGCGATAGGCTCAACTGGGCTCCGCGCCCACTTGCGCCGTCATCTTCACCGCCTGCGCGCACACCGCCAACCCTGCCCTTCCCCCATGGAGGGGGAAGGGTTCCGAGCGAGTCCGCACAGTGACCGTCCAGGACACCCGTGTTCCCCGTCAGCCGTCGCCCGCCGCCGAGATCGGCTGGGCGCTCGCCTCCAGCGCGCTGCTGGCGGCGTTGATCGGCTATTATAACGGCTGGATCTGGGCACTGGCCGGGGTGGTCGGGGTCTTCGTCCACGAATACGGCCACGTCCTGGCCATCAACGCCTTGGGCGTCGGCCCCGGGCGCATCCGCATCATCCCCTTCGTCGGCGGCGCGGCGAGCATGCAGCGCACGCCGGAGAGCGATTTCAAGAGCGTGCTGATCGCGCTGGCGGGTCCGAGCTTCGGCCTGCTCGCGGCCATTCCGTTCTTCGTCCTGGCGCATCGAACCGGCGACGGCCGCTGGCTGGGCGGCGCCTTCTTCGTCGGGATCATCAACCTGATCAACCTGGCGCCAGCCCCGCCGCTGGACGGCTCCAAGGCGCTCGGGCCGGCCCTGGCGCGGATCCACCCCATGCTCGAAAAGGCCGCCCTGGTGCTGGTGGGCGTCATCGCGGTGGTCTGGGCGGTGCGCACCGGCAACTGGATCTTCGGCGCCTTCGTCGGCGTCGCCACCCTGGGCGCGGTTCGAGCCCGGACGCTGCGCGCCCCGGCGCGGCCGCTGGGCGCCACCGAATGGATCGCCTCGGTGGCCCTTTGGCTGATCGCGCTCGGTCTTTGCGTCGGCGTCATCGCCTTCGCCTCCGTCGGACCAGGCAGCCTGTCATGACCGATCGCATTGCCTTCGACGGCGTCCTGGTCATCGGCGCGGGCTTGGCCGGCCTTTCCGCCGCCCTGGCCGCCGCGCCGCGCAAGGTGCTGGTCCTCAGCGCCGCGCCCCTGCTGCAGGGCTGCTCGTCGGCCTGGGCGCAAGGCGGCATGGCCGCGGCCATGGGCCGGGACGACGATCCCGGACGCCACGCCGCCGACACCATCGCCGCCGGCGCCGGCCTGGTCGATCCGGCGATGGCCGAACGCCTCACCCGCGAGGGACCGGCCGCCGTCCGGCGCCTAGCCGCCCTCGGCGCGCCGTTCGACCGCGACGCCGAAGGCGGTTTCGTGCAGAGCCTGGAGGCCGCCCACGGCCGCGCCCGCGTCGCCCGCGTCAAGGGCGACCAGGCCGGCCGCGAGATCATGCGCGCCGTGGCCGCCGCGGCGATGGCCAAGGCGCATGTCGAGGTCAGGCCGAACGCAAGGGTCCGCGCCCTGCTCACCGACGCGCAAGGCCGTATCCGCGGCGCGCTGGTCGAACAGGCCGGCGCGCTCACCGAGATCGTCGCGCCGGTCACCGTGCTGACCACCGGCGGCCTCGGCGGCCTCTACGCCATGACCACCAATCCGCGCGCGGTGCTCGGCGAGGGCCTGGCCCTGGCGGCGCTGGCCGGCGCGCGCATCGCCGATCCCGAGTTCGTCCAGTTCCACCCGACGGCCATGGCGCTGGACGCCGATCCCGCGCCCCTGGCCAGCGAGGCCCTGCGCGGCGAGGGCGCCGTGCTGGTCGACGCCGACGGGGCCAGCCTGATGGCCGGGGTGCATCCGCTCGGCGACCTGGCGCCGCGCGACGTGGTCGCCCGCGCCATCCATCGGCGGATCGCGGACGGCGGCGGCGCCTTCCTCGACGCCCGCGCGGCGATCGGCGAGCGGTTCCCGGACGAGTTTCCCGCCGTCTTCGCCGCCTGCATGGCCGGCGGGGTCGATCCGCGCCGCGAGCCGATTCCCGTCGCGCCGGCGGCCCACTACCACATGGGCGGGGTGATGACCGACGCCGACGGCCGCACGTCGCTGGGCGGCCTGTTCGCCGCCGGCGAGTGCGCCTCGACCGGCGTGCACGGCGCAAACCGGCTGGCCTCCAACTCGCTGCTCGAAGCAGCGGTGTTCGGGACCCATGCCGGCGAGGCGGCGCGCGAGGCCACTGATCCGAAGACCGCGCCGCTGGCGGTCCGGCCGGCGCCGGACCTGCCCGAGTCGGCGCTGGAGACCTTGCGCGCCGCCATGAGCCGCGACGCCGGCGTCGTGCGCGACGCGGCCGGCCTGACCCGCCTGCTCGGCCTGATCGATCGGCTGCAGGCCGAACATGGCCAGGCCCTGCCCCTGGTTGCGGCCCGCCTGGTCGCCGCCCCGGCTTGCGCACGCCGGGAAAGCCGCGGCGGCCATTACCGCGCCGACTATCCGCAGGCCGCGCCGGTCGCCGAACGCACGGTCCTGACCCTGGACGAGCTCAGCCGCGCCCCGGTCTGCATCGCCGCCGAATGATCGCCCCGCTTCCCGACCTCCTGATCGAGCCGATCGTGCGCGCCGCCCTGGCCGAAGACCTCGGCCGCGCCGGCGACGTCACCTCGACCGCCCTCATCCCCAAGGGCCAGCGCCTGACCGCGACCTTCGCGGCGCGCGCCGAGGGCCGCGTCTCCGGCGTCGATTGCGCCCGGATCGCCTTGGCTCTGCTCGATCCCACCGCGCGCTTCGAGGTCGTGACCAGCGACGGCATGGACGTCACCGCCAATGACGGGACCATCGCCCGCGTCGAGGGCGAGGCCCTGGCCGTTCTCGGCGCCGAGCGCGTGGCGCTGAACCTGCTCGGCCGCCTGAGCGGCGTCGCTACCCTGACCCGCGCCTATGTGCGCGCCGTCGAAGGAACGCGCGCCCGCATCGTCTGCACCCGCAAGACCACGCCCGGCCTGCGCGCCCTGGAGAAATACGCCGTGCGCTGCGGCGGCGGCGTCAACCACCGCTTCGGCCTCGACGACGCCATGCTGATCAAGGACAACCACATCGCCGCCTGCGGGGGCGTGGCTCAGGCCATGCAGCGCGCCAAGGCCGCGGCCGGCCACCTGACGCCGATCGAGATCGAGGTCGATACGCTGGGCCAACTGGACCAGGCCCTGCCCTATGGCCCCGGTGTGATCATGCTGGACAATTTCGCGCTTCCCGACCTGCGCGAAGCCGTCCGCCGCGTCGCCGGCGCCGTGGTGCTGGAGGCCTCGGGCGGGGTCACTCTGCAAAGCGTCCGCGCCATCGCCGAGACCGGCGTCGACGCCATCTCGGTCGGCGCCCTGACCCACTCCGCACCGGTGCTGGACATCGGCCTGGATATGAGCAGAGCAACACACCCCGCTCATCCCCCCGAAAGTGGGGACCCAGGCGTTTTTGCTGGAAACTCAACGCTCCAGGATAAAAAACCTGGGTCCCCGCCTGCGCGGGGATGAGCGGAATAAAATACGGTCCAGCGCGGCCCGGTCACCCAATCGAAGCCGCCAATTCGCCGTGCTGGAGTTCACATCTTCGCCGCCGCCCGTTCCGCATCGGCGCGGCGCTTGGGGAGCAGCGCCTCCATGTTGCGCTGGACCGCAGCCAGGACCGCGGGCGGCGCGGTCTCCGGCCGGCCGGCGTTGAACGGCGGGGCGGGGGCGTATTCGATGCCGAGCTGGATGGCCTGGGCGAAGGCCTCGCCGGCCAGCTCGGCGGCGACCACCAGGGCGAAGTCGATGCCGGCGGTGACGCCGCCGCCGGTGATGATGTCGCCATCGCGCACGACGCGGCCGGGGTCCGGAATGGCCCCGAACAGGCCCAGCATGTCGCGCCAGGCCCAATGGGAGGCGGCGCGCCGGCCCTTGAGCAGGCCGGCCGCGCCCAGGATCAGCGAGCCGGTGCAGACCGAGGTCAGGTAGCGCGCCTCGCCGGCCAGCCGCCGGACCTGGACCATGAAGGCCTCATCATTGATGACGTCGGTCGCCGCCAGGCCGCCGGGAAGGAAGATCAGGTCGCAGCGGTCGATCTCGGCCAGGCGCCGCGTGCCGGCGAAGACAAGGCCGCCGTCGGACTCGATGGCGCCGCCCGGCTCGGAGGCCACGATGACCTCGGTGTCGCGCAGGCGGCTGAACACGGTGTGCGGCCCGGTGAAGTCGAGCTGGGTCAGGCCCGGATAGAGGACTTCGACGATGCGGAAGGGGGTCTCGGCCATGACGGGTTCCGTTTTGCGGATTTGACCCGGTCAGGTTGTCAGGCCTAGGGTTTGGCATAAATGACAATGATCCCTCATTTTACGCCATGACCCGCACGCTCGCCGTCCTGATCTTTCCCGACTTCCAGATTCTCGACGCCGCCGGCCCCATCGCCGCCTTCGAGATCGCCGCCCGTTATGTCGAGGGGGCCTACGACCTGCGCGTCATCGCGGCGGAGGGCGGACAGGTGCGCAGCTCCTCCGGCGCGGCCATGACCGCCGAGAGCTTCGATCAGGCGCAGCCCATCGACACCCTGGTCGTCGCCGGCGGCAATGGCAGCCGGGAGGGGGCGCGCGACCCCCGCGTGCTCGACTTCGTCCGCGAGACGGCGGCGCGGACGCGGCGCACGACCAGCGTCTGTTCCGGCGCCTATATCCTGGCCGCGGCGGGGCTGCTCGACGGGCGGCGCGCCACCACCCACTGGAACCGCAGCCGGGACTTCGCGCGGCGCTTTCCCAAGGTGCGGCTGGAGCCCGACCGCATCTATGTGCGCGACGGCCCGATCTGGACCTCGGCCGGGATCACCGCCGGCATCGACCTGGCCCTGGCCCTGATCGCCGAGGATCTGGGCGAGGCCATCGCCCGGCAGACCGCCCGGCAACTGGTGGTGTATCACCGCCGGCCGGGCGGCCAGTCGCAGTTCTCCGCCCTGCTCGAACTGGACCGGCCCGGCGGGCGTTTCGGCGCGCTGATGGCCTGGGCGCGCGAGCGGGTGCATGAACCGTTGAACGTTGAACGACTGGCCGCCCAGGCGGCCATGAGCCCGCGCAACTTCGCCCGCGCCTTCACCGCCGACACCGGCGTAACCCCCGCCCGCGCGGTCGAGCGGCTGCGGGTGGAGATGGCGCGCGAGCGGATCGAGGCCGGGCCTGAGCCGATCGACCGCGTCGCGCAGGCCGCCGGCTTCGGCGATCCCGAACGCATGCGCCGCGCCTTCCTGCGCGCCTTCGGCCAGCCACCCCAAGCCCTTCGCCGCGCCGCGCGGGCGTAAGAGCCGCCAGCACATCACGACCCTTCCCGTTGGCGGATGGGGGATGGGCAGGGTTGGCGGTGTTGGCAATGCGACGGGCTCGGTCGGGCGCCAGCGCCATCAGCGCTCTTCACCCATTCTCAGTGGCCACACCCCCACCCAACCCTCCCCCATCGAGGGGGAGGGCTTAGGAATCGCTCAATCCAACCGGCTCCTAGACGATCGGCCGCAGTCCGGCGCCGAGGCTCTCGAAGCCCAGCCGCGCCGCATAGCGCCGCATCTGGTCGCCGCGCGACGGGGTCATGTGCAGGTTCCTATAGCGGCTGGCGGCGACCCAGCGGAGGTGCGGATCCAACTCGCCATCCTTGGCCAGGCCCTCGTCGATCCAGGCCTCGACGCTGCGCCAGAAGTGCGGCCGCGAACCGTCGAGGTCGGTGAAGCCGTAGTCGTCGGCCAGATCGTCGGCGAACAGGGCCAGCCCCGTCTTGGCGCCGACGTCGCCATCGCCGGCCAAGGCGGCGATGGCGCGACCGACATAGCGGGGCGTTTCGGAAAAGGCGAAGTGCGGATCTGAGGTGCGGAAGGTGGACCGCACGATTCGTTTACGGCGGTCCTGCAGTATCCTGGCATAATGGCTACAGCTCGCGCTGGTGTCGTGGGGCCTGAGGTTGAACAGTTGAGGTTTTGGGTAAGGGGGACGAAGGGCAGCTTTAAGAAGGTATTAGTCGATGACGAGTATACTGATAGCAGCTTATTACTAACGCATATGATAGTTCCATCTCGACGTCCAAGAAGACCAACTTAAAGGTGGAGCGAGACCTGGCGACGCTGGCTTTGGCCAAGATCCTGAAGATCATTTTGGCACTCTCACAATCATCTCGAAAGGAGCTCCAACTCGCAAAGTCGTACCAACTGTGCAACCTGCGACGTACGTGGAGTACTACCGAGTCTTAGCGAAGGCACTCAGAGGTCAAGGAGAGAGTCCTGTGAAGGCTGAGGAGGCGAGGGATGTGCTGAGGATTGTTGAAGCTGCGATTGAGAGCTCGAGGGAGGGGAAGACGGTGGCATTATGAGATTCTGATGGCCGCTCCCATTCAATATAAACAAATGTCCGGTTCAAACAGATCGTTGCTTCCATATGTGGTCGATTTACATGGCGCACGAAAGAGGACTAACGCTTGAACCCTAATTGAACTCCTTTCATTGGTTTTAACCATGCTCGCATGCCTCAGCATTTGTCTTCATCAGAGTGTTCGGTCTACTACAAGATTCTAACATCCATCTTTGACAAGAGATGCTGTGAGCACTGTTCAATAACGCTCATACCCAAGCACAACCTTCAAGAGCGAGTACGAGGCCCAATCATGCCGATATCCGTAGCCACGGGCCACAATTCCTTCCTACTAGACCTGCAGA